>NZ_BSEJ01000010.1 GCF_027921765.1 Microbacterium barkeri
GCCTGGCTGCACTTCTACAATCACCACAGGCCCCACACTGCGACCGGGAAGCTCCCGCCCATCAGCCGGATCTCAAACAACCTGGCTGGGCAGTACAACTAGTGCCCGTCGTCGAGACCGGCGCGGGGAGCGCTAGCCTCGACGACGGGCACTAGTCTCGACGACCGGCGCTCCTAGGCGAACGCCTCGATCGGCGGGCAGGCGCACACGAGGTTGCGGTCGCCGTAGGCCTGGTCGATGCGGCGCACGGGCGGCCAGTACTTCGCCGAGCCGACTCCCGCGGGGTAGACCGCGGTCTCGCGCGTGTACGGATGATCCCACTCGCCGGCGATCGCGGCCGCGGCGGTGTGCGGGGCGTTCACGAGCGGGTTGTCCGCCAGGGGCCACTCCCCCGCGCCCACGCGCTGCGCCTCGGCGCGGATGGCGATCATCGCGTCGACGAAGCGGTCGAGCTCGGCGAGGTCCTCCGACTCGGTCGGCTCGACCATGAGCGTGCCCGCCACCGGGAACGACATGGTGGGCGCATGGAAGCCGTAGTCGATGAGGCGCTTGGCGACGTCGTCCACGCTCACCCCGGTCTCGGCCTTGAGCGGCCGGAGATCGAGGATGCACTCGTGCGCGACGCGGCCCTGCTCGCCCGTGTAGAGCACGGGATAGTGGTCGGCGAGGCGCGCGGCGACGTAGTTCGCCGCCACGACCGCCGCGTCGGTGGCCTGCGTGAGCCCCTCGAGGCCCATCATGCGCACGTACGCCCACGAGATCGGCAGGATGCCGGCCGACCCGTACGGCGCGGCCGACACAGGGCCGATCCCCTCCGTGTCGCCGTCGCCCTGCGCGAGGGCGTGCGAGGGCAGGAACGGCGCGAGATGCGCCTTCGCCGCGACCGGGCCGACGCCCGGCCCGCCGCCGCCGTGCGGGATCGCGAACGTCTTGTGCAGGTTGAGGTGCGAGACGTCGCCGCCGAGGTCGCCGAACCGCGCGTGCCCGAGCAGCGCGTTCAGGTTCGCGCCGTCGATGTAGACCTGGCCGCCCGCGTCGTGGACGGCCGCGGTGATGTCGAGCACGTCGTGCTCGTACACCCCGTGCGTCGACGGGTACGTGATCATGAGCGCGGCGAGCGCATCGGCGTGCTGCGCGATCTTCGCACGCAGGTCGTCGAGGTCGACGTTGCCGGCCTCGTCGCACGCGACGACGACCACCCGCATGCCCGCGAGCACGGCGGACGCCGCGTTCGTGCCGTGCGCGGAGGACGGGATGAGGCACACGTCGCGGTGCACATCGCCACGCGAGCGGTGGTACCCGCGGATGGCGAGGAGGCCGGCGAGCTCGCCCTGCGACCCGGCGTTCGGCTGGAGCGAGACGGCGTCGTACCCGGTGAGATCGGCGAGCCAGCCCTCGAGCTGATCGATGAGCTCGAGGTATCCGGTCACGTCCTCCCGCGGCGCGAACGGGTGGATGCGCCCGAACTCCGGCCACGTGATCGCGGCCATGGCGGTCGCGGCATTGAGCTTCATCGTGCACGAGCCGAGCGGGATCATGCCGCGGTCGAGCGCGTAGTCCTTGTCGGCGAGGCGCTTGAGGTAGCGCATCATCGCCGTCTCGGAGCGGTGGCTCGAGAACACGGGGTGCGTGAGGAAGGGCTCCGTCCGGACGAGCTCCTGCGGGATCGCGACGGCGCCCGCCCCCTCGCCGCGCGCGCCTCCGAAGGCGCCAGCGACCGCGGCGAGCTCCGTCGACGTCGTCGCCTCGCCCACCGAGATGCCGACGGTGTCGGCGTCGACGCGGTGCAGGAGCACGCCGGCGTCGTGCGCCGCCGCCACGACGGCGTCTGCGCGGCCCGGCACGCGCACGCGGAGCGTGTCGAAGAACGCACCGTCGACCACGTCGGCGCCCGCGTCCTCGAGCCATCCGCGCAGCTGGGCGGCCTTCTCATGCACGCGGGTCGCGATCTCCCGGAGACCGTCGGGCCCGTGGTAGACGGCGTACATCGCCGCCATGACGGCGAGGAGCACCTGCGCGGTGCAGATGTTGCTCGTCGCCTTCTCACGGCGGATGTGCTGCTCGCGCGTCTGGAGGGCGAGACGGTACGCGAGCTGCCCGTCCGCGTCCTTCGAGACGCCTACGAGCCGGCCCGGGAGCTGGCGCTCGAGGCCCTGGCGCACGACCATGAATCCCGCGTGCGGGCCGCCGAACCCGAGCGGCACGCCGAAGCGCTGCGACGACCCCACGACGATGTCGGCGCCGAGCGAGCCCGGCGACGCGATGAGGGTGAGCGCGAGCAGGTCGGCCGCGACGACGGCCTGGCCGCCCGCGACGTGCACGGCGTCGATGACGCCCTGCGGGTTCCAGATGCGACCCGACGCGCCCGGGTACTGGATGAGCGCGCCGAAGAGCGACTCGGGCAGCGCCGCGCCGCCCGCGAGGTCGAGCTCCACGACCTCGATGCCCACGGCCTCGGCGCGCACGCGGAGCACGTCCTTCGTCTGCGGGAGCGCGTCGGCGTCGACGACGAACACGTCGGAGCCGCCGCGCACCGCGCGGCGCGCCACGAGCATGCCCTCGACGGCGGCGGTCGCCTCGTCGAGCATCGACGCGTTCGCGACCGGGAGCCCCGCGAGGTCGGCGACCATCGTCTGGAAGTTGAGCAGCGCCTCGAGGCGCCCCTGCGAGATCTCGGGCTGGTAGGGCGTGTACGCCGTGTACCAGGACGGGTTCTCGAGCACGTTCCGCTGGATGACCGACGGCGTGAGGGTGTCGCTGTAGCCGAGCCCGATCATGGGGGCCAGCACCCGGTTGCGCGTGGCGAGCGAGCGGAGCTCGGCGAGCGCCGCCGCCTCCGACACGCCCTCGCGCGGGATTGCCGAGCCCGCGGAGCCGAGATCGCGGATGACCGCGGGCACGGCCGCCGACAGGACGGCGTCGACCCTGCCGTCGAAGCCGATGACCTCCGCCATCCGCTCCTGGTCGGCGCCGGTCGTGCCGATGTGGCGCGCGGCGTACGCTCCGAAGCCAGCGGCGCTCACGCCTCGGCACCCGTGAGCGCGGCGTAGGCGGCGCGATCGAGGAGGCCGTCGACGTCGCCGGTCACGCGGACGCGGACGAGCCACGCGTCCTCGAACGGCGACTCGTTCACGAGCCCGGGGTTCTCGTCGACCGCGCTGTTGACCTCGACGACCGTCCCGTCGACGGGCGCGTACAGCTCGGACACGGACTTGGTGGACTCGATCTCGCCCATGACCTGGCCCGAGGCGACGGACGCGTCGGCGGCGGGCAGGTCAACGAAGACGACGTCGCCGAGCTGCTCGGCGGCGTAGTCGGTGACGCCGATCGTGGCGATGTCGCCGTCGATGCGGATCCACTCGTGCTCGGCGGTGTAGAGCAGCGCGTTGAGGTCGGTCATTTCTTCCTCCGGTAGAAGGGCGGGGTGGTCGGGGTGGCGGGGATGCGGGTGCCGCGGACGTCGACGGTCAGGTCGTCAGCGTCGCTGGCCTCCTGGTCGACGTACGCGAGGGCGATCGGATGGCCGAGGGTCGGGCTGAGCGCGCCGCTCGTGATCTCGCCGACCTGGTGGTCGCCGCGGAACACGCCGTAGCCGGCGCGTCCGGCGCGGCGGCCCTCCATCGTGAGGCCGACGAGCACGCGCTCGCCCGGCCGCGCGTCGAGCGACCGCGCGCCCACGAAGTCGCCCTTGTCGGCGGCGACGACGCGGCCGAGCCCGGCCTGCGACGGGAAGATGTCGCGCGCGAGCTCGTGCCCGTACAGGGGCATGCCCGCCTCGAGCCGCAGCGTGTCTCGCGCGGCGAGTCCGGCCGGCACGAGGCCGTGGGGCGCTCCGGCCGCGAGCAGCGCGCGCCACAGGTCGACGGCGCGGTCGGCGTCGATGCAGAGCTCGAAGCCGTCCTCCCCCGTGTAGCCGGTGCGCGCGACGAGCAGCGGCGTGCCCGCGAACTCCGCGTCGGTCCAGGCGTAGTTGCGCAGCTCGTCGAGCGGCAGGCCGAAGCCGCCCACCTCGGGCGCGCTCTCGAGGATGGCCTGGGCGCGCGGCCCCTGCAGGGCGATGAGCGCGAGGCGATCGGAGGCGTCCTCGAGGTCGGCGTCGAAGCCCGCGATGCGCGCCGACACCTCGGCGGCGACGGTGCGGCGGTTGCCCGCGTTGGCGATGATGAGGAACTCGTCGTCGGAGAGCCGGTACACGACGAGGTCGTCGATGATGCCGCCGTCCTCAGCGAGCATCATCGTGTACTTCGCGCGGCCGACCGCGACGGCCGACAGCCGCCCGGCGAGAGCGTAGTCGAGGAACGCGCCGGCGCCCGCGCCGCGCACGAGGATCTCGCCCATGTGCGAGATGTCGAACAGCCCTGCCGCCTCGCGCACGGCGCGATGCTCGGCGAGATCCGACGTGTAGCGCACGGGCATCCACCACCCGCCGAAGTCGGTGAACGACGCTCCCTGCGCCTCGTGCTCCGCCTGCAGCGGCGACCGCCGCAGGCCCTCCGAGGCGGAGGCGGTCGATTCGTCTGTGCTCACGCGGTTCTCCTCAGCATTCGACCACGTTGACGGCCAGGCCGCCCCTCGCGGTCTCCTTGTACTTGTCGCTCATGTCGCGGCCGGTCTGCCGCATGGTCTCGATGACGGCGTCGAGCGAGACGCGGTGCGTCCCGTCGCCCCACATGGCCATCTTGGCGGCATTGACCGCCTTTCCGGAGGCGATCGCGTTGCGCTCGATGCACGGGATCTGCACGAGGCCGCCCACCGGGTCGCACGTGAGACCGAGGTTGTGCTCCATCGCGATCTCGGCCGCGTTCTCGACCTGCTCCGGCGTGCCGCCGAGCACGGCGGCGAGAGCGCCCGCCGCCATCGACGACGCCGAGCCGACCTCGCCCTGGCAGCCGACCTCGGCGCCCGAGATCGAGGCACGCGCCTTGTAGATCGAGCCGATCGCCGCGGCCGTCACCAGGAACTCGACGGCCACATCGTCGCGGTGCCTCCCCGCGGCGACCGCGGGCGTGTAGTGCGTCGCGTAGTGCAGCACGGCGGGGATGATGCCCGCGGCGCCGTTCGTCGGCGCGGTGACGACCCGCCCGCCCGCCGCGTTCTCCTCGTTCACGGCGAGCGCGACGAGGTTCACCCACTCCTGGGCGTACGCGGGGCTGCGGTCGGGGTCCTCCTGGAGAAGCCGTGCGTGCCACTGCGGAGCGCGACGACGGACGCGCAGGCCCCCTGGCAGCTCTCCGTCGGCGCGCGTGCCGGCCGCCACGCACTCGTCCATCGCGTCGCGGATCCGCAGGAGCCCCTCGCGGACGTCATGCGCGGACCGCAGCGCGCACTCGTTGCGCAGCGCGATCTCGGCGATGCCCGCCTGCTCGGCCGCGCAGATCGCGAGCAGCTCCGACGCGGTCGAGAACGGATGCGGAACGGGCGTCTCGGTCGCCGCGGCCTCCTCGCCCTCGCGGACGATGAATCCGCCGCCGACCGAGTACCACGTGCCGTGCGCGAGCGTGCGACCCGCGGCATCCCTCGCCGTGAAGCGCAGCGCGTTCGTGTGGCGGGCGAGCACGGTGAGCGGCGCGAGGCGGATGTCGCGCGCACGCAGCGGGACGGACCCCGTGCCGCCCAGGCGGACGACGCCGTCGCGCTCGATGCGCGCCGCGCGAGCGGACACCTCGTCGGCCCGCACGACGTCAGGGCGACACCCCTCGAGGCCGACGAGCACGGCCGTGAGCGTCCCGTGGCCGGCGCCCGTGGCGGCGAGCGAGCCGAACAGCTCGACCTCGAGGGCCGCGACGAGCGGGATCCGCTCGGCGAGCTCGTCGGCGAACGCCGCGGCCGCGCGCATCGGCCCCACGGTGTGCGAGCTCGACGGCCCGATGCCGATCGTGAAGAGGTCGAAGACCCCGACGAACGGCGCCCGGTCGCCGAGGGCGGTTCCGGCACGGCCGACGTCGTCGTCTGTCGTGTGCACCATCGAGGAACTCCCGTCTTCGGCACCCTCGCCGTGAGGGTGCGCCGAGTTCCTCCCGCTCTGTCATAGGCCTGAGAGTTTCCGCGGCGCCGCAGCTCCGCTTGCCCCGTCGGCGGGCGCGTGTGCGCCGCTTTCCAGAGTGACCTGCCGCCACGGTACGTGGGCCTGAGAGATTCCGGGAGGGGTTGCTCCTACGGCAGCCGCGCGAGCGCGGCATTCTCCCGTGACGGGTGGACGGTCGTTCAGTTGTGTGTGCCGATCCTACCCGGCGACCGCACCCGCCCGCGACTGCTCCCGCGCGACGGCATCGCGCCGCTGAGCGAAGAACGCGAGCTCGTGCCGGGCCGACACGTCGAAGGCCGTGCGCATGCGCGCGAGGCGCGCGTCGTCCGCGGCCCTGGCGTGCTCCTGCGTCCAGCGGATGGCCTCGCGCGTGGCGAGGTCGAACGCGTCGGATGCGTACATCTCGAGCCAGTCGGCATACGGATGGCCCGGGCGATTCGCGGCCGCGAGGCGCGCGCTGATGTCCTGGTAGAGCCAGAAGCACGGGAGCACCGCGGCGACGAGCACCGCGTGGTCGCCGGCCGCTGCCGTCGCCTGCAGATGATCCAGGTACGCCATGGTCTCGGCGGACGGCGTCGCCGGGGCGTCGGCCGGCGCATCGTCCAGCCGGGCGCGGTGCAGGGAGAGCTCGGTCTCCAGGCAGCTGTGCGCGGATGCCGCCCAGAAGGCCTGCTCCTCGAGCGTCGGCGCGAGCTCCGCGGCCCGGCTCAGCACGCGCGCGTACGTGCGCAGGTACAGCGAGTCCTGCGCGAGGTAGTGCGCGAAGTCGTCCCGATCGAGCGAGCCGTCCGCGAGCGCGCGCACGAACCACACGTCGTCGATGCCGGCGCGCAGCGGCGCGATGTCCTCCCACCAGGCGTCGAGCTCGGCGTCGCGGCGCGGGAGGCCTCCCGTCCGCCACAGGCCCGCGAGATGGTGGAGCGGGCCGTGCCCTCCCGGGCGGCCCACCTCGAGCTCGGAGCCCGACGCGATCGCGTCGCGCAGCCATCCGCGGGCGAGGCGCGCCGCCCAGGTCCAGCCGCCCTCGCGCGCGCGGAGCGTGGCGAGCGCGGCGGACAGGGAGCACCCCGTGCCGTGCGTGGCGGTCGTCTCGATCCGCGCGTCCGAGAACTCGGCGATGAGGCCATCCGGCCCCACCAGCGCGTCCGGGCACGCCGGGCCGTCGAGGTGCCCGCCCTTCGCGAGCACGAGCACGCCGTGGCGACGCGCGAGCGCGGCCGCCTGCGCGAGCGCGTCCGTCCACGATCCGATGGCCGCGACACCGGTGAGCACGGCCAGCTCCGGGAGGTTCGGCGTCACGACGTCGGCGAGCGACAGGAGATCGTGCAGCGCGCGCTCGGCCTCGGCGTCGATGAGGCGATCCCCGCTCGTGGCGATCATGACGGGATCCAGGACCACCGGCGGGCGCGTGTCGAGACCCCGCAGCCAGTTCGCCACGACAGCGACGATCTCCGCCGTGCCGAGCATGCCGATCTTGACGGCGTCGATGCGGATGTCGGCCGCGAGCGCGTCGAGCTGCTCGCGCAGGAACGACGCGGGCGGCACGTGCACGCCCGAGACACCCTGCGTGCTCTGGGCGGTGAGCGCCGTGATCGCGGCCATGCCGTAGCCGCCGCACGCGGCGATCGACTTGAGGTCGGCCTGGATGCCCGCCCCTCCCGACGGGTCGGAGCCGGCGATCGCGAGGATGTTCGGCACGGCGGTCATGCGACGACCTCGGCGTCCGCCCACTCGAACCGCAGCGCGGCCGCCGCCGCGGCGGGGAACTCCGCCGAGCAGATGGCGCGGACGACCGCGATCCCGGCGGCGCCCGCGCGCCGCGCGTCGCGTGCGTCGCCCGGGCCGACGCCGCCGATCGCGACGCACGGGAACTCGTGCGCGAGCTCGGCGAAGGCCGCGAATCCGGTCCATCCGATCGGGGTCGGATGGTCCTTCTTCGTCGGGGTGGCGCGCACCGCGCCCACGCCCAGGTAGTCGACCGTGCCGGCGGGGAGGCGCCGCAGCGCCTCGAGCTGGCGCGGCAGGCTCGCGCTCAGGCCGATGATCGCGTCGTCGCCCACGAGGCCGCGCACGCGGTCGGCCGGCAGGTCGGTCTGCCCGATGTGCACCCCGTCGACCGCGGCACCCGCGGCCCGTGCCGCGAGGTACACGTCGACGCGGTCGTTCACGAGCAGCGTCGCACGGCCGCGCGTATGCGCGGCAGCGGCCTCGACGAGGGCGAGGAGATCGGCGGCGGACAGGTCCTTGCCGCGGATCTGCACGGTCGATGCCCCTCCGTCGACCGCCTGGGCGACGACGTCGACGAGCGAGCGGCCGGTGATCGTCGCGGCGTCCGCGACGAGGTAGAGGGAGAGGTCGAGAGGTCGCGCGGTCATGCCGGCACCTCCGTCGCGAAGCGCTCGGGCGCGGACACGTCGACCGCATCGACCTCCGCGAGCGCGTCGAGGAACGCCACCGCGAACGAGCCGGGGCCCGTCGCGACGGCCGCCGCGCGCTCGGAGGCGGCCGCGTAGACGGCGTGCGCCGCGATCGTGCCCGCGAACGCGGCATCCGGGCCATCCGCCGCCGCGACGCACGCGGCCACGACCGCTCCGAGCGAGCAGCCGCCTCCCGTCATGCGGGTGAGGAGCGCGCTCCCGCCCGCGATGCGCTCCGTGCGCGCGCCGTCGGTGACCGCGTCGACCGCGCCCGACACCGCGACGACCGCGCCCGTGCGCTCGGCGAGCGCGCGGGCGGCGTCGAGCGCCGCATCGACCTCGTCGGCCGCATCGACCCCGCGCCCGCCCGAGCCGGCGCCCGCGAGCGCGAGCACCTCCGAGGCGTTGCCGCGGATCACGGTGGGCCGGTGCGCGAGCAGGTCGCGCGCGACGCCGGTGCGCAGGCCGAGGGCGCCCACGCCCACGGGGTCGAGGACCCACGGCGTGCCGGACGCGCGTGCCGCGGCGACCGCGGCGGTCATCGCCGCGCGCTGCTCGGCGGTCGGCGTCCCGAGGTTGACCAGGAGCGCCGACGCGAACGCCGCGCACTCCCCGGCCTCCTCGGGGATGTCGGCCATCACGGGCGCCGCGCCCACCGCGAGCAGCGCGTTGGCCGTGACGTTCACGACCACGGAGTTCGTGATGCACTGCACGAGCGGCGCGGTCTCGCGCAGTCTCGACAGCACGGCCCCGGGGCCATCGGATACCGACAGGTGCGCGTCACTCATCAGCGACATCCCTCCGCTCGTCCTAACGAGATCAGGTGCATACGGGTGTGATCTCAGTCCCGGAAGGGGACACCCCGTGTCACTGCGAGCGAGCATAGCGGGTCCGCGATGGCCCGCGCGCCGGGTCGCCTACGCTCGAAGGGTGACCTCCCCTTCCGCGACCGAGAGCGCCGGCATCCGCGTCGCCGTCTCGACCGTGATCTTCTCGCTGCGCTCGCGGCCCGGGGCCGACGCGCTCATGATCCCGCTCGTGCGCCGCACGCGGGAGCCGTTCGAGGGCGCGTGGGCGCTCCCGGGCGGATGGCTCGACGAGCGGGAGGGGCTCGACGACGCCGCCGCCCGCACGCTCGCCGAGACGACCGCGCTCAGCCCGAGCTACCTCGAGCAGCTCTACGCCTTCGGCGACGTCGACCGCTCCCCCACGCGCGTCGTGTCGGTCGTCTACTGGGCGCTCCTGCGCTCGGACCTCGTGGATGCGCAGCGCGCCGCGGAGGACGCGCCGGAGAACGTCGAGTGGTTCGACGTGGACGATCTGCCGGCGCTCGCCTTCGACCACAACCGGATCGTCGACTACGCCGTGTGGCGGCTGCGCAACAAGGTCGGCTACAGCCGGATCGCGCACGGCCTCCTGCCCGACGAGTTCACGCTGACCGAGCTGCGGGAGGTCTACGAGGCCGTGCTCGGGCGTCGCCTCGACCCGTCGAACTTCCGCCGCCTCCTCGAGGGCTCCGAGGCGCTCCTCCCGACCGAGTCGTTCCGCACCGGCAAGCATCGCCCGGCGCGGCTGTACCGCTACAACTCGGAGGTCGAGCTCGCCGATCGCGGACCGCTCGGACCGGCCTGAGGAGCCCGCTCGCCTTTGTGGTCAACCTGACTTAAAGTGGTGTCGACGACTTAGAGTCGAATCGACACGAACAGGGGTCCCCATGGCCGCGACCAGCATCACCCTCACCGCCCGCGACGCGAGCGTCGACCACGAGATCCAGGCGATCGTCTCGGGCGGCGCCGCGGGCTCGACGTGCTCGACCGACCTCGCCGCGGGGCCCTGGAGCTTCGACGCCGTCGCCGGTTACGGCCCCGGCGCCTCGATGGGCGACGTGATCCCGACCGACGCCCCGCGGCAGGGCGAGCTCCCCCGCGCCTACCGCGAGGCCCCGGAAGCCGAGCTGCATGATCGCATCCGGGCGGCGAAGGCGGCGCTCGGCGACCGCGTCGTGGTCCTCGGCCACTTCTACCAGCGCGACGAGGTCGTGCAGCACGCCGACTACGTGGGCGACTCGTTCCAGCTCGCGGGCGCGGCGAAGGCGCACCCCGAGGCCGAGGCGATCGTCTTCTGCGGCGTCCACTTCATGGCCGAGACCGCCGACATGCTGTCCCGCCCAGAGCAGTCCGTCATCCTGCCGAACCTCGCCGCGGGCTGCTCGATGGCCGACATGGCCGACGTCGACCAGGTCGAGGAGTGCTGGGAGCAGCTCGCGGACGTGTACGGCCCGCTCGACGTGCCGGACGAGGACGGCCGCGTGCCGGTCGTCCCGGTGACCTACATGAACTCCTCCGCGGCGATCAAGGGCTTCGTCGGCCGCAACGGCGGCATCGTGTGCACGTCGTCCAACGCGCGCACCGTGCTCGAGTGGGCGTTCGCCCGAGGGCGCCGCGTGCTCTTCTTCCCCGACCAGCACCTCGGGCGCAACACGGCCAAGGCGATGGGCGTGCCGCTCGAGCGCATGCCGCTGTGGAACCCTCGCGCGCCGTACGGCGGGTCGTCCGAGGAGACGCTGCGCGACGCCGAGGTCATCCTCTGGCACGGCTTCTGCTCCGTGCACCGCCGCTTCACGGTCGACCAGATCGAGACCGCGCGCGCCGCGCATCCGGGTGTGCGCGTCATCGTGCATCCGGAGTGCCCCATGCCCGTCGTCGACGCCGCCGACGAGGCGGGATCGACCGACTACATCCGCAAGGCGATCGAGGCGGCGACCGAGCCGACCACGTTCGCGATCGGCACCGAGATCAACCTCGTGCGCCGGCTCGCCGCCGAGCACCCGCAGCACACGATCTTCTGCCTCGACCCCGTCGTGTGCCCCTGCTCGACGATGTACCGCATCCACCCCGGCTACCTCGCGTGGGTGCTCGAGGAGCTCGTCGCGGGGCGCGTGGTCAACCGGATCAGCGTCGACGACGCGGTGGCGGACCCGGCGCGCGTCGCGCTCGAGCGGATGCTCGCGGCCAAGCCCCTGCCGACGGGAGGCGCGCGCGCATGACCGGGGTCATCGTCGTCGGAAGCGGCGTCGCGGGCCTCGCGACGGCGCTGCACCTCGCGCGCGGCGGGGCGGATGTGCAGCTGGTCACGAAGGCGGGGATGGCCGACGGCAGCACGCGGCACGCGCAGGGCGGCATCGCGGCCGCGCTCTTCCCCGATGACAGCGTCGAGAGCCACGCGGCCGACACGCTCGCCGCGGGCGCCGGACTGTGCGACCCCGCCGCGGTCGACGTGCTCGTGTCGGAGGGGCCGGCGCGCGTGCGCGAGCTCATGGACCTCGGCGTCGCGTTCGACCGAGACGCCTCGGGCGCCCTGGCGCGAGGACTCGAGGCCGCGCACGCGCATCCGCGCATCCTCCACGCGGGCGGAGACGCGACGGGCCTCGCGATCGAGATCGCGCTCATCGCGGCCGCGCTCGAGGCGGGCGTCCGCCTTCGCGAGCGGACGCTCCTCGCCGAGCTCCTCGTGGAGGACGGACGCGTCGCGGGAGTCGAGCTGCTCGCCGACGGGCGCCGGGAGGTGCTCCGGGCGGATGCCGTCGTGCTCGCGACCGGCGGAGCGGGGCGGCTGTGGGCGCGCACCACCAACCCCGACGTCGTGACCGGCGACGGCATCGCGGCCGCCCTGCGGGCGGGGGCCGCGGTCGTCGATCTCGAGTTCGCGCAGTTCCACCCCACCGTGCTCGCCGAGGGCGCGCCGTTCCTCGTCTCCGAGGCGGTGCGCGGCGAGGGCGCCGACCTCATCGATCTCGACGGACGGCGCTTCGTGCTCGACGACCACCCCGACGGCGAGCTCGCGCCGCGCGACGTCGTCGCGCGATCGATCGCCCGGCGGATGGCGGAGCAGGGCGGGCGCCCCGTCCTCCTGGACGCGACGCGCATCGGCCGTCGGCGACTGGAGGCGCGCTTCCCGACGATCGCGAGGGCGCTCGCAGGGCGCGGGCTCGACTGGGCCGCGCACCCGATCCCCGTCGCGCCGGCCGCCCACTACCTCATGGGCGGGATCGCGACCGACCTCGACGGGCGCACGAGCCTGGCCGGCCTCCTCGCCGTCGGCGAGTGCGCGCGCACGGGCGTGCACGGCGCCAACCGCCTCGCTTCCAACTCCCTTCTCGAGGGCGCGGTCTTCGCCGCGCGCGCGGCCGCGGCCATCCTCGCGGGCGAGGTCGATGCGGCGCCCGCGCTCCCCTCCGCGCCCGGCCCGGAGTCGCCGTCGGCGCTCGCCGCCGTCCAGACCTTCTCGCGCGCCGCCCTGCAGCGGCTCATGTGGGATCACGTGGGGCTCCTCCGCGACGGCGCGGGCCTCGCGCACGCCGTGGCGGTGCTCGCCGCGTGGCAGGACGCCCTCCCCCGTCCGCAGACGGTCGCCGCGCATGAGGACGCGGGGCTCGTGCGCGTGGCCCTCGCCGCGGCGAGCGCCGCTCTCGCCCGGCCGGGCTCGGTGGGGTCGCATTTCCGGACGGACGACGCCTCCGCGCACGCGCGCGAACTCGTCTCGGCGGGTGCCGCATGCTGACGGCGTCGACGATCGAGCGCGCGGTGCGCGCCGCCCTCGAGGAGGACGCGCCGTGGGGAGACCTCACGAGCGAGGCGTTCCTTCCCGCATCCGCTCACGCGCAGGCATCGCTCGTCGCGCGCGAGGACGGCGTGTTCAGCGGCGGCGAGGTCTTCCGGGCGGCGTTCGCCCTCACGGATCGCGCGACCGAGGTCGACCTCCGCGTGGCGGACGGCGCGCCCTTCGCCGCGGGCGACGTGCTCGCGACCGTCGCCGGGCCGGCCCGCGCGGTGCTCACCGCAGAGCGCATCGGCCTGAACTTCACCCAGCGGATGTCGGGCGTCGCGACGCTCACGGCGCGATTCGTCGCCGAGGTGGCGGGCACGCGCGCGCGGATCGTCGACACCCGGAAGACGACGCCGGGGCTCCGCGCGTTCGAGCGGCACGCCGTCCGCTGCGGCGGCGGGCACAACCACCGGCACTCGCTGTCGGACGCGGTCATGGCGAAGGACAACCATCTCGCCGTGCTCCAGGCCGGCGGCGCCGACCTGACGACCGCCCTCCGCGCGGGCATCGCGCGTCTGCCGCACACGGCGCACGTCGAGGTAGAGGTCGATCGCATCGACCAGATCGAGCCCGTGCTCGCGGCCGGAGTCGACACGATCATGCTCGACAACTTCTCTCTCGACGACCTCCGTCGCGGCGTCGGGATCGTCGGCGGGCGAGCGATCGTCGAGGCGTCGGGCGGCGTCGACCTCGGGACGGTGCAGGGCATCGCCGAGACGGGCGTCGACGTCATCTCGGTCGGCGCGCTGACGCACTCCGCCCGCGCGCTCGATCTCGGTCTCGACATGCGCGTGAGCTGAGCCGTGCTCTACCTCGACAACGCCGCGACGACGCCCGTGCGGCCCGAGGTGCTCGCGGCCATGGAGCCCCACCTGACGCGCGCATTCGGCAACCCGTCGAGCCACCACACGGTCGGCGAGCGAGCCGCGCGCGCTCTCGAGGACGCCCGCGCCAGGGTCGCGGCCGTGCTCGGGATGCGCCGCGGCGACATCGTCTTCACCTCGGGCGGAACCGAGGCGAACAACCTCGCGGTGAAGGGGATCGCCCTGGGCGCTGCGCCGCGTGCACGGCACGTCGTGACGACGCCGATCGAGCACGAGTCGATCCTCGCCTCGGCCGATTACCTCCGCCGCCTCCATGGGTTCGAGGTGACCCTCCTCCCCGTCGACGCGGACGGCCTCGTCCGGCCGGACGACGTCGCCGCAGCCCTCCGCGACGACACCGCGCTCGTGTCGATCGGGCTCGCCAACAACGAGATCGGCACCGTGCAGGACGCGCGGGGCATCGCCGATGCGCTCGCGGGGCGCCGCGTCCCCCTGCACCTCGACGCCGTGCAGGCGGCGGGATGGCTGCCGCTGGCCGACACGGGCGCCGACGCGATCGCGCTCGCCGGCCACAAGATCGGGGCACCGCCCGGCACCGGCGTGCTCGCCGTGCGCGGACGCATCCCGATCGAGCCGCTCCTCCACGGCGGCGGCCAGCAGCGCGGTCGCCGCAGCGGCACCGAGGCGGTCGCGGATGCCGTCGGATTCGCGACGGCGCTCGAGCTCGCCGACGCCGAGCGCGCCGACAGCGCTCGGCGCGTGGCGGCCATCCGCGACGCCTTCATCTCACGAGTGCTCGCGCTCGTGCCCTCGGCGCGCCTCACCGGCCATCCGACCCGGCGCCTCCCCGGCACGGCGAGCTTCACCTTCGCGGGCACGAGCGGCGAGGCCGTGCTGCTCGAGCTCGAGCGCCGCGGCGTCGTCTCGTCGAGCGGGTCGGCCTGCGCCGCGGGAAGCGACGAGCCGTCGCACGTCCTCGTCGCGCTCGGGGTCCCGCCCCAGGAGGCGCAGACCGCGGTCCGCTTCACGCTCGCGCACCGCCACCAGGGCTCGCTCGACGCCGTCGCCGACGCCGTCGCCGCTGCGGTTGCTGCGGTCTGACCCCGGTGTCCCCGTGCGCCGATAGTCTCATCCGGTGACCACCGCTCCCCTCGTGACCGTCGTCGTCCCGGGCTTCGACATCGAGGGATACATCGCCGAGGCGCTCGACTCGCTGCGCGCGCAGACCCTGACCCGCTGGCGCGCGATCCTCGTGGACGACGCGTCGACCGATGGCACGGGCCGCGTGCTCGAGGAGTTCGCCGCGCGCGACGATCGCTTCCGCGTCATCCGGCATCCGCGGCGCAAGGGGCTCGGCGCGGCGCGCAACACGGCGCTCGCGCACGTGGACACGCCGTACCTGGGCTTCCTCGACGGCGACGACATCATGCTCCCGCGCGCGCTCGAGACGCTCGTCGGGTCGCTCGAGACATCCGGAAGCGACGTCGCGGTGGGGGCGTACGTGCGCCTGTGGCCCGAAGGAGGGTCGTACACGGCGGGAGAGGTGCAGCCGTGGGTCTCCGCCTCGACGAGCCCGCGGCGCGTCGGCGTCACGCTCGACGCGCACCCCGAGGTCACCGGGAACGTCGTGGCGTGGTCGAAGGTCTCGCGCACGGACTTCTGGCGTGCGCACGACCTGCGGTTTCCCGAGAACGCGCTCTACGAGGACCAGGCGATCGCTCAGCGGATGTACACGGCCGCGCGTGCGATCGACACGGTCCCCGACGTCGTCGTCCAGTGGCGCGTGCGCGCCGACGGGAGCTCGATCACGCAGCACGAGGCCGACCCCCGCGTCTTCCGCGCATGCCTCGCCGCGATGCGCGACGGCCTCGCGGTGCTCGCCGGCCACGGCGCCGCGCAGCGTGCCCGGGCGGGTCAGATCCTGCGCATGGACATCCCTCGACTCTCCGCGATCGCGGACGCGTCCACCCGCTCCGACCTCGACACGTTCGCCGCCGAGGTCGAGGCGCTGCACCGCGCCTAGCCCCCATCCCCCATGTCTCACCTCCCGCGTTCTCCGGCCGGGTCCTTGCCACGAGTGGCCGCCATCCGCCCCTCTCACCGGCCGGACGCGGCAGATGCCCGAAGGGACGTCGCCTCTCACCCACGCCGCGCGACCGCGGCGCGCAGGTCCGCGAGGAGGTCCGCGGGATCGGAGAGGTCGGCCTGGGTCACCGGGAGGTAGATCCAGCCGAGTGCCTCGAGACGACGCCGCCGCGCGAGATCTCGGCGCCACTGGTCCCGATCGCGGTGATGGTCGCCCTCGTATTCGACGGCGATCCGCTGCGCGGGCAGTGCGAGGTCCACGCGCGCGATGAAGCGGCCGGACGCATCGCGCACGACGAAGTTCGCCGCGAAGGGCCCGAATCCCGCCCGGACGAGCAGCAGCCGCAGCTCGGTCTCCTTGGGCGACTCGGCACGGCTGTCGATGAGCGCGACCGCCTCGCGGAGGACGCGCGACTGCCTGTTCCGAGGACGCCGCGCGAGCTCCGCCTCGATGGCGGCCGCGCCGTGGTCGTGGGCGACGCGATCGCCGACCGCGACGAGATCGTCGAGGTCGAGGATCTCCGACAGGTCGCAGAAGGTGCGCGACGGCGACGTCAGCGGCAGACCGCGTCGCTGCCAGACCTGGTCGGCCGCGAGCTCCCGCTGGTGGCCGATGATGAGGCGGCCGCGCCGGGCGCGCGTGCCCGTCGGGGTCGTCACGTGCACGGTGCGCTCGGCCTGCTGCCCGAGCGGAAGGGGAAGCCCCCAGAGGACCGCCGCGGTCGTGTGACTGAACGCCGCCCCCGCCGGAAGCGAGAGCGCGACCGCGTGGCAGATGCTCACCGGCCCCTGCTGGTCGATGGGCAGGCGTGCGCCCCGCACGGGAATCCAGAGGTCGGACGCGCGGGACCGGCGACGCGACACCTCGGGTGCGTCCGCGACGCGGAACGCACGTCCACGGAGGCGGGTCGGGAGATCGGATGGTCGGGAGCTCACGGAGAGAGGCTGGCGCAAGAAGGAGTGGTCGGGTGCGCGCATCCACACCCTCCGGCACCGCCGCGCCGCCCTCCGCCCCCTGTGCACGAACCGTGACGGGGCACGGCCGGGGCCCGCACCGGTCCTTGCCGCGAGTGGCCGCCATCCGCTGCTCTCACCAGCCGATCGAGGCAAACACGGGCACGGATGAGAGCAAGGCAGCCCGCCTGGCTTCAGTCCTCCAGGACGCGGGTCGCGGCGAGCTGCTCGGCTGCCAGCTCGGCGTAGAGGCCGCCTGCCGCGACGAGCTGCGCGTGCGTGCCCGACTCCACGATGCGGCCGCCGTCCACGACGTGGATGGTGTCGGCGTCGATGACGGTGGAGAGGCGGTGGGCGATCGAGATGGTCGTCCGGCCGCGCGCCGCATTCTCGAGCGCCTCCTGGACGATCCGCTCGGAGACGGTATCGAGCGCGCTCGTCGCCTCGTCGAGGAGGAGCACGGGCGGGTCCTTGAGGAGCACGCGGGCGATCGCGATGCGCTGCTTCTCACCGCCCGACAGACGGTAGCCGCGCTCGCCCACGACGGTCTCGTACCCGTCCTCGAAACCGGCGATGATGTGGTGGATGTTCGCCTGCCGGCACGCGTCCTCGATCTCCTCGTCCGTCGCGTCCGGGCGCGCATAGCGCAGGTTCTCCCGCACCGTCGCGTGGAAGAGGTACGTCTCCTGCGACACGATGCCGACGTGGTCGACGATGGACTCCTGCCTGAGGCGGCGCACGTCCTCGCCCGCGAACAGCACCTGGCCATCCGTCGCCTCGTAGAACCGCGGCGTGAGGTAGAGCACGGTCGTCTTGCCTGCGCCCGACGGGCCGACGAATGCCACGTGCTCGCCCGGCTCCACCGCGAACGACACGCCCTGCAGCGTCGGGCGGGTGTCGTCCGCCGCGTCCGGATAGCGGAACGAGACATCGCGGAACTCGACGCGGCCGACCGGGCCCGGGGCGTCCTCCACATCGACGGCGTCGGCCGCGTCGGCGATCGCGGGCTTCAGGTCGAGGTACTCGAAGATGCGCGCGAAGAGCGCGAACGATGTCTGCACGTCGAGCGCGACCCGCATGAGGCTCGTGAGCGGCTGCAGCAGCCGTGCCTGCACGTTCGTGAAGGCGACGATCGTGCCTGCCGTGATCATCCCGGCGTCGCCCGCGACGAGGAAGCCCGCGACGAGGTAGATGACCGCGGGCACGGAGGCCATGAGCACGTGCACGACCGCGAAGAACCCCTGCCCCGTCATCGCCTGGCGGATCTGCAGGCCGATCTGGTTGGCGTTCTCCTCGGCGTAGCGAGCGGACTCCGTGCGCTGACGGTTGAACGACTTCGACAGGAGGATGCCCGAGACGCTCAGCGTCTCCTGCGTGATCGCGGTCAGCTCGGACAGCGACTGCTGCGTCTGCGCCGCGATGCGTGCGCGCACCTGGCCCACGCGACGCTGCACGACGACGAGCACCGGCATGATGACGAGGGCGATCAGGGTCAGCCGCCAGTCGATGAGGATCATCGCGACGAGCGACGCGATGACCGTCACGGTGTTCCCGAGGATGCTCGTGAAGGTGTTCGTCAGGACGCTCGAGACGCCGCCCACATCGTTCTGCAGGCGCGACTGGATGATGCCCGTCTTCGTGCGCGTGAAGAAGCCGAGCTCCATCGCCTGGAGGTGATCGAACATCCGGACGCGCAGGTCGCCCGTCACGCGGTTGCCGACGTTGGAGGTGAACCACGTCTGCGCGACGCCGACGATCGCGCTCAGGAGGTAGAGGCCGATCATGAGGGCGACGAGGCGCACGAGGAGCGGGATGTCGACGGGCCCGCCGTCGACGGGGAAGAGCGCGTCGTCGAACACCCGCTGGATGACGAGGGGCGGCACGACGCCGAGCGCCGCGCCGACGATCACGAGGACGGCGGTCGCGGCGATGCGACCGCGATACGGGCGGAAGAGCGCCACGACGCGGCGCCCGAGTCCGGGCACGCGCGGCGCCTGCGCGTTCAGTCTCCGCTGCGCCGCCTCGTCGATCGGCTTGCCGCCGCCGCGCCCGCCCATGCCCCGCCCCATACTCATGTCAAAGAGCATACATATGCTCGGAGCGGGTGGATCCGATCGGATCGGGAATGGCAACGGGAATGTCGCCGTTAAGCTGTAACGTTCGCGCGGAGACCCTTCTCCCCTCCGCCTCCGGCCTTCCTCTTCTCTCTCCAGGAGTCTCATGACGTCTACCGACACCGGCGCCATCCGCGCACAGCAGCAGGAGATCGATCCGAAGGGCATGCGCGTCATCTGGCTGCTGCTGATCGCAGCCTTCACGGCGATCCTCAACGAGACGACGATGGGCATCGCCATCCCGCACCTCAATGCGGACCTCGGGCTCGCGCCCGAGCTGGGCCAGTGGCTCACGAGCGCCTTCATGCTCACGATGGCCGTCGTCATCCCGACGACCGGCTTCCTGCTCCAGCGCTTCACGACGCGCCAGATCTTCCTCGCGGCGATGATCGCGTTCTCGCTCGGAACGCTCGTGTGCCTCATCGCGCCCGGCTTCGTCGTGCTCCTCCTCGGACGCGTGATCCAGGCCGCCGGCACGGGCATCATGATGCCGCTGCTCATGACGACGATGATGAACGTCGTCCCGCCGCAGTCCCGCGGCCGCATGATGGGGCGCGTGGGGATGGTCATCTCGCTCGCACCGGCGATCGGCCCGACCCTGTCGGGCGCGATCCTGACGACGCTCAGCTGGCGCTGGATCTTCGGGATCGTGCTGCCGATCGCGCTCGCGTCGCTCCTCATCGGCGCGAAGTGGATGACCAACCTCGGCGAGACGCGCAAGGCGCCGATCGACGTGCCGTCGGTCATCATGTCGGCGATCGCCTTCGGCGGGATCGTGTACGGCCTCAGCCAGTTCGGCGGGGGCGCCCACGGCGCGGCAGCAGACGGCGGCGCGAGCATCTCGCCGGTCGCGTCGGGAGCCATCGCGCTCGTCGTCGGCCTGGTCATGCTCGCGGTCTTCGTGATGCGTCAGCTCAAGCTGCAGCGCATCGACGACGCGCTGCTCGATCTGCGCGTGTTCCAGTCGCGCAACTTCACGATCTCCATCGTGATCATGGCGCTCATCGCCCTCACGATGTTCGGCTCGCTCACCCTGCTGCCGCTCTACCTGCAGAACGTCGTGGGCCTCGACGCGCTGCAGTCGGGCCTCATCCTCCTCCCGGGCTCCGTGCTCATGGGCCTCCTCGGGCCGATCATGGGCCGGATCTACGACGCGAAGGGCCCGCGCACGCTGCTCGTGCCCGGCACGATCATCGTGGCTGCCGCGATCTTCGTGTACGCGACGGTGAGCGAGCACACCCCGTGGGGGCTGCTCATGGCGGTGCAGACGGCCATGTCCGTCGGCATGGCGATGTCGTTCACGCCGCTGTTCTCGGCCTCGCTCGGATCGCTCGAGCGCCACCTCTACTCGCATGGCTCTGCCGTGCTCAACACGCTGCAGCAGGTCGCCGGCGCGGCGGGCGTCGCGATCCTCATCGCGACCTACTCGAGCATCCTCCATGCGGGCGAGGAGGCGGGCGTGCCCGCAGCCGCAGCCGGCGCCCCCGGCGCGCGGACGGCCTTCCTCATCGCGGCGATCATCTCGCTCGTCTCGGTCGCGCTGTCGTTCTTCGTGCGCAAGCCCGAGGAGCAGGAGGGCATGCCCGGCGGCCACGGCCACTGAGCTCCCTCTCCTCTTGTGCGCTCAGGTCAGGACGACTGCGCACCCGGCCAGCTGCACGCGCCGTCGGCGCACGCGGGGGCGTCCTCCGCGGACGCGGTCAGCAGCGGGACGAGCGGCGTCGCCCTGGTCTCCTCGGTCGTGGACATGCCGACCATGCTACGCCCGCGAGAGGACCCGGGCTCCGGAGCGTCAGTCATCGCCCTCGTCGTCGACAGCGCCGTCCGGATACGCCGGCACCTCGGGCTTCGACGAGAGGAAGACGATGCTCGCGACGAGCCCGCCCCAGATGAGGACGGCGGCGATGATGAAGAACAGCGTCGCGATGGCGGTCATCGCAGGTCTCCCTTCAGCGACACGGCGTCCGTCGCCGGCCACGGCTCGAACTTCTCCGGATCATGGCGCCACCGTGCGCCCGTGAGCGCGATCGCCCCGACGACCATGATGGCGACCGATCCCCAGCCGACGATTCCCAGGTAGGTCACGGGGTAGCCGCTGTATCCGTCGACGAGCAGCTCCACGATCTTCGAGACGAGCATGTAGGCGAGGACCACGGGCGCGACGATCGAGACGAGGAAGAGCCACACGCGGCCGACCTTGAAGGTCGACAGGGTGCTCAGGTGCGACGCGAGCTCGGGGCCGGCTCGACGCACCCACAGCACGACGATCGAGACGATGATCGCCGAGGCCACGATGCCGATGTTGTTCGCCCAGTTGTCGACCGTGTCGAGCGCGGTGAGGCCGGACGTGGTCGAGAAGAGCAGGATCGAGACGACCGCGAGCACTCCCCCCAGACCGTAGACGACCTGCGAGCGCGTGAGGCCGAACTTGTCTCGCACGGCCGCGATGATCACCTCGAGGATCGAGATGAGCGAGGTGAGGCCGGCGAGCACGAGTGCGCCGAAGAAGAGGGCGCCGAACCACTCGCCGCCCGGCATCTGCGAGACGATCGCGGGGAAGGTCATGAACGACAGCGCGACGCCGGTCAGCCCCTCGAGCTCCGCCACCGGGATGCCCTGCTCGAACGCGAAGAACCCGAGCGTCGCGAAGACGCCGATTCCCGCCAGCAGCTCGAACGACGAGTTGCCGAACGCGACGACGAGGCCGGGAGTGGTGAGGTTGACACGCCGGCGGCGGTAGGACGCGTACGTGACCATGATGCCGAAGGCGATGGACAGCGAGAAGAAGATCTGGCTGTACGCCGCGATCCACACGGATGGGTCGGCGAGCGCCGCGAAATCCGGCGTGAAGAACGCCGTGAGCCCGTCGATCGCGCCGGGGAGGAACAGGGCGCGAACGACGAGGATCAGGAACCCGATCACGAGCAGAGGGATGAAGATGACGTTCGCGCGCTGGACGCCCTTCACGACGCCCGCGCCGAGCACCACGAGAGCGACCACCCACATGAGGACGAGCGGGATCAGCACACCGGGAACGAACTCGAAGGTGATCGGCTCTGCCGCCACCTGCAGGTATTCCCCGACGAAGAACGCGGTGGGATCGGACCCCCAGCGCAGATCCCACGAGAAGACGAAGTAGCTCGAGGCCCAGGCGAGCACGGCGGTGTAGTAGATGCAGATGAAGACGCAGATCATCACCTGGAACCAGCCGATGCTCTCGCCCACGCGCCCCGCGAGGCGTCGGAAGGCGAGCGGGGCGGAACCGCGGAAGCGGTGCCCGATCGCGTAGTCGAGGAAGAGGATGGGGATGCCGGCGGTCAGCAGCGCGACGAGATACGGGATGAGGAAGGCTCCTCCCCCGTTCTCGTAGGCGACGCCGGGGAAGCGCCAGATATTTCCGAGGCCGACAGCCGACCCGAGCGCGGCGAGGATGAAGCCGATCTGACCGGTCCACACCTCGCGTGCCGGAACGGCGCCGGCCGTGTTCGTGCGAGACATTCTGTATCCCTTCACTGGGCGGTTGTCACGCCATCTCAGTATCGAGCGAGCGTAGCAACATGCTCAGCAGACGCACAGGTGGCTCACCTGGATATGGCAGATTTGATCGGATGAGCCAGCCGACTGCATCCGACTCCTCCGCCCCTGATCGCGCCGCGCGGCGCGCGGTCACGGTCTTCCCGATCCTCGTGCTGGTGGCCGGGGTGGTCGGATTCCTCCTGCCGGGGGCCGCGCCCGTGCTCGGGCCCGCAGTGCCGTGGCTGCTCGGATTCATCATGTTCTGCATGGGCCTCACCCTGACGCTCCCCGACTTCGCGCGCATCGCGAAGCGCCCGTGGATGGTCCTGGTGGGGGTCGTGCTGCAGTACCTCATCATGCCGCTGACCGCGTGGCTCATCGCCTTCGCGCTCGGCCTCCCGCCCGAGCTCGCGGCGGGCGTCATCCTCGTCGGCTGCGCCCCGGGCGGAACGGCGTCGAACGTCGTGACCTACCTGTCACGCGGCGACACGGCGCTGTCGGTCACCGTGACGACGTGCTCGACGCTGCTCGCGCCGATCATGACCCCGCTGCTCACCCTGTGGCTCGCCGGCACGTTCCTCGAGGTGCCGTTCGGCTCGATGATGGTGTCGATCCTGCAGACCGTCCTGCTGCCGATCATCGCCGGCCTCGTCGTGCGCCTCTTCCTGCGCGCGTTCGTGGAGCGCGTGCAGGCATGGTTCCCGTGGCTCTCCACGATCGCGATCTCGCTCATCGTCGCGGCCGTCGTGGCGGGCAGCGCGGATCGGATCGTCCAGGCCGGCCTCATCGTGTTCCTCGCGGTCGTGCTGCACAACGGCCTGGGGCTCCTGCTCGGCTACCTCGCCGCGATCGCGCTCGGGATGACCCAGCGCGAGCGGCGCGCGATCTCGATCGAGGTCGGAATGCAGAACTCCGGGCTGGCCGCATCGCTCGCGGCCGCGCACTTCTCGCCGCTCGCGGCGCTGCCCGCGGCGGTGTTCTCCGTCTGGCACAACCTGTCGGGTGCGCTGTTCGCGATGGTCATGGGCCGCCGACCCGTGACCGACGAGCCGTCAGCGCCCGAGCCCGTGCGCGAGCGCTGACGATCCGCGCGCTGGCGGGAACCGCCCCGCCAGCGCGCGGCCGTCCGCTACTCGGCCATCCGCTCACCCGCGGGAGACAGCACCCACCACACGTCGTTGACGCCCTGGCCGTTCACGTCCCCGGCTGCGGCATCGCCCGCGAAGTAGTAGAGCGGCCAGCCGTTCAGCGTCACCTGCGTCTCGCCGTCGACGCCCTCGATGGTGCCCACCTCGCCGGTGACGCCCTCCACCTCCGGCAGGTCGCCCTCGACGGTCACGGCAGGCCAGTTCTCGGCGCACTGCCCCTCGCAGGTGCTGACCCCGGCGCCCTGGGTGTCCTGGTCGAACATGTAGACGGTCATGCCCTCGCCGTCGACGACGATCTCGCCGAGCGGCGACTCGGCCACCATGAGGGTCGTGCCGTCGCCGGTCATCTCGTCGGGCGAGGTCATGGGCTCCGAGGACTCCGACTCGGACGGCTCCTCCTCGGGCTCGGCGGCGGGCGCCGAGCAGCCGGCGAGCACGAGCACGAGCACCCCTCCCCACACGGCCGACCTGATCACGTGCTTGCGGAACATGGCGATCCTCCGTTCACGACTGCGGTTCAGTCACCGGGGACACGATCCGCAGGCGCGTCGGGTTCACTTCCCCTTCAGCGGCGCAGCGCGCATGAGCACGTCGCCCGTCGTCGACGAGCGGATGTCGATGCTCGCGATCTCGTCGGGGGCGAAGGCCGTGCCGGCGCTGAGGCGGGCCGTCGATCCGGCTGTCGCCCGCCAGGTCGACAGCGCGCTCTCCGTGCCGTCTGCCGCCGTGACGACGAGGGTGTAGCGCCGCTCGCGGTCGGAGGGGCCGTGTCCGTACGCGCACGTCATGTCGATGCGCGTGCCCCACGCCACCTCGGTGAGCTCCACCGACGCCTCGAGCGGCGCCGATCCGACGGGCGCCATCGCGACCACCGTGCTCTGCGGCTGCGTGACGGTCACCACGACGGGCACCGCGACGAGCACAGCGGCGAGCGCGGCGACGACCGCGACGCCCGCGCGCCGGCGCCGTCGCGAGCGGCGTGCGCCGAGCGCGACGAGCTGCGCGCGACGAGCGGCGTCGGGCCCGTCGCTGACGCGCTCTGCCTCGATCAGACCGCGGCCTCGGTCGGGTTCCACCCGAGACAGGAGCCCGACGATCGGAGCGAGGTCGGCGATCGCCGCCCGACAGCGCTCGCACTCGACGAGGTGGGCCTCGAACGCGGCGCGGTCGGCCGAGCTCAGCGCGCCCAGCACGTAGGCCGCGTCCCACTCGGCGAACCGCTCGTGATCGGCGTTCATCGCGTCACCCCTCTCTCCTGCAGCGCGAGGCGCAGCGCCCGCAGCCCGTAGTGCAGCCGGGACTTGACCGTGCCCTCCGGGATGCCGAGGTCCGCGGCGATCTCGACGGTCGACAGGCCGCCGAAGTACGCGCGGACGACGACGTCGCGATGCGCATCCGAGAGGACGCCGAGCGCCTCCTCGATGAGCAGGGCGTCGAAGATCGCGTCGGTCGCGTCCCGCACAGCCGATTCCGGCGTCTCGGCGACCGCGATCTCACGGCGATGCCGCGCGCTGCGCGCCTCGTCGATGACGATGTGCCGCGCGACCGTGTACATCCACGAGCGGGCCGTCTCCGGATCCTGCGCGAGGATGCGCGGCGTGCGCCAGGCGCGCAGGAGCGTTTCCTGGACGACATCGTCGGCGCCCGCGCGATCTCCCGTGAGGTGGACGACGTAGCGCCACACCGGGGCCGCGTGCGCGTCGAACAGCGCACCCAGTCGTGTCGCGTCATCGCCCGGCATCGCACACCTCCCCACTGAGGCAACGAGATGCGCGGTGCCCGGGTTCATCTGAACCGCTCGCCCCGCCATCCCGTGTTCCGAGTATGAACCCGTTCGAGGTCGCCGGCCTCCCCCTCCATCCGCTCGTCGTGCACGGTACGGTCGTGCTCGTGCCCCTCACGGCTCTCGCGCTCGTGCTGGGTGCGATCCTCCCGTCGGCGCGTCGACGACTCGGCGCCGTGACGCCCCTCGCGGCCGTCGTGACCGTCGTGCTCGTGTACGTCGCGGTCGTGTCGGGCGGAGCGCTCAAGGAGGTCGTCGGTCCGCTGCCTCAGGTCGCGCGCCACGAGGCGCTCGCGGTGCTCGTCCCTCCCTGGACGATCGGGATGGCCGTGGTCGCGGTCGCGCAATGGCTCTGGTTCCGGCGGCGCCCGGCGGATGGCGCGAGCACGCGCGAGGCCTCTCGTCGCGATCGCGTCGTCGGCGTCACGATCGCTGGTCTCGCTCTCGTCACCGCATCGGGAGCGACGGTCTCGGTCGTCCTCGCGGGCGAGGCGGGAGCGCGCGCCGTCTGGGGCGGCTGAGTCAGCGCCGCGGGCGCACGGCGACGATCGCCGCATGCGGCCTCGCGCCCGGATCGGCCCGCTGCTCGATGTCGGTGACCGCGAACCCGGCCGCCTCGAGAGCGCGCCGCATCTCGGCGGCCGGCCACCGGTGCGCGGTCACGACCTTGTGCGGGAACGGCTCGATGTCGGCCCCGTCGAAGAGCCCGATGAGCAGCGAGCCTCCCGGCGTCAGAGCACGCTCGAACTCGGCGAGGACCGCCGGGATCTCCGCGGGGTCGAGATGGATGAGCGAGTACCACGCGAGGATGCCGCCGAGAGAGCCGTCGTCGACGCGGAGGTCGCGAAGATCCCCGCGCCGGAAGGTCACGTCAGGGAAGCGCTCGCGCGCGCTGCGCACGAACGCGTCGACGAGATCGACGCCCTCGACCGCGCACCCGAGATCGTGCAGGTGCTTCGTCCAGTGACCGGGCCCGCAGCCGGCGTCCACGATCCGGCCATCGACAGACCGCGCCCAGGCGGTGATGCGCCGCTCGTCCGCGGGCGCCATGGCGTCCACCGATCCGAGCAGCCGCACGTACTCGTCCGCGCGCGCGGTGTACGCGTCGCGGACCGACACATCCGACGGCATCACGGTCATCCGGCTCCTCCTCTCGCGCGAGCCGCCCGGCGGGGCCCGGCCTCGATCGAGGCTACGCCGGCCCGGGTCCCGCCGCGCCGGAGTGGAACGGGCAGCGCCGGACGCGCCCGCCCGACGCGGGCATCGTCGGGAGCCTCCTCCGATTGACCTCCAGTCCGGAGCCGAGGATGGTCACCTGCGGGTCGCTGAGAGCGGCGATCGCGGTCGCGAGACCGGCGATCGCGAGCTTCTCACCGGGGCACCGATGCCCCGTCGCGACATCCGCGCCGCCGTGCGGCACGAACGCGGCGAGGGCCTCGTAGTCCTCGACGCCCGCGAACCGCTCCGGATCGAACTCGTCGGCGCGCTCCCACGAGCGCTCGTCGGTGTTCGTCCCGAGGATGTCGAGGACGACGCGTCCGCCTGCGGCGACGCGGCGGCCGTCGAGCTCGACGTCGGCGATGGCCCAGCCGGGGAGCATCGGCACGAACGGCGCGGTGCGCCGGATCTCCTGCGCGAACATCGTCGCGAGCGGGCCGCCCACGAGCGAGCCCCGCTCTCGCGTCTCCTCGGCGATGCGCTCGCGCCACGCGGGTCGGTCGTGCAGCTCCTTCGCGGCGAACGCGACGAAGCGCGCGACCGCGATCATCGGCCGCATGCTGTTCTGCAGCTCGATGCCGGCCGTGCGCGCAGGCAGGAGCCCGCCATCCGGCTCCCGGTGGTCCGCCCACGCGCGCAGCGCGGTGTCCGTCTCGGCCTTCAGCTCGCCGGCGCGGACAGCCGCGATCAGCCGCTCGGCATGGCGATCCGACCAGAGCCGGTTCGCGAGCGCGAGCAGATAGGCAGGCGAGTAGGGCGAGCCGAACCCGTCGACGATCTGGGCGAGCCGCCCCGCCCACCGCGTCTGGGCGTCGGCCGTGCCGGGCAGACCCGCCCATCGCATCGACGCACGCCCGAACGCGCCGACCGCGGCATCGTAGGCCGAGCGCGTGCCGCCGTCGCGCCATGCCTCGAGCTCGGTGCGCCACTCGCGCTCGAGGTTCGGGCCGAACCTCTCCACCTGCGCGTCCTCGTAGGCGACGTCGACGAAGGTCGCCTTGCGATGCCGGTGCGCCGCGCCGTCGAGACTGTGCACGGAGCCGTGCCCGAAAAGCGACTCCTGCACGATCGCGGGCATCGCCCCATGCCGCGCGATGCGGCTCTCGTCGTAGAAGACCGCGACGCCCTCGGGGCCGCGCACGAAGAGCGTCTCGTCGCCGAGGAGCCGCATCGGCGCGGACCGCGCACCGTCGCGCACGCGGCTCCAGATGTGCGCGCCGAAGTCGTACCCGCGCAGGAGGAAGGACAGGGAGTCGTCGTGCAGCAGGTTGCCGAGTCGAGATGTCCGCATGCTCCCACCGTCTCAGTGATCAACGCGCCCCTCCAGGGGGCGGCGCCGAGCACGGCGGTGTGCTATCGGAGGACGCGTCATATCCACATGGCAGGATGACGGAGGACGCCCGCTCGCTCGGAAGGACCACTGCTCCATGCCCCTCTCCCCGAAACGCGGCGCCGCCGTTGCGCTCCTCGCGCTGCTGCTCCCTCTGGCCGCGTGCACGAACGGCGCCGAAGACGCCGCCCGCGCCGCGGCGGACGACCTCGCCCAGGCCCTGTCCGAGCGGACGCTCGACGGCGTCGCGCTCACGGAGCCGGACGCGGCCACCGCGTTCGACGAGCAGATCGCCCCGCTCGCGGACTACGCGGTGAAGGTGTCCGCCGACGAGGTCGAGCGGGACGGCGCCGAGGCGACCGTCGCCCTGCACTGGAGCTGGGATGTCGACGGCCACGAGTGGACCTACGACACGACGGCCGCCCTCGTGGAAGGCGAGGACGAATGGGCCGTCGACTGGACGCCCGAGACGCTCATCCCCGAACTCGGACCGGATGATCGGATCGAGATCCAGCGCACCTTCTCCCCGCGCGCCGAGGTCCTGGGAGGTGACGGAGCCCCCATCGTCACTGACCGCCCGGTCGGCCGGTATGGCCTCGACAAGACCGCGATCCCGGCGGAGGAGGTCGGCGCCTCGGCGGAGCGGATCGCGTCCGCCGTCGGCATCGATCCCGCCGCCTTCCGGGCATCCGCGGAGAGCGCCGGCCCTGAGGCCTTCGTGCAGGCGATCGTCGTGCGCGAGGGCGAGGAGGATCAGCACGTCGATCCCGCCTTTTCGCGCATCCCCGGCGCACTCGTCGTGCCCGACGAGATCCCGCTCGCGCCGACGCGCACGTTCGCGCGCGAGATCCTCGGCACCGTCGGCGAGGCGACGGCCGAGATCGTCGAGGACTCCGAGGGCGCCGTGCGAGCTGGCGACCAGGTCGGGCTCTTCGGCCTGCAGGCGCAGCACGACCGTCAGCTTCGCGGAACGCCGACCACCGTCATCGAAGCGGTCGGCGCCGAGGACGAGCGGCGCACGCTCGCGGAGTGGCCGGGCGAGGACGGTGAGCCGCTCGCGCTCACCCTGGATCCCGCCATGCAGATGCACGCCGAGGAGATCCTCGGCGGCCTCGGCGGCGAGGACGCGCCGGGGAGCGCGATCGTCGCCATCCGCCCGTCCACCGGCGAGATCCTCGCGGCGGCGAATGGCCAGGGCAATGCGGGCCTCAATCTCGCGACCACCGGCGAGTTCGCCCCGGGCTCGACCTTCAAGCTCGTGACGTCGCTCGCTCTCCTGCGATCCGGCGTCGCTCTCGACGACGTGCTGTCCTGCCCCGAGACGATCGAGGTCGACGGCTTCACGTTCAAGAACTACGACGACTACCCGGATTCGGCGCTGGGCGACGTGACCTTCCGCACCGCGATCGCGAACTCCTGCAACACGGCGCTCATCGGCGCTCGAGACCGGATCGCCGACGGCGCGCTCGCCTCCGCTGCCGCATCCCTCGGGCTCGGCTCCGAGATCGACCTCGGCTACCCGGCCGGGCTCGGCCGGGTTCCCGAGCCCGAGAGCGAGACGGAGCGCGCGGCCGACCTCATCGGACAGGGGCGCATCATCGCCACGCCCCTGGCCATGGCGACGGGCGCCGCGTCCATCCAGGCCGGCGAGACCGTCGTGCCGCATCTGATCGCGGACCGGACGGGCGACGCCGAGCCGGCGGATCCGCTCACGGCAGACGAGGCGACCGCGCTGCAGACCCTCATGCGCGCGGTCGTCACCGAGGGCTCGGCGACCTTCCTGAACGGCATCGGCGACGTCGGTGCGAAGACGGGCACGGCGGAGTACGGCGAGCCCGGCGAGGATGGCTCGCACCCCACGCACAGCTGGATGGTCGGCACGCACGGCGACCTCGCGGTCGCCGTGTTCGTCGAGGACGGGGAGTCGGGCGCCGAGACCGCCGGACCGCTGCTTCAGGCCTTCTTCGAACGCTGGTGACCCGCGGCGGCCCGATCAGGCTCGGGCCGCCGCTGCCCAGACCTCGCGCCACTTCGCCGCGAGCGAGTCGATCGTCTCGTGCGCGTTGAGCCCGCTCGGCTGAGGAACGACCCAGAGCGCCACGCCGTCGGGCCATCCCAGGGCGAGGGGCGGGTCCTGCGCGCCGAGCCTGGCCTTCGGCAGCGAGAACGCCGCGCGAAAGGCCGTGATGCCCGCCACCGCGACGACGCGGGGCCGGAGGCGCGCGACCTGCGTGACCACGCGGCGACCGCCCGCCCTCAGCTCGTCACGGCTGAGCTCGTCCGCGCGGGCGGTCGCGCGGCCGACGAGGTTCGTGACGCCGATCCCCCGGCCGAGCAGCTGCTGCTCGTCTTCACCCGACAGCCCTGTCGATGCGTCCACCGCGCGGTCCGTGAGACCGGCGCGCTGCAGAGACGGCCAGAACCGGTTGCCCGGACGGGCGAACGGCGCGTTGACCGCAGCGGTCCAGAGGCCCGGGTTGATTCCGACGATGAGCATCCGCAGGGCCTCCGGATCCGCCGGCAGGACATCGTCCATCGCCCGCGGGTCATCCGCGGCGAATCGCCGCAGGTCGTCCGCACGCGGCCGCCGCCCGCCGAGTGGCGACGGACGCCTCGGCTCCCCGAGCACGGGCGGCGCGCCCTCGCGCGTGACGTAGCGGCGTTCGATCCCCGCGGTCGCGCGCGCCCAGGTGCTCTGGGCCATCCGCGCCTGATGGGCGGCGAAGGCGCTCTCGTCCGCGAACACCTCGTCGACCTGCCACGCGAGGGGGTCCGCGGTCGGGCGCACGTGGAACGCGAGGCACCCCGGCTCCGCGCGGGTCGCCGCGAGATGCGCGGGAAGGTGGCGCTCGACGCGCTCGGCCTCGGCGGGCGTCGCGCAGAGGAGGTGTCCCGTGAGGACGATGGGCATCAGGCGCCCCGGCCAGACGAGCGCGCGTCCGCGAGGCCCGGACGCGGGGCTGCGATGCCGCGGACGCAGACCGCGAGCGCCGTGCGCCAAGCCTGCTCCCCCTGCAGAGCGCGCCGGCGCTCGAGCGCCGCGAGCCCCTCGCAGAGGGCGTGGAACGCGCGGACCTGCGCCCCCAGCTCCGGTTCGTCGACCGAGCCGCCGACCCGCGCGACGCGTGCCCGGAGCTCGGCGAGCGCCTCACCCCGCGCCGCTTCCGCCGACGGCGCGTCGTCTGCCGTCGGGCGGTCGAGACCGAAGGCGAGAGCGTAGAGGGCCGGATGACGCGCGGCGAACGCGCGGAGGGCCAGTCCGGCCTCGACGAGGTCTGCCTCCGGATCGTCGGTGACGGGCAGCTCGGCCACGCGGCGCCCGAGCATGTCGAACCCTCGCGCCGCGAGCCGCGCGAGGAGGTGGCCCTTGGAGGTGAACACGCTGTAGATCGCACGCGTCGTGACGCCGGTCCGCTCGGCCAGGGCGCGCATCGACAGAGCCGCGAGCCCGCCCTCCTCAAGCACCTGCTCGGCCGCCTCGAGCAGGTCCGCCTCGGTCTCGGCGCCGTACCGTCTGGGTCGTCCCACCTTGACAGAATATCGTCACATCGTTACGTTACGTTGTAACGAAACTCGGGAGGTCATCGTGGACCCCGCTCTCGCTCCGGCCGGACAGCACGCCTTCGGCGGGCGCCTCGAGCGCTTTCGCCTCCTCCGGCGCGAGCTCTTCGCGCGTCGCGGTCTCGAGCTGGACGAGCACCAGGTCATCCGCAGAGACGGGAGCCGCATCCATCTCCTGTCATCCGGCGGCGGCGACGAGGTCACCGTCTTCATCCACGGCGGCGTGGGGAACAGCGCGGAGTGGGCGGACGTCGCGCCGCGCGTCACGGGTCGGGTCGCGATCGTCGACACCCCGGGCTTCGGCCTCTCGGATCCGCTCCCCTCCCCGATCGACGACTGGGGTCGCGCCTGCGCGAGCTGGCTGCTCGACGTCGTCGACGCCCTCGGGGCGGCTCACCTCCGCCTCGTCGGCTGCTCGATGGGCGGCTTCGCGACGATCCGGTTCGCGGCCGCTCACCCCGATCGCGTGGCGGGGCTCACGCTGGCGGGAAGCGCCGGCGGGCTGTTCGCGGACATCGGGCTCTTCCTGCGCCTGTGGACGGTCCCCGGCGTGGGCAAGGCGGTCTCGCGCCTGCCCCTGCGCGATCCGGAGGCCGTGCGCAGAAGGATGTTCGGGCCCTACGTGGCCGACCCCGCGCGGATCGCCGACGATGTGCTCGCGGTCGCCCTCGCGGGCGTGAACCTCCCGGGCGCGAGAGAGGCGAGCCGAGCGGTGATCCGCTCCGTCGCCGACGCGCGGGGCTGGAAGCCGGCGGCGCGCGTGGACGCTGTCCTGGTCGTTGCGGACGTGCCGACCGCCTTCGTGTGGGGCGATGCCGACATCCATGCTTCCCCCGACGTCGCACGCGCCCTCGCCGCGCAGATGAGCGCGGCCCGCGTCGTCGTCGTGCCGGCCGCCGGGCACATCCCCCACCTCGACCATCCCGACGCCGTCGCGGACGCCATCCGCTGATCGGCGCGCGGCGCGCCGCTCACGCCGCCGCGATGCGCCACTCCCCGCCGGGATCGCGCACGAGGCGGGCCTGCGCGAGGCCGAACGGCGGTGGTGTGACGCGTCGCCGCGCGTCCCAGAGCTCGATCTCGAAGGGGACGCACCGGACCACGACGAACGCGGGGTCGTCCGGTCCTGCCGGCCAGAAGGCTCGCCAGAACGGCATGAACCAGCGGCGGCGGGCGGCTGCGTCCTCGAGCATCTCCGCCGCGCATCGGACGGTGACACAGGCACCGTCGCGTTCACGGAGGTACGAGAGGACGACCCTTCCGCTCCGGCGGATCTCGGCAGCCTTCCGGCTGTGCGGCGACGTCCCGAAGTGCACGACGAGGTCGTCATCGGGCCGGAAGGGCTGCACAGCGCGGGCCCGCGGCCCACCCGGTGCGTCGGTGATGCACAGGCAGTAGCGAGCGCGCATCGTCGCGCGGGCGACGTCGAGCCAGACGTCGACGGATGCGCGGTGCGCACGGATGCCCCGGCGGCGCACCACCGCGCCGATCCGCTCGAGGAGAGCGCGCCGGGCTCGCCGGACGCGCGAAGTGGACCGCGCGCTCACCGGGGCAGCTCGATTCGCGCGAGACGAGCGGGCCCCGCGTAGGCGTCGATGGCGACGATGCGCTCGCCGAGCACCGAGAAGGCCATCACCGAGACCGCACGCTCCCCCACCTCGATGACGACGCCCGGCCGTCCGTCGACGAGCACGGGCACGAGCCGCGCGTCGGGGTTCGCGAACATCATCGCGTTGCCCGCGACCGCCTCGGCACCGCGCACCACACGGAGGGGCGAGGTCGCCGTGTCCGCGCGGAGGACGACGTCGGGATCGAGCACGGCGATGAGACGCGGCAGGTCGCCCGAGCGGGCCGCCGCGAAGAACGCATCGAGGACGGTCCGCTGCCGCCGCGGGTCCGCGTCGCCTCCTCCTCCCGCCGCCTGCACACGACGCCGTGCACGGGACGCGAGCTGGCGGACCGCCGCGAGAGACCGCTCGAGAAGCTCCGCGATCTGCTCGAAGGGGACGTCGAAGGAGTCGTGCAGCACGAAGGCGACGCGCTCCGCGGGGCTGAGCCGATCGAGGACGACCATGAGAGCGGCGCCGACGGCGTCTGACAGCTGCGCCGCGACATCCGGAGCGCCCTCCGGAGTGTCCGTGTCCACGACGGGATCGGGCAGACCCTGTTCGTACGCGATCTCGTTCCGGGTCGCGCGAGCGCGCAGCGCATTCAGACACACGCGCGATGTCACGGTCGTGAGCCAGCCGCCGAAGTTGTCGACGTCATCGTCGCCTGCGCGTGACACGCGAAGCCACGTCTCCTGGACCGCGTCGTCGGCGTCTGAGGCGGATCCGAGCATGCGCTGGGCGAGCCGTGCGAGCCGCGGTCGGTGCTCCTCGAAGCGGATGGCGAGGTCGTTCTGATCGGTCATGTCACATTCCCTCTGTTCGGCGGGTCACTCTACTGACCGCCCGAAACGCGGCGGTGTGACAGCACAGATGCGATACGAGGAGACCACCATGACCGACACCGCTCTGCTCACCCCCGCCGACGCCGACACCGTCGTGGCGCACAAGGCGCGCATGCCCCATCCTGCCTTCCTCCTGGAGGGCGGGCTCGATGCCCTCACCGGGCTGAACCGCGTCGCCCGCTCGGCGGGACTGCCCGAGCCCCTCCTGCATCTGCTCTGCCTGCGCGCGAGCCAGATCAACAGCTGCAGCTGGTGCGCGGTCGACCACGCACGCGAGATGAGCGAGGACGGCGCATCGCCCGAGCGGATCCACTCGGTCGCCGCCTGGCGCGATGCGCCGTACTTCACTGAGCGAGAGCGGGTCGCGCTCGAGTTCACGGAGGCGATCACCCGCCTCGCCGATCACCACGACCCGATCTCGGACGAGCTCTGGTCGCGCATGACCGAGCTGTTCGACCCTCGCCAGATCTCGGCGCTCCTGTTCGAGATCGGCGCGATCAACGTCTGGAACCGGATCAACGCAGCCATCCGTCAGCCCCCAGGGCGGCGCTGAGCACGCCGGGCCGCGCCGCGTGAACGGCGGCGCGGCCCTGACCTGCGGCGCATCCCCCTACGCGGCGAGCGCGGCGGACGAGACGATCTCATCCACGCGCGCCGCGTCGGGCTCCTCGAGGGTGTCGTAGATGAGGTGGACACGGGCGTCACGGATCCCGCAGAACTCGGAGATGCCGACCCGCAGCTGGACATCGAGCGCCGTGTCGAATCCGTGGCGCGCGTAGTACGCCGACGAGGCGCCGGCCAGGCCGATCCAGAGCATGCGCGTGCCGTGGAGAGTCGACGGCTCGTAGGCGAACCCCCGGTTCCACACCCGATCGACCCAGCCCTTGGCGATCGCAGGCAGACCGAACCACCACACGGGGAAGACGACGACAACGAGGTCCGCGGCGGCGATGCGAGCCATGTGCGCCCGGACCTCCGCCGAGTACTCCTTCGTGTGGTCGGCCCAGTCGGGCTCGTCCGCGGTGCGCAGCGACGGATCGAAGCCCTCCGCATACAGATCCAGGACGTCCACCGTGCTGCCCTCGGCGAAGAGCGTGTCCCGAACGCGCGCCGCCGTGGCGGCGGTCAGCGAATCACGGCGTGGATGTGCGACGACGACGAGCGCGTGCATCGATCTCGACTCCCTTCGGCGGTGGCACCGCATACTTGATCGGCTCAAGCATTACCGTGGCACATTTGCTTGATTGGATCAAGTGTTATGCTCGGCGCATGGCAGCTCCGTCAGGACCCGTGTCGGCATCGACGGACGCCGAGCGCGCGATGTTCGACTTCGTCGACGCCTACGACAGGGCCTATGAGATAGCGGCCGCGCAGCACGAGATGAGCGTCGCCCAGGCCTGCGTGCTCGGACGCATCTCCAGCCCGCGCGGGATGCGCGAACTCGCCGACGAACTCGAATGCGACGCATCGAACATCACGCAGATCGTCGGCCGACTCGAGGCGCGAGGACTGGTGGAGCGCCACGCGAATCCCGACGACCGCAGGTCTCGACTGCTCATCCGCACGCCGTCCGGCGACAGCCTCAACGCCGCCTTCGAGCAGAGCTTCGCGTTCGCGAGGACAGCCGCCTCCCGACTCAGCGCTGACGAGCAGAGCCAGCTGGCCCAGCTCCTGCACAAGGCACTCGGACGAGCCTCGGCCTGACGCCGCGCGGGCTGAGACGGCGGCGTGGGCCGAGGATTCGTCACGTCGCACCGGCAGGAGCCATCCGCCCCTCCCCGACTCGCAGCCCGACAGCGCTCAGCCCGCTGCCCGCGACATCCTCGCCGCTGCGGCCCGGACGCGGTCGCGCAGCTCGTCCGGGCCGTCGATCGTCACCTCGCAGTCGAGGGCCGCGATCACGGGCGGCAGCCAGTCGAGGCTCTCGGCATGGATCTCCGCCCGATACCAGGGCAGGCCGTCCTCGGTCGCACCCTCTCCGTCGTCCAGCCGCTCGAGCCGGGCCACGCTCCGCGGCAGGTGAGGTCGGATGCGATCCTCGGTCGCCCGGATGCGCAGCACCACCTCCCACCGGTAGTCCGCGTCGGCGAACCGATCGAGCAGGCCCTCGGCATCCGGCCGGCGCGGCGGAGCGAAGGTCTCGCGCAGAGATCGAGCTGACCGAACCCTGTCGACGCGGAAGGTCCGCTCCTCCTCCCGATCCGTATCGAAGGCGATGAGATACCACCGATCCCCGTGCGCCACCAGGCCATGCGGATGGACCACTCGTCGGGAGAGCGCGCCGTGACGGTTGACGTACCGGAGATCGAGCGCCTGCCGAGATGCGACGGCCTCCGCCAGGGTGAGCGTGATGGCAGGGTCGGGAGCAGCGGCACCGCCCTGAGGGGTGCGCATCGTCGCACCGAGAAGGGCGTCGACCCGCTCCGCCTCCGCGGCCGGGAGCGCTCGCCGGATCTTGGTGAGGGCCGTCTGCGCCGCGATCTCGGGGTCACCCGACGCCGCCTGGGCGCGGACGAGCCCGAGATAGACAGCCACCGCCTCCTCGGCGCTGAACATGAGCGGGAGGAACCGCTCGCCCGGCGCCAGTCGATAGCCGCCGTAGCGCCCCCGCTGCGTCTCCACGGGCAGCCCGAGATCGACCAGCCGCGCCATGTCCCTGCGGATGGTCCGCTCATCGACGCCGAGCCGATCGGCCAGCTCGCCGACAGTGCGCTGATGCGCGGACTGCAGGAGGTCGAGCAGGCGCAGGGCGCGAGCGGTCGTGTCGGCCATCCATCCATTGTCCTCCGCATACAGGACATCTTTCGCCCGGTATTGCTCGTACCGTCACGTCTGTGGCCGAGTGCGTCGGCCACGGACAGGACAGAAGGAGAAGGCCATGGAGCTGGCAGCCACCCGCATCATCACCGACGACGTCGACGCTCTCGTCGCGTTCTACGAGGCAATCACCGGAGCAGCCGCCGAGCGACTCCACCCGATGTTCGCCGAGCTTCGGACGCCATCCGGCACGCTGGCCATCGCCAGCTCCGCGACCGTGCACCTGCTCGGAGACGGCGCCGCCGAGGCCCACGCGAACCGCAGCGTCGTGCTGGACTTCCTCGTCGACGACGTGGACGCGACCTACCGGGCCGTTCAGGACGTCGTCGAGGTGTTCGTCAACGCGCCGACGGACATGCCCTGGGGCAACCGGTCGCTGCTCGTCCGCGACCCGGACGGCAACCTCATCAACCTCTTCACGCCGATCAGCGAAGCGGGCCGGCGGCGCTTCGCGAAGGACGTCGGCGCCGAGCGCTGAAGGCGCGCCCCCTCCGTCGGAGCGGAACGCCACCACGGGCGCTATGCTCGGCGCCGAGCGCGGAAGCCGCGTTCTTCCGGCGCCTCGTCCGATCGGAGAGCTCATGACCACCACCTCGGCCACCGGCGACGCCCCTGCCGCGTCCGCGCAGCACGGGATGACGCCGATCCCCATCCCCGAGCAGCCCGACGCCATCGAACTCGGGACGGGACAGCTGCCGGAGGCTTCAGCACCCGAGGCGTGGCACAGCCAGTACGGAAGCATGTTCGCTCGCAATGTCAGCACCGCCACGCTCACGCCGTTCCTGCCCGACCCGGCCACGGCGACAGGCACCGCCGTGATCGTGGCTCCGGGCGGCGGATTCATGTCCCTGTCCATGGAGAACGAGGGGTGGGACGTCGCCCGCGCGCTCGCGAGCCGCGGCGTCGCCGCCTTCGTGCTGAAGTACCGTCTCAAGCCGACTCCAGAGGATCTGGACGACTTCGACGCGGCGATCAGGGCGATGCTGGCCGCACCGCGCCTGTCGGACCGGCATGACCCGGCCACGGCGCTCCGCGGTCTGGATGCGCAGATCGCCGACGCTCGCGCCGCTTTCGCGCTCGTGCGAAGCCGCGCGGGCGAGTGGATGATCGATCCCGCGCGCGTCGGCATGGTCGGCTTCTCCGCGGGCGCGATGCTCACGGTCGCAACGGCCCTTGTCGGCGGGGATGCGAAGCCGGCGTTCATCGGCGATGTCTACGGCCCGCTCACGGCCTTCGACGTCCCTGAGGACGCCCCGCCGCTGTTCATCGCGCTCGCCGCGGACGATGGCCTGATGGACCCGAGGGGGTTTCCCCTCGTCGAGAGCTGGCGCGCTGCGGGGCGGCCGGTCGAGCTCCACTTCTATGAGCGAGGCGGCCACGGCTTCGGCATGTATCCGAAGGAGACGACCAGCACGGACTGGTTCGGCTCGTTCGCGAGCTGGATGAGGATGCACGGTCTGCTGGAGCGCGCTGAGCCGACGTCTCGCTGAACGCTGCGACTGCGCTACAGGCTGCTCGGCTTCTCGCCCCTGATGAAGCCGTCCTGCAGGTATCCCCCCCACGGAGTCGAGCACTGCGCGGCACATGCCTGTAAGCGCGGCGTGATCATCCGCCCCGCGGTCGACCCAGGCGGCAAGACCGAAGGGATCCTGGTTCGCGCGCAGCTCGCGCAGGAGCCACTTCCCGGTCCCGACCCAGGCGGGCATCGAGCGCAGGGCCAGCTCAGCGCCGACGAGCGCCGAGAGGCTGTACCGGCGCGCTCGATGTCCAACCAGACCTGCAGCGCGTCCGGGCCGTAGACGAAGGCCTCCACCAAGCGCCCGTTGTGCGTGGTGGTCTGAACGAACGCCGTCGTCGTCGACCATTCGCCGGGCAGCACCACGAGAATGTCCAGGTCCGAGGTCTCGGTCGCTCTCCCGGACGCAGCGCTCCCCCCGAGGACGCCGCAGACGCCTGCGGGTAGTCGGCGCGCACGAGTGCTCGTGCGCATTCAACGAAGTCCGTCACGACAGCCGCTCTCGCACGACGGCCTCGGGAGGCCGACACTCGTCGTGCGGGAACTCACCCCACCGTCTCGCCGAGCTGCGCTTGGATCTGGCGAATCGTCGATCCGAGCACGCCGCGGGACAGAAGTCCAGCTGCGAGCGGACCTGACGGGTCGGCGCCGAGGGGCGGGAGCAGACGCAGCGCCTCACGCTCGCGCTCGCTGAGGTCCGCCACTTGCCAGCGCACTTCCTCCTGCACCAGCTCCGGCTGCTCGGGGTGCGCAAGCGAGATCGCCTTCGCTGCGTACGCCGCCGCGCCCAGCGCGTGAGCGGCCATGTGGGCGACAGCCGCCGCCTGGCCGACGGCGCGAGCGGCCGCCACTCCCGCGGAAGTGGTCGCTGCGCGTGCCGCTTTCAGAGCGACGAGGCGCTTTCGGATCTCCTGCCCAGCACTGCTGTCCCCGGCGCTGTAGGCACGAGTGCGGGCGACGGCATCAAGGATCTCATCTCGCGCCACGTCGTCGGCATCGAACAGCGGGAGCACCCGCTCAGCGCAGGACAGCGCCCACCGCGCCAGCACGCGCCGGTCGGAGTCGCTCAATGTCTGATTCGACACCACCCGGCGAGGATATCCGACGCGGGCGACGCGCTGAGGTTGAATTGCTCAGCCTTCACGGCGCGGCTCGGTTCAGACGTCAACCCATCCGTACTGTCGTGCACCTTCTTATCGCCAGGCTCTTCCCGAGACGCCTTTGTGCGGGTCATCGCCGACCCGCGACTCAACGGCGATGACGCGGGCCCGGGCTTGGTCACATCAGTGGCGACCGATTCTTCTCGAACGCGAACATCAGATCCGGAATGGAGCGTTCCTCCGCTCCTGCAGCGGGGGAAGTGTCATGCGGGTCGGGGTGACCCGGATGGAAAAACTCCACGATGCGGAAGCCACATTTGTTCACATAGAAGTGGATGTTCCTCGTATCGTCGTACGGTGTCATGGTCTTCCAAACCCTGACCCCCGGATAATGCGCCTCAATGGCCGCCCAAAGCTCCGAGCCGAGTCCCCGCCCGTGCTCCCCCGCATCGATGAACAACAGGTCCAACGAAGCGGCGAGACCACCCTCCTTAATCGAGACGACAGCGCCGCCTACGCCATTCCCGCCTTCTCGAACGTCCCATGTATCGGCGCCGGGGTGATCCATCGACTGATAGATCTCCGCTTCAGAAATCACTGGATCACTTGAGTCATTGTCAAAGTACGCCGCCGCACCGACATCGAAAGAGCCTTGGAGGCGCGTCACGAACTCCTGTCGATCAGACGTCGCGAGTTTGTGCAACACGAGCGAATTCGCTTCAGAAACCACCATGATCCAGACCTTCCTTCGAAGCAGCAGAGTTTAGTTCGAGTACTGAAACTCATCCAATTGCTTTACGGAACAACCTCGGGTCGCCCAGTCCGACTGACGCTGTGGAGGGCCATCCGGCTTCTGCGTGACGATTGAGTGCACCCGCCGACTTCTGGGAACTCAGCCCGGGATGTGGCCTCGATGACAGACCGGGTCAGTTCTGGGGACAACGCGCCGGACTCCCCACGTCGCCGCTGTCATGACCGTAGACATGCTCGCAAGCGCAGACCGCGTCGCAGGGGTCCGCAGCCGGGCACCGGACGATCACGCTCTCATCGAAGCGGCGAGGACCATCGTCCAGAGCGAACTGAGATCAACGCGAGGTACGTCGAAGGCATCGACGGCGCGACCGATTGGACGTTCATCGCGCGAGCGATCATAGGGAAGCCACACTCTCGCACCGTACCCACCCTGATCCACGAGGAGAGCTCGATGCCGCCTCAGTGCATGCGCCGTGGGCGACGGCTCCCGCGAGCTCCCGGCAGGGCCGTGCAACTGCAGGCCCACGAGGCCATCACCGCCGAGGTCGCTGACCGCGCTGGAGTCCCCTCTCGCAGTAGTGAACAGTCGCGCACGCCACCTTCAGCGGCGTGATCGCTGCGATCTGCTCCCTGACTGATCCTCGGCGCGGTCCGGCTCGTCGTGCCCCTGCAGGTTGATCCAGAACTCCGCCGAGGTGCCGAAGTACGTCGCGAACCACCCGATTACCTTCGACCAGGGGATAACGCAACGCGTCAACAGCGCCTACACGTTGAAGCGGAACTCCACCGAGTTCCGGCACGTACGACCATCTGCATCACCGGCGGGCCCGTTCACGTGGCGTTGGCGATCTTCTCGGCGGCGCAGCTGAGCGCTTCGCGGGCTTCCGGAAGCTGCGGGACGCCGACGAAGACGTGGAACGCGTCGGGGTAGAGGTGGAGCCCGGCCCGCGTGCCGGCGGCGACGGCCTTGTCGACAAAGCACTGTGCGTCGGGAGCGAACATGTCATTACCGCCCTGGAACACGGCGATCGGTGGCAGGCCCTCGAGCGTGTCGTTGATCGGGCTGATCCACGGGTCGGTCGTCGGCCGGGTGCCGGCCCAGCGGTCGGCGGCCCAGCGGAGGCCGTCGCTCCCGAGCATGGGGTCGCGGGGTCAATGGCGACGATCTCAGGGTTGGTCATGCTGGCATCGACCCACGGCGAGAACAGCAGCACGGCGGCCGGCGCGGTCTGGTGCTCGTCGCGTGCTCGCAGGGTGTAGGCCATCACGATGGCAGCGCCCGCGGAGTCGCCGGCGATCACGAGTGGAAGCCCGGACGCGACAACGGTGTCGTACACGCGGGGCAACTTCGGGTACGCCTCGTCACCGGTGTGCTCGGGCGCGAGCGCGTGCAGCGGGACGGTGATGCGCATCGCGGTGTGCTCGACGAGACGCTCGATGATGTGCCAGTGCGGCTTGACGAGGGGGTGCACGTATGCGCCGCCGTGGATGTAGACGAGATCGCCAACGGGTTCGGTGCTCTTCTCCACTGAGTTCCGGCACGGACAACCATCTGCGTCAACTGCCCGCCACGGACCTCAAGAGTGGTCGGCGACCAACCTGCCAAGCACGTCGAGATCGTGGCGGTCCTCCGCCCGGAGGTCGTAACCGAGCCTCAGCGCCATGAGTCGCGCGGCGCACGCGACAACCACCGGGCGATCTCCGATCACTCCGACCGCGCGCTCGCGCGCTCGGTGGACAAACGTGTCTTCACCGAAGCCCTGCTGGACCCCGTCGCCGACACAGTCCACGTCCATTGGATGGATGTCGACCGCCCTGTCGCCGGCGCGCAGCTCAACTCGGATCGGACGCCAGTCCTCCACGATGCTGTATCCGCGACCGAGCAACCATTCCATGAGGGCGTCGACCGTCGTCGAGTCGACGAACACATCCAGATCACCATGCGATCTGGTCTGGGAACCGTGCAGAGCGTCAACGGCCCATCCGCCGTTGACCTGATAGACGACTGATCGCTCCTCGAGCCAGCCAACGACTCGGACTACCTCAGCGGCGTCCATCCCGCTGAAGGTCATGCGGATTGCAGCGGCGCGATGGCGTCGATCTGCTCAGCTGCGCGATCCTCTGCGAGGTCGAGATCGTACTGCGCCTGCAGGTTGAGCCAGAACTGGGCGGACGTACCGAAGTACTTGCCGAGCCGCAGCGCGGTGTCCGCCGTGATCGCGCGCTTGCCGTGGACGATCTCGTTGATCCGCCGCGGGGGCACGCCGATCGAGACGGCGAGCTTGTTCTGGGTGATGCCGAAGGCCTCGACGAAATCCTCCATGAGGACCTCGCCCGGGTGGATCGGCGCGAGCTTGTCAGTGGTAGTCAACGATCTCCACCTCCTCTGGTCCGGCGTCGGTCCACGTGAAGCAGATCCGCCACTGGTCGTTGATCCTGATGCTGTGTTGTCCGGCTCGGTCGCCTTTCAGTGCTTCGAGCCTGTTCCCTGGCGGCACCCGAAGGTCATCGAGCGACTCCGCGGCTCCCACCTGACGAAGCTTGCGGAGGGCGACCCGATGGATCCGAGGATCGATCGAGCGCACCCGCTCCCGTCGCCAGAATCGTTCGGTGTCCTTGTCCCCGAACGACCTGATCACCCGTCCAGTGTATAACGTCGCACGTTAATAACGCTACACGTTAAACCGGAACTCCACCACGTCGCCGCGGTTGGCGAATGTTTGTTGACCTCGCGCCCCGGTGGCTCCGTAGCTCGCCCGTGACGGAGTCCGGGACCTCGGCCAACTTCCGCTCCTTATGCACGCCGTTGGGGCGCGTCCGGTCCGCGGGCCTGGCCTCGATCGTGGACCGCGTCACGGACTTGCAGGTCGGCGCTACGGGCCAGGACCGCCGCGAGACCTCGAGGGCGTCGGCGGCGTCCACGGCGAGGCGCTGTGGAGTCGAACGTGTGCTCGCCTCTCGATCAATGCGGGCGGTCAGGAGACTTCCCTGCTCAACTTGCCCAGCCATTCGACGAGCAGCTGAGTCTCGGTGGCGCCCAGGATGTGTGGATGTGCAGCGGCAACCTCGATCGCCGCGTTGAGGGCGTCTCCCTGTCCGGTCGCCGTGCCGGTGATCGCCGCCATCACTCCCTCGCGCACAGCGTGGCTCAACTCCGGGTCCGGCTGCGCAAGGATGATCTGGCGCAGGGTGACGCCGATGTTCGAGACGAGGACATGGGCTGCGGCCTGATCCGGCGACACCGCCAGGCGACCCTGATCAGCGGCCCGCGAGGTGAGCCCTTTCAGTATCTCGTTCGCTCTCGACTGGCCGGCGGGCGAGTGGCCCGGGCTGACCTTGCCGTACATGAGGGTGTAGAAGCCCGGGTTGGTCAGGCCGAATGCGACGTGGGCATCCCATCCGGCCCGTATGTCCTGGATCGGGTCTCCTGAGGACTCCATCGCCGCCTTCTCGCCGAGGTAGAGGTCGAAGCCGTGCTCGACGACGGCGTCGATCAACCCCTGCTTGGAGCCGAAGAAGTGGTACAGGGTCGGCATCTTCACGCCCACCGCGTCGCATACCGCGCGCAGGGAGAAGTCCTCGCCGGGCGAGGCGGCGATGAGGTCAGCGGCAGCGGAGATCAGCCTCTCCCGTGTATCACTCGACGCCATCTCCATAATGTCGCTATAGTACCGTATGTAGCCACGCTACATTGATACATACTGGTGACACAGAGGAAGCACGATGACCGAGCACACTCTCGCAGGAAAGAACGTCCTCATCGCCGCGGGCGCGAAGAACCTCGGCGGCCTGATCGCCCGCCAGGCGGCCGAGGCCGGGGCGAACGTCGCGATCCACTACAACTCCGATTCGACGCGCCCGGACGCTGAGCGGACCCTTGCCGCTGTCGAGGCCGCCGGGGTCAAGGGCGCGATGTTCCAGGGTGATCTCACCGTCCCGGCCAACGTCGAGCGGCTGTTCGCCGATGCGGAGGCGGCGATCGGGAAGATCGACGTCGCCGTGAACACGGTCGGCAAGGTGCTGCGCAAGCCGATCGTCGAGACGACTGAAGACGAGTACGACTCGATGTTCGACATCAACTCCAAGGCCTCGTACTTCTTCATCAAGGAGGCCGGCAGGAAGCTTGCCGACGGCGGGAAGGTCATCACAATCGTCACCTCGCTGCTCGCGGCGTTCACCGACGGGTACTCGACCTATGCCGGCGGCAAGTCACCTGTGGAGCACTTCACCCGTGCAGCGGCGAAGGAGTTCGCTGAGCGGGGCATCTCGGTCACCGCGATCGCGCCGGGGCCGATGGACACCCCGTTCTTCTACGGGCAGGAGACCCCTGAGCGGGTCGAGTTCCACAAGTCGCAGGGCATGGGGAACCAGCTGACCAAGATCGAGGACATCGCACCCATCGTGCGCTTCCTCGCGACCGAGGGCTGGTGGATCACCGGGCAGACGATCTTCGCCAACGGCGGCTACACCACTCGCTGACAGGGAGGGATGAGATGACGGACCTGACGATCCCCGAGCCCGTGTCGTCGTTCATCGACGCCGTCAACCGACACGACGAGGCGGCGTTCCTCGGAGCGTTCACCCCGGACGGCGCGGTCGACGACTGGGGCCGCGTGTTCACCGGACGCGACGAGATCAAACGATGGAGCGACAAGGAGTTCATCGGGGCGCGCGGCACGCTCGCCGTCGAGGAGGTCGACGTCGCGGGCAGCACGATCACCGTCGTCGGCGACTGGCGTTCGAACTACGCCAACGGACGCTCCACGTTCATCTTCGACATCGCAGGCGACAAGCTCGCGAAGATGACCATCCGCGAGGGCTGAGAACGCTTCTTCGTACCTCGAGCGGGCGTCTAGCATCCGGACGCCCGCTCGAGGTGCGCCACCACAGCTTTTCCCACGACCCGGAGGTATCCCCGATGGCCACCGCTGCACTCGCCCGCCCCGGGCACCGCCGCTCCGAGGTGGGCCCCGTCGAGCTCTTCTTCGACCTGGTCTACGTCTTCGCGATCATCCAGCTGTCGCACCTGCTGATCGAGCATCTCTCCTGGGAGGGGGCCGCACAGACCGTCGTGGTGTTCGCCGCGGTGTGGTGGGGTTGGAACTACACGACCTGGGCGATGAACTGGCTCGACCCCGGTCGCACACAGGTCCAACTGCTTTGCGGAGTGCTCATGCTCACGGCGCTGGGCATGTCCATCGCCATCCCACGTGCGTTCGAGGATGCGGCCTGGCTCTTCGTCGGCTGCTACCTGCTCATGGGCGTCATCCGCCCGGTCTTCATGATGATCGCGTACCGCGGTCACCGTCTCGCGGCCAACTACCGGATGCTGCTGCTGTGGACCCTCCTGGCGGGTGTGTTCTGGGTGCTCGGGGCGGCACTGCCCGCAGAATCGAGACTCGCCCTGTGGGTGGTTGCGGTCGTGGTCGACTATGCCGCGCCCCTCGCGCAGTACCGCATCCCGGGGCTCGGCTCCGCTCCGATGGAGCACTGGGACACCGATGCCGACCACCTCGCCGAACGCAACCGCCTCGTGTTCATCATCGCGCTCGGAGAGTCGATTCTGCTCATGGGCGGCAGCATTGTCGCCAGCGGACAGCTCACTGGATCACTTGCCTTGAGCGCAGTGATCGGTTTCGCGTCGCTGTTCGTCCTCTGGTGGAACTACTTCGCACTCGCAGGCCCGGAGACTCGCGGCGGCGATTCCTCGACGGCGGCACTGCGTTCGGCGTATGCGTACGCTCACGCGCTCATGGTCCTCGGCGCAATCCTCGTCGCGGTGTCGATCGAGCTGAGACTCTCGCACGACCACCTCACCCCTGCCACCGTCCTGGTGACATCGGCCGGACCGCTCGTCTACCTCGTCGGCAACATCCTCTTCCTCCGATCCCGCTTCGGACGCCTCGCCCGATCCCGCTTCATCGCCGCCGCAGTGCTCATGGTGCTGACATTCGTCGCGATGCCGCTGGCCAGACACCTCCCAGTGAGCGCCTTCAGCGTCGCCGTGCTCGCCGTGACCGCCACTCTCGCAGCACACACGGCCTACACCGCGCGACGCCAGGCGCAAGAGGACTCTCCACAGCAAACTTGACCGGTCATTCAAGAATGGCTGTTCTTGGAGCATGGTCGGGGTTGCGCAGTTCGATCGGCACGAGATGCTGCTGTCCTCCGCGCGCACCTTCGCCGAGCACGGCTTCGAAGCGTGCAGCGTGAATCGACTTGTGGACGTGCAGGCCACGTCGGATGCCGCTGAGGTGCTGTCTGCAATAGGGCATCGTGTCGTGCGTGTGCGGCCCACCGAAGAGGTCAGGAGGGTCGGCTCCGTCTTCGGCGCGATCGCCGTGGCACATCTGGCCAGGCTCCTGAGCGATGGAGAAGGCCTCGATCCGGATGTGCTCGAACCGGTGACTGCAGAGGTCGTGCGGGCGGGGCGGAGCATGACAGCCGTCGAACTCCTGCGTGTCCTGACGGAACTGCACGCTCTCAGCTACGCCTTCGCCGATCACTTCTCGGGCGTCGACGTCGTCCTGTCCCCCACGACAGCTCAGCCTCCGCCGCTCATCGGGACGATGAGTGCATCCCGACATGCGCTGAGCAGTGCGTGGAGCTCGTTGCGCTGCTCCTGCCCGAGGTGCTCGGTCATGGCGCCGACGACGTCCGACACCGCGTTGTCGGCGCGTGCCAGGATTTCGGTTGCCGCGTGAGTGAGCATGGCTCCGCGTTCACGACGCGGGCCGGGCTCGGGGGCCCGCTCAACGAGGCCCTGCCTCTCCAACCCTTGAACGAGCACGTTCATCGACTGGCGCGACACGAAGGTGCGCCGAGCCAGCTCTGATCCGGTGATGCCGGGCTCTTCGTGCAGGTTCCGCAGGCAGGCGTACTGAGAGACGCTGAGCCCGAGTGGACGCAGCACCTCATCCATCCGCTGGTTCAAGACGGCCTGGGTCTCCTTGATCAGCACGCCCAGCTGATCCGGAGACACGTATCCTCCCGACTTCATGTCAACAGTTTGACACACAATCCAGTCAGTGTCAGTATGTTGACACCCCGATGATTGGAGAAACTCATGAACAGCACGACCAGCGGCCCGGACTTCGTCTCGTTTCAGGTGCGCGATCTCGAGGCCTCCGCAGCGTTCTACGAGCACACCGTGGGCATGGTGCGGCTGCCTGCGCCGAACCCGGACGCCGCGGTGTTCTCGGCAGGGGACGCGACCTTTGCAGTGCGCGTCCCATTGCCTGGTGTCGACCTCGACGCCATCCCTCAACCGGGCGCCGGCATCGGCGTCTGGTTTCGCAACGAGGACGCGGCTGGCCTCCACGAGCGACTGAGCACCCAGGGCGTGGTGATCGTGCAGGGGCCGCTCGAAGGACCGTTCGGCACGCAGTTCTCCTTCCGAGACCCCGACGGCTACATCGTCACGGTGCACTCGAAGGGCTGATCCGCCGGTCGGCGCCGGCCGGCGCGCTCGCGGTCGGCGCCGACGCGAGAAGCCGCAGCGCGTGCTCCGACGGGCTTACCGTCTCAGCGCGGTAGACGAACACCGTCTGTTCGGGGTCGTCGCCGGGCGTGAGCGCCTGATAGGTGATGGTGAGCTCGCCGACGAGCGGATGGCGGCAACTCTTGGTGCCGGCGCTGCGTCGGTGGACGCGCTTGCGCGCCCAGAGGCGTCAGAAGTCGGGGCTGTGGATCGCCAGCTCGCCGACCAGGCGGCCGAGCGCCGGATCATCGGGGTGGTCCCCGGCGTCCATGCGCAGCATCGCGGCGGTATCGGCCGCGACCTGTCCCCCGTCGGCGTACAGGTCTCGTGCATGCGGGTCAAGGAAGACGAACCTGGCCTGGTTGCGCTCGGACACGGGCATGCCCTCGAAGTCCGCGATGAGCAGGCCGGCGAGGCGGTTGTGCGCCAGAACGTCCAGGCGTCGGCCGAGGACGAAGGCCGGTCGCAACGGGGCCTCGAACACGTCCAGGAGCGCCCGTGTCTCCGGATGCAGCCGCTGCGGTTTGTCCGAGCGCGGACGGGCTGGCCGCTGCCTGGCGATGGCGTGCATATGCATGCGCTCGGCGTCGTCGAGCTGAAGCGCTCCGGCGATCGCGTCAAGGACCTCTGGTGATGCGCTCTTGCTGCGCCCCTGTCCCAGGCGGGTGTAATAGTCGACGCTCACGCCGGCCAGCATCGCGAGCTCCTCCCGCCGCAGCCCCTCCACCGGGGCGACGCCCGGCAGCATCGGAGATCCCAGCACGCTCGGGTGTCAGACGACCCCGTGCTGCGCGAAGGAAGTCCGCCAGTCGGGGTTCCGGGTGCTCGGGCATGTCTCCAGTTTCCCAGGTGTCACGGCGGCATGACGACGCGAAGGGTGCCCAATCTGTCCTAGGTACCACCGGGCCTTCTCCATGTCGTCATGCCTTTCGACGATGGATGGGCCGCGTACGGCGGCGCATGTTCCATCGGAAGGAAACTGAATCGACCTCAAGCAAGGATGGAACTCGATGAACAGGGAGTATTCGCCGGAGATGCGTGAGCGGGCGTTGCGGATGCTCGCGGAGACGCGGCCGTCGCACCCGACGATGATGAGCGCCGTCCGCCATGTGGCCGGGCTGTTGGGGATGAGCCCGGAGACGCTGCGGCTGTGGCAGCGGCGGGCCGAGGTCGGCGCGGGTGTGAAGCCGGGGCTGACGACCGATGCGGCGGCGGAGATCAAGCGGCTGCAGAAGGAAAACGCCGAGCTGCGCAGGGCCAATGAGATGGCGTCAACCGGCGGTTCACCGCCGACGCGCCACGCCGGCTCTGGGTCTGCGACGTGACCTATGTCGCGACGTGGTCCGGGTTCGCGTATGTCGCGTTCGTCACCGACGTCTACTCCCGCCGCATCGTGGGCTGGAACGTCGCCGCGACGCTGAAGGCCGAGATCTTGCCGCTGCAGGCGCTCGACATGGCCGCGTGGGACCCCGACGGCGACCTCACCGGGCTGACGCATCACTCGGACCACGGCTCGAACTACATGGCGATGGTCTACACCGACCGCGTCGTCGAGCTCGGCGCCATGCCCTCCACCGGGACCGTCGGCGACTCGTTCGATAACGCCCTCGCGGAGGCGGTCAACGGCCTCTACAAGACCGAGCTGATCCGTCAGCGCGGACCGTGGCGAACCGTCGAGCAAGTCGGGCTCGCGACGCTCGAGTACGTCTGGTGGTGGAACAACCAACGCCTCCACGGCGAGCTCGACATGCGCACCCCGATCGAGGTCGAAGACGCGTACTACGCTGACCTGGAATCAGCCAATCCGGCACCTGCTGGACAAGGCTCCCGATAGGAACGAAAGTCAGGCCGATTCAGTCGAAGCCGATGAGCCGCTGCACCGCTTCCTGCCGCGCCGACCAACGAGCATCGGCGGCGGCGCGTCGCGACCCAGCAAGCGCCTCCTTCGAGCGCCTGTTGGACCAGTAGGTGCCGATGCCGGCGACGACCAAGGAGAGAAAAACTGTGGCCCCGAGAGTCCGGGCCCGAAGGCCCGAATAGTCACCGGGGCGTACGCCTTCGATCCTATCAGTGCCGGCTACTCGGCCACTCCTCCGCGACTTCAGGTTCTGCAGGTACCCCTCGGCCATCGCCAGGGCCACCTCGGCCTGCACGAGCTCATGCTCGCCCTCGCCGATCCGGCCCTCAGGCACCATTTCCTGATTGGCTGTCGGCGAAAGCAGACCCCACGGGACAGGCGGGGCGACTCGGCCCTCATGCACTGGCGGCGCTTTCGTTGCCGGCGTCATGAGCTCGGGTCAGGCCTCAGGCGCTGTTGCGCGGGTCGAAGCTCGCGTCCCAGTACGGCTTCGGGCACCCGTCGGCACTCGCCCCCTCGCGCAGTTCGAAGTGCCACGGTTCGTTGTCGAAGATCTGGCACAGGTCGTAGCGCGCGCCGTTCTCCTGGAGCCACGCTGCGGCATCCCAGTAGCCGATGTCGATGGCCTCGCCGGTCGTGTGCGCCGATCCCTCGGGCGTCGCGACCCAGCGGGCGGCGGCCGACTCGGACCCGTGCTCTTGGACCGCCTCCTCATAGAGGCGCTGCTGATGCTCGACCGAGCGCCAGCCGCTGTTGACGAAGAACTCGATGCCCTCCTCGGCGGCGTCGGCGGAGGCCGCCCGCACGGCCGCGACGAGGTCGGGATCGAGGTTCGTGATGCCGGGATACGTGTCGTCGAGCGTCGTCTCTTCCGGCAGGGTCCCGTCGGCGAACCGCGGATCCGCGGAGTCGGGAGCCGCCCCGCAGGCGGCCGCGCCGAGCATCACTGCCACAAGGGCACTGGCAGACAAGATGCGCTTCGTGAATGTCATACCCCCAGCTCACGCGGGCGCGTGTTGCGAGAGCGTATGCCGTTTTCGATACGCGGACGATATGTGCGCGTTCGTACGATGGGCGCATGCGCGTGCTGATCGTCGAAGACGAGCCCCTCCTCGCCGAAGCGGTCCGTGACGGGCTGCGCCTGGAAGCGATCAGCGCCGACATCGCGCGCGACGGCGACTCGGCGCTCGAGGCGCTGTCGGTCACGGAGTACGACATCGCGCTGATCGACCGCGATATCCCCGGCCCATCCGGCGACGAGGTCGCCCGCCGGATCGTCGCCTCAGGGGAAGGACCGGCGATCCTCATGCTGACGGCCGCCGACCGGCTCGACGACAAGGAGACCGGCTTCGAGCTCGGAGCCGACGACTACCTCACGAAGCCGTTCGCGATGCGCGAGCTCGTGCTGCGGATCCGCGCCCTCGCCCGACGCAGAGACCGACGGCGACCGCCGATCCTCGAAGCCGCAGGACTGCGCGTGGATCCCTTCCGCCGCGAGGTCTACCGTGACGGCCGCTACGTCGCCCTCACCCGCAAGCAGTTCGCCGTCCTCGAAGTGCTCGTCGACGCCGCCGGGGGCGTGATCAGCGCCGAGGAGCTGCTCGAACGCGCATGGGATGAGAACGCCGACCCGTTCACGAACGCCGTGCGCATCACCGTGTCATCCCTGCGCAAACGCCTCGGCGAACCGATGCTCATCGAAACGGTGCCTGGCGTCGGATACCGCATCGCGGTGCCGTCATGACGCTTCTACGCAGCGCCCGTGCGCGCCTCGCCCTCAGCTACGCGCTGATCGTCATCGTCGCCGGCGTGATCCTGCTCGCGCTCGTGTGGCTGTTCTTGCTGCGCTATGTGCCCGACGACGCGATTCCCATGCGAAGCGGGTTCGTGCCGAACCGGTCGGACCTGGGCCGCGCGTTCTGGCCGCGCGCTGCGTGGGCCTTCGCCTTCCTTGTGGCGTTCGGGCTCATCGGCGGATGGTTCCTGGCCGGACGGATGCTCTCGCCTCTGCAGCGCATCACCGCCGCGACGAGAGCCACGGCCGCGGGGTCCCTGTCGCACCGAATCCGGATGACCGGGCGCGACGACGAGTTCGGCGAGCTCGCGGACGCGTTCGACAGCATGCTCGCCCGCATCGAATCACACGTCGCCGAGCAGAGGCGCTTCGCCGCGAACGCCTCACATGAGCTGCGCACGCCCCTGTCGGTGATGCGATCGGTGCTCGACGTCGCACGTGACGACCCTGACGCGGATCCGCGCGTCGCCCTCGAGCGCCTCGCCGCGACGAATGACCGCGCCATTGCCGTGGCAGAGGCGCTGCTCGCTCTCGCTTCTGCCGAGCGGGGCATCGACAAGCGTGAACCCATCGATCTGTCGTTGGCTGCCGAGGCGGCGGCCGAAGAGCTTCTGCCGCTTGCCGAGCGCAACGACGTCACGTTGGACCTGTCAGGCGACCGCGCCGACGTGCGCGGGGACCCTGCCCTGCTGGGCCAGCTGGCGACGAACCTGCTGCACAATGCGATCGTCCACAACACAGCGGGCGGCTGGGCACGCGTGGCGACGTCGTCGACCCATGGCGAGGTCACCCTCGTGGTGGAGAACACCGGCGAGGTCCTCGACGACGCGACCGTGTCGACGCTTGCGGAGCCGTTCCAGCGCGGATCCGAGCGCACACGACGTGACGACCACTCGGGAACGGGACTCGGCCTGGCGATCGCACGCGCGATCGTCGACGGCCACGACGGCACGCTGACGCTGCAGGCCCGCACAGATGGCGGCATGCGGGTCGAAATACGACTGCCTGCCGCCGATCAACGGCCGACCTCTGCGCCGGAGGACCAACGCGGTGGAGGATGGTGATGCCGTCGGCCGTCACGACCGGCGTCAGGCGGCCTTCCCGGCCCGCCGCGCCTCAAGGTGGTGCTGGGCCTTCGCATCCCAGGGCACGCGGTCCGGCGAGAGGAAGACCGCGCCGATGCGGCGCGCATCCCGCAGCCCGGCAGCGCGGTTGGCGGCGGTGTGCTCGCCCTCGACGTCGTATAAGGGCGGCCGAGCACACCTAGTGTGGAGAAGATGGGACGCCGACCGTATGACAGTAGGGACAGGCTCATCGCCGCGATGAGCCACCTGATGTCCGAGCGGGGCTACACCGCCACCAGCCCGAGGATGGTTCTGGACCGTGCGGGACTCGGCAGAGGCAGCCTGTACCACCACTTCGACACCAAACAGGACCTCGGACTCGCGGCGATCGAGACCATGCGCCCTCGACATGTTCGGTCCCTGGCGAAGTTCCTCGACTACCAGCCCTCCGCCAGCGACTACCTGGCCCACGCGCTCACGGTCACCTTCGACAAGCGCGACGGCCAAGCCCTCATCCGCCTGCTCGCCGACCCCACTGTCGGGGCCAGTCCCGAGCTGGGCGCAGCCGTCAAGCAGTGGCGGGCCGACATCCAAGCCGCCAGTGTCAATGCGCTGCGAACCGATGAGCACGACCAAAAGAAGCCGCGGTTGGCGGGTGAGCTTACGTCGATCGTTCGAGCCCGCAGTGCCACGGTGCTCGGTCACGCGCTGCTCGGATTGTCCTCCTGGATCCCGCTGACCCCTGACCAGACTCCCTGAGTCCGCGGTGGGCATGTGACGTACCGGCCCGCCGTGGCGGCGAGCGCGGCGTTACGCCGGCACCGCGTTGCTTGACGTGGACCCCACAGCCGGCAGGTGGGTTGTCCTGAGTCATGCCCCCATCGTATTCTTTGACTGACTGATCAGGTAATGATTGGAGAATGGTGCCGAGGCGAGCTGATCCGGAGCGGATCGCGCAGAAGCGGGAGCAGATCGCCGTGGAGGCTGGCCGTCTGTTCGCCGCTCAGGGCTATGACCGCACGAGCGTCGCGGAGGTCGCCAAAGCGGCCGGCACGAGTCCGGCCAGTGTCTTCTACTACTTCGAGGACAAGGCTTCCTTGTTCCGGGCGGTGTTCGAGCGTGACCTGCCTGCCGCCGAGGCGTTGATCGCCCGTCATGTCAAAGCGCCCGACCCGGTGACGGCGATCTTGGACGTACTCGACGCCCTGGCCCGAGACGCCGCCGACCCGTCGGCCTCGGGCATGCTGATCGAGCTGCTACGCCGCGCTGGCGATGACCCCAAGCTGCTCGCCGTGGTGGGGCGCACCGCAAACGTCATACGTGAGGGCCTGGCCGCGCTGATCTCTCGCGGGATCACCGAGGGAGCCATCGACCCGGACCTGGACGCCACCGAGACGGCGGCCTGGTTGCAGGCCATCGTCGATGCGACCTATCTCAACGCCCGTCCAGGGCACTCCCCACATATCGAGTTGCACCGCACCGTGCTGGGTTACCTCAACCCTCCGCAAGGCCGCCAGGAGGAACCTAATGGCTGAGAACACCGTCAACGTATCGATCCCACGGCGATGGATCGTCGGCATGCACGCGGCAGGCGCACTGCTCGGCTTCGGCGCCGCCTTCGTCATCGGACCGCTCGTGACCTGGCTGCTCGGGCTCGCCGGTGACGCACCCGGTCCGCTGCGCTTGGCTGCGGGCCTGCCCCTGGTCTGGGCGATCCCGGTACTCACTCTGGCTGGGCTCGGTGTCGGGTTCTGGTTCGCCAAAGAGTGGCAGAAGGAGAACGGCACCATCACCGTCACTCCCGAGGGAGTGACGGTGCACCGTGCCGGGAGCAACCGCTACGTCGCTCGTGAACGCATCGGCGGTGTGTTCACCGACGGTCGCGACCTTGTCGTCACCGACAGCGCCACGAACGAACTGCTGCGCGTCAACACCGACAAGGTGCTCGTCGACAGGCTGCGCGACGCCTTCGAACGCTTCGACTACCCCTGGCAAGGAACACGAGACCCCCACGACCACGCCTTCGCCACCTGGGTCGACGGCAGCGGGCTGCTGGATGCCCGCACGCACGACCTCCTGCGAGCCCGGCAACGTGCGCTGGCCGACAAGCGTCCCGGCGCCGCCGAGGACGCCCGAGACGAACTCCGCAACCTCGGCATCGCCGTACGCGACCGCCACGGAGCCCAGCAGTACCGGGTCATCGGGCGCGGCGAGTAGTAGCCAGTCGACAGAGGAGAACTCGAACGCATGCATCCGGCAACCCTCACGGACTGTCGTGTAAGAGCCCCGAGATCCCTATGCGAGGCCTGAATGAGTGCCAGTACGGACCTATAGCCGCTTGCACCCGCTCCATCCGATCGCCGACGGCGCCGGTCAGTTACCACTGCGCGAGACTAGGCCGTGTTGCTAATTCCATTGCAGAGCGGCGGAGAGGCAGAGTCCTGCCGCGTATGACCGGGCGGTCTTGTCGTAGCGGGAAGCGGGTCCGCGTCACTGCTTCACGAAGTTGAAGCACCGCTCGACGACGTTGCGGCCCTTGTAGCGCTCCCGTTGGTCATCGCCGGAGTCGATCGGACGGCCCGGCCGCTTGCGACGGTGCGCGGTCTGGTCGTCGCGTTCGGGGATCGTGGCCTTGACGCCGCGCTCGCGCAGCCAGGCCCGGTTCTTCTTCGACGGGTAGCCCTTGTTCGCGAGCACCCGGTCCGGTCTCGTGCGCGCGGGCTCCCGGCCGGGGATGTGGATCTCGTCGAGTACGCAGGTGAACATGCTCGTGTCTGCGACCTGCCCGCCAGTGAGGACGAACGCCAGCGCCCGGGCCTTCCCGACGCAGACGAGATGGATCTTCGTCGTCAAACCACCCCGTGACCGGCCGATCGCGTGGTCAGGAGGCTCTGGCCCGGACTTCTTGTAGTTCGACGGATCCCCCTGTGACCCGGGGCAAGGTCGCGCCATGCTGATGGACACGCGCGATCGAGGAATCCACCGACACGACCCAGTCGATCTCGCCAGCCAGCGACGCCCGCTTCTGCACGTGGGTGAGCAGGTCCTCCCAGACGCCGTCGCTCGCCCACCGGCGGAAGTTCTTGTAGATCGTGTTCCAGCTCCCGAACCGATCGGGCAGGTCTCGCCACGCAGATCCCGTGCGGAACCGCCACGCGGTCGCCTCGACCACTGTGCGCCGATCCACCGGACGACGGCCCCGTGTCCTCGCCGGCGGGAACACGTCCCGGATCAGCTCCCAGACCTCGTCCGTGATGACATCTCGCGACACGACTCAAGGATCACCCAAGGGTCCGAACCAGCATTTAGCAACACGGCCTGGGTCGTCCAGCCGCTGCCGCCCGTCGCGCAGTTCGCCTCGGCCGACGTGGAGCAGGCCATCAACGCGGCGACGCCGCACCTCGCGGACCTCGTGGACCGCACACAGCGCGAGACGCTGCTGATCCAGTTGCCGGTCGGCCTGCTCGTCGACCGGATCGGCGTGCTCGACGGCACCCAGTTCTTCCCGTACGGCACGAGCTTCGAGGCGCGAGCACTGCCGCCGACCGCACTCGGCGCGGGCGCAGACCGGCACATGCTGCTCACCCGCGCGAATGTGCTCGTGCGCGTGGGGGTTGCCCAGCCGTGGTTCGGCCGCGCCGGCGGCGGGCTGCGGATGACGCTCGCAGATGACTTCGTCGGCATCCGCGATCTCGTCGCCCAGGGCGTGCTCGAGCGCTTCACGGTCGCCGGCCAGCGCTGACCCGAACCGAGGAGCTACAGGCCGTGGATTACCCGATCTGCATCGAGAACGCCGGCACGTGCCTCGTCACGAGCAGCGTGCTCGGGCGCGAGGCGCGCGTGCAGTTCATGGTGCGCGAACCGTCGGCCGCGCCGGGCGACACCGGCTGGCGCTTCATGAGCCAGATCGACACGGATGAGACCCTGCAGGATCCGTCGGCCTGGCATGTCGTCGACTACAACCTGGCCTGTGCGCTGGAACCGGCGCTGATCGGCATTTGGAGCTTCGAGGTCGGATCGGACCTGCAGCTCGTCGACGTCGATGGCCGGCCGCAGATCTGGGACACCCCGAGCGGTCAGGAGATCTCGTACGAAACCTCTATCTGCCGCCCGCGCCGCCCGCCTGAGTCGTCCCGCGATTCGCCGGATCGCTGTCAGATCGGCAGTTCCACGTCGTCCGCGTCCGGGTAGTTGCCGGTCCGCTTCACCGGCACGGGCGAGACCGAGCGGGTCGCGGCCTGCGCCTGCTCGAACTCGAGGTCACCCAGGTACGAGCCGAACGGGAACTTCACCGTCGACCCGTCGGTCTTCGTGACGATGACGTTGTGATAGCTGCGGCCCGAGTTCGCCGCGAGCCGCTGCCCGATCCGACGGCCTGCCGCGGCCGCCGTGCCGGTGGCGTCGGTGCTCAGCTCGAGCGTGCGCCGGAAGGCGATGCTCGCGATCTCGCTCCACGGGATCACGCGGTCCGCGAGCGTCAACTGCTGCGTCGAGACCGCGAACACCAACCCGTCCGGTCCGACCGAGCGCAGGCTCGTCGCGCGCGCATGCCGAGCCCAGAGGATCGCGCCGACGACGATCCCGAGGAACACGAGCGTGAAGATGACGCCCGCGACCGTGACCGGCTCACCGTCGATGAGCGGCTTCAGCACGCCGAGCCACAGGAAGAGTACGCCGAAGGCACCCGGGATCAGCGAGACCAGCACGATGCCCCGCTCCGCCTTCCGGGCACGCGCGGCGTGCGCGGGCGTGGCGTGCAGACGGATCACATCGACGGCCATGCTCAGATCCTACTGAACGCCGCCGACGTCGCCGGCTCACTGTCCACCGGATCCTGGTCCGCGTCGATGGCATCAGCGATAGCGGGCCATCCAGCTCTGGTAGATCCGGTAGAAGATGTCCCGGTCCGAGGTGTCCCCGACAGGTCTGAGCTGGTCGGGCTCCTCCGGATCGCGCGAGAGCGTCGAGTAGTACGCCAGGCCGAGCTCCTCGTTGCGATAGCGCTGCCCCTCGTAGCTCTCGGTCAAGACCTCCTCGCGCTCCTGGCTCGCGTTCCACACGGTGCGTTGCACGCATGCCGCCGCCCGAGTCCAGCCCGGGTGCTCAGCCGGCAGCCCCGCTCCGGCCAGAAGCGCGCGGTCCGAGTCGCGAAGCGGCCGCGGCTCGCTCCAGAACAGCGTGTCGTACCAGTCACCCATCATGGCTCCCGTCGAACTCGTGCCGGGTCACCAGCCCTCGCACCCCTGGCAGGCCGCGCCGAGCTCGTTGAACCCGGTCTCACGATCCGTGAACAGCGTCTCACGATCCGTGAACAGCTTCCACGACGCCGCGCCATCCCCGGCCTCGAGCGCCTCCATCATCTTCCGCAACGTCTCCGACGCCGTCGCATGCCACGACAGATACCGCGGAGAATCGATCCCCGTCGTCCCCTCCGCCAACACGGCCGAGACCTGATTGATCGCCGCCATCGCCCGCGGCACCGCCTTCGGATCCATCACCGCCCGGATCCCCGACAGCGTCAGATCCGTCACCGGCTGCCGCAGCGCGTCACACCGCGCCACCAGCGCAGGCTCGTTCACCTCCACAGGCCTGTCCCTCCCCTCACGCGGCGTTCGTCGCCAGCACATTGGCGACGGATTCGACGTCGGTCAGCTCCGCGAACGGCACGGTCGCCTCGAATGCGCGCGCCCCCCGCCGTGAGGGGGTAGCGGTAGCCGCGGAACTCGAGATGCACGGCGTCGGAGAATCGACGGGGAATCCGCCGTCCACTGCGATCTCTCTCGACCATGATCAGTGCTCCGTCATCGTGATTCGTGTCCAAGGCCGCGGACCTGCCGTTCCGGGACATCGTCGAAGGCGGCTCGCACTTGCACGGCCGACCGTCCCAGTAAGCGCACCGGCCCGGACCCAGACGCCGCGGTGCGCCGTCACGATGCTCCGTCATTGCGGATCCGGCGCCCCCTTCACACCAGGCGGTAGATGCCGTCGAGCAGGCCGCCCGATTCCGGGTGAGCCATCGCCTGCGCGATCTCCTCGATCGATGCGTCCATCACCCGCGCGAGTCGCATCGGGCCGCTCGCCGCACCGCCGTCGAAGACCGCCCACGATCCGTGCTCGTCGGCCGGCCACCTCAGATCACTCGAGCTGCACTCGAACCGCGGATCCAGCCGCGCCGACTGCCAATCCGGGTCGTACCGAACGTTGGATGCGGACGGCGCCACTGCGAGCGTCAGCGCCCGGACGATCGGATCGAACGCGTCCGAGCGGACTTCGAACTCGACCGCACCCCGCTCGAACTCCCGCAGGCGATACGTGCCGTCTTCGGCGCGATCGGCGACGAACAGGTTCCCGGGGACGAACCTCAGCAGCTCACCCTCACGAGGAGTGTTCGCCTTGGCACCCGTCGCAGCCGCGATCCGCCGCGCCACCACCTCGGCGTCCTCGGCGCGATAGATCTCGCCCACGGTCACCAGCCCTCACAGCCCTGGCACGCAGCGCCGAGCTCGTTGAATCCCGTTCCGGGTGCCGTGAACAGCCGCCACGACTCCGCCCCATCACCGGCCTGCAGCGCGTCCATCATGCTCCGCAGCGTCTGCGAAGCCGTCGCGTGCCACGACAGATACCGCGGCGACTCGATCCCCGCGGTCCCCTCCGCCAGCACCGCCGACACCTGATTGATCGCCGCCATCGCCCGCGGAACCGCCTTGGGATCCATCACCTCCTGGATCCCCGACAACGTCAGATCCGTCACCGGCTGCCGCAGCGCATCACACCGCGCCATCAGGGCAGGCTCCACCATCTCCATCAAATCACTCCTCCAGGCATCCTCGATCAGCGACTCTCCGCACCCGTGCGCCGCACGGCAGCTCCCCGAGCGCTCACGCCTCCGTGGCGCGCACCGGAGTCATCTTCATGATCCGCTTGTGCGCCGCGTTGCGGAGTTCGACCGTGATCTCGCCGGTCTGCTTGTCGACGAACAGCGCCTGGTTGTCGCGGCGAATATACGCGTCACGCCATTCGACGAGCGCCTCACGCGCACCCCAGGTCGGCAAGTAGGCGGCATCGTCTTCGAGCCCCTCTGGCGCGATGTAGAGCGTCCCGGCCATGGCGGGCGGATGTTCCTCCAGGTACGCGCGAAGCGCCTCGCGCGCCTCATCGAACGTCAGCATGAAGCGTCCTCACTGTCCACCGGATCCTGGTCCGCGTTCGACGATACCTGCGATGCGCTCCTGCTCCTCTTCCGTCAGCATCAGCCCGCCGACGCCGATCCGGTTCAGGCCGGGCCGGTTGGTGCTGGCATCCGCGAGCTCTTGGAGGAACTGCATCCGCCCACGCTCGAGCGCCTCATTCTGGTCGGTGACGACGTCGGCCCAGGATTTGTGCGTGGCCGGCAGCTCCGGGCCGAAGTGCATGCCGTCGAGGTAGCTCGACACATCCGCATCGGCGACCTGGCCGCCGACGAGACGCACGCCGTTCTCGGTCTTGACGACCGAGAAGATGTGCGCGCCGCCGTTCTTCCACGCGCCGTAGAGCATGGCTCGCCCCACCGACAGCGGTGGTGCGCCCACCCTTCTCAGGCGGAGTCACGGAGCGAGGTGACAAGCTCCGCGGGGAGGGCAAAGACCTTCTCGAGCAACGGGAGAAGGTTCCGGACTGCCTCGAGGTGTTGCTCTTCGGTCAGATCGTCGATTGCCGGAGGCGCGTCGCCAGTCCAGCCGATCGCTTCCGCCACGATCGTCAGGGACCAGGAGTCCCACCTGAGCCGCCCCTCGGATCGCAGCTGCTCCCGGAACTGACCGAGCACGCCCACGGGCTGAAACGCATTGCGATCGCGCGCGAGCTCGTCGCGAACGTACAACATCGCCGTTTCGAAACCGAGCAGGAACGTGTGCACTCGCTCGAACGTGACGGGCTGCCCGATGTACATTCCGGATCGCTTCACGAATGCCTCGGCGATCGAGTAGACCGGCAACTCGGCCGGCCCGTTAGGCCGTGTTGCTAAATGTGGGTGTGGAGCCTTCAGGTGATTCTTGAGTCGTGTCGCGAGATGTCATCACGGACGAGGTCTGGGAGCTGATCCGGGACGTGTTCCCGCCGGCGAGGACACGGGGTGACGGCGCTCAGCGAATCTCCTCAGAGTTGCTCATCGAAACTCCCCAGGTCGCGGGGTTCAGACCAACCTCTGGCAGACGGGCGCAGCGAACCGCTTCAACCTCTTGGTTGTCAGGCGCGCCAGAGCACCGCGTCTTCCACTCCATCCGTGGCGAGCAGCGCTGGGAGGTCGGGCACCCGCAATGGGCGATGTATCGGCGGATGGTCCACCACCGAGTCCCAGCTCGGGCTCCCTTCGGGGATCTCGAGGAAGTCACCGTTCATGAGTTCGACGATGATCTGCAGATAGGACTCGGCAACGGTGAGACCGCCGACCGTCACGCCCGGTTCGCGTGCCAGCACAACAGACCGGACGTCCGACCACGGCGTGAGGATTCCGAACGTCACGATGCCCTCGGCGATGATCCTGTACTCCATCCGGAGACCGTCCCTCCGCTCGTTTTCGCCCACTCGACAGTACGACGTGAAATCCTCACCCCGCGACGGCCTATGGGCTGGAGGTGGGCCGCCCCTTGCTCACAAATTGAATCTCCACTCCACCGAGTTCCGGCACGGACGAACATCTGGCACACCTGCCTCGCAATCCGATACACTCGTATCGATTAGGAGGTGCCAGTGAGCCGAGGTGTGGGGCGGGACCACGAGACAGTGCGCGGCGCTATCGCTGCCGCAGCGTGCGTACTGGTGGCGGAGGAAGGTGCCGGCGCGTTGACGGTGCGACGAGTTGCTGCCGCTGCTGGGGTCTCGCCCGGCCGGGTTCAGCACTACTTCCCCGACCGCACTGCTCTGATGCTCGCGGCCTTCGACTCGGTACAGCACGCCGTTGCCGCAGAGGTGGCCACGGCCGTCGGGGAAGCCGCCGCGCCGGAACAGGTGTTGACCGCCGTCCTGCGCGCGATGATTCCCACCGACGACACAGCGATGCGACGACTGCGGGTGGTGGCGCAGTTCGAGTCGCTGGCGCTCACGGAGGACATCCTGGCGACGAGGATCCGCGAGGGGCACGCCGAACTTCTCGCCTTCCTCGAACGCCTCCTGGAATCCAGCAGGATCCGCCTCGACTCGAACAACACCGAAGGCACTCTTCAGGGACTCCTTGCTACGGCCGAAGGGCTCAGCGGGCAGGTTCTCCTCGGCCAGTCCTCGCCCGATCGGGCGCTCGCGCTGCTGCAGACATCCATCGACGACATGTTTCGAGGAGTCGCATCGTGACCACGCAATCATCAACGACGCTGAGGCCCCTCCGGTGGGGAGCCGGCCTCATCCGGGGGAGATTCGAGGTGCACCGGAACGGACATCACTACGTCGTCGACTCCGGGTACCTCGATCTCGATGAGCGCATCTCCCTGTACCGCGACGGTCGCCTCGTCGACACAACGCGACGCAAGGCCTCCTTCGCCATCGAAGACGGCGCGCACATCGAGGCAGCTGTCGCAAAGCTCGGGATGAAGTACGTACGCATCCGCGAGGCGAAGGCACGGGAGACCCAGCCGCTGACCCCTGCTGCGGGCACCGCCGAGGCTTGGCGAGCGAACCTCGACCGCCAGCACCCCGCAACCAGTCGAGCAGTCGGAATCGTCGCCACCCTCATCGTCGTGGGGGTGCTTCTGCTCGAGCTTCCTCAGCTGATCAACCTCGTCGGTCTGCTGACGTCGTACGTCGGGCTCCCAGTATTCGAGATCCCGGCGATCCGCCTCGCGGGTTGGCAGAACCTCCTCGTCATCATCGCCGGAGGCCTCGCGGCGATCGAACGAGGGCTGAGCATGAGATACAACCCACTCTTGGACGACTGAACCCCCGCTGGTCAACGCGATAGGCAGCCAATCGCCTCACACATTGAAGCGGAACTCCACCGAGTTCCGGTACAGACCAACCTCTGGGTCAAGAGCTCACCCATGCCTCAGCAGCACTCCCTCACCGCCGGTGAACTCGATGCCCGCGTAGTTCGCCGACCGCCCCACCTCGACGAATCCCAGCTTCAGGTGCAGATCGATCGAGGCGAGGTTCCGGGCGTTGATCACGCTGAAGACCGACTCGCCAGGCGCTCTCTCCGTCGCGGCTCGGAGCACCTCGCCCAGCAGCCGGGCAGCGACACCCTCTCGGCGCGCCTCAGGCACGACCGTCAGCCCTGCGATCAGCCACTCCGGATCAGAGCCGGGGTGAAGTGCGAACTTCTGCACGCCGCACCAGCCGACTGCATCTCCATCCCGCTCAGCGATGAGCAGGACATCCAGCCGCTCGATCATCCTCCGCGCGCGATCGACGTGTTCGTCGACGGTTCCGCCACGCACTGCCATGACTGTGGCGAGCGCGCCAGCGTCCGCCGGGTCGGCCAACCTGGTGCTGACCGTCCCGTTGGCCACCGACGGATTCACGCTGGGCGCGTAGGCGGCGAAGTCGCTCACGTGACCTGCAGCGGCGTGATCGACTCGATCTGCTCCCCCGCAGCATCCTCTGCCCGGTCAAGCTCGTAGTGGCTCTGCAGGTTGATCCAGAACTCAGCCGACGTGCCGAAGTACTTCGCCAGCCGCAATGCGGTGTCCGCGGTGATCCCCCGCTTGCCGTGCACGATCTCATTGATCCGACGCGGCGGCACCCCGATCGACACCGCGAGCTTGTTCTGAGTGATCCCGAACCCCTCGATGAAGTCCTCCATGAGGACCTCTCCCGGGTGGATCGGCTCGATCTTGTCAGTGATAGTCAACGATCTCCACCTCCTCTGGCCCAGCATCCGTCCACACGAAGCTGATTCGCCACTGGTCGTTGATCCTGATGCTGTACTGCCCGGCCCGATCACCCTTCAGTGCTTCGAGCCGGTTGCCGGGCGGGACGCGGAGGTCTTCGAGCACCTCCGCCGACCCCACCTGGCGCAGCTTGCGCAGAGCAACCCGATGGATCCTGGGATCGATGGACCGCACGCGCTCACGACGCCACAGGCGCTCGGTGTCCTTACTCCCGAACGACCTGATCACGAGACCAGTGTATAACGCGAAGCGTCAATAACGCTATACGTTAAATCGAAACTCGACCACGTCGCCGTCCTGCATGACGTAGTCCTTGCCCTCGATCCGCACGCGGCCCTTCGCCTTGGCCTCGTTCATCGACCCGGCCTCGTCGAGGTCGGCGAACGAGACGACCTCGGCCTTGATGAAGCCGCGCTCGAAGTCGGTGTGGATGACCCCGGCGGCCTGCGGTGCCGTCCACCCCTTGCGGATGGTCCACGCGCGCGCCTCCTTGGGCCCCGCGGTGAGGTAGGTCTGCAGCCCGAGCGTCTCGAAGCCGACGCGCGCGAGCTGGTCGAGCCCCGACTCCTCCTGGCCGAGCGACTGGAGCAGCTCGAGTGCCTCGGCCGGCTCGAGGTCGATGAGCTCCGACTCGACCTTCGCGTCGAGGAACACGGCTTTGGCGGGCGCGACGAGCGCCGCGAGCTCCGCCATCCGCGCGGCGTCGGTGAGGACGCCCTCGTCGACGTTGAACACGAACAGCGTCGGCTTGGCCGTCAGCAGGCCGAGCTCCTTGATCGGCGCGACGTCGAAGCCGGCCTGGAACAGCGTCTTGCCCGTGTCGAGCACGGCCTTCGCCTCGAGGGCCGCGGCGTGCACGGCCGGGTCGGTCTTCTTCCCCTTGACCTCCTTCTCGAGACGCGGCAGCGCCTTCTCGAGGGTCTGGAGGTCGGCGAGGATGAGCTCGGTGTTGATCGTCTCCATGTCGCTCGCCGGATCGACCTTGCCGTCGACATGCACGACATCCGTGTCGGCGAACCCGCGCACGACCTGCGCGATCGCGTCGGCCTCGCGGATGTTCGCGAGGAACTGATTGCCGAGGCCCTCGCCCTCGCTCGCCCCGCGCACGATGCCGGCGATGTCGACGAACGACACCGGCGCCGGGAGGATCCGCTGCGAGCCGAAGATCTCGGCGAGACGATCCAGGCGCGCGTCCGGCAGCTCCACGACGCCGACGTTCGGCTCGATCGTCGCGAACGGGTAGTTCGCCGCGAGCACCGTGTTCTTGGTCAGGGCGTTGAAGAGGGTGGACTTGCCGACGTTGGGCAGGCCGACGATTCCGATAGTGAGAGCCACGGGCATCCATCCTACGGCGCGGCGCCTGCGAGGCCGCCCCGCGGATAGACGACGACCCCGGGCGCTGTCCACCCGTTCCGCGAGCGCATGGCGACCGGTACCGTCTCGATCATGACGTGGCGCTCGCGGTGGGAGGCGCTCAAGCGCCGCAGCCAGGAGCTCGAGGGGCCGGGGCGCGGCCTCCTCGCCGCCAAGACGGCGGTGGCGTGCGGTCTCGCGTGGTACCTCGCCCCCTGGGTGCCCTTCGCCGAGAACGAGTACTCCTACTACGCTCCCCTGGGCGCGCTGGTGAGCATGTATCCCACCCTGATGCGCTCGGTGCGCACGGGCCTGCAGACGCTCGCGGGCGTCGGCATCGGCATCGCGCTCGGCGCCGCGGGGCTCGCTCTCGTGCACGCGGGCGGTCCGGCCGTGGTCGCCCTCGGCGGCGTGGTCGGCGTCGGCGTCCTCGCCGGGGCCACGCGCTTCCTCGGGGCGGGCGGCGACTGGGTCGCGATGGCCGGGATGTTCGTCCTGCTCCTCGGCGGGGCCGACGCCGACCAGTTCTCGATCTCGTACATCGTCACGCTCGCGTTCGGCGTCGTCGTCGGCCTCGCGGTCAACCTCGCGATCGTGCCGCCGCTGCACCTCGGGTATGCCAGCCGGCGCCTCTCACAGCTGAGGGATGCCGCGGCAGGGTCGCTTCGCGATCTCGCGGACCTCCTCGAGCGCGGCACCGGGCCCCGCGAGGAGATCGACACGATCGTGAGCGGGCTCCGTCGCACCGCCTCCGCGGTCGCGGCCGACGTGCTCGATGCCGACGAGAGCGCCCGGGGCAACCCGCGCTCGCGCGGCCACCGTGAGGAGCGCGCCGTCAACGACCGGCGCCGCAGGGCTCTCGAGCACACGGTGTTCTCGATCCGCGACCTCAGCGACGCGCTCTTCCGCTCGGGTGGCGAGGACGACGGCGAGCCCACGGTCGACCGCACGGCGCATGAGCCGCTCGTCACCGCGATCCGCGCGTGCGCCGACCTCGTCGCGGCGCCCCTCGAGTCCGAGGACGCCGACGATCTCGTGTCCGCCGCCGAGGACGCGGTCGCCGGCTACCTCTCGACCGTGCGCGACGCCGGGGCTCCGAGTCCCGAGGCCGCGACGGTCGGGTTCTGCCTCCAGCGCATCCTCGAGAGCGCCCGGCCGATCACCCGATGAGGGATGGCCGGAGGTCGCGCAGCGTGCGGCGTCGCGTCATCCGGAAGGTCACGACGAAGGCCGCGAGCAGAGCGCCGACGAGCCACAGCCCGAGGAATCCCGCGTCCGCCCAGGCGCGCGCGTAGTCCCCTCCGTACATGAGCTGTCGGATGCCGTCGACCGCATGGCTCATCGGCAGCGCCTCGTGCAGCGTCCGAAGCGGCGTCGGCAGCGTCTGATACGGGAACGTCCCGCCCGCCGTGACGAGCTGGAGCACCATGAGCACGAGCCCGAGGAACTGCCCGACGCTCCCCAGCAGCACGTTCAGCGTGAGGATGATCGCCGCGAAGGTCGCGGAGGTGAGGGCCATGAACCCGAGCATCGGCCAGGGCTGCGCCACGGCGTACCCGAGGGCGAACGCGACGACGCAGAACACGACGGCCATCTGCAGGATGCCGAGCGCCGCAGGCGTCGTCCATGCCGCGAGCGTGATGGGCAGGGGTCGCCGCAGCGCCGTGACCGCGCGCTTCGAGTAGGGCTTGACGATGAGGAACAGCGCGTAGATCCCGATCCATGCCGCGAGGCTGATGAAGAAGGGCGCCATTCCCGCACCGTACGACGACGCCTCCGTGATCGCATTCGACGACACGTGCACCGGGTCGGCGATCATCGCGGCGGCTGTCTTCCGCTCGTCCTCTGACTGGTCGGGGATCTGCGTGACGGCGTCGGCGAGTCCGTCACGCAGCTGCACGGCGCCGTCGTCAATCTTGACGAGGCCGTCCGCGAGCGACGACGCGCCGTCGGCGAGCTGCCGCACTCCGGTCGACAGGTCCGACGCGCCGGACTGGGCGCTCGAGATCCCGTCGACCAGCGCGGGCATCCCGTCCGCGAGCTTCTGCGTGCCCTCGGCGACCTGCGCGCTGCCGTCGGCGAGCGCCTGGATGCTGCCCGCGGCATCCTGCACCTGCGCGTTCGCGCTCTCGAGATCCGTCCGCACGGGCGAGACGATTCCGAGCACCGTCTGGATCTGCGTCTCGTCGAGGCCGGCCTCCTGCAGGCGGCCCCGGATGTCCTCCTCCGTCGGGAGGTTCGCCACCGCGTCGCCGATGCGCTGCGCGACCGGCTGAACCATCGCGGAGAGCTGCGCGTTGCCCGCTGCGACCTGGTGTGCGCCGTCGTTGAGCTGGCGCGTCTGGTCGGGCAGGGCCGCGGTCGAGTCGCGCAGCGTCGTCAGGCCGTCCGTGAGCCGCGAGGCGCCGTCGGCCGCCGTGCCGGCGCCATCCGCGAGCGTCGCCGATCCCGTCCGCGCCTCGCCCGTCCCGTCCGCGAGCTCCCGCGCGCCGTCTGCGGCGTCGACGAGGCCCGATCGCACGGTGGCGAGCCCGTCGAGCAGCTTCTGCGCGGCCTCCCGGCCGACCTCCTGCGTGAGGCTCGAGCGCACCTTCTCGCCGACCTGATCCGCGATCGTGCCCGCGAGGTAGCTGTTGGAGTCGTTCGTCGTGACCTCCACGACGGCCTGCTCGGGGTCATCCCCCGCCGCCGAGGTGAGCGCTCGCGAGAAGTCCGGCCCGAACGTCACGATGAAGTCGTACTCCCCCGAGCGGATCCCGTCTGCGGCCTCCTGCGACGTCGTGACGCGCCAGTCCATCTCGGCGTCCTCGACGAGCTGGTCGCGCACCTGATCGCCGTGGTTGACGGTCTCGCCGTCCTGCGTGGCCCCTTCGTCTGCGACGACGAGCGCGACCGGCACCTGATCGAGGTTCCCGTACGGGTCGTCGTTGCCCCAGAGATAGAGGCCGGCGTAGAGCACGGGCACGAGCATGAGCGCCGCGAGCGCGAGCTTCGCCATCGGCGTGGCCGTGAGGCGCTTGAGCTCGGTGCGCACGAGGGTGAGGAAGGTCATCGTTCGGTCTCCTCCGCGTCGGGTCGCGACGCGATCGGGTCGGGGCAGGCGGATGCGGCGGCGGATGGCTCCGCGTCCGCGATGTCGGATGGCGCGGTGTCGTATGGCGCGGACGGAGCCGGGGTCTCCCGCTCGCCCTCGACGGGGACGTCGGTCTCGGAACGCAGGACGGTGACGGGCGGCGCGACCGGCAGCGGCGCGGTCTCGGCCGCAACCGGCTCGCGGACGACGTCGTGGACCTGGGCGTGCGCGTCGCGCTCGAGTGCCATGAGCGCCCCGACGGCCTCGACCGATGCGCCGCCGGCGAGCACGATCACGAGGAGCCCGCGGTCTGCCCACGACCGCGCGACCTCGTACCATCCACATGGGTCGCCGCCGTGGCGGTCGGGCGAGACGATGACGAGCGCCTCGACTCCGCGGCGACGCGCCGCCGTCTCGGTGAGGACGCGCACCCTCACCTCGGCGGGGAGCTCGCCCATGGCGGTGTCGCGGTAGGCGACGAGCCCCTCGTCGGCGAGCATCCGGCGCGCTGCGCGACGCGTGCCGCGCACCCCCGAGAAGGCGAGCTCCTCGCGGAGCACGGTGTGCAGGGCGAGATCGTCGACGGGGGCGCTCACGTCGGGCGCGTCGACGATCGCGACCGCGCGCCGCAGCGCTCGCGCGTCCGCGGCGCCGTCGAGAGCGACCTCGCCCGAGTCGGGCGACATCCGGCCGCCGAGGATGAGCGACAGCACGCTCGGCCGCTGTCCGCCCTCGACGGGGACGACGGCGACCTCGCCCGAGCGGGCGTGGACCGTCGTCTCCGGCAGCACGCTGCCCTTCGAGATGCCCCGCGCCGAGATCCTCATGCCGCGCCCACCGCCATCGCGACGGCCGCGGCGTCGCGCCAGGACAGCCCGGCGACGCCGAGTGCCGTGACCACGACGAGGTGCCGCGCCTCGGCGTCGCCGAGCCCGCGCCGCACGACCTCGTCGAGCACCGCGAGCGCGGAGTCCTCGATGAGCCGTGCCACGATCGCCGGGTCCGCGTCGGAGCGGAAGGCGCCCGACGCGGCACCGCGCGCGACCGCGTCGCGGAGGGACGCGCGGATGGGCTCGAGCCCGCGCGCGGCCGCTCGCTCGAGCGGTCCGCGCACGATCACGCGCGCGACGAGCTTGACGTCCGAGACCTCCTGCCAGAGCGCCATCCCGATCCGGGCGACGTGCGCGGCCGGGTCGGGGTCGCCGACGTCGGCGAGTGCCGAGGCGATCCGCGCGGTGCCCCGCTCGACGAGCTCGCCGAGGAGCGCGTCCCGGGAGGGGAAGTGGCCGTACAGGGCGCGCCGACTCAGACCCGCCTCGGCGGCGACGGCGTCGATCGATGCCTCGGGATCGCGTCGGAGCAGGCGCGCGGCGGCCTCGAGCAGGGCTTCCCTGTTCTCGAGCGCGTCGCGGCGACGGCCACGGGGCGGTGCGGTCTCGTCCATGACCTCCACGGTAGTAATCTGCACATCAGTGTGCAAGTTATTTCGGAGTACTCACAGGCGCGCCGCGGTCCGCGCTCCCAGGAACGGTCGGAGAGACTGGACGGATGCCCCTCGACTTCACCGCGATCGACTTCGAGACCGCGAACTCCCGCCCGGAGTCCGCATGCCAGGTCGGTCTCGCTCGAGTGAGGGGCGGGGAGATCGCCGCTCGCGCCTCGTGGCTGATCCGGCCACCTGCGGGCTTCGACGAGTTCTTCGCCTTCAACTCGACGATCCACGGCATCCACGCCGACGACGTGGTCGGGGCACCCGAATGGGCCGAGCAGTTCGACGATCTGCGCGGCTTCGCGGGTGACGACATCCTCGTCGCGCACAGCGCGAGCTTCGACATGGGCGTGCTCGGTCGCGCGTCGGCGGCCACGGGTGTCGCCTGCCCGCCCTGGCGCTCGCTGTGCAGCCTCCAGCTCGCACGGAAGACGTACGATCTCCCGTCCTACAAGCTGCCGAGCGCGGCGGCCGCGGCCGGCTTCACCGGCTTCGCGCACCACGACGCGGGCGCCGACGCCCTGGCATCCGCGCACATCGTCATCGACGCGGCGCGCCGATTCGGCGTGGACGATATCGAGGCGCTCGCACAGTCGGCGGGCATCGCCATCGCGACGCTGCTCGTCGCCGAGCCGGTGGGCTGAGCCACCCACCCGCCGGGCGATTGGCCGGAGTCAGCCGGGCAGGAAGCTCAGCAGGGCGACGACCGCCGCCGAGGTGACCACGAACGCGCCGATGTGCCACCAGGGGCTCGCCTCCTGGTCCGGCGCGCGGCGAACGCGGAAGAGGACATCGGGGCGACGCGCCGGGTCCTTCGCGGCGGCGACGACTGCCTGCGCGCCCGTCCGGACGTCGGGTTCCCGCACGGTCTGCTGAACGGTCTCGTGCACTGCCATGATCTCGGTCCACCCCTCCCGTGACGCGCTGAGTCCTCCTGCGCCACCTCCATTGTCGCCGAAGTCGGCTGAGAGGCGGTCACAGACACATCACGAACGCGGCGGACCGCGCTCAGGGGATCAGAACCACTTCGACTCGAGGTGGTCCGACGAGATGCGGCGGAGCGTGCCCGAGTGCCCGCGGAGCACGACGCTCTCGGTGTAGACGTAGCCGTCCTTGCGGCGCACGCCCTCGACGAGCGCGCCGTCGGTCACACCCGTCGCGACGAAGATCGTGTTGCTCCCGGCGACGAGGTCATCCGCCTCGTAGACGTGGTCCATCTTCAGGCCCGCGTCGATGCCCTTCTGCGCCTCGTCGTCGTCGCGCGGCCAGAGGCGGCCCTGGATGTGCCCGCCGAGGGCCTTGATCGCGCACGCCGTGACGATGCCCTCCGGGCTGCCGCCGATCCCGACGCACATGTCGGTGCGCGCATCGTGGCGGGCCGCGTTGATGCCGCCCGCGACGTCGCCGTCGCTCATGAGGCGCGTTCCCGCGCCCGTCGCGCGGATGTCCTCGATGAGCTGCTCGTGGCGCGGACGGTTGAGCACCGACACGACCATCTCCTCGACGGGCTTGTCGAGGGCCTTCGCGAGGAGGCGGATGTTCTCGGCGATCGGCAGGCGGATGTCCACGACGCCGACGCCCGCGGGGCCGGTGACGAGCTTGTCCATGTAGAAGACGCTCGACGCGTCGAGCATCGTGCCGCGGTCGGAGAGCGCGATCACGGAGAGCGCGTTGTTGCGCCCGGCCGCCGTCAGCGAGGTGCCGTCGATCGGGTCGACCGCGATGTCGTACGAGCGACCGCGCCCCGTGCCCACGTGCTCGCCGTTGAAGAGCATCGGCGCGTTGTCCTTCTCGCCCTCGCCGATCACGATGACGCCGTCGAAGTCGACGGTCGCGAGGAACGCGCGCATCGCGTCGACCGCCGCGCCGTCGGCGGCCTCCTTCGCGCCGCGGCCGATGAACGGGACCGAGCGGATCGCCGCGGCCTCCGTCGCGCGCACGAGCTCGAGCGCGATGTTGCGGTCGGGGTGGAGCGGGATGAGGTCGTCGGCGCTCGTGATCTCGTGCGTGTCGGCAGTCATGCTGAGAGAGTAGCGGCAGCGGATGGCGCAGATCGGGGTTCTTCGCGCGCTCCAGCTCGAAGGAACTGCGTTTCTTTCCGGATCGTGAGGATCGCGCCCGCTTGCCGCCGTCCTCGGAGCAGATCCGGCCTTCGCTAGGCTGAGACTGCACTCACCTCGCCATTCGAAGGAGCACCGCAATGCCCGTCGCCACCCCGGATCAGTATGCAGAGATGTTCGACCGCGCGAAGGCGGGCGGCTTCGCCTACCCCGCATTCAACGTGTCGAGCTCGCAGACGATCAACGCCGTGCTCCAGGGCCTGACCGAGGCCGGCTCCGACGGCATCCTCCAGGTCACGACCGGCGGAGCCGACTACTTCGCCGGGCACACCGTCAAGGGCCGCGCCACGGGCGCGATCGCCATGGCGCAGTACGTCCACGAGGTCGCCAAGAACTACCCCATCACGGTCGGCGTGCACACCGACCACTGCCCGAAGGACGCTCTCCCCGGCTTCGTGCTCCCGCTCCTGGAGTACTCGGAGGAGCTCGTGAAGAACGGCGGCGAGCCGCTCTTCAACTCGCACATGTGGGACGGCTCGGCCGTGCCGCTCGACGAGAACATCCAGATCGCGGCGGACCTCCTCCCCCGCATGAAGAACATCAACGCGATCCTCGAGATCGAGGTCGGCGTCGTCGGCGGCGAGGAGGACGGCGTCGCGCACGAGGGCTCGAACGAGGCGCTCTACACGACGGTCGCGGATGTCACGAAGGCCGTCGAGGCGCTCGGCCTCGGCGAGCAGGGCCGCTACATCGCCGCCCTGACCTTCGGCAACGTGCACGGTGTCTACAAGCCGGGCGGCGTCAAGCTCCGCCCCGAGCTCCTCGGCGAGATCCAGGAGGGCATCCAGGCGCGCTTCGGCACGGGCGAGAAGCCGCTCGACCTCGTCTTCCACGGCGGCAGCGGCTCGACCGAGGAGGAGATCGCGCTCGCGGTCGCGAACGGCGTCGTCAAGATGAACATCGACACCGACACGCAGTACGCGTTCACGCGCTCGATCGCGGGCTACATGTTCTCGAACTACGACGGCGTCCTGAAGGTCGACGGCGAGGTCGGCAACAAGAAGCAGTACGACCCGCGCGCGTGGGGCAAGGTCGCCGAGTCGGCGATGGCCGCGCGCGTCGTGGAGTCGACCCGCCAGCTCGGCTCGTTCGGCAAGTCGCAGAGCTGACAGCGCTTCCAGACGACGAAGCCCGGCGCCATGCGGCGCCGGGCTTCGTCGTCTCGGAGCTAGGAGCCGAACGACTCCTGCATCCGCAGCACGGCATCCCCGACGGCGGGATCGCTCACGAGGGGGATCACGACGACGATGCTCGCGAGCAGGTTGAAGACGACAGCGCCGGCGATCGGCACCCAGAAGGTGAGGCGCCCGCGCCGTGCGACGCGCCATGACAGGAGAGCGGTCGCCATCCATCCGAGCGTCAGCACGATCACGGCCGCCACGCCCCAGATCCGCATGCCGGCCGGGTCGGCGAGCTCGACGTCGAGTCCCATCGTCTCGAGCAGGCGCGTGGTGTCGAGCACGAGCGGAATCGACTGGATCACACTGAAGATCCCGTAGACGAGCATCGCGACCGTCGCCGCGCGGTCGATCAGGCGGCCGCCAGACAGGCGCGGCGCAGCATCGGCAGACGGTGGCGGAACGGGGGCCGCGGGGACCGGCGCACGGGTCTCGGGAGCGGACGGGAGCCCCATGCGCGCGCGCTGCTCCTCGGGCGTGGCGTACTGCCCGAACCGCGGCTGCGGCCGCGCGTCGTCGCGGGGCTCGGTCATGCGCGGCCTCGGCCTCCCACGGCACGGGCGTCGCGGCGACCCGACGGATCCTGGCGGAGCTCCTTGGGCAGCGAGAACATGAGGTCCTCCTCCGCCGTCCGCACCTCCTCGACATCGCGGTAGCCGGCGCTCGCGAGCGCGTCGAGCACCTCCTGGACGAGCACCTCGGGCACGGAGGCGCCGCTCGTCACGCCCACGGTCTCGACGCCGTCGAGCCACTCCTGCCGGACCTCGCTCGCGTAGTCGACCCGGTATGCGGCCTTCGCGCCGTGCTGGAGGGCGACCTCGACGAGGCGCACGCTGTTCGACGAGTTCGCCGAGCCGACGACGATCACGAGATCGGCTCCGGCCGCGACCTTCTTGATCGCGACCTGGCGGTTCTGCGTCGCGTAGCAGATGTCGTCGGACGGCGGGTTGTGCAGCTCGGGGAAGCGCGCGCGCAGGCGGTTCACCGTCTCCATCGTCTCGTCCACCGAGAGCGTGGTCTGCGAGAGCCACACGAGCTTCGACGGATCCTCGACCTCGATCGTGTCGGCCTCGTCGGGCGAGTTCACGATCGTGACGTTCTCCGGCGCCTCTCCCGCGGTGCCCTCGACCTCCTCGTGGCCCTCGTGACCCACGAGCAGGATGTGGAAGTCGTCGCGGGCGAAGCGCACGGCCTCGCGGTGCACCTTGGTGACGAGCGGGCACGTGGCGTCGATGGCCTGGAGGCCCCGGTCCGACGCGGCGCTCACGACGGCGGGCGAGACCCCATGCGCGCTGAACACGACGTGCGCGCCCTCTGGCACCTCGTCGACCTCCTCGACGAAGACGGCGCCCTTCGCCTCGAGCTCGCGCACGACGTGGATGTTGTGCACGATCTGCTTGCGCACGTAGACGGGCGACCCGTAGCGCTCGAGCGCCTTCTCGACCGTGATCACGGCGCGGTCGACGCCCGCGCAGTAGCCCCGCGGCGCCGCGAGCAGCACCCGCTTGCGTCCGGGCACGGGGTTATCCTGAAGGCGCACGCTCCTGCCCGGCACGCGGGGCACGGGCAGATGGATGGCGGTCGAGCTCATGCTCCGATCCTACGTGCGCCCCCTGGGGACAGGCAGGGTGCCGCCGTCCGAAGAGTGCGCCGCGAGGAGATCATGACGACGTTCCAGCCGGAGCCCGCCGAGGGCGAGCAGCCCCCCGCCGATTCCGTCGCCCCGCGCGACTCGAAGCCGGATGCGCCGACCTCGATCGCGCGCCTGAATCAGACGATCAAGGGCTTCATCGACCGCTGGGGCGCCGTGTGGGTCGAGGGCGAGATCACCTCGTGGAACGTGCGCGGCGGCGCCGTGTTCGGACGCCTGAAAGACCTCCGATCGGATGCGCAGATCTCGATCCGGATGTGGTCCAGCGTCCGCGCCCGCACCCCGGCCGATCTGAAGGTCGGCGACCACGTGATCGCGTGCGTCAAGGCCGATTACTACCCGAAGGGCGGCGACCTCTCCTTCCAGGTCACCTCGATGCGCCACGTGGGCCTCGGCGAGCAGCTCGAGCGTCTCGAGAGGCTCCGCGCGCAGCTGCGCGCCGAGGGGCTCTTCGACCCCGCCCGGAAGAAGCCGCTCCCCTTCCTGCCCCACGGCATCGGGCTGATCACGGGCGAGCGCTCGGACGCCGAGAAGGACGTCCTGCGCAACGCCGAGCTGCGGTGGCCGCACGTCGACATCCGCACGATCCACGCCGCCGTGCAGGGCGAGCGCAGCGTGCCCGAGATCCTCCAGGCGCTCAGCGCGCTCGATGCGGATCCGCACATCGACGTCATCATCATCGCCCGCGGAGGCGGCGATCCGCAGTCGCTCCTCGGGTTCAGCGACGAGCGCCTCGTCCGCGCGGTCGCGGCCGCTCGGACCCCGGTCGTGAGCGCGATCGGCCACGAGAACGACCATCCGCTGCTCGACGACGTCGCCGACCTGCGCGCCTCGACGCCCACCGACGCCGCGAAGCGGGTCGTCCCCGACGTCGGCGAGCAGCGGGCGCTGGTCGCGCAGCTGCGGTCGCGTCTCGCGACACGGCTCCAGCATCGCCTCCAGCACGACATCGCGCAGCTCGAGCACATCCGCTCGCGCCCCGTCCTGCGGGCGCCTGAGCGCCTCGTCGAGACACGCCAGCAGGACGTCTTCCTCCTCGTGGCGCGAGGGCGCGACATCGCCCAGCGGCGCATCCACGACGGCGAGCGCCGCACCGCGGAGCTGCGGGCGTCGCTGCGCGCCCTCTCGCCGCAGTCGACGCTCGCACGGGGCTACGCGATCGCGCAGGCAGAGGATGGCGCCATCCTCCGGTCCGCGCAGGACGCGCCCCGTGGCGCGCGGCTCGTGCTCACCCTCGAGCACGGCGCCGTGTCGGCGACCTCGGGCGGACCGCTCGACGCGGGCACCGCGCCCGCCTCCTCGTAGGATGGAACCGCTATGACCGAACAGGCTCCCCCCGCCGACGTCGCGTCCCTCTCGTTCGAACAGGCGCGGGACGAGCTCGTCCGCGTCGTGTCCGAGCTCGAGCAGGGCGCGCCCACCCTCGAGCAGTCCCTCGCGCTCTGGGAACGCGGCGAGGCGCTCGCGGCGCGGTGCGAGGAGTGGCTGCTCGGGGCGAAGCGCCGTCTCGAGGCCGCGCGCGCCGCGGGGGGCGAGGCCTGATGGCGCGCGAGCCGCGCATCGCCGCACACCTCGGCCGCCCCGAGACGCCTGACGAGATCGCCGCACGGAAGGCCGAGAGCTCGCGCATCTACCGCGGCAGCCAGACGTTCCGCAACCTCATCGTCGCGCTCGTCGTCTCGCTCGCCGTCGTGGCCGTCATCGTGTGGGGCGTGCCGCGCGGCGAGGCCCCGGAGCCTGCGCCCATCAACGTGGCGGCGATCGCCGCCGATGCCGAGGAGACGACGGGCCACGACGCGATCGTCCCCGACGCCCCGGACGACTGGCGCGTGAACTCGGCGCGGCTCGAGACCGGCGACGTCACGACGTGGAGCATCGCGTACGTTCCGACCGAGACCGGCTTCCTCCGACTGAGCCAGGGCTTCGACGCCGACGAGACCTGGGCCGCGCGGGTCCTGGGCGGGGCGGCGCCGACCGATGCCGTCACGATCGACGGCGTCCGCTGGGACGTGTACGAGATCTCCGACCCCGAGGCGAACGCCAACGTGTCGTACGCGCTGGGCACCCAGGCCGGCGCCGACCACGTCCTCGTGTACGGATCCTCCGAGCCGGAGGTCGCCGCCGATCTCGCCGCGCTCGTGGCCGACCAGATCGACGCACTCGCGACCGCAGAAGGGACACCCGAATGAGCGAGAACCTCACCCCCGCCGAGGCGTGGGAGAAGATGCAGGCCGGCAACTCCCGGTTCGTGGCGGGCACGCCCGCGCACCCCCACCAGGATGTCCGCCGTCGTCACGAGCTCGCGGCGGGGCAGACGCCCCTCGCCACCCTCTTCGGATGCTCCGACTCGCGGCTGGCGGCCGAGATCATCTTCGACCTGGGCCTCGGCGACCTGTTCGTCGTGCGCAACGCCGGCCAGGTCCCCGGAGAGTCGATCGTCGGCTCCCTCGAGTACGCCGTCGAGGTGCTCGGCGTGCCGCTCCTCGTCGTGCTCGGGCACGACTCGTGCGGCGCGGTCCGCGCCGCGATCGACAGCACGGGGCCCGACGCACCCGTTCTGCCCCCGCACATCTGGCGTCAGATCTCGCCGATCGTGCCCGCGGTGCACGCGGCGCTGCGCGAGTCGGACGGCGCGACCCCCGCGACCGTCGATGCCGAGCTCGTCGGCCGCCTGCACGTGCGCGACACGATCGACTGGATCCTGCAGTCGTCCGAGCTGATCTCCCGCGCCGTCGCGGAGGGCCGTCTCGGCATCGTGGGAGCCAACTACCGACTGGCCGAGGGCACCGCGGTGCCCCACGTCACCATGGGCGTCGCGACCGACGCGGCCGCCTGAACCCGGAGGGAACAAGGAAGTGACCGAGATCGAGTACCGCATCGAGCACGACACCATGGGCGAGGTGCGCGTCCCCGCGACCGCCCTCTACCGCGCGCAGACGCAGCGCGCCGTGGAGAACTTCCCCATCTCGGGCAAGGGCCTGGAGTCGCGCCAGATCGCCGCGCTCGCGCGCATCAAGAAGGCGGCGGCCCTCGCCAACAAGGAGCTCGGGACGCTCGACGGCGCGATCGCCGACGCCATCGCGGCCGCGGCCGACGAGGTCGCCACCGGCGCCCACGACGACCAGTTCCCCGTCGACACCTACCAGACCGGGTCGGGCACGTCGTCGAACATGAACATGAACGAGGTCCTGTCGACGCTCGCGTCCGACCGCCTCGGCTCGCCCGTGCACCCCAACGACCACGTCAACGCCTCGCAGTCGTCGAACGACGTCTTCCCGACGTCGGTGCACGTCGCCGTCACCGAGGCGCTCATCACCGACCTCGTGCCCGCGCTCGACCACCTCGCGAAGGCCTTCGAGGAGAAGGCCGAGGCGTGGAAGTCGGTCGTCAAGTCCGGCCGCACGCACCTCATGGACGCGACGCCCGTGACGCTCGGCCAGGAGTTCGGCGGATACGCCCGCCAGATGCGGCTCGGCATCGAGCGCGTCGAGGCGTCGCTCCCCCGCGTCGCGGAGGTCCCGCTGGGCGGCACCGCGGTCGGCACCGGCATCAACACGCCGCTCGGCTTCCCGCAGAAGGTCATCGCGCTGCTCGCGGCCGAGACCGGCCTGCCCATCACCGAGGCGAAGGACCACTTCGAGGCGCAGGCGAACCGCGACGGTCTCGTCGAGGCATCGGGCGCGCTCCGCACGATCGCCGTCTCGCTCACGAAGATCAACAACGACCTGCGCTGGATGGGCTCGGGGCCGAACACGGGGCTCGGCGAGCTCCACATCCCCGACCTCCAGCCCGGTTCGTCGATCATGCCGGGCAAGGTGAACCCCGTCGTGCCCGAGGCCACCCTCATGGTCTGCGCGCGCGTCATCGGCAACGACGCGACGATCGCGTGGGCCGGCGCGTCGGGCGCCTTCGAGCTCAACGTGGCGATCCCGGTCATGGGGACCGCGCTGCTCGAGTCGATCCGCCTCCTCGCCAACGCCTCGCGCGTGCTCGCCGACAAGACGATCGCGGGTCTCGAGGCGAACGTCGAGCGCGCGGCCGCCTTCGCGGGCATGTCGCCGTCGATCGTGACGCCGCTCAACAAGGTGATCGGCTACGAGGCGGCGGCGAAGATCGCCAAGCACTCCGTGGCGAAGGGCATCACGGTCCGCGAGGCCGTGATCGACCTCGGCTACGTCGAGCGCGGCGAGATCACGGAGGAGCAGCTCGACGAGAAGCTCGACCTGCTCTCGATGACGCACGCGGGCTGACGCGGAGCCCGCTCTCAGGGCCCGGGTGGACGATCGTCCGCCCGGGCCCTCTGCATGCGAGCCGTGCCCGGGGCGTCAGCCGGCGTTCGCCGCCGCTTCACCTGCCGGACACCCGGCATCGGTGAGGTGGTGGCGAGGGCTCTCCGGGGCCTGATCGACAAGGGATTCCCCCGCCCGCGAGAAGGAGACAGTCGAACATGGTCATCAACCTGGGCCGCACGCTGCCCATGGCGCAGCACGTCAAGGGCAAGCGAAGCGCCGTCACCTGCCACCTCAAGTGCGCCAACGCCTGCGCGAAGGGCGTGTGCAACACGTCCGGCAACGGCTACTTCCGCGACATCGTCGACGCCCAGCTCTCCCGCCGCGCTCTCCTCGGCCTCGGTGCGGCCGGCGCCGCCGCGATCGTGCTGGCGCCGTCGCTGGCCGGGCAGCGCGCCGCCGCGTCGACCGGCACCGCCTACGCCGCCGTGGGCGAGACCGGCGCCTTCGGCTTCGCCCCGATCGACCCCGTCGCGTACACGGTCGACAGCTTCGTCGTCCCGGAGGGATTCGACTGGACCCCCATCATCCGCTGGGGCGACCCGCTCTTCGCCGACAGCCCCGCCTTCGACGCCCTCAACCAGACGCCCGAGGCCCAGGCCCGGCAGTTCGGCTACAACGTCGACTACACCGACATCATCCGCACCTCGGCCACCACCGCCATCCTCTTCGTGAACCACGAGTACACGAACGAGAACGTGATGTTCCCCGCCGAGCAGCTCGAGAGCGACGTCGAGCGCGTGCGCCGCGTCGGACTCAAGGCGCACGGTCTCAGCGTCGTCGAGCTCACGCGCACGAGCGAGACCGCGCCGTGGACGCCCGTCGTGGGCGGAGCCCTCAACCGCCGCTTCCTCGACGACACTCCCTACGCGTTCACCGGGCCCGCCGCAGGCAGCGAGCTCCTGCGCACGGTCGCCGATCCGGAGGGCAGGACCGTCCTCGGCACCTTCGGCAACTGCTCGGGCGGCACGACCCCGTGGGGCACCATCCTCAGCGGCGAGGAGAACTTCGACGGCTACTTCCGCTCGTCCGGCCTCTCGGAGGCCGAGCAGCGCTACGGCCTCGCCGACGAGGAGACCGCGCGTGGCTGGGAGAACGTCGACCCGCGGTTCGACGCGCGCACCCCCGGCTATGAGAACGAGCCCAACCGGTTCGGGTGGATCGTCGAGATCGACCCGACCGACCCGTCCTCGACGCCGCGCAAGCACACGTCTCTCGGCCGCCTGAAGCACGAGGGCGCGAACGTGATCGTCGCCGCGAACGGCAGGGTCGTGGCGTACACGGGCGACGACGAGCGCTTCGACTACCTCTACAAGTTCGTCTCCCGCGACACGTACGTGGAGGGCGACCGCGCGCACAACATGACGCTGCTGGAGAACGGCGACCTCTTCGTCGCGCGCTTCTCGGGCGACTCGCCCGCGACCGAGATCGACGGCTCGGGCACGCTGCCCTCCGACGGCGGCTTCGGCGGCTCGGGCGAGTGGCTCCCCCTCGTCGTCGACGGCGCATCGGCCGTCGACGGGATGAGGGTCGAGGAGGTGCTCGTGCACACGCGCCTCGCGGCCGACCGCGCGGGCGCCACGAAGATGGACCGTCCCGAGGACGTCCAGCCGCATCCGACGAGCGGCCGTGTCTACGTCGCGTGCACGAACAACAGCGACCGCGGCACGGAGGGCAAGGCCGGCCCCGACGAGGTCAACCCGCGCACCGAGAACCGCGACGGGCACATCATCGAGATCACCGAGGATGGCGGCGACCAGACCGCGCGCACCTTCGGCTGGACGCTGCTCCTCGTCGCGGGCGACCCCGCGCGCAACGACTCGGCGTACTTCTCCGGCTTCCCGGTCGACGAGGTCTCGCCCATCTCGTGCCCCGACAACCTCGCCTTCGACACGGCGGGCAACCTCTGGATCTCGACGGACGGCGCGCCCAGCACGATCGGGTTCAACGACGGCCTCTTCCGCGTCGGCCTCGAGGGCGACCAGCGCGGCCGAGTCGAGCAGTTCCTGTCGGTGCCGCGTGAGGCCGAGACCTGCGGCCCCGTCATCCACGACGACGAATGGCACGTGTTCGTGTCGGTGCAGCACCCGGGTGAGGACGGCTCGTTCGAGGAGCAGACCTCGACGTTCCCGGACAGCATGAAGCAGGCCCCGCTCTCGGGCGCCGGCGGCGGGACGTTCGCCGGCCCCCGCCCGACGGTCGTCCAGGTGATGCCCGTGGCCGCGCCGTCGCCGACGCCCACGCCGACGGCGGAGCCCACCGCGACGCCTGAGCCGACGCCCACCGCGACGTCGACTCCGACGCCCACCACGACGCCGAGCGCGAGCCCCACGGCGACCCCGACCCAGGCGCCCACGCGGGCTCCGTCGCAGACGCCGGTCCCGTCGCCGTCGCAGAGCGCCGCGCCCTCGCCGGGCCCCGACGCCCCGCTGTCGCCCACGGGCGGCGGCGTCGTTGGCGGCCTGCTCGCGGGCGCCGGTGCGCTCGCGACCGCGGGCCTGGCGTTCCTCGCCCGCCGCAAGCGCGAGAACGGGCAGCAGCCGTCCGAGACGACCGACGAGGTCTGACCGGTCCACGCGAGAGGGCCGGGCGGCGAGGAGACCCCTCGCCGACCGGCCCTCTCGGCTGTCAGCAGCAGCGCCCGCCGGGATCGAGGTCCTGCGCGCGGTGAATCTCGCGCCAGAACTCCCGCTCGGTGAGCGGCTCGCGGTCGGGATGGCGCTCTCGCTCGTGCGCGAGGTACGCCGCGTACCGCGACTGCCCGGTCATCCCCGAGACGAAGCGCGCGCACACGCTGCCCACGGCGGCCAGCGGCGCAAGCAGTCGGATGGCCATCAGTGCCCCCGCGAGGGACGGCGCTCCGCGGGCAGCGCATCCCACTCGCGCTGCGCGGCCCGCTCCGCCGCCGTGGGGATGAGCCCTGCCGGGGCGAACCGGCGCGACGGGACGGGCGCGTCCTCGTTGTCGATCGTCTCGGTCGACCGCAGCGCCTGCACGACGCGGACGATCGCCGCGACGAGCACGATGAGCGTCAGCACGAGGAAGATGATCGAGAGCGTCCCCTGGATCGCCGTGTTGCGCACGACCGCCTCCATCGCCGCGACGCTCGGCGCGGTGCCGAACGAGGTCTCCCCCGCGGCGAGCGCATCGCGGAATGCGGCGTGCTGCGCCCAGTAGCCGACCGCCGGCACGCCCGAGAAGATCTTGTGCAGCGACGCGACCGTCGTCACGACCGTGACGAACGCGAGCGGGAGCGCCACGATCCAGAGCGCCCCGAAGGTCCGTCGCCGCGCGACGATCGTGAGCACGACCGCGAGGGCGATCGCGGCGAGCAGCTGGTTGGCGATGCCGAACAGCGGGAAGAGCGTGTTGATGCCGCCGAGCGGATCCGTCACGCCCATGATGAGCACCGCTCCCCAGCCGGCGACCATGATCGCCGTGCAGATCCACGCTCCGAGCCGCCACGACGTGTCGCGGAACCGCGGCACGACGTTGCCGATCGAATCCTGGAGCATGAACCGTGCGACGCGCGTGCCGGCATCCACCGCCGTGAGGATGAACAGCGCCTCGAACATGATCGCGAAGTGGTACCAGAACGACATCATGCCGCTGCCGCCGATCCACTGGCCCATGATGAGCGCGAGCCCGACCGCGAGGGTCGGGGCGCCGCCCGTGCGCGACACGATCGACTCCTCCCCCACGAGCTGGGCCATGGTGGTGAGCGCGTCCGGCGTGAGCGAGACGCCGGTCAGCCCGAGCCCGTTCACCCAGGCCACCGCCCCTTCGACCGTGCCGAGAGTGGCCGCCGCCGAGGAGTTCATCGCGAAGTAGATGCCGCGGTCGATCGAGACGGCGGCGACGAGAGCCATGACCGCGACGAACGACTCCATAAGCATGCCGCCGTAGCCGATGAAGCGCGTCTGCTTCTCCTTCTCGATCATCTTCGGCGTCGTGCCCGACGAGATGAGCGCGTGGAAGCCCGAGAGGGCGCCGCAGGCGATCGTGACGAAGAGGAACGGGAACAGCGGCCCGCTCCATACCGGCCCCGTCTCGCCGCTCGCGAACTCGCTGAACGCCGGCACCGAGATCTCGGGACGCACGAAGACGATCGCGACCGCGAGCGCGACGATCACGCCCACCTTCATGAAGGTCGAGAGGTAGTCCCGCGGCGCGAGCAGCATCCACACGGGCAGGACGGCGGCGACGAAGCCGTACACGATGATGGCCCACGCGACCGTCACGCGGTCGAGGTGGAAGAGGGCCTGCCCCCACTCGGTCGCCGCGATCGCGCCGCCGCCGACGATGGCCGCCATGAGGAGGACGAACCCGATGATCGAGACCTCGAGGATGCGGCCCGGGCGGATCCAGCGGAGGTAAGCGCCCATGAACAGCGCGATCGGGATGGTCATGGCGACCGAGAACACGCCCCACGGGCTCTCGCCGAGGGCGTTCACGACGATGAGCGCGAGGATGGCCGTGATGATGATCATGATGAGGAGCGTCGCGAGGATGGCCGCGGCGCCGCCGAAGCGGCCCAGCTCATCCTTCGCCATCTGGCCGAGCGAGCGGCCGCCGCGGCGCATCGAGAAGAACATCACGAGGTAGTCCTGCACCGCGCCGGCCAGGACGACGCCCACGATGATCCAGATGGTGCCGGGGAGGTATCCCATCTGGGCCGCGAGAACGGGGCCCACGAGGGGCCCTGCGCCGGCGATCGCGGCGAAGTGGTGGCCGAACAGCACGACCCGGTCGGTGGGGACGAAGTCCTTGCCGTCCGACCGGTACTCCGCGGGCGTCGCGCGACGGTCATCCGGGCGCACGATCTTCCGCTCGATGTACTTCGCGTAGAAGCGGTAGAACACGAGGTACGTGCACACCGCGGCGAAGACGAACCAGATCGCGTTCACCGTCTCGCCGCGCACGATCGCGAGCATGGTCCATGCGACGCCGCCGAGGAGGGCGATGGCCGTCCAGATCACGATGCGCAGCGGCGTCCAGCGGCGGTCGTCTGCAACGGCGACGGGCGGCGACGCCTCGGTCTCGGGGGCGATGCGCGGGGCTGGGTCCTGTGCCATGGCCGTGACTCCTTCGTCTCCTCGTGCGTCGGCCGACATGCCGACCGGTATCCGAGGATACGCACGGCGACGGCGGCGGGGACGTTGCCCCGCCGCCGTCGCCGTGCCCACGTCAGGAGAGCTCGCCGACCTCCAGCAGGTCGGTCACGAGGGCCGCGATCGCCGAGCGCTCGCTGCGCGTGAGCGTGACGTGCCCGAAGAGATCGTGTCCCTTGAGCGACTCGATGACGCTCGCGATGCCGTCGTGACGGCCGACGCGCAGGTTGTCGCGCTGCCCCACGTCGTGCGTGAGGACGACCTTCGATCCCTGCCCGATCCGGCTCAGCACCGTGAGGAGCACGTTGCGCTCGAGCGACTGCGCCTCGTCGACGATCACGAACGCGTCGTGCAGCGAGCGGCCGCGGATGTGCGTGAGCGGGAGCACCTCGAGCATCCCGCGCTCCACGACCTCGTCGAGGACGTTCTGCGACACGACGGAGCCGAGCGTGTCGAAGACCGCCTGGCCCCAGGGGTTCATCTTCTCGGCCTGGTCGCCGGGCAGGTAGCCGAGCTCCTGACCGCCCACCGCGAACAGCGGCCGGAAGACGATGATCTTCTTCTGCTGCTGGCGCTCGAGCACCGCCTCCAGCCCCGCGCAGAGCGCGAGCGCCGACTTGCCCGTTCCGGCGCGCCCGCCCAGGGAGACGATGCCGACGGTCGGGTCGAGGAGGAGGTCGATCGCGATGCGCTGCTCGGCCGAGCGCCCGTGCAGGCCGAACACCTCGCGGTCGCCGCGGACGAGGCGCAGCTCGCCGTCGCCCGTGACGCGGCCGAGCGCCGAGCCCCGCTCCGACTGGATGACGAGGCCGGTGTTGACCGGGAGCCCCCGTGCGTCGTCGTGCAGCGCGACCTCGCTCTCGTAGAGGTCCGACATCTCGTCGCCCGAGACCTGCAGGGTCGCGATCCCGGTCCAGCCCGAGTCGACCGCCTGCTCGGCGAGGTACTCCTCTGCCGCGAGGCCGAGAGAGGCGGCCTTCACGCGCATCGGGAGGTCCTTGGAGACGATCGTGACGCTCTGTCCGTCCTGTGCGAGGTGCGCGGCGACGGCGAGGATGCGGCTGTCGTTGTCGGCGAGGCGGATGCCGCTGGGCAGCACGCTCTGGTCGGTGTTGTTGAGCTCGACGCGCAGTGTGCCGCCCTCGCCCACGGGCACGGGGAAGTCGAGGCGCCCGTGCTCGACGCGCAGCTCGTCCAGGTGCCGCAGCGCGGCGCGTGCGAAGTAGCCGATCTCCGGATCGTGCCGTTTGCCCTCGAGCTCGGTGATCACCACCACGGGGATCACGACGCTGTGCTCCGCGAAGCGGAAGAACGCCCTCGGATCGCTCAGCAGGACCGAGGTGTCGAGCACGTAGGTGCGCAGGTCCTGCGCCTCCCGCGTCGTCGACCGCCGCCCGGTCTTCCTGACAGTGCTGGTGCTCACGCCCGTCGTGGTGGCCACGTCACACTCCCGACCCCGGGCTTCCGCCCGGATTCGACGAGTCGACCTGGGGCCACGAGTCGCAGTCCTGACGGCCGACCCGACCGGACGCCTTGCCCGGTGATCCGAAGCTACGACCGCCGGGGCCGTCTGCGGCGCATGGACACGCTGACGGGCGGATGAAGATCTCGTGAACGCGGCGAGGTCAGCCCACGCGCGTCTGCACGAAGACCGCGCACGCGTCGTCGAGCATCCGCAGCGTCTCGTCGTCGGTCGCGACGTGCGGCGACACGCGGACGTATCCGGATCGCGCCGTCGCCGTCACCCCCGCGTTCGCGAGGGCGGCGCCGAGGGCTCCGACATGACGTGCCCCGGGGTCGAGGGCGACGATGCCCGCGCGTCGGGCCGGATCGCGCGGCGTCACGACCTCGATGCCGTGCGCGTCGGCGATCTCGATGATGCGTCCGGCGCGCTCCGCCACGGCCGCCTCGATCTCGGCGATGCCCGCGGATGCGACCTCGCCGACCGCCGACGCGAGACGCGCGGCCGCCAGGGGGTCGGGGCGCGAGACCGTGAAGGCGCGGGCATCGGGCGCGGGCGCCGGCACGGGCACGACGTCGTACGGCAGGTCGTCGGCGTCCGTGCCGGTGGTGCCCGAGAGCACCGGGTCGAGCGCGACGCGCGCCCGTCGGCCGTACCACGCGAAGCCGGTGCCCCGCCCCGCCCGCAGCCACTTGTATCCGTGCGCGGCGACGACATCGGCGGCCGTCCATTCGGCGTCGACGACGCCGACGGCCTGCGTCGCGTCGACGATGAGCAGCCGGTCGTCGCCGATGACCTCGCGGATGCCTGCGAGGTCGGCGCGGTAGCCGGTGCGGAAGTCGACGAGACTCACGGCCACGGCGCTCGTGGACTCGTCGATCGTCTCGGCGACGGCCTCGGGCGTGACGAACCGGTGCTCGGGCGCGATCCACTGCGGCACGATGCGGCCGAGGGCGGTCGCGGCCCGCGCGATCGTCACGGGGATGCTGGGGAACTCGAGGGGCGACGCGACGACGCCGCCCGTGACGCCGTAGACGGCCTGCGCGAGGCCGTGCGTGGTCGAGGGCTGCAGGGCGACCTCCGCGGGGTCCACGCGCAGGAGGCCGGCGATCGCCGCGCGCGCCTCGTCCGCACGGCCGGACACGAGGCCGATCCCGCTCTCGCGACCGGAGCCGAGCAGCTCGAGATCGGCCATCGCCTCCTCGCGCACGGTGCGGGAGAGGGGGCCGAACCGCGCCCAGTCGAGATAGCCCGGTTCCACGTCGAACGAGGCGGTGAGGTCTGCGAGGGTGGTCACGCCTCCATTCTCGCAGAGGCGGGGGTCCGCGAGGTTGCGCGCGTCAGCGGCCGAAGCGCCGGTCTCGCGACCCGAAGTCGCGGATGGCGCGGAGGAAGTCGACCTCGCGCAGGTCGGGGCCGAGCGCCTCGAGGAAGTAGAACTCGCTGTGCGCGCTCTGCCAGAGCAGGAAGTCGCTCAGGCGCTGCTCGCCGCTCGTCCGGATGACGAGGTCGGGGTCCTTCTGACCTCCCGTGTAGAGGTGCTCGGCGATCTGCTCGGGCGTGAGGTGCGCGGCGAGATCCTCGAGGGTGCCCCCGTTCGACCCGTGCTCGCGGATGATGCTGCGGACGGCGTCGACGATCTCGTGGCGTCCGCCGTACCCGACCGCGAGGTTGACGTGCAGCCCGCTGTTGCCGCGGGTGCGCTCCTCCGCGTCGCGCAGGGCGGACAGGAGGAAGTCCGGAAGGCCCTCGGAGCGTCCCACGTGCTGCACGCGCCAGTCCCGTCGTCGGGAGAGCTGCCCCGCGAGCCCCGCGATGATCTCGATGAGATCCTGCAGCTCGCGGCTGTCGCGCTTGCGGAGGTTGTCGTGCGAGAGCAGGTAGAGCGAGACGACCTCGACGCCGATGGCCTCGCACCACTCGAGGAACTCGCGCATCTTCGCGGCGCCCGCGCGGTGCCCGTGCGCCGGCGTCTCGTAGCCCAGCTGACGCGCCCAGCGGCGATTGCCGTCGATCATCATCGCGACGTGGTGGGGCACCTTCGCCGGATCGATCTGCCGGTGCAGCCGCGAGATGTAGAGACGGTACAGAGGCCCCCGTCCTGCCGCCGACCGCTCGCTGATCACCCTCCGAGCGTACTCCGGGCGTCCGCGTGCCGCTCACGGCATGCGCTGGCGCGTACTGTCAGACCATGACCTCCGACGAGCACACGCCCGCGCAGACCCCGGACGGCGTGCCCCGGCTCCCGCTGATGGATGCCGCGCGCGCGGACGCCCACGAGGAGCCCAAGCCGTCGTGGCGCGGCTGGATCCACGCCGGGACCTTCCCCGTCGCGATCGTGGCGGGCATCGTCCTGGTGGCGCTCGCCGACGGCGCGGCGGCGAAGGCCGCGTCGGCGGTCTTCGCCGCGTCGTCGCTCCTGCTCTTCGGCAACTCGGCGCTCTACCACCGCTTCCACTGGAAGCCCCGCACGCGTCTGATCCTCAAGCGGATCGACCATGCGAACATCCTCCTGCTCATCGCGGGCACGTACACGCCGATCGGCGTGCTCGCGCTGCCGCCGTCGAAGGGCGTGCTGCTGCTCGTGCTCGTCTGGACCGGAGCCCTCCTCGGGATCCTCTTCCGGGTGTTCTGGATCGGCGCCCCGAGGTGGCTCTACGTCGCCCTCTACCTCGTGCTCGGCTGGGCGGCCGTCATGTACATGGGCGATCTCTTCCAGGCGAACCGGACGATGATGGTCCTCGTGATCGTCGGCGGCCTCCTCTACTCGGCCGGCGCGGTCGTCTACGCGATCAAGAAGCCCAACCCGTGGCCGGGCCACTTCGGATTCCACGAGATCTTCCACGTGTGCACGGTGCTCGCGTTCCTCTGCCACTGGGCGGGGGCGCTGCTCATCGCGCTCGATCCCGCGTTCAACGGCCCGGCGTAGGCTCCTCGCCCGTCTCACCGCGGCCATCCGACGCCGTCCCGGTTCCCCGCGGATCGGCGCCCTCCTGCGCGGCCGCCTCCTGTGCGGCGGCCTCCTCCGCGTCGAGCACGGCGTTCGCCTCCTCGCGGTACCGCGCCCGGCGCACGCGGCGCAGCATGTCGAAGACGAGGAGGAACACCGCGATGACGAGGACGACGATCGTCGCGAAGCCGAGGGGGCCGGGCGTGACGAGGTCCGGGTCCACGGTCGGCTGCGGGCTCGGGGTGGCGGCGAGCACGGCGAGAGCGGGCATCGAGGACTCCTCAGGGGTGCGCGGCGCCCGAGACGGGGCGCCGGGAAAAGGCGGTTAGCCTGGAGTCCCAGCCTAGTTCGCCCGACCTGAGAGGACGACGCCGTGACGATCCAGCAGCGTCTCGACGAGCGCTACGGGCGAATCCCCCGCCGCTCGCGCCGCATCGCATGGATCGCGGGAATCGCGCTCGCCGCCCTCGCGGTCGGGTGGTTCGGGTGGTCGACGATGCAGACCGCCGCCGCCGAGGTCGATTTCGACGATCTCGGCTACGAGGTGCGCAGCGAGCACGAGGTGTCGGTGACCTTCCAGATCACCTCGGGCTCGCGCGAGAGCGTCGCCTGCGCGCTCGAGGCGCTCGACGAGCAGTTCGGCGTGGTCGGCTGGCGGATCGTCGAGTACCCGCCGTCCGACGCCGTGTCGGCCTCGCACACCGAGAGCATCCCCACCGTCGCGGAGGCGACGACCGGAATTGTGAAGTCCTGCTGGGTTCCGTAAGATCGACGGTCAGTCCATCCGACGCCCCGGCGACCTGCCGGGGCGTCTTCACATATGCCGGCCCCCTCGGCCGCGCATCCACGAAGGAGACAGACCGTGTCCGATGACACCCAGGTCCCGTTCCTGACGCAGGAGGCGTACGACCGCCTCGCCGCCGAGCTCGAGCACCTCTCGACCACCGGTCGTGAGGAGATCGCGAAGCGCATCGAGGCGGCCCGCGAGGAGGGCGACCTCCGCGAGAACGGCGGCTACCACGCGGCCAAGGACGAGCAGGGGAAGCAGGAGGCGCGCATCCGCCAGCTGCAGGCGCTCCTCAAGGACGCGAAGGTCGGCGTCGCCCCCGAGTCCAACGGCATCGTCGAGCCCGGCACCGTCGTGACGGCGGTCGTGTTCGGCGACCAGGAGCGCTTCCTGCTCGGCAGCCGCGAGATCGCCGGAGGCACCGACCTCGACGTCTACAGCGAGCAGAGCCCGCTCGGCGCCGCCATCCTCGGCCTCAAGGAGGGCGAGAAGACGAGCTACCAGGCGCCCAACGGCAAGGACATCCCCGTCGAGATCGTCAAGGTCGAGACCTTCACGGGCTGAGCCCGCACGCACGAGAGGGCGACGGCCGGCCGGCCGTCGCCCTCTCTCGTCATTCCGGCAGGATCTCGGGCCGGAAGCCCGCGTCGCGGAGGATCTGCAGCGTGAGCAGCTTGTGCTCCTCGCCGCGCGTCTCGACGGAGATCTGCAGGATGACCTCGCTGATCTGCATGCCCTGCCCGTGCCGTGTGTGCAGCACCTCGATCACGTTCGCTCCGGCCTCCGCGAGGAGCTCGGAGACGCGCGCGAGCTGACCGGGACGGTCGGGCAGCGGGATGCGGATGGTCATGTAGCGGCCCGACGCGGCGAGGCCGTGCGCGACGACCCGCTGCAGCAGGAGCGGATCGATGTTGCCGCCCGACAGGAGAGCGACCGTGGACCCCTGCGGACTCACCTTGCCCGCAAGGATGGCCGCGACGCCGACCGCGCCGGCCGGCTCGACGACGACCTTCGCCCGCTCCAGCAGCACGAGGAGCGCGCGCGCGATGTCGTCCTCCCCCACGGTCACGACCTCGTCGACGAGCTCGCGGACGATCGCGAACGGCACATCGCCCGGGCGGGCGACGAGGATGCCGTCGGCGATCGTCGGCTTCGTCTCGACGCGGACGGGCTCTCCGGCGGCGAGCGACGGGAGCATGGGCGCGGCGTTCTCAGCCTGCACGCCGATGATCCGCACCGTGCGCCCCGCCGCGGCCGCCCGTGCCTTCGCGGCCGCGGCGACGCCCGCGATGAGGCCTCCGCCGCCGATCCCCATGATGATCGTGTCGACGTCGGGCACGTCGTCGAGGATCTCGAGGCCGAGCGTGCCCTGGCCGATGATCACGTCGCGGTGGTCGAACGGGTGGATGAGCACGGCTCCCGTGCGCTCGGCGTGCTCCGCAGCGCGACGCAGCCCGACGTCGACGGTCGCGCCGTCGAGCACCACCTCGGCGCCGTAGCCCTTCGTCGCGAGGAGCTTCGGGACGGGAACGCCGAGCGGCATGTAGATCGTCGCCGGGATGCCGAGCTGCTGCGCCGCGAGCGCGACGCCCTGCGCGTGGTTGCCCGCCGAGGCCGCGACCACGCCGCGACGCCGCTCGTCCTCCGTGAGGCGCGACAGGCGGTAGGTCGCCCCGCGCACCTTGAACGACCCCGTGCGCTGCAGATTCTCGAGCTTGAGGTGCACCGGGGCGCCGAGCACCTCGCTGAGGTGCTGCGAGTACTCGGTCGGGGTGTGCTCCACGACGCCCTCGAGGAAGCGCGCGGCCTCCTCGAACTCGGCGAGCGCGGGGATCGGCGGGGCGTCCGGCGTCGCGTGAGCGTCCTCGGGTGCGTCCGCGTCCATCCGCGTCATGTGCGTGCCTTCCTGTGGTCGTCCTCGTCGCCTCGGCCGAGGCTCTTGGGGACCGTGCTCCAGATGAGATCGGCCGAGCGGACCTCGGCTCCCGTGCGCCACGACCCCGAGCTGAGCGTCACGGCCACGACGTTCACGAACGCCGCGACCGGCACCGCGAACAGGGCGCCGGCGATGCCGCCGACCATCGAGCCGCCCGCGACGACGAGGACGACCGCGAGCGGGTGCACCTTGACGGCCGATCCCATGAGGAGCGGCTGCAGGATGTGGCTCTCGACCTGCTGCACGAGCAGGACGACCGCGAGCATCGCGACGCCGATCCAGATGCCGTTGTAGGCGAGCGCGATCACGACCGCGAGCGCACCCGTGACGATGGCGCCGACGAACGGGACGAATGCCCCGAGGAACACGAGGACCGCGATGGGGATGGCCAGGGGCACGCCGAGCGCGAACGCGCCGATGCCGATGCCGATCGCGTCGATCGTCGCGACGATGATCTGCGTGCGCGCGTAGTTGATGAGCGTGGTCCAGCCGTTGCGCGCCGCCGCGTCGACGGCCGGCCGCGCCGCGCGCGGGAAGAGCCTGAGGGTCCAGCGCCAGATGCCGGCGCCGTCGAGGAGGAAGCACAGGAGCACGAAGAGCGCGACGAGCGCGCCGGCGGCCACGTGCCCCACGGTCGAGCCCACCGCGAGCGCGCCGTTCAGGAGGAGATCGGCCTGCTCCTCGACGAGCTGGAGGCCTCCCGCGAGCAGGTCGTCGAGCTGCTGGGCGGTGACGAGCCCTCCGTCGATGAGGAAGGTCCGCAGACCGGCGATCGACTCGGCCGCGCGGGCGCGCACCTCCTCCGCCTGCCGCGAGATCTGCCAGACGACGAGCCACACGAGGCCCGTCACGATCGCCAGCGTCCCGAGCACGCTCACGACGACCGCGAGCACGCGCGGCACCCGGTGGCGCAGCATCCACGAGAAGAACGGGAACAGGAGGGCGGTGAGCAGCGTCGCCACGAAGATCGGGATGACGAGCAGCTTGAACTGGATGACGAGCCAGACGATCACGGCGGCGACGGCGGCGAGCACGAGGAAGCGCCATCCGTAGGCCGTCGCGATGCGCAGTCCGACGGGGACCTCGACGGGATCCGCGGGCGGAGGGCTCGCGGGAGGAGCGCTCGGCGGCGCGGCGCGGCGTCGACGGAGGAATCCCGCGCGAGAGCTCGGGGGCGTGTCGTCGCTCATCCTCGTCATCCTAATCCCGGGTGCATTCCGCTGTCGGCACGCGATCGGCCGCCTGCGCGACCCGGTGTCGGAGGTCGCCGGTAGCGTTGCGCGCGTGAAGGATGTCCTCTCGGCTGCCGAAGCCCGCCGCGTGGGCCTCGCCGCCCAGGGCCTCTCCCGTGCGCGTCCGGCCGCGCCCTCGCTGCGTCATGTCCGCCGCGAGCTCGCGCGCATGCACGTCCTGCAGATCGACTCCGTGAACGTGTTCTCCCGATCGCACTACATGCCGCTCTTCTCGCGGCTGGGGCCCTACGACCGGGATCTGCTGGATCGCCTCGTCCTGACCCCCGCGCGTCGGGGGCGGGCGCCCGAGCACGTCGAGTACCTCGCCCACGAGGCGACCTTCGTCCCGGTCGCGGACTGGCCGCTCTGGCGATTCCGCATGGACGCCATGCGGAGCCGGTACGCGGGGCCGGGAAGCTGGTTCGCCGCGAACGCCGACACCGTGAACTGGGTGCGCGCCGAGCTCGCGGAGCGCGGTCCGCTGCGGCCCGCGGAGATCGAGCGCGATGTCGAGGCGAGCCGCGGCCCGTGGTGGGGCTGGGACGACGTCAAGCGCGCCCTCGAGATGCTGTGGCGCTTCGGCGAGGTCGCGATCGCCGGCCGCAACGGCTTCGAGCGCCGCTACGGCCTCGCCGAGCACCTCATCCCGCACGAGCACCTCGAGCGCGTCGTCGCCCCCGACGACGCGGTCCGCGAGCTGGTGCGCCGGGCGGCGCTCGCATACGGCGTGGCCACGGCATCCGACATCGCCGACTACCACCGGCTGCGCGACCGCCGCGGCGTCCTCGCCGCCGTGTCCGACCTCGAGGACGCGGGAGAGCTCGTCCCCGTCGCCGTGCGCGGGTGGGAGCGCGCGGGCCGTGCGCTGCCGGCCTGGCGTCATCGGGACGCCGTGCTCCCCCGGCGCATCGACCGCGCGACCCTGCTCACCCCCTTCGACCCCGTCGTGTGGTTCCGCGAGCGCGCGGAGCGGATGTTCGGATTCGACTACCGCATCGAGATCTACACGCCGGCCGAGCGGCGCCGGTTCGGCTACTACTCGCTCCCGCTGCTCGTCGGAGACCGCATCGCGGGTCGGTTCGACCTCAAGGCCGACCGCGCGGCGGGCGCGCTGCGCGTGCAGTCCGCCTGGTGGGAGGCGCACGTCGATCCGGCCGCCGTCGCCGAGAGGGCGGCGGAGGCGCTGCGCGAGGCAGCGGCCTGGCAGGGGCTCGACGCGATCTCCGTCTCGCACTGGGGCGATGCCGCGGACGATGTCGCGCACGTGCTCGACGCGCCGCGCCACGCCCATCCCGGCGCTCTCCGAGCAACGGCTGATTAGTGTTGCGGGTGGAGGCAGCCCGCATGAAACGACCCCTGGTCCCGATCCTCGCCGTCGTCGGCGTGATCGTCGTCTGCATGCTCGCGATCGGCTTCTGGTCGACCAGCCGACCGGCGAGCGCGGAGGAGACGGCCGCGCGGTATCTCGACGCGCTCTCGTCGGGCGACGCCGACGCGGTCCGCGCCCTGCTCGCAGACGCCGACGCCGTGCCGGACACCGCGTGGAGCGCGTTCTCCACGGCGTCCGCGCATCTCTCCTCCGCCGAGATCGTCGAGGTCGACGAGTCGGAGGACAGCGCCCAGGTGCGGGCGGAGGCGACCCTCGACGGGGAGCCGCAGGAGCTCGCGTTCACGCTGACCTCCTCCCCATCGGGATGGCACGTCGCCGAGGTCCCGCTCTCGCCCGTGACGGTGACGGCGACGCGCGGCGCGTGGGTGGATGTGGCCGGCGAGCCGGTCGCGCTCGAGGCCGGCGCCGCGCAGCTCGCACTCCTTCCGGGCTCGTACGAGGTGTCGGCGTGGCCCGCCGAGTACCTCGACGGAGCAGCCACGGCCGAGGTCGGCACGTCCGCCGAGCCGGTCGCGGTCGATCTCGCGCCGACGTTCACCGACCAGGCGCTCGCCGATGCCGAAGCCGAGCTGACCGCCCATCTGGAGGGCTGTCTCGCGACCGCCTCCGAGGTGCCGCAGGGCTGCGGGATGATCGTCCCCTGGCCGGCCGACCTCGCGGAGGCGGCCGAGGTCTCCTTCCGTGCGGACCGGATGCCCGAGACCGCGATCGACCTCGAGACGGGCACCTTCCAGGCCACCGGCGGCGCCGTCGTCGCGACCGTCACGGGCACGCGCCCCGACGGCACGGAGGGCGTCTTCACCTACCGCACCGATGCCTGGAGCCTCTACGGAACGATCTCGCTCGATGACGAAGGGCTCCTGCTCAGCGTGAACTGAGCAGGAGCCCTTCGGCCCGAGCGGTCAGAACTGGACGCGCGGCGGCTCGGAGATCGCGGCCCCGCCGTCGACCTCGAAGAACTCACGCTGGGCGAATCCGAGGTTGCGCGCGAAGAGGTTGTTCGGGAACACCGAGATCTTCGTGTTCAGCTCGCGGACGCCGCCGTTGTAGAAGCGGCGCGAGGCCTGGATCTTGTCCTCGGTGTCGACGAGGCTGTGCTGCAGCTGCAGGTAGTTCTGGCTCGCCTGCAGCTGGGGGTAGGACTCCGCCACCGCGAACAGGCTCTTGAGGGCCTGCTGGATGTGGTTCTCGGCGACTCCCGCCTCCGCGGGGCCCGATGCCGCGAGCGTCTCGGCGCGCGCCCGCGTGACGTTCTCGAACACCGCCTTCTCGTGCGCCGCGTAGCCCTTCACCGACTCGATGAGGTTCGGGATCAGATCCGCTCTTCGCTTGAGCTGGACCGTGATCCCGCTCCACGCCTCGTCGACGCGCACGTTGAGCTGGACGAGCGAGTTGTACGTCGCCCACAGGTAGATCGCCGCGATGACGACGATCGCCACCACGACGAGAACGGGAATCAACCACTCCACGACGGAACCCCCTTGGTTTCTGCGTCCATCCTAGACACCGCGCCATCCGCGGCCACCGTGCGCCGCCTGCGCATCCGCATACGATGGCGTCCGTGATCGCACGACCCGACTCCTCCCTCCGCTTCCGCTTCGCGACCGTCGACGACGTCGCGGCGATCGTCTCCGTCGTCGAGCGCGCCTACCGTGCGGACGACGCCGGCTGGACGACCGAGGCGCACCTCATCGGCGGGCGCCGCACCGGCGCCGACGAGGTCGAGCAGCTCGTCGGCTCGGCCACCGGCGGGCTCCTGACGCTCTCCGATCATGGCGACATCGTCGCGACGTGCCACCTCGATCGGCGTGCGGATCACGCCTACTTCGGGATGTTCGCCGTCGACCCCGCCCGCCAGGCCCGCGGGTTCGGCGCGGCTCTCCTCGCGGAGGCGGAGCGCGTCGCACGCGAGGAGTGGGGATCCCCGCGGATGCGGATGACCGTGATCTCGGCGCGGACGGACCTCATCGCGTGGTACGCGCGCCGCGGCTACCGCCCCACCGGCGGCACCTCCCCCTTCCCCTACGGCGACGCGCGCTTCGGGGAGCCGCGCGTGGCCGGCCTGCGCTTCGACGAGCTCGAGAAGCCGCTCGTGTGAGGTCACGGGAGACACACATGCGCGGACGACCCTGGCGGGCGCCGCGGGTCGATAGCGTCGAGGCATGAGCATTCAGGACAGGGCCCTCTCCCTCAAGTCGCTGCACGAAGCCCCCGAGATCCTCCGCGTCGTGAACGTGTGGGACGCGGTCAGCGCCCGCACGGTCGCCGGCCTGCCGGGCACGCGGGCGATCGCCACGGCCGGCCACTCGATCGCGGCATCGCACGGATTCAAGGACGGCGAGATGCCGCTCGAGGTCAACCTCGCGGCGATCGCGCGCATCGTCGAGGCAGTGGACCTGCCGGTCACGGCCGATCTCGATGCGGGATACGACGACGCGGCCGACACGGTGCGCCGTGCCATCGGCGTGGGCGTCGTGGGCGCCAACGTCGAGGACCGCCTGGCTCCGTTCGACGATTCCGTCGCGAAGGTCGCCGCGATCACCCGCGCGGCGGAGGCCGAGGGCGTGGCCTTCCAGCTCAATGCGCGCACCGACGCGTTCGTGCGCGCGGGCGACCGGCCCCGCGACGAGAGCATCGAGGACGCGATCGCACGCGGACGCGCGTTCCTCGACGCCGGAGCGAGCCTCGTGTTCGTTCCCGGCGCGCTCGACCGCGACACGGTCGCCCGACTCGTCGAGGGCATCGGGGAGCGCAAGGTCAGCGTGATCGGGCTGCCCGGCGCGCTGACGGCCGCCGAGTACGAGGCGCTCGGCGTCGCACGCATCTCCTACGGTCCTCTGACGCAGCGGGTCGCCCTCCGCGCGCTCCGCGATCTCGCCACCGACCTCTACGGCGACGGCGTGATCCCGCAGGACACGCCCGCCCTCAACTGACGGCCGTCGTCGCATGAGGATGTCCCGCCGCGCCGAGCGCGTGGAGCCCTTCCACGCGATGGCGTTCGGCGCGCGCGCCGCCGAGCTCGAGGCGGAGGGCCACCGTGTCATCCGCCTCGGGCTCGGCGAGCCCGACTTCGGCGCACCGCCGACCGTGCGCGAGGCGATGCGGGCGGCGATGGACGGCCGCCCGCTCCCCTACACGCCGGCGCTCGGGCTGCCGGCGCTGCGCGCGGCGATCGCGGGCTTCTACCGCGACCGGCACGGCGTCGACGTCGACCCGCGCCGCATCGCGGTCACGTCGGGCGCGTCTGCGGCGCTCCTTGTCACGCTGGCCGCGATCGCAGACGAGGGCGACGAGGTGCTCCTCGCGGACCCCTCGTACCCGTGCAACCGGCAGCTCATCGAGACGTTCGGCGCCCGTGCGGTGACCCTCCCCGCTCCCGCGGCCGCGCGCTATCAGCTCGATGCGGCCGCGGTCGCGGACGCCTGGACCCCGCGCACGCGCGCCGTCATGATCGCGACGCCCGCGAACCCGACCGGCACGACCATCCGCCCCGACGAGCTCGCGGCGATCTGCGCCTTCGCCCGGGACCGCGGGGCCTGGCGTCTCGTCGACGAGATCTACCTCGACCTCGCCGATGAGGGCGAGAACGGGCTCCGGCCGCGGACGGTGCTCGCTCATGATCCGGACGCGATCGTCGTGTCGAGCTTCTCGAAGTACTTCGGGATGACCGGATGGCGTCTCGGATGGTGCGTGCTCCCCGAGGAGCTCGTCGCGCCCGTCGAGCGGCTCGCGATGAACTACTTCCTGTGCGCGTCCACGCCCGCCCAGGTCGCGGCGCTCGCGTGCTTCACGCCGGAGACGCTCGCCGTCTGCGAGGACCGCAGGGCCGAGCTGCGCGCGCGGCGGGAGATCGCGCTCGCCGGGCTCGCGGAGCTGGGCCTCTCGGTGCCTGTGCCCCCGGACGGCGCGTTCTACGTCTACGCCGACGTGTCCTCGACGGGCATGGACGCCTGGGGGTTCTGCCGCCGCGCCCTCGAGGAGGTGCACGTCTCGCTCACGCCGGGCCGCGACTTCGGCGCAGCGACCGCGCAGACGCACGTGCGACTGTCGTACACGGCATCGCGCGCGGAGCTCCGCGAGGGGCTCGCTCGCCTGCGCGCCCTGCTCGCATGAGCCGCAGGCGCGTACGCTGAGCTCATGGCCCAGGGGATCGCCGACTCGACCGTGTCCGATGTGCTCGCCGAGCTCACCGCGCTGGAGGATCCGCGGATGCGCGCGGTCAACGAGCGGCACGGCGACGACCACGGCGTCAACCTCACGAAGCTGCGGGCGGTCGCGAAGCGCCTCGGCGCCGACACCGGCCTCTCCCGCGCGCTGTGGCGCACGGACGACACGGCGGCGCGCCTCGTCGCCGTGCTCGTCGCGCGGCCCCGCGAGCTCTCCGCGGAGGAGCTCGACGCCATGCTGCGCGAGGCCCGCGCGCCGAAGGTGCAGGACTGGCTCGTGAACTACGTCGTGAAGAAGGGGCCGCACGCCGAGGCGCTTCGCACGCGCTGGTTCGATGACGCGGATCCGACGGTCGCGGCCGCGGGCTGGGACCTCACGACCGACCGCGTCGCGAAGAAGCCCGAGGGCCTCGACCTCGAGGATCTCCTCGACCGGATCGAAGCCGACATGAGGGATGCCCCGGACCGCCTCCAGTGGGCGATGAATCAGACGCTCGCGACCATCGGCATCCACCACCCGCACCTGCGTGAGCGGGCGATCGCGATCGGCGAGCGACTCGAGGTGCTCAAGGACTACCCGACGCCGCCGAACTGCACGTCGCCGTACGCCCCGATCTGGATCGCCGAGATCGTGCGCCGCCGCGAGGGCTGATCTGGCGCGCAGGCCCGGTCATCCCTAGCCTCGCGTCATGCGCAGGCTCATCGTCTCGGTGCTCGTCTCGGCAGACGGCTTCTTCGAAGGGCCGGAACACGACCTCGCGGTGATGCCGTTCGAGGACGCCTTCAACGACCACAATCTCGACCTTCTGCGGAACGCCGACACGATCGTCTACGGCAGCCGCTGGTTCCGCCTCAACTGGGACACCTGGTCGGCCGTCGCCGAGAGCGACGACTCCGGCGCACGGGACCGGGAGATCGCCGAGCGCGTGCTCGCCCTCGAGGCGGTCGTCGTCAGCGACTCGTTCGCGGTGAGGCCGGAGGATCCGTGGGCGGCGACGACACGCGTCGTCCCGCGCGCCGAGGCGACCGCGGAGATCGCTCGACTGAAGCAGGCGGAGGGGCGGGACATCATCATGTTCGGCAGCTCGACCACGTGGAATCCGCTCCTCGCGCACGGGCTCGTCGACGAGCTCATCCTGCTCGTCGGCCCGGCCCTGGTCGGCGGCGGCTCGCCGCTGTACCGGGGCGCGCCCGCGCCGCTGCTCCTGCGCGGCGCCCGCGTGCTGCCGGGCTCGCAGCTCGTGGCGATCACCTACACGCCGGCCTCCTGAGCCGGCCCGCTCGGTCCCCCCGCTGGGATTCGAACCCAGACTGAAGCGAGTTTAAGTCGCCTGCCTCTGCCGTTGGGCTACGGGGGGTGGAAACGACGCTACGGCATGGCGAAGGCCGTCACCGACCAGCGGTGACGGCCTTCGCGCGAAGCTGCTCAACGAGCGGCCGCAGGCTCCTCGACCTTGGGCTGCTCGGCGGGAGCCGGCTGCTCCTCGACCTTCGGCTTCGGCCGCGAGGCGTAGGTCTCGAAGAAGACCCGGGGCGCCTGCGTGGTGCCGAGCTGGACGGTGTCGCGACCGAGGAAGAAGTTGTGCACCCAGCCCCAGATGACGCGCCACTTGCGCTCCCACGACGGCATCGCGAGGCCGTGGTAGCCGCGGTGCGCGACCCAGGCGACGAAGCCCTTGAGGGCGATCTTGCCCGACTGGAAGGCGCCGTTGTAGAGCCCGAGGCCCGCGACCGCGCCGAGGTTCTTGTGCACGTAGTCGACCGGCTGCTCGCCGCGGATGACCGCCACAAGGTTCTTCGCGAGGCGCTTCGCCTGACGCACGGCGTGCTGGGCGTTCGGGACGCACATGCCGCCCACGCCGCCGCCCGTGAGGTCGGGCACGGCCGCGACGTCGCCCGCGGTCCACGCGCCCTCGACGACGTTGCCGTCGGCGTCGACGACGCGCAGGTCGGCCTGGGCGCTGATGCGGCCGCGGGCCTCCTTGGGCAGGTCGCCGCCGTTCACGACGATGGGGTTCGCCATGACGCCCGCGGTCCAGATGATGAGGTCGGTCGGGTACTTCTCACCCGTCGACGTCTCGACGACGCCGTCCACGGCCGAGGTGACCTGCGTGTCGAGGTGCACGTGCGCGCCGCGCTTGGCGAGGTCCTTGAGGACCCACTCGCTCGTCTCGAGCGAGACCTCGGGCATGATGCGGCCCATCGCCTCGATGAGGTGGAACTGCGTCTCGTCGAACGAGATCTCCGGGAACTTCTCGAGCAGCGCGTTCGCGAGCGAGCGGAGCTCGGCGAACGTCTCGATGCCCGCGAAGCCGCCGCCCACGACGACGGTCGTGAGGAGGCGCTGGCGGAGGGGGTTGTCCTTCGGGAGGGCGGCGGCCTTCTCGAAGTTGCCGATGAGGGTGTCGCGCACCGCGACGGCCTCCTCGATCGACTTCATGCCGATCGCGTTGTCGGCGATGCCCGGGATCGGGAACGTGCGCGAAACCGACCCCGCGGTCACGACGATCTGGTCGTAGGTGTACTCCCACGCCTCGCCGCCCTCGGGCGTGATCGTCGCCGTCTTGCGGGCGTGGTCGATCTTCGTGACCTTCGCCGTGATGAGCTTCGTGCGCTTGAGGTGACGGCGGTGCGAGACCACCGCGTGGCGCGGCTCGATCGACCCGGCCGCGACCTCGGGCAGGAAGGGCAGGTACGTCATGTACGGAAGCGGGTCGACGAGGACGACCTCGGCCTCTCCGCGTCGCAGGTGCTTCTCGAGCTTCCACGCGGTGTAGAACCCCGCGTATCCACCACCGACGATGAGAATCTTGGGCACGTGAAACGTCACTCCTTGAGTTGATGTTCGGCTGGCTATCGCTGCGCGCGCGTCGAACGAACGCGCCTGACCGCAGACACGACGCCGAGCACGACAAGAATACCAGCGGCGCTCAGCGCGAAGAGCGGCAGCGTCACCTCGCGCATGCTGTCGGCCGACGGGGCGAACGGAGAGCTCGCCTCACCGGGCGCATCGGCGGGTGGGATGGGCGGGATCTCGACCGCTCCCGCTGTCGGCGTGGGCTCGGGGCCCGAGTCAGCGCGACGGTGGAGCGCGATCCAGTCCGCGAGGCTCCCCAGGGGGTTCTCGGCCACCCGCGAGACGGGAGCGCTCACGGCCGCCTCGGCGTCCACGAGACCGTATCCGTACTGCGGGTCGGGCACGTCCTCGACCTGGGGAGGGCGGTTCGCGGTCGAGATGATCCGGTTGATCACGTTCGCCGCGTCGAGGTCGGGGTGCGCCGACCGCACGAGCGCGGCGATCCCGGCGACGATGGGCGCCGCGCCGCTCGTGCCGTTCCACGTCACGACGTCGCCCGTCGCCGAGACGCCGAGGAGCTGCTCGCTGGGCGCCGCGACGCCGATCGTGATGCCCTGCGTCGACGCGCCGACCGAGGCCACGCCGCGGGTGTCGACCCCGGCGACCGCGAGCACGCCCGGGATGGTCGCGGGCGCGCCCACGACGGTCGTGCCGCTCGCCCGGTTCCCCGCTGCCACGACGACGACGACGTCGTGCTCGAAGGCGTACAGGAACGCGTCGTCCCAGCTCTCGTCCCAGTCGAGCGTGTTCGTCGTGAACGAGAGGTTGATGACATCGGCACCGTGGTCAACGGCCCACACCATCGCCTTCGCGACCTGCTCGTCGAACGGGACCGCCGCCGAGGAGCCGAAGCCGATCGAGATCGACAGCAGGTCCGCCTCCGGCGCGACGCCGATCATCCCGGTGTCCTCCCCTGTGCCGCGCCCGGCGGCGAGGGAGGCGACGTACGAGCCGTGGTTCTGGTCCTGCACGCCGACGGGCGTCCGGCCGTCCTCGGACCCGACGCCCGACACATCCGTGCCGTCGGCGACGGCGCCCTCGAACTCGGCCGGACCCTTCGCGATGCCCGTGTCGATCACCGCGATCGTCGCGCCGGCCCCGCGCGTCGTCTCCCACGCCTCGTCGATGCCGTACTCCTCGAGCCAGTACTCGGCCGACCGGATCGGATCGTCGGGCTCGGGGGTCTCGGTGGGCGTCGGGGTCGGAGACGGGGTCTCGTCGTCGCCCTCGTCCTCGTCATCCGCGGTCGCGGGCGCGGCGACCGGCGCCGCGGGCGCCGTCTGCGCGAGCGCCGACGGCGACGCGGGAGCGGCCGCGCCCGCGAGCGCCAGGAGGGCGATGACGAGGGAGGCGACGCGTCGGGTCATGCAGCCGCGCCGGGATCCTCGCAGGCGCACCGCTCGGGCGACCACGCCGATCGCTCGAGGGCGAGATCGCCGATCGGGTTCGCTCCCGGACCGGCGGCCAGGGCGTGCCCGGCGAGCGCGTGCAGGCACTTCACCCGGGTCGGCATGCCGCCCGCGGAGATGCCGGCGATCTCGGGCACGTCGCCGAACTGCGCGCGGTCGGCGAGGTACGCCTCGTGCGCGCGGAGGTAGCCAGCGCGCACGTCCTCGTCCGCCTCGAGCAGCGCGGCGAGCTCGAGCATCAGCTGGTTGGCCTCGAGGCGCGACATCTCGGCGGTCGCCGCGGGGTGCGTGAGGTAGTAGAACGTCGGGAACGGGCTTCCGTCGGGAAGGCGCGGCGCCGTCGCGACGACGGTGGGGTTGCCGCACACGCAGCGCGCGGCGATGCCGACGACGCCGCGGGCCTCGCGCTGCAGCTGCGCCGAGACCACCTCGAGATCGACGGGGCGCACGGGCTCGAAGGGAGGAGTCGTCACCCCGTCAGGCTACTGGTCGGTGCTGGAGTCGGGCTGGAAGACGCCCCCGCCGTCGAGCGCGGCGTCCTCTTCGGAGACGGCGTTCTCGGTGAGCCCCGCGGCCACGACCGACCGGAGCATCTGGCCCATCCAGTCGTGCTCGGCCTCCTCGACCTCGGCGCTCACGGGGTCGGGCTCGCGCGGCTGATCGGCCTCCTCGAGGTCGTTCTCCACGATGTACACGACCTCCCCCGGGAAGCCGTAGAACAGGCGCTCCCGCGCCTGGGTCGTGATGTAGGCGGGGTCCTGCCAGCGGGAGCGCTCGCGCTCGAGCGCGTCGACCTCGTCCTGGCTGACCTGGACGGCCTCCTGCAGGAACGCGATCCGCTGGCGCTGCTCGAGGTACGTGCTCGCGGTCGGCACGAGCACGAACGCCGCGAGCACGACGAGGCCGAGCATGATGACCGTGAACCCGGAGAGGCGGATGCCGCCGAGCCAGCCGCGCACGTCGACAGGACGGCCGTCCGCACGGCCCCGTCCGCGAACGGCGGAAGGGGGAGCCGATGGTCTTCTCGCCATGACTCCCCCTTCCGAGCGGGGCTCTCGCCCTGCTTACGCCGTGAAGCGCGGGAAGGCGCTGCGGCCGGCGAACTTCGCTCCGGCACCCAGCTCCTCCTCGATGCGCAGAAGCTGATTGTACTTCGCGACACGGTCGCTGCGAGCGGGCGCGCCGGACTTGATCTGACCGCAGTTGACGGCGACCGCGAGGTCGGCGATCGTCGTGTCCTCGGTCTCGCCCGAGCGGTGCGACATCATCGCGGTGTAGCCGTTGCTCTGCGCGAGCGCGACCGCGTCGAGCGTCTCGGTGAGCGTGCCGATCTGGTTGACCTTGACGAGCAGCGAGTTCGCGACGCCCTTCGCGATGCCGTCCGAGAGACGCTGCGGGTTGGTCACGAAGAGGTCGTCGCCGACGAGCTGGACCTTGCCGCCGATGCGGTCGGTGAGGGCCTTCCAGCCCTCCCAGTCGTCCTCGGCGAGGGCGTCCTCGATCGTGACGAGCGGGAAGTTCGCGAGGAGGTCCTCGTAGTACGACGTGAGCTCCTCGGCCGTGAGCTGCTTGCCCTCGAAGTGGTAGACGCCGTCCTTGAAGAACTCGGTCGACGCGACGTCGAGGCCGACGGCGATGTCCTTGCCCGGCGTGAAGCCGGCCTTCTCGATCGCGGCCATGAGGAAGTCGAGCGCACCGCGGTTGCTCGGGAGGTCAGGGGCGAAGCCGCCCTCGTCGCCCAGGCCCGTGGCGTAGCCGCCGGCCTTGAGCTCGCTCTTGAGCACGTGGTAGGTCTCCGTGCCCCAGCGCAGCGACTCGCTGAAGGTCTCCGCGCCGAGCGGCACGAGGAAGAACTCCTGCATGTCGACGCCCGTGTCGGCGTGCGCGCCGCCGTTGATCACGTTGAGCGCGGGGACGGGCAGCACGTGGGCGTTGGGGCCGCCCACGTAGCGGAACAGCGGCAGGTCGGCGCTGTCGGCGGCGGCCTTGGCGACCGCGAGGCTCACGCCGAGGATGGCGTTCGCGCCCACGCGCTTCTTGTTCTCGGTGCCGTCGACCTCGATGAGCGCCTGGTCGATGACGCGCTGCTCGCTGGCGTCGAGGCCCTCGATGGCCGGGCCGAGCTCGTCGATGACGGCGTCGACGGCCTTCTGGACGCCCTTTCCGGCGTAGCGGCCCTTGTCGCCGTCACGCAGCTCGTATGCCTCGAAGGCGCCGGTCGACGCGCCGGAGGGGACAGCCGCGCGCTGCACGATGCCATCGTCCAGCAGCACCTCCACCTCGACGGTCGGGTTGCCTCGCGAGTCGAGAATCTCGCGAGCGCCTACAGCCTCAATCAGTGCCACGGAAGTACTCCTTGTCGGTGGGTGATGCGGGGAGCGACGTCGATCCGCTGGCCAGTCTATTGCCGACGCGCGGTCGGTCCTGACCGGTCAGACGCGCACGGCGATCGCGAGGCCGTCCCAGCCCTTCACGCCGACCGTCTGCAGGCCGGTCGCATCGAAGCGGGGGTCCTCGCCCAGCATGGCCAGGCCGCCGCGCACGCCCTGGATCTGAGGGTCGTCCGTGTCGGCGTTCGCCACCTCGCCGCTGCGCCCGATGTTGTCGACCACGATGACCGCGCCGGGCTGCGAGAGCCGCGCCGCCCAGTCGAGGTAGACGGTGTTCGACTCCTTGTCGGCGTCGATGAAGACGAGGTCGAACGGCGCCTCGTCGGCGAGACCGGGCAGCACGTCGGCGGCGCGGCCGATGCGGATGTCCACGCGCTCCCCCACCCCGGCGGCGTCGACGTTCTCCCGCGCGAGCGCGGCGTTCGCCGGCTCGGCCTCGATCGAGATCAGCCGCCCGTCCGCGGGCAGCGCCCTGGCCATCCAGATCGCGGAGTAGCCGGCGAGCGTGCCGATCTCGAGCACCCGCCGCGCACGGGAGATCCGCACGAGCAGATGGAGCAGCTTGCCCGCGACGGGCGCGACCTCGATGGGCCGAAGATGCGCGCGATCCTGCGACGCGAGCGTGGCGTCGAGCGCGGGGTCGCTCCCGACGAGGGTCTCGGCGAGGTAGCGGTCGACGGCGGCCCATGCGTCGGGATGCGAAGCGGTCATGCCCCGATTCTCAGCCCAGGAGGGCCCGGTCGTCGAGGGTCGCGCCCTTGATCTTCTGGAACTCGGCCAGGAGATCGGGAACCGTCAGCCTGCGCTTGCGCTCCTCGGTCGCCTCGAAGACGATGCGCCCCTCGTGCATCATGATGAGCCGGTTGCCGAGGGCGAGCGCCTGCTCCATGTTGTGCGTGACCATGAGCGTCGTGAGGCCGCCCTGCTCGACGATCCGCTGCGTGAGCCGCGTCACGAGGTCCGCGCGCTGCGGGTCGAGCGCCGCCGTGTGCTCGTCGAGGAGCAGGATGCGCGGCTGGGTGAAGCCGGCCATGAGCAGCGAGAGCGCCTGGCGCTGGCCTCCCGAGAGGAGCCCGACCTTCGCGTGGAGTCGGTCCTCGAGGCCGAGCTGCAGCACGCGCAGCTCCTCGCGGAAGCGCTCGCGCTGCTTCCGGGTGAGCCCGCGGCCGAGGCCGCGCGGCCTGCCGCGGCGCGCGGCGAGGGCGAGGTTCTGCTCGATCGTGAGGTTCGGCGCCGTGCCCGCCATGGGGTCCTGGAAGACCCGGCCGACGTACCGCGCACGCTGGAACTCGCGGAGCCGGTTGACGCGGCGTCCGTCGATCGAGATCGTGCCGCCGTCGACGGCGATCCGCCCCGAGATCGAGTTGAGCAGCGTGGACTTGCCCGCGCCGTTCGACCCGATGACCGTGACGAAGTCGCCCTCGTCGAGCGTGAGGCTGAGCCCGGCGAGCGCGCGGCGCTCGTTGACCGTGCCGGGGAAGAACGTCTTGACGATGCCGTCCATGACGAGCATGGCGGTCACCTCCCTCTCTCGGCGCCCGCGGGCGCCGGGACGGCGGGCTCGGGCTCGCGCCGCGCGACGCGTCCGCCGCGGCCGCGGAGCGAGGGGATGCGCTTGAGGAAGCCCCAGCGCGGCAGCAGCAGCGCGAGAACGACGAGCACGGCGGTGACGAGCTTCATGTCGTTGGGGTCGAGGCCCGCCCGCATCGCGAAGAAGATGATGAGCCGGTAGAGCACGGCGCCCAGCACGACGGCGAGGCTCGCGAGCCAGATGAAGCGCTGGCCGAACACGGCCTGTCCGAGGATGACCGACGCGAGCCCGACGAGGATCAGGCCGATGCCCATGCTGATGTCGGAGAAGCCCTGGTACTGCGCGACGAGCGCGCCGCAGAGCGCGACGAAGCCGTTCGAGATCGCGAGCGTGAGGATGGTCGTGCGATCGGTCGAGACGCCGAAGCTGCGGATCATCGGCCCGTTGTCGCCGGTGGCCTGGATCGCCAGCCCGAGGTTGGTCGAGAGGAACCAGTCGACCGCGAGCTTCAGCACGACGACGCCGACGAGGATGATCGCGACGCCGCCCCACGTGCCGAGCAGGTCGGCGTCGCGCAGCGGGGTGAACAGCGTGTCGGCGCGCAGGAGCGGCAGGTTGGCCGCGACGGTGGCGTCCTCCTTGGCCGTGCCCATGATCCGCAGGTTGATCGACCATAGCGCGATCATGGTGAGGATGCCGGCGAGCAGGCCGTCGATGCGGCCCTTCGTGTGCAGGACGCCGGTCACGGCTCCCGCGACGACGCCCGCCGCGGCGCCCGTGAGGGTCGCGACGACGGGGTTCTGCCCCGTCGTGATCATCGCCGCGGCGACCGCCGCGCCCGTCGTGAAGCTCCCGTCGACCGTCAGGTCGGGGAAGTTCAGGACGCGGAACGTGAGGTACACGCCCAGCGCCATGACCCCGTAGACGAGGCCGAGCTCGATCGCGCCGATCATGCGCGTCCTCCCTGCCGGCTTCTACTCGACGGTCTCGGCCTGGTCGAGGATCTCCGCGGGGATCTCCACGCCCATGCGCTCGGCCGCGCCCGGGTTGACGACGTAGGTGAACTCGCTGGCCGTCTCCACGGACATGGTCGCGGGGTCGGCGTCCTCCTCGAGGATGCGCAGCGCCATCTCGCCGGTCTGGCGGCCGAGCTCGGTGTAGTCGATGCCGATCGTCGCGATCGCGCCGCTCTCGACCGTGCCCGCCTCGGCGGCGATGACCGGCGTCTTCTGGGTCTCGGCGACCTGGACGAGCGAGGCGAGTCCTGCGACGACCATGTTGTCGGTGGGCACGTAGATCGCGTCGACGTCGCCGAGCGCCTCGGTGGCCTGCGCGATGTCGTTCGCGGTGGTCACCGTCTGGGTGACGATCTCGATGCCGAGCTCGTCGGCGACCTCCTCGGCCGCGGCGACCTGGACCTCCGAGTTCACCTCGCCCGAGCTGTAGACGATGCCGACGGTGGCGGCGTCGGGCACGAGCTGCCGGAGCAGCTCGAACTGCTCGGCCATCGGCGCGGCGTCGCTCGTGCCAGTGATGTTGGCTCCCGGCTCCTCGTTCGAGTCGACGAGCTCGGCCGAGACGGCGTCCGTGACCGCCGTGAAGAGCACCGGGGTGTCGAGGATGGCCTGAGCGGCGGCCTGCGCAGCGGGGGTCGCGACCGCGAGGACGAGGTCGAGGTCGCTCGAGGCGAAATTCTGCGCGATGGTGACGGCGTTCGCCTGCTCGCCCTGCGCGTTCTGCTCGTCGAACTCGACCGTCTCGCCCTCGACGTATCCGGCGTCGGCGAAGGCCTGCTTGAAGCCCTCGGTCGCCGCGTCGAGCGCGGGGTGCTGCACGAGCTGGCTGATGCCGATCGACAGCGATTCCTCCCCGCCGCCTTCCGATCCGCCGCCGTCCGACGAGCAGCCGGCGAGGACGAGCGCAGCGCCTGCGGCGAGACCTGCGGCGCCGAGGCCACGGCGGGAGAACGAGGAGAGTCGCATGGATCGGGTCCTTCGGGTGAGGGGTCCGGCGCCGTGCCGGAGGTCGGGTGCGGCGTCGCGCCGTCCACAGAATCGTAACGGGCGCGCGCGGGCGCGATGTCACGCCCTCGCGCGCTCGGCGAACCCGGCGAGCAGCGCCGCGGCCGTGTCGGCGTCGTCGACGGTGACGGTGAACGCCTTGCCGTTCGCCCGTGTGACCCGCAGCGCCTCGCCGGCGCGCAGCACGACGCCCCAGCCGCTGCCGACCGCACAGCGCCAGCCCCACCCGCCGTACTCGGCCATCGGGTTCACCAGGACGACCTCGACCGCGCGGATGTCGGACGCGGAGATGCGCACGCGGGGCCAGCCGATCGGCGCGCGCACCGTCAGCCCGGCCTCGTCGACCCGCACGCGGAAGACGCACCCGACGCCGACGAGGAACGTCACGAGCGCCGCCGCGGCGATCGTGATCCAGGTCCCGCCCGAGAGCGCGCCGCTCTGTGCGAGATCGAGGGAGGCGGTCACGAGCGCGATCGCGATGACCGCCGCGGCGGAGACCGCGAGGAGCGCGATGCCGGCGGGCGCCATCGAGGCGGTGCGCGCCCAGACCGCGCGCTCGTGCGTCGCGAGCGCGACCGGACGAGGCCTCTCGCCCTCCTCGTGCGGAGGGTCGATCGTGACGAGCCAGGCCGCGATGCCGAGCGCGACCCCGACCGCGAAGCCCGCGGCCATCCCCCATCCGACCGGAGGCGCGTCCCTCGCGTCGTCCAGACCGACCTGGGCGAAGACGCTCGCGGAGAGCCCGACGCCGAGCAGTCCGACCTCCCACCAGATGACGGCGGCGAGCATGCGCAGGGACATGCGCTGCCCGTGCCGGCGAGTGCGTCCGCTCGCGCCCCCGCGCGCTCCCACGAGCGCGAGCCCCGCGACGAGGAGCGTCGTCCCTCCCCCGACGAGCGCGGTCAGCAGCGGGAGGGTCCACGCCGGCCCGAACCCGTCGGGGCCGCCCGCGGCTCCCCAGTGGATCGCGGCCGGGTCAGGCAGCGCGGGCACCTGCGCGAGCTGCACGAGAGCGAGCGCGAGGTGCACGGCGAGCGGAACGCAGAGGCCCACCCAGCGGAAACGGCGGAGCGCCTCCTCCGCGCCGGTGTACTGCGATGCGGTCATCGTCTCCTCCTCGAGGGTTCGGTCGGTTCAGAGCTCGGCCGCGCGCACGGCGGCCGCGAGCGTCTCGCGGGATACGCCGTGCTCGGTCGCCCGACGCACGAGCGCTCGGATGTCGGCATCGAGCGCCGCGAGCGGAGCCGCCGCCTCGGTCACCACGGCGCCGCGCCCGGGCCGCATCGAGACGAGCCCCTCGTCGCGCAGCTGGCGGTACGCGTGGAGCACGGTGTGCAGGTTCACCCCGAGCGACGCCGCCACCTCCTTCGCGGCCGGGAGCCGGTCTCCGGGACGCGTGCGACCGGCGGCGGCATCCGAGCGGATGGACGCCGCGATCTGCGTGAAGACCGGCTCCTCGCGCGTCGGGTCGATGCGGATGAGCATGCAGTTATTCTAGCAGGACTATAACTTCAGGCGCGCGCACCGTGCGCGTCGTCTCGCCGCCACCCGCGCCTCATATACTGCGGCGCATGACGACCCCTCCCGCGCTCGCACGACGACTCGGCGTCGGCGACGCCGTCGCGATCGGCCTCGGATCGATGATCGGGGCCGGAGTCTTCGCGGTCTTCGCCCCCGCCGCGGCCGCCGCGGGCCCGTGGCTGCTCGCGGGGCTGGCGATCGCCGCGATCGTGGCGTTCTGCAACGCGACGTCGTCCGCGCAGCTCGCAGCCGTCCACCCCGTGGCGGGAGGCACGTACGCGTACGGCCGCGCCGAGCTCGGCGCGTGGTGGGGCTACCTGGCCGGATGGTGCTTCGTCATCGGCAAGATCGCGAGCTGCGCGGCCATGGCGCTGACGTTCGCGGCGTACGCGGCTCCCGCCGGCTGGGAGCGGCCCGTGGCCGTGCTCGCCGTCGCCCTTCTTGCCGGGATCAACCTGCTCGGCGTGACCCGCACGGCGCTCGCGACGAAGATCATCGTCGCGGTCGTGCTCGTGTGCCTCGCGGTCGTCGTCGCGGCCGGATGGGCCTCCCCCGCGGCCCCCGGCGGGGCGCAGACGCCGCCCGGGGTCGGGGCGTACGGCGTGCTTCAGGCGGCCGGCCTGCTCTTCTTCGCCTTCGCGGGATACGCGCGCATCGCCACGATGGGCGAGGAGGTGCGCGATCCCGCGCGCACGATCCCCCGGGCCATCCCGCTCGCCCTGGGCCTCGCGATCGCCGTGTACGCGGTCATCGCCCTCGCCTCGCTGCGCGCGCTCGGCGTCGAGGCACTCGCCGCCTCCCCCGCGCCGCTCGCCGACGTGGTCGCCGCCGCGGGGTGGGACGCGGCGCAGCCGGTCGTGCGCGTGGGCGCGGCGGCCGCCGCGCTCGGCGCCCTCCTCGCGCTCATCGCCGGGATCGGGCGCACGACCCTGGCGATGGCCCGCGAGGACGACCTCCCCCGCTTCCTCTCCGCCATCCACCCGCGCACGCGCGTGCCGCACCGCGCCGAGGCCGTGATCGCGCTCGTCGTGATCGCGATCGTCGCGTTCGCGGACCTCCGCGGCGCGATCGGCTTCTCGTCGTTCGGCGTGCTCCTCTACTACCTCGTCGCGAATCTCGCGGCCTGGCGACAGGGCAGCGCCGTGCGCCGCTATCCCCGCTGGCTGCAGGCCGTGGGGGCGGCGGGCTGCGTCGTCCTCGCGTTCACCCTCCCCTGGCAGAGCGTCGTCGCGGGCGTCGTCGTCGTGCTCGCGGGTGCGGCGTACCGTCTCATCCGCCTCGTGGCCGAGCGCCGGGCGTCGGCGGAGTAGGCGTCAGGAGAGGGGCTTGAGCTCGAGATCGTCGCGCTCGGCTCCCGCCGACACCGTTGCGAAGGCCGTGTAGCCGTCGGCGGAGGCGCGCTCGAGCAGACCCTTGAGGTTCTTCGTCCGCTGCTCGAGGCGCACGCGCGAGCCCTCCGCGACGAGCGCCGCCTTGAGGGCGAGCAGCTCGGCGACCGGGACGTCGCGATCGTGGACGAGCACGACCGCCTCGGCGGCGGCCGCCTCGGCGAGCGAGACGAGGTCGACGATCCGCTCGAAGCCGATCGAGAACCCGACCGCCGGCACGTCCTGCCCGAGGAAGCGGCCGATCATGCCGTCGTAGCGGCCGCCTCCGCCGAGCGAGTACGACACCGACGGGTGGGCGATCTCGAAGATCGTCCCCGTGTAGTACCCCATTCCGCGGACGAGGAACGGATCGAACGCGAGGGGCAGCTCGGCGCCGACGGCGTCGGCGCCGAGGGCCGCGCCCACGGCTTCTCCGATGCCGACGAGGTGCGCGATGATCGCGTCGTCGACGCCCTCGGGCAGAGCCCCGCGGATCTGAGCCTCGCCGAAGGGCTCGTGCGCGCGCTGCGCGACCTGATCGAGGAAGGACGCGAGCGCGTCGGCCGCCGCGTCGGACGCCCCGCGCTCGCGCAGCTCGGCCACGACGCCGTCGGCGCCGATCTTGTCGAGCTTGTCGATCGTGATGAGGACGCCCGGGCGCTCCTCGACGGGGAAGCCGAAGAGGTCGAGCATGGCGTCCAGTGCCCGGCGGTCGTTGATGCGCACGCTCGCGCCCTCGAGCCCGAGCGCGTCGAGCGTGTCGAGCGTCGCGGTGATGAGCTCGGCCTCCGCGCGCGCCGAGGCGTCGCCCATGATGTCGATGTCGCACTGCATGAACTGGCGGTATCGGCCCTTCTGGGGCCGCTCGGCGCGCCACACCGGCGCGATCTGCACCGAGCGGAAGACCGACGGCAGCTCGCCCCGGTGCGACGCGTAGAAGCGCGCGAGCGGAACCGTGAGGTCGTAGCGCAGCCCGAGGTCGCTCAGCTGGGCCGGATCGTCGGCCGCCGCGCGGACGCCGTCGGCGTCGAGGCCGCGCCGCAGGATGTTGAACGCGAGCTTCTCGTTGTCGCCGCCCACCCCGGCGTGCAGCCGGTCGTACTCCTCCATGACGGGCGTCTCGATCTCGTCGAACCCGTGCGCGCGGTAGCGCTCGCGGATGACAGCGAGCACGCGCTCGCGACGGGCCTTGTCAGCGGGGAGGAAGTCGCGCATGCCGCGCGGCGGATTCACGGAAGCCATAGCGCCCCCATTCTCCCACGACGGGTCAGCCGCTCTCGGCGTCTCGGACCTCCGTCTCGAGAGCGCGGACGGCCGTGCGCAGCGCGCGCTCGGCGTCCCAGCCGCGGGCGCGCGCGATCGCCACGACCCCGAGGAGGGTGGCGCCGAGCTCCTCCTCGGTCGCCGGCAGCATGTCGGGGTTGTCCTCCGCGATGGCCTCGGCCGCGGCGACCTCCTCGGCGAGCTCGAGCCCCACGCCGACCAGCTCCGCCTTCGCGAGGACCTTCTGGGCGAGCGCGAGCGCGGGCATCGCGTGCGAGACGCCGTCGAGCACCGAGGTGCGCTCGCGCTTCTCGGCGGCCTTGGCGGCGTTCCACAGCTCGAGCACGCGCTCGGGCGTCTCCGCCGTCTCGCCCGCGAACACGTGCGGATGGCGGCGGATCATCTTGTCGGCGAGCCCCCGCGCCACGTCGTCGATCCCGAACGGCTCGTCGGGATGGTGCGAGGCGATCTCGGCGTGGAAGAGCACCTGCCACAGCAGGTCGCCGAGCTCCTCGCGCAGGGCCGCGCGGTCGCCGCTCTCGACCGCGTCGACGACCTCCGCCGACTCCTCGACGAGGTAGGGCACGAGCGCCTCATGCGTCATGCCCTGCGTCCACACGCACCGCTCGTGCACGTCGCGCATGACGTCGGCGGCGCGCCCCAGCTCGTTCCCCGATCCGCTCATCCGGACATCCTGCCGCATCACGCCGACGTCGACGCGGCGAGACGCCGATGGTGCCGCGCGCGCAGCGAGACGATCACGCCCGACAGGGCGAGTGCGATCATGGAGCCGCCCAGAACCCCGAGGATCGCCTCGTCGCGCAGGGTCGCGTCGTCGGCGAACGCGAGGTTCGACAGCAGCAGCGACACCGTGAACCCGATGCCGCCGAGGGTGCCCGCCGCGACGAGATCGGGCAGGCGGATCTCGGGCTCGGTCCCCTTCGGGCGGACGGCCATGGCGACCCCGCCGAAGATCGTGATGCCGATGATCTTGCCGACCGGGAGCGCGATGAGGATGGCCCACAGAGCCGGCGAGAGCTCGCTCGGGGAGACCTGCGGGATGACCACGAGCGCCGAGAAGAACGCGAAGACCGGCAGGATGAGGCCGTTGATCCACGGCTCGAGGACGTGGCGCGCCTGCAGGCCCTCCCCCTGGCGGATGGCGAGACCGAGCAGCACGCCCGCGATGGTCGCGTGGATGCCGCCCTCGAACACGAAGGCCCAGGCGGCGAGCGCGATGACCACCATGAGCGGCACGACGACGAGCTTGTTGCGGTCGGACACGAAGCGGCTCAGGGCGCCGAAGGCGACGATGAGCACCGCGCCGATCGCGAGGCTTCCGAAGTCGATGTCGGTCGCGAAGAGCACCGCGATGAAGACGATGCCGACGATGTCGTCGATGATCGCGAGCGCGAGGAGGAACACGCGCACCTTCGACGGCAGGCCCTTGCCGAACATCGCGAGGACGCCGAGCGCGAACGCGATGTCGGTCGCGGTCGGGATGGGCCATCCGTCGCGCGTGGCCGGATCCCAGGCGATGACGAGATAGATGACGATCGGCACGATCACACCGCCGGCCGCGGCGATGGCGGGCTTGAGCGCCTTGCCGACGGTGTTCAGCTGGCCGTTCGTGAGCTCGTACTGCAGCTCGATCGCGACCCCGAAGAAGAACACCGCGAGCAGCAGGTCGGCGACCCAGTGCGAGATCGAGAGGTCGAGCGGCGTTCCCGGCACCGCGAGATGGAGATGGCTGAAATCGAGCACCGCGGGGCCGACCGGGCTGTTCGCGACGACGAGGCCGACGATCGCGGCGCCGAGGAGGAGGAAGGCGGGGAAGCGCTCGGAGCGCAGGAGCTTGAGCATGGGATCCTTTCAGGACCGACCGGGGACCAGGCGCGATCAGCGCCCGCCGCCGACCAGACTTCCCGGCACACCGCCTCCCACCCTACGTCACTCGGCCGGAGCGTCCTTCTTCGGCGCCGGGAAGAGCGCGTCGAGCAGCTGCCCGACCCAGGCGATGAGCTCGGCGTCGCCGAGCGGCTCGCCGCCCGCCTGCGGAAGGGGGACGACCATGGCCTCTCCCCCGCTCAGGATCTTCGCGCCCGGGTGCAGGCGCTGCAGCCGGACCTTCATCGAATCGGGCAGGTTCGCCGGCGCGATGCGCAGATTGCGCCCCATCGCGACGACATCGGCGAGACCGGCCTGAGCCGCGCGGCGGCGCAGGCGCGCGACGGCGATGAGGCCGTCGACCTCGGGCGGCGGCGCGCCGTAGCGGTCGACGAGCTCCTCCACGACGAGGTCGATGGCGTCGTCCTTCGCCGTCGCCGACGCGGCCGCCGACAGCTTCTGGTACGCCTCGAGCCGCAGCCGCTCGCTGTCGATGTAGCTCTCCGGCAGGCGCGCCTCGACGGGCAGCTCGAGTCGCAGCTCGGTCGGCCCCTCGGTCTCCTCTCCCCGGAACGTCGCGACGGCCTCGCCGATCATGCGCAGGTAGAGGTCGAAGCCGACGCCCGCGATGTGGCCGGCCTGCTCGGCGCCGAGGAGATTGCCGGCGCCGCGCAGCTCGAGATCCTTCATGGCGACCTGGATGCCGCTGCCGAGATCGTTGTGGACGGCGATCGTCTCGAGGCGGTCGGCCGCGGTCTCGGAGAGCGGCTTGCCCTCGTCGTACACGAAGTACGCGTAGGCGCGCTCGCGGCCGCGGCCGACGCGACCCCGCAGCTGGTGCAGCTGCGCGAGCCCGTACTTGTCGGCGCGGTCGATGATGATCGTGTTCGCGTTCGCGATGTCGATGCCGGTCTCGATGATGGTCGTGCAGACGAGCACGTCGAACTTGCGCTCCCAGAAGTCATCGACGACCTGCTCGAGCTGGTTCTCGCTCATCTTGCCGTGCGCGACCGCGATGCGGGCGTCGGGAACGAGCTCGGCGAGATGCGAGGCGACCTTCTGGATCGTCGTGACCCGGTTGTGCACGAAGAACACCTGGCCCTCGCGCAGCAGCTCGCGTCGGATGGCCGCGGCGATCTGCTTGTCGTTGTGCGGGCCGACGTACGACAGGATCGGGTGGCGGTCCTCGGGCGGCGTCGCGAGCGTGGACATCTCCCGGATGCCGGTGACCGCCATCTCGAGCGTGCGCGGGATCGGGGTCGCGCTCATCGCGAGGATGTCGACGTTCGTCTTGAGCTTCTTGAGGGCGTCCTTGTGCTCGACGCCGAAGCGCTGCTCCTCGTCGACGATGAGCAGACCCAGGTCCTTGAAGCGCACCTGCTCGGTGAGGATGCGGTGCGTGCCGATCACCATGTCGATGGACCCGTCCGACAGACCCCGGATGGTCTCGCGCGCCTCCTTGTCGGTCTGGAAGCGCGACAGCGCGCGCACCTTCACGGGGAAGCCCGCGAACCGGTCCTGGAAGGTCTCGAGGTGCTGCTTCACGAGAAGCGTGGTCGGGACGAGCATTGCGACCTGCTTGCCGTCCTGGATCGCCTTGAACGCGGCGCGCACGGCGACCTCGGTCTTGCCGAACCCGACGTCGCCCGAGAGCAGGCGGTCCATCGGGATCGGGCGCTCCATGTCGCGCTTGACCTCCTCGATCGTCTGCAGCTGATCAGGGGTCTCCGCGAACGGGAAGGCTTCCTCGAGCTCGCGCTGCCACGGGGTGTCCGGCCCGAAGGCGTGGCCCTTCGCCGCCATCCGCGCCGAGTACAGCTTGACGAGCTCGACGGCGATGTCGCGGACCGCCTTGCGCGCGCGGCTCTTCGCCTGCGCCCAGTCGCTCCCGCCCATCTTCGACAGCGTCGGGGCCTCGCCGCCGACGTACTTCGAGAGCAGGTCGAGCTGGTCCGTCGGCACGTACAGCTTGTCGCCCGGATACCCGCGCTTCGACGGCGCGTACTCGAGCACGAGGTAGTCGCGCGTCGTCTTCGTCGCGTTGCGGCCGCCGCTGGAGACCTCGCGCTGGGTCATCTCGACGAATCGGCCGATGCCGTGGGTCGCGTGCACGACGATCTCGCCCGGCTTCAGCTGAAGGGGGTCGACGACGTTCTTCCGCCGCGACGCGAGCTTCTTGACCGCGCGCGTGTCGCCGCCGATCGCCCTGCCGTAGAACTCGTTCTCGGTGAAGAGGGCGAGCTTCACGCCCTCGACGGTGAAGCCGCGCTCGATCGCGGCCTGCACGAGGGTCGCGACCCCCGGCTCCGGCGCCTCGACGAGGCTGTCGACGATCCGCGCCGCGAGCCCGCGCTCCGACAGCACGTCGCGCGCGCGCTCGACGAGGCCGATCCCCGACGCCGCGACGACCACCGACCAGCCGTCGTGCAGGAGCTGCCCGATGTGCGCGGTGGCCCCCTCGACGTTGCCCTGGAAGGTCGGCGTCGCGGAGGCGCGCACGCGGATCGCGTCTCGCGCGTCGGGCACGGCGTCGAGGTCGTCGTGCTCGGCGAGCTCGGCCGCGATCTCGGCCGCTCCCGAGTCGAAGGGGCTCAGGGTCCACCACACGCCGCCGACCGCTCGCACGTCGTCGCGCAGCTGGGCGAGGGTGAGGAAGTCGCCCGCGTCGAGGTTGATGGGCGCGCTCGCTCCGCTCGTCGCGGCGCTCCACGCCGCCTCGAGGAACTCGCGGTTCGTCTCGCCGAGGGTGATCGACCGCGACACCGCGCGCTCGGGATCGACGAGCGCGACGGCCGCGCCACGGGGCAGGTAGGTCGGAAGCGACACGAGCGGCCCCGCGAGAACCGGCATGAGCGACTCCATGCCCTCGACCGGGATGCCCTCGCCCATCCGCTCGAGCATCTGCGCGATGCCGGGGTACTCGTGCTGCAGCTCGCGCGCGCGCTGGCGGATGTCGGGCGTCAGCAGGAGCTCGCGGCTCGGCACGAGCGAGACGGCCTCGACATCGCCGGGGAGCGAGCGCTGGTCGGCGACGGAGAAGGCGCGGATCTGGTCGACCTCGTCGCCGAAGAACTCGATGCGATACGGGTGATCGGCGACCGGCGGGAAGACGTCGAGGATGCCGCCGCGGACGGCGAACTCGCCGCGTCGCGACACCATGTCGACCCGGTGGTACGCGAGCTCGACGAGGCGCTCGACGACGGTCTCGAGCTCATGGCCGCGCCCTCCCGCGCGTAGCTCGATCGGGTGCACGTCGCCGAGGCCGCTCGCGATCGGCTGGATGGCGGCGCGGATCGACGCCGTCACGATGAGCGGCGAGGTCGGCCCGGCATGCGCGGCGGCGATGCGGCGGAGGGTCTCGAGCCGTCGGCCCACGGTCTCGGGGCTCGGGCTCAGCCGCTCGTGCGGCAGCGTCTCCCATGCGGGGAAGTCGAGCACCTCGGCCTCGGGCATCACCGACGACAGCGCGGCGCCGAGCGCCTCCGCCCGCCGCCCGGTGGGCGCGACGACGAGCAGGACGGGGGCGTGCCCGCTCGCACGGCGGCGCTCGAGGAGGCCGGCGAGCATCGGGGCGTCCAGGCCGTCGACGAGCGAGAGATCCGCATCGACGGCCGACGCGGCGAGCGCGTCGCGGAAGGACCCGTCCTGTTCCAGAGCACTGACGATTCCCTGAACAGTCACCGCAGAAGTCTAGTCGCGCCCTCCGACACGGGCACGACGGACATCCGCGCCCCGCCTTCCTAGGATGGGCGCATGAGCGCCGACCCGCAGCCGCCGTACCCGCCCGCTCCCGGCGACCACTCGCCGATCTCCCCCGGCGGCGTCACGCCCGGCCAGCAGCCCTCGGGCGCCTATCTCTATCCCCCGACCGCGCCGTACCAGCAGCCGGGGGATCCGCGCTTCGCCGCCATGGTCGAGGCGCCCGCGCCCGCGCCATCCGCCGCCCTCGGCCGCGTCGCGCTCCTCCTCGCGCTCGTGGCCCTCGTCGGCGGAACGCTCGTGATCGGCGTCTGCTGCTTCCTCGTCGGGGTGCAGGCCGGGCGCACGGACTTCGCGGCGGCGACCGAGTTCGACTGGTCGCTGCTCACGCCGGTGCGCGACGCCGTCCTCACCGGCGAGATCACCGCGTGGGTCGCCACGGCGCTCGGCGTGTGGGCGCTGATCCAGGGCATCGTCGCGATCGCAGGACGACGCGGCAGGGGCGCGGGGATCGCCGCCGTCGTCATCGCCGCGGTCGCGCCCGTGATCGTCGCCACGTCCGCCGCGATCGGCTTCTCGATCGGGCTCGCCGCCGGCCTGGACCAGGCCGGATTCTGACCTCGCGCCCCGCCGATCAGGCCCGCGGGGCGTGGAAGCGCTGCTGCGCGGCCACGAGGCCGTCCTCCGCGAGCCGCTCGACGGCGTCGGCCGCGTCGGACACGAGGATCGGGAGCGTCTTGCGCTCGGTCGCGCCGAACGGGTCGAGCACCCAGTCCGCGGGGTCCTGACGGCCGGGTGGACGCCCGATGCCGACCCGCACGCGGGCGAAGTCCGGGGTGCCGAGCGCCTTCGCGACATCGCGGACGCCGTTGTGCCCGCCGTGCCCGCCGCCGGACTTGAGCTTGATGGTGTCGAACGGGATGTCCAGCTCGTCGTGCACGACCACGACGCGATCGGCCGCGAGCCCGTAGAACCGGGCGAGGCCCGCCGCGGGGCCGCCCGAGACGTTCATGAAGGTGTTCGGCTTGGCGAGCACGAGCTTCGCCGCGCCCGGCCGCAGCCACGTCTCGGCCACACGCGCGTTGGCCTTGTGCTGCCGGAACGTCGCGCTGCGGCGCGCGGCGAGCTCGTCGACGACCATCTGGCCGACGTTGTGCCGCGTCTGCTCATACCGCGGGCCGGGATTGCCGAGCCCGATGACCAGCCATGTCTCGGCCATCCTCATTCCCTCCTGGAGACGACGCGAGGGGGTGCGACCAGGTCGCACCCCCTCGCGTGGAAGATCCGCGTCACTCCGCGGCGGGTGCCTCTTCGCCCTCGGCGGCAGCCTCGTCCTCGACCGTCGCGCGCGGCGTGAGGATCGAGAGGATCTGGAGCTCCGGCTCGTCCGCGAGGACGGCGCCCTGCGGGAGCGCGATGTCGCCGGCCGTGATGACCGTGCCGTCCTCGAGGCCCTCGACCGAGACCTCGACGTGCTCGGGGATGTGCGTCGCCTCGACCTCGAGCTTGAGGGTCGCCGTCTCGAGGTTCACGATCGTGCCGGAGAACGACTCGCCGACGGTGGTGACGGGCACCTCGACGGCGACCTTCTCGCCCTTCTTCACGACGAGGAGGTCGATGTGCTCGATGACCTGGCGCACCGGGTCGCGCTGCACGTCCTTGACGAGCGCGAGCTCGGCGCGGCCCTCGACGTCGAGCTCGAGCAGCGCGTTCGCGTGACGGACGATGAGCGCCGTCTCGTGACCGGGCAGCGCGACGTGCACGGGCTCGGTGCCGTGGCCGTAGATGACGGCGGGGATCTTGCCGGCGGCGCGGAGGCGGCGGGCGAAGCCCTTGCCGAACTCGGTGCGGACCTCTGCCGCGAGCTTGTTCTGGTCAGCCATGTGTCTGCTCCTCGTGGGACACGCGGCCGAGCGGAGCCGCATGAAGTTCTGTCGGAAGTCCTCGGCTCGAACGCTGCGCGTGAGGAGGGCATGGGCCCGCATCACCGCGTCGATCACGGATGCCCGTCTCGCGCACGCGCGGAGGCACCCCTCGCCGAGGTCGTCGTCCATGCTACCCGACGCCGGCGGTCGGGAGAACCGCGGATTCCCAGCCTCAGCCCGCGACGAACCCGCTCACCCAGCGGTCCATGCGCGCGTACGCCTCCTCGCGCGCGTCGCGCCGCGAGAGGAACACGTCGTGGAGCGCCCCCTCGATGCGCTCCACGGTGACGCTGCGGCCGAGCCGGAGCGACGCGCGCGCGATGTCGTCGACGACGAGGACCGAGTCGACGCGCGTGAGCTCGTCGGACCACCGCGTGGGCGGAGCGCTGCGCGCGGAGAGCAGGACGCAGACCGGCGCGGCGATCCCGAGGCCGGTCGCGACCCGCGCGTGCCCGGCCAGCACCGCGCTCAGCCATCCGGCATGGACCGTCATCGTCTGCTCGGGGCGCCAGAGCGGGTTCACCTCGACCGGGTCGTCGGGGTCGGCCGCCTCGCGCTGGGCGCGAGAGTAGTAGCCCAGGTCGACCTGCGGCGCCGCGTCCATGGGGCGCCAGCGCGCCTGCATCTGCACGACGGGGGCGATCGCGGTGCGCACGCCGCTCAGCTGGAACTCGAGCCACGGGCTGTTGAGGATGAGCGCGCTCGCGACGTCGGGATGGCGCGCGGCCCAGAGGCTGAGCGTGAGGCCTCCGGTGGAATGGCCGAGCAGGACGAGGCGCCGCCCCACCGCGGGCCGCATCGCCGCGAGCGCCGCCGCGATGTCCTCGTCGTAGACGTCGAGGTCGGTCGTGTACCCGGGCGTCTGACCGGGCCGGAGGCTCCTGCCGTACTTCCGGAGATCGAGCGCGAAGAAGCGCGCGCCGCGATCGGCCCAGAAGCGCGCGAGCCGGCGCTGGAAGAAGTAGTCCGACCATCCGTGCACGTAGAGGACGTCGACGTCCTCGAGCGGACGCGCGCGCTCGAGGAACCGGCGGCGCCGCGGGAGGTGCCGGACGAGGGTGGCCACGACGTCGCCTTCGCCGTCGGCAGCGAGCGGCAGCTCGAGCTGCTCGAACCCCTCCCCCAGGATGTCCGGGGCCCACGCGCGCGCCGCCATGGGCCGAGCCTATCGAGGAGGGCCCGACGACGCCCGCGACTACGATGGAGGCGGCGCATCGCGCCGTCCTCGACCGTCCGCGCGCGCCCTGGAAAGGACCGCGCATCTGCAGAAGGAGTCCCCATGATCGACGGCGCAGCCATCTCGCACGTGATCGCCTGGGTCATCGGCGGCATGTCCGTGACCTTCGTCGTGCTCGTCGCGGGCGCGATGTTCGCTCTCGGCCGGAGCTCGTACCGCAAGTGACGCCCTCCGCGCACTCACAACGTCACGGAGAGGCGCGTGAGGCGCGGGAGCACTACCCTGCATTACGTACGATCATTTCCCGTCCTCAAGGAGACGCGCGTGACTGACGCTTCATCGACCCCTGCCCTCGCGAACATCGGGGTCGTGGGCCTCGCCGTGATGGGCTCGAACCTGGCCCGCAACCTCGCGAGCCGCGAGGGCAACACGGTGGCCGTGTACAACCGCAGCCGCTCGAAGACCGACGAGCTCGTCGCCGAGCACCCCGAGGCCGGCTTCATCCCGGCGTTCTCCTACGAGGAGTTCGCGGCCTCGCTGTCGAAGCCGCGCACGGCGATCATCATGGTCAAGGCCGGTCGTCCCACCGACGCGGTGATCGACTCCCTCGTCGAGGTGTTCGAGCCGGGCGACATCATCGTCGACGGCGGCAACGCGTACTTCCCTGACACGATCCGCCGCGAGAAGGCCGTCCGCGAGACCGGCATCAACTTCGTCGGCGCGGGCATCTCGGGCGGCGAGGAGGGCGCGCTCACGGGCCCCTCGATCATGCCCGGCGGCTCGGACGAGTCGTGGGTCACGCTCGGCCCCATCCTCAAGTCGATCGCGGCGGTCGCCGAGGGCGAGCCCTGCGTCACGCACGTCGGACACGACGGCGCCGGCCACTTCGTGAAGATGGTGCACAACGGCATCGAGTACGCCGACATGCAGCTCATCGCCGAGGCGTACGACCTCATCCGCCGCGGCACGGGCAAGACGCCGGCCGAGATCGCCGACGTCTTCGCCGAGTGGAACAAGGGCGAGCTCGAGTCGTACCTCATCGAGATCACCGCCGAGGTGCTCCGCCAGGTCGACGCCGAGACGGGCAAGCCCCTCGTCGACGTGATCCTCGACCAGGCGGGTGCGAAGGGCACCGGCGCCTGGACCGTGCAGACGGCTCTCGCGCTCGGCGTGCCCGTGTCGGGCATCGCCGAGGCGACGTTCGCCCGCTCGCTGTCGTCGCACCCCGAGCAGCGCGCCGTGGCGGCGTCGCTCCCCGGCCCCGACGAGGAGTTCCGCGTCGACGACGTCGACGGCTTCATCGAGGACGTCCGCCAGGCCCTGTTCGCGTCGAAGATCATCGCCTACTCGCAGGGCTTCGACGAGATCCGCGCGGGCGCAGCGGAGTACAACTGGACGATCGACCTCGGCGCCGTGTCGAAGATCTGGCGCGCCGGCTGCATCATCCGCGCCCAGTTCCTCAACCGCATCGCCGACGCGTACGCCGAGCAGCCCGACCTCCCGGTGCTCGCGACCGCCCCGTACTTCGCCGAGGCGCTCACGCGCGGCCAGGCGGCGTGGCGCCGGGTCGTCGTCGCCGCGACGCAGGCGGGCATCCCCTCGCCGGCGTTCTCGTCGTCGCTCGCCTACTACGACGGCATCCGCGCCGAGCGCCTGCCCGCCGCCCTCGTGCAGGGGCAGCGCGACTTCTTCGGCGCGCACACCTACAAGCGCATCGACAAGGAGGGCACGTTCCACACGCAGTGGAGCGGCGACCGCACCGAGATCGAGGCCGAGGACACCCACTAGCACTCAGCGAGCCGAAACGCCGCAGCGAGCCGACCCCCGCCCGGGGTCGGCTCGCTCCGTCTCCGGCGCCGGTCAGGCCGGCGGGGCCTCGGCGGGCTTCGCGGGCAGGCGCACCTCGAACGTCGTGTCTCCGGGTGCGCTGCGCACGGAGATCTCGCCGTGGTGCGCTTCGACGATCGCCTTGGCGATCGAGAGCCCGAGGCCCGTCCCGCCGGTCTTGCGCGCCCGCGACCGATCGCCGCGCGCGAACCGCGTGAACAGCTCGCCCTGGAGCTCCTCGTCGATGCCCGGCCCGTCGTCGTGCACGGTGAGCACGGCGCGCGTCCCGCTCCCCTCGCCCTCGAGGCGCACCGCGAGCTCGACGTGCGTCCCCTCCGGCGTGTGCGTGCGGGCGTTCGCGAGGAGGTTCACCACGACCTGGGTGAGACGACCCCGGTCGCCCGCGATGACGACGGGCTCCTCGGGCACCTCGACCGACCAGTCGTGATCAGGCCCCGCCGCCTGCTGATCGGCGAGCGCCTCGACCGCGAGCTGGGTCAGGTCGACGGCGCCGAGCACGATCTCGTGCCCCTCGTCGAGACGCGCGAGGAGGAGCAGGTCCTCGACGAGCGAGGTCATCCGGATCGACTGCGCCTGGATGCGCTCGAGCGCCTGCTCCGACGTCTCGCTGAGCGACGGATCGCGCAGCGACAGCTCGGAGTAGCCCCGGATCGACGCGAGCGGCGTGCGCAGCTCGTGGCTCGCGTCGGCGACGAATCGGCGCATGAGCTCCTCGTTCCGCTGCCGTGCGTGCAGCGACGACTCGACATGGTCGAGCAGCGTGTTGAGGGCGGCGCCGACCTGCCCGATCTCCGTGCGCGGGTCGGCCTGCTCGGCGGGCACGCGCTCGTCGATCGACACGGATCCCTGGTCGAGCGGCTGCTGCGCCACGCGGGTCGCCGTCTCGGCGACTGCGCGGAGGGGGCGCAGCCCCGCGCGGATGACGAGGGTCGTCGCGATGCCGAGCAGGATCATCCCGCCGATCGTCGCGAAGAGGATGGTCGTCCAGAGCCGGCCGATCGTGCCCTGGACCTCGGCGGTGGGGAGGCCGATGACGAGCGACTGGCCGGTCTGCCGGATCACGGCCGTGCGGACGCGGTACGTGCCGAGATCGGACACCGCGACCGTCTCCGTGTGCGCCTCGCCGGTCATCGCCGTGACGACGTCGTCCACCTGCTCGGCGGTGAGCGCCGTGACACTCCCCTCGCCCACCACCGCGCCCGTGATGCCGCCGTCGGTCTCGGCGACGAGGAGGAGTCCGCGCTCGACCGGCGGGCCGACGAGAGCCTCCGCGGCGGTCTTCCCCGACGCGAGCGCCTCGGCGACCTGGTGGTCGAGCTCCTGCGTGGCCGAGGCCACGCGCTCGCTCAGCTGCTGGTCGAGGACGCTGCTCATGATCGCGCTCGTGAGGGTCGTGATGATCACGAGGATGACCGACACGATCGACACGATCGTGATCATGAGGCGCGCTTCGAACGTCAGCTGCCGGCGCGGCGGCGCGGCCAGCTCGTCGCGCGGCGCATCGGTCACTGCGGTGCCTTGATCATGTAGCCGGCCCCGCGCACTGTGTGGATGAGCGCCTCGCGTCCGGCGTCGATCTTCTTGCGGAGGTACGAGATGTAGAGCTCGACGACGCTCGACTTGCCGCCGAAGTCGTAGTGCCAGACCCGATCGAGGATCTGCGCCTTCGAGAGCACGCGCCGCTGGTTGCGCATGAGATAGCGCAGCAGCTCGAACTCGGTGGCCGTGAGCTCGATCGGGGTCCCCGCGCGCTCGACCTCGTGGCTGTCCTCGTTGAGGGTGAGGTCCGCGACGCGCAGGATGGGCTCGACCTCGGCCGCGAGGGCCGTGCCGGAGCGGCGCATGAGGGCGCGCAGACGCGCGACGACCTCCTCGAGGCTGAACGGCTTGGTCACGTAGTCGTCGCCGCCGGCCGTCAGCCCCGCGACCCGGTCGCTCACGGCGTCCTTCGCCGTGAGGAAGAGCACGGGCACGTCGTTGCCGTTCTGGCGCAGCCGCTGGAGGACGCCCATCCCGTCGAGATCGGGCATCATGACGTCGAGGATGAGCGCGTCGGGATCGAACTCGCGCACCGCCTGGAGCGCCTCGAAGCCGCTGCCCGCTGCGCGCACCTCCCAGCCCTCCATGCGCAGCGCCATCGACAGCAGGTCGGTGAGCATCTGCTCGTCGTCGACGACGAGGACGCGCACGGGGCTGCCGTCGGGACGGGTGAGGGCGGGCGACGGAGTGCGAGCGGGCGTTGTCATGCGACCCATTGTGCTCCGCTTCCTATGGGTCTGCTATGGCACGCGCTATGCGCGGGCTGTGAGTGCGCGCGGCGCCGCATAGCCCGTTCATACGCCGCTCATGCCCCCTCCATCGCCGCGCTCCCTACGGTCGCAGCTGGCCGCTCGCGGGGAGCGGCGAAGGGAGATCCATGTTCGGAACGTACCTGCGACGAGAGCTCGCGGGCCGGAAGCGGCAGACGATGATCGTCGCCTCCGGACTCGCGGTGGCGATCGCGCTCGTGATCATCGTGAATGCGCTGTCGGCCGGCGTCCGCGACGCCCAGAACGCGGCCCTCGAGTCGGTCTACGGCGTCGGCACCGACCTCACGGTCAGCGGGGCGGCGGCCGAGCCCGGCGAGGGCCGCGGCCAGCGCTTCGAGTTCGGCGAGGACGACGGCGAGACCGCCGAGGACGGGACCACGCAGGTGAGCCAGTCGCGCCTCGCCGTCGAGATGGGCCGGAGCACACTCGCGTCGTCCGCGGTCGAGACGGCGGCCGGCACCGAGGGCGTCTCCGCCGTGTCGGGCGCGCTCGCGCTCACCAACATCACGTTCGACGGCGAGCTGCCGAGCGCGCCGGAGGACGCCGGGGACGCCACGCAGGCCGCGCCCGCGGAGGGAGAGGCGCCTCCGGGCGGCGGAGGCGGGGGCTTCGGCGGCGGCGCCTTCGACCTCGACTCGATCAGCGTCCTGGGTGTCGACGACGCCGCGACGACGGTGGGCCCGCTCTCGTCGGTCGAGGTGTCCGACGGGCGCGCGCTGGAGGCATCCGATGCGGGTGCCGCCGTCGTCGACGCGACCTACGCCTCGACCAACGAGCTCGCGGTCGGGGACGCCGTCGAGCTGGGCGGCGAGGAGTTCGAGATCGTCGGGATCGCGGCGTCCGCGACCGACTCCGCCGACACCGCGGCCGACGTCTTCATCCCGCTCGACATCGCGCAGGAGCTCTCGGGCGCGGGCGACGTCGTCTCGACCGTGTACGTGCAGGCCGCGTCGGCCGGCGACATCGCCGCCGTGCAGGCCGCCCTCGAGGAGGAGCTGCCCGAGGCGACCGTGAGCTCGCAGTCCGACCTCGCCTCGACGGTCTCGGGGTCGCTGTCGAGCGCCTCGAGCCTCATCTCGAGTCTCGGCACGTGGCTCTCCGTCATCGTGCTCGCGGTCGCCGTGCTGCTCGCGTTGCTGTTCACGCTCTCCGGCGTCTCGCGCCGCACGCGCGAGTTCGGCACGCTCAAGGCGATCGGATGGACGAACGCGCGCGTCGTGCGCCAGGTCGCCGGCGAATCGGTCGTGCAGGGGCTCATCGGCGGCGCGGCCGGCGTGGCGCTCGGCGTGATCGGGGCCGTGATCATCGACCTCGTGCGGCCGACGATCTCGACGTCGTCCGCTGCGGCAGCCACTGGCCCCGGTGCGGGAGGCGGCATGGGCGGTCCGTTCGGCGCGATGGCCGAGACCGCGAGCGACATCGCGCTGACGGCACCGCTCGACGCCGTCGTCATCATCGCCGCCGTGGCCCTCGCGGTCGCCGGCGGCCTCGTGGCCGGGGCGATCGGCGGATGGCGCGCCGCGCGCCTGAGCCCCGCCGAGGCGCTGCGCTCGGTCGGCTGAGCGCGGACGGAACAGAGGAGAACATCATGACCACGCTGTATGCGCTCGAGGGCGTCCAGAAGACCTACCGGGCGAAGGGGCGCGAGATCCGCGCGCTCGCCCATGTCGATCTCACGATCGAGCAGGGCGACTTCGTCACGATCCAGGGGCCGACCGGCGGCGGCAAGTCCACGCTGCTCCAGCTGCTGGGAGCGCTCGACACGCCGACGAAGGGCTCGATCTCGATCGCCGGATCCGAGCTCGGCCGGGCGTCAGCGGGGGAGCTCAGTGCGCTCCGCGCCGGCGAGATCGGCTTCGTCTTCCAGGGGTTCAACCTCATCCCCACCCTGACGGCGAGGGAGAACGTCGCCATGGGTCTCGAGCCGCTGCGCCTGTCGAGGGACGAGCGCGACGCGCGCGTCGCCGAGGCCCTCGCGCAGGTCGGGCTGGCCGAGCGCGCCGACCATCGTCCCGCTGAGCTGTCGGGCGGCCAGCAGCAGCGCGTCGCGATCGCGCGTGCGATCGCGAAGCGGCCCCGGGTGCTGCTCGCCGACGAGCCGACCGGGAACCTCGACGAGCGCACGCGCGACGAGATCATGGACCTGCTCGAGCGCCTGAACGCCGATGGCCTGACCCTCGTCCTCGTCACGCACGACTCGGCCGTCGCGCGCCGCGCCCGCCGTCGGCTCCGCCTCGACCACGGCGCCGTGCACGACATCACCCGGCGGTGAGCCGGCCGAGCGGCGGCGCGCCCCTCTCGTCGGGTGCGCCGCCGCTCGGCGTCAGTAACCGGCGAAGGCGTCGGTCGTGAGCGACCGCGCCCTACCGAGCGCGGGCGCGAGATCGGCGATCAGGGCCGGCGGGCCGGAGACGTACGCGTGACGGGCCGCGATGTCCGGGACGGCAGCGGCCAGGCCATCCGCCGTCAGCCGCTCCCCTCCTGCCCACGCCCAGTGCGCGGGCAGGCCCGCGGGCTCATCCGGGGTGAACACGACCGTCCGGACGCCGGTCTGCTCGAGCTCGTGTCGATACGCGAGCTCGTCGGCGCGGGAGGCCACGAGCACGAGCACGGCATCGCGCCGCGCGCCCGAGAGCTGCAGGTGCCGCAGCTGCGACACGAAGGGCGTCACGCCGATGCCGGCGGCGACCATCAGCACCGGCGCATCCGCCGACCGCGGCAGCACGAAGTCGCCCCACACTCCCGTCACCGCGAGCACGTCGCCCTCGCGCGCCTCCGCGAGGGCGCGCTTGTAGCTGGAGAGCGCTCCCCCGCGGCTCTCGCGGAAGGCGATGCGGATGGTCGGGAGCTCCTCAGGCGCAGAGGAGATCGAGAACTCGCGGCGCGTCCCGCGCGCATCGGGCCGACGGTGCGGCACGTCGAGCTCGAGGTACTGGCCCGGCACGAAGGCCAGGCGCCGCTGGGCGGCGAGCGTCAGCTCCTGGATCGTCGGAGTCAGGGCGACGCGCCGGACGAGGGTGAGACGGACGGCGCCGCGCGCCGCGAAGGCGAAGGCGATGAGGTTGCCGATGAGGAGCGCGCGCTCCTGGCCGAGGGTGATGATCCCCAGCGGAATCGGCCAGCCGGCGAGCACGCCGACCACGACCGCGACGAGGTACTGCTGGCGTCGGCGCGGCGGGAGCGTGAGCGGCTCGGACAGCATGAACGCGCCGAGGAACAGGAAGGGCGACTGCACGACCAGGCCCTGCAGCAGGGTCTCGAGCGGAAGCGAGAGACCGGCGGCGAGGAGCTGCACGATCGTGCGGGCGGCGCCGACGACCATCGCCACGACAAGGAAGAGGCCGACGACGCGGAGCTTCTCGGTGCGCCAGAGCACGAGGACGGCGAGGACGAGGAGCGGGGCGAAGAGCGCGGGGGTGCCCACCCACCACGCCGAGGTCGTGAGCGTCGAGAGCGTCGCGACCGTCGCCCCGACCGCCGCGGGATTCAGGATGTGGCGCCCGCGCCAGACGATCAGGTACTTCGAGAGCGACGCGGCCGCCGCGGCGATCGCCGCGCCCGCCAGGCCGGCGGCGTCGAGCCCGGGGCGCACGACGAAGAGCAGGATGCCCGCGGTGATGAGCGTCGACTCGGGCCGCCAGACGAGCCCGAGGATGCGGTGCGCGGCGCCGTCGACGATCGCGCCGACGCCGACGAGGACGGCGGCGGTCGCGAGGAGGGCTCCCGGCGAGGGCAGCACCAGGCCGAACACGGACAGTGCGAGCGCGATGGCCGCGAGCACCGCGAGGGCGACGAGGACGAGCCGGTACATCGAGAACCGCCCGAGCGCGCGCATCCCCCGCTGGTAGACCGAGGTGAGTCGTCCGATCATGTGAACAGCTTCGCTTCTCCCCGCTCCCCGCGGGAGCCCCGGGACCACTCGGCGCGGCCATCCGACAGCACGCGCACCCAGTGCACGCCGTGCGCGTGCGCGTACTCGGGCCCGCCGTCGAAGAACAGCGCGGTCGCGGCGGCGTCGGCGACCATCGCCGTGGGGGCGATCGCCCACGTGGCGACGACCGTGCGCACCGGAAGACCCGTCCGCGCATCGAGGACGTGGTGGAGCCCGTCGCCCCACGTGCGGCGATTGGCCGCCGACGCGCACAGGGCCTCGTCCTCGACGGTCACGATGCCGATCGCGCGCCGCGGGTCGTAGGGGTGCTCGAGGGCGACGCGACGGCGGCCGCGGACCCGCAGGTCGCCGCTCGCGTCGACGACCCCCTCACCCGGAACGCGGTCGGCGACGAGATCGACGAGGCGCCCCTTGCCGAGCGCCCCCACGTCGACGACGCCAGGGCCGCGCAGGCGGAGCTCGCCGTCGTCCCACGTCAGCCGCGCACGCCAGTCCACCGGAGCCGGGAGGGGCTCCCCCGCACGCAGGCTGTACGACGCGTCGTACCCCAGCTGCTCGAGCGAGCCGCCGACGAGCGGGTTCACCGCGCCATCCGTCGCCGCGGAGAGCTCCGCGCACGCGTCGAGCATCGCCCCGGCGTCGGGCGGCGCCGGCGCAGCGCCGCCCGCGGGGGCGAGCCGGGAGACGAGGGAGTCGGGGCGGAAGCGCGACCAGGTCGCATCGAACGCCTCAACCTCCGCGGTCACCGCGTCGCGCACGTGCGCGTCGAGCGGCTGCGCCGACTCGATCTCCCAGCTCGTGCCGATGGCGTCGAAGCGCCACACGGCCGACGCGGACACGTCAGACCGCCGCGTCCTGCTTGATCTGCTCGATCGCCGCGTTGAAGCCGCCGCTCGTGAGCGACGACCCGGCCACGCGGTCCACGGCGAGGTCATCGAGGGCGACCCCCACGACCTCGTCGGCGATGCCGGCGATGAACTGGGACTGGTACTGCCGGCTCTCGGCCGCCTGCGGGTCGCCGGTCACCTCGACCGCCGTCACCACGTCGTCCTCGATCGTCACGGTCACGCTGACCGTCTCGACCGTCTCCGGAGTCTGGTAGCTGCCCTCGGCCGTGTAGGTGCCGTCGGCGTACGCCACCGTGCCCGAGTCGGTCGCCTGGCCGCTCGACGCGTCCGTCGTCGCGGTCTCGTCGTCCGCGGTGGCTCCCACGGTGACGGCGCCGCAGCCCGCGAGCGCCACGACGCCCGCGACTCCTGCGAGTGCGGCGCCGGTGCGAATGGATCGGTTCATGTCGGTCCCCTGTTCATCGGTGCCGCGGTGCGGCCGTGTGAGGCAACCCTAACCAGGCACGATGCGGGAACCGCTTCGCGGACCTTATGAGTCTGCTGTGACGGTCGCTCAGGCGGCGCCGTCGAACATGCTCGTGACCGATCCGTCGTCGAACACCTCGCGGATGGCACGCGCGAGCAGCGGCGCAGCGGAGAGCACCGTGAGCTTCTCGAAGCGGCGCTCCGGCGGGATCGGCACGGTGTCGGTGACCACGACGCGGTCGACGGACGCATCCTGCAGCCGCTCGACGGCGGGGTCGCTGAAGATCGCGTGGGTCGCGCCGACGATGACCTTCTTCGCGCCGTTGGCCTTGAGCGCCTGGGCGGCCTTCACGATCGTTCCGGCCGTGTCGATCATGTCGTCGACGAGGAGGCACGTGCGGCCGGACACCTCGCCGACGATCTCGTGCACGGAGACCTGGTTGGCGACCTTCGGGTCACGGCGCTTGTGGATGATCGCGAGCGGTGCCGAGAGGCTGTCCGACCACGTGTCGGCGACGCGGACGCGGCCCATGTCGGGCGAGACGACCGTGAGCGTCTCGCGCTCCTCCTCCGTGAGGGTGTCCTCGAAGTGGCGCAGCAGCACCGGCTTCGCGAAGAGGTGGTCGACGGGACCGTCGAAGAAGCCCTGGATCTGGGAGGCGTGCAGGTCGACGCTCATGATGCGGTCGGCGCCGGCCGTCGCGATCAGGTCGGTGACGAGGCGCGCCGAGATCGGCTCGCGGCCGCGCCCCTTCTTGTCCTGGCGCGAGTACGGGTAGTACGGTACGACCACGGTGACGCGCTTCGCCGACGCGCGCTTGAGTGCGTCGAGCATGATGAGCATCTCCATGAGCTCCTCATTGACGCTCTGGCTGAACGACTGGATGAGGAAGACGTCGCTGCCGCGCATCGAGACCTCGAAGCGCGTGTAGATCTCACCGGACGCGAAGGTGCGGTGCTCGGTCGGCGCGATGCCGATGCCGAGCTGCTCGCCGACGGCCTGGGCGAGCTCGGGATGCGAGCGCCCCGCGACCACCACGAGCCGCTTCTTCGTCTTGGTGACGACTCCCGGGGCGATGCCCCGTTCGAGGTCGAGGTCAATGGTCTTCTTCGTGCGCGCCATCGGCTGCTTTCTCCGCCGCTCGGGCACGAGCCGCGGCCTCTGCCGCTGCGGTGCCCGCCCTGTTCGTCTCGACCCACCCGGCGATGTTCCGCTGGGGTGCCACGCTGAGAGCGAGAGCGCCCGCCGGCACATCCTTGCGGATGACCGCGCCCGCTCCCGTCTTCGCGCCGTCACCCAGTGTAACGGGGGCGACGAAGACGTTGTGCGAGCCGGTGTGCACCTCGTCGCCGATCACCGTGCGGTGCTTGGCGATGTCGTCGTAGTTCGCGGTGATCGCGCCCGCGCCGAGGTTGACCCCGCGGCCGATCGTCGTGTCGCCGACGTACGAGAGATGCGGCACCTTGCTGCCCTCGCCGATCGTCGAGTTCTTCACCTCGACGAACGTGCCGACCTTCGCGTCCGCCGCGAGCTCCGCTCCGGGGCGCAGGAACGCGAACGGACCGACGGTCGCCCCCGCGCCGATCACGGCGAGCGTCGCGTCGGTGCGCCGGACGGTCGCGCCCTCGCCGACCTCGCAGTCGAGGAGGGAGGTGTCGGGGCCGATCGTCGCCCCCTCGCCCACGCTCGTCGCGCCCAGGATGAAGGTGCCGGGCAGCACGGTCACGTCAGGGGCGAGCGATGCGGTGTCGTCGATCCACGTGGACGCGGGGTCGAGGATGGTCGCACCCTCGACCTGCCAGCGGCGCACGATGCGCGCATTGAGGATGGCCGCGGCCTCCGCGAGCTGCACGCGGTCGTTCACGCCGAGCGCGATGCGCGCGTCGGGTGCCGTCTGGGCGGCGACGCGTGCGCCCTCCTCGCGGAGCAGGCGGACGACGTCGGTGAGGTACATCTCCCCCTGCGCGTTCGCCGTGCCGATCCGCGCGAGCTGCGCGCGCAGCGCCGGCGCGCGGAAGACGTAGACGCCCGCGTTGATCTCGGCGATGGCGAGCTCGTCGTCGCTCGCGTCCTTCTGCTCGACGATGCGGGCGACCGCGCCGTCGGCGTCGCGGATGACGCGCCCATAGCCCGACGGATCGTCGAGCGACGCGGTCAGGAGGGTCGCCTCGGCGCCCGAGCTGCGGTGCCTCTCGATGAGCGACGCGAGAGTCTCCGCATCGAGCAGCGGCACGTCGCCGCTCAGCACGAGGACATCGCCGCCGAACGAGTCCGGGAGGTTCTCGACCGCGACCTGGACCGCGCGCCCCGTTCCCGGGATGTCGTCCTGGTCGACTGGCTCCACGCCGGGGAAGTCGGCGATCGCCTCGACCACCCGGTCGCGCTCGTGGCGCACGACGACGCGCGTCACGACCGCGTCGAGCTGCTGCGCCGTGTGCAGGACGTGCCCGACGAGGGGACGACCGCCGATCCGGTGCAGCACCTTCGGGAGCTTCGATCTCATGCGCGTCCCCTGCCCCGCGGCCAGGATGACGATCGCCAGTTCGCTCTGTGTCACGTGGTTCTCCGTCACGTCGCTCTCCGTCACGCTCCGCCACCAGGATTCGAACCTGGTCCTCACAGCTCCAAAGGCTGTCGTGCTGCCGTTACACCATGGCGGACCACGGCCCCTGGCCGCCCCACAAGTCTGCCACGTGGCGTCGTCGGGCTCGGGTCGTCGGCCGGCGTCTGACCGATGGCGCGCGTGCGTGATACTGGACGGATGGCCACGGATACCGACGAAGTCGACCGCATCGTGGGCGCCTGGGCGACGCAGCGCCCCGATCTCGACTTCTCGCCGATGGAGGTGCTCTCGCGTGTCGACCGTCTCTCGCGGCATCTCGACCGCGCGCGCCGCGAGGCGTTCAGCCGCACGGAGATCGAACCGTGGGAGTGGGATGTCCTCTCGGCCCTGCGCCGGGCCGGAGCCCCGTACCAGCTGAGCCCCAAGCAGCTGCTGCAGCAGACGCTCGTGTCGAGCGGCACCATGACGAACCGGATCGACCGCCTCGTGACGCGCGGGTTCGTCCGCCGGGAGTCCGACCCCGGCGACGGCCGCAGCGTGCTCGTCACGCTCACGGACGACGGCCGCACGCGCGTCGACGCCGCCATCACACGGCTCATGGACGCCGAGGCCGAGCTGCTCGGCCGCCTGTCGGCGGCCGAGCGGACGCGGCTGGCCGCGCTGCTGCGCCGCCTCAGCCTCAGCTTCGACGGCGGCGTCTGACCGGGGTCAGCCCTCGACGTCGAGCCGCTCGAGCTGCGCGGCCGTGAGCTCGAGCGCGACGGCGTCGAGAGCGGCGTCGAGCTGGTGCAGCCGGCTGCCGCCGAGGATCGGGCGGATGCCCTGCGACACGAGCCACGCGAGGACGACCTGCCCGCGGGTCGCGCCCGCGTCACGGGCGACCTCGTCGAGGGCCTCGAGTCGGCGCGCGTTGCCCGGGTGGTCGTAGACCGGGTCGATTTCCTTCTCCGGGTTGTCGTAGGCGCCTCCGAGGAGGGGTGTGTAGGCCCAGATCTCCATGCGGTGCTCGCGCGCGATGTCGCGCTGCTCGTCGCTGAGGAGGCCGAAGGGGTGCACGACTCCCGCAGGCCGCGCGCCGGGGCGCGCCCGCAGGTAGGTCGCGTTGAGCTGGAGCGCGTCGATCGGGAGGGCGCCCGACGCCGATGCGTGCCGCCTCGCGCGCTCGACACGCCAGGCCGGATGGTTCGACGCCCCGACCCTGCGCACCTCACCGCGCGCGACGAGCTCCTGCAGGGCGTCGACGGTCTCGTCGATCGGCGTCTGCCGGTCCTCCTGATGCAGCCAGAGGAGATCGACGGAGTCGACGCCGAGGCGCGAGAGGCTTCCCCGGAACGCGTCGTGGATCGCGCGACGGCTCAGGCCCGCGCGGTGCTCGGGCCAGGATCCGGCCCAGAGCGGCTCGGCGCCGACCTTCGTCGAGAGGCGGACGCGCTCGCGCATGCCCGGCCGTGCCGCGAGCCACCGGCCGAGGACGGTCTCGCTCGCGCCGCCGCGGCCATCCGCGCTCTCCCAGAATGCATAGCAGTCGGCGGTGTCGATCCACTCGCCGCCGCGTTCCACGAAGCGGTCGAGAAGGGCGAAGGACGCCTCGTCGTCGAGACGGGTTCCGAAGGTCATGGCGCCGAGGACGAGGGGTGTGGTGGTGACGGTCATGAGGACACGATGCGACCTGGAGCGCGCTCCGGGTCAAGCGCTATCGTGCGAGCATGACGACCTACTCCCCTGCAGAGGCCTCCACGCGCTCCGGCCTCTCCATCGACACGCTCCGCTACTACGAGCGCGAGGGGATCCTGCCGCCGGTCGCACGCGACGGCGGCGGGAGGCGCGTGTACACCGACGGCGACCTGTCGACGCTCGACTTCCTCAAGTGCCTGCGCGACACGGGGATGCCGATCGAGCGGCTGCGCCGATACGGAGAGCTCTGCCGCGACCCGTCCACCCTGCGCGCCCGCGTCGACCTGCTGCGCGAGCACGCGGACGACGTCGATGCGCAGCTGGAGCTCCTGCGGCAGCGCCGCGCGAGACTCGACGAGAAGATCGCGTGGTACGAGGAGCAGATCGGCGCGTGATCGACGACGCCCGGAACGCCGCGACGGCCGACGCGCTGACAGCCGAACGTGCGGGAGCCTCGCCGGATCCGATCCGACGAGGCTCCCGTGCGCGATCGGCCTCACGGCCGCGAGCTCACTCCTCCTCGTAGGAGCCGCTCTGCTCCGAGGATCCGCCGAAGGACGACTCCGATGACGAGTCGCCGCCGTACGCGGAGCCGCTCTCCTCACCCGACGACTCGCCGCCGTAGGACGATCCGCTCTCCTCGCCCGACGACTCGCTGCCGTAGGAGGACTCGGACGACTCATCGCCGAACGCGGTCGGCTCGCCGCCGTAGGAGGACTCCGACGACTCGGGCGACTCGCTGCCGTAGGACTCGCCCGACTCGCCGCCGTAGGAGGACTCCGACGACGACTCACCGCCGTACGAGGACTCGATTCCATACGACTCGCCGGACGACTCGCTTCCGGTCGACTCGCCCGACTCGCCGCCGTACGACGACTCCGACGACGCGCCGCCGTATGACGAATCCGACGAGCCCCCGTCGTAGGAGCCGCCCTGCTCCGACGACTCGCCATACGACTCCGAAGCCTCTCCGGAGTACTGGTCGCCCGACCCGAACTCCTCAGCCCCCTGCCCCTCGGACTGGTCGTTCTGCCCGAACTGATCCGAATTGCTCATGTTGTTCCCCCAACTGATCTGGATGTGAACGGCGCCGACGACGAGCGGTCGTCGTCGACCGACGCGAGCACGCCGATCCGAGCGATTCCCCCTCGCCTGGGTCAGGATGACCCCGGCTCCCCAGGCCTACTCAGGGCGCGCGGGAGCGTCAACCCCTCCCGCGCACTGTTCCCCGAACCTTCAGGCAGGTGCCCGCTCGTACACCGCGCAGGCTTACCGGGCAGCTCCTCCTCCACCGTTCAGAAGGGTGGCGGGTCGCCGTCGTGGATGAAGCGGACGACGGGCGGCGGCACGTCGGTGCAGGTGCGTCCCGTCGGCGACGTCCATTCGAGGACGCCGCCGGGTCTCTGCACGACCGTCCATGCGGAATGGTGCTTGAGGGTGTGATGGTACTCGCAGAGGTAGGCGAGGTTGCACACGCAGGTGGGCCCGCCGAGGCAGTGATCGATCGTGTGATCGGCGTCGGAGAGGCGCTTGCGGATGGGGCGACGGCATCCGGGGAACCGGCAGTGCTCGTCGCGCGCTCTCAGGTATCGGCGCTGCGCGGCATTCGGGAAGCGCAGATCCACCGTGAGCAGCGCTCCGGTGTCGGCGTCGACGAACAGCCGCTCCCACACAGGGGCGGTCGCAGCGAGCTGAGCGTGTCAAATGGTGTGTGTAAGGGGTGCTGGTTCTCCTTACGAAAGGAAGCACGCACTTGGCGATCGACAAGGTGGCGCGGGAAGCGCGTCGGA
>NZ_BSEJ01000011.1 GCF_027921765.1 Microbacterium barkeri
GCCCCGTCGTCATCGACGGCCGCAACATCCTCACCCCCACCACCTGGCGCGACGCCGGCTGGACCTACCACGGCATGGGCCGCTGACATGACCCCCCGCGTCGCCATCGTCGTCCGCACCAAGGACCGCCCCGACTTCCTGCGCAGGGCGCTGCGGAGCATCACGGGCCAGACGCTGACGGCGTGGGAGGCCGTGATCGTCAACGACGGCGGCGAGCCCGCGGTCGTCGACGCGCTCATCGCGGCGCTCCCCGACGAGCACCGCGCGCGTGTGCGCGCGGTGCACTCGGAGACGTCGCGCGGGCGCTGGGTGAGCGCGAACGCGGGGGTCCTCGCGACCTCTGCGCCGCTCCTCGTCCTGCACGACGACGACGACACATGGCATCCCGAGTTCCTCGAGCGGGCATCCGCCTACCTCGACGCCCACCCCGAGCGCGGCGGCGTGGTGTCCCGCATCGAGATCGTGTGGGAGGAGCAGCAGGGCGACCGCCTCGTCGCCGTCCGCCGCGAGGTGTTCCAGCCGCAGCTCGCGGTGCCGACCCTCGCCGACACGCTCCTGTTCAACCGGTACGTGCCGATCGGCTTCGTGTACCGCCGCAGCCTCCACGAGGAACTGGGCCTGTACGACGACCGGCTCCCCGTCGTCGGCGACTGGGACTTCAACCTGCGCGTGCTCGCGCGCGGTCCCCTCGAGTACCTCGCCGACGAGCCGTACGCGTACTGGCACCAGCGCACCGGCGCCGACGGCGCAGCGGGCAACAGCGTGATCGAGTCGCGCGGGGATCATGAGAAGCACGATGCGCTCATCCGCGATGAGGCGCTGCGCGCGTACGTCGACGAGCACGGGCTCGGCCTCGTGCTCTACCTGACGAAGTTCATCGACCGGCGCTTCGTCGAGGTCGAGAACGGCATCCGCGACGAGGTGCGCCGCGAGGTGGGCCGCCTCAACGTCCTCCAGCGCGGCTACGACAAGGTGCGGCGCCGCCTCGCCCGCTGACCGGCCGCACGGCGTCGCGCGCGATCAGTGCGGCGTCGTGCGGACGAGCTCGACGGCCTCGTCGATCGGGCCATCGAAGAGCACCTTGTGCTCGTGGATGAAGATCCCGCGCGAGCACAGGCGCTTCACGGTGCCCATGTCGTGGCTCACGACGAGCATCGTGACGCCCTTCGCCGTGAGCTCCTCGATCTTCGCGTAGCACTTCTGGCGGAACGGCGCGTCGCCGACCGAGAGCACCTCGTCCACGAGGAGCACGTCGAGGTCGACGTGGATCGCGACCGCGAAGGCGAGCCGCATGAACATGCCCGAGGAGTAGTGCTTCACCTCGGTGTCGATGAAGTCGCCGATCTCGCTGAACGCGACGATGTCGTCGAAGCGCGCCTCGATCTCGTCCTGCTTCATGCCGAGGATGGCCGCGTTGAGGTAGACGTTCTCGCGCCCCGAGAGCTCGGGGTGGAAGCCGGCGCCGACCTCGATGAGGCCCGCGACCCGGCCGCGCGTGAAGACGCGTCCCTTGTCGGGTTCGAGCACGCCCGACACGAGCTTGAGCGTCGTCGACTTCCCGGATCCGTTGAAGCCGAGGACGGCGACCGACTCGCCCTCGCCGATCTGGAAGCTCACGTCGTCGAGCGCCGTGAAGACGTCGCTGCGGACCTTCTTGCGCTGGATCCAGCCGATGAACGCCTCCTTGAAGGAGTGCGTGTTGCGCTTGAGGAAGAGCTTCGACACGTGGTCGATGACGATCGCCGGCTTCGTGGCCGACGTGACGGTGAGGGTGTTCGACATCACAGATCCTGGGCGAAGGTGCGCTCGAAGCGGCGGAACGTCAGCTGGCCGATGACGAGGATGACCGCGCACAGCGCGACGGCGATCCCGAGGTACACGAGGAAGTGCTCGGGGAACCCGTGCGGCTGTTCGTCCGCGTTCGTCGGGACGGTGGGCTCCCAGAACGTCCAGTGGAACAGCTCGACCGCGATGGTCACGGGGTTCGACATGTAGAGGTGGAGGATCCAGCCCGTGGCCTTCTCCTCGACGAGCGTCCACGCGTAGAGCACAGGCGATGCCCACGTCGAGACCATGCGGATGATCTCGACGAAGTTCTGCGCGTCGCGGTAGCGCACGTTGATGCCCGCGAAGAAAAGGCCGAGGCCGAGCGCGAGCGCGGCGATGAGCACCATCCCGAGGAGCATCGCACCGAGGCCCGCGAACGTGGGCAGCCAGCCGTAGATGAGGCTGACGACGAGGAGGATGGCCAGCTGCGGCAGGAAGTGGATGAACGCCACGATGATCGCGGAGATCGGGAAGAGCTCGCGCGGCAGGTAGATCTTCTTCACGAGGGCGCGGTTGTCCACGATGGCCGTCGTCGCGTTGCCGAACGCCTCGTTGAAGAAGTTCACGGCGACGAGACCGGCGAAGAGGTAGATCGGGAAGTTCGTGATGCCCCGGTTGCCGTCGAAGATGAAGCCGACGACGAGGAAGTACATGAGGAACTGGATGCCGGGCTTGACGTACGACCACGTCCAGCCGAGCACCGAGTTGCGGTAGCGCGTCGCCGTGCCCTTGCGCACGAGGAGGCGGAGCAGATACCGCCAGCGGAACACATCCGCGAGTCCGCGACCTCGGCCGGGGACGTCGTATTCCGACAGATCGATCGTCGTCACTGGTGCGCGCCCTGCCTCGTCAATCGGGAAAAAGCCACACGCGATCCTATCGCCGCACCCGCGGGCAACCTGGAGGCCAGCCCCGAGCGCGCGGCGTCAGAGCTCGGCATGCAGCTGCCAGACCTTCTCCGCCGCGCTGTGCCAGGAGAACGCGCGCGACCGATCCCGCGCGCGCAGCGCCATCCGCTCGTCGTCGATCGCCGCCGCGAGCGCGTCGCCCATCTCGGCGCCGTCGACGACCGCGCCTCCGTCGAGGACGACCTCGCGGTGGCCGTCGCAGTCGGCGGCCACGACGGGGGTGCCGAGAGCCATCGCCTCGACGACGCGCCAGGGCCACGCGGCCCGCGTCGACCCGGCCGCGAACGCCGCGGCGTGCGCGAGAACCGCGGCGCGGTCTCCCCGATCGAGCGAGCCGTGCGGCCGGACGCGCTGCGGATCGGCACCGACGGCGTCCGCGATCTCCCGGACCGCGCCGTCCTGCCCCTCCGGCACGTCGATGACGACGACATCGGCGTCGACGGCGCGGGCGGCCGCGAGCGCGCGGGCGAGGCCGTCGGACGCCGCGGCTCCTCCGGACGCCGCGATGTAGCGGGCGGGCAGCGCGAGGTCGCGGCGACGCGCGTCGACGTCGCTGGGGATCGAGAAGCCCTCGGGCGGCGCACCGGCGACGACCCGGACGCGCGGACCGAACGCGGCATGCTCGGCGAGACGCTCGGCGATCGCATGCGTCGGCACGACGATCGCATCGGCGTGCTTCTGCGCGCGCTTCAGGAGCGCCTGCTCGAGCGCGGCCGCCGCACGGGGCAGCTCGCCCGGCGCCTCCCATGCGCGCAGATCCCACAGCGTGACGACGGTCTGCGCGTGGTCCTTCGCCCGGTCATGGCGGACGAGGGGCGCGAGGAGCGTGGGCGCGTGGATGAGGCCGCCCTCGGCGCCTGCGGCCACGCCCATCCGCCAGGCCGCGACGAGCTCCCGGCGCGCGAGAGCGAGGCGCTTCTCGCTCGAGATGCCGTCCAGGCGCAGCGGCTCTCCGGCCGGCGCGATCGCGTCGACGACGCATCCCGAGGGCGCCGACTCGATGAGCATGCGCGCGAGGTCGCGCGCGGCCGCGGAGAGATCGGGGTCGGTGGGTGCCGCGAGCTGGTCGAGGACGACTCGCAGCCGCACCGTCATCCCGACGACTCCTCGGGGTGCAGGACGCTCTCGAGGTAGGCGTGGATGGCTGCGAAGTCGGGCGACTCCTGGTCGACCGCGATCGGCCCCTCGGGCGTCAGCTCAACGGAGGTCACCGCCTGGCTCTTCGCCTCGACCGCGAGGTCGAGGAAGGTCGGCAGGAGCGACTGGGGGATGTCGGTCTCGACGATCGCGGTGCCGGCGCGTGCGACGTCCTGGAAGCGCGTGAGCACGTTCTCCGGCGTGAACTGCGCGAGGATCGCCTCCTGCAGCTGCCGCTGCCGCTGCATGCGGTCCCAGTCGCTCGTCGTATAGCGGGAGCGCGCGTACCACTGCGCGGTGTCGCCGTCCATGTGCTGCGCGCCCGGCTCGATCCATCCGATCGCCCAGTCCTCGGCCGGCTGACCCTCGTACGCGGGCCCCCCGCCCTTCGGCAGGCGCTGCGACACCTCGATGTCGACGCCCCCGAGCGCGTCGACGAGCGCCGCGAAGCCGTTCATGTCGATGAACGCGTAGTACGGGATCTCGAGGCCGGTCACGCCCTCGGCCGCGTCCTTCGTGGCCTCCACGCCCGGCGACGAGCCGTGGCGCTCGGCGTCGGGGTAGAGCGAGGCGCCCTGGTCCTCGCGGCAGATCTCGGCGGCCTGGCGGATGTGGTTCATCCAGTCGTCCCAGCCGCACGACGGATCGGCGTGCCCCTCGAACCCGTTCGGGTAGAGCGCCTGCATGGGGCTGCCGTCGCTGAACGGCGCGGCGCCCAGCTCGCGCGGGATGCCGGTGATCGTCACGGCGCCGGTCGATGCGTTGATGGAGACGACCGAGATGCTGTCGAACCGCATGGAGTCGCGGCCGTCGCCCGAGTCCGCGCCGAGCAGGAGGATGTTGTAGTAGCCCTCGCTCGGCGGCACGACCGGCGCGCTCGCGGCGAAGATCGAGCCGAGCGCGTTGGAGGCCGCGACGAGGCGCGGCGCGGCGTAGGCCACCGTGCCGCCCGTGACGACCATGAGCAGGATCGCGAGCGCCGCGATGCCGAAGCGCGCGGGGCTCTGCGTCCGGACGAGCCGGACGAGCCGCAGGGTGTCGATCGACAGGACGATCCAGAGCACGCCGTACGCGACGACGATCGCCGCGAGAGCGAGCAGCACGAGCGGGTTGAGGAGGATGGTCATGGCGCCGTCGCGCCAGAGCAGGAGCGCGAGCGCGCCGACCGCGACGAGCACCCAGGACAGGAGGGTCGCCCCCAGGCCGAAGCGGCCCAGTCGGCGGCTGCCGGCGAGCACCTGCGCGGACCCGGGGATGACCCAGCCGAGCAGGACGAGCCACCATCCGCGGCGCGTCATGAGCGCCGCGTCGGCCGCGTCGGGGTGCCGCATCGGGCGCGTCTCGACGAGAGCGCTCGATCGCAGCGGCGTCCGGGTGCGTGCCATGGCGGCAACCGTCACAGAGAGCCCTTCAGACGTGCGTTCTTCTCCTCGACCTGGCGCTCGAGGTCGCGGGCGTACTCCTCGATGCGGTCGGCGATCGCGGCATCGGCGGTGCCGAGGATGCGCGCGGCGAGGAGGCCGGCGTTCTTGGCGCCGTTGATCGAGACGGTGGCGACGGGGATCCCCGCCGGCATCTGGACGATCGACAGGAGAGAGTCGAGTCCGTCGAGCGTCTTCAGCTGCACGGGGACGCCGATGACGGGAAGCGCCGTGACCGACGCGAGCATGCCGGGCAGGTGGGCCGCGCCGCCGGCTCCCGCGATGATCGCCCGGAGTCCGCGGCCGCGCGCCTCGCGGCCGTAGCGGATGAGCTTGTCCACCGTGCGGTGCGCCGAGACCACCTCGACCTCGTGCGGGATGCCGAGCTCGGTGAGAGCGGTCGAGGCGTCGACCATGACGCGCCAGTCGGAGTCGGAGCCCATGACGACGCCGACGAGGGGCGTTTCGGACGAGTTCAGCACCCGACAAGGCTAGGGCGAGACCCTGGAAATCGCCGGGAGCGACATCGCCTCGCTCCCCGGGCCCGCGCTATCCGCCATCCCCTCGGCGTCCGCGCGAGCGCAGGAGAATCCGCCGAGAGCAGGACCACTGCGGGGGCATCGTCCTGCGCTCACGCGGATCTCCTTCCCTCGCAGCGGTCAGAGGTGCAGCCCCTGCGCCATCGCCGAGCGCAGCGAGGACTCGACATGGTCCCAGTCGTGCATCACCTCGAAGTAGTCGAAGCGGAAGACGGTGAAGCCCAGGAGGCGGAGCGCCCGGTCGTGCGCGATGTCGGCGCGCCGCTGACGCGCGTCGCTGTGGAAGGCGAAGCCGTCGAGCTGCACGACGAGCCGACGGCCGATGAGGGCGTCCACGGGGCGACCGGCGAGCCACACCTGCTGCCGGAAGGGGATGCCCGCGCGGCGGCAGCGGTACGCGAACCGCGACTCCACGCCCGAGTCGGATCGGACTCCCGCCTCCCCGGCGAGCGCACGGGCCGCGACGCTGCCCCACTTCGTCCGCGCCATGGCGTCGGCGGAGATCCGGGTCCGCGCGAGTGCCGACTCCCACACGGCGAACGCGGCTTCGCCGTCCGCGCACACCGCGATGCACGCAAGGACGTTCTCGATCGGATCGAGCAGGGTCCGGGGTGCGACGGCGACGACGGGCGACGCCCAGTGCGCGCGCACGCCGGGTTCGCCGGCGCGCGCATGCGGTGCGAGCGCGATGTGGATCGCATCGGCCGAACCAGGCGGGCACCAGAGCCCGTGCTGCTCGAGCGCGCTTCGGCAGGTGATGCGCCCGCCGAGGCGCGCCGCGGCGTGGACCTCTGCCGGCGCCTCGGGAAGGACGAGCCAGGAGCGGCGCAGCAGCGCGATGCCCTCGGCGCGGGCGGCACGGCGCAGGCGATCGGGCGACCACCCCGACTCGAGGAGATCGCGGCGGTGGCGGTACCCGCCGTGGGCGGAGAGGAGTGCGCGCAGGGACATGCGGAGAGCCTGGCCCGCGCGGAGCGTCCGGCGAGCGCCACTCCTCCGCGGTGTGGACGGACCCGCGGCAGCGCACGCGGCTGTGCACAGGGTGTCGGCGCCGGGCGGCCCCCGTCGGGCCTGCCCCGCGTCGCCATCCCCACGGCCCGCCGCAGGAGAATCCGCCGAGAGCAGGACGGATTCGGCCGTGCCGTCCTGCCCTCGGTGGATCCTCCTGCTGTCGCCGGGGCGGAACCCCCCCCGCTGCGACGCCGGCCAGGGCCATCCGGCTAGGGTCGACGGGTGAGCTGGGAGCGGACGCGCACGGTGGCAGGGCGGATGGTCGAGGTCGCGCAGACGGGGTCGACGAACGCCGATCTCGCGCGCGCGATCGCGCAGGGCGAGGAATGGCCGCACCTCGGGGTGCTCCTCACGCACGACCAGCAGGCGGGGCGCGGGCGTCTCGACCGACGCTGGGTCGCCCCTCCGGGCGCCGCCCTCGCCCTGTCGGTCGTCGTGCGGGTGCCCGATCTCCCCCTCGCCGGGCGCGGCTGGATCCCCCTCGTCGCGGGAGTCGCGATGCAGCGTGCGGTCGCGGCCCAGACCCCGGGCATCCGGGTCTGCCTGAAATGGCCGAACGATGTGCTCGTCGCACACGAGGGCGACGAGCTCCGGAAGATCTGCGGCGTGCTGGCCGAGGGTACCGCCGACCCCGACGCCGTGATCGTCGGCACGGGGGTCAACACGCGCCTGCAGCCGATCGACCTCCCCGTGCCGACGGCGACGTCGTTTCCCGCGCTGGGCCTGGAGTGCGACGAGGACGCCCTCGTCGCGGACTACCTCACGGCACTCGACGACCTGCTCCGCGGTCTCGCCCGGGCGAGTGGCGACGCCGTCGCGTCCGGAGCGCACGCCGCGGCGACCGCCGTGTGCACGACGCTCGGCCGCGACGTCGCCGTGTCCCTCCCCGATGGGACGACGCTGCGGGGGCGCGCGACCGAGCTCGCTCCCGACGGGCGCCTTGTCGTCGCGGACGGCGACCGCGTGGCGGTCTCGGCCGGCGACGTCGTGCACGTCCGCTGAGCGGCCCGGCGCGGCGCGGCGGAGTCCTGCCCGCGTCGCGGACAATGGGGGCATGAGCACGCCTGGACTCGCGGGTCGGCCCGCCACGCCGCCGGTCGCCCCCGCGCCCGAGCTGCTCGTGGCGCGCCTGCACGGCCACGCCCGGCGGCTCACCTGGTCGGCGCTGCTCGTCATCGCGACGGCGGGCGCGACGGGCTACCTGCTCGGAAACCTGCCGGCTCCCTTCGAGGACTGGATGCTGCTGGCAGCGGCGGGCGCCGTCGTCCTGCTCGGCGCCGTCCTGCCGCTGCTCGCATGGCTCACCCGCACGTACACGATCACGACCCGTCGCGTGATCGCGAAGCGCGGCCTCCTCGCCCGCGACCACAGCGAGCTCTCGCACACGCGCGGCTACTCGATCCGACTCCGCCGCGGGGTGCTGCAGCGGATGTGGGGAGCGGGCACGCTCGTGCTGTCCGACGGCGTCACGGCGCCGCTCGTGCTGCGGGACGTGCCCGACGCCGGCCTCGTGCACGAGGTGCTCGCCGACCAGGTCGAGATGAGCCAGATCCAGGCGCACCGCGAATCGCAGGGCTTCTCGTTCGGGCACCAGCTGCCCGCGCCCCGCGGCTGATCGTTCGCGGGTCCGCCGATGCGTCAAAATGGACGCATGACGATGCGTGTGGGTGTGATCGGCGGCGGCCAGCTCGCGAGGATGATGATCGCTCCCGCGGTCGAGATGGGCATCGAGCTGAGCGTGCTCGCCGAGCAGGAGGGCATGTCGGCCGCACTCGCCCAGGCCGCCGTGGGCGACTACCGGGATGCCCAGACCGTGCTCGCGTTCGCGAAGGACGTGGACGTCATCACCTTCGACCACGAGCACGTGCCGCAGGACGTCCTGCACGCGCTCGTCGACGCGGGCGTCGCGGTGCACCCGGGCCCCGACGCGCTGCGCTTCGCGCAGGACAAGCTCGTGATGCGCCGCCGCCTGGCCGAGCTCGGCGCGCCGCAGCCCGACTGGGCCGCCGTCGCCGAGCCGTCCGAGCTGCAGGCCTTCCTCGACGACCACGGCGGGCGCGCGGTCGTGAAGACGCCGCGGGGCGGCTACGACGGCAAGGGCGTGAAGGTCGTCTCGCGCCCGGAGGACGTCGCCGACTGGTTCGCCGACTTCGACGGCGAGGCGCTGCTCGTGGAGGAGCTCGTCGACTTCCGCCGCGAGCTCGCGCAGCAGGTGGCGCGTCGCCCAAGCGGCGGGATGGTCGCCTACCCCGTCGTCGAGACCGTGCAGCGCGGCGGCGTGTGCGCCGAGGTGCTCGCGCCCGCCCCCGACGCGAGCGAGAAGCTCATGGAGGTCGCCGCGCGCCTCGGCAAGACGATCGCCGAGGGGCTGCGCGTCACGGGCATGCTCGCGGTCGAGCTCTTCGAGACCGTCGACGACCGCATCCTCGTCAACGAGCTCGCGATGCGCCCGCACAACAGCGGGCACTGGACGCAGGACGGCGCCGTGACGGGTCAGTTCGAGCAGCACCTGCGCGCCGTCCTCGACCTCCCGCTCGGCGCTCCCGACGTCGCCGCGGGCGCGGTCGTCATGGTGAACATCCTCGGCGGCCCGCAGGGCGAGCAGCTCACCGACCGCTTCGCCGCGGCCATGGCGGCGCATCCGCTCGCCAAGATCCACACCTACGGCAAGGAGCCGCGCCCCGGTCGCAAGGTCGGGCACGTCAACGTCGCCGCCGATGAGCTCGACGACGCCGCGTACGAGGCGCGCGCGGCTGCCGCCTTCTTCGACTGATCCGCGCGGGTCTCCGAGGGCGGTGTCGCCGCGCCACACAGCTTCACGACGGGCGTTGTGTGTGCCCTCCAAGTCGCGCGCGGCGGCCGCGACTAGGGTGGAACGCGTGACCGAACCCGACATGTCCACGACCCAGGGCAAGATCGCCGACCTGCGCGCCCGCTACGACGAGGCCGTCGTCCAGGCCGAGGCGAAGGCGCAGGAGAAGCAGCACGCCAAGAACAAGCTGACGGCGCGCGAGCGCATCGAGCTGCTCGTCGACCACGGCTCGTTCGTCGAGTTCGACGAGTACGTGCGCCACCGCACGACCGCGTTCGGGATGGAGAGGTCGCGGCCGTACGGCGACTCGGTCGTGACCGGCGTCGGCACGATCCACGGCCGCACGGTCGCCGTCTACGCGCAGGACTTCTCGACCTTCGGCGGCTCCCTCGGCGAGGTCGCGGGCGAGAAGATCATCAAGATCATGGAGTTCGCGCTGCGCGGCGGGATGCCCATCGTCGGCATCCTCGACTCGGGTGGCGCGCGCATCCAGGAGGGCGTCGTCGCCCTCGGCAAGTACGGGGAGATCTTCCGCCTGAACACCGCCGCGTCGGGCGTCATCCCGCAGATCTCGATCATCATGGGCCCCGCAGCGGGCGGTGCGGTGTACTCCCCCGCGCTCACGGACTTCGTCATCATGGTCGACAAGACGAGCCAGATGTTCGTCACGGGCCCCGACGTCATCAAGACCGTGACCGGCGAGGACGTCGGCATGGAGGACCTCGGCGGCGCCTACACGCACAACACGCGCTCGGGCGTGGCCCACTACCTCGCCGAGGACGAGGACGACGCGCTCGACTACGCGCGCACCCTCCTCGGCTTCCTGCCGGACAACAACATGGCGGATGCGCCGGCGTACGAGTCGGCGTTCGAGTTCGAGACCACCGACGCCGACCGGCAGCTGAACACCCTCATCCCCGACTCGCCGAACCAGCCGTACGACATCCACGAGGTCATCTCGCGCACGGTCGACGACAGCGAGTTCCTCGAGGTGCAGCCGCTGTTCGCGCCGAACATCGTCATCGGCTTCGGCCGCGTCGAGGGTCGCACGGTCGGCATCATCGCGAACCAGCCCTCGCAGATGGCGGGCACGCTCAACATCGACGCGGGCGAGAAGGCGTCGCGCTTCGTGCGCTTCTGCGACGCGTTCTCCATCCCGATCGTCACCCTCGTCGACGTGCCCGGCTACCTGCCCGGCACGGATCAGGAGTGGACCGGCGTCATCCGCCGCGGCGCGAAGCTGCTCTACGCCTACGCCGAGGCCACCGTCCCGCTCGTCACGGTCATCCTGCGCAAGGCCTACGGCGGCGCCTACATCGTCATGGGCTCGAAGCAGCTCGGCGCCGACATCAACCTCGCCTGGCCGACCGCCGAGATCGCGGTCATGGGCGGCCAGGGCGCGGTGAACATCCTCTACCGCGGCGAGCTCAAGAAGGCCGAGGAGGCGGGCGAGGATGTCGCCGCCGTCCGCACGCGCCTCGCGAACGAGTACACGTACAACGTCGCGAGCCCGTTCCTCGCGGCCGAGCGCGGCGAGCTCGACGGCATCATCGAGCCGGCCGCGACGCGCGTGGCGATCGCGAAGGCTCTGCGCTCGCTCCGCGGCAAGCGCGCGGAGCTGCCGCCCAAGAAGCACGGGAACATCCCGCTCTAGCGGGAGACGGCGCATGTCCGAGCAGAACGACATCCCCCGCGTCGACGTCGTGCGCGGGAACCCGACCGACGAGGAGCTCGCGGCCATCGTCGCGGTCGTGTCCGAGGCCTACACGCAGGAGGCGGCATCGGCCGTCGTCGACGACACGCCGTCGTTCGACGCGTGGACGAGGTCGCGTCGTCTCCGCCGTCCGCTCGCACGCGGCGGCTGGGGCCGCTTCGGCGGCTGAGACCGCTCGGGGGGCCGGTTCTTGTCCCCCGAAATACCTACAGACACGGGCTTGCGGGTTTTCCATACTGGATATGGAAACGCTTGTGCGTTGGCCGCCCCATCCGCTCCAGGGTAAGCAGATGGCGAGTCGGCACACCGCGGACGGTTTTCGGGTAACCGTCCGCACGGCCGGGGGTGAAGGATCACCCCCGGCCCTTTCCTTTTTCCCGTCTCAGGAGGCCGCGGGCCGACGGATCTCGTGCCACAGCGCGACCGCGTCCTCGTCGGAGTGACCGCCCGCGGCCGCACGCCCCACGATCGTCACGGCGATGTCCGGATGCGGCGCGGTGCGGATGATGATGCGGCCGGCATCCGCGGAGGCGAGCGTCTGCGCGAGCTCGGCGCGGATGGCCGACAGCGCGTCGTCGCCGAGGTCGTCGAGTCCGCCCTCGTCGAGGACCGTGACGGCGGCGCCGCCCTCGCGGAGCGTCGCGATGACGCGCCGGACGTCGTCGTCGAGGAGCCGGGCCCCGCGCAGCTCGTCGCGCAGCGCGCCCTCCGCGAGCCAGGCGGCAGCGCGCTGCTCGTCGGTGAGGGCGCCTCCCGACGCGATCACCTGGGTGAGCACGGGCGCCGCGACCTGCAGGGCGTACTGCACGCGCTCGCGCCGCTCGCGGCGGCGCACGAGCTGCGCGGACTGCCATGCCGCCGACGCCTGCTGCAGGCTCGCGAGCTTCACGGTGTCGGAGTAGGCGCGGTCGGTCGAGATCTGCATGAGCTGGCCGACCCCGACCCAGAGGAACGACCCGACGAGGCCGAAGGCGAGCGCGTTCCCGATGCCCATGAGGATGGAGCTGCTCACGCCGAGGAGCGCGATCCCCGTCCACGCCGAGATCGGGCGGCGGCGCACCATGACGATCGTCATGAGAGCGCCCGCTCCCCCGACGTACCAGGTGACGTGCGGCGCCATCCGCGCGCTCTCGTCCGCGCAGGCCGTCACGACCCACGGCATCGCGGCCGACACGGCGAGAGCGCACGCGGTCGCCCAGACGGGCAGGCGCGCGACGTCGCGGCGCGCGGAGTCGACCGAGCGCACGGCCAGCACGAGGATGGTCGCACCGAGGTAGAGCACGACGCCCGCGATGAGGAATCCCGGCCGGTCGACCGGCTGCGTCGGGAAGACGCCGCGCGCGGCGAGGTACCCCGAGAACGCCGCGGCGAGGATCGTGAGGACCTTGCGGACCTTCACGGGGTTTCCTCCGCCTCGCGCCGGTAGAGGCTGTCGTCGTCGCCTGCCGGCCAGGTGATCGTCACGACCGTGCCGCGCTCGTCGGATTCGATGGCCGCTCCGCCGCCGACCGCCGCCACGCGCGCGAAGATCGACGCCCGGATGCCGAGGCGGTCGGCGGGGATCGACGCGAGATCGATGCCGCGGCCCGCATCCGACACGACGATCCGGATGCGCCCGTGCCGCGCGGTGAGGCGCACGGCGAGGCCGCGGCCATCCGCGTGCTGGATGGAGTTCGCGACGGCCTGCGTGGCCGCGAGGACGAGCGCGCGCGCGACGCGGCCGGGGATGCCCGGCATGGGCAGCTCGTCGCCCGCCACGGCGAGCACGACGCCGAGCCCTCGCGCCTGCGCCTGGAGCTCCGAGGCGATCCAGGCGGAGGTCACGGGGGCGTCGCTACCCTCTGGCTCGTCGGACTCGGCGTTCGCGAGGCGCGTGAGCGCCTCGCGCGCCATCGACACGGCGAGCTGGCGCTCGCGATCCGACTGCGCGCGGCCCGCGGCGATGAGGGCGGCGAGCACGCTGTCGTGCATGAGGGCCGCGACCTCGACGCGCTCCTGCTCAGCGGCCTCGGCCGAGGCGGCGCGGGAGTACTGGTCGATCGCGGCGGCGCGCGCGGCGTCGACGCCCGCGGCGAGACTGCGGAACATCCAGATGAGCGCGACCGCGGTTCCCCCGACGATGAACGAGAGGGAGACGTCGTAGACCGACGTCAGCCAGTGCTCGGCCGAGAACTCGCCGCGCGAGAGCCGGACGATCGCGAACAGCAGCGGGACGACGACGACCCACACGAGCTGCCAGGCCACGGGGAAGACGAGGGCGGCCGCCGCCGGCGCGACATTGAGGAGGAAGAAGACCCAGGGGCCTCCCGCTGGCTCGTACCGCGGCTCGGGGAGCGCCCAGAACAGCAGCAGCGAGAGCGGGAAGAGGAAGGCGAACACCGTGGCCGCGGGGCGCGCCCACCGGCCCGCGAGACACGCGGCGATCATCGCCGCGAGCGACGCGAACACGGTGGCCGTGAGCAGCGTGCGCGGGAGCGGGTCGAGGTCGGACCCCATGGCGGTCAGGAACGACTGGACGCCGAGGAGGGCCGACGCGAGGGCCACGGCGATCTGCAGGACCCGCTCGATGCGTGCGGAGGTGAAGCCGCGCTCGATCTCGACGGCGGTCGCCGTGCGGCGCGGCAGCACGTGCGTCCAGGCCTCGGCGATCGCCTCCTGTCCCGAGGGGATCCCGCGCGTGCCGCCCGCGGACATCACCCCTCCGCGGGCGCTTCGACGATGCCGTCCTCGATCGCCCGCCGCAGCAGATCCACCTTCGTCGGGGCGGGGCGCCCGACCTCGGTGTACTTCACGCGGATGCGCGTGATGTTCTCCTTGGCCGTCGAGTACGCGATGCCGAGGCGGTCGGCGACGGCCTTGAGCGGGAGCCCAGCCGCGTACAGCCGGAGCACCTCGCGCTCGCGCGTGGCGAGCTGCGCGTCGGCGAACTCGCGGTCGCCCTCGACGGCGCTGGCCCACTCGACGTTGTTGAGGGGCTCGCCGCCCGCGGTCGTGTGGACGGCGCTCAGCACGTCCTCGAGGGGCGACGACTTGCTCACGACGCCGGCCGCGCCGGCCGCGAGCGCCTCGCGGACCGCCGCAGGACGATCGGCGACGGAGTGGATGATCACGGAGGACTCGCCCGCGAGCCGCAGGACGTTCTCGGTGACGGTCGCGCCGTCGCCGAGGGTGAGGTCCAGCAGCACGACGTCGACGGGCGGCGCCTTCGTCTCGGCCCGCCACGCGAGATACGCCGAGACCGAGACGCCGCTGTAGACGACCTCCTGGCCGTCGCGCTGCAGCGCCGCCTCGAGCCCGAGACGAACCGACTCGTGATCGTCGATCAGGGCCACGCGTGTCATGGCGAGAAGCCTATCGCCAGGCGACGCTGGCTCACGCGCGGCGCAGGACCGCGAGCGCCTCCACGTGGTGCGAGTTCGGGAAGAGATCGAACGCCTCCAGGCGCTCGGGCGCGTAGCCGTGGGCGCGGAACAGCCCCACGTCGCGCGCGAGCGCGACCGGGTCGCAGGCGACGTAGACGACGGCGGACGGCTCGAGCGCGGCGACCGCGTCGACGACCTCGCGGCCCGCCCCCGCACGCGGAGGGTCGAGCAGGGTCACGCCCCGCCGCAGCGCGTCGCGGTCTGCGGGCTCCGCGTCCGCGGCGAGCGCGCCGAGCCAGCGCTCGACGCGTGCGGTCACAGCCTCGGCACGCGGATGGCGCTCGAGGTTCTCGCGCGCGTGCGCGGTCGCGCGGGGCGCGGACTCGACGGACGTGAGACGGGCGTCGCCGTCCGCGGCGGACGCGAGCGCATCGGCGAAGAGCCCCACCCCGCCGTAGAGGTCGAGGTGCCATGCGTCGGCGTCGAGGCCGTGCGGCGCGATGTCGTCGAGGGCACGGGCGACCGCCGCGTGCAGCGTCCGCGCCGCGAGGCGGTGCACCTGCCAGAATCCGCCCGCATCGACCTGGAAGCCGCGGTCGCCGACGCGCTCGACCACGACCTCGGGGGCGGGGGCCGGCTGCGCGCCCCGCGTGCGCCGGCGATCCGGGCGGCGGATGACCCGGACGCGCCCGTCGGCCGGCCGGACGAGGTCGACCCGGCCGGGCTTCTCGCGCTGGAGCGCGAGGGCGGCGCTCTCGATCTCCGCGACGGCGAGCGGGTGGTGCGCCACCTCGATGACGCGATGGCTGCGCGAGGCGAACGGGCCGATCCGGCCATCCGCGTCGACATGGAGCCCGACGCGCGTGCGCCAGCCCGTGCCATCCGCCGACTCGGTCTCGTCGCCGTCCGCGGCGGGCGCGACGACCACGTCGACCTTCTCGTCCGCGAAGCGCGCGAACGCGTCGCGGAGGACATGCGCCTTGAGCTCACGCTGGTGCGCGAGCGCGATGTGACCGAGGTCGGCGCCGCCGACCCGGTCGGCGGGGTCGCGGGCGATGTCGGCCTCGGCCCAGATGTGCGGCTGGCGATGCTCCGACGCGTCGAGCACCTCGAGCGCCTCGGCTCGCGCGAAGCTCTTCTTGACCTCCGCGACCCGCGCGCGGACGCGCTCCCCGGGGACGGCGTCGGGCACGAAGACGACCCTGCCCTCGTGCCGCGCCACGAAGACGCCTCCGTGCGCGATGTCCGTGACCTCGAGGTCGACGACGTCTCCCGTCTGCATGCTCCCATCGTCGCACCTCGCCCCTGGCGGATCGCCTAGCGTGGAGCCATGCAGGTCTGCCTCGCCTCGACGTCTCCCGCGCGCCTCATGCTCCTGAACCAGGCCGGCATCGAGCCGCTCGCGATCGCCCCCGCCGTCGACGAGGAGGCGGCGATCGCCGAGCTCGAGGAGCGCGAGGGCCGGGTGCTGCCGCCCGACGAGCACGTCCTCGTCCTCGCACGCCGCAAGGCGGCGGATGTCGCCGCGCGCGTCCTGCAGGTCCACCCCGGCTTCGACGGCGTCGTGATCGGCGGGGACTCCATGTTCGAGCTCGACGGGGAGATCTACGGCAAGCCCTATACGCCCGAGGCGGCGACGGCGCGCTGGCAGGGCATGCGCGGCCGCACCGGCGTCCTGCACTCGGGCCACGCGGTCATCCGCGTCCGCGCGGAGACCGAGCCGGTCGAGGCGCACGCGACCGCGCGGGCCTCGGTGTCGTTCGCCGCGGACGTGAGCGACGACGAGATCGCCGCGTACGTCGCGACCGGCGAGCCTCTCCTCGTGGCCGGCGCGTTCACGGTCGACAGCCTGGGCGGTGCGTTCATCGAGCGTGTGGAGGGCGACCCGTCGACCGTCGTCGGCATGTCGCTCTCGACCGTCCGCCGTCTCGTCCGAGAGCTCGGCGTCGAGTGGACGTCGCTCTGGAACCGCCTGCCGTCGTAGGGAACGGCACACCTTTCGGCGCGCACTTTGTGAGGGTCACTCAAAAGGCGGCGTCCGACCGTGACTAGTCTGGAACGCATGCCTGATATCGCCAAGGTGCTCATCGCGAACCGCGGCGAGATCGCCGTCCGCATCATCCGCGCAGCCCGCGACTCGGGGATCGCCTCGGTCGCCGTCTACGCCGACCAGGACCGCGATGCGCTGCACGCGCGCCTCGCCGACGAGGCCTATGCCCTCGAGGGCGCCACGAGCGCCGAGACCTACCTGCAGATCGAGAAGATCCTCTCGGTCGCCCGTCGCTCCGGTGCGGACGCCGTGCACCCGGGCTACGGCTTCCTCGCGGAGAACGCCGCGTTCGCGCGCGCCGTGCAGGCCGCCGGCCTCATCTGGATCGGGCCGTCGCCCGAGGCGATCGAGGCGCTCGGCGACAAGGTCACCGCGCGCCACGTGGCCGAGAAGGTCGGCGCGCCGCTCGCGCCCGGCACGCCCGGCCCCGTCGACACGGCCGAGGAGGTCGTCGCGTTCGCCGAGAAGGCCGGCCTCCCGATCGCGATCAAGGCGGCCTACGGCGGCGGCGGCCGCGGACTCAAGGTCGCGCGCACCCTCGACGAGGTGCCGGAGATGTTCGAGTCGGCCACGCGCGAGGCGATCGCGGCCTTCGGCCGCGGCGAGTGCTTCGTCGAGAAGTACCTCGACAAGCCCCGCCACGTCGAGACGCAGTGCCTCGCCGACGCCGAGGGCAACGTCGTCGTCGTGTCGACGCGCGACTGCTCGCTGCAGCGCCGTCACCAGAAGCTCGTCGAGGAGGCCCCCGCTCCGTTCCTCACGGACGAGCAGAACGCCATCCTCTACGCCGCATCCAAGGCCATCCTGCGCGAGGTCGGCTACACGGGCGCCGGCACGTGCGAGTTCCTCGTGGGCGCCGACGGCACCATCTCGTTCCTCGAGGTGAACACCCGCCTGCAGGTCGAGCATCCGGTCTCCGAGGAGGTCACCGGCATCGACCTCGTCCGCGAGCAGTTCCGCATCGCGGCCGGCGGCACCATCGACTACGACGACCCGGCTCCGCAGGGCCACTCGATCGAGTTCCGCATCAACGGTGAGGACCCCGGTCGCGGCTTCCTGCCCCAGCCCGGCCCGATCCACGTGTTCAAGACCTTCGGCGGCCCGGGCATCCGCCTCGACTCGGGCGTCACCGCGGGCGACGAGGTCTCGGGCGCGTTCGACTCGCTCCTGGCGAAGATCATCGTCACCGGCCGGACGCGCGAGGAGGCGCTCGAGCGCTCGCGCCGCGCCCTCGACGAGTTCGAGGTCGCTGGCCTGCCCACGGTGCTCCCGTTCCACCGCAAGGTCGTGCGCGACCCCGCCTTCACGGCGGAGGACGGCGTCTTCGGCGTGTACACGCGCTGGATCGAGACCGAGTTCGAGAACGACATCCCCGCGTGGGACGGCGAGCTCGAGACGCCGCGCGCGGCCGAGAGCCGGCACACGGTCGTCGTCGAGGTGAACGGCAAGCGGCTCGAAGTCAGCCTGCCCGACCGCGTCGTGACGGCTCCCGGCGCGACCGGCCGCCCCGCGGCCGTCCCCTCGTCCCGCCGCAAGCACGGCGGCGGCACCGCGACCGCGGGCGCCTCGGGCGATGCCCTCAAGTCGCCCATGCAGGCGACGGTCGTCAAGGTGGCCGTCGAGGAGGGCCAGCAGGTCGTCAAGGGCGACCTCGTCGTCGTGCTCGAGGCGATGAAGATGGAGCAGCCGCTGCACGCCCACAAGGACGGCACGATCGGCTCGATCGACGCGACGCCCGGCGCCACCGTCGGTGCGGGCCACCAGCTCCTCCTGATCGGCTGATCTCCCCCGGGCATGTCCCACGTGTTCCGGCCATCCGCCCCCGGAACCCGGAACACGTGGGACATGCGTGGGCTGGTCAGCCGAAGGCGCGGTCGAAGCCGAGGCTGCGGGCGATGATCCCCAGCTGGACCTCGGTCGAGCCCTCCCCGAGCGTGAGGATGCGCGCGTCGCGGTAGTGCCGCGCGACCGGGTTCTCGTTCATGAACCCGTACCCGCCCCAGATCTGGGTCGCGTCCGACGCATTGGCGACCGCCGCCTCCGATCCGATGAGCTTCGCGAGCGAGGCCTGGGTCGTGAACGGCGCCCCCGCGTCGATGCGGCGAGCCGCGTCGTGCATGACCGCGCGGGCCGCCGCGACACGGGCCTGCATCCGCGCGATCGTGAACGCGATGTGCTGGTTGTCGCCGATCGGGCGCCCGAAGACGACGCGGCGCTTGGCGTGCAGCACGGCCTGCTCGAGGCACCCCTGCGCCGCGCCCACGCAGAGCGCCGCGAACGCGACCCTGCCCTCGTCGAGCACGCTGAGGAAGTTCGAGAAGCCGCGGCCGCGCTCCCCCAGGAGGTTCTCCTCGGGCACGCGGACACCGTCGAACACGAGCGGATGCGTGTCGGACGTGTGCCACCCGACCTTGTCGTATGCGGGCAGCGCGGTGAACCCGGGCGTCGGGACCGGCACGATGATCGTCGACAGCTCGGGCCCTCGCCGTCCGTCGCGCCCGACGCGCTCGCCGGTCACGGCGGTCACCGTCACGACGCTCGTGATGGGCGTACCCGAGTTGGTGATGAACTGCTTGGATCCGTTGATCGTCCACCAGCCGTCCGAGAGCGTGGCGGTCGTCTTCGTCGCCCCCGCGTCGGAGCCCGCCTCGGCCTCGGTGAGGCCGAAGGCGGCGAGCGCCTCGCCGCGTGCGAGGGCGGGCAGGTGCGCGCGGCGCTGCTCCTCGGTGCCGAAGCGGTAGATCGGCATCGCGCCGAGCCCGAGACCCGCCTCGAGCGTGACCGCGATGGACTGGTCCACGCGCGCGAGCTGCTCGACCGCGACGCACAGGTGCAGGTACGACTTGCCCTGCCCGCCGTACTCCTCGGGCAGCGGCAGGCCGAACAGCCCCATCCGCCCCATCTCGGCGATGATCTCGAGCGGGAGGCGGCGCTCGGTGTCGTAGGTGTACGCGGCGGGCGCGACCACGTCGTCGGCGAACGCGCGCACGGTGCGCGCGAGCTCCTGCAGATCCGGCTCGAGCATCTCGGTGCCGTCGACGGGGGTGCGGGTGGGCGTGATGAGCGACATCGTCGTCTCCCTTCAGGGGGCGGGGCTCGTGGCCCCGCGTGCGGTGCGCGCGAGGATGGCGCGCGCGTGTCGGAGAACCGGCTCGTCGACCATGCGGCCCTCGAACCGGAAGACGCCGCCGTGCGCGGAGGACTCCGCGATCAGGCGGCGCGCCCAGGCGGCCTCGGCATCCGAGGGCGCGAACGCCGCCCGGATGGCCGCGACGTGCGACGGATGGATGGCGGCCTTCGCGGCGAACCCGCTCGCGGCCGCGTCCTCGGCCTCGGCGCGGCAGCCGTCCAGGTCGCCGATGTCCAGGTGCACCGCGTCGACGGCCGCCTTCCCGAAGGCTCCCGCGGCGAGCAGGATGGCCGAGCGCGCGTGCATCGCGACGGCGCGGTAGGCGCCGTCCTGCGTGCGGCTGGAGGTTCCGCCGATCGACGCGACGAGGTCCTCCGCGCCCCACATGAGCGCCGTGACGCGCGGGTGCGCCGCGATCTCCGCGGCGCGCACGACGCCCGCCGCCGTCTCGCACAGCGCGACGACCTCGAGGTCGCCGAGCGCGTCGACGTCTGCGGCGGCCTCCGTCTTCGCGAGCATCACGGCGCGATACGGCGACCGGCGCACGGCGTCGAGGTCGGCGGCGAGCTGTCCGCTCCGGGCGTCGTTGACCCGCACGAGAGTGCGGGCGGGGTCGAGCGCGGACTCCACCACCGCGCGACGAGCGGCGTCCTTCGCGTCGGGCGCGACGGCATCCTCGAGGTCGAGGACCACCGCGTCGGCGCGCTCGGCCGCCTTCGCGAACCGGTCGGCGCGGTCGGCGGGGCAGAAGAGCAGAGCGGGACCGAGCGCGACGCTCATCGCGGCCTCCCCTGCATGAGCACCGTGCGGACCGCGCGGGCCACGACGACGCCGTCCTGGTTGCGGCCGATGTGCTCGAGGGTCACGATCCCCTGGCCGGGTCGGGAGCGCGAGGGCCGCGTCTCCTGCACGCGCGTCTCGCCGTAGAGGGTGTCCCCGTGCCGCATGGGGGCGGGGAACTCGACGCTCGTGAACCCGAGGTTCGCGACGATCGTCCCGTTCGTGAGCTGGCCCGTCGACATCCCGACGATCGTCGCGAGGGTGAGCATCGAGTTGACGAGTCGCTCGCCGAACTCCGTCTGCGCCGCCCAGTGCGCGTCGAGGTGCAGGGCCTGCGTGTTCATCGTCATGGTGGTGAACAGCACGTCGTCGGCCTCGGTGATCGTGCGGCCCGGCCGGTGCTCGTAGACGACTCCCGTCTCGAACTCGTCGAACCACAGCCCGCGCTGGGTGATGCGGCGCTCGGCGCTCACGGCGTCCCCTCCTCGTCTGACGCCCCCGCAGGGAGCAGGATCCGCGCGACCTGCTGGCCGCGCGACACGGTCTCGCCGACCGCGACGTCGAGGCGCACCATCCCGGCGACCGGCGCGCGCAGGACGTGCTCCATCTTCATCGCCTCGACGCTCGCGACGGCCGCGCCCTCGCCGACCTCCGCGCCGTCGGCGACGTGGACGGCCACGACGGTCCCTGGCATGGGCGAGGCGAGGGCGGGCGCGGCTCCCCTGCGCACCCGGCGCGGCGGGGCGTACGGGGCGACGCGCGCGTCGCCGTCGGGCCCGACCGCCCACAGCGCGCCCGAGGGGTCCCCCGGGTCCTCGAGCACCCGCACGGCGCGGGCGTCGGCCTCCGCGACCGGGCGCGCGGCGCCATCCCGTTCGACCGAGATCCGCCACGGCGTCGCACGGATGTCGATCGACACGGTCGCGACGGCGTCGCCGTCCGCGTAGCGCAGCCGTGCGCCCCGCGCCCCGCCGATGCGCCAGCCGTCGGCGGCCCACGCCCCCGTCGTCGGCGGCAGCTCGTGCAGCGCGCACGCGGCGAAGGCCGCGTCGGGCGTCGTCTCCGCCGCGAGGCGGTCGACCTCGCGGTCGACGAGGCCCGTGTCGAGGGCGCCGTCCGCGACCGCCGGCACCTCGAGCAGTCGACGGAGCAAGCCGAGGTTCGTGACGATCCCCGGCAGGTGCGTCTGCGCGAGCGCATCGCGCAGACCCGCGACGGCGTCCGTGCGCGTCGCCGCGTGGACCGCGATCTTCGCGAGCAGGGGGTCGTAGTGCGCGCCGACGGCCGTCCCGGCCTCGACACCCGCGTCGACGCGAGCGCTGCTCGGCCATGCGACGTCGATGAGCCGCCCGCCCGTCGGCAGGAACCCGGCCGACGGATCCTCGGCGTAGACGCGCGCCTCGATCGCGTGCCCGGCCATCCGCATGTCCTCCTGCGCGATCGCGAGGCGCTCGCCCGCCGCGACGCGCAGCTGCTGCTCGACGAGGTCGACGCCGGTCACGAGCTCGGTGACGGGATGCTCGACCTGCAGCCGCGTGTTCATCTCCATGAAGAACGGCTCATCGGGGCGCGCACCCGACACGATGAACTCGACCGTCCCCGCGCCCGTGTACCCGACGGCCCGGGCCGTCTCGCACGCCGCGCGCCCGATCGCCTCGCGCTGCGCCGCGTCGAGGAGCGGGCTCGGCGCCTCCTCGATGATCTTCTGGTGACGACGCTGCAGGGAGCACTCCCGCTCCCCCAGGTGGATGATCGCGCCGTGCGCGTCGGCCAGCACCTGCACCTCGATGTGCCGAGGGTCGGCCACGAAGCGCTCCACGAAGAGGGTGTCGTCGCCGAACGCGCCGGCCGCCTCGCGCCGCGCCTGCGCGAGCGCCGCGGGCAGGTCCTCGGGGCGGTCGACCCGGTGCATCCCCTTGCCGCCCCCGCCCGCCGACGGCTTGACGAGCACGGGGAAGCCGACGCGCGCCGCCCCCGCGATGAGCGCGGCGTCGTCGAGCCCCGGCTCGGCGATGCCGGGCACGGTGGCCACGCCGCGCGTCTCGACCGCGGCGCGCGCGCGGATCTTGTCGCCCATCGTCTCGATCGCCCCGGGCGGCGGGCCGATGAACACGATGCCGGCCTCCGCGCAGGCCCGCGCGAACGCGGCGTTCTCCGACAGGAAGCCGTACCCGGGGTGCACGGCCTGCGCACCCGCGGCGAGCGCGGCGGCGATGACCGCCTCGATGTCGAGGTACGACCGCCGCGGATCGGCGGGTCCGATGCGGATGGCCTCGGTCGCCGCGCGCACGTGGGGCGCGTCGGCATCGGCGTCGGAGTGCACAGCGACCGAGGCGATGCCGAGCCGATCGAGCGTGCGGATGACCCGCAGCGCGATCTCGCCGCGGTTGGCGATGAGGACCCTGTCGAACATCGCGCTCACATCCGGAAGACGCCGTAGCGGACGTCGGGCAGGGGCGCGCGGCCGACGACGCCCAGGGCGAGGCCGAGCACGCGACGCGTGTCGGCGGGATCGATGACGCCGTCGTCCCACAGGCGCGCGGTCGAGTAGTACGGCGACCCCTGGCGCTCGTACCGCTCGCGGATGGGCTCCTCGAACGCGGCCTGCTCGGCGTCGGACCAGGTGCCGCCGTCGGCCTCGATCTGCTCGCGCTTGACCGTGGCGAGCACGCTCGCGGCCTGGGGGCCTCCCATCACCGAGACCCGCGCATTGGGCCACAGCCAGAGGAACCGCGGGTCGAACGCGCGACCGCACATGGAGTAGGTGCCGGCTCCGAACGACCCTCCGACGACGACGGTGAGCTTCGGGACGCGCGCGCACGACACCGCGGTGACCATCTTCGCGCCGTTCTTCGCGATCCCGCCGCGCTCGTACTCCGCGCCGACCATGAAGCCCGTGATGTTCTGGAGGAAGACGAGCGGGATGCCGCGCTGGTCGCACAGCTCGACGAAGTGCGCGCCCTTGAGCGCGCTCTCCGAGAAGAGAACGCCCTGGTTCGCGACGATGCCGACGGGGTGGCCGAGGATGCGCGCGAACCCGGTCACGAGCGTCGTGCCGTAGCCCGCCTTGAACTCGTGGAACGCGCTCGCGTCGACGAGGCGGGCGATGATCTCACGCACGTCGTACGGCGTCTGGAGATCCTCGGGGATGGCGGCATAGAGCGTCTCGGGTTCGACGACCGGCTCGCGGGGCGGGGCGATCTCCCACGGCGGCGCCGGGTCGGGCGGGAGCGTCGCGACGATGTCGCGCACGATGCGCAGCGCGTGCTCGTCGGAGTCGGCGAGGTGATCCGCCACGCCCGACACCGTCGTGTGCAGCTCGCCGCCGCCGAGGTCCTCGGCCGAGACGACCTCGCCGGTGGCCGCCTTGACGAGCGGCGGGCCGCCGAGGAAGATCGTCCCCTGCTCGGCCACGATCACGGTCTCGTCGCTCATGGCGGGCACGTAGGCGCCTCCCGCGGTCGAAGAGCCCATGACGCACGCGATCTGCGGGATGCCCGCAGCACTCATCGTGGCCTGGTTGTAGAAGATGCGGCCGAAGTGCTCGCGGTCGGGGAAGACCTCGTCCTGCATCGGGAGGAATGCGCCGCCCGAGTCGACGAGGCTGATGCACGGCAGCCGGTTCTCTCGCGCGACCTCCTGCGCGCGGAGGTGCTTCTTGACCGTGAGCGGGAAGTACGTGCCGCCCTTGACCGTCGCGTCGTTGGCGATGACGACGCAGCGGCGGCCCGACACCGTGCCGATGCCGGTGATGAGACCGGCCGCGGGCGCCTCGTCGTCATACAGGCCGTTCGCCGCGAGCGGCGACAGCTCGAGGAACGGGCTGCCCGGATCGAGCAGCCGGTCGACGCGCTCGCGCGGCAGCAGCTTGCCGCGCGCGACGTGCCGCTCGCGCGCGCGGGCACTGCCGCCGAGCGCCGCGGACTCCAGCCGAGCGCGCAGGTCGGCGACGAGCTCGCGCATCCGCGCGTCGCGCGCCGCGCCCTCCGCGCCGCCCGCGTCCACCGTCGTCGTCAGCCGCTCCATGGCCATCCTCACCCCCGTGCGAGCGCGAGCCCCGGTCGCTCGAGCATCTCCCCGACGTCGACGAGGAAGGCGCTCGCCTCCCTGCCGTCGATCACCCGGTGGTCGAACGACACCGTGATCGTCATGACGTCGCGCAGCGCGATGTCGCCGTCGTGCTCCCAGGGCGTGCGCCGCACCGCGCCGAGGGCGACGATCGCCGACTGCCCGGGCGTGAGGATCGGGATGCCGCCGTCGACGCCGAAGACGCCGACGTTCGACACGGTGAGCGTCGACGACGTGAGCGCGGCGAGCCCGATCGAGCCGTCGCGCGCGGCGGCCGCGCGCTCGGCGATGGCGCCGGCGAGCGCGATGGCGTCGAGACGCTCGGCGTCGTCGACGCTCGCGACGACGAGACCGCGGTCGGTCGCCACCGCGATGCCCAGGTTCACGCGATCATGGAACTCGATCTCCCCCGCGTCGGCGTCGAAGCGCGCGTTGACGCCGGGCGTGCGTCGAGCCGCGAGCACGATGGCGCGCGAGGCGAGCGAGAGGAGCGTCGGGCTCGCCCCGCCCTCTGCGGCGAGGTCGCGGGCGAGGCGCAGGGTCTCCGTGACGTCGACCTGCAGGAAGCACGCGGCGTGCGGGACCGAGAGCGCCGACGCCGTCATCGCCTTGGCCGTCTCCCGGCGCAGCCCGCTCAGGCGCTCGCGGTGCGAGGTCGGCGGCGCGGGGTGAGCGGCGGCGCGATCGAGGTCGGCGCGTGTGACGACGCCGCCCTCGCCGGTCGGCGTGACCGCGGCGAGGTCGATCCCCCGCTGCTTCGCGAGCTGGCGGACCGGTGGGAACGCGCGCGCGGGCGACCGCTCCGCGCGCACGAACGGCGTCTGCGCGAACGTGCGCGGTCTGCGCGTGGGGCGCCGCGCGCCGTCCATCCGCACCGACCCGACGAGCATGGCGACCCGCTCCTCGGACGGCTCGGATGGCTCGGGCTCCGCGGGCTCTGCGGATGGCGCGGGCGGGACGTCCGCGGATGGCGCGGGCGGGGCGTCCGCGGGCTCTGCGGGCTCGGGGTCGGCAGCCGCCTCTGCGGCGTCCTCGAGGTCGTACTCGACGAGCGGGGCGCCGACCTCGACGGTCTCGCCCTCGCTCGCGTGCAGGCGGCGGATCACGCCCGCGTAGGGGCTCGGCAGGTCGATGACGGCCTTCGCGGTCTCGACCTCGGCGATGACCTGGTTGAGCGCGACGGAGTCGCCCTCAGAGACCTTCCACGCGACGATCTCGCTCTCGGTGAGGCCCTCCCCGAGGTCGGGCAGGCGGAACACGGCGGTCATCGCGCGCTCCCCTCGAGGACGAGCCCCGTCCGCGACGAGCGGCGCCCGAGCGAGCGGTCGACCGCGTCGAGGATGCGGTCGAGGCTCGGCAGGTAATGGGACTCGAGAGCGGATGGCGGGTAGGGCGTGTCGTATCCGGTCACGCGCTCGGGGGTCGCCTCGAGAGCCCCGAACGCCCGTTCGACGACGCTCGCGATGAGCTCGCTCGACACCGACACCTCGGCGGGCGCCTCGTGGGCGACGACGAGGCGCCCGGTCCGCTCGACGCTCGCCACGACCGTGTCGACGTCGAGCGGCGAGATGGAGCGCAGGTCGATGACCTCGATCTCGATCCCCTCGTCGCGGGCGGCGAGGGCGGCGTCGAGCGCCGTCTGCACGACCGCCCCGTACGCCGCGAGCGTGACGTCGCGTCCGCGGACGAGCACCTCGGCGGTGTCGAGGTCGCGCACGAGCGCCGTGTCGACCTCCCCCTTGGACCAGTACCGCGCCTTGGGCTCGAGGAACACGACGGGGTCGTCGCTCGCGATCGCGGCACGCAGCGTCGAGTAGGCCTCCTGCGGGCTCCACGCCGTGACGACGCGCAGGCCCGGCGTGTGCGCGAAGTACGCCTCGGGCGACTCGGCGTGGTGCTCGACCGAGCCGATCCCGCCGCCGAACGGCACGCGGATCGTGACGGGCATCCGCAGCCGACCGTGCGTGCGGTAGTGCAGGCGCGACAGCTGCGTGACGATCTGGTCGAGTGCGGGGAAGACGAAGCCGTCGAACTGGATCTCGACGACCGGTCGCGCGCCGCGGTAGGCCATGCCGACCGCGGTTCCGACGATCGCGGACTCGGCGAGCGGCGCGTCGATCACGCGCTCCGCGCCGAAGCGCGCCTGCAGTCCGTCCGTCACGCGAAAGACGCCGCCGAGCCGCCCGATGTCCTCGCCCATGAGGACAACGTCGGGGTCGCCCTCGAGCGCGTCCGCGAGGGCGCGCCCGACGGCCGCGCCCAGGCTGAGGGTCTCGACCGTCATCGCTCCTCCTGGATGCTCGCCGCGAATGCGAGGTGCTCGGCTCGCTGGCGCCGGATCCGACGCGTGGGCGTGACGGTCACGTGGTCGAAGAGGCTCTCCGGGGCGGGTGCCTCGCCCTTCACGACGGCCGCGCGCATCTCCTTGGCGATCGCGTCGCAGCGGATCCGCGCCTCCTCCCGGATGTGCTCGATCGGCGCCCCGACGGAGGCGAGGTGGCGCTCGAGCCGGTCGATCGGGTCCTTCGCGCGCCAGGCGTCGACCTCGTCGGCGTCCCGATAGCGGCCGGGGTCGTCCGTCGTCGTGTGCGGGCCCATCCGGTACGTGACCGCCTCGACGAACGTCGGCCCCTCTCCCCGACGCGCGCGGTCGGCCGCCGCGCGCATCGCGGCGAGGACCGCGAGCACGTCGTTGCCGTCGACGCGGATGGCCGGGATCCCGAAGCCCGTCGCGCGCAGCGCGAGCGCAGCGTGCGACTGCACGCGGACCGGCTCGGAGATCGCGTACTGGTTGTTCTGGCAGAGGAACACCACGGGCGCCTGGAACGAGCTCGCGAACACCATCGCCTCGCTCACGTCGCCCTCGCTCGTCGCGCCGTCGCCGAAGCACGCGACCGCGATGTCGTCGCCGCCGTCGCGGCGCACCGCCATCGCGTATCCCGTCGCGTGCAGGGTCTGCGCGCCGATGATGATCTGGGGCGTGGCCATCCGATGCGCGAGGGGATCCCAGCCCGAGAGCGCGTGGCCCTGCCACACGCGCAGCAGGTCGCCGAGGTCGACGCCCCGCAGCACGGCGAGGGCGTGCTCGCGGTACGAGCCGAAGACGAAGTCCGTCTCGCGGAGGGCGTGCGCGGCCCCGACCTGCGCCGCCTCCTGTCCGCGCAGCGGCGGCCACAGCACGAGCTCGCCCTGACGGGTCAGGGCGAAGGCCTCCTCGTCGACGCGGCGCACGAGGGACATGTCGACGAAGAGGTCGGTGAGCGCGGTCTCGTCGAGGTCGGCGAGGTGCTCGTCGAGCGTGCGGCACGCGCGTCGGGAGCCGTCGGGGGCGAGGACGCCGAGCGGGGTGTCGAGCCCCTCGACCAGCTCGCTGCGGGGTGCGGGAATGGCGATCGACATCGCGGAACCTCCTCGTTCGCGCTGCGCTTTGTGGGCGTCATTGCCGTCCTGGTCCGGACACCGCTCACGCTACGCCGACCCAGCAGACCGAGCAATGACATCCGTCAGAAGTCCGCAGATTGCTCACTCCTCGCCGCCCCTCCGGCTCTGCATGTCTCACTTATCGTCGTTATGGGACCCCGAAACCCACGACGAGTGAGACATGCACGAGGGCGGCATGCGGGAGGGCGGCATGCGAAGAGCCGCGTGCACGAGGGCGGCATGCGAAGAGCCGGCCCGGGACGATCCCGTGGCCGGCTCTTCCGCGCGCCGCGCCGGCGCCTGAGGTTGCTAGCTCCGGCGGTCGACGTGGTGCAGGGCGCGCGCGGCGTCGGTGATCGAGCCGGCGAGCGACGGGTACGCCGCGAACACCCGCGCGATCTGGTCCACCGTGAGACGGCGCTCGACCGCGATCGAGATCGGGTAGATGAGCTCCGACGCGCGGGGCGCGACGATGACGCCCCCGACGATCGTGCCGGATCCCTCGCGCGCGTAGAGCTTCACGAAGCCGTCCTTGACGCCCATCATCTTCGCGCGCGCATTCGAGGCGAGCGGCAGCTTGTGCACCTCCGCGCTGACCTCGCCCTCGTCGACGGCGGGCTGCGTCCAGCCGACGGTCGCGATCTCGGGGCTCGTGAAGATGTTGGAGGCGATCTTGTGCGTGTCGAAGGGGATGGCCACATCGCCCATCGCGTGGAAGACGGCGGTGCGGCCGAGCATCGACGCGACCGACGCGAGCGGCATCATCGTCGTGCAGTCGCCCACCGCGTACACGTTGGGCACCGACGTGCGCCCCACCTTGTTGATGCGGATGTGCCCCGACTCCGTGCGCTGGACGCCCGCGTCCTCGAGGCCGATGCCGGCGGTGTTCGGGATCGAGCCGACCGCCATGAGGCAGTGCGAGCCCTCGACGACGCGGCCGTCGGAGAGGGTGACGGTGACGCCGTCTCCCGTGTTCTCGACCTTGTCGGCGCGCGACTTCGCGAGCAGCGTCATGCCGCCGCGCGTGAAGACCTTCTCGAGGACCTTCGCGGCGTCCTGGTCCTCGCCGGGGAGCACCTGGTCGCGGCTCGAGACGAGCGTGACCTTCGCGCCGAGGTTCATGTACGCCGACGCGAACTCGGCGCCCGTGACGCCGGAGCCGACGACGATGAGGTGCTCGGGCACGGCCTCGAGGTCGTACAGCTGCTTCCACGTGAGGATGCGCTTGCCGTCGGGCTTGGCCGAGGGCAGCTCGCGCGGCGACGCGCCCACCGACACGATGATCGTGTCGGCCTCGACGCGGTCGAAGTCGGTGCCCTTCGGGCCCGTCGAGACGACGATCGCCTCATCGCCCTCGAGACGCCCGTGGCCGGAGATGATCTTGACGCCGGCCTCGATGAGCTGCGCGCGCATGTCCTCCGACTGCTGCCCCGCGAGCGCGAGGAGGCGCTTGTTGATCGCGAGGAGGTTGATGGCGACCTCGGGTTTGAGCGGCTTGCCGTCCTCGCCGCGCGCGTAGAACTGCACGCCGAGCTCCCCCGCGTCGGCGATCGACTGGGCCGCGTCGGCCGTCGCGATGAGCGTCTTCGACGGGACGACGTCGGTCAGCACCGCCGACCCGCCGACGCCCGTGTGCTCGACGAGGGTCACGTCGGCGCCGAGCTGAGCGCCCGCCAGGGCCGCCTCGTAGCCGCCGGGGCCGCCTCCCAGAATCGCGATGCGCTGCGTCCGCTCGAAATCAAAGACCATGCCTCCATTCTCCCCCTTCCTGCGAGATCGGCACGACCCCGGCCGGAGACCGGTCGTTATGCTCATGCCATGACTCTGGAAGGCGCACATCCGCTCGATCCGCCCGCCGACCCGTTCGAGGTCGCCCAGGCCGCCGCGGCCGACATCGCGCGGCTCACGGGGGTCGAGCGACACGACGTCGCGGTGACCCTCGGCAGCGGCTGGGGCAAGGCCGCCGAGCTCATCGGCGAGACCGTCGCGACCATCCCGGCGACGGAGGTCACGGGCTTCTCGCGCCCCGCGCTCGAGGGGCATGTCGGAACCCTCCGCAGCGTCCGCACGCCCGCAGGCCGGCACGTGCTCGTGATCGGCGCGCGCACGCACTACTACGAAGGGCACGGCGTCCGCCGGGTCGTGCACAGCGTCCGCACCGCCGCGGCGACGGGTGCGAAGGTCATGGTGCTCACCAATGGCGCGGGCGGCATCAAGGAGACCTGGAGCGCGGGCCAGCCCGTGCTCATCAGCGACCACATCAACCTCACGGCCGACTCGCCGCTCGAGGGCGCGACGTTCATCGACCTCACCGACCTGTACGCGACGCGCCTGCGCGACATCGCGCTCTCGGTCGACCCGACGCTCGACAGCGGCGTCTACTGCCAGTTCCGCGGCCCTCACTACGAGACGCCCGCCGAGGTGCAGATGGCGAAGGCGATCGGCGGCGACATCGTCGGCATGTCGACCGCCCTCGAGGCCATCGCCGCGCGCCAGGCCGGCATGGAGATCCTCGGGTTCTCCCTCATCACCAACCTCGCCGCGGGGATCTCGCCCGATCCGCTCAGCCACGAGGAGGTCATCGAGGCGGGGCGGATGGCCGAGGGCCGGATCTCGGCTCTGCTCGCCGAGGTCGTGGGGAAGCTCTGATGGACGTCCTGTCGCACGCGCGCGACTGGCTCGCGCAGGACCCGGACCCGGTCACCCGCGAGGAGCTGTCCGGGCTCATCGCGCGCGCGGAGGGCGGTGATGCCGCGGCCTCGGCAGACCTCGCCTCCCGCTTCGCGGGGCGCCTCACGTTCGGCACGGCCGGCCTGCGCGGAGAGCTCGGGGCGGGCCCCATGCGGATGAACCGCGTGCTCGTGGCGCAGGCGGCCGCCGGCTTCGCGGCATACCTGTCCGAGCGCGCAACGGACGGCGCGCGGCCCCGCGTCGTCATCGGGTACGACGGGCGCCGCAACTCCGACGTGTTCGCGCGCGACTCCGCGGAGATCTTCGCGGGGGCCGGGCTGACCGCCATCCTCCTCCCCCGCCTTCTGCCGACGCCCGTCCTCGCGTTCGCGGTGCGCCACCTCGGCGCCGATGCGGGCGTCATGGTCACCGCGAGCCACAACCCGCCCGACGACAACGGGTACAAGGTCTATCTCGGCGGGGCCGATGAGGGCGCGCAGATCGTCTCGCCCGCCGACCGAGAGATCGCCGCGCACATCCAGCGCGTCGCCGACGAGGTCCGCGTTCCCGACCTGCCGCGCTCCGACGCGTACGAGCTCGCCGCCGAGGAGGTCGTCGAGGCCTACGTCGCCGCGACCGCCGCGGTCGCGCCGGCCCCCGCATCGGCCGCCGGGATGCGCTGGGCCTATACGGCGATGCACGGCGTCGGGTGGGAGACGCTCGAGCGCATCCTCGCGCGCGCCGGGTATCCGGCCCCGGCCGTCGTCGCGGAGCAGATCGCGCCCGACGCGGCCTTCCCGACCGTCGCGTTCCCGAACCCCGAGGAGCCGGGCGCGATGGACCTCGCCTTCGCGACGGCAGCCGCGCACGACGCCGAGTTCGTCCTCGCGAACGACCCCGACGCCGATCGGCTCGCGGTCGGCGTGCCGGGCCCCGACGGATGGCGGCGGCTGACCGGCAACGAGATCGGGATGCTGCTGGGTGCACGGGCCGCACGCTCCGCCGAGGGCACGCCGGGGGCGTCGCTCGCCTGCTCGCTCGTGTCGTCGCCGGGGCTCGGAGCGATCGCCGAGCGGCACGGACTGGACTTCCACACGACCCTGACCGGATTCAAGTGGATCTCGCGTGCCCCGGGCATCGTGTTCGGCTTCGAGGAGGCCCTGGGCTACCTCGTGAACCCCGAGACCGTGCGCGACAAGGACGGCATCTCGGCGGCCGTCGCCGTCCTCGGCCTCGCGGCAGAGGCGCGCGGCCGCGGGACGACGATCTCCGGGATGCTCGACGAGCTGGCCGCGGAGATCGGCCACTTCGCGAGCGGCCAGGTCTCGATCCGCGTCGACGACATCTCGATCATCGGCCGGATCATGGATGCGCTCCGCCAGTCGCCGCCCAGCGCGTTCGGCGGGCGCGCCGTGACGCGCGCGGAGGACCTCCTGCTCCCCGCAGACGGCGGCCCGTCGGGCGACATCCTGCGCTACACGCTCGACGACGGCTCGCGCGTCATCGTGCGCCCGAGCGGGACGGAGCCGAAGCTCAAGGCGTACCTCGACGTGCGCGGCGACTCCCCCGAGGACGCCGCTGCCCGCCTGTCCGCGCTCGACGCAGCGGTGCGGGAGGCGCTCGACCGGGGCTGAGTCGACCGGCGGCGGCTCACTGCGTTTCGTCTCGCTGCGCTCGCTCAACGTCCGGGCGCTGAGCGCCCGGAGCTCGCAGAGTATTACCGGCCGATGATCGCGACGAGCTCGTCCAGGAAGCCGGTGAAGTCGGTGCCGCGGCGGATGATCCGCTGCACGTTCTCACGCTCGCCGAACACCTCGACGAACTGCTCGAACACCGTCTGGAACGCCTCGCGGTCGCTCTCGCTGAACGCGGCGAGGGCGACCACCTGCACGCGCCCGTCTCCCCATGCGACCGACGGGTCGGCGATCCCGATCGCGATGGCCGTGCGCGATGCCGTCATCCGCAGCGCATGCGGAACCGCGAGGGCGTCGGTGAACGCGGTCGACGACATCCGCTCGCGCTCGATCGCGCCCTCGACGTAGGCGTCGTCGATCACCCCGCGCTCGACGAGCAGCGCGCCGAGGGCGCGGATGATCCCCTCCTCGCCGAGGGCGTCGTCGAGGCCTCGGACGAAGGCGCCGGCGTCGAAGTAGCGCTCGAGCTCGGCGCGCAGCCGCGACAGACGGCGGCCCCGGCGGATCCGGGCGGCGGCCTGCATGACGCGCTCGACGTCGCCGTCGGTGAGGAACGGGCGGATGCGGACCGTGCTCTCGGACGGCGTGGGCGGCTCGATCGTCGTCAGCACGAGGTCGGTGTCGATCGCCTTCCAGTCGGGGTCGACGCGCGTGACGACCTCGGTGACCTCGACCGCCTGCCCGAGGGAGCGGGTGATGCTCGAGCGGAGGAGCTCGTGCAGCTCGTAGTAGCCCGGGCACACGATCGTCGCGGTGAGGCGGGTCTCGGCGCGCCGCTCGCGCTCGAGCTCGCCGCCGACGTGCATCGCGATGTACGCGATCTCGTCGTCGCGGATCGACATGCCGAGCCGTTCGGACAGCTCCCCCGCGATCGAGACGGCGACCTCGAAGATCATCGGGTACGTCGTCTTGAGCGATCGGGTGAGCGGGTTGCGCGACCACGCCTGCTCGCGGGCGCGGTGCGCGAGGTTCTGCACGTGCAGCGCGAGCCGCTCGACGAACTCGTCGCGGCCGAGCGCGACGAGGTACTCGTTCGACACCCGGGCGACCGCCGCGCGGACGGCGGCGTCCACGACCGGGTCGACGCCCGCGGTGCCCACGGCGCCGGCTCCGGGCACGACGACGCGCGTGAGGAGGAGCGAGGCGAGGTGCATGCGGTCGCCGCGCCCGAGGGTCACCCCGAGGGCCGCCTCCGCGAGGCGCCCGACCACCTCGGCCAGGCGCTCCTGCTCGGCGGGCGGCGTGCCGTGCACCGTCTCGAGCGCGCGGCCCTGGCTCGCGCGATCGACGGCGATCGACACGTGCAGGGTGACGTCGGCGACGGCGAACTCGTTCACGAAGTAGCCGAGGTCGCCGAGCTCGGCCGCGAGGGCGGACTTGAACCGCCCGAACGCCTCGGCGGGAACCGAGGTCGATCCCGCGACCCGGCGGAGCGCCTCCACGTCGAACGCGCCATCCTCCATCTCGTCGTGCGCGAGCGACGACAGCAGGCGGCGGCGCGCGAGCTCGGTGCCGACGAGCGCGATGCGCGGCCCGCTGCGGTCGAGGGAGAGCTCGCCGCCTTCGCGGACGAGAGCGCGCACGCGCGCGAGGTCGGACTCGAGCGTCGCCTCGCTCACGTGGAACGCGTCGGCGGTCTCGTACACGTCGAGGCCGTCGTCCGCATCGATGAGCGCATGGATGAGCCGGTGCAGGCGGTCGCGCGGCGCGCTCTGCGGGGGCTGGTCGCGCTCGCGCAGGAGCGCGGCGCCCGTGGGGTGCGCGCGATACCCCGCGGGGCCCGAGGCGATGACCGGATGGTCGGGCACGCGCGCGTTCACGGCGGTCACGTACGAGCGCACGCTGCGCGGCGTGACGCCGAGGAGGTCGGCGAGCGCCGCGGCCGTCATCCATCCGCCGTCCCTGAGGAGGATCGCGACGAGACGATCCTGACGCTGTCTCGACACGCGCACCTCCTCCTCCGACAGTCAATCACGTCGCGCTGGGCGCGGGCGCACGCCCCGGGCGCGCTGCGGCGTGTGGGGCCGCCCGCGCTTTCCGCCCGGGCGGAAGAAAGAGTGGTTGTCCTGCCGAGCGCGCCTCGGGAGGATGAGGATCAGGAGGCGTCGATGAGGATCCTGGTTGTGTGCGGTGCAGGGGCATCGAGCACGTTCGTCGCGCATCGCGTGAACCGCGCTGCGCGCGCCGCCGGGCTCTCCTGGTCGGCCTTCGCGGGCACGCAGGTGTCGCTGCCGGTCGATCTCGACGCGGCGGACATCGTGCTCGTGGGGCCGCACCTCACGACATCGCTCGACGCGATCCGCGGGGCGGCGTCGCCGCGCGGGGTCGCCGTCGTGCCGCTGCCGGACGACGTCTTCACCGACACCGACGGCACGCGCGTGCTCGCGCTCGTGCGGGCCGCCGCCGCCCCGGATGCGCCCGCATCCGAATGAACCGCAAGGAGCACCCATGTCCGCTGTCACACGCACCGTGAAGATCGCATCGTCGCACGGACTGCACGCGCGCCCCGCCAAGCTGTTCGCCGAGGCCGCCAAGAACTCGGGGCTCGCCGTCACGATCGCGAAGGGCGACGGCAAGCCCGTCAACGCCGCGAGCATCCTCGGTGTCATCTCGCTCGGGGCCAACACGGGCGACGAGGTCACCCTCACGGTCGAGGGCGACGGCGCCGAGGCCGTGCTCGACCAGCTCACGGCTCAGCTCGAGACCGACACGGACGCCGAGTGATGCTCGAGCTCCGCGGCGTCGGGATCGGCCAGGGCGTCGCGCAGGGGCCGATCGCCCGCATGGCATCGCGCCTCGAGCCGCCGCGCGACGAGAAGAGCGCGAAGAGCCCCGACGAGGAGAAGGCCGCGGTCGCCGCGGCGGTCGCGGCCGTCGCCGCGGAGCTCAACGCCCGCGGCGAGCGCGCCGGCGGCGCGGCCCGCGACGTGCTCGAGGCCCAGGCCATGATGGCCGAGGACCCGACCCTCGAGGAGGGCGTCCACGCGCGCATCGACGCGGGCAGCACGGGCGAGTGGGCCGTGCACGCGGCCTTCGCGGAGTTCGCCGAGACCCTCCAGGCGATGGGCGGCTACCTCGGCGAGCGCGCCGCCGACCTCGCCGACGTCGCGCAGCGCGTCATCGCGCACCTGCGCGGTGTCTCCGCTCCCGGCGTGCCCGACCCCGGCCATCCGTTCGTCCTCGTCGCGCCCGACCTCGCCCCGGCCGACACGGCCCTGCTCGACCTCGAGAAGGTCCTCGCGGTCGTGACCACGGAGGGCGGCCCGACGTCGCACACGGCGATCCTCGCGGGCGACAAGGGCATCGTGGCGATCGTCGGGACCGGCGAGAGCGATGCGCTCGTCGACGGCGCCGTCGCGATCGTCGACGCGGCGGCCGGCGTCGTCACGATCGACCCGACCGACGAGCAGCGCGCGGCGGCGGCCGAGCGCGCGGAGGCGCGGCCCGCCGCGGCGAGCGCGCCGATCACCCCCGGTGCGCTCGCGGACGGCACGGCCGTGCCGCTGCTCGCGAACCTCGGCAACCCGGATGGCGCGGCCGAGGCCGTCGCGCTGGGCGCCGAGGGCGTGGGGCTCTTCCGCACCGAGTTCCTGTTCCTCAGCTCCGACGAGGCGCCCAGCGTCGAATCGCAGACGGCGTCGTACACGAAGCTGCTCGAGGCCTTCCCCGGCAGGAAGGTCGTGGTGCGCGCGCTCGACGCGGGTGCGGACAAGCCGCTGAAGTTCCTCACCGACGAGGGCGAGGAGAACCCCGCGCTCGGCCGACGCGGTCTGCGCGCGCTGCGCCACCACGAGGAGGTCCTCCGCGACCAGCTCACGGCGCTCGCGAACGCCGACGCGGCGACCGACGCCGATCTCTGGGTCATGGCGCCCATGGTGGCCACGGTCGAGGAGGCCGAGTACTTCACGCGCATCGCGCGCGAGCACGGCATCAAGACGGCCGGCGTCATGGTCGAGGTGCCGTCGGTCGCGCTCCTCGCGGACGCGGTGTACGAGGTCACCGACTTCGGCTCGGTGGGCACGAACGACCTCGTGCAGTACACGATGGCGGCCGACCGCATGCTCGGCACGGTGTCGTCGTACCAGGACCCGTGGCACCCCGCCGTGCTGCGCCTCATCGCCGAGATCGGCCGGGCCGGCGCGAAGCACGGCAAGCCGGTCGGCATCTGCGGTCAGGCCGCGGCCGACCCGCTCCTCGCGGTCGTCCTCGTCGGCCTGGGCGCCACGACGCTGTCGATGTCCCCGCCCGCACTCGTCGACGTGCGCGCCGAGCTCCTGAAGCACACCCTCGAGGACGCGCAGCGCATCGCGCAGGCCGCGCTCTCGGCGAGCAGCGCGGAGGCGGCGCGCGACGCCGCCCGAGCCGCCGTCTCCTCCTGAGATCCCCCACAGCAGAAAGCCCGATACCCATGAGTGACACCCGCACCGCGGCGAAGACGCCCGGATCGCTTCGCGTCGGAGTGCAGAAGGTCGGCACCTTCCTCTCCGGCATGATCATGCCCAACATCCCCGCGCTCATCGCATGGGGCCTCTTCACCGCGTTCTTCATCGAGGTCGGGTGGACGCCCAACGAGGCGCTCAACTCGATCGTCGGGCCGATGATCCACTACCTCCTGCCGATCCTCATCGCCGCGCAGGGCGGTCGGATGATCTACGACACGCGCGGTGCGGTCGTCGCGTCGATCGCGACCTTCGGCGCGATCGCCGGCTCGGACTGGCTCATCGGCCTGCAGAACGCGGACCTCCCCGCGGGCGAGAGCCCCATCCCGACGATCCACATGTTCATCGGCGCGATGATCATGGGCCCGCTCGCCGCGTGGATCATGAAGAAGCTCGACGCGCTCTGGGAGGGCCGCGTCAAGGCCGGCTTCGAGATGCTCGTCAACATGTTCTCGGCCGGCATCTTCGGCTTCGTCGCGGCGATCTTCGCGTTCTACGTGCTCGCGCCGGTCGTGAACTTCCTCATGAACATCCTCGGCGGGGCCGTGGGATGGCTCGTCGACAACAACCTGCTGCCGCTCACGAGCATCCTCATCGAGCCGGCCAAGGTGTTCTTCCTCAACAACGCGATCAACCACGGCGTGCTCACGCCGCTCGGCCTCGCGCAGGCGACGGAGGACGGCAAGTCGATCCTCTTCCTCCTCGAGGCGAACCCGGGCGTGGGCCTCGGCCTGCTCCTCGCCTTCACCTTCTTCGGCGTCGGCGCGGCTCGCGCCTCCGCTCCCGGTGCAGCGATCATCCACTTCTTCGGCGGCATCCACGAGGTGTACTTCCCGTACGTGCTCATGAAGCCGGCCCTCATCCTCGCGGTGATCGGCGGCGGCATGACGGGTGTGGCGACCAACGTGCTCTTCCGCTCGGGCCTCGTGGCCCCCGCGGCGCCGGGCTCGATCATCGCCGTCCTCATCCAGACCGCGCGCGACAGCTACCTCGGGGTCATCCTCGCGGTCGTGCTGTCGGCGGCCGTCACGTTCCTCATCGCCGCGGTCATCCTGCGCGCAAGCCGCAAGCGCGACCTCGCCGCCGAAGCGGCGGGCGCAGACGGATTCGCCGACGCCGTCGCGCGCACAGAGGCGAACAAGGGCCGGAAGTCCAGCGTGCTGGGCGGCCTCGCCGGCGGCACGGCCGTCGCGACCCGGCCGATCGAGAAGGTCATCTTCGCGTGCGACGCCGGCATGGGGTCGTCGGCGATGGGAGCGAGCGTCCTGCGCAACAAGATCAAGCAGGCGGGCATCGAGGGCGTCACGGTCACGAACAAGGCCATCGCGTCGCTCGACGGCACGGCGGACCTCGTGATCACGCAGGCGCAGCTGACCGACCGCGCCCGCCAGCGGGAGCAGAGCGCTGTGCACGTCTCCGTGGACAACTTCATGAACTCGCCGCGCTACGACGAGGTCGTGGAGCTCCTGCGCGAGCAGGCATCGGGCGGGGCGGCCCCCGCGGAGGCCGACGCGCCCGCCGTGCCCACGACGCGTCGCGAGGCGCGTGCCGTGCCCACGACGACCGGCCCGATCGGCAGCGGCACATCGCGCCCCGCCGACGACGCGGTCCTCACGCGCGGCAGCGTCCGCATCCACGCCGGCTCCGCGACGCGGGAGGAGGCGCTCCAGGAGGCCGCCGATATCCTCGCGAGCGCAGGTGCCGTCACCGGCGCGTACTTCGACGCGATGCTGGCCCGAGAGCAGACCGTGTCGACCTTCATGGGCAACGAGCTGGCCATCCCGCACGGCACGAACGAGGCGAAGGACGCCATTCTCGGGTCGGCGCTCTCGGTTGTCCGCTACGACGGCGGGGTCGACTGGGACGGCGACGCGGTGACGTTCGTCGTCGGCATCGCCGGCAAGGGCGACGAGCACCTGAAGATCCTGTCGAACGTCGCCGAGCTGTTCAGCGACGAGTCGCAGATCGCGCGCCTCAAGGCCGCCGCGACCCCCGAGGAGCTCTTCGAGCTCTTCCAGAGCGTCAACCAGGAGGACTGATGAAGGCCGTCCACTTCGGAGCAGGGAACATCGGCCGCGGCTTCGTCGGCCTGCTGCTGCACGAGGGAGGGTACGAGGTCGTCTTCTCCGACGTCGCCGCTCCCCTCGTCGACGCGCTGGCTGCCGCCGACGCGTACACGGTCCACGAGGTCGGCGCGGGCGGCGTCGACCGGGAGGTCACGGGGTTCCGCGCGGTGAACAGCGCAGAGGACCCGCAGGCGGTGGCCGACGAGGTCGCGACGGCCAACGTCGTCACGACCGCCGTCGGGCCGACGATCCTGAGGTTCATCGCTCCGCACATCCTCGCCGGGATCGCGCTGCGCGACCCCGACGCTCCCCCGCTGCAGGTCATGGCGTGCGAGAACGCGATCGGAGCGACCGACCAGCTCCGCGCGGAGATCGTCGAGCTCGCCGGCGGCACGTGGGACGCCCTCGAGGGTCGCGTCGTGTTCGCGAACACGGCCGTCGACCGGATCGTCCCCGGCCAGCCGGCCGACGGCGGCATCGACGTCACGGTCGAGCCGTTCTTCGAGTGGGCGATCGAGCGCGGCCCGTTCGACGGCGACCTGCCGAGCATCCCCGGGGCGCACTTCGTCGACGACCTCGCGCCGTACATCGAGCGGAAGCTCTTCACGGTGAACACCGGGCACGCGGCGACCGCGTACCACGGCGCCCGCGCAGGCTTCGAGCGGATCGCCGAGGCGCTGGCCGACCCGGCCGTCGCGGCCTCGGTCGAGGCGGCTCTCGAGGAGACGTCGGCGCTGCTCGCCGCGAAGCACGGGTTCCCCGCCGACGAGCTCGCGACCTACCGCGCGACGATCCTCGAGCGGTTCCGCAATCCGGCGCTGCCCGACACCGTCAAGCGCGTGGGACGACAGCCGCTGCGCAAGCTGTCGCGCCACGAGCGCTTCGTGGGCCCCGCCGCCGAGGCTGCCGAGCGCGGCCTGTCGACGAGCGCCCTCGTCGCGGCGATCTCGGCGGCCCTCGCGTTCTCCGACGAGGGCGACGAGCAGGCCGCGCAGCTGCAGGCGCTCCTCGGCGAGCTCGACGCCGACGCGTTTACGCAGCAGGTCACGGGTCTCGAACCCGCCCATCCGCTGTTCCCGGCCATCCGCTCGGCCGTCGCGGAGCACCAGGCCGCATAGGCCCCGCCCTGCGCAGCATGTCTCACTCGCCGCGGGATATCCGTCGGCTATCCCGCGGCGAGTGAGACATGCCCCAGGGGGCGGCGCCTACCGCGCGAAGCCCTCGGAGATGAGGTCGATGAGCTCCTCGCGCTGCTCGACCGGCAGGAACGACGCGGCCGCGGCGTTGAGCTGGAACTGCTCGATGTCGTCGAGGTCGTAGCCGAAGGCCGCCTGCAGGATGGCCAGCTCGCGCGTGAGGGACGTGCGGCTCATGAGGCGGTTGTCGGTGTTGACCGTCACGCAGAAGCCGAGCTGGTAGAGCAGGTCGAACGGATGGTCCTCGATCTGGCTCCCCCAGTGGGCCACGGCGCCGGTCTGCAGGTTCGACGAGGGCGACAGCTCCAGCGGGATCTCCCGATCCCGCACCCAGCGCGCCAGGTCGCCGAACTGCACGAGCACCTCCTCGCCCTCGCGCGAGACGACCTCGAGGTCCCGGGCGATCGCGACGCCGTGCCCCAGGCGCAGCGCGCGCCCGTCGAGGAGGGCCGACCGGATCGACGCGACACCAGCGGCCTCGCCCGCGTGCACGGTGACCGGGAAGAACTCGCCGGCGAGGTAGTCGAACGCCGCACGGTGCTGCGAGGGCGGGAAGCCGTCCTCAGGACCGGCGATGTCGAACGCCACGACCCCGTCCTGGCGGAACGCGACAGCGAGCTCGGCGACCTCCTGCACGCGGTCGCCCTGGCGCATCGCGGAGAGGATCTGGCCCACGCGGATGCTCCGCCCGCTGTCCTCGACGATGTCCTCGCCCTGCTCGATGCCGTCCTGCACGGCCTCGACGGCCTCCTCGAGCGTGAGCCCGCCGTCGAGGTGCTGCTCGGGCGCCCAGCGCACCTCGCCGTACACGACGCCGTCGGCCGCGAGGTCCTCGACGAACTCGCGCGCGACGCGCGTGAGCGCCTCGCGTGTCTGCATGACGCCCACGGTGATCTCGAAGGTCTTCAGGTACTCGACGAGCGAGCCGGAGTCCGCACGCTCGGCGAACCACTCCTGGAGCGACGCGGCGTCCGACGCCGGCAGCGCGACATCCGTCCCCTCCGCGAGCTCGAGGATGGTCTCCGGCCGCAGGCCGCCGTCGAGGTGGTCGTGCAGCGAGACCTTGGGCAGGCTGCGCAGCGCGACGCCCTGCACGCGGGGCTCAGCGGTCTTGTCCTTCGCCATGTCGGCCTCCAGGGTCGTGCGGTGCGGACGGATGCGGGATGGCCGCGGTCCGGATGTCGTCGGTCGGTCAGGCGGTGATGCGCTCGCGCACGAGAGGCGCGGTCTCGGGAGCAGTATCCCCGATCTCGTACGCGCCGTCGAGAGCGTCCAGCGCCCTGTCGAAGCGCGCGCCGTCATCCGCCGAGAGCGTGAAGAGCGCCTGGCCCTCGGCGACCGCGTCGCCAGGCTTCACGAGCAGGTCGATGCCGGCCGCGTGGACGACCGCGTCCTCGGCCCGGGCGCGCCCTGCTCCGAGCCGCCACGCGGCGATCCCGAAGTCGTAGGCGTCCATCCGGGTGACGACGCCCGAGCGGCTCGCCGTCACGGTGTGCGTCTCGCGTGCGACGGGCAGGGGCGCATCGGGGTCGCCGTCCTGCGCGCGGATCATGCGGCGCCAGGTGTCCATCGCGCGGCCGTCCGCGAGCGCCGCCTCGACGTCGGCGTCGGGCTGTCCGGCGAGCGCGAGCATCTCGCGGGCGAGCGCGACGGTGAGCTCGACGACGTCGGCGGGGCCGCCGCCCGCGAGCACCTCGACCGACTCGCGCACCTCGTTCGCATTGCCGATCGCAAGCCCGAGCGGGGTGTTCATGTCGGTGAGGAGCGCCGTGGTCTTCACGCCGGAGTCCGTGCCGAGCGCGACCATCGTCTCGGCGAGCTCGCGTGCGCGCGCGGGGTCCTTCATGAAGGCGCCCGTGCCGAACTTCACGTCGAGCACGAGCGAGTCGGTGCCCTCCGCGATCTTCTTCGACATGATGCTCGACGCGATGAGCGGGATGGCCTCGACCGTGCCGGTGACATCGCGCAGCGCGTAGAGCTTCTTGTCGGCGGGGGCGAGACCGGTGCCCGCGGCGCAGATCACGGCGCCGACGTCGGCGAGCTGGGCGAGCATCTCCTCGTTCGAGAGGGCGGCGCGCCAGCCGGGAATCGACTCGAGCTTGTCGAGCGTGCCGCCCGTGTGGCCGAGCCCCCGCCCGGAGAGCTGCGGCACGGCGATGCCGAAGGCCGCCACGAGCGGGGCGAGGGGCAGCGTGATCTTGTCGCCCACGCCGCCCGTGGAGTGCTTGTCGGCAGTCGGCTTGTCGAGCGACGCGAACGACATCCGCTCCCCCGACGCGATCATCGCGTCCGTCATGACGCGGATCTCGTCCCGCTCCATGCCGTTCAGCAGCACGGCCATCGTGAACGCCGACATCTGCGCGTCGGAGACGTACCCGCGCGTGTAGGCGTCGACCATCCAGCGCAGCGCGTCCTCGGGGACCGCGCCGCCGTCGCGCTTGGCGCGGATGACGTCGACGGCGTCGAACGGCTCGGGGCTCATCGCTCCTCCAGGTCTCGGGGTCCGAACGCGTCGGGCAGCACCTCTTCGATGCTGCGGATGCCCGACACGGTCTCGAGCAGCATGCCCGGCAGGGCGTGCTCGAACAGCAGCTGCCGGCAGCGTCCGCACGGCATGAGGGTGCGGCCCTCGCGATCCACGCACACGAACGCGACGAGCTGCCCGCCGCCGGTCATGGCGAGATTCGAGATGAGGCCGCACTCGGCGCACAGCCCGACGCCGTACGACGCGTTCTCGGTGTTGCACCCCGCGACGATCCGGCCATCCGTCACGAGGGCGGCCGCCCCCACGGGGAACTTCGAGTAGGGCACGTACGCCCGGGTCATGGCGTCGGTCGCGACGGCACGCAGCTCGTCCCAGTCGATGTCTGTCATCTCTCCTAGCCCTTGATGTACGGCTTGCCGGCGGCGGCGGGGCCGCGCGACTGCCCCACGAACCCGGCGACCGCGAGGATCGTCACGACGTAGGGGAGCATGAGCATGAACTGGCTCGGGATGGGCGTGCCCAGCACCGAGAGCAGGTTCTGCAGGTTGGTGGCGAATCCGAACAGCAGGGCCGCGAGCGTCGCGCGGATCGGGTCCCAGCGTCCGAAGATGACCGCGGCGAGTGCGATGAAGCCGAGGCCGCCCGTCATCTCCTCGTTGAACTGCGGGACGGAGACGAGCGTGAAGTACGCGCCGCCCGCACCGGCGATCGCGCCGGCGAGGTTCACGTTCCAGAAGCGCATCGGGTTGACCCTGATGCCCACGGTGTCCGCCGCCTGCGGGTGCTCGCCGACGGCGCGGACGCGGAGTCCCCACCGCGTGCGGTACAGACCCCAGGCGACCGCGGCGACGGCGAAGTACATGAAGTACACGAGGAACGACTGGTTGAAGAGCACCGGCCCCAGCAGCGGGATCTCGACGAGGCCCGGGATGGGCAGGCGGTCGAACGTCGCAGGGCGGTTGAGCTCGAGCTCGTTCGGCACGAGCAGGATGCCGAAGAGGAAGCCCGTGAGGCCGGTCACGAGCACGTTCAGCACGACGCCGACGATGACCTGCTCGACGAGGTACTTGATCGCGAAGACGGCGAGCACGAGCGAGACGAGCACGCCGCCGATCATGGCGCCGAGGAGCCCGACGAACGGATTGCCCGTGATGCTCGACAGGAGCGCAGCGCTGAACGCCCCGAACAGGAGCTGGCCCTCGATCGCGACGTTGACGACGCCGACGCGCTCGCCGATCACGCCGCCGAGCGCGCCGAAGACGATCGGCACCGAGATCGACAGCGCACCGGAGAGCAGGCTGATGACCGGCACGAGCCCGTCGGCGCCGGCCCAGGTGAGGAAGCCGAAGAGGGCGAGGATGCCGTAGGCGATCGAGAGCCACAGCGGGCTGCGTCGATACGCCAGCGTGTCGGCCACCGCCCAGGCCGTGAGCGCCACGAGGAGCGCGAGCGTCCCCCATACGAACGGAGCCGTCGGGATGCTCACCTCGCCCAGCGGGATGAGGGCGTCTGCGCCGCTCAGCCGGAACGTCGTCCAGCCCTCTCGCGCGGCGAGGATGAAGAGGGCCGCGAGCAGAACGGTGAGCACGCCGAGCGTGATCGCGAGCTTCGGGCGCCGGACGCGGACGACCGTGGGCGCCTCGACGGAAGCGGGAGCTGTCGTGTTCGTCATCGTGCGACCGCCTTCCGCGCCGCCTTGGCTCGTGCCCTGGCGCTCTTCTCGGATTCGTCCTTCGGCAGGAAGAACATCGTGCGGATGAGGGGCGGCGCGGCGACGAAGAGGACGACGAGCGCCTGCACGACGAGCACGATGTCGACCGGGATCCCCTCCGACGCCTGCATCGTGTAGCTGCCGGCCTTCAGCGCGCCGAAGAGCAGACCGGCGACGAACGTGCCCCATGCGCGGCTGCGGCCGAGGAGCGCGACCGTGATGGCATCGAAGCCGAAGCCGGCGTCGATGTGGCTGTCGAAGCCGCTCGTGACGGCGCCCTGGATCTGGTTCATGGCCGCGAGACCCGCGAGCCCTCCCGCGAAGAGCATCGCGTACACGTAGATCCGCTGCACCGAGATGCCCGCTGCGCGCGCGGCGTGCGGGTTCTCGCCCACCGCGCGCATGCGGAGCCCGAGGCTCGAGCGCTCGATGAGCCACCACACGAACACCGTCGCGGCGATGACGAGCAGGAACCCGACGTCGAGGTTCGGGTACGCGGGACCGAAGAGATCGGGGAAGAGCGCACCCGAGGGCGTGGCCGCCGAGATCGGCTGGTTCGACCCCGGCTTCTGCAGCACGCCGGCGGTGCTGACCATCCAGTCCACGAGGTAGACGGCGATGTAGTTCAGCATGATCGTGAGGATGACCTCGTGCGCGCCCGTGCGCGCCTTCAGGATGCCCGCGATCCCGGCCCAGATCGCGCCGCCGACGAGGCCCGCGATGAGGGTGAGCGGCAGCTGGAGTGCGAGGGGAAGGTCGAGCCGGAAGGTCATGAGCGCCGAGAAGGCGGCGCCGAAGAGGATCTGGCCCTGCGCGCCGATGTTGAACATCCCGACCCGGAAGGCCAGCGCGACGCCGAGACCGGCCGCGATGAGCGGAGCCGCATTGCCGAGCGTGTTCGTGAGCGGGCGGATGGCCGTGAGGAAGTCGTCCGCGCGGGAGTTGTAGATCGCGCCGCGGAAGAGGGCCTCGTATCCGCCGTAGACGGCGTCCCAGATGGCGCGGAAGGTGTCGGCGGGCCGGGCGAAGAAGTAGCCGGACGCCGTCCGGACGTCCTCGTTCGTGAGCGCGATGAGGATGCCGCCCACCACCATGGCGACGAGGAGGGCGAGGATCGACGTGACGACGCTGCCGCGGAGGATGTCGCGCAGCACGGCGTTGCCGCGGGGCACCTCGGGGGTCGCCGTGTGGGGCTGCGGCGCCTGCGGGGCCGGGGTGGTCTCGCTCATGCCGCTGCCTCCTGCGCACCGGCCATCATGAGGCCGAGCACGTCGCGTGGGGTGTCGCTCGGCACGATGCCGACGATCCTGCCTCGGTACATCACCGCGATCCGGTCGGCGAGCGCGACGACCTCGTCGAGCTCGGTCGACACGACGATGACGGCCACCCCGGCGTCGCGCGCGGCGACGATCCGGCTGTGGATGAACTCGATCGAGCCGACGTCGACGCCGCGCGTGGGCTGGGCTGCGAGCAGCACCTTGAGGTCACGGCTCATCTCGCGCGCCACGACGACCTTCTGCTGGTTTCCGCCCGACAGCGTGCCCGCCGGAGTCAGCGGACCCTGCGCGCGGATGTCGAACTCCTCGATGCGCTCGCGGGCGAAGTCGTCGAGCGCCCCCCGCCGCAGCGTGCCCGCCGTGACGAATTCGGGTGCGTCAGAGCGGTCGAGCACGAGGTTCTCCGCGATCGACATGCCGCCCACGAGGCCGTCGATCTTCCGGTCCTCGGGAACGAATCCGACGCCCGCGTCGAGGATGCGGCGCACGGAGGCTCCGACGAGCTCCTGACCGTCGAGCGCGATGGAGCCGGTCACCCGGGTCTCGAGGCCCATGATCGCCTCGGTCAGCTCGGTCTGTCCGTTGCCCTGCACGCCCGCGATCGCGAGGATCTCCCCCGGCTGCACCGTGAAGCTCACGTCGTCGACGAGCACGACGCCCTCGGGCGTGAGCACGCGCAGCCCCTCGACGACGAGACCTCCCGGCCGCGGTCGAGCGGGCTCCTTGTGCACCGTCAGCTCGACAGCGCGGCCGACCATGAGCGAGGCGAGCTCGGCGTTGGTCGACGTGGGCGACGCCTCCCCCACGACCTTGCCGCGCCGGATGACCGTGATCCGGTCGGCGACCTCGCGCACCTCGCGCAGCTTGTGCGTGATGAACACGATGCCGACGCCCTCGTCGCGCAGCTGCCGCATCATCGCCATGAGCTCGTCGGTCTCCTGCGGCGTGAGCACGGCAGTGGGCTCGTCGAACACGAGCACGCGCGCGTCGCGCGCGAGCGCCTTGATGATCTCGACCCGCTGCTGGACGCCCACGGGCAGGTCCTCGACGATCGCATCAGGGTCGACGTGGAATCCGAAGCGGTCCGCGACCCCACGGACCTCCGCGCGCGCGGCGTCGAGGTCGAGGGCGCCGCTGCGGCGCACCTTCTCGTGCCCCAGCGCGACGTTCTCCGCGACGGTGAACACCGGGATGAGCATGAAGTGCTGATGCACCATGCCGATGCCCGCCGCCATCGCGTCGCCGGGCCCGCGGAACCGCTGCGGCACGTCGTCGAGGAGGATCTCCCCCTCGTCGGCCTGGTAGAGGCCGTACAGGACGTTCATGAGCGTCGACTTGCCGGCGCCGTTCTCTCCGAGGAGGGCGTGGATCTCGCCCGGCTCGACGGTCAGGTCGATGTGGTCGTTGGCGACGAGGCTGCCGAATCGCTTCGTGATTCCGCGGAGCTCGAGCTTCATGTGGGCACCCTACCGTGCGCGGATGGTCGTGGACAGAAGTGGGTTGAGCGCGCGTCGGGGCGGCCGGTACGGGCCCGGCCGCCCCGATGCGAGCGATGCGCCTTACGGCGAGTTGGGCGACTCGACGACGATGTCGCCGGCGATGATCTGCTCCTGCAGAGCTGCCAGCTCGTCGGTGAGGCCCTCGGGGAGCTGCGACTCGAAGTCGTGGAAGCTCGACAGGGTCACGCCCTCGTTCTCGAGCGTGCCGACGTAGGGCTCGACGTCGAACTCGCCGGTCGCCGCGGTCGTCGTGGCGTCGAACACGGCCTGGTCGATCGCCTTCTGGATCGACACGTAGACGAGGTCGGCGAGGTCCGGCTCCTTGACCGCGAGGTCGCTGTCGACGCCGATCATGAGGACGTCGTCACCGCTGTCCTGGATGGCCGCCGCCGCGCTCGTGTAGATCGGGCCGCCGACCGGGAGGATGACGTCCACGCCCTGGTCGAGGATGCCCTGCGCGGTCTGGCGCGCGACATCGTTCGCCTCGAACCCGCCCGTGAACGAACCCGTCTGCGACTCCACGTCCCAGCCGACGACCTCGACGTTCGCGCCCTTGTCCTCGTTGTACTTCTCGACGCCGAGCTGGTAGCCGTCCATGAAGACCGCGACCGAGGGGATCTGCGCGCCGCCGAAGGTGCCGACCTTGTTCACGCCCGACTGCGCCGACCAGGCTGCGGCGGCGTAGCCGCCGAGGTACGCGGCCTGCGCCGTGTCGAACACGAGCGGCTTGATGTTCGGCGCGTCCGTCTCGCCGTCGAAGTCGTTGTCGGCCCAATCGTCGATGATCGCGTAGTCGACGTCGGGGTTCGCCAGCGCCGACTCGACCGTCGCCGCCGAGAGGTTGAACCCGACCGAGATGATGAGCGAGCAGCCCTCCGAGACGAGCGTCTCGAGGTTCGGCGCGTAGTCGTTCGCGTTCGTGGACTCCATCTCGGTGCCCTCGATGCCGAGCTCCTCGATCGCGCGGTCCATGCCCTCCTTGGCGGACTGGTTGAACGAGCGGTCGTTCCAGCCGCCCTCATCGGAGATGAGGCAGGGGTGGAAGTCGCTGTCGACCTCGGTTCCGCCCGTGGTCTCCTCCGGCGCCGACCCGCATCCGGCGAGCAGCACCGCCGAAGCGGTGAGCGCGAGACCGCTGAGCGCAGCCTTCTTGGTGGTCTTCACACTGTCCTCCAGAGTGTGCGGGCCCCGAACCGACCCGGGGCCAATATGCTCACGCTAGTTCGCTCACACCGTGCGAAACGACGATCCGGGCGACCGCAACGCGATAGTTACAAACACGACGACGGGGCCCGGGGAACTCCCGGGCCCCGTCGCGGGCGAAGGTCAGCGGCCGCCCTTGAGGATGGCCTGCTTGACCTCGGCGATGGCCTTCGTGACCTCGATGCCACGCGGGCACGCCTCGGTGCAGTTGAAGGTCGTGCGGCAGCGCCACACGCCCTCCTTGTCGTTCAGGATGTCGAGGCGCACCTGCGCCTCGTCGTCGCGCGAGTCGAAGATGAAGCGGTGCGCGTTCACGATGGCGGCGGGCCCGAAGTACTGCCCGTCGGTCCAGAACACGGGGCACGACGAGGTGCACGCCGCGCAGAGGATGCACTTCGTGGTGTCGTCGAAGCGCTCGCGATCGGCGATCGACTGCACGCGCTCCTTGCCCTTGGCGGGCGCGCTGTTCGCCTGCAGGAACGGCTGGACGTCACGGTACGCCGCGAAGAACGGGTCCATGTCGACGACGAGGTCCTTCTCGAGCGGCAGGCCCTTGATCGCCTCGACGTAGATCGGCTTCGAGATGTCGAGGTCCTTGATGAGCGTCTTGCATGCGAGACGGTTGCGCCCGTTGATCCGCATGGCGTCCGACCCGCAGATGCCGTGCGCGCACGAACGGCGGAAGGTCAGCGAGCCGTCGACCTCCCACTTGATCTTGTGCAGCGCGTCGAGCACGCGATCGGTCGGGTACATCTCGACGTCGTAGTCGACCCAGCGGGGCTCGCTGTCGGTCTCCGGGTCGAAGCGCCGGACGATGAACGTGACGAGGTACGACTGGATGGCGGTCTCGGCGGCGGGCGCCTCTGCGACGGTCGACATCAGTACTTCCTCTCCATCGGCGGGTAGTTGAACTCGCCCTTCTCGTTCTTGGTGAACACGACGGGCTTCCAGTCGAGCTTGATGTGGTCCTCCGGGTCCGGCGAGTGCGGGTCGCCGGTCAGGTAGGCCATCGTGTGCTTCATGAAGTTCTCGTCGTCGCGGTCGGGGTAGTCCTCGCGCATGTGGCCGCCGCGGCTCTCCTTGCGGTTTCGGGCGGCGTAGGCGACGATCTCGGCGAGGTCGAGCAGGAAGCCCAGCTCGATCGCCTCGAGCAGGTCGGTGTTGAACCGCTTGCCCTTGTCGTCGACGTAGATGTTCTTGTAGCGCTCGCGCAGGTCGTGGATGGTGCCCATGACGTTCGTCAGGGTCTCCTCGGTGCGGAACACCTGCGCGTTCGCATCCATCTGCTCCTGCAGCGTGCGGCGGATGTCGGCGATGCGCTCGGTGCCGTTGGCGGTGCGGATGCGCTCGACGAGCTCGCGCACCTCCTTCGCCGGGTCCTCGGGCAGCGGGACGAGCTCGCCGGTCTTCACGTACTCGACCGCATGGCGGCCCGCTCGCTTGCCGAAGACGTTGATGTCGAGCAGCGAGTTCGTGCCGAGTCGGTTGGCGCCGTGGACCGACACGCACGCGCACTCCCCCGCCGCGTACAGGCCGGGGACGACGGTCGTGTTGTCGGCGAGCACCTGCGCGTCGTTGTTCGTCGGGATGCCGCCCATCGCGTAGTGCGCGGTCGGCATCACGGGCACGGGCTCGACGACGGGGTCGACGCCGAGGTACGTGCGCGCGAACTCCGTGATGTCGGGCAGCTTCGTCTCGAGCACCTCGGCGCCCAGGTGGGTGCAGTCGAGGTAGACGTAGTCCTTGTTGGGTCCGGCGCCGCGGCCCTCGAGGACCTCCTTGACCATGCAGCGCGCGACGATGTCGCGCGGGGCGAGGTCCTTGATCGTCGGCGCGTAGCGCTCCATGAACCGCTCGCCGGAGGCGTTGCGGAGGATGGCTCCCTCGCCGCGCGCGCCCTCGGTCAGCAGGATGCCGAGGCCGGCGAGGCCGGTCGGGTGGAACTGGAAGAACTCGATGTCCTCGAGCGGCAGGCCCTTGCGCCACACGATGCCGACGCCGTCGCCCGTGAGGGTGTGCGCGTTCGACGTCGTCTTGAAGACCTTGCCGAAGCCGCCCGTCGCGAAGATGACGGCCTTGGAGTGGAAGACGTGGAGGTCGCCCGTGGCGAGCTCGTAGGCGACGACGCCCGCGATCTTCGTCGTGCCGTCCGCGTCCTTCACGGTGATGAGGTCGAGCGCGTAGAACTCGTTGAAGAAGTTGATGCCGAGCTTGACGCAGTTCTGGAACAGCGTCTGCAGGATCATGTGGCCCGTGCGGTCGGCCGCGTAGCACGCGCGGCGCACGGGGTTCTTGCCGTGCTCGGCCGTGTGACCGCCGAAGCGGCGCTGGTCGATCTTGCCGTCGGGCGTGCGGTTGAACGGCAGGCCCATGTTCTCGAGGTCGATGACGGCGTCGATCGCCTCCTTGGCGAGGATCTCCGCGGCGTCCTGGTCGACGAGGTAGTCGCCGCCCTTCACCGTGTCGAACGTGTGCCACTCCCAGGAGTCCTCCTCCACGTTCGCGAGGGCTGCGGCCATGCCGCCCTGCGCGGCTCCCGTATGGGAGCGCGTGGGGTACAGCTTCGTGATCACGGCGGTCTTCGCGCCCGGGCCGGCCTCGATGGCCGCGCGCATGCCGGCGCCGCCGGCGCCGACGATCACGATGTCGAACTCGTGGTAGTACACGCCGTCCTTGAGCACGGCGTCGGTGTGCTGTGTCGTCACGTCTCTTCCGTCAATCCCTGTCAGTTGGCCGCAGCCTGGCAGACCTCGAACAGCGCGCTGTCGGGGTTCTCGAACGCACCGAACACGCCGGCGCACGGGTCGAAGGTGAACACCACGAGCGTGCCGAGCACGATCATGAGCGCGGCGACGATGCCGATGACCCACACGAGCGCGGTGCGCACGGTCTTGCCCTGCACGTAGTCGTTGACGATCGTGCGCATGCCGTTTGCGCCGTGGATGAACGCGAGCCAGAGCATGAGCACGTCCCACCACTGCCAGAACGGCGACGCGAACTTGCCCGCGACGAACGCGAAGTTCAGCGCGTGGACGCCGCCTTCCGGCAGCACAAGGTTCACGAGCAGGTGGCCGAAGATGAGCACGACGAGCAGGACGCCCGACACGCGCATGTAGAGCCATCCCCACTTCTCGAGGTTGACACCGCGGCTGGCGGGCCGCTGCGGGGAGCGGGGTGCGGCGAGGTCTGCGGCGGTCATCAGTGTCCTCCTCCGAAGTCGCCGAACACGTTCATGAGCTGACGCGGAACGAAGCCGGCCATGACCACGGCCCAGACGCCGAGGACTCCCCAGAAGAGCTGGCGCTGGTACTTCGCGCCCTTCGACCAGAAGTCGACGAGGATGATGCGCAGCCCGTTGAACGCGTGGAACGCGATCGCGCCGACGAGCGCGATCTCGCCGATGCCCATGATCGGGTGCTGGTACGTGCCGATCACCGCGTTGTACGCCTCCGGCGAGACGCGGATGAGCGCGGTGTCGAGCACGTGCACGAGAAGGAAGAAGAAGATGGCGATGCCGGTGATGCGGTGCAGCACCCACGACCACATGCCCTCGCGGCCGCGGTACAGGGTGCCCCTCGGTGTTCTCGACGTCGTCTCCGACACCCGGGGCGTCGGTCGCGCGGTAGCGGACAAGATCGTCCTCCTGCTCTCAGGGCCTGCGAGGCGGCTCGTGGACCTGCCGCCGATCGCCCTTCAGGCTACTCCCAGGGGCGCCGAAGCGGCCATTGAGGATCGCCTAACTATCTCGACGTCGAGAGGTCAGGGCACCCTTACTCCGCGTGATTCCGCGCCTCCCGGGGTTCGGAGGCGACGCCTTGTAGCCTGGTGCTCATGCCAGAACCGATCAAGGACTTCTTCGCCGTCATCCCCGCAGGCGGGGTGGGCTCGAGGCTGTGGCCGCTGTCCCGCGCGGAGACGCCCAAGTTCCTCCACGATCTGACCGGTTCCGGCCGCTCGCTGCTCCAGGAGACATGGGATCGGCTCCTGCCGCTGGCCGACCGCGAGCACATCGCCGTGGTGACCGGACGCGCGCACGGCCCGAAGGTCGAGAACACGCTCCCCGACATGCCGGAGCACAACGTCTTCGTGGAAGCCGACCCGCGCGAGTCGGCCGCCGCGATCGGCCTGGCCGCGGCCATCCTGCACCGCCGCAATCCCGACGTCATCATCGGCTCGTTCGCGGCCGACCACGTCATCAAGCGGCAGCGGGTGTTCGAGTTCACGGTGCGCCAGGCGGTCGCCGTGGCGCGCGAGGGCTACATCTGCACGATCGGCATCCAGCCGTCCGAGCCCGCCGTGGGCTTCGGGTACATCAAGACCGGCGGCGAGCTCGTCATCGACGACGCGCCGCTGGCCGCCATGGTCGACGCGTTCGTCGAGAAGCCCGACCTCGAGACCGCCCGCCGCTACTACGCCGACCGCTCGTTCCTCTGGAACGCCGGCATGTTCATCTCGCGCGCCGACGTCATCCTCGACGAGCTCAAGGCGAACGAGCCCGAGCTGCACGCGGGCCTCGTCGAGATCGCGGATGCGTGGGATGACCCCGCGCGCAAGGACGAGACCGTCGCACGCGTCTGGCCGACCCTCAAGAAGATCGCGATCGACTACGCCGTCGCGGAGCCCGCGGCCGCGAAGGGGCGCCTCGCCGTCGTCCCCGGCCAGTTCGACTGGGATGACGTCGGCGACTTCGCGAGCCTGTCGAACCTCATCTCCGACGGCGACGGCGAGCGGATGAGCGTGCTCGGGCCGAACGACAAGGTGATCGTCGACGAGTCCACGGGTCTCATCGTGTCGCAGACCAACCGCGTGATCGCGGTCATCGGCGTCGAGAACCTCATCGTCGTCGACACCGACGACGCCCTTCTCGTCACGACGAACGAGCACGCGCAGCGCGTCAAGGGCGTCGTCGGCCGCCTGCATGAGGGCGGCCGCGACAGCGTCCTCTAGAGCCGCCCCCGGACGTTGAGCGAGCGCCAGCGAGTCGACACTCAGCGAGCGCAGCGAGCCGCCCCCGGTCGTTGAGCGAGCGCCAGCGAGTCGAAACGTCCGACCCCCTCGGTAGTGTCGAGATCATGTCTCGAACGATCCGCGTCGCCACAGTCAACGTCAACGGAATCCGCGCAGCCGCCCGCAAGGGGATGGCCGGATGGCTGGATGCTGCCGACGTCGACATCCTCACACTGCAGGAGGTGCGCGGCGAGCGCGAGCACCTCGACGCGGCGCTGCCCGGATGGCACATCCTCGAGGACAAGGCCCTCCAGAAGGGGCGCGCGGGCGTCGCGATCGCGAGCCGCCTCGAGCCGACGGCGTCGAGCATCGCCCTGGGCGACGACGCGCTCGAGTCGAACGGGCGCTGGCTCGAGGCCGACTTCGAGGTGGAGGGTCACAAGCTCACGGTGGTCAGCGCGTACGTGTTCACGGGCGAGGCCGACACTCCCAAGCAGGAGCAGAAGTGGGCGTTCCTCGACGCGATGGACCTCCGGCTTCCCGAGCTCGCCGCCGACGGCGCGCTCGCGGTCGTGACGGGCGACCTCAACGTCGGCCACCGCGAGCTCGACATCAAGAACTGGAAGGGCAACCTCAAGAAGGCGGGCTTCCTGCCGCGCGAGCGCGCCTACTTCGACCGCTGGCTCGGCGCCGAGGGCGAGACCGTCGACTGCGCGGACGGCACGACCGGCACGGGCCTCGGCTGGGTCGACATCGGGCGCCGCTTCCACGGCGAGGTGCCGGGCCCGTACACTTGGTGGTCGCAGCGCGGTCAGGCCTTCGACAACGACGCCGGATGGCGCATCGACTACCAGCTCGCGACGCCGCCGCTCGCGGAGCGCGTCAGCACGTACCGCGTCGATCGTCACGCGTCGTACGCCGAGCGCTGGACGGATCACGCCCCGGTCGTCGTGGACTACGCGTTCTGACCCCTCACGCAGAGGGCGCCTCGGATTCCGAGGCGCCCTCTGCGTGTCTCCGCCTCGTGGCTCAGCGGCGCAGGAGATCGATCAGCGCGGCCTTCGTCAGGCGCGAGTAGCCCGAGAGGCCCGCCTCCCGAGCACGAGCCCGCAGGGCCGGGACCGTGAGACCGGCCAGCTCGTCCGACGCGGGCTCCGGTGCGGCGGAACGGCGCGCACGCCGTGGAGCGGGCGCGGCGGGCGCCGCGGCGATCTCCTCCACGATCCGCTCGATCGGCGCGATCGCCGGCGGTCGCACGACCGTGCGCTTGGCCGCGTCCGCTGCGCGCTTCTCCTTCTCCGTTGCCTTCCTGCGATCGCCCTTCGCGCCATCCGCGCGCTTCGCGTCCTTCTTCTTCGCGGCGTCCTTCGCGGCGGGCTTCGCGTCCTTCTTCTTCCCGGTGTTCTTCTTCGCCGCGTCCTTCTTCGCCGCGGGCTTCGCGTCCTTCTTCGCGGCAGGCTTCGCGGCGGGCTTCGCGGCGTCCTTCTTCTTCGGCGCGGGCTTCTCCGCGGCCGCCTTCTCCTCGGCCTTCCGGACCGCGGCCTCGGTGGCGGAGCGCAGCGCCGCTGCGGCCTCCTCGGCCCGGCGCGCCGTGCGCTTGGGCACCTTCGATGCGCTCTTGGCCGAGGTCCCGGCGATCTCGGCCGCATCGGCGATGAGGGGCTCGAGGCGCTGCGCGGCCTTCTTCGGGAGCCGCTTCGCGGCCTTCTTCGCGGTCGAGACCGCCTTCGCGGCTTCCTGGAGGGCCTTGTGCGCTGCGCGTTCGCGCTCGGGTGTCTTCGCCATCCCTGCATGGTAGAGCTCCGTGAGAGGCCGCGCCGGTCAGGCCGTCGGCCGTCCTCGGCATTCGTCCAGGCGCGTTCACCGTCCGTTCACCTGCGCACCGCAGTCTCTTCACCGGGCACTCCTAGCGTCACGACGTGCCCTGCGACCCGGCGGGGCTGTCCCTGACACTGAACCGAATGAGGATTCACAGTGAAGATCACTCGTCTTTCGAGCCTGGCGGCCGTGGGCGCCATCGCCGCCCTCACTCTCGCGGGCTGCGCCGCGAACGAGGGTGGAGCCACCCCCGAGACGGAGGGCAGCACCGGCGGCGACAGCGCGCTCAGCGGCACGATCGACGCGACGGGCGCCTCGTCGCAGACCGCCGCGCAGGAGGCCTGGGTCGCCGCGTTCCAGACCGCCAACCCCGACGTCACCGTGAACTACGAGCCCACGGGCTCGGGCACGGGTCGTGAGAACTTCCTCTCCGGCGCGAGCGCCTTCATCGGCTCCGACCGCGCGTTCGACGACGACGAGGTCGCCGCAGGCGGCTTCGGCGCCTGCATGACCGACGACATCGTCGAGGTGCCGCTCTACATCTCGCCGGTCGCCGTCGCCTTCAACCTCGAGGGCATCGACACGCTCAACCTCGACGCCGCGACGATCGCCGGCATCTTCAAGGGCGAGATCACGAACTGGAACGACGACGCGATCGCCGCGACGAACCCCGACGTCGAGCTGCCCGACCTCGCGATCACGCCCGTTCACCGCTCCGACCCCTCGGGCACGCAGGAGACCTTCACGACGTACCTCCAGGCGACCGCTCCGGACGTGTGGACCGACGAGCCCTCGGACGAGTGGCCGCTCGAGGGCGGCGAGGCCGCACAGGGCACGTCCGGCGTGATCCAGGCGATCAGCGGCGGCAACGGCACGATCGGCTTCGCCGACGCCTCGCAGGTCGGCGACCTCGGCCAGGTCCACGTCGAGGTCGACGGCGAGTTCGTCGCCTACTCGGCGGAGGCCGCCTCGCTCCTCGTCGAGAACTCGCCGCTGGTCGAGGGCCGCGGCGAGGCCGACCTGGTCTTCGACGTCGACCCGGCTTCGGCCACCGACGGCGCGTACCCGATCGCTCTCGTGAGCTACCTCATCGCCTGCGAGCAGTACGAGGACAAGGAGCAGGCCGCTCTCATCAAGGCGTACCTCGAGTACATCGCGAGCGCCGAGGGCCAGGAGGCCGCTGCCGAGAACGCGGGCAGCGCGCCGATCTCCGACGGCCTCCGCGAGCAGGTGCTCGCGGCCATCGACCTCATCCAGGTCGACTGACACAACCTCACGGCGGACAGCTGAGCGACGGTGCCCTCGCGCCCTTGTCCGAGGAAGGATTCCTCGGCAGGATGCGAGGGCACTGTCGCGAAGCCCCGCAGACGACGACCCCCACGATGACCCGAGGACTGGGAGCACATGAGCATCTCTGAGAAGACGGCGGAGGAAGCGCCGCCGGCAGCGCCCGCGCCGGGCGAGCCCATCAAGGCGAAGCAGCGGCTCGGAGACCGGATCTTCTCCGGCACGGCCCTCGGCGCCGGACTGATCATCCTCATCGTGCTCGCCGCGGTCGCGCTCTTCCTGATCGTCCAGAGCATCCCCGCCTTCGAGGCGGACACCACCGACAACCACATGCTGCGCGGCCAGTCGTTCTGGTCCTACGTGTGGCCTCTGATCTTCGGCACCGTCTGGTCGTCGCTGATCGCGCTCATCGTGGCCGCGCCGATCGCCATCGGCATCGCGCTCTTCATCTCGCACTACGCGCCTCGACGACTGGCCGCCGTCCTCGGCTACATCATCGACCTCCTGGCCGCGGTGCCCTCCGTGGTCTTCGGTCTGTGGGGCGGCCTCGTCTTCGCGCCCATGCTCGTCGGCCTCTTCGCGTGGCTCAACGAGAACCTCGGCTGGATCCCGCTCTTCTCGGGCCAGGTGTCCCCGACGGGGCGCACCATCCTCACCGCCTCCCTCGTGCTCGCCGTGATGATCATCCCGATCATGACCGCCATCTCGCGCGAGGTGTTCCTGCAGACGCCGAAGCTCCACGAGGAGGCCGCCCTCGCGCTGGGCGCCACCCGCTGGGAGATGGTGCGGATGGCCGTGCTCCCCTTCGCGCGCGGCGGCATGGTGTCGGCGGCGATGCTCGGTCTGGGGCGCGCCCTCGGCGAGACGATGGCCGTGACGATGGTCCTGTCGGCCTCCGGCGCCATCACGTTCGAGCTGCTCACCTCGACGAACCCGACCCCCATCCCGGCGAACATCGCCCTCCGCTTCCCGGAGGCGCACGACTCGGGCGTCAACACGCTCATCGCGACGGGCCTCATCCTCTTCATCGTGACCTTCGCGGTCAACGCGTTCGCGCGCTGGATCGTCGCGCGCCGCGCCGAGTTCTCGGGAGCCAACTGACATGGCCGCCATCGCCGCCCCCGCGCAGAGCGCGCGCCTGACCTCCGGACGCCTGCCGGGCTGGGCCCCGTGGGCCCTTCTCGTCGGCTGCTTCGTCGCCTCCTCCATCGTCTTCGGCATCATCGCCGCCGGCGGCGAGCTGGCCGACTTCAACATCGCCGGCGCGCTCATCGTCGGCATGATCCTCTACATCCTGCTCATCGCGGTCACGTCGTCGATCGCCGAGAGCAGCCGCAAGGCCGTCGACCGGGTGATGACGGCGCTCGTGTCGACCGCGTTCGTGATCGCGCTCCTCCCGCTCGTCTCGCTCCTCTGGACGGTCGTCGTCAACGGCATCCAGCGCTTCGACGCCGAGTTCTTCTCGTACTCGATGCGCAACATCGTCGGCGAGGGCGGCGGCATCGTGCACGCCATCTGGGGCACGGTCCTCATCACGCTCATGGCGACCCTGATCGCGGTGCCGATCGGCCTGATGACGTCGATCTACCTCGTCGAGTACGGCCGCGGCAAGCTCGCGCGGGCGATCACCTTCTTCGTCGACGTCATGACGGGCATCCCGTCGATCGTCGCCGGTCTGTTCATCTACTCGGTGTTCGCGCTCTTCATCCGCCCGGGCATCTCGATGGGCTTCATGGGCGCACTCGCCCTCGCGGTGCTCATGATCCCGGTCGTCGTCCGCGGAAGCGAGGAGCTCCTCCGCATCGTCCCGAACGAGCTGCGCGAGGCCTCGTACGCGCTCGGCGTGCCGAAGTGGCTCACGATCGTGAAGGTCGTCCTCCCCACGTCGATCGCCGGCATCACGACGACGATCATGCTCGCGATCGCGCGCGTCATCGGCGAGACCGCACCGCTCCTCCTCACGGCGGGGTACACGCTCAGCCTCAACACCAACCTGTTCGACGGGCAGATGATGACGCTGCCGGTGTTCGCGTACAACCAGTACATGAACCAGGGCACGAGCCCCGACGCCGCGGTCGCGCGCGCGTGGGCGGCCGCCCTCACCCTCATTCTCATCGTCATGCTGCTCAACCTCGTCGCGCGTCTCATCGCGAAGGTCTTCGCCCCGAAGACCGCGGGCCGCTGAGCCGAGACTTCTCCGACCACAACGAAGGAACCCCCGTGTCCAAGAGCATCGAAGTCAACGACCTCAACGTCTACTACGGCGACTTCCTCGCCGTCGAGGGCGTCTCGATCGACATCCAGCCCCGCACCGTGACGGCGTTCATCGGCCCGTCGGGCTGCGGCAAGTCCACCTTCCTCCGCACGCTCAACCGCATGCACGAGGTCATCCCTGGTGCCTCCGTCAAGGGCCAGGTGCTCGTCGACGGCCAGGACCTCTACGGGCCGGGCGTCGACCCCGTGCTCGTCCGCCGCCAGGTCGGCATGGTCTTCCAGCGCCCGAACCCCTTCCCCACGATGTCGATCCGCGAGAACGTGCTCGCGGGCGTCAAGCTCAACAACAAGCGCATCTCGAAGAGCGACGCCGACGCCCTCGTCGAGAAGTCGCTCACGGGCGCGAACCTCTGGAACGAGGTCAAGGACCGCCTCGACAAGCCCGGTTCGGGCCTCTCGGGCGGTCAGCAGCAGCGTCTGTGCATCGCGCGCGCCATCGCGGTCTCGCCCGACATCATCCTCATGGACGAGCCCTGCTCGGCCCTCGACCCGATCTCGACCTTCGCGATCGAGGAGCTCATCAGCGAGCTGAAGAACGACTACACGGTCGTCATCGTCACGCACAACATGCAGCAGGCGTCGCGCGTGAGCGACAAGACCGCGTTCTTCAACATCGCGGGCACCGGCAAGCCCGGCAAGCTCATCGAGTACGACGACACCACGAAGATCTTCACGACGCCCCAGGTGCAGGCGACGGAGGACTACGTCTCGGGTCGCTTCGGCTGAACCGCCCCGTGCCCGAAGGGCCGGTCTCGCTTCCGCGGGGCCGGCCCTTCTGCATGGCGGGCGGATGGCGGCGGGCCGCTCTGCGCGCACACCGCCCGGCACGCCCGCGCCGGCCCCGCCTGCAGCGTGTGGCTGGCCCGTGCGCGGAATCGGACTCCTGGGGCTGGTGTGCGCGTGTCCGCCCCAGCAGACACCATCCGCCCCACCGATCCGAATCGGCGCACGCCCCGCCCCACCGATCCGAATCCGGAGACGCCCTCGCCCCGGCCGCCCGTGCGCGGAATCGGACCCGTGAGGCGCGTGTGCGCGTGTCCACCACAACCGACACCATCCGCCCCACCGATCCGAATCCGGAGACGCCCTCGCCCGGGCCGCCCGTGCGCGGAATCGGACCCGTGAGGCGCGTGTGCGCGTGTCCGCCCCAGCAGACACCATCCGCCCCACCGATCCGAATCGGCGCACACCCCGGCGGCAGGATGGCCGGTGCAAGCCGGGCAGGGAACGTCGCAACAGGGCCCGGCACGCCCGGCCAGCCCGGCACGCCCGAGGGGCGCCGCGTGCTGAATGCCCCATGGGAATACCCGGCAGGGGGTGCCCGTTAGACTGTGATGGCCGGGCCGCAGTAACCCCGGGCTCCAAATTCTGCCGCTGCGAGCGGCCTTCCGCCGAGAGGCGTTTTCTGCGGCTCGGCCTTTTTCATGCCCCGGTCACTCGAGGGCGTCCCGGCGCCACAGGCGCGCCGCCACCGCGAGATCGGCGGCGAAGGCCGACAGGCGCAGTGCCCGCGTCGTGAGGGCGGATGACCGCTCCGGCTCGGTCGGCTCGTAATCGTCGGCGAGGTGCGTCGCTCCGGACGCGACCACCCGGCAGTACGCTGCCGTGCGATCGAGCGCGACGGCGTAATCGCCCGTGAAGGCGCCGTGCAGGATGGTGTCGATGAGGCGCACGAGCTCCTGCGGCCCCGCCGGCGTCGGCGCCCCGGCGATCACCGGATCGGCCGAGTGCAGCTCGACCCTTCCGCGCTCGTACAGCAGCGATGCCGTGTGCGGGTCGTCGTGGATCGAGAGCTGGACGAGGTAGAGGCGCCAGAGCGAGCCGGGCAGCGAGCGCGCGGGCGACTGCGACCACAGCTCGGCGATGTCGTCGATGCCGTGGTGCGCGGTGAACGAGATCAGCCGCTCGACGACATCCGCGTCGGCCTCGTCGCGCACGCGCGAGAGCAGCGCGACGGCCGTCGCGTGCGCCGCGCGCGAGACCTCGGCCGGGTCGCTCCCCGCGAACAGCCGGTCGAACATCTCCGAGGGCCGGCGCACCGGCTTGCTGAACTCCGCACTCATCCCGAAAAGGCTACGCCCGGGTCGCGCCCCGGTCTCCGGGGCGACGCACATGCCGGACGGATAGGCTTTCCCCGTCAGCGCGGCGCGGAGTAGCGCGCGGCGATCTCCTGCAGGAACGCCCCGCCGAGGCGCTCGACGTCGTCGAAGGTGAGCGTGAGATGCTCGCCGATCGCGTTGCCGAGCACGGCGCGCGAGCGGTCGTAGACGATCGGCGGGTGCTCGCGCAGCACGCCGTCCGACATGATCGCCTCGACGACGAGCGAGACCTCGGTGAGCGGGTTGGTGTCCTCGCCGGCGACGCTGCGCAGCCGGTGCACGAACCAGCGGTCGAGCGCGAGGAGGATGCCCTCCGACGCGCGGCGCTCGCCGATCGTGTGGACGTCGCGGGCGGCCTGGAGCGTCTCCTCGAACCACTCGCGCGCGTACGCCTGCTCTTCGTCGGTGAAGGTGCGTCTGTCGAGCATGGCCCGAAGCTACCACCGGGTCCGCGTAAAGTGGTCTCGGGCCTATAGCTCAGTCGGTAGAGCAGCGGACTTTTAATCCGTAGGTCGAGGGTTCGAGCCCCTCTGGGCCCACCAGACGCCACCTCGCGACGCCGCGCTCGCCTCACCCGAGCGAGAATCCGCCGTCGCTCGTGAGCACCTGCCCGACGATCCACGCCCCCTCGTCGGTGGCGAGCCATCCGATGAGGTGCGCGGGATCATCCGGCCGCCCGAAGCGGCCGAACGCGGTGCGCGCGAGCGCCTCCTCGATGCCGCTCAGGTCGCGGTCCGTCGAGTCGGCGTCGAGGTACCCCGTGTTCACGGGCCCCGGATTGACCGTGTTCAGCACGATCCCCACGTCGAGGAGCTCGGCCGCGGCCGTCGCCGTGATGCCCGCGAGCGCGGCCTTGCTCGTCGCGTACGCCACCTCACCGCGCATGGCGCCGTGGATCTGGCCCGAGGTCATCCAGAACACCCGCCCGGTCGGCTCCGGGAAGGGACCCCGCCGACCCACGTGGTCCCCCGGGCGCAGCGCGGCGTCGGGCGTCACACCCGAGATGCGACGCGCGTACTCGGCGGTGAGCAGCAGCACCGAGCGCCCGTTCGCCTGCCAGTGCTCGTCGAGGCGCTCCGCGGTCATGTCGAGCAGGCTCCCGTCGCCGCCACTGCGCGCGTGATTGCAGACGAGGATGTCGACACCGCCGGTGAGCGCGAAGGCGTCGTCGAGCAGGGCAGGGATCTCCGCGGGGTCGCGCAGGTCGGCTGCGCGGTCGCCGAGGCGGGCGCCCGGAGCGAGATGGCCGCGCAGCTGCTCGGTGAGCGCCTCGATGTCGTCCCCTCCCCAGGGCTGGTCGACGTCGTGCGCGCGGAAGTGGTGGATGAAGACGCTCGCGCCGAGTGCGGCGAGACGCGCGGCGACGGCGAATCCGATGCCGCGTCGTCGCGAGACGCCGGTGACGAGGGCGGTCTTGCCGGACAGAGGGAGAGAGGGCATGCAGGAGGTCCTTCCGAGATGCGCAGATGCGCGAGATCAGGGGGCGGAAGCGGCTCACCGGCATTGCATGACGCCCATGCTAGTCGGACCGCAGCCCGCGACGGCTACCCTCGTCCTCGATGGGCGACACGTTCACGAAGACACGACGCGACGGCGACGACCTGCTCGGCGAGGCGGCCGGGCTCCGATGGCTCGCGGAGGCGGATGGCGGTGCGCGCGTGGCGCGGGTCGTCTCCGCCGACCGCGATCGGCTGGTCCTCGAGCGGATCGACGAGGCCGCGCCGTCCGCGGAGGCGGCGCGCGCATTCGGCCACGCGCTCGCCCGCACCCACGCGGCGGGCGCGGCCTGGTGGGGCTGCCCTCCCCCGGAGCACTCGGGCGCGCGGAGCATGGGCCGGTCGCGCACTCCGCTCGTCGTGGACGCCGCAGAAGCGGCGGACACGTGGGGCGCCTTCTACGCCGAGCACCGGGTGGAGGTGTTCGCCCGGCGCCTGCGCGACGACGGCGTGATCGACGAAGACGACGCCGCGGTGTTCCACCGGCTCGCATCCCGGCTGCGAGCCGGCGCCCTCGACCATCCGCAGCCCGCGCTCGTGCGCGCGACGGGCCGTCCCGTCGCACGCGTCCACGGGGACATGTGGGCGGGGAACGTCCTCTACGCCGACGACCCGTCGGGCGCCGCGCTCATCGACCCCATGGCGCACGGTGGCCATGCCGAGACCGACCTCGCGACGCTCTCGGTCTTCGGCTTCCCGCATCTCGAAGACGTGTACGCGGGCTACGACGACGCCTCCCCGCTCGCGGACGGATGGCGCGAGCGCATCGGGCTGCATCAGCTCGGGATCGTCATCATGCATGCGCACCTCTTCCGCGGCGGCTACACGTCATCCGCGCTGCGACTGGCCCGCACGTACGTCTGAGGCCGGCACTACGCTGAGCCGCATGGCGGACAAGATCGACCTGCGGAAGACCCTCGACGCGTACCGCGCGCGGCAGGGCGAGTTCCGCATCGTCGATCTCGAGCCCGCGCGATACCTCATGGTCGACGGGCACGGCGATCCGAACACCTCCCCCGCGTTCGCGGAGGCGATCGAGACCCTGTACCCCGTCGCCTACGCGCTGAAGTTCGCCAGCAAGCAGGAGCTCGAACGCGACTACGTCGTCCCGCCGCTCGAGGGCCTCTGGAGCGCCGACGACATGGCGAGCTTCACGACGGCCCGCGACAAGTCCGCGTGGAACTGGACCCTGGTCATCCGCACACCCGACTGGATCGACGCCGGCCTCGTCGACGCCGCCATCGGGAAGGCGGCGGCGAAGAACCCGCCCCGACTCGCGGAGCTGCGCTGGGAGCTGCTCGACGAGGGGCGGGCCGTCCAGACGCTGCACGTGGGCTCCTTCGACGATGAAGGGCCCGTCCTCGAGCGGATGCACGATGCGTTCATCCCGCAGCACGGCCTGCGGATGACGGGACGCCATCACGAGGTCTACCTCAGCGACTTCCGCAGGGTCCCGCCCGAGCGACGGCGGACCATCCTGCGGCAGCCCGTGGAGGCCGCCTGAGATTCAGACGATCTCGGCTCCCGCGTGTTCGAGTTCGGCGAGCGCCGCCTCCGACGACTCGGCGCCGACCCCCGCGATGAGCCCGGTGAGGATGCGGACGTGCTGGCCATGCGCGATCGCGTCGAGCGCGGACGCACGGACGCAGTGATCGGTCGCGATGCCGACGACGTCGACAGCCTCGATCCCGCGCGCATCGAGGATGCGGCCGACGGTCTCGCCGTCATCCGTCTGACCCTCGAACATCGAGTAGGCGGGGCGTCCCTGGCCCTTCTTCACATGGTGTGTGACCGAGGCGGTGTCGAGCCCGGGATCGTAGTCGGCCCCTGGCGTGCCCGCGACGCAGTGCACGGGCCACGTGTCGACGAAATCGGGATCGGCGCCCACGGCGAAGTGCCCGCCGTTGTCGCCATCGGCATCGTGCCAGTCGCGCGAGGCGATGATCGCCGCGTACTCCCCCGCATGCTCGGCGAGGTGCCGCGTGATCCCCTCGGCCACGGCGTCGCCGCCCGCGACCGCGAGCGCACCGCCCTCGGTGAAGTCGTTCTGCACGTCGACGATGAGAAGCGCCCTGCTCATGGTCCGAGCGTACGCCTCCCCCGGGTCGACGTCAGGCGTCCAGGTTCCCCGAGAAGGGCGCGAGCGAATCCCGAATGCTCGCGAGCTGCGCCGCGTCGAGGCCGACGCGCGCCATGATCTGCTCGGGAACGGCGAGCGCCTGCTCGCGCAGGGCGGCGCCCTCCTCCGTGAGCCCGATCGCGAGCCGCCGCTCGTCATCCGGTCGGCGCTCGCGACGGACAAGACCCTGGGCCTCGAGACGCTTCACGAGGGGCGACGCGGTCGCGGGCTCGAGCGCGAGCTCCGCGGACAGCTCACGGAGCGTGCGCGGGGCCTTCTCCCACAGGGCGAGCATCACGAGGTACTGCGGGTGCGTCAGCCCGAGGGGCTCGAGCACGGGCCGGTAGATCGACACGACGTTGCGCGCGGCCGTCACGATCGCGAAGCACAGTTGGTTCTCGAGCTTCAGCAGGTCCTCGCGATGGTCCGTCACCCGACTACCCTATCGAGGTCTATTCGTTAGTACACTAATTACATGCACGCACGCGTCGAGCGAACACCCCTCCGCACCCGCATCCGTGAGGCGGGTGGCTTCTACCAGTGGTTCAACACCACCCTGATCAGCCTGGCCGGCCCCGCGCAGGTGGGTGAAGGAAAGGGCACGCCCTGTCATCGCTGCGGCGCGCACAAGGTCGACCACGCCCTCGTGGACGGCGAGCTCCGCTGCCCCTGAGCGCGGCTCAGCGCATCGCCACGAGGATCAGCTGCACGATCGTCGACACGACCCCGAGCCCGCCGAACGCGATCGCGCCCCAGCCGAGGAATCGGGGCAGCGGCGAGTGCTGGTGGAGTCGCACGGACCCCGGGCGCTGCGGATTCGTGAAGACGTCGACCTCGTCGGCATCGCCGGCGGCCGCGCGCAGCTCGGGCGTGAGCGGCGCCTCCCCGACCGTGTGACCCACCGTGAACCAGCGCAGGATCGGCGGCTCCTGCTCCGACAGCACGAACGCCCGAACGGGGACCCACGTGCCGTCCGCGAGGCGCGCGATGATCGCGATGAGACCGAGGACGAGCGCCGCACCGAAGCCGATCCACGAGAAGATCTCGGTGATCGCTCCGATCACGTGGCTCGCGTCCATGGGGCTCCGTCGGTATGGCAGAAGGCGCGCCCCGGATGGAGCGCGCCTTCTGTATCGGAGCCACCTGTCGGAATCGAACCGACGACCTATTCATTACGAGTGAATCGCTCTGCCGACTGAGCTAAGGTGGCGATCTCGCGCCGCCCGAGCGGCACGAGAATCAAGCATACCGGGTCGGAGCCCGTGCTGCGAACCGACGGCGTCGGCCGGGCGTTTCGCGTCAGAGCAGTCCGGTCAGGAGCAGACGAGCCCGTCCTCGGGCACGGTGCCGTCGACGAGGAACGCCTCCACGGCGTCGTTGATGCAGTCGCTCGCGCCGTTGTACGCCGTGTGCCCCTCCCCCTCGTACGTGAGCAGCACCCCCGATTCGAGCTGGGCTGCGAGCGCCTCGGCCCACTCGTACGGGGTCGCCGGATCGCCCGTCGTGCCGACGACGAGGATGGGCGCGGCTCCGGAGGCGGAGATCTCGCCGCGCTCGCCCGTCGGCGGGTAGGGCCAGTACTCGCAGGCGGATGCGCCGGACCAGTACGGCGCGATCGTCGGCGCCTCCTCCGCGATCCGCCGCTCGGTCTCCTCGACCGCCTCTTCGGGGTCTTCCGGGTAGTCCATGCAGTTGTAGGCGTTGAAGGCCTCGGTCGAGTTGTCCTGGTACTCGCCGTTCTCGCGGCCGTTGTAGAAGTCCGCGAGGAAGAAGGCGGTCGACGGGTCGCCCTCGAGGGCCCCCGCGAGCGCCTCCGTGAGGTACATCCAGTTCGCCTCGTTGTAGAGCGCCGCGATGATGGCCGTCATGAGCGCATCGGCGCCGAGCTCGCGCCCGTCGTCGTAGGGCAGAGGGCGCGCGTCGACGCTCGCGAGCAGTGCGGAGAGGTCGTTCATCGCGTCGTCGACCGACCCTGCGAAGGGGCAGGCTGCGCCCGTGTCACCTGCCACGCACGCCTCCATGTAGGTGCGCAGGGCGTTCTCGAAGCCGACCGCCTGGGTCACCCCGACGTCCTCCCCCGAGGTGGAGGGATCGATCGCCCCGTCGAGCACGAGGCGGCCGACGCGATCCGGGAAGTTCTCGGCGTAGGTCGCTCCGAGGAACGTGCCGTACGAGAACCCGAGGTAGTCGAGCTCGGTCTCGCCGAGGACGGCGCGCAGCAGATCGAGGTCGCGCGACGACTGCTCCGTCGTGATGAACTCGAGCAGCCCGTCGCTGTTCTCGGCGCACGCGTTCGCGAACGCCTCGGCGCGCTCCTCGAGCTCCGCCTCCCACTCGGCGGAGCCGCGCTCACCCTGCGGGATGTCGTAGAGGTAGGCGTCCATCTCATCCGCGTCGAAGCAGCGGACGGCGGTCGACGCGCCCACGCCGCGCGGATCCCATCCGATGACGTCGTAGCTCTCCTGCAGCGCGTCGCCGATCGACCACGCGATGTTCTCGCGGATGAAGGAGACACCACTGCCGCCCGGACCGCCCGGGTTGGTCAGCAGCGATCCCTGTGCCCGCCCGGAGAGCGCGGTCTGGCGGATCACGGCGAGCTCGATCTCGCCCGCGTCGGGGTGCTCCCAGTCGAGCGGCGCGGTGACTGTCGAGCACTGGAAGTCGCCGCCGCACGGCGTCCACTCGAGCTGCTGGTCGTAGAACGGCAGCAGCTCGTCGGGAACGCCGTCGAGCACGGGCTCGGCGCCGAGGACGGTTCCCGACTGCCCCTCCCCCTCGACCGGGATCTGCGCGGTGAGGCAGCCCGACAGCGCAAGGGCGGCCGCCGAGAGACCCGCGACGACGGCCGTCAGACGGCCGAACCGCCTCCGGAGGGGATGACGGGCGATGGTCATGTCTTCCTTCCGCTGACGATGGTGACGAGCAGGCTCTCGAGCGCGAGCGTGGGCTGCACGTTCTTCTCGAGCGCGTCGCGCGTCTCGGCGATGTGGTCGAGCACGACCAGCGTGCGCTCGGGCTTCCACGCGCCCGCCAGCGCTCGGAGGTCGTCGAGGAGCTCGAGGTTGATGAGGCCCTCCTCCCGCCCGAGCTGCAGGAGCACGACGTCGCGGTACAGGGACTGCAGATCGGTGAGGACGCGATCGATCCCGTCTCGCAGGCTGCGCGTGGCGCGCTTGCGCTGCTCGTCCTCGAGCGCCGTGATCTGCGCGCGCACCGCCGGCGGGATCCGGGCGCCCTCCACGACGCCCACCGTCCGCAGGAGGGCGGCGCGCTCTGCCTCGTCGCGCTCGGCGGTGAGGGCCTTGGCATCGTCCGTGGCGGCCTGGACGATCTCGCCCGCGACCTCGACGACGTCGCCGATGCCCCGCACCCGCATGACGGCGCGCAGCGTGTCGTCGCGGCGCCGGCGCGACGCGGCGTCGGTCGCGAGCCGCTGCGCCATGCCGATGTGGCGCTGCGCGTGACGAGCCGCCTGCTCGGCGGTCGCCTCGTCGACGCCCGTTCGGGCCTGGATGAGCGCGGCGACGTCGGCGACCTCCGGTTCGCGCAGGCGCAGGAGCCGCACGCGCGAGCGGATGGTCGGCAGCAGATCCGCATCGCTCGGCGCGCAGAGCACCCACACGGTCTCGGGCGGCGGCTCCTCGAGAGCCTTCAGGAGCACGTTCGAGGTGCGCTCGGTCATCCGATCGGCGTCCTCGACGACGATCACGCGGTACCGCCCGGTCGAGGGCGAAAAGTACGACCGCTCCACGAGGGCGCGCGCCTGGGCGATCGTGATGATGACGCCCTCGGTGCGCAGCGCGGTGAGGTCGGGGTGCGTTCCCGCGAGCACCTGCTTCATCGTCGCGGTGTCGTCCGGCGCCGACGCGATGAGCGCGGCGGCGAACGCCCGCGCGAGGGTCGATCGCCCGGAGCCGGGCGGACCGGTGATGAGCCACGCGTGCGCGAGCGAGCCCGCGCCCGACGCAGCGGCCTGGAGGATCTCGACGGCCTCGTCCTGCCCCCACACATCCCCCCACGGAAGAGCGGGCGCCGCGACGGAGGTCATACCGTCAGCCTAACCAGCCCCGCCGACAATGCCCTCCGCGCTCCCGCGTGCGGGGTCAGAGCAGGGGCGCGATGCGCGCGCGGATGGCCTCGGCGAGCGTCTCCGGCGAGCGGGCTGCGTCGACGACCAGGAACCGTTCGGGCTCGGCGGCCGCGAGCGCGAGGAAGGCCTCGCGCACGCGACGGTGGAAGTCCTCCTTCTCGGCCTCGAGCCGGTCGAAGGGCTTGTCGTCGGCGTCGAGCCGTGCGCGCGCCGCGGCCGGGTCGAGATCGAGCAGCACGGTCACGTCGGGCAGCGCCCCCTCCGCGGCCCACAGCGACAGATCGCGCACCTCGTCCGCGTCGAGCACGCGACCGGCACCCTGATAGGCGACCGACGAGTCGAGGTAGCGGTCCTGGATGACGACCTCGCCGCGCTCGAGGGCGGGGCGGACGACCGCGCGCACATGGTGGGCGCGGTCGGCCGCGTAGAGGAGAGCCTCCGCGCGCGGCGCGATGTCGCCGCGGTGGTGCAGGACGATGTCGCGGATGAGCTGGCCCACGTCGCTGCCGCCCGGCTCGCGCGTGCGCACGACCGTGCGCCCCTCGGCGGCGAGCCAGTCCTCGAGCAGACGCGCCTGCGTCGTCTTGCCGACGCCGTCGCCGCCCTCGAACGTGATCCAGACCCCGCGCGCCACCGTCACTTCTTCTTCGCGGCCGGCTTGCGCGTCGTGGTCGTCTTGCGCGTCGTCGTGCGCTTCTTGACCGGCCCCTTGGCGCGCTTGTCGGCGAGCAGCTGCTTGGCGCGCTCGAAGTCGATCTCGTCGACCGTCTCGCCGCGCGGGATCGTCGCGTTCGTCTCGCCGTCGGTCACGTACGGCCCGAAGCGGCCGTCGCGCACGCGGATCGGCTTGCCGCTCACGGGGTCGTTGTCGAACTCCTTGAGCGCGCTCGACGCCCGTCGCGCGCCGTACTTCGGCTGCTTGTAGAGCTCGAGCGCCTGCTCGAGCGTGATGTCGAAGATCTGGCTCTCGCTCTCGAGCGAGCGCGAGTCGGAGCCCTTCTTCAGATAGGGGCCGAAGCGGCCGTTCTGCGCGGTGATCTGCTCGCCGCTCTCCGGGTCCTCGCCGACGACGCGCGGGAGCGACAGCAGGCGCAGCGCGGTGTCGAGGTCGACCGTCTCGGGCGTCATGCTCTTGAAGAGCGACGCCGTGCGCGGCTTCGGCGCAGCGGCCTTCTTGGCGCCGCGCTTCTTCGGCTCCTCGGCCACCTCGCCCGTCGCCTCGTCGACCTCATCGGCCGACGGCGGCTCCTGCTCCTGCACATACGGACCGTACCGGCCGTCCTTCACGACGACGATCTTGCCGTTCTCCGGGTTCTCGCCGAGCACCCGGTCGCTCACGACCGGAGCATCGATGAGCTCCTGTGCCTTCTCGGGCGTCAGCTCGTCGGGCGCGAGATCCTCCGGCACGTTCACGATGCGCGGCTTCTCGTCGGGCTTCGCAGGGTCGACGACCTCGAGGTACGGGCCGTACTTGCCGACCCGTAGCGTCGCCGTCTCGGTGATCGGCATGGAGTTGATGGCACGCGCGTCGATCTCGCCGAGGTTGTCGACGATGTTGCGGAGGCCGGGATGCCCCTCCCCGCCGAAGTAGAACGACTTCAGCCAGTCGACGCGGCGCTGCTCGCCGCGCGCGATGGCGTCGAGGTCGTCCTCGAGCTCTGCCGTGAAGTCGTAGTCGACGAGCTCGGAGAAGTGGTCTTCGAGCAGGCGGATCACGCTGAACGCGATCCAGGTCGGGACGAGCGCCTGACCGCGCTTGACGACGTACCCGCGGTCGAGGATGACGCCGATGATGCTCGCGAACGTCGAGGGCCGCCCGATGCCGCGCTCCTCGAGCGCCTTGACGAGGCTCGCCTCGGTGTAGCGCGGCTTCGGGGTCGTCTCGTGCCCCTTCGCGGTCGCGTCGGAGAGCGCGAGCTCGTCGCCCTCCGCGACGCGCGGGAGCGACTGCTCCTTCGCCTCGTCGGCGTCGCCGCGCTTCTCGTCGCGCCCTTCCTCGTACGCCTCGAGGAAGCCCTTGAACGTGTAGACGGTGCCCGACGCCGTGAACTCGACCTTCCGGCCATCCGCCTCGGTCTCGAGCGTGACCGTCGTCGTCTCGAACTTCGCGTCGGACATCTGGCTCGCGATGGTGCGCTTCCAGATGAGGTCGTACATCCGCTGCTCGTCGCGCCCGAGCTGCCCCGCGACCTCCTTGGGGGTGCGGAAGCGGTCGCCCGACGGGCGGATCGCCTCGTGCGCCTCCTGCGCGTTCTTGCTCTTCGACGCGTACGACCGCGGCTTGAGCGGCACGGCGCTCTCGCCGTACAGCGCGACCGCCTGCTCGCGCGCGGCGCTGATCGCCTGCGCGCTGAGGTTGGTCGAGTCGGTGCGCATATAGGTGATGTATCCGCGCTCGTACAGGCTCTGGGCGACCGACATCGTGACCTTCGCGGTCATGCCGAGCTTGCGGCCGGCCTCCTGCTGGAGGGTCGACGTCGTGAACGGCGCGGAGGGGCGCCGTGTGCCGGGCTTCGCCTCGACCTTCGTGACGCGCGCCGTTCCCGTCTCGTCGATCGCGGTCGAGAGCTGCCGTGCGCCCGCCTCGTCGAGCACGACGACCGCGCGCTTGAGCTGGCCCTTGTCGTCGAAGTCGCGGCCGACCGCGAGGGGCGCGCCGTCGACGCGCACGAGACGCACCGAGAAGCTCTCGGCGGCGCGCGCCGCGGTCGCCTCGATGCCCCAGTACGAGGCCGACACGAACGCCATCCGCTCGCGCTCGCGGTCCACGACCATCCGCGTGGCGGCGGACTGCACGCGTCCTGCGCTGAGCGCGGCGCCGGAGCTGCCGCTGCCGATCTTGCGCCACAGGACCGGGGAGACGTCCCAGCCGTAGAGGCGGTCGAGGATGCGCCGGGTCTCCTGGGCGTCGACGAGGGCGAGATCGAGCTCGCGCGTCTTCTCGACGGCGGCCTGGATGGCGTCCTTGGTGATCTCGTGGAACACCATGCGCTTGACCGGGATCTTCGGCTTGAGCGTCTCGAGGAGGTGCCACGCGATGGCCTCGCCCTCGCGGTCCTCATCGGTGGCGAGCAGGAGCTCGGAGGCGTCCTTGAGCGCGCGCTTGAGCTCGGAGACGGTCTTCGTCTTCCGATCGCTGACGACGTAGTACGGCTCGAAGCCGTGCTCGATGTCGATCGAGTACTTGCCGTAGGCCTCGCGGTCCTTTTCGGGGATGTCGCGCTTGTCGGCGAGGTCGCGGATGTGGCCGACCGAGCTGAGCACCTCGTAGCCGTCGCCGAGATAGCTCTGGATCGAGCGCATCTTCGTCGGGGACTCGACGATGACGAGCGTCTTGCCGGCAGCGGTCTTGCCTGATGCCGTCTTGCCTGATGCCAAGGGGCGTCCTTTCCTCGAAGCACACCATACACATCGCGCGCCGACCGGACGCTCACAGGGGAGCGCCTCGGCTCATGAGGGAGGCGGGCCCGCTCGGGCAGCGGCCGCCACCGGGAATCCGCCGTATCGGGACTGGACGGAGACGGTTGCGATGAGACCCTCCACGGTACAGGACGCCAGGGATGCCCGGCCCGCACCCGCCACCTGGCCCGCAAGCCCGCAGGGGTCGCCGGCGACCGCGCCGCTCGCCGCATCGGCCGCGGCGAGCGCGGCCGCGTCGGCCACGCTCGCGATGCGCTGGCTCTCGGCCGCCGCCCCTCCCGCAGCGGCGAGCCCGACGACGAGCGCGCATGCTGCCGCGACCACGCCCGCCCCGACCGCGGTGCCCGACATCACCATCCTCCGGCGAGCGCGCAGCTCGACGCGGACAGCGGGACGGCGAGCGCTCCGATGCGGGCCTCGGCCTCGGCCGTCGCGCACACGAGGTCGCCGTGGTGCGCGATCGAGAGCGCGCCGCCGACCGCCGCGACGATGCCGGCGGCGCGCCCCTCCTCCTCTCCCCTCGCGATGAGCCGCGCCGCGTCGGCCGCGGCGTCCTGGAGCTGCACCTGGCGCGAGGCCGCACCGAGCCCGGCGATGCCGAGCGCGGCGACGAGCACGACGGCGGGCAGCGCGACGGCGAGCTCGGCCGTGACCGAGCCGCGCTCGCTCGCGCGGCACGGCCATCCGCGTCGCCGCCGCACCGCCCGTCGCATCACGGAACCGTGAGCGCGCGGCGCACGAGATCGGTGAGGATCTGCTGCACCTCGCCCGACCGCATGATCATCACGAGCAGACCGGCGAACGCGACGGCCGCCATGGTGACGATCGCGTACTCCGCCGTCGACGCTCCGGTCTCGTCGTCGAGCAGCTCGACGAGTCGGAGGGTGGGCTTCTCTGACATGTGCTCCTTCTTTCTCTCTGGATGGATTCCCGGGGTCGATGGCTCAGCCGCCGAGTGCGGGCAGAGGGGTCGCGCGGATGACGCTGAGCATCATCGGCGCGACACCGAGGCACAGGAACGCCGGCAGGGTGCACACGCCGAGCGGCAGCAGCAGACGCGAACCGAGGCGCGCCGCGCGCATCCGGCCCTGCGTGCGCGCGTCGTGCCGGTCGTGCGCGGCGGCGGCGCGGAGCAGCTCGACCGCTGGCACCCCTGCCGAACGCGACAGAGCGAGCACGGGCTCGATGCGATCGACAGCACGGGGGCCGCCCGCGGCCTCGTCGACGAGCCGCGTCGCGCGGTCGATCGACACGCCGCCCGCGAGTCCGATGGCCATCAGCTCGGCGGTCATGCCCGGTGTCCCGGCCGGAGGCTGAGCCGCGCGGACGAGGCGACCGGTCCAGATGCGAGCCAGGAGGAGGAGGGCGAGCCCGCTCCCCAGGCAGACGAGGCCGATCGCGTCGCCCACGAGAACGGAGAGCGTGTCGAAGCCGAGCGCCCCGCCGATGAGCAGGCCGAACAGCGGCAGCCAGGCCATGAGACGCGCGGTGCCGGCGGGCTCCGCGAGCGCGACCCGCACATCGTCGCCGCTCTCCTGCGCATCGCGAAGTGCGGCTGCCATCGCGCGGAGACTCTCGGCGAGCGGCGCGCCCACCGCGATCGACACATGCCACGCGGCTGCGACGTCGCGCCAGGCGGCGGCGAGGCGGATGGCCGCCGGATCGCGCGGGCGCTCGACGGCCGCCGCCTCCGCCTCGATCGCCTCGACGAGGGGCATGCCGGCGGCCGAGCGCGCGACGATCCGCTCGGCAGCCGCGTCGCCCGACTCACTGAGGTGGCGCCATGCCGTCGTCGGCGATGCACCCGCCTGCAACAGTACGGCCAGACGCAGGACGGTCTCCGCGACCGGACCGGTCGGCTCGTCGCGGCGCCTTCTCCTCAGCGCCACGGCTCGACCTCCTCGATCGCCAGCCGACCCCGCCCATCCGCGAATCGCCCGACGCGGGCCAGCCGACGCTGCCCGGCGCGGTCGCGCTCGAGGTGCAGCACGAAGCCGATCGCGCTCGTGACCTGGCGCGCGACGGCGTGGTCGTCCATGCCCGCAAGCGCGCCGAGGGCCTCGAGACGCGCCGGCACGTCGTCGAGACCCGATGCATGCAGGGTGCCCGCACCGCCGTCGTGACCCGTGTTGAGCGCCGTGAGGAGCTCGCGGACCTCCTCGCCGCGGCACTCCCCCACGACGATCCGGTCGGGGCGCATCCGCAGCGACTCCCTCACGAGCCGGGCGAGGCCGATCGCGCCGGCGCCCTCGAGGTTCGGCTGCCGCGCCTCGAGCGACACGTGATGCGGATGCGCGATGCGCAGCTCGGCGACGTCCTCGATCGTCACGATCCGCTCGTTGGGCGGAGTGTGCGAGAGCATGGCCGCGAGCAGCGTCGTCTTGCCGGTGCCCGCGGCTCCCGTCACGAGCACGTTCTCGCGCCGACGGACGATCTCGACCAGCCAGGCGCGGACGTCGTCGGCGAAGGCGCCGCCGCGGCACAGGTCGCCGAGGTCGGCGCGGGTCAGCCGGGGCACGCGGATCGACAGCGACGTTCCGCTCGAGCTCACCGGCGGCAGGACCGCGTGGATGCGCATGCCGCCCGGCAGGCGCACGTCGACGCACGGCGTCGCGTCGTCGATGTGGCGTCCGCCCCGTGCGATGAGCTCGGTGGCCAGGTCGCGCACCTCGCGCTCCGACGCCCGCCAGCTCGGATCGTGCCGCGGCCCCTCCCCGCGGTCGACGAAGAGCCCCGCGGTCCCGTTGACGAAGAGGTCGGTCACGGCGTCGTCGGCGAGGTACGGCGCGAGCGGCCCCAGGTCCGCCCGCGCCGCCAGGTCGTCCCGCCGCGCGGCCTGCGCGTCGTCATCTCCGGGCGCGCGGCGGGGGTTTCCACGCGGCTGGACGATGAAGGGGACGGCCATGCCTCGACGCTAGGGAGCCCGCGCCCTCGAGAACGGGCACTCGCGCCATCCGTGGAGAACCATGACGAGACACGCCGCCTGGGCACACGGCGTCGGGCGGCCTGAGGCGCACCCCCGACTTTCGGAGGTACCCGACCCGTCCGGCGGCGGCGTAGGTTCGGATGGTCGGCTTCGTCAGCCGGCGCCGCGGCGTCGCGGCTTCAGGACCTGCACGCGAAGGAGCGATCGAATGTCCAGCCAGATCGACCACCTGCTCACCGAGACGCGCCGATTCGCGCCGTCGCCCGAGTTCGCCGCGGACGCCGTCGCGAAGGCCGACCTGTACGAGCGCGCCGCCGCGGATCGCGAGGGGTTCTGGGCCGAGCAGTCCCGCGAGCTGCTGCACTGGGAGAAGCCGTTCACCCAGGTGCTCGACTGGTCGACGCCGCCGTTCGCGAAGTGGTTCGCCGACGGCGAGCTGAACGTCGCGTACAACTGCCTCGACCGCCACGTCGAGGCGGGCAACGGCGACCGCGTGGCCCTGCTGTGGGAGGGCGAGCCGGGCGACTCCCGCACGGTCACCTACGCCGAGCTCACCGACGAGGTCAAGCGCCTCGCGAACGTGCTCACCGACCTCGGTGTCGGAGCAGGCGACCGCGTCGCGATCTACCTGCCCATGATCCCCGAGGCCATCGCCTCGATGCTCGCGGTCGCGCGGATCGGCGCCATCCACTCGGTCGTGTTCGGCGGGTTCAGCGCCGACAGCCTGCGCTCGCGCATCGACGACGCCGGCGCGAAGCTCGTCATCACAGCCGACGGCGGCTACCGCAAGGGCAAGGTGTCGCCGCTCAAGCCGGCCGTCGATCAGGCGCTCTCCGACCGCGGCGACGGCGCGCAGCTCACCGTTGAGCACGTTCTCGTCGTCAAGCGCGGTGAGAACGAGGTCGAATGGACCGAGGGCCGCGACCTGTGGTGGCACGACGTCGTCCCGCAGGCGCCGGCCGAGCACACCGCGCAGGCCTTCCCGTCGGAGAACCCGCTGTACATCCTGTACACGTCGGGCACGACGGGGAAGCCGAAGGGCATCCTGCACACGTCGGGCGGCTACCTCACGCAGGCCGCGTTCACGCACCGGAACGTGTTCGACCTCCGCCCCGAGTCCGACGTGTACTGGTGCACGGCCGACATCGGATGGGTCACCGGGCACACGTACGTCGCGTACGGCCCGCTCGCCAACGGCGCGACGCAGGTGCTGTACGAGGGCACGCCCGAGTTCCCCGCACCCGGCCGGTGGTGGGACATCGTCGAGAAGTACGGCGTGACCATCCTCTACACCGCCCCGACGGCCATCCGGGGATTCATGAAGCAGGGCAGGGTCATCCCGCAGCAGCGCGACCTGTCGAGTCTGCGCGTCCTCGGCTCGGTCGGCGAGCCGATCAACCCCGAGGCGTGGGTCTGGTACCGCGACGTCATCGGCGGCGGGAAGACCCCCATCGTGGACACGTGGTGGCAGACCGAGACGGGCGCGATCATGGTGTCAGCGCTGCCCGGCGTGACGGAGGCGAAGCCCGGCTCGGCTCAGGTGCCCCTCCCCGGCATCTCGATCGACGTCGTCGACGAGAAGGCCGAGCATGTCGGCAACGGCAACGGAGGCCTGCTCGTCATCACCGAGCCGTGGCCGAGCATGCTCCGCGGCATCTGGGGCGACCCCGAGCGCTACAAGGAGACCTACTGGGACAAGTTCGCCGAGCAGGGCTACTACTTCGCGGGGGATGGCGCGCGCCTCGACGAGGACGGCGACATCTGGCTACTCGGCCGCGTCGACGACGTCATGAACGTCTCGGGGCACCGCCTCTCCACCGCGGAGATCGAGTCGGCCCTCGTCGCCCACGAGGCGACCGCGGAGGCCGCGGTCGTGGGCGCCTCGGACGAGACGACGGGGCAGGCGGTGGTTGCCTATTGTGTGTTGAAGGAAAGCTACCTGTCATCCCACGAGAACATCGAGGATCTGGCGCAGGAGCTGCGATCCTGGGTCGCGTCCCAGATCGGCGCGATTGCCCGCCCCCGGGAGATCTACATCGTGACCGAGCTCCCGAAGACCCGCTCGGGGAAGATCATGCGGCGGCTGCTCCGCGATGTGGCGGAGGGCCGAGAGGTGGGTGACACCACGACTCTGGCCGACACGATGGTCATGAGCACGATCCAGTCGAAGGTGGGCAAGAAGTAGCCACCGCCGCCAGGCACACAAAAGGGGCCACGCACTCATCGGAGTGCGTGGCCCTTCGTCGTAGCTGCCCGCTCCTGCGCCCACTATCCCGAGATCGAGCAATCACACCGATCTCCTGTGCTCGACGCTGAGATCGCCTCCTGTGGTCATTTCCACGGCGGCAGGCCGTGGGCCTCCTCGTAGATCTTCCGGAACTCTGCCTTGAGCGGGCCGACCTGGTTCAACTCGTAGCCCTGCTCGCGAAGCCAGCGGCGTGCATCGCGCAGATCGTAGGGCTTCTCATCCCCACCCTCGCTGTGGCTTGCTTCCTCCTTGGTGCTGTCCACCTTCCGGGCCTTCTCGATGAACGGTCGAAGTGCATCGGCAAGCTTCTGCTCGTTCTCGGTGGTCAGGTGCATCTCGTAGCGCTGCCCCTTGAACGCGAAGGAAACTTCGCCGCCGCCCCCTTCGGGGATCTCGCTCGAATCGAGATCGTCTCGCATCACAATGATCTTTTCGATTGCCATGAACCCATCCTACACCGGAGTTTGAACCCGCACCAGAACCTTGTTCAAACACGCGACACGCCGAGCGCCAAATATTTCTCCAATTTCTTCCGGGCCCCGTTTTTCCTTGATTTTTCGGGGTTCGCGGCATTCGGAATCCGAGTTCAGCGCGAGTTCCTGACAAGTTAGACTTGCAGAGTTCGAACTCGTTCCCGTAGATTAGTTCTCGTCAGGCCGGGAACGGACAGACGCCCGGGGAGGAAACACGGATCCGGGCAGATACGAACTTTCACAACTTCAGAGTTTGAACTACCGCACCAGTTGGTGCGAACAACCCGGCGAGCATTGCGCTCGCTACCCACAGACCTCGGCGGGGCGCACGCTCCGTCCGGCCCACAGAAATCCGGCTCGATCGAGCCACTAACCAATAAGGAGGCCCCCATGGGCAAAGCAGCACGCAACAAGAAGAACAGCAAGAGCAAGAAGAACGCGAACCGGCCTGCTCTCGAAGGACTTACCGCCGAAGAGAGCCGGAAGATCCGAGCGCTCCGCAAGGGGATCTGGTTGGCTACGACTCCCTGCGAGCGGCTCCGCCACCTCATGGGGGCTCACCCGGAGGAGATCTCTGATGAGTTCCAGGAGCGGATTCTCGAACTCTTCCACGATGGATCGCTCGACTATGACTCGGCAGTCGGCTCGGCAATCTGTGAGATTGCCACCCCGCTGCTGGAGCCCTACTTCGTTCTCTGCGAAGAGCGCCGACTCCTGAGCGAGGACGATCCCGGGGATTTCATCGATGCCTACTTGTCTCCGGTTCCCAGTGACGATCCAGATGCGGCAGATGCACCTGGCTACCTCCTCGTCCTGGCCCACACCTTCTTCTCCGAGAACGCCTTTCTCAACTACAAAGCGAGCATCCTTCACACGCTCAAGCAGCTCATGAGGCGGGCGACTACCGTCCAGGCGCTCCTCGACTCCGGCGAAGTCACCTGGGAAGAGGTCCATGGCAGCGAGTGTCAGCAGCATCATGGCTCAGCAGTCAAGGCAGCGGCCTAACCGCGAGCAAGAACCGGGGCCGCTACTCACACCGAGTAGCGGCCCCTCCCATGACCACAGATTGGAAGTGATGATGAACACAAGGAACACCGCTCTGATCAACTCCGTCGTCCAGCAGGCCTGGGCGTCCGAATCCCCGGTCGCCTTCATGTTCGACCTCCTCGAGTCCATTTTCGGAGGCGCCGAAACGAGGGACGACAAGTTCGCTGTGATGATGCTCCTGGAAGGTCTCGGGGGTCGCTTCGCCAACCAACTCGGCGAGGACTCCCTGGGACAGCAGCTTGCGGCGATGGAGAAGCAACTCAAGAGCGCGAAGCGCGCGGGAAAGAAGGCACAGAAGCGCAGTGCTCGTGCAGCAGGCGAGCGCTTCCGCAAGCTTCGTCTGATCGACGAGACCGGCGGCGCAGCGAAGTTCAAGAAGTTCTGGACCGAGGAGCCTGAACGGCTCGTCGGGGAGTTCCTTGCTGGGTTCGAGGACGACTCTCCAGCGCTCACCGCGGATCTACGCTGCGCCGCTGCGGATCACCTTCGCCGTGCTGCCGATCAGGCAGTCATGTATTGGGGCGACCGTGAGATTCACGGCGCAGTTGAAGTCTGAAACCGACAGCCGAAAGGGAATCACCATGACTACAGCAGCAACAGATGAGGAGATCATCGAGTTCTTCGAGGAGAACTTCGGCCTGCCCGAAGTGGAGCAGAACATCGATGGATGCTGGCACGCGCTCCTCTGCGAGATCACAGTCCCGCTCGAAGACCCGGACATTCTCATGGGTGGGTTTCGAGCTGAACCTGCCGACACCGAGCGCGCTCACTGCGATCACACCTGCGACTGCGCCTACTTCAAGAAAGTGCCGCGAGCGGCTGAACTCTTCGGGCTCACCGCCGCGCAGATCGCGGACGGCGATTACGAGCTTGCTCCTAGGTTCGCGGATCAGCTCCATGACTGAGCCCGCAATCGGACAGGAGATCACCCGTGCCCATGCCGAAGCGGCGCTCGGCCTGGAGATCGATGCAGAGCGCTGGGTCTCAGCGGTGGAAACACTGGAACAGGAAGGATCACTTCACGGGGAGTTGTCCTCGATCATCTTCGACTATCTGCGCGAAGCGCTCTGACAGAGCAAGAGCCCCCGGCCAAATGGCCGGGGGCTCTTTGCGTTGGTCCGCGCAAAGGGCTCAGTGTCCCTCCGCGAGGAAGTCCGCCAGCGCTTGGGCGGCGGTGTGGAGATGGGGCCGGACGATCTCGTAGCCGTCGCTCGCTGAGCTGGCCGCGATATCGGTGGCCTGCTTCAACAGCTCCAGCAGCTCGTGGAGGTCCATCAGCCCTTGTCCCTCACCGAATAGAGGAGCGGCACGCCGTTGCCGACGATGACCGAGTAGACCTCTTGCCCCTGGGCTTCAGCATCGGCCAGGGTCTTCTTGAACTCGTCCATCAGCTCGGGCTTGATGTGCTTGTGGGCTTCGGTGGCGTCGTAGGTCGCCATCAGTTCTCCTCCGCCTCGCGCCGGTCGAGATAGGCGAGGATGTTCTCTTCCCAGAGATCTTTCTCGGAGGACCCCATCTCGTCCCAGTTCGCCGGGTAGGCGAAGCTCGCTGCGAGGATCCGCTCTCTCGCGCCCATCAGTCGTCTTCCCCGTCCTCTGCGGTGTAGAACAGGTCCCCGTAGCCGGGGTCGATGATTGAGCCGTAGCCAGCCCCGTAGCGCTGGCCGTTGCTGAGGACGATGACGGCATCCTCGCCGAAGGTCTCGATGGCCTGGTTCAGCCCTTCGAGGAGCTTGCCGAGGGTGAAGCTCGTGTTGATCTGGTCAGGGGCGTAGCCGCCGTTGTCGGAGATGTTGAGAAGGATGCGGGTTTCCATGAGCTGCTTTCTGGTGGGAGTGGAAAGTAGGAAGGGCCGGGATGATCCCCGGCCCTGCTGTCCGATCAGTCCTTCTTCAGCACATCGATCCGGTCGGCCAGCTCGTTGAGCACCTTGATGGCAGCGTCCCGCTTGGCGACGGCCTCCTCCTTGCTCTTGGCGTAGAAGGGACGCGAGCGGTTCGCGTCATCCACGAGGCCGCCGACCTCGTGCTTGAGCCGAGCGAACATGCGAGTGATGTCCTTGCGGTCGAACCCGCCGGCCTTGGCGGCGGTGGTCTGGGGAGCGGTTGCGTTTGCCATGATCGGTGCCTTTCGAGCGGTGGTTGTGGTGTGGCATGGCCAACAATGATTGGACTCCTGGTAGGAGTCAACTCCTCCTGGAAACTAGTTCTGACCTGCTGTTTTGAGTCTGGCTAGCGTCCGCGTATCGTCGCCGCATGGACGCCTACTGGAAGCACTACCAGCGCACGCTCGACCGCATCGAGGAAGAGAAGCCGCAGACCTTCGATGGGGTGAAAGCCATCCTTGATCTCTTCGAACCGCCCTCCTCCGGGGAGGCCTTCTTCCCTGGAGGCGCCGATGAAACGCTCGGCGACTCGCTCGCGAAGGCTGGCTGGCACATTGACTGGCGCGAGGGAGACTATCTCTGGCTCGGAACCTCCAGAACGGGCGAGATGATCTCCTATGTCGAGGGCGACCTCTACCGGGGCAACGCCTTCAAGCCACGCTGAATCTGCCGATCGGCAGGGCGCTGAAAGGCTGTTCTGAGCGCGCCTGCTACAGCCCCGACGGCATTGACCCTCTGGGCTGTGCTCCAGCCTCAGACGGGCAACCGCGGGCTGAGAGTGGCCATCCTGGATGATGATGCGAGCGGTCGCGATTCCTGGAGGAACATGGCGAACCCAGGCAGACAGAATAGAACGGCGGCGAGGGTGGTAGTTCCTCGCCGCCGTTGGTATGCGCGCACCTGCTCAGTCGCAAGCGTGTGCAGTTCGTTTGCTCTCAGAGATCCCAGACTTTGCCGGAGAAGAGGTTGCCCTCAGCGTCCTTAAGCAGCGCAACCTTGATGAGAGCCTGCTTCCTCCACTGGTCCTTCGGCTTGCTCTTCATGTCGGTCAGCTTCTCGTAGACCTCCTGAGCGATCTCCAGCACCCGCTTCGCGATGGTCTTCTCATGGGTGAGGTAGATCACCGAGCCCAGAGCGTTGGGGGTGTTCGGGTCCATGTAGGTGGTGATGATCTTTCTGATCTCGTGCTCGTTCTTGATGCTTGTTTCGATCTCCAGATGGATCGGGAGCTGACCGGCGGGAAGGAGATTCAGGATCAGATCGGCAGGATGGAAGTGCTTGCTCTCCCCGCCGAAGACCACCGAGCGACCAGTGAGCATCCACAGCTCTGGGTGCTCTCGGAGCTGAGCTTCCTTGTCCTCAGTGGTCTCCTTACGGAGCTCCATCCAGTGCTTCTGGATCGCCTTCGCTCGCTTTTCCTTGTTTCCGAAGACACCCTTTCCAGCGGACTTCTGAATGGCTTTCGTGAACTCGCTGCGGATGTAGGACTCGGGGATGAGATGAGGAATCAGGTCGATTCCCGTGCTGAGCGGCAGGGCGATGTGCTGTCGGATCGTGTCAGTCCCAGCCACGAGCTGCGCACTCACCTGCGCTGCGAGCAAGTTGGGGCGGATCTTCGAGATGTCGAAGTGGCCCTTGCGGTGAAGCGGCTGAGCCGCCTCGGGGATCTCCATGACGCCCTGGAGATAGGTCAGCCCACGGCCAGTGAGATACCAGAGCTGAGGGCCGTAGGGGAACTTCTCTTGATCGACTACACCGATCTCCTGGAGGCCGAGCATCAGCCTCCGAGCGCTCGAACCGGTGATGCCACGGATGATGGCTACCTGCTTGGTGGTAAGGAACTCGTGGATGAGGAGGACCGCAAGCACCGTGAAGTCCTTCTCACCGAGCCGCTTTCTACGGTAGGTCGAGGCCTTCTTCTTGGTCGGAGAGTCCTCGGACTTGCCCCGATTCGGATGCTCGTAGCCCTTCACTTCACCGGCTGCCACACGCTGCTTCCACTCCTTGCCGGTGGGTGCAGCGGGCGCCTTCGGCTCTGACTCAGCCGTGGTTTCACCGTCGAACTCGTCCAGATCGCCAGCCAAGATCGGGTTGAAATCGGCGGAAGACGAGTCGCTAACTGCGCCGATGCTTACGCTTTCAGCGGGCTTCTGAGCCGCTTCCGCGGTTTGAGCCGATGGCTGAGCGCTGTTCTCAGGCTGTTCTACAGTCCCGGGCTGTATCGCTACGCCGCTCTCGTATTCGTCGTCCTCCATGAAGTTTGGGACGCTTGAGGGGGTGCTGTGGGTGCTGGTAGTGGTCATCTTCTCGTTCTCCTCCTGGTGAGATTCGGCTTAGGATCGCGCTCCTGCGACTGATCACAGAGAAATCGCGAACTACACACGCCGGATATCAATACGGGAGGAAACGAACTGCAAATACTGCTGCAAACTCCTCTTGAGCGGGCATATTTCGCCCCACTCCCGTTCAAGACGGCAGTTGAGGAGGGCAGCTTCGCTGACCTCCAGGGGGGGGGAAAAGCAGACGCCGAGCTCCGCTCGTCGTCATTGCAGCTTCGCTGCAAGCAGGCCCTGCCGTGGGCAGTGCCCTGGGAGCGATGCTCCCAGCCGAAGACCTTGGCCATCTTCGGTATCCCGACTGCGCTGCGCGGGCCGAGGAGCGGTGCTCCTCGCCAGAGGCCGTAAGCACTCTCTGGTCTCCCGCTGGAAGCTGTTGGCACGCTTCCAACCAGCCCTCGGGCCGTAGGCCTCCGAGACCCCGCCGAAGGCTGCAACAGCAGTCTTCGCTCCTGCCACTGCGAACCCGCCCAGTGGGCTACGGAAGTGTGCGCACACCTTCATCCAGCGCTCGACGCATTCCCAACTGTCGAGACCAGTTCCACTACTACAGCCCGTGGAGTGCTGAAAGCTGCCATCAAGGACTGGCACCTTTACGCAACAGCCCTACCCAGCTCCAGGCGATGAGCTGACTAACCAGAATCTGAGCTTCCAAGGCGGCAGAAGCGGGAGCAGCAGCGGCGGCCAGTATCCAGTGGTCTTTATTTTTTGCTGACGCTTAGGTTGCGTCTCCTCCTTGATCCTAAGCGCGAGTCAACAGCAGTTGATGGAAGGAGTCAGCCTCGGACTAGGAGGATCGCGCTCACCGAGTCGCTAACTGCGCCGATGGTTGCATGGTGTCCGCCGATAGTGCGCTTCGAGGTGAGGGCACATGGAACAGCAGCCGCTCCTGGGCGAGAAGGTAGGCTTCCACGCTTTCCTGGAGTGGGAGCGGCCCGATCCGTGCTGGGGCCGGTGCTCCTACTGCGCGGCGGGTGAGTATCGCTACGAGGATGAGGAGGTAGCCGAGAAGGTCCTCGCGCTCCTCCGCAAGTGGTCGTCTATCTGCGCCGATGCACTGTGATTGATATTTCCTCCTGACTCGAAGGAGGAGATCACCATGACCACATTGAAGCCGGAAGACCTCGAAGGCCTCAGCTTCCATCTACGGCCAGGCGCAGCCGAGCCAGAGGTATGCGCGCACCCGTCTACTTGCTCCCTCGGCCCCCACGCCAAGGGGATCGAGGCCGCTGAGCGGCTGAGGGAGCAGAAGCCCAAGGCTACGGAATGGCGCTGGCCCGCCTTCACCAAAGCTGACCTGCCGATGCTCCGCGAAAGCCTGAGAACGGGTAAGTCGATCATCGAGCTGAGAGAGGAGGGCTGGTGATGAGCACAGTGGCGAAAGCTAATCTGCACTGGTCCCCGAGCCGCCAGCGCTACATGAAGTGCGTGGCCCAGGTGCAGTGCCCCTACGGTGGCGCGCACACCTCCATCGTCGGGATCGCTGAGGCAGGTGGAGGGGAACTGTCGGACCACGGCCACAGCTCGGTGAAGATCGTCAGCCCGGTCGTCGACGGAGTGTTCTCGGTCGGGACTGAGCACAGACGCCAGACCTGGAAGCGCAAGGGCGACGAGCTGATCAAGCTCACCCCCTACGAAGCTGAGCGCTGGCGCGCCTCTCTCTCCAAGCGCCCCGAAGAAGCCGCCATCGAAACGCGGATAGAGCCTATGCTGCTTCCCGCGCTCGGCTGGGGCTCGGCCCCTGTTCGAGCGAAGCCGGCTCCACGCCAGACGAACCCCAAGGATCTCTTCCTGGCGGAGAGCACCGACGATGCGGGTATCCTCGCCCAGCTCGCGCACTCTCCGGATTGGAATGTGCGGCTCCTCGTCGCTCGCAATCCGGCGACTGCCACGGATACCCTCGAGCATTTGGCTCTCGCGACGGACAAGCATGCTCATCTCTACCGCAGCGCTGTTCGGGCTGAGCTGGGGCACCGCTATCAGGATGAGCGGGACGCGGAGGAGCTGGCCGCACACGAGCGGATGGCGAAGGATCCGAAGCGTAGGAAGTGGCTCGAAGACAAGCCCAACAGCTGGATTCTGAGTGAGATACCCAACGCGCGCTGGCAGCGCAAGCCCGCCGAGGCGCGGCGCTCTATCGTGAGGGCAGCTCTCGAAGAGACCGCAAAGGCGCTGAGGGTCGGGCTGAAGCTCGCTGGCTGGACTGGCAACAAGCTCGTCAAGCACCTGACGGGCAAAGATGGCGCTCAGCTGGTGCGGCTTCCCCATCGGCTCGTTCAGAAGTCCGCTCGGGAGGTGCTGGGCTTCCTCTTCGCGCTGTTCGCCGCCAGCGCTGGAGACGCCAAAGCGCAGAAGCGGGTCGCGCGCACCTTGGGGTTTGGCTGGTGATCCGTAGCGATATGGGGCGCTGAGGGTTGTTGTGTGATTCTCAGCTTGATTTGCCTCCTGGGGGGGGAAGGGCACAGTCCGGTTTCTCGGATTGTGCCCTTTCTCTTTCCCGGGGCAGTTCGTCTAACTGCGCTGAACCACTCGTTTTGATATGGCCTCCTGATCTCAACACCAGGAGGAAGATCACCATGAGAAAGAACACCAACCGCCGGAACCTACTCGTCGTCAGTGCAGTGGCTCTCGGCCTTTCCCTCATCGCCGCCCCCCTCATCGGCAACGGTGCGAATGCCGCGCTGGATGACGGAGGCTTCTGTATCCAGGCCAAGGGCTTCCAAGGAGAGTTCACGGGCATGGCCGGAGCCAAGAGCTGTGGCACGGCGGAACAGCCGGAGGAGCCGGAGATCCCCGAGCCGATAGTCGCCTCCAGCGCTTGCTCCCTCTCCTCCGCTTCGCACATCCGGTTCAGATGGAGCGTTGACACTAGCCTCAATGGCGCCGCAGAGCACGGGGTGCTCGTAGACGGGAAGATTCAGGAGCTGCCTGGCTCGATCACAGCAACCACAACAGGGGGGCCGAGCGGCTACACGACAGACTTCACCGGCTCAAGCGTCATCCCTCTCGGAAGCTCAGCGACCTACGCCGTCCGCTTTGCCAGCGGCGAGCACGCTTCCAAGTGGGTGCTCTACAAGACTCAGCGGTCGCTGGTCGGCGGGATCTCCACCTGCGTCTACGCCGGGCTGATGTAGCCACCCGTTGATATAACAGCTCCACGGCACCACCGCGAAAGCCCCCGGACCCCCCTTCGTCCGGGGGCTTTTCTGTGCCCTCTCCAGATGCCCAGAGGGCAGTCCGAGCGCGTAGGCCAGAGCATCGGCCTCGTCGACGCTGTAGCGGGCGCCTCAGCCCGTAGTCCGCAACCTCGGGCAGAAACCGTGCAGCGCGCATGTCGATACACGGGGGCTGCTTTCCTCGTCAGAGTTGACCGTCCTCGCCCACAGGTGTGCGACACATCGGCAGGCGCCCGCTGATAGAACCTCCATCGATCAAGGGAGGACCCATGGACAGGCAGGCAAAGGCCCGGGCTGCAGCAAGCCACGCAGCCGAGATCAACGCTGAGCGGAGGCGCAGGATGCCCGGCTGGAGGGAGCACGAGCAGAGGATGACCTGGAACAGGCGCAAGCAGTCGGAGAAGTTCGCCCGTGCCCTCCAGGGCTACGACACTTTCATGGCCGTCAAGGCGCAGCGGCTGGCGGCACGGGCAGCAACCGCTGTTGACTCGCCCGAGACTGCGATCTCCGACGCCAACAGCCCAGAGCCGCACATCCCGACGATCTGAAGGAGAGACGGGCTGAGACGGGCAGCTATCGCCTCGATATGAGCTGTGCCCCCAAGGGGCACGGCTCATCTGGAGGAATCATGGAAATCACTACCCTCGCCCTCGGCGATCTTGTCAACACTGCCATCAGCGATTGGATCGGCCCCGTGCTCGTGGGCATCATCGCTGTGGTCGCGCTCGTCCTACTCTGGAAGCGGCAGTTCGCTGGCTTCCTGACCTTCGCGGCCATGGCCGTGCTCGCCGCGCTCTTCGTCTTCTTCGGCGGCGACCTCTTCGGCAAGAACGGCAACATCTCCAAGGCCGGAAAGAGCGTCGCGAAGAAGATCAACGCGATTCACCTCACGGATACTACCTACGCGCAGGATTTCCTCACGCGCTGAAAAGCGGGTGATTCCGCGGCAGATGGGCTGGTGCTTCGGCATCAGCCCATCTTTTTTCGTCGGTGCGCGCACACTCGCTCGGAATCTCGGTAGAAGAACAGCAGATCCGTTCAGATGGGCGGATTCTTCGACAGGAGGAGAACGAGATGAGTATGCAGATCACTGACCAGGAGACCACGGAGCGGCTGTGGTTCCGATTCCTGCACTTCGCAGAAGCCAGCGCCGAATCAGTGGAGCAGGAAACTCCCCAGTCGCTCGCGCTGTGGACACAGGCCAACGCCCACAGGATCTATGACGCAATGGCCGCGAGAGGTTGGCTGGACGATTCCACTTCCAGAGAAGCGCTCTTCGAGCTTGCCGCCCATGTTCTCGGCATCGACTACGGCTCGCTCTACGATGCCTGGCTCGAAGGAACAGGAGCATGATCGCCAGAGAGACCACTCCAGAGGAGGACGCGGCCTACGAGGAATGGCTGGAGGACGGTGGCCGACTCTCGGTGATCTTCCTGGCTTACAAGTCCATCAGCAGAAGGCCGAAGGCGCTCTTTGCCATGAGCAGGCGGGATGCTATCGCTCTCTGCATGGATAAGGGGTCTGCGGGCCAAGGCTGGATGGTCTGCCACACGCGGCTGGAGAACTGGGAGATCAACGGCAAGGTGCCTACCCGATCCCGGATGAAGGACACAGGCAAGCTCGATCCCATCATCGAAGAGCTGGGCTTGACGAAGATACCGCTCTGACTCGCCAGCTCCTGCCCTCTGAGGCGCTACCAACAGCCCATCGCACAACCTGCCCGCCTCTCCCATCTACGGGCTGAGGCGGGTAGCGCTGTGTCTGGCTGGCTCCTTGCTGCTCATGTGCGACACCACGGCTAAGAATGTTGAGCCATAGTTGAGCAATGTTGAGCCGCAGCCGTTATGGCTCAACACAGCTACAGCCCCGATCTCATCGATGCTCTGGCAGGATTGGTTGGTTGAATGTTGAGCATGTTGAGCCATATCTCAAAACCTGACTAGTAAGAGAAGATCCAAACAGATCTCTCCCATGTAGGAGCCTTGCCAACGCTTTCGGCTCAACATGCTCAACATTCTTCTTCTGAGCGGGCTACAGCCGCACTCTCATCGCGGCTCTGGCGATGTTGAGCCATATGGCCTATGGCTCAACATTCCTCAACATTTGGCTCAACATTCCTGGATTCCTGGCCGGAGTGTGACACCACAGCGTTGAGTTCTGCTGCTCGTGTGCGACACCACCCCTACCGCTTCCGCTTTGATATACAAGTTGTGCTCCTGCGGGGAGAGGTCTGGGTTTGGTCGCCCAAGACTCTACGGCCCGGATGTGAGATCGAGTGGCTTCCTGTAAGGCCTTGATCCTCTCTCACATCCGGGCCGTTCGTTTGCCCAGAACATACATTCCGATGTATGTCTGCTCCCTCCGCTGACCGCTTTGATATGAGTCTTTGCCCCGCTGACCATGGGGCGTTTCAGATCAAGCATTTACAGGAGGCCACTGTGGCTAACATCACTCTCAGCAACTGCCCGAACTTCAACGGCGGTGCCCACGACAACAGCGATCTTTCCTTCGTTCCCTGGCAGCTCCACGGAGCACACCTCTTCGGACTCAACAGCCTCGGATCCACTCGAATCGATGAGAGGAGTGGTAAGGCCAAGTCCGCGGAGAAGAACCCCTGCACCTGGGAGAGGAATCCCAAGTGGGTGAAGCTCACCCCGGAAGAGAAGGCGGCGAAGCGCAAGCGTGGCGAGAAGATCGAGACCTACTACATCGGCTGGGGTGAGTGGGAAGGCGGCGTCAAGAAGCAGGCCAAGGGCCGCTACGGAGTTTGCCTCACTCGTTCCGGTTTCTTCGTCCTGGACATCGACACTCACCACGGAGTAGATGGAAACGAGACCTTCGCCAACTGGCTCAGCGAGCTCGGTATCCCCAACGACTTCCAGACCTTCACCGTTGCCACTGGCACGGGCGGCTTTCATTACTACTTCCAGCTACCCCGGATCTTCCAGGAGACGGAGATCCGCAAGGCGACAGACCTTCTTCCCGGCATCGATGTCTTCCCCAGCGGCCAGTTCGTCGTCGGCCCCGGGACCACTCGGACGATGCCGGACGGCTCGATCGCTCGCTACGAGGTCAGCCGAGATCTACCGATCGCAGAGATGCCACAGCCTCTGGTGGACGCGCTCGTGGACAAGCTCCGCGCCGCCAACAAGATCGTCGATCCCGAAGAGAAGGCTCGGCAGGAGGAGCAGCGCCGAGAGGCAGAGGCGCGCCGTAAGCATAGGCGCGAGCATCCCGAGGAGTATCCCGACACCACCTTGAGCGATGGTCAGCGCCGAATGGTTGATCAGCTCCTCTCTGAGATGAGCAGCCTGCCGGACGGACAGCGGCACGCTGGCATCTTTTCCCTTGCCCACAGCATCGGGAAGATCACTGGCTGGGACCAGGAAGACTATGTGCTGCCCCAGGTCCTCGAAGCCGCATGGCTCTCCGGCCATGAGGCCGACTGTGCTGAGAAGGATGCTCGCAACGGCTACAACGCTGGCGCGGCCCTCTTCGTTGACTACCGCGAACAGAACCGAATCCAGAGAGAACTGGAACGAAAGCCTAACCGGCAGAGAGAGGACGATCCGACCGTGCCCCAGAACGAGAAGCAGGAACTGCCGCCACTCACCGGCGAGTTCTTCAACGACGGAGGGGTAGCCAGCGCCTATCAGGATGCCCGGAAGGGCGAGCTGGTCTCGGTGAACGAGTGGAATAGCTGGGCGCGGTTCTCCCCCCAGCATGGCGTGTGGAAGAAGACGAACTCAAGCGAGATCGTGAGCGATCTTCTCGACTGGTATCGCGCTGAGGTCTACCCGGCATTGAAGGAACAGCTTCGAGCTGAAGCCGAGGCCGTCAAGGATGATCCGACGGAGAAGGAGGAGCAGGAGAAGCGCGCGAAGAAACTCCTGGCGAAGGCCGGAGGCTACCTCAACCTCACGCCGTGCAGGAACGCCACGGGCGTAGCATTCGGGCGGCTGATGAGGTCGGCGGATCTCTTCGACGCTGACAAGGATGTGCTCCACATCAACGGCACAGCCATTGATCTGCGGACGACGGCCATTCGGCCCGCCACGCCCGAGGACTACTTCACTGCGAGCGGTAGCCGGCTGGTCGACGAGGTTGATCCCTCTTTCAAGTCCGAACTCTTCGAACTCATCCTGGGAGCGTTCCTTCCGGAGACTCGCGAGTATATGCAGGTGCTCATAGGCTCAGCTCTGACGGGCCACCAGCCCAACCCTGCGGGTCTATTCTTCCTCCAGGCCGATGGTGATAACGGTAAGAGCACCTTCGCGGATGTGTTCAAGGCGTTGCTCGGCGGCTACTCCGAGCAGATCGATTCCGACATTCTGCTCAACAGCCAGAACAGTAAGACCTTCGCCAACATCCGGGTCAAGGGGAAGCGCTTCATTCCCATCGAGGAGCTTCCCAAGAACGGCCAGCTCGACTCGAAGGCTTCCAAGGGCCTCGCCGGGACCAAGAGCCTGACCGGAGCTCACAAGGGCGTGGATGAGGAAACCTTCGATGTGCAGGCAACCTTCCTGATCAACACGAACTACAAGCTCAAGGTCAGCGAAACGGATCGAGGCACGCGGAAGCGGCTCAAGCTCATCCCCATGCCCTACACCTTCCTGCCGCAGGACGAGTATGACGAGCAGGTAGCGCGCTGGCACCGTGAGGGACGCCGCGAGGAGCTGACCATCAAGCCGCAGGATCCTCGGCTCGACGGAGCGGAAGACAACCCGGAGATCCTGAAGGCGGCTCTCGCTTGGGCGCTCGAAGGCGCCCGCAAGTTCTACGCCAACGGCAAGCGCATCCTGCCTGAGACTCCCGCGATGAAAGCGGCCAAGCGGGAATGGCTGTCGAGCCAGGATCGCATCAGCCTCTGGTGGGACGAGTTCATCATCGAGGATGAGGACTCCTTCTGCCTGGTCCTCGATCTCCACGAGAGCTACGAGCGTTCAGTGCTCGCTGGAGGATCGAATCAGCGACCTGAGGCACAGCGCCAGTTCATGGAGATGCTGAAATCCCACGACAACTTCAAGGCTGCCGGGGCTGAGCACTTTCAGAACAAGCGAGTCCCGAAGGCTCTGAGCGGAAAACAGTCGCTTTGGACGCCCGAGAAGCAGGATCACTGGGATGAGCCTGAGAAGCGAATCCGCAGGGCTAAGGCCGTTGCCTCCTTCGTGAAGGGCATCCGGTTCAAGACTGATGAGGACTTCGACAAGGAAGCCGCTGCGCAGGAAGCAGAGGAGAAAGCTCAGGCACTCTCGCAGCTTCCCGGCATCATCACCATCCCTGACGAGGAAGCCGTGGACGACCTGACGCCCGCCGACGCGTAGACCAGGTAATCACCCCAACCCCGCTGAGGCGGGAGGAAGCAAGGAACTCATGAGCAATGGAAATCGTAAACTCAACCGCTGGAACCATGCCCTTCGGGAAGCACAAGGGCCACCTTCTTGAGGAGGTAGCCCGGGACCGGGCCTATTGTCGCTGGCTCTTCAAGCAGCCTCACTTCAAGAGTGGATACCCAGATCTCTACAAGGTCTTGAGGGAACTCGCAGAGCTGGAGCGCTTCATGCGCGAAGCGCGGATTAGCTACTGAGGGCTGAGCCGTGGAGCACATCACCGAACCACTGGAACTCATCATCATCCGCAACCGGCTCTACAGCCTGAGCCACGCTCCCCGAGGCGAGGACCGCTACTCGCTCATCGGAAGCCAGCGCTCATCGGCAATGAGCCGCTACAGCTACCGGAGGGAGTGGGCGGGCATGATCTCGCTCCCCTGAGAGCTGTGCGACACCACAGGGCCACGATCAACAGCGGATCGTGGCCCTTCTGTCTGTCGTTCACCCGGCTGGGGCTTCCGCCTTCTTGGCCTCCCGGCGCTTCCGGTCGGCTTCTCGCCTCTTTGCCCTTCGCTCTTCGGCCTTCGCAGCTTCCTCTTCCTCGCGGCGCTGCATCTCCGCCTCGAACTCCTCACGCCACTTCGCCCAGGCCTCCCGGCGCGCCTTCGCTTCCGCCGCCATCTGCTCGTGCCATTCCCGAAGCGTTTGCTGGAACCTCGCTCGAAGATCCGGCAACGCCTCATCGGCGGGGCGTTCCAGGATCTCACCGAGGCTCCAGCTCTGGAACGCTCGGCGGCGGGGTAGCCAGATCCCGAGCCAGCGGATTCGCAGCGCATCCTCGAAGTCGAGGAGCGTGTAGCCCAGCAGCTGGAACAGGGTGTCTCTGATCCAAGGATTGGTCAGCCGCTCAGTTGCCTTGCAGTCGATCAGAGTGTCGCCGATCATCCAGTCGGCGTCAGCGCCTCCCACCATCGCGCTACCAGCGAAGACGGGGTTGGGCTCGAAGCGCCCTCCCGCATCTATGGCCCTATTCCACTCCGCGACCTGCTCAGCCGCACCCGTTCGAAGCGCGGCGAGATCGGCAAGCATGAGCGGATCGATCAGCGCGAGGAGGTCAGCGCCGTTCTTTGCTTTGCGAAGCTGCTTCCCGAGGGTCCCCTCGACCACGGCGTAGATCCCTGCACGGTAGAAGCTCTCGCACCATGCCAGAACGATGGCGAGCCGGTCCTGATCCTCGTCTGTCCCGCTCTGCGCCGCCTGATCAGCGATCAGCAGTGCCTCATCGAGGACCCGCGCCATGTGCTTGCCGCGCCGGATGCCCTCGGTGTGGAGCTGGAAATGCTCGAGACCCCTGAGAGCGACCGTGTTGCCCACGGCGAAGCCGCCGAGCATCATCCGCACTCGGTAGTCGAAGGCAGTTCCGATGGGGCCGGCGTGGCTCCGCTTGTCCTTGACAGCCTCAGGGATGGGCAGGTCGAGCTTGCGAGCAGTCAGCTCATCGAAGCGGAACTCGCGGGCGATGTCTTTGCCAAGGTGCCCTCGGCTGCCAGCGAGCAAGAAGTGGGGAGCGCTGTCGTAGAGGAACTGGCGAACCGGCGACTGCGTGTTCTTCAGGTGGTGGGTCAGCGCCATGCTCGGCCTCCGGCTGCTCTCTGTCTATGTTCGTGAATGCTATCCCGGGACACCGACTTTGCGAGCTGAGCTGGTGTGCGACACCACAGGGCCACGATCCAAAGCGGATCGTGGCCCTTCGTCTTATGGTGGTGTCGCATACCGGCTAATGCGACTTATTCCCCCAGATCGAGCACCACCTCTGGATCACCCCATTTTGATATTGCCTTCTGCGACTAAAACCGAGAACGCCTCGGACAGCGAAAGACGGTCGCGGAGGTAAGAGAAAATGACCAAGAGAATCGGCTACATCCGGCTCAGCCGAGATGACGGCAAAAGCATGAGCGTGGAGAACCAGAGGAAGGCACTCCTCGCCTACGACCCGAAGATGACCATCTTCGTGGACAAGGGTGTATCTGGCTCCACCAACCTGACTGATCCAGAGAGCGCGTGGTCGAAGAAGGTTCGCCCGCTCTTCCAGCAGGACCCTGCGAACACTCAGATCGTGGTCTACACCTATGACCGCATCGGCCGCAAGAAGGGCAAGGTGCTCTCTGAGGTAGAGGACATCCTCGATCCTGGCGGCACTCTCCATGTGATCCGCGAGAACAAGACTTTCACCCACGCTCGGGAAGCGTCGCAGTCTATCGAGATCACCTTCCGCTCGATGGTTGATGAGAACTACCGCGAGGAAGTTGTCAAGAAGACTCAGCGCGCCCTGGACGCCCTGAAGGAAGCGGAGGTGCCGCTTGGGCGAAAGCCGTCTCTCACTGAGAAGCAGATCAAGCAGATCAAGGAGCTTCACAAGCTCGGCTTAGGCTACACAGCCATCGGTAAGGCTGTGCGGACTGTCCGCAAGAAGGATGGAGCACTCATCGCCACGGCCCCACGAACCGTGAAGAAGGTTCTGGAGGGACAATACGAAAGCAGGGAAGCCTACGAGCAGCGGGATCTGGCGGCGCGTCAGAGAATGGCGGCCCGGAGCATCCTGGGCGGTGATGGCGATGAGTGAGCCCATGACCGCTGAAGAGATCCAAGCCCAGCGGGATCTCATGGTCGAGCACGCCGAGACGGGCTACGACCTGCCAGCAACCGCCGACCAGATCCGCTATCTCTCTGACCTCCTGGAGCTGAGCCACGGCGCGCTCTGGCAGACCTTCGGCACGCTCACCCGGGGAACAGCCTCACTGCTGATCTCGGGGCTCGTCGCCGCTCGGAGCATCGACGCCGAAGCCGCTTGAGCCGGTGTGCGACCCAACTGGGAGGCCGGGGATCACGATTCGATCCCCGGCCTTCCTCGTCGGCTGACCGGCCGCAGATGCCTGGTAGGGCATCCATATACTCGGCGTATGGGGAATGAGACCACGGAGCATTCCGAGGGAGACGGGCTGGAGCGGAATGAGGCCGAGGACTTCGCTCTCGGTTCGCTCGACTTCGAGGGGCTGTCTCCGACCGACTTCGAGGAGTTCTGCTTCGATCTCGTCTCCGAGAGCGGGTTTTCGAATGTGGACTGGCGGAAGGGCACCCCGCTTTCCTCCTCGCCCTCAGACCGAGGCCGAGACATCGTGGCGCGGAAGGCGATGAGCGACATCGATGGCCACGAGTATGAGGAACGGTGGTTCATCGACTGCAAGCACTACAAGCGGGGAGTTCCGCCCGACGCGCTCCAGGGCACAATCGCCTGGGCCAACGCCGAGCGCCCCTCGGTGGTTCTGTTCATCGCTTCCGGCTACTTGACCAACGGAGCGAAGGACTGGATCGCCGACTACGCGCGGACTAACAGGCCACCCTTTCGGATCAGGGTCTGGGAGAAACCGCAGCTCCTCAAGCTGGTGGAGAGTAACCTCGATCTAGCCTTCAAGCACGATGTGGGCACCAGCACTCTGAGGAGAGTGTCGGAGATCCTGGCGATTGAGTCGGAGCTGTCTGACCGGCTTTGGTATGGCCGCAAGCCCGCAGATGAAGATGTGCCCGGTCTGGATTGGCCCGAGGACATCAAAGCCGGGATGCTCGCTGAGAAGCGCCGGGTCGAGCAAGAGTATGGGGTGGAATCCCTCGACAAGGATGTCGAGTCCGACTGGGCCTGGGGCTACCTCTCGGGCAAGATCTCAGCGGTTCGCTGGGTTCTGGGCGACGATTGGGACAATCTCGACAGCTGAACGGTCGGCGGGGCTCAGTCCTCTTCGCGAATGGCCCCGCAGTTCGCACACTGCCAGACAGGTTCACCCTCGATCAGCTCGGGGGCCATCGGGTGCAGACACTCGCGGCAGTTGGGTGTGTTCAGAACCTCGTCCCGCAGTCTCCGCTTGCGCCGCTGTTCTTCGAGATCATCCATGAGTGCTGTCCGGTCAGCGGTTTCCCTTGCTGCCGTTGTCGAAGGCGCAGAGCATCTGGCAGTTCTCTGCGACCGTCTTCCCGCCCTTGCTCCAGGGCACGATGTGGTCGCCAGCCATCTCCTCGAAGGCGAAGTGCTTGCCGCAGGCGGGGCAGATACCCTTCTGACGCTCGTAGGCTTCGCGCTTCTGCTTCTCCGAGAAGGATCGGAGGTTGAGGTGCCGCTCGTCCCCGTCCAGGACATACGCGTAGATCCCGGACTTCTTCTGGATCTCGTCATCGAGAATCAGCGTGCTGACGCGCTCCTCCAGGGCGTTCGCATCGATGATCTCGTCCTTGAACTTGTTGTAGAGCGGTCCCCACTTCACGCCCTTCATGTTGCTGCGGTAGTGCGGGAAGGTAGCCTTCACCCACTCGATGACGGTCTGGAAGTAGATCCACAGCTTGCTGGCGTTGGGGTCGTCCTTGTGGAGGCCCATGTAGCCTTCCACATCGCCATCGTTGATCCACTGGATCACATCCTCCAGGTAGTCCTGGCGAATGGGCGTCCCGCTCATGTAGTTGCTGCCGAGCTGATAGGCCGGGCAGTTGGTCTTGGAGAAATACTGCTTCGCGCTCGAAACCCAGGGACCGCTGTAGATCGCGTTCAGCAGCTCCTGGTTGGTCAGCTTCTCGCCAGCGGTATTGATGACCTTGAACCAGTCCAGCTTCTCGCTCGGCTCACCCTCGCAGAGGTAGACGGTGATCTTGTAGTCGAGGAGCTTCTTCTTCTCATCCACCTGAAGGTTGTTGAAGTAGCGCTGCTCAGGCTTGCCGAACAGCGGCATGGCGAACTCGCCGTCCACATACTGACAGAGGGAGATCGTGCGCTGCTGGCCGTCGATGACCTCGAAGGTTCCGTCCTCCTGAACGGCCCAATACATCACATTGAGCGGAAAGCCCTTGGAGGCAGTCTCGACCACAGCACGCCGCTGCTTCTCGTTGTAGACGAACTCGCGCTGGTAGGGAGGACGGATGTCCAGCTTCCCATCGAGGGCAACCACGCCGCCTTCGGCGTTGTCCAGGTAGCCTTCTGCGAGCTCGCCCACGGTCAGCTCATACGGCGTGATCTTCATGAGACTCCATTGCTCCTGCGGCGGATAAGAATACGAGGATAGGTCTGGATGTAGGTCTTGCCATCCACAATGTAGTGGGTCTTACGAGCGGGAGGCGTGTCGACCTGAAGCACGGCGCCATCGTTGAGCTTGCCAACCTCGCTCCGTTTGCCCGTGGCACTGACCTGGATCTGCGTCGGATACTTCTTAGTGGCGAGCTTGGCCCAGCTCTTGGTGATTCCGACGATCTCGAACTGATCCGGATTGTGCTTCGTCAGGAAGCCAACAGGGACTCCCATCACGCCGTCATAATCCGCTGGGATGTCAGCAGTCTTCCCCACATCGATCCCGTCGAAGTTGTCATAGGACGGATAGAGCTCGGGATCGTAGCTCTTCCACACCAGCAGATCTTCGTGGCGCTTAGCGATGTCCAGGTTAGTGAGCCAACACATGGTGCCGAAGCTGCGCCACTTCTGACCATTCTCATCGATCCAGAACCGAGTTTCGCGGGGCGGATAGTGAGCAGGGACCCTGAACGACATGTCGCCGTTGTTGTAGCCGAGCCAGAGCTTGTTGGCCCTCACCAGCTCGAAGATCTCCTTGGTTGTGAGGGTGTTCTGGTTGCCCAGGATGACGAACTTCTTGTCATACTCCATGAGCTGCGCCACATACTCGCGGAAGAGCGAGAAAGGCGGGTTCGACACCACGATGTCTGCTTCCTTCAGCAGCTCGATGCTCTCTTCGCTCCGGAAGTCGCCGTCGCCCTTGAACTGCTTGACTCCGATCTCGTCCAGCTCCGGCATACCGCTGCCATTTTTGTCGCCTTCATAGACGAGGTAGATAGCCTGTGGATCGGCATTCTCGCTAAAGAGGTCAACTTCCTGGCTCTTGTAACAAGCGGCGATCAGCTTCTTGAGCCCGAGCGTTTCGAAGTTGTAGCTGAAGTAGTGGAAGAAGTTGCTCACCCGAGGGTCGTCGCAGTTTAGATAGACCGTCTTGCCCTTGAAGTGCTTCTTGTAGTGGCGAAGCTCACGCTCGATGTCGCTCAGCTGAGTGTAGAACTCATCCGCCTTGGCCTTCTTTGCAGCTGCCAGGCTGCTGTTCTTCCCCTTCGGCGCGTTCGCGTTCACGCCGCCGTCCACATCGCTGCATCGTCCACGGCTCCGAGTCTATCGGGAGGCCCGACATCGATAGCGGGCCCACCTGGCCGCGACTAAATCACCGCCGGGGGTGCCGAACGAGGAGCCACGGTGGCGGCTCTCTTGGTGCCGTGAGCGCGCCTAGGCTGCGATCTCAGCCCGTCCTAGCCAGCCTTCGACAGTGTGTGCATGGGGCGAGGAGGCGGGCTAGGACAGGCTCCTGTCGAGGAGATGACCCGGAAGCTCGAAGGGCGTCTCGACGGCTTCCTCTGCCGTCAGTCCGTTGTATTCGTAGTGGGGTTCCTTCCACACGATAGAGACGCGCTTCTCGACGGCGGCCTGTCGGGCTACCTCTGGAGTGTTCCCGCCGTAGGCCTTGGTCCCCTTCGAGATCACTACGAAGTCGATCTCCTCCCGGAGCGACTGCTGCCGTTCCTCAAAGCTCCGCTCCAGCTTGCCGGTGAACCAGCCGACAGCATCTTCGATGGTGGCTACTCGATTCGGTCGTGCGAGCTGTTCGGCGCGGAACGCTGCGCGATCTCGCTCCAGCTCGTCTCGCTCCTTGATGAGCCGTTGCACCTCGGGGAAGACCAACCGACGGTCGAGCTCGTCGCGGTTGTAGGCAGCCATCAGCTCAGCGATCTTGTCGGTGACCGCCCGAAGCCGTGCCTCCTGCGGCCAGACCTTCTTCTCCTGAGGCTGCTCATTGGGAACGCCGTAGATCGCCTTATCGAGGAGATAGCGGAGCACCACACGCTCGATGTAGTGCTCGACTCGCTCAGCCGAAATCCCCATGTGGGTTGTGCCGCTGCCGGTGCAGGTATAGCTGCTGGGCCGTTTCCCCGTCTTGTCCTGCATGGCCCCGTAGAGCCGCCGGCCACAGAGCCCGCACTGGAGGAGGCCTTGGAGGAGCCACTTACCCTCGCGCTGACCCCTCCTACTGCGCTCCTCAAGCTTCGCTATTGCGGCCTCACGCTCCTCCAGGCTGATGATGGGTTCCCAGCTCCCCATGACCAGTTGGCCGTCGGGATCGTAGAGGGGTTGCCCCTGGTAGACCCGGACTCCGGCGCTCCGCCATCCGAGGAGCACTCGCCGGAGGGGCGTCCACTTCCATTCCTTTCCATCCGTCGTCTTGATCCCCTGCTGGTTCCACTTGCGGCAGATGGCGGTGATCGAGGCTCCGCCGATGATCTCTTGGACGGCTTCCCGGATCGCGGCGGCTTCCTCGGTCCGATGGGTCACCTGGTCATCCTCGAAGCCGAAGGGCCGACGGTGTTGCTTCGCTGGCTCCCCTCGCATCGCCTTTTGAAGGTTCTTCCGCTGTAGCCGCTCAGCGAGCCGCTCAACCTCGCCCGCATCCACTCCGGCCTTGAGCCGAGCCGTCATTCGGCCATCTGCCGTAGACAGATCGTCATTGCCCGAGACGACGGTATTGACGATTACTCCTTTGCCCTTGCCGAACTTTGCCTCGGTCTCCTTGAAGAGGTCGATGAGCTCTTCAAGCTCGCGGGGTCGCCGGGTGATCCTGGAGTTGGAGTAGGCCAGGATGCGACCAAAGGTTCCAGCGCGGGCCTCAGCCAGCATCTTCAGATAGTCCTCACGGACCTTGCGCTTCGAGGACTGATCCGAGGCGCCGATGTCATTGTCGGAGTAGATGTGGTAGATCGTCAGCCCGAGCTGCTTCGCGAGCGCTCTGCAGTCATCCTCCTGGCGCTGGACGCCCAGCTCGTCGCCTTCGCGGTCATCGCTGATCCGGGTGTAGATCGCGCAGAGCTGTTCGCGGGGCACGGTTTCCTGGCTCGCATCCATGCATCCACATCGTAATGCATGATTTGTCAACCACGCGCCAGGCGGTCGTCGCGTTCGTGATCCTGAAGGAGAGCTACCTCAAGGAGCACGGCCCGGATGGTCTCGCGCAGCAGCTGCGCGCATGGGTCGGCGAGCAGATCGGCCCGATCGCGCGTCCGCGCGACGTGTACATCGTCGGCGAGCTGCCGAAGACCCGCTCGGGCAAGATCATGCGCCGTCTGCTGCGCGACGTGGCCGAGGGACGCGAGGTCGGCGACACGACGACACTGGCCGACACCGCCGTGATGAGCGTGATCTCCGCCCAGGTGCGGTAGGACGACGACAGAGGCCGGGCCCCGCGGGGCCCGGCCTCTGTCGTCGTCCTGTCAGGCGAAGAGGAACGCCACCTCGACCTCGACGGGAGCGTCGAGCGGCAGCACCGAGACGCCGACCGCGGAGCGCGAGTGCCGTCCGGCCTCACCGAAGATCTCGCCCAGCACCTCGCTCGCGCCGTTGATGACACCGGGCTGGCCGGTGAAGGCCGGCGCCGATGCGACGAACCCGGTCACCTTGAGCACGCCGGTGATGCGGTCGAGTCCCCCGACCGCGTCCGCCGCGGCGGCGAGCGCGTTCAGCGCGCAGATGCGGGCGAGCGCCTTCGCGTCGTCGGCGGCGACGAGGCCCTCGCCGTCGCCGACCTTGCCCGTGTGCGGGAGCGAGCCCGAGACCATCGGCAGCTGACCCGACGTCTGGACGACGTCGCCGTGCACCTTCGCGGGGATGTAGGCGGCCACGGGGGCGACGACGCCCGGGAGCTCGATGCCGAGCTCGGCGAGCCGCGCGCTGACCGTCACTGGGCGCCGCCCTCGAACTGCTTCGCCGCCTCGGCCGCGGCGCCGAGGCCCGCGTTCGACGGCCCCGCCTCGGTCAGCGGCCGCTTCAGGTAGGCGACGAGGCCGCCCTCGGGGCCCTGCACGACCTGCACGAGCTCCCAGCCCTGCTTGCCCCAGTTGTTGAGGATGGCCGCCGTGTTGTGGATGAGCAGCGGCGTGGTGAGGTACTCCCACGTGGTCATGGAACTCCTGTCGTTCGAGCGTGTGCGGCGCTGGGAATGCGGTCCGAGGACCATGGCCGAAGGCGGGGATGTTCAGGGAACTCCCCTACGATCAAGCCTATGCCCGGAGCGAAAAGGACTGCGAGCGGTGTTCTCGGCGGTGTGCTCGGCCTCGTCGGCCTGAGCGCGATCGCCGGAGTGCTCGTCACCGCCACCGTCACCCCCGCGATCGCCGTCGCCGGCTCGGCCGCGTCGAGCGCGATCACGATGTTCGACAAGCTGCCCGCGTATCTCGAGGTGGATACGCCGATGCTGCCGACCACGATCTACGCGAAGGGAAATGACGGCAAGGACTTCGTCCTGACGTCGTTCTACGACCAGAACCGCATCCCGGTCGCGTACGACGAGGTCTCGCAGACGATGTACGACGCGCTCCTCTCCAGTGAGGACCCGCGCTACTACGAGCACGGCGGCATCGACCTCATCGGCACGACGCGGGCCCTGCTCAACAACTTCCAGGGCGGCGACACCCAGGGCGGCTCCTCGATCAGCCAGCAGTACGTCAAGAACGTGCTCATCCAGAAGTGCGAGCAGGAAGCGCCCTTCAACTCGCAGGAGCAGCTCGACTGCTACAACGACGCGATCACCGCGACGGGCGTCGAGGGCTACGAGCGCAAGCTCCAGGAGATGCGCTACGCGATCTCGATCGAGCAGGAGTACTCGAAGGACGACATCCTCATCGGGTACCTCAACATCGCCAACTTCGGCGGTCAGACGTACGGCATCGAGGCCGCTGCGCAGTACTACTTCAACACGACGGCCGCGAAGCTGACGCTGAACCAGGCCGCAACGCTCGCCGGGATGGTGCAGAACCCCAACCGCTACCGCATCGATCTGCCGGAGGGCTCCTACACGGACAAGGAAGGCGTCGCCCGAAATTCAGCGGAGGACGGCTACAAGTCGACCCGTGACCGGCGCGACTACGTGCTCTGGCGTCTCCTCCAGGATGGCAAGATCACGCAGGAGCAGTACGACACAACGCTCGAAGAGCCGATCGAACCGAACATCAACCCGCGTGAGACCGGATGCAGCGCCGCCGGCGGTTCCGCGTACTTCTGCAAGTACGTGCAGCAGACGATCCTCACCGACCCAGCCTTCGGCGAGACCGACGAGGAGCGCTGGGAGACGCTGCGACGCGGCGGGCTCAAGGTCTACACGACCCTCGACTTCAACATCCAGATGCCCGCCGAGGCGGCGATGAAGGCCACTGCTGCGTCGCACATCGACGGGATCGAGTTCGGCGCCGCGGCCGTGACGGTCGAGCCGAGCACGGGCAGGATCCTGGCGATGGCCCAGAACACGAACTTCTCCGAGGACGAGAAGGTCGTCTCGACGCAGCCGGGTTACTCCTCGCTCGTCTACGCGGCAGACAGCGCGCACGGCTCCGCCAACGGATTCCCGGTCGGATCGACATACAAGCTCTTCACGCTCATCGACTGGCTCGAGAAGGGCCGTTCGATCAACGAGGTGCTGAACGGCAACAACCGCGTCTTCCAGTACAAGTGCGACGGCGTCCAGCAGTACAACACGTCGAAGATCGGCAACTTCGCCAACGGCAACGGCTACACGGGGACGGTCACCCGCTTCACGAGGGACTCGCTCAACTCGGGCTTCCTCGCGATGGCCGAGCAGCTCGACGTCTGCGAGATCAACCGCGTCGCCGAGCGCTTCGGAGTGACCCTGGGCAACGGCGGATCGGTCACCGACGAGAACGTGCTCTACGACGTCCTCGGCTCGAAGGCCATCGCGCCCATCGACATGGCGTCGGCCTACGCGACGATCGCCAACAACGGCGTGCGCTGCGAGCCGCACGCGATCGATCGGATCACCGACATCGACGACAAGGAAGTGCCGGTCCCCGAGACAGGCTGCGAGCCGGTCATCGAGCCCAATATCGCCGCGACGGCGGCCGAGGCGCTCAAGTCGGTCATGAACGGCGGAACGGGTGCGGCAGCGAACCCCGGCGACGGCACCGAGCTCATCGGCAAGACCGGAACGCACGAGAACGTCTCGACAATGATGATCGAGTCGTCCACGGCCGCCACGACGGCCGTCTGGGTCGGCAACACCCGGGGGCTCACGGATCTCCGCACGATCTGGAGCAACGGGATCAACGGCAACAACGTCCGCTATGAGCTCGCCCGCCCGATCCAGGCCGCGGCCAACGCGCATTACCCCGGCGGCGCGTTCCCGACGCCGGACCCGAACCTGACGCGTCGCGTGCTCGTCGACCTCCCGGACGTCACGGGCAAGTCGATCGACGAGGCCACGAGCATCCTCCGCGGTGCCGGCTTCGGTGTCACGGTCGGCGAGACCGTCCCGGGCGACCAGCCCGAGGGCACGATCCAGCGTCAGGACCCGGGCGCGGGTCAGGCCGCTGGCGGCACCAACGTCACGATCTTCCCGAGCGATGGCAAGGCGTCGTCTGTTCCCGATGTATCGGGCATGTCGGTGCAGGCCGCATTCGCGGCGATCACCGGCGCAGGCTTCGACAACGTCGAGCGTGGCAGCTGCTCCGAGAACTCCGACGCCGGCAGCGGCAAGGTAACCGGGACCGACCCCGAAGCAGGAACGGTCGCCGATCCGAACACCGTGATCCGCGTGAACTACGAGGCCAAGAGCTGCGGCGGCGGAGGCGACGACAAGAAGAACGACAAGGACGACGACTAGTGGCGTCGCGTCCTGGTGTCGCGGCCCTCGGCGCCCTCGCGGGCGCGGGGGCCGCGGCCGCCGTCTGGGGCATCGGCATCGAGCGGCACCTCTTCACCGTGCGCCACCACACCGTGCGCGTGCTCGAGCCGGGGGCGACTCCCCTGCGGGTCCTGCACGTCTCGGACGCCCACATGGCGCCGTGGCAGCGGGGCAAGCAGGAGTGGATGGCTAAGCTCGCATCGCTGCGCCCCGATCTCGTCGTCAACACCGGTGACAATCTCGGGCACCGCGAAGGCCTGGCCGGCATCCGCCGGGCGTTCGAGCCGTTCGCCGGCGTCCCCGGTGTCTTCGTGCACGGGTCCAACGACCTGTACGAGCCGTCTCCGCGCAACCCCCTGCGCTACGTCCTCGGGCCATCCGAGCGGGCCACGACCGCGCCGAAGCTCGACACCGCGGCCCTCGACGCGTTCTTCGCCGACGAGCTCGGCTGGACGAGCCTCAACAACGCGGCCGCCACTCTGGACGTGCGCGGCACGGCCGTGAAGCTGTTCGGTGTGAGCGACGCGCATCACGACCTCGATGACCTCGATGCGCTCCCTGCGCATGTCGCGGCGCTGCCATCCGCTCCGGTCTCGATCGGCGTGACCCACGCCCCGTACCGACGCGTCCTCGATGCTTTCACGGAGCTCGGCGCCGACGTCCTCATCGCGGGTCACACGCACGGCGGCCAGGTGCGCGTGCCGTTCTACGGCGCCCTCGTCTCCAACTGCGACCTTCCGCCGAAGCAGGCGCGGGGGCTGTCGAGCTGGACGCACGACGGCCGGACCGTGCCGCTCAACGTGAGCGCGGGCCTCGGGCACTCGATCTACTCCCCCGTGCGCTTCGCGTGCCCGCCGGAGGTCTCGCTGCTCACGCTCGCGCCGCGCGCCCGCTGATCAGCCCGCGCGGCGCGCGCCTGAGTCGGTTCCGCGAGGGATCCGGCTCATCCCCCACACGAGCGCGCCCGCGGCTGTCAGCGCGACCAGCAGCCCGACGACGTGCGCCACGAGGGAGCCCGCGCCGCGCTCCGGCAGCAGGAACCCGTACGGAACCCATCCGTCGACCGCACCGCGCACGAGGACGACGGCGAGCCAGAGTACCGGGTACGGGAAGACGACCCACAGCTCGCGCCACGAGAGCCTCGGACGATCCGGCGCGACGAGCCAATCGACGAGGGCGAGAGCCGGGAAGACGATGTGGAGGGGGCAGGTGCGCGGTTCCCGCGTTTCGCGGCGAATCGGGCCGGCTTGGACGCAGAACGCGGCAGGTGCCGTCGGCATCTGCCGCGGATCGGGGCGAACGGGCCAGCAGTCGCCGCGAATCGCGACGACCAGCGTCGACACCCGCCCGGCCCGAGGCACAGGACCGCCGCCATCCGCACCCCGGTCCTCCTCGGGGCGGCGCCGAAGCCGCGGCACTCCCGGGGACACGCCGGATTCGGCTCACCGCGTCGGATCGGGTAGAGTAGACGGGTTGCCACGGGGTGTGGCGCAGCTTGGTAGCGCGCGTCGTTCGGGACGACGAGGCCGCAGGTTCAAATCCTGTCACCCCGACCACACGAGAAGGGCCGGTTCCATCGGAACCGGCCCTTCTGCTGTCCCATCGGCCTCGGGTGGCGCGTCAGGCGCGCCGACCGCCCGGGCGCCGCGGCACCGCCGTGCGCCGGCGCGTGCGGCCGACGACGAAGGCGCTGATCAGCACGAGCAGACCCCCGGCGGCCGACGCGGCGAGCGCGACGATCGACGCGATGTGGGCCATCTCATCGGCACTCATGCCTCTCCCCTTCCGTCCGCGGATCCCTCCCCTGCTCATGAGACGCGCGAGCGGCCGTTTCATTACGCGGGTCGACCGGGACCATCCCTCCCCGCGTTCTCAGGGCGTGTCGCGTAGGCTTGTCCGGTTCGTGCCCCATCCGACATCCGGAGAGACATGCCTGCCACGCCCCGCCTCGTCGCCTTCGACCTCGACGACACCCTCGCTCCCTCGAAGTCGCCCATCGAGCCGCGGATCGGCGAGTTGCTCATCGCGCTCGCGGAGCGTGTCGAGGTCGCGATCATCTCGGGCGGGCAGATCCAGCAGTTCCGCATGCAGGTCGTCGACCGACTCCCCGAGGCTCCCGAGGCGCTCTCGCACATCCACCTCCTGCCGACGTGCGGCACCCAGTACTTCCGCCACACGGGCGACGACTTCTCGGCGGTGTACGCGCGCGAGCTCACCGACGACGAGAAGCGCCGCGCCCTCGCCGCGGTCGAGGAGGAGGCCAAGCGCCTCGGCTTCTGGGAGACGCAGACCTGGGGCCCGATCCTCGAGGACCGCGGCTCGCAGATCACGTTCTCGGCCCTCGGCCAGGAGGCGCCCGTCGACGCCAAGAAGGCGTGGGACCCGACGAGCGAGAAGAAGTCCGCGCTGCGCGACGCCGTCGCCGCGCGCGTGCCCGACCTCGAGGTGCGCTCGGGCGGCTCGACCTCGGTCGACATCACCCGCAAGGGCATCGACAAGGCCTACGGCATGCGCCAGCTCGCCGAGGAGACCGGCATCGACCTCGACGACATGCTCTTCTACGGCGACCGGCTCGACGCCGACGGCAACGACTACCCCGTCCTCGCGATGGGCGTCGCGTGCGTCTCGGTGACGGGCTGGGAGGACACCGTCGAGAAGCTCGAGGAGCTCATCCCGGCGCTCCCCGTGCGCGTCTGAGCGCCCGCCATACGACGAAACGGCCTCCGGATCATCCGGAGGCCGTTTCGTCGTCTGGCGCGTCAGCTGGCGTAGCCGCGCGGGTTCTTCTGCTGCCAGTTCCAGACGCTCGACGTCATGTCGTCGATGCCGAAGCGCGCCTTCCATCCGAGCTCCGACTCGGCCTTCGCCGGGTCGCAGTACGTCGCGGCCATGTCGCCCGGGCGTCGCGGCGCGATCACCTTGGGCAGCTCGCGGCCGACGGCCTTCTCGAACGACGCGATGAGCTCGAGCACGCTCACGGGGCGGCCCGTGCCGAGGTTGTAGCTCGCGAGCCCGGGCTGCGCCTTCTCGAGCGCCGCGACGTGCCCCTCGGCGAGGTCGACGACGTGGATGTAGTCGCGCAGGCCCGTGCCATCCGGGGTGTCGTAGTCGTCGCCGAAGACGTTGATCTCGGGCAGCGAGCCGACGGCCACGCGTGCGACGAACGGCATGAGGTTGTTGGGGATGCCCTGCGGGTCCTCGCCGATGAGACCGGACTCGTGCGCGCCGACCGGGTTGAAGTAGCGCAGCAGCGTGACGTTGAGCTCGGGGTTCACCTTCTGCACGTCAGCGAGGATGACCTCGTTGATGAGCTTGCTCTTCGAGTACGGGTTCGAGAGCTCGACGAGGTCGCGCGTGCCCGTCTCGCGGAACGGCAGGTCGGCCGGGTTCGAGTAGACGGTCCCCGTGGAGGAGAAGACGAACGAGCGGATGCCGTTGGCGAGCCCCACGCGGAGCAGCGCGAACGTCGAGTCGAGGTTGTTCGCGTAGTACTCGAGCGGCTTCTGGGTCGACTCGCCGACCGCCTTGTGCGCGGCGAAGTGGATGATCGCCTCGAACGGCCCGTGCTCGGCGAACGCCGCCCCCACGACCTCGTCGTCGGCCGCGTCGCCCACGACGAGCGCCACGGGCGTCCCCGTGATCTGCTCGATGCGCGAGGCGACGACGTCGCTCGTGTTGTCGAGGTTGTCGAGCAGCACGACCTCGTGGCCGGCTTCGACGAGCGCCACCGCAGTGTGCGCACCGATGTATCCGGCTCCGCCGGCAAGGAGTACTCGCATGCCCTCAGGCTACGGCTCCGGCCATGTTGACGTCAACATGCATCATGCAGGCGTGAGCACGCCGCCGGACTCCTCGAGGTAGCAGACGCCGCACAGCGACTCGTAGGTCACGAAGTGCTCGTCGCGCACGGCGGCGCCCTCGGCGTCGATGGCCACCTGGTCCCCGTCGAAAACGAACCGTCCTGCGACCTTGCGGCCGTTGAAGAGCGCCTTCCGGCCGCAGCGGCAGATCGTCTTCAGCTCCTCGAGGGCGTGGGCGATCTCGAGGAGTCGCCGCGAGCCAGGGAACGCCTGGGTGCGGAAGTCGGTGCGGATGCCGTACGCCATCACCGGGATGTCCTCGAGCACCGCGATGCGGAACACCTGGTCGACCTGCGCGGGCGTGAGGAACTGCGCCTCGTCGATGAGCAGGCACGCGACGTCGCGCGGACGGTCTCCTGCGAACAGGGCGCGGCTCGCCTCGCGGCGGACGTGCTCGCGGTGACGCGCGAAGAGCTCGCCGGCATCGTCATCCGCATCGATGAGGAAGTCGACCGTGCGGGTGACGCCGAGGCGCGACTCGATCTGGTCGGCGCCCTTCGTGTCGATCGCGGGCTTGGCGAGGAGGACGGCCTGCCCGCGCTCCTCGTAGTTGTACGCGGCCTGCAGGAGGGCGGTGGACTTGCCCGAGTTCATCGCCCCGTAGCGGAAGTAGAGTTTGGCCACCGGACGAGTGTAGTCGGCGGGCGGTCAGAGCCTCGCTCGGCGGGCTGCCGGCGCCCTGTTCGGCGGGCTGCCGCCCCGCGCGGCGGCCTCCCGCCATCCAGACCAGCGCCCGTCGCCGAGACCAGTGCGGGGAACGCCAGTCTCGACGACCGACGCTAGTCTCGCGAAGGAGGTGGGCGGTCAGAGCACGGCGAGGCGGGCGAACACGTGCTCGCGGTTGAGCGGCGCCTGCGACGGATCGTCGACCGCCTCGACCGGGACGACCCACCGGAGCTCGTCGATCTCGGCCTGCACGACCGGCTCGACCGGAGTCCTGGTGGTGAACACGGTCGCGAGCAGCGCGTGATCGGCTTCGTTGGCCGCACGGGTCGCGAAGGTGCCCAGCAGGCGCAGTTCGGCGGGCGCGATCTCCAGCCCGAGCTCCTCGCGCACCTCGCGGATGGCCGTGTCGACCGCGCTCTCCCCCGCCTCCGGCTTCCCGCCCGGCAGCATGAACGCGCGCGTGCCGCGCTTGCGCACGGTCAGCACCGCGCCATCCGCTCGTAGGAAGGCGATCGCGGCGACGGTGATCCGCGGGGCGGACGACGCCGTCGCCGAGGAGGGTCGGATGGCGGCTGCGGGGTTCACGGGCACGTCGAGCCATGTTAGCCGCAGCCGCCATCCGGCGGCCGTGCGTCAGTCGATCATGCCGCGGCGGAGGAGCTGGCCCCGCGGGGTGCTGCCGTCGACGACCTGACCGCGCAGGTACGTGCGGCGCACGAGACCCGAGAGCGCGCGACCCGCGTACGGCGTGATCGGGTTCTTGTGGTGGAGCTTCGCGACGTCGACGACGTACGCGTCGTCGTCGGCGAACACCGCGAAGTCGGCGTCGTAGCCGGGCGCGATGCGGCCCTTGCCGGTGAGTCCCGCGAACTGCGCCGGCCGGTCGCTCATCCACGACACCACGGTCTCGAAGTCGATGCCGCGGTGACGCGCCTCGGTCCACACGAGCGACAGCCCCAGCTGCAGCGAGGAGACGCCGCCCCATGCCACCGCGAAGTCGCCGTTCTCGAGGTCCTTCAGGTCGAGCGTCGACGGGGAGTGGTCCGAGACGATGAAGTCGATCGTGCCGTCCTGCAGGCCCTCCCAGAGCAGCTCGCGGTTGCCGGCCTCGCGGATCGGCGGGCAGCACTTGTACTGCGTGCCGCCCGTCGGGATCTCCTCGGCGGTGAGGGTCAGGTAGTGCGGGCAGGTCTCGACCGTGAGCCGCACGCCGTCGCGCTTCGCCGAGCGGATCATCGGCAGCGCGTCGGACGACGACAGGTGCAGGATGTGCGCACGCGCCCCCGTCCAGCGGGCGCGCTCGATGACCTCGGCGATCGCGATGTTCTCGGCGCCGCGGGGGCGCGAGGCGAGGAACTTCGCGTAGTCGTCGCCCTCGGGCGAGGGCGCGCGGTCGATGGCGCGCGAGTCCTCGGCGTGCACGAGCATGACGGAGTCGAACGACGCGAGCTCGCGCATGTCGTGCTCCATCTCGTCGGCGTCCAGCGGCGGGAACTCGTCGACGCCCGAGTGCAGCAGGAAGCACTTGAACCCGAAGACGCCGTCGTCGTGGAGGTCGCGCAGGGACGACGTGTTGCCGGGCACGGCGCCGCCCCAGAAGCCCACGTCGACGTGCACCTGGTCGCGCGCGACGGCGCGCTTCTCCTCGAGGGCCGGCACGTCGATCGTCGGCGGGATGCTGTTGAGCGGCATGTCGATGATCGTCGTCACGCCTCCTGCGGCCGCGGCGCGGGTCGCGGATGCGAAGCCCTCCCACTCGGTCCGGCCGGGCTCGTTGACGTGCACGTGGGTGTCGACGAGGCCCGGGATGAGGGTCTCCCCCGCTGCCAGCTCGACGACCTCGTCGCCCTCGAGCGCGTTCCCGAGCGGCTGGAGCGCCACGATCCGGCCATCCCGCACGCCCACCTCGCGCGGGCGCACGCCCGAGGTCGTGAGCACCCGCTCGCCCCGGATCACGAGGTCGTAGCGCTCGCGGGGAAGCGTCGAGGCGGCTGTCGACTCTGCACTGTGTTCGGTCTGCGACGACATCGTCGCTCCTTTCGAATGGTCTCTCATCAGTTTCGCGGAACGGCCGCGAGATGCTGCGCGGCGATGTCGCGGCCGATCGCGCGCAGGTGGATGGCGGCGTCGCGGATGCTCGCCGCCGCGTCGACGGCGCGGTCGCTCGTCGCGTAGCACGCGGCGAACCCCGCCTCCCGCCAGCGCTCCTCGCCGAGGAGCGACCGGCCGCACACGGCGACGGCGGGCACCCCCGCGGCCGCCGCCGTGCGCGCGACGCCCAGCGGCGTCTTCCCCCCGAGGCTCTGCTCGTCGAGCGAGCCCTCACCCGTCACGACGAGGTCCGCCCCCCGCAGACGGTCGGCGAGACGGGTGAGGTCGAGCACGACGTCGACGCCCGCACGGCGTCGAGCGCGCAGCGCCGCGAGAGCGCCGAAGCCGACGCCGCCGGCCGCGCCCGCACCGGGCAGGTCGCGGGCAGCGACGCCCGATGCGGCCTCGAGGGCGTCGGCGAACACCGCGAGCGCGGCGTCGAGGGTCTCGACGTCGGCGGGCGATGCGCCCTTCTGCGGCCCGAAGACGCGCGCCGCACCGCGCGCCCCGAGCAGCGGATGGTCGACATCGCTCGCGAGGACGACCTCCGCGCCGACGAGCCGGGGATCGAGCCCCGACAGGTCGACGCGGCGGACGCGCGCGAGCGCTGCACCGCCATCCGGCACCTCGCGCCCCTCCTCGTCGAGGAGGCGCGCACCGAGGGCCGCGAGCATGCCCGCTCCCCCGTCGGTGGAGGCCGATCCCCCGACCGCGAGCACGAGCCGGCGTGCACCGCGGCCGAGGGCGGCCCGGATCAGGTCGCCCGTGCCGCGCGACGACGCCCTCAGCGCGTCGCGCTCGGCATCGGGCACGAGCTCGAGGCCCGAGGCCGTCGCCATCTCGATGACGGCGAGGTCGTCGCGCTGCGCCCACGTCGCCGCGACCGGGTCGCCGAGGGGCCCGGACGCGACCGCCCCGTGCCGGGCGAACCCGTTGGCGACCGCCGCGTCCACCGTGCCCTCGCCGCCGTCGGCGACCGGCGCGAGGTCGATCTCCGCGTCGGGGAGCTCGTCGCGCAGGCCGTCGGCGACGGCCTGCGCGACCTGCTCCGCGCTGAGCGACCCCTTGAACTTGTCGGGGGCGATGACGATGCGCACGCGCGTCCTCCGGGCGTCCTGCTCAGGCCGTGACGGCGGCCGGACGCAGCGGGATGGTCGCGGTCGGCGCGTCCTCGGGGCCCTCGGCGAGGTCCTCGAACTCGTTGATCGCGTCGATGCCCGCTGCGCCCATCGAGATGTTGGTGACGCGCTCGAGGATGACCTCGACCACGACCGGCACCTGGTGCTCCTCCATGAGCTTCTTCGCCTGCTCGAACGCGCCCGCGAGGTCGCCCGCCTCGCGCACGCGGATCGCCTTGCAGCCGAGGCCCTCGGCCACCTTGACGTGGTCCACGCCGTAGCCCTCGGTCTCGGGGCTGTTGACGTTGTCGAACGCGAGCGACACGTGGTAGTCCATGTCGAACGCGCGCTGCGCCTGGCGGATGAGGCCCAGGTAGGAGTTGTTCACGAGCACGTGGATGTAGGGCAGCTTGAACTGCGCGCCCACCGCGAGCTCCTCGATGAGGAACTGGAAGTCGTAGTCGCCCGACAGCGCGACGACGGTCTTCGTCGGGTCGGCGGTCACGACGCCGAGCGCCGCGGGCAGCGTCCAGCCGAGGGGTCCGGCCTGACCGCAGTTGATCCAGTGGCGCGGGCGGTACACGTGGAGCAGCTGCGCGCCGGCGATCTGCGACAGGCCGATCGTCGAGACGTAGCGGACGTCGCGGCCGAACGCGGCGTTCATCTCCTGGTACACGCGCTGCGGCTTGATCGGCACGTTGTCGAAGTGCGTCTTGCGCTGCAGCGTCGCCTTGCGCTCCTGCGTCTCGGCGACCCAGGCCGACCGGTCGCGGAGCGACCCGGCCGCCTTGCGCTCGCGGACGAGCTCGAGCAGTCCGCGGATCGCGGCACCCGCGTCCGACACGATGCCGAGGTCGGGCGCGAACACGCGGCCGATCTGCGTGGGCTCGATGTCGATGTGGACGAAGCGGCGGCCCGCACGGTAGACGTCGAGGGCACCCGTGTGGCGGTTCGCCCAGCGGTTGCCGATGCCGATCACGGCGTCGGAGGCGAGCAGGTTCTCGTTGCCGTAGCGGTGCTGGGTCTGCAGGCCCACCATCCCCGCGTGCAGGGCGTGGTCGTCGGGGATGACGCCCCAGCCCATGAGGGTCGGGATGACGGGAAGGCCGAGCTCCTCGGCGAGCGCGACGAAGTCGTCCGACGCGTCGGCGCTGATGATGCCGCCGCCCGCGACGAGCACGGGCCTCTCGGACGACTCGATGAGGTCGAGCACGGCTTCGAGCTGGCCGCGGGTGGCCTCGGGGCGCGCGATCGGCAGCGGCTCGTACAGGTCGATGTCGAACTCGATCTCGGTGAGCTGCACGTCGATCGGGAGGTCGATGAGCACGGGGCCGGGACGGCCCGAGCGCATGAGGTGGAACGCCTGCTGGAAGACGCCGGGCACCTGGCCGGCCTCGAGCACGGTCTTCGCCATCTTCGTCACGGGAGCCGCGATCGAGGCGATGTCGACCGCCTGGAAGTCCTCCTTGTCGAGCTTGGCGACCGGCGCCTGACCCGTGATGCAGAGGATCGGGATGGAGTCGGCGGATGCCGAGTACAGGCCCGTGATCATGTCGGTGCCGGCGGGGCCCGACGTTCCGATGCAGATGCCGATGTTGCCCGGCTCGGCACGGGTGTACCCCTCGGCCATGTGGCTCGCCGCCTCGACGTGGCGGGCGAGCACGTGGCGGATGCCGCCGTGGGCGCGCATGGCGGAGTAGAAGGGGTTGATGGCGGCACCCGGCAGGCCGAAGGCCTGCGTGGCGCCCTCCTTCTCGAGGATGAGCACTGCCGCGTCCACGGCGCGCATCTTGGTCATGATGGTCTCCTGATGGTCTTGTCGCCGCGGGGGCCGAGGCCGCTTCCGCTGCGGGAGGTGGGGTGGGGCTACGCCTTGCTCGCGCGGCCGGAGAGCTCCTCGACGAGGAGGAGGAGGCCCGAGTGGTCGAGCGACCCGTAGCCCTTCTGACGAGCGGCGCCCATGAGCTGGGCGGTGAGGGCGCCGAGCGGGATGTGGACGCCGGCTTCACGGGCGGCGCTCGTGACGATGCCCATGTCCTTGTGGTGGAGGTCGATGCGGAAGCCCGGCTCGAACTCGCGCTTGATCATCGACGCGGCCTTGCGATCGAGGATCCGGTTGCCGGCGAGTCCGCCTGCGAGCACCTCGACGGCGCTCGTCGTGTCGACGCCGTACGCCTCGAGGAAGACGAGGGCCTCGGCGACGAGCTCGATCGTGCCGGCGACGATGAGCTGGTTGGCCGCCTTGACCGTCTGGCCCGAGCCGGCGGGACCGACGCGGACGATCGTCTTGCCGACCGCCTCGAGCACGGGGCGGACCTCCTCGACGACGGCCTCGTCGCCGCCGATCATGATCGAGAGCACGCCCTCGATCGCCCCGGCCTCTCCGCCGGACACGGGCGCGTCGAGCGCGCGCAGGCCGGCCTCGGCGGCGGCCTCCGCGAGTCGCGCCGAGACGTCGGGCCGGATGCTCGAGAAGTCGATCCAGACGGCGCCCTTCTGCGCGTGGGCGAACACGCCCTCCGAGCCGCCTACGACGGCCTCGACGTCGGCCGAGTCGGGCACCATCGTGGCGACGATGTCGGCGCCGGCGACGGCCTCCGCGATCGACGCGGCACCGGTGCCGCCCGCCTCGACGAGTGCGTCGACGGCGCCCCGGCTGCGGTTGAAGCCCACGACGTCGTGGCCGGCCGAGATGAGGTTCTTCGCCATGGGGAGGCCCATGATGCCGAGTCCGATGAACGCGATCCTGGTCATGATCTGCCTTTCCGAGATGTCTGTGCGGGGGAAGCGGTCAGCTGCGGGCGGCCGCGGCGTCGAGCCAGGCGAACGGGGCGTCGCCCGTGGCCTTGTACTCGAGCCCGATCGGGCCGTCGTAGCCGAGCTCGCGGCTGCGGTCGATCCACTGCTGCAGGGGCAGGTCGCCCGTGCCGGGCTCGCCGCGCCCGGGGGCGTCGGCGATCTGGATGTGGCCGAAGCGCGCCGCGTGCGCCTCGATCACCGCAGCGACGTCGTCGCCGTTGACCGCGAGGTGGTAGAAGTCGGCGAGCAGGCGCACCTCGCCGGCGCTCGCCGGGACGCGGGCGATCACGTCGAGCGCGTCCTGCGCCGTGCGCAGCGGGTAGCGGTCGGCGCCCGAGACGGGCTCGAGCAGCACCGTGCCGCCGATGCGGGCGACGGCGGTCGCCGCGGCGGCGAGGTTCTCGGCGCCGAGCGCGTCCTGCTCCTCGGGCGTCGCGTCGTCCTGGCGGAGGCCGTACAGCGCATTGAAGGCGCGCGTGCCGAGACGCTCGCCGATGCGGGTCACGACGTCGAGGTTGTCGCGGAACTCCTGCGAGCGCGCGGGCCACGAGACGAGGCCGCGGTCGCCGGCGGGCATGTCGCCCACGAAGAAGTTGAGCCCCGTGAGCTGCACGCCGGCGTCCTCGATCGCGCGGACGAAGGCGTCGACCTCGTCCTGCGCGGGCACGGCCTCGGCGAACGGCCACCAGAACTCGACGGCGTCGAAGCCCGCGGCCTTCGCGGCGGCAGGGCGCTCGGCGATCGGCAGCTCGGTGAGGAGGATCGAGCAGTTCACCGTGTACGTCATCGGACCGGCCTTTCTAGTTTCATAATCCGGAAGATTAGTTCTGATATGTGAAATCTACCGGATGGTCCCGGCGCACGTCAACCCGCAGTCGCCGGCGTCCGGACACAACGATGGCCGGGAACCGCCCCAACGAGGTCCCCGGCCATCGCGCCGCGAGTCAGAGGGTGATCTGACGGTTCACGTCCTTGTAGAGCAGGTACCGGAACACCCCGGGACCGCCCGCGTAGCAGGCCTGCGGGCAGAACGCCCGCAGGGAGAAGTAGTCGCCCGGCTGCAGCTCGACCCAGTCGTCGTTGAGCCGGTAGACCGCGTTGCCCTCGAGGACGAAGATGCCGTGCTCCATGACGTGCGTCTCGAGGAACGGGATCTTCGCACCGGGCTCGAACGTCACGACCGTGATGTGGAAGTCGTAGGCGAGGTCCTCGACGTCGAACAGCCGCGTCGTCCGCCAGGCGCCGTCCGTGCCGGGCATCGGCGCCGGCTCGATCTGCTGCTCGTTCCCCGCGAACGCGCGGGGCTCGAGTCCCTCGACGCGCTCGTAGCGCTTGCGGAACCAGTGGAATTGGGCCGTCTGGCCGCCGTCGTTGCGCAGCGACCAGCGCGCGGCCGGGGGGATGTACGCGAAGCCGCCCGGCGTGAGCTCGTGGCGCTCGCCGTCGATCTCGACCGACACCGACCCGGTGAGGACGAAGACGAAGCCCTCGACCTCGGCCTGGGGCTCGGGCCCGTCGGACCCTCCACCGGGCTCGACCTCGAGCACGAGCTGCGCGAAGGTCGTCGCACCCGATGCGACGGGGCGGTTGAGGATCCAGGCGCGGGTGCCGCGCCATTCGGGCAGCACGCTCGCGACGATGTCGCGCATGACGCTGCGCGGGATGACGGTGTACGCCTCCGTGACGATCGCGGCCGACCCGAGGGAGTCGGTCTGCGGCGGCAGTGTCGGGTCGATCGTCGCGTAGTCGTAGGTGGGGGTGGTGATGGGCATGGGGTCCTCTCAGGCGCGGCGGGGGTGGGCCAGGGCGACGAGCGCCTGCTCGTCGATGCCCACGCGCTCGCGCAGCTCTTCGGAAGTGACGGCTCCGGACTGGACGCCGCGGACGAGGAATCCGGCGAGCGCTCGCGCGGTCGCGGGCTCGTCGAGGAAGCCGCCCGAGTTCTGCTCGACGTAGTCGCGCAGACGCGTGGCGACGCCGCCCAGGCCGTCGCGGAAGAACGCGTAGCTGGCGATGAAGCGGCTCGGCAGGTGCGCGGGATGCAGATCCCACCCCTGGTAGTACGCGCGCTCGAGCGAGCGGCGGACGAGCCGCGCGTGCAGACGCCACGCGTCGCGCACGCGCTCGGGGTCGCCCGTCGGCACGACGTTCGTCGAGCCGTCGCTGAGGCGGACGCCCGTGCCGGCCACCGCGACCTGCATCACGGCCTTCGCGTGATCCGCTGCCGGATGCTCCATCGACTGGTACGCCGCGGAGACCCCGAGCGATGCGGAGTAGTCGTACGTGCCGTAGTGGAGGCCGGTGATCCTCCCCTTGCCGGCGTGGATCAGGGTCGCGACGGGCGCGGTGCCGTCGGCGGCGAGGATGAGCTGCGGGGTCTCCACCTGCACCTCGAATCCGAGGCGGCCGGGGACGAGCCCCAGGCGCTCCTCGATGCGCTCGAGGAGCGAGACCATCGTGCGCACCTGGTCGACCGTCGTCACCTTGGGCAGCGTGAGGACGAGCCCCTCGGGGAGCTCGCCGCGCGCCGCGAGGGTCGTCAGGAACAGGTCGAGCGTGCGGATGCCGCGGCGCCGCGTCGGGGCCTCGAAGCACTTGAAGCGGATGCCCGCGAACGGCGGCGCCGTGCCGGCAGCGACGTCCTCGGCGAGCGCCTCCGCCGCGGCGACCACGGCGGCGTCCTCCTGCTCGTCGCCGCGGTCACCGAAGCCGTCCTCGAAGTCGATCCGGAGATCCTCGATCGGCTCGGTGCGCAGCTTCGCCGAGACGCGCTCGACGATGACCTCGGCCTCCGCGTCTCCGACGAGGTCGGACACGACGGCGCGGAGCCCTCCAGAGGCCTCGACGGCGTCGAGCGCCGCGGCACCCCACTCCCCCGCGACCCCGGGCCGGTAGAGGTGGCCGGGGACGTAGACGGTGTGGATCGGCTGACGCGCGCCCGTGTCGCCGGGATAGCTCTCGACGAGCAGCCGATCGGTCTCGGCGAGCGCGGCGTCGGCCTCGGCGTAGTCCGACTCGCCGAGCGATCCGGCCACCTCGACCGCACGAGCGGCCGTCATCGTGCCACGACCTCGTCGTAGGCGCCGTTGGTCAGGAAGTCGGCGTACTCCTCGGAGAGCACGATGTCGCGCACGAGCCGCGAGGCCGGCAGGTAGAGCCGCTCGAAGTCGTCGCCGGGCACCTCGCCGCGCAGGCGCTCGACCTCCTCGTCCAGGATGCGCTCGACGAGATCGCGCGTGACGGTCTCGCCCGAGTCGAGCGTGACGCCGTTCCGGATCTGCTGCCACACCTGCGAGCGGGAGATCTCGGCGGTCGCGGCGTCCTCCATGAGGTTGTGGATCGCGACCGCGCCGTTGCCCCCGAGCCAGGCCGCCGTGTACGCGACCGCGACGTAGAGGTTGAGGCGGAGGCCGTCGAGCGTCGCCGTGCCGCCCGCCGAGCGGACGTCGAGGAGCTCGGGGCCCTCGATGCGCACGTCGGGGCGCTGGCGGTCGATCTGGTTCGGCCGCTCGCCGAGCACCTCGTCGAACACCTCGCGGCACACGGGCACGAGGTCGGGGTGCGCGACCCACGAGCCGTCGAAGCCGTCGTTCGCCTCGCGCAGCTTGTCGGCGCGGACCTTCGCGATGGCCTGCTCGGTCACCTCGGGCTCGCGGCGGTTCGGGATGAAGGCGGCCATGCCGCCCATCGCGAACGCGCCGCGCTTGTGGCACGTCTGCACGAGCAGCTCGGTGTACGCGCGCATGAAGGGCGCCGTCATCTGCACCTGCGCGCGGTCGGGCAGGGTGAACGCCTCCCCCGCGTCGCGGAAGTTCTTGATGATGCTGAACAGGTAGTCCCAGCGCCCGGCGTTGAGACCCGACGCGTGCGGTCGCAGCTCGTAGAGGATCTCGTCCATCTCGAACGCGGCCGTGATCGTCTCGATGAGCACCGTGGCGCGGATGGTGCCGGGCTCGATCCCGAGGGCGTCCTCGGCGTACGTGAAGACGTCGTTCCACAGGCGCGCCTCGAGGTGGCTCTCCATCTTCGGGAGGTAGTAGAACGGCCCCTGCCCTGCGTCGGCGAGGATGCGGGCGTTGTGGAAGAAGTGGAGTCCGAAGTCGACGAGCGCGCCGACCGCGCTCTCGCCGTCCCAGCGCACGTTGTGCTCCGGCAGGTGCCACCCGCGGGGGCGGACCACGACGACCGCGAGCGGCGCGTCCGTCCGCAGCGCGTACGCACGGCCGTCGGGAGCGGTGTAGGAGAGCGAGCCGCGGGCGGCGTCCTTCAGGTTGACCTGCGCGTCGACGACGTTGTGCCACGTCGGCGCCGACGCGTCCTCGAGGTCGGCGAGCCACACCTTGGCCCCCGAGTTGAGGGCGTTGATCGCCATCTTCGCGGGGCTCGCGGGGCCCGTGATCTCGACGCGGCGGTCGCGGATGGCGGCGGGCGGCTCGGGCACGCGCCAGTCGCCGGCGCGCACGTCGGCGGTCTCCGGCAGGAAGCCGAGGGTGTGCGTGCGGGCGATCTCGTCGCGTCGCTCGCGGCGGCGGTCGAGCAGCTGCGGCACGCGCGCGGCGAAGCGCTCGTGGAGCGCGTTGACGAAGGCGAGCGCCTCGGGGGTGAGGATCTCCTCGGCGCGCGCGACCGGCGCCGGATCGGTGATCTGGATCGACATGATGGTGCTCCTCTCCTAGTGCGCCGCGGCGGCGACGGCCTCGTGTGCGCGCTCGCGGTCGCGCTCGGCGACGGCGACGATGGCGTCGGCCACGTCGCGCGCGACGTCGCGGTCGAACACGCTGGGGATGATGTAGCTCTCGTTGAGCTCCTCGTCGGTGACGTTGCGGCTGATGGCCTCCGCCGCCGCGACGAGCATCTCGGTCGTCACGTCGTTGACGCCCGCGTCGAGCAGCCCGCGGAACACGCCGGGGAACGCGAGCACGTTGTTGATCTGGTTCGGGTAGTCGCTGCGGCCCGTGGCGACCACGGCCGCGTGCCGTCCGGCGATGACCGGATCGATCTCCGGGTCCGGGTTGGCGAGGGCGAAGACGATCGAGCGCGGCGCCATCGTCGCGACGGCCTCCTCGGTGAGCACATCCGGCGCGCTGACGCCGATGAAGACGTCGGCGCCGGCGACCGCCTCGGTGAGCGAGCCGGTGAGACCCTGCTGGTTCGTGTTCTCGGCGATCCACCGGCGGTGCTCGTCGGCGTACTCCTCGCCGCGCGAGATGACGCCCGAGCGGCCGGCCGCCACGATGCGGCGCACGCCGGCGGCGAGGAGGAGCTGGATGATCGCGTGGCCGGCGGCGCCGACACCGGAGACGACGACCTCGATGTCCTCGATGCGCTTGTCGACGACGCGGAGCGCATTGTTGAGCGCGGCGAGCACGACGATCGCCGTGCCGTGCTGGTCGTCGTGGAAGACGGGGATGTCGAGCTCCTCGCGCAGGCGGGCCTCGATCTCGAAGCACCGGGGAGCGGCGATGTCCTCGAGGTTCACGCCGCCGTAGACGGGGGCGATCGCCTTGACGATCTTGACGATCTCGTCGGTGTCCTGCGTGTCGATGCACACGGGCCAGGCGTCGACGTCGGCGAACTGCTTGAACAGGGCCGCCTTGCCCTCCATGACCGGCAGCGCCGCCGAGGGGCCGATGTTGCCCAGGCCGAGCACCGCCGATCCGTCGGTGACGACCGCGATCGTGTTGCGCTTGACCGTGAGGTTGCGGGCGAGCTTCTCGTCATCGGCGATGGCGAGGCAGACGCGCGCGACACCCGGCGTGTAGGCGCGGGACAGGTCGTCGCGGTTGCGCAGCTCGACCTTGGGCACGACCTCGAGCTTGCCGCCCAGGTGGATGAGGAACGTGCGGTCGCTCACGTGCTCGACCGCGACGCCCTCGATCGCGCGGATCGCGTCGGCGACCTGGTCGGCGTGATCGGGCGACGAGGTGTTGGCGGTCACGTCGACGACCATGCGGTCGGCGTGCGACTCGACGACATCGAGCGCGGTCACCTGAGCTCCCGCGGCGCCGACCGCGGCGGCGAGCTCGCTCGTGACCTGGTAGCTCGAGGGCGCCTGGACGCGGACGGTGATCGAATACCCGGGGCTCGGGTTGGCCATAGGATCCTCCTTGATCGGCGGGGCCCGCACGTCGATTGTGCGGACTCGGAGACGAGAGCCGTTTTTCCACGAAGTGGAGTTTTGCTTCTGCCTTGTGGAATGATTGTAGAACGAAGTGCGGACCGGCCGCAACTGGAGGAGATCCCATGACCGAACGCACCACAGGCGGCGTGCAGTCCGTCGAGCGCGCCTTCGAGCTGCTCGACCTCATGGCGGACGCGGGCGGCACGCAGACGCTGTCGGAGCTCGCGAACCGCACGGAGCTGCCGCCGCCGACCATCCACCGCCTCCTGCGCACGCTCGTGGGGCGCGGGTACGTCCGCCAGCTGCCCAACCGTCGCTACGCGCTCGGGCCCCGCCTCATCCGCCTCGGCGACGGCGCCAACCGCCAGCTCGGGCAGATCGCGGAGCCGTACCTCGCCGACCTCGTCGGCCGGCTGCAGGAGACCGCCAACCTCGCGGTGCTCGACGGCGACATGGTCCTGTACGTCGCGCAGGTGCCGTCGCCGCACTCGGTTCGGATGTTCACCGAGATCGGGCGACGCGCCCACACGCACGACACGGGCGTCGGCAAGGCGATCCTGTCGCAGCTCGACGAGCCGACCGTGCGGTCGATCGTGTCGCGGGTCGGGATGCCCCGCGCGACCGAGCACAGCATCGGCGACCCCGAGGAGCTCGTCTCGCACCTGTCGCTCATCCGCGAGCGCGGCTACTCGATCGACGACAACGAGCAGGAGATCGGCGTGCGCTGCTACGCCGTGCCGATCCCGGACGCCCCCACGCCGACGGCCGTCTCGGTCTCCGGCCCGCAGACCCGGGTCGACGAGGCGTTCGGCGAGCGCGCCGTGCCGCTCCTCCTCGAGGCCGCGGAGGCCATCAGCCGGGAGATGAACCGCACGGTCTGACGCCGCGCACACGGAAGCGGGGTCGGGCGTCCTGGACGCCCGACCCCGCTTCCGTGTGCCGACGGCTACGCGTCGCCGCCGGCCGTTCCGGTGTGGCCGGCGCGCACGTCCTGCAGACGGTAGCGCTCGGCGGCCTGACGCGGAGCCGCGGGGTCGACCGCACCGTCGAGTGCGAGCGCCTCGAGCGTGCGGACGACGATCGACTCGACGTCGACCCGGAAGAACCGCCGCGCCGCGGCCCGGGTGTCCGAGAACCCGAAGCCGTCGGTCCCGAGCGAGAGCCAGCGCCCGGGCACGTAGGGCGCGATCTGGTCCTGCACCTGCCGCATGTAGTCGCTGACGGCGACGACCGGACCGCCGGACCCCTCGCGGAGGCGCCGGGTCACGTAGGGCTCGCGCGGCTCGCCCGCGTGCAGGATGGCGCTGTCGGCGTCGATCGCGTCGCGGCGCAGCTCGTTCCAGCTCGTGACCGACCACACGTCGGCCGCGACTCCCCACTCCTCCGCGAGCACCCGCTGAGCCTCGATCGCCCACGGCACCGCGACGCCCGACGCGAGGATCTGCGCGGGGACGCCCTGGCCATCCGCCTGCGACACGCGGTGCATGCCGCGGAGGATGCCGTCGACGTCCACGCCCTCCGGCTCGGCCGGCTGCGAGATCGGCTCGTTGTAGACCGTGAGGTAGTACATGACGTTCGGGTCGGGATGAACCCCTCCGTACATGCGCTCGAACCCCGCGCGCACGATGTGCGCGAGCTCGTACCCGTAGGCCGGGTCGTACGAGACGACCGCCGGGTTCGTCGATGCCAGGAGCGGCGAGTGGCCGTCGCCGTGCTGCAGCCCCTCGCCCGTGAGGGTCGTGCGCCCCGCGGTCGCGCCGATCACGAAGCCGCGCGCCATCTGGTCGGCCGCGGCCCAGAACGAGTCGCCCGTGCGCTGGAACCCGAACATCGAGTAGAAGACGTAGACGGGGATGAGCGGCTCGCCGTGCGTCGCGTACGACGTGCCCGCCGCCGTGAAGGCCGCGACGGCACCGGCCTCGTTGATGCCGACGTGGAGGATCTGACCGGCCTCGGACTCCTTGTAGGCGAGGAGCAGCTCGCGGTCGACCGACATGTAGTTCTGCCCGCGCGGGTTGTAGATCTTCGAGGTCGGGAAGTACGCGTCCATGCCGAACGTGCGCGCCTCATCCGGGATGATCGGCACGATCCGGTGCCCGACCTTCTTTTCGCGCAGGATGTCGCGGAGGATGCGCGCGAACGCCATCGTCGTCGCCGCCTGCTGGGCTCCCGACCCCTTCTTCGCCGAGGCGTACACCGCGTCGGCCGGGAGCTCGATCGCGGTGTGCGTCGCACGGCGCTCGGGCACCGGGCCGCCCAGCGCGCGACGGCGCTCGAGCATGTACTCGAGCTCGGGCGCGCCCGGCTCAGGGCGGAAGTACGGCGGCCGGTACGGGTCCTCCTCGAGCTGCGCGTCGGGGATCGGGATCCGGAGCAGGTCGCGGAAGTCCTTGAGATCCTGGAGGGCGAGCTTCTTCATCTGGTGCGAGGCCATCCGGCCCTCGAAGCTCGGGCCGAGCGTGTATCCCTTGACCGTCTTCACGAGCACGACCGTGGGCTGACCGCGGTGCTCCATCGCGGCCTTGTAGGCCGAGTGCACCTTGACGTAGTCGTGCCCGCCGCGCCGGAGGTTCCAGATGTCCTCGTCGGAGTAGTCCGACACGAGCGCGAGCGTGCGCGGGTCGCGCCCGAAGAAGTGCTCGCGGACGAACGCGCCCGACTCCGCCTTGAAGGTCTGGAAGTCGCCATCCGGTGTGCGGTTCATGAGGTCGACGAGCGCGCCGTCGACGTCGCGCTCGAACAGCGCATCCCACTCGCGGCCCCAGACGACCTTGATGACGTTCCACCCCGCGCCGCGGAAGAACGCCTCGAGCTCCTGCATGACCTTCGTGTTGCCGCGGACGGGTCCGTCCAGACGCTGCAGGTTGCAGTTGATCACGAACGTGAGGTTGTCGAGCCCGTCGTTCGCCGCGACCTGCAGCAGCCCGCGCGACTCCGGCTCATCCATCTCGCCGTCGCCGAGGAACGCCCACACGTGCTGGTCGGATGTGTCCTTGATGCCGCGCGCGTGCAGGTATCGGTTCGCCTGCGCCTGGTAGATGGCGTTCATCGGCCCGATGCCCATCGAGACCGTCGGGAACTCCCAGTAGGCCGGCTTGAGCCGCGGGTGCGGGTACGACGGCAGACCGTGCCCCTCGCGCGAGCGCTCCTGGCGGAAGCCGTCGAGGTCGGCCTCGTCGAGGCGCCCCTCCACGAACGACCGCGCGTACATGCCGGGAGACGCGTGCCCCTGGAAGTACACCTGGTCGCCGCCGCCCGGATGGTCCTTGCCGCGGAAGAAGTGGTTGGAGCCGACCTCATAGAGCGTGGCGGCGCCCGCGTAGGTCGCGATGTGGCCGCCCACGCCCCCGGTCGACGGGTGCTGCGCACGATGCACCATGACCGCCGCGTTCCAGCGGATCCATGCGCGGTAGCGGCGCTCGGCCTGCTCGTCGCCGGGGTACGGCGCATCCTGCGAGGCCGGGATCGTGTTGACGTAGTCGGTCGTCAGCTCGGCCCGCGCGCGGTCCGCGCCGACGCGGGCGGCGAGCGCCTCGATCATGCGGTGCGCGCGCTCGCGGCCGCCCGCGGCCACGAGGCCGTCGATCGATTCGAGCCACTCCGCGGTCTCGGCGGGATCGACGTCGTCGACCCTCCGGTCGAGGAGCGCGGGTTCGAGGGGTGCTGTCATCGGCGGAAGCCCTTCCGGATGGTGCGCGAGCCCTGAGCAGGGGTGTCGGGCGCGACGCGGTCGACGGAGCTGATGTGGATGGAGGTGGTCTGGTTGCCGGCCGCGTTCACCCGAACGATCGGGACCTCGTTGCCGTCCGCGGCGATGAGCTTGCCGCCGACGAACGTGTCGCCGTCCTCGAGCGCCTCGAGCTCGTCCTCGCGGACCATGCGCGGAGGCGACGCGACGAAGACCGAGGCGTTCTTGCGCACGTTGCCGAGGGTGAGCTCGTTGAAGATGAGGTTGAGCAGGACGGCCATGATCGCGGCGGACGAGATGCCCGAGTGGAAGATGACCTCGAACCAGTCGGGGAACTGGTGGTAGATGTCGGTCTTGACGACCGGCAGCATCCCGAAGGCGAGCGACGCCGCGACGATGATGAGGTTCATGTTGTTGCGGTAGTCGACCTTCGACAGCGTGCGGATGCCCGAGGCCGCGACCGTGCCGAACAGGACGATGCCCGCGCCGCCGAGGACCGGCATCGGGATGGCCGCGGCGACGCGCCCGAGGATCGGCAGGACGCCGAGGATGACGAGGATGACGCCGCCCGCGGTGACGACGAAGCGGCTCTTCACGCCCGTGATGGCGACGAGGCCCACGTTCTGCGCGAACGCGCTCTGCGTGAACGAGTTGAGCAGCGGCGACACGGCGCTGGCCGCCATGTCGGCGCGCAGGCCGTTGGCGATGCGGCGCGAGTCGACGCGCGCCCCCGTGATCTCGCCGACCGCGAGGATGTCGGCGGTCGTCTCGGTGAGGATCACGAGCACGACGACGAGCATCGACACGATCGCCGCGGGGTCGAAGACCGGTGCGCCGAAGGCGAGCGGGGTGGGGATGGCGAAGACCGGGCCGTCGAGGACCGACGAGAAGTCGGCCATCCCGAGCGGGATCGCGATGACCGTGCCGATGATGAGCGCGAGCAGGATCGACAGACGCGAGATCGTGGCGCTGCCGAGCTTGGAGAGCACGACGATGATGAGGAGCGTGAGCCCGGCGAGCCCGACGTTGGCCATCGAGCCGTAGTCGTCGGCGGCCGCGTTGCCGCCCATGATCCAGTTGCCGGCGACCGGGATGAGCGAGAGGCCGATCGCGGTGATGACGACGCCCGTGACGACGGGCGGGAAGAAGCGGAGGATCATCGCGAAGAACGGCGTGATGACGAAGCCGATCAGCGATGCGGCGAGCACGGCGCCGAAGACCGCGGGCAGCCCTCCTCCCCCGTTCACGATCGCGAGCATCGTCGCGACGGCCGCGAACGACGTGCCCTGCACGAGCGGGAGCTTCGATCCGAAGAACGGGATCCCCACACTCTGCAGGATGGTCGCGAGGCCTCCGATGAAGAGGCACGACGCGATGAGGAGGCCCTTCTCCGCGTCGGTGACGCCGGCCGCACCGCCGAGGATGATCGGCGGGGCGATGATCCCGCCGTACATCGTCAGGACATGCTGCAGTCCGTACATGAACGACCTGCCGACGGGCAGGCGCTCGTCCTCGGGCGATCCGGCGACATCCAGTGATCCGGGCAGCGCCCGGCGGTTCTTCTTGCTCATTGCTGACCTCCTTGTCGGCACGGCGGCGCTCGGCGCCGCCCAGGTTCGCGCGTGATCGCGCAGTGCCCGCGCGAGCGTGCGCGGGCACGCCCGTCCGCGGTCGGGTCGTCGAGAGCGACGACCCGACCGCGACGGGCTGTCGAGACGGCGCAGGGGCCGTCACGGCATCAGACGTAGGCGGGGATGCCCTGCCAGATGGCCGCGGTGTCGCCGAGACCCTCGCGCCGCAGCGTGCCCTCGATGAGGCCGTACGGGCTGTGGGCGGCGTAGAACACCTCGTTGGGGTTGTCCTGGCCGAACGGCTCGAGGTCCACGACGAAGTGGTGGAGGTTCGGCATGGAGAACTTGATCTCGTCGATCTCGGGGTGCGCCTCGAGCACGGCGCGGCCCATGATGTACTGCGTCTCCTGGAGCGCACGCGAGTAGTGGTTCGTGAACGCCTCGAGCATGATCGTCCGGACCGACGCGAAGACCTCGTTGAAGTCGATGTCGGTGCGGTTGTACAGCCAGCGCGCGGTGACGTTGGTCGCGAGGATGCGGTCGGTCGTCTCGGGGAGCGTCGTGTAGCGGTCGACCGGGTAGCCGACGAATCCCGACTGCGTCGTCTTGAGCACGGCGAGGTCCTCGAGACCGGCGACCACGTGCGTCTTGTCGCCGACGATCTTCACGACCGCGGTGCGGGTCTCGGCGCCTGTGCCTCCGCGGAAGAACGAGTGGTCGTGGCCCTCGCCCGCGACCGGGATGCGCGACCACGTCGCCTGACGCGCGCCCCAACGGCCGCCCGTGACCCACTCGAACTCGCTCGTGAAGTGGCGGCCGAGGCGGATGAGGAAGTCCTCGGGCGACCCGATGCCCTCCCGGGCGAAGCCGAACACCGTGTTCTTCTGCGTGTCCGTCGGCACGACGTGCGAGTTGTCGCCCTCGTAGTAGCACGAGTCGAAGTCGCCGTGGAGCTGCGAGACGACCGTGAGGTCCTCGATCTCGTGGCGGTCGGTGTCGCGCGTGACGCGGACGACGTGGACCTCTGCCTTGCCGTACTGGCTGTCGCCCAGCACGACCTTGGTCTGGGACGAGGTCTCGACGGTGGTGTCAGCGATGGTCATGATCAGCTACCCCTGTAGGTTGAATATGCGAACGGGCTGATGAGTAGCGGTACGTGATAGTGCTGCTCGGCGTCGCCGACCGTGAAGTCGATCGTGACGACGGGGTAGAAGGAATCCGTGCCGGTGCGCGCGAAGTACGCGGCGACCTCGAAGCGGAGCCGGTAGTGACCCGGTTCGAGCGCCTCGGAACCGAGGTCCTTCACACGGCCGTCCGCGTCGGTGCGAGCGGATGCGACGACCGCGCCGTCCGCGTCCTCCAGTGCCACCGCGACGTCGGCGGCCGGACGGCCGATCGACGCGTCGAGGATGTGCGTGGTGACGTGGCTCATGCGCGGAGGATCCCTTCCAGTCGGAGGAGTGCGATCTCGCGAAGCTGTTCGGCGACTTCCCGGATCTCGTCCTCGTCGGTGTTGTCGAGACGGCGGTTCAGCTCGTCGAGGATCTCTCGACCGCCGCGCCCCGCCGCCCGGATGAGGAAGACTCGCCCGAATCGCTCCTCGTAGGCGCGGTTGCCCGCGTGGAGCTCTGCGGCCAGTGCCGCATCGCCCGCATCGACGCCGGCCTGCTCTCCTCGCGACATGCCGGCTTCCGTCGAACTTCCGCTCGGACGGTCCCCGATGCGCGGGTGATGCGCCAGCGCCGCGTCGATGTCCTCGTCCGTCCAGTCGAGCGCCCGCTCGCGGGCGGCCGACAGCACCTCCTCCACGTTGGAGTACGGACGAGCAGACACGACGGCCTCCACCCAGCGGTCGATGTCGGCGGCGGGTCGGATGAGCGCATCCGCCTCCGTCGGCGTCAGCTGGTTGAACGCTGCAAGCGTCATTGCTTACCTTCCTTCATTCCACATTCCGGAAATGTTCTTCCGTTGTGTGTAATTAGTGAAGCACCCCGCTTCGGGAGAGTCAAGCCGACCTCCGTGAGAAGCTACCGTGCGCACCGTCGTGCAGAAGAAGGAGACACCATGTCGACGCAGACCCGCGCCATTCGCAGCGCGCTCATCACCGGAGCCGGGACGGGCATCGGGCGGGCGACCGCCCTCGAGCTCGCGCGCCGCGGCTGGTCGCTCACCCTCATCGGGCAAACGCGCGAGACGCTCGAGCGGACGGCCGCCGAGATCGCAGAGGTGGGCGGACCGGCCGCCGCGTGCGCCCCCGCCGACGTGACGCGACCGGATGACGTCGTCCGCGCGTTCGATGCCGCGCAGGAGCATGCCGGTCGCGTCGACCTGCTCTTCAACAACGCGGGCGCATTCGGACCCCAGGCGCGGATCGACGAGCTCTCGGACGACGACTGGCAGCAGGTGCTCGACGTCAACGTCACGGGCGCGGTGCTCTGCGCACGCGAGGCCTTCCGCCGCATGCGCGCGCAGACCCCACAGGGCGGCCGAATCATCAACAACGGCTCGGTGTCGGCCCACCGTCCGCGCCCGCGATCGGCCGCCTACACGATCACGAAGCACGCGGTGACGGGGGTCACGCGCTCGGTCGCGCTCGACGGGCGCTCCTACGGCATCACCGCGACCCAGATCGACATCGGCAATGCCGCCACCGAGCTCCTGCACGGCATCGACGCGGGCGACGGCGCGCTGCAGCCCGATGGCACGCGCCGCGTCGAGCCGACGTTCGACGTCGCGCACGCCGCGCGCCTCATCGCAGACGTCGCCGACCTGCCGCACGAGGTCGCGGTCCACGAGCTCGTGGTGACGGCCACAGGCATGCCGTTCGATGGGCGCGGCTGATCGACCATTGCGCCGCCGCGTCGGGCTGGACTATAATGAATTCCGAGCTACAGAAGCTTTATTCCATATCGTGAAACTACGGAGGCATCGTGGCCGAAGAGACCGTCGCACAGCTCGCTCCCGGCGCCGACGCGCCCGACTTCGCCCTGAGCGACGCGAAGGGCGAGACGGTGCGCCTGTCCGACTTCGCGGGCGGACGCACCATCCTCTACTTCTACCCCGCGGCCTTCACTCCCGGCTGCACGACCGAGGCGTGCGACTTCCGCGACAACCTCGCGTCGCTCAGCGGCGCCGGCTACCAGGTCGTCGGCATCTCGAAGGACGACGTCGAGACGCTCGCCCGCTTCGCCGAGGAGGACCGCCTGGACTTCCCGCTCCTCTCCGACCCGGATCACGCCGTCGCGAAGAGCTACGGCGCGTGGGGCGAGAAGCAGATCGACGGCCGCACCCTCACGGGCGTGCTGCGCTCGACGTTCGTGCTCGATGAGGAGAACCGCATCGAGATCGCCGAGTACCGCGTCGACCCGGATGGGCACGTCGCGGCCCTGCGCGAGAAGCTTGGGGTCTGAGAAGGAGGGCGCGTCACGCGTCGACGCGCTGCTCCTCCGCGATGTGAAGCGCCTCCGCGGTGCGTCGCATCTCGGCGCGCGCCTTCGCGGCGTCCCCGTTCAGCGTCTCTTCGTAGGTGGGGATGAGCTCGCGCAGCGCGGGCTTCCATCCCTCGATCCGATCGGGGAAGCACGACGACAGCACGTCGAGCATGATCGTCGCGCCCGTTGACGCGCCCGGGGATGCTCCGAGAAGACCCGCGATCGAGCCATCCGCCGCCGAGACCACCTCGGTGCCGAACTGGAGCTTGCCGCCCTTCATGACCTGGGCGCGCTGACCGGCCTGGATGAGCTCCCAGTCCGCGCCGTCGGCCGTGGGCACGAAGACGCGCAGAGCGTCGATCTTCTTGGCACGGCTCTTGAGGAGCTCGGTCACGAGGTACTTCACGAGGTCGAGGTTCGTGGCTCCGACCTTGAGCATCGAGCCGATGTTGTGCAGGCGCACCTGCGAGACGATGTCGAGCCACGACCCCTTCTTGAGGAACTTCGGGCTGAACGTCGCGAACGGACCGAACATGAGCGACCCCTCGCCGTCGACGCGGCGGGCGTCGAGGTGCGGGACCGACATGGGCGGGGCGCCCACGGCCGCCTGCGAGTACACCTTCGCGCCGTGCTTCGCGACGAGCTTCGGATCGGTCGTCTTGAGGAACTGGCCGCCGATCGGGAAGACGCCGTAGCCCTTGATCTCGGGGATGCGCGCCTTCTGCAGGAGCTTGATGGCCCATCCGCCCGCGCCGACGAAGACGAAGCGCGCCCGCACCTGGCCGGGCGTCTTGCCCACCCGGTTGCGGTAGCTGACGAGCCAGGTGCCGTCCTTCTGCTTCTTGAGGCCGTTGACCTCGTGGTTCAGCAGCACCTCGGCGTCGTTCGCACGGAGGTGGTCGAAGAGCTGGCGGGTGAGCGCGCCGAAGTCGACGTCGGTGCCGGCCGGCACGCGCGTCGCGGCGAAGGGCTCGTCGGTCTTGCGGCGCTTCTCCATGAGCAGCGGCGCCCAGGAGTGGATGACGCGCGAGTCCTCGGAGTACTCGATGCCCTCGAAGAGCGGCTGGTCCTTGAGCGTCTCGTAGCGCGCGCGGAGGTAGGAGACGTCCTTCTCCCCCGTGACGAACGTCATGTGCGGCGTCGTGCTGATGAACGTCGACGGCGCGTCGAGGATGCCCTTCGCGACGAGGGATGCCCAGAGCTCGCGGCTCTGCTGGAACTGCTCGTTGATGCCGATCGCCTTCGCCGGGTTCGACGGGTCGGGCATGTAGTTGAGCTCGCACAGGGCGGAGTGCCCGGTTCCCGCGTTGTTCCACGCGTTCGAGCTCTCCTGCGCGACCTCCCCGTCGCGCTCGAAGGCGACGATCTTCCAGTCGGGCTGCAGTTCCTTGAGGAGCGTGCCGAGTGTGGCGGACATGATCCCGCCGCCGATCAGCACGACATCGACGGTTTCACTCACGCGTCAATCCTATTCCCGGCTTTTCGGCGAACCTGACCATCCGCCGTCGAAAGAACATCGGAACTTGCGTTTTCGGCGCCCCGAAGACGGCGGCGTTCTTGCGATCGGGCCGGGATGCAGAACGGGCCGGCCCCGAGGGGCCGGCCCGTTCTGCGGGATGGATCAGCGCGCGACGGCCGAGCCGAGCTTGGCGGCAACGAGCTCCGCGATCTGCACCGCGTTGAGCGCGGCGCCCTTGCGGAGGTTGTCGTTCGAGATGAACAGCACGAGACCGCGCCCCTCGGGAGCCGACTGGTCGGCGCGGATCCGGCCGACGTAGCTGGGGTCGCTTCCCGCCGCCTGCAGCGGAGTCGGGACCTCCTCGAGAGCCACGCCCGGGGCATCCGCGAGGAGCTCGCGCGCGCGCTCGGGCGTGATCTCGCGCGCGAACTCGGCGTGGATGCTCAGCGAGTGGCCCGTGAACACCGGAACGCGCACGCACGTGCCGGCCACGCGCAGGTCGGGGAGCTCGAGGATCTTGCGGCTCTCGTTGCGGAGCTTCTTCTCCTCGTCGGTCTCGTTCAGCCCGTCGTCGACGAGGTTGCCCGCGAGCGGCACGACGTCGAACGCGATGGGCGCGACGTACTTCTCGGGCTTCGGGAAGTCGACCGCCGAGCCGTCGTGCACGAGGCGGAGGGTGTCGCCCTGGGCGAGGACGCCCTCGACCTGACCGAGGAGCTCCTGCGCGCCGGCGAGGCCAGAGCCCGAGACGGCCTGGTAGGTCGAGACGATGAGGCGCTCGAGGCCGGCCTCGGCGGCGAGCGGCTTGAGGACGGGCATGGCCGCCATGGTCGTGCAGTTCGGGTTCGCGATGATGCCCTTGACGGCCTGGTCGATCGCGTGCGGGTTGACCTCGCTCACGACGAGCGGGACCTCGGGGTCCATGCGCCAGGCGCTCGAGTTGTCGATGACGACAGCGCCGGCCGCGGCGAAGCGCGGGGCGTGCTCCTTCGAGGCGGAGCCGCCGGCGGAGAAGAGCGCGATGTCGATGCCCGACAGGTCGTCGGTCGCGATGTCCTCGACGACGACCTCGGTGCCGCCGAAGTCGATCGTTCGGCCGGCCGAGCGCGCCGACGCGAAGAGCCGCAGCTCGCGGATCGGGAAGTCGCGCTCCTGGAGGATCTCGCGCATCACGGTGCCGACCTGGCCGGTGGCGCCGACGACGGCGACGGAGAGTCCTGATTCAGAGATGCGGGTCATGGTGTTCCTCGGGGATGCGAGCGGGGTTGCTCGATTCTACCGGCGCCGCGGAGTGCCCCGTCCCGCCCAGGCGTGTCTCATTTGTCGTGGGTCAGCGACCCGGCATGTCTCACGTGGTGCGGGTCAGCGCCCGGGCATGTCTCACTTGTCGCGGGTCAGCGACCGGGCATGTCTCGCTTGGTGCGGGTATAGCGCCTCGATACCGGCGCCGAGTGAGACATGCGTGATGGGAGTGGACGACGAAGGCCTCCGACCGCGGGGTCGGAGGCCTTCGCAAAGGGATGTCAGCGGCCGGTTCCGGCGTAGACGGTCGCCTCGACCTCGCCGTCGAGCCCGTACGCCGAGTGGACGACGCGGGCGGCCTCGTCGAGCTCGGTGTCGCGGAGGATGACCGAGATGCGGATCTCGCTCGTCGAGATCATCTCGATGTTGATGCCGGCGGAGCTCAGCGCCTCGAAGAGCGTCAGCGAGACGCCCGAGTGCGTGCGCATGCCCGCGCCGACGACCGAGAGCTTGCCGACCTGGTCGTCGTAGACGAGGTTCTCGTACCCGATGTCGTCCTGCGCTGCCGTGAGCGCCTTCGCGACCTCGGCGGCCGACTGCTTCGGCAGCGTGAACGAGATGTCGGTGCGACCAGCCTTCGCCGACTGCACGTTCTGCACGATCATGTCGATGTTGGCGCCCGTCTTCGCGACGAGCGTGAAGATCGCGGCTGCCGAGCCCGGCACATCCGGCACGCCGAGGACCGTGATCTTGGCCTGGCTGCGGTCGATGGCGACTCCGGCGACGACCGGCTCTTCCATTCCGATGGCGTCGTCCGACATGATCTCTCCCTTGGCATTGCGGGGGGCCTTCATCCCCTCGCCCAGAACGTACGTGCCCTCGTTCGACGTGAACGTCGAACGGGCGTGGATGAGCACGCCGTGGCGACGGGCGTACTCGACGGCGCGGATGTAGAGCACCTTGGCACCGTTGGCGGCGAGCTCGAGCATCTCCTCGGCCGTGATGTGGCCGAGCTTGCGGGCGAGGGGCACGACCCGCGGGTCTGCCGTGAAGATGCCGTCGACGTCGCTGTAGATCTCGCACACATCGGCGTCGAGCGCAGCGGCGAGCGCGACGGCGGTCGTGTCGGATCCGCCTCGGCCGAGCGTCGTGATGTCCTTCGTGTCGCGGTTGAAGCCCTGGAAGCCCGCGACGATGACGACAGCCCCGTCGTCGAGAGCCGCACGCAGGCGCACGGGGGTGACGTCGACGATGCGCGCGGCGCCGTGGTCGGCCGTCGTGATCATGCCCGCCTGGCTGCCCGTGAACGAGCGCGCCTCGTATCCCATCGAGTGGATGGCCATGGCCAGGAGCGCCATCGAGATGCGCTCTCCGCTGGAGAGGAGCATGTCCAGCTCGCGCGGCGCGGGCACCGGCGCGACCTGCGACGCGAGGTCGAGCAGCTCGTCGGTGGTGTCTCCCATCGCGCTGACGGCGACGACGACGTCGTGCCCCGCCCGGCGGGTGTCGACGATGCGCTTCGCGACGCGCTTGATGCTCTCGGCGTCGGCGACGGACGAGCCGCCGAACTTCTGGACGATCAACGCCAAGTGAGGCTCCTCACGGTGCGGGCGGGTGAGGGACGCAGGGCGCGCCCAGTCGACAAGTCTAGAGGCTCCGCACCCGCCGCCCCGCGCGCGCCCGCGCCGCCCGGAGGGCCATCCCCCGCCGACCGTGCACGCCGGCGCCGAGAGGGCGGCCGGCGGCGCGCCTCTCGGCGGCGACGCGCTGTCTGGGCGGCGAGGTGCTGTCTCGCCCGCGCGCTCAGGGGCGGCAACGCGCTGTCTCGGCGGCAACGCGCTGTCTCGGCCGCGCGGTGCAGTCTCGCCCGCACGCTCAGAGGCGGCGGCGGCCCTCAGAGGCGGCGGCGGCCCTCGAACGCGCGGCCGAGGGTGACCTCGTCGGCGTACTCGAGGTCTCCGCCGACCGGGAGGCCCGACGCGAGACGCGAGACCGCGATGTCGAGCGTCGTGAGCAGGCGGCTCAGATAGGCCGCGGTCGCCTCGCCCTCGAGGTTCGGGTTCGTCGCGAGGATGACCTCCTGGACGGTCCCGTCGGCGAGGCGCGTCATGAGCTGCTGGATGCGCAGGTCGTCGGGCCCGATGCCGGCGATCGGGCTGATCGCCCCGCCGAGCACGTGATAGCGGCCGCGGAACTCGCGCGTGCGCTCGATCGCGGCGACGTCCTTCGCGTCCTCGACGACGCAGATGAGCGCCGGGTTGCGACGGGGGTCGCGGCAGATGGCGCACGTCTCGCTCTCGGAGACGTTGCCGCAGATCTCGCAGAACCTCACCCGCTCACGCACTTCGCGCAGGAGCTCGGAGAGCCGCGAGACGTCGAAGGACGGGGTCTGCAGGATGTGGAACGCGATGCGCTGGGCCGACTTGGGGCCGATGCCGGGAAGCCGGCCGAGCTCGTCGATCAGCTCCTGGACGATGCCGTCGTACATGGAGGGATGGTGTCCTTACGCAGGGGAGGTCACTGGAAGCGGGTCGCGGGCTCGTACGGCTCCTCGTGGAGGAACGTCGCGCCGAGCACCTGGCGGACCACCGCCTCGCCGTAGCGCTGGATGCCCTCGGGCCCGACGTGGCGCGCCTGCACCCTCGGCACCGGCGCCGGGTTCGGCGCGATCGCCTCCGCCGGCTCCGGCGGGATGTCGCCCGGGTCGGTGTCGTCGTCCTCGTCGAGGACGGGAGCGGCCGGCGCGGGCGCGGCGATCTCGCCATCCGCGACGGGCGGCACAATGCGGGCCGCGGGCGGGATCTCCGCCTCCTCCGGGTCCTCGTCGACCGCGAGCGTGCCGACGGCGCCGCCCGGGATCGGCGCGACGGCCCACTCCGTGACGCTGCGGGACGACAGGGCGACCGCTCCTGCATCGGCCGAGGGCGCCGACGCGCGCTGCGGCGCCGATCGCTCCGGTGCGCGTGCGCCACCGCCCGGGCCGGCGGGAGGCGTCTGACCGCCGCCCGGTCCGCTCGATCCGGGCCCGGCGCCGCCCGGTCCGCTCGATCCGGGCCCGCCGGGGCCCGGCTCGTGACGGGCGAGGTACTTCACGCGGATGCCGAGGACCTCGAGGATGACCCCGCGCAGGTCCTCGCTCACTCCCCCGCCCTGCGGCGTGCGCTGCTTGAAGGTCGCGAGGTCGCGCTGGTTCGTGAACGCCAGCGTGAGCACGTCGCCCTCCGCGGCCACCGGCCGCGCGCTCTGGAGCACGAGCCACGACGCGCGACTCGCGTGCTCCAGCCGGGCGAGGATCCCCGACCACACGGCCTGCACTCCGGCGAGGGTCAGCGGCGCGCCGGCAGGAGCAGGCTCAGGCGCGGGCTCCGGTCGACGCGGCTGCTCGCTGCGAGCGGGCTCGTCGTACGGGTCGTAGGGCGGCTCGTCCTCGGGTGCGGGAAGCGGCCCGTCGTCGGCCGGCGGACGCTCGGCAGACGCCTGCCGTGCGGGAGCCACGGGCCCGTCCGCACCGGGTGGGATGGTCGCCCAGCCGGCGGCGGGGACGGTTCCGTCATCGCGGACGGCCGTCGCGGGACGTACGGGTGCCTCGGGCCCATCGGACCTCACCGAGCTCGGGCCCGCGGCAGCAGGCGCCGCAGCCGCGGGCGCTACGGGCGGTGCCGGAGACGCGGGAGGTGCCGTGGGTGCTGCCGCAGACGGAGCGGCCGCCGCAGGAGCGTCCGAGGAAGTTGCGGGCGCAGCCGCCGGTGCGGCTGCAGGAGGTGCCACCGGCGCAGCGACGGAAGGTGCAGCCGCCGGAGCCGCCGCCGGTGCAGGAGACGCCGCAGCCGCAGCCGCCGGCGCCTCAGGCGCAGCCGCAGCCGCCGGTGCCGCAGGCGCAGCCGCCGCAGGCGCAGCCGCCGGTGCGGCGACAGGAGGTGCCACCGGTGCCGCAGCAGGTGCCGCAGGAGGTGCCACCGGTGCCGCAGCAGGTGCCGCAGGAGGTGCCGCCGCCGGCGCCGCAGCCGCAGTCGGATCGTAGCC
>NZ_BSEJ01000012.1 GCF_027921765.1 Microbacterium barkeri
GGACCGCGACCGGGGGAGCGGCGGCGCCCGCCGCAGCGGCGGTCGCCGGCGCGGCGGTCGCGGGAGCGCTCGCCTGGCGTGCCCGCGGGTCGCGTGCGGCCCGGCGTGCCGCGTCGCGCGACACGGTCCGCAGGTGCGCGGTGACCGGCCAGTCCGGCAGCCACACGACGATGGCCCTGGTCATCCGACAGCCGCCAATCCGCGTCGCGCGGCGCGCGTCTTCTGCTCGGCGCGGGCGAGCACCGCGCGAGCGCGCTCGGCGCGTTCGGCCGCCGCCGCGTCGATCCGCTCCTCCGCTGCCGGGACGGGCACCACCGCGGGCACGAGAGCCGGACGGGGCACCGCGACAGGGGCGCCCTGTGGCCCGGGCAGCTGCACGCGCACGCGCTTCGGGACGGGGGAGCGCCGCCCCGACGACGACACCGTGACGGTGCGCGCCGTGAGCAGACCGTGGCCCTCGCCGAGGCCGGACCACACGGGATCTTCGAGGTGCAGCGTCGCCTCGGCCTGCGGCCAGGGCCCGGTCACGAGCAGCACGCCGCCTCGGTCGCGCAGTCGCGCGGTCAGGCGCGCGACCTCGGCATCGCGCGGGCTCCCGGCGGGGCGCACCGCGACCACGGGGAAGACCTCGGCGATCGCCGACACCGCGGCGAGCCAGCGGTCGCCGGGCTCGGGGACGAGCGCGAAGCGCGACAGGTCGACGCCCGCAGCCTCGGCCGCCTCCGCCGAGAGCTCGGGCATCCCCACGACCGCGCACCAGGAGCCCGCTCGCGAGGGCTCGGCGAGCAGGGCCAGCAGCAGACTCGCCGCGGGATCGAGCGTGTAGACGGCGCCGGGGCGCAGGCCTCCCTCGGGGAACAGGGGCGCGAGCGCGTCGTGCACGGGCAGCGCCGTGACGCGGGCGCTCGCCCGCTGCATCCTGCTGATCTCGGTCTGCAGCCGCAGCACCTCGACCGGAAGCGCCATCCCCATCCCACCATTCTAGAAAGTATGTTCTAGCTCCGCCAGAGGAGTTGTTCGAACACTATTTCCAGCCTCCGACATCGCGGTCGAGAGGACGGTGAGAGGGGAGAAGGGGTGCTGGTCGCCTCGGAGATCCGCCTCAGCGGGCGCCGAGGAACGCGCCGTCCGCTGACCCGATGAACGCGTAGTCCGCGTAGCCGTCGCCGAAGGAGATCGAGATGCCGACCGGGGCGCCCTCCTCGTAGCCGCGCTCGACGAACATGTACGGCCCGTCGGCGAGCTCGTCGCGCGTCAGGCCGGCCTCGTCGAGCGCCTGCGCGAGCAGCTCGGGGAACGCCGCCCACGCGATGTCGTCGAAGCGGAAGCGCTCCGCATCGGGGTTCTCCGGCTGGATCGACGCCGGACCCTGGTTCTCGACGGTGCCGCCCCGGTAGAAGAAGGTGTCGAACCGGTCGGAGCCCGGTGCGGTCGCCATGTCGGCGGACACGAACTCCTCGTACACGAGCACCTGCACCGTCTCATCCGTTCCCGCGGCCTCCTCGATCGCGGCGAGGGCGCGCTGCACGCGCCCCTCCGCGAACATCGACGCGTGGTCCTCGCCGGTGATGATCGTGAGCGTCTCGGCCCGGACGTCGTCGGCCACCGGCACGAGCACGGCTGCCGCACCGGCCAGGGCGAGCACCACGTAGGCGGCGATCCGCCATCCGCGGCCCTTCGGGCCCGTGCCGATGATCGGATCTCCCTTGCGCCTGCGCGGCGCCCGCTCCGCGCCCAGCACGACCGGGCCATCCTGCCACTCGGCCACGTGCTCGCGTGCGGGCAGGCGCGACAGTCGCGCGGCATCCGGCACCTCGTCGTCGACGATCGCGACCTCGGGCGCATCCGCCTCGAGGCGCGCCACGGTCACGGATGCCCCGGGCTGATACTGCGGGATCCGCACGATGTCGACGAGCTGGCGGATGGTCGTGCGGTAGGCGGGGCGGTCGGCCGGCGCGACCGACACGTCGATCTCGCACACCGGCTGGTCGTTGATCGTCGTGCCGGTGCGGCGGAGCGCGTCGATGCGCGCGGGGGCGAAGCGCCCCGCGGCCCTGGCGGCTTCGATCTTCTTCGGATGGAGCCCGGCGAGGGAGCCCATCGACCGCGCGACGAGCACGAGGGGGAAGAAGATCGACAGGACGATGATCGCGGTGATCCAGACCCACGTGAAGCGGTCGCCGACGAAGATCGTGAAGAGGAGCGCGGCGACCCCAGCTCCGAAGACGAAGGACATGAGGAGCCTGATCACGCTTCCACGCTATCGACATCTGCCGACGGGCGGATGACCGGGGTCGCGCGGGAATGCGGGGGCTCGGGATGTGTTGTAGTCTGTAGTGCTCGGGGAAACCCGAGGTGACAACTCCACAGAGCGACAGCGGTTCCCTTCGCGAGAAGGATTCCCAGGGGCTGATCGGTTTCGACAGTGCTTGCGAATCTGCGAGAAGCGGGCCGAGGATGCAGGGTTATCTCGTAAACGCTCCCTGCGAACCAATAAGTGCCGAATCCAAGCGCACTGACTTCGCCCTCGCTGCCTAAGCGAGCCCGATAGTCCGTCAGACCGTGGTTGATCCCGACACGGACTCTGGCGTCATCTAGGGATCTTGCTGCACGGCGGTGTCGGGACGCCGTGCGGGACTCTTTCTCGACTGGGCTCGTCGACTTAGGTGTCTGTGACAAAGGTCGGAGCCGAGCAGAACGCTTTCACAGACTGCGCCCGGAGAAGCCCCAGAGACTCAGCGCTGGACGGGGGTTCGATTCCCCCCAGCTCCACCGATCGCTGTCGCACAGTGGGAAGGCCCCTCTCCTCGCGTCCGCGAGGAGAGGGGCCTTCGTCATGCTCGGGCTCGGCCCATCGCAGGTGCGCCCCCGCCTCGTCAACCCCGCGCGCGGGCGCCGCGTCGCGGACAGGATGGTCGGATGGCGATCGACTCTGACACCGGAACGCGGCTGCGAAGGGGCATCACCACCCCGCTGCTGTTCGCCTTCATCCTCGGCGACGTCCTCGGCGCGGGCATCTACGCGCTCATGGGCGTGCTCGCCGAGGAGGTCGGCGGCATGCTCTGGGCGCCGCTTCTGCTCGCCCTGCTCATGGCGCTGCTGACGGCAGGCTCGTACGCCGAGCTCGTGACGAAGTACCCGCGCGCCGGCGGCGCCGCGGTGTTCGCCGAGCGGGCGTTCCGGAACCGCCTCGTGTCGTTCCTCGTCGGGTTCAGCATGCTGGCGGCCGGTGTCGTGAGCGCGGCCGGACTGGCCCTGGCGTTCGCGGGGGAGTACCTCGCCACCTTCGTCGAGCTGCCCGCGGTTCCCGTCGCGATCGCGTTCCTCGCCCTCGTCGCGGCGATCAACGCGCGCGGCATCCGCGAGTCCATGGGCGCGAACGTCGTGATGACCGTGATCGAGGTGAGCGGCCTCGTCATCGTCGTGGTCGTCGTGGGCGTGCTCCTCGGAGGAGGCGGCGGAGACCTCGGGCGCGTCACCCAGCTGCCGGATGGCGCGGGCGGGGCGGGCGCGATCCTCGCGGGAGCGATCATCGCCTACTACTCCTTCGTGGGGTTCGAGACATCGGCGAACGTCATCGAGGAGGTGAAGGACCCGACCCGCTCGTACCCGCGCGCGCTCTTCGGCGCGCTCGCCGCGGCGGGCGCCGTCTACGTGCTCGTGGGGCTCGCGAGCGCGATCGCGCTTCCGCCGGAGGAGCTGTCCTCCTCCACCGGGCCCCTCCTCGCGGTGGTCGAGTCGACCGGTGTGGCCGTCCCCTCGTGGCTGTTCAGCGCGATCGCCCTGGTCGCGGTCGCGAACGGAGCGCTCCTCACGATGATCATGGCCAGCCGACTCACCTACGGCATGGCGGAGCAGGGGATGCTGCCGGGCGCGTTCGCGCGGGTTCTCCCGAACCGGAAGACGCCGTGGGTCGCGATCGTCGCGACGACGGTCGTCGCGATGGCGCTCACCCTGATCGGCGACCTCGCGACGCTCGCGGAGACCGTCGTCCTGCTCCTCCTCTTCGTGTTCCTCAGCGCGAACATCTCCGTGCTCGTCCTGCGTCGCGACCGCGTCGACCATCCGCACTACCGCGTGTGGACGTTCGTCCCCGTCCTCGGCATCGCGTCGTGCATCGTGCTGCTCACCCAGCAGCGCCCGATCGTGTGGGCCTTCGGGGCCGCTCTGCTCGCCCTCGGCGGCGTGCTGTACGCGGTCGCCCGCTGGACGAGCCGCGAGCGCGCGCGCTGAGTCCGCGGATTCAGGGACATCCCGGATGTCCGCGGTCCGCCTCGCGGGACACACTGGAGTGTGATCACCTCCTCTGTCCGTCGGCCTGCGGGCATTCGCATCGCGATCGTCGTCGCGGTGCTCGCGGTCGCCGCGGCGCTCATCGTCGGGCTCGTCACGTGGGCGTCGAAGGCCTCGTCGTCAGCGGTCGTCGACGGCATCGACTGGCCGTCGCAGGGGCAGGCCGCCGTCGCGATCGCCGATGGAGACGTCGTCGCGAGCTCGGACGCGCCCGTGCCGATGGCGAGCATCTCGAAGGTCGTGACGGCGCTCATGGTGCTCGAGGAGCGTCCGCTCGAACCCGGTGAGCAGGGCGGCGACTACTGGTTCACCGAGGAGTGGGACATCGCGTACCGGGACTACATCGCGCGAGGCGAGTCCGCCCTGAAGATCCCGGTCGACGGGATGCTCACGCAGCGCCAGCTGCTCCAGGGGATGCTGATCGGCTCCGCCTGCAACTACGCCGACATCCTCGTGACGAGCATCTGGGGTGACGAGGCGGCGTTCGCGACAGCCGCGGCCGCCTTCGTGTCCGAGAACGGCCTCGACGGGATCACGATGGTCGAGCCGACCGGCATCGACACCCGGAACACGGCCACGCCCGAGGCACTCATCGAGCTCGGGCGCCTTGCGCTCGAGAACCCGGTGATCGCGGAGATCGTCGCGACGCCGTCTGTGGACCTCCCGGGGGCAGGGGTGGTCGAGAACACGAACGACCTGCTCGCGGATCCGGGTGTCGTCGGCATCAAGACCGGCACTCTCGAGGGCAGCAGCCTGCTCTCGGCCAAGGATGTGCCGGACGGAGACGGCGAGACGACCCGCGTCTACGCGGTCGTGCTGGGGCAGCCCGACGACGACGCCCGGTTCACGGCGTCGCGGGAGCTGTACGCGCAGGTCGAGGCGTCGCTCGCGGAGTGAGCGACCGGCTCAGCGCGCGGCGAGACGGAGCCGTGCGAAGAGGTCCTCGATGATCAGGCGCTCGTCGAGATCGACGCACACCAGCTCGTGGGGGAGCGATCCGGGAACGGTCCGCGTGCGCGCGTGCCGGAGCGCCGTGAACGCGAGCGGCGCGCTGTCGCCGAGCGGCCAAACGGGGTCGATCGCGACGCCCTCGGGAAGCGGCAGCTGCTCGTAGCGCTCCCACAGCCATCCGCCGAGCTCTCCGGAAGACGGCAGCCGCTCCTCGAGCTCGGCGACCGAGATCGCGAGCAGCCGGTACGTCTCGGCCGGGAAGCGGATGACCTCGAGCTCCGGCTGGGCGAAGACGAACGTCGCCGCGCCGGCATCAGTGTCGCGGTTGTACTCGAACCCGTCGCCCTCGAGCAGGCCGCCGACCCAGAGGAGGCGAGTCCGCTCGACGACGTCGGGCGCGAGGCGGAGGGCGTCGGCGACGTTCGTCAGGGGGCCGCCGCACACGACGGTCAGCTTCGCGTCGGGCGTCGCCTGCGCGGCCGCATCGACGATGAGCCGCGCCGCGGCGGTCTCGCGCGGGCTGCCGTCGAACCCTGTGTCGGCTCCCGCTGCGAGCGGAAGAGGCGCGTGCGCCATCCGCGTGAGGAGCTCGGCGGCGAGTTCACGGCCGCGCTCCGCGGTGCCCTCGGATGGGCCGAACATCGGGTTGAGGAAGGAGCTCGTCACTCCGACGACGTCGTCGGATGGCGAGAGGAGGTGGTGCGCGAGCGCCACGAGGCCATCCGGGTCGCCGCCCCAGTCGTTGTCGACGACCATACGTCCTGCTGTCGCGATCGCATGCCTCATCCGCGCCTCCGCTCCGCTGCCGTGGATGAAAACATTACACGCTTAATGTTTTAGTCTGGCGTGTCACCGACCACCCACGGGAACGCCTTCGCCCGGCTGCGCGCGCCGGAGCGCGCTCGCGACCGGTCGGGCTCGCCGAGCGTCGTCGTGATCTCCTCACCGAGGCGGACGAGGGTGCCGAAGGCGTCGGGAGTGAGCCAGTCGGGGCGGAAGGCGAAGGCGAGGTCCTCCAGGGCGGTGTTGCCGGAGGCGCCCGGCGCGAACGGGCATCCGCCGAGGCCGCCGAGCGCTCCGTCGACGACGGTCGCGCCGCCATCCGCCGCGGCGGCGGCGTTGGCGACGCCGAGGCCCCACGTGTCGTGCCCGTGGAAGACGACGCCGAGACCGGGGCGCGCGGACGCGGCCAGCGCGACGCGTTCGCGCACCTCCGCCGGATGAGCCTGGCCGAGCGTGTCGCAGACGACGACGTCGACAGCGCCGTCGGTGCGCGGGTCGTCGAGGATGCGCGCGAACCGCTCGAGGGGGACCTCGCCCTCGAAGGGGCACGTGAACGACGTCGCGATGCAGAGCTGCACGCTCCCGCCGACCTCCGCGGCCGCCGCGATCGCATCGGGCATGGCGGCGAGCGAGGTCTCAGTGTCGCGCCCGATGTTCGCCTGATTGTGGCTGTTGGATGCCGAGAAGCAGTACTGGAAGTTCCGCACGCCCGCGGCCGCCGCGCGCTCGACGTGGCGCGGCGTGGCGACCCAGACCCAGACGCGGTCGCGCTCGTCGGGGGTGAGGGCCGCGACGACGTCGAGTGTGTCGGCGAGCGCGGGCACGAGGTCGGGCCGCGCCATCGAGCCCACTTCGATGTGCTCGACGCCGAGGGCGAAGAGCTCGCGGACGAGCTGCACCTTCCGCTCGGTGGGGAGCGGTCTGCCGACGAGCTGGAGGCCGTCGCGGAGCGTGACGTCGCGATACTGCAGGGTCATCGAAGGTCCTCCTCGTAGGCGTCGATCCGCGCGTCGTCCCAGCCGAGCTCGCGCAGCACGTCGCGCGTGTGCTCGCCGAGATCGGGCCCGACGTGCGCGATGGGAAGCGATCGCCCGCCGAACACGGGCACGATGCCCGGGAATCCGACGCCCTCGCGGACGCCCTCTCCGTCGTCGACGTCGAAGCGCTGGATCATGTCGCGGGCCGCGTACTGCTCGTCAGCGCAGACATCCTCGGCCGTGTAGATCGGGCCGGATGGCACGCCCGCGGCATCGAGCACGGCAAGCGCCTCCTGGCTCGTGAGCCCGGCCGCCCACGCCCCGATCGCGTCGTCGAGGCGATCGCGCGCGGCCCACCGGCCCTCGTTCGACTGCAGATCGGGCGCGGAGGCGAGGTCGGGTCGGCCGATCGCCGTCATGTACCGCTGATAGATGGCATCTCCGTTGCCCGCGACGACGATGCTCTTGCCGTCTGCGCACAGGTACGCGTTCGACGGGGCGATGCCCTCCATCCGCCCTCCCGTGCGCTCGCGACGGACACCGTACGCCTCCCAGTCGGGGACGAGCGACTCGGTCACCGACAGCATCGCCTCGTTGAGCGCGACGTCGATCACGCGATCGCCGAACGGCGTCTCGCGCAGCCGACCCGCGTCTCGAAGACGCGCGAAGAGCGACATCGCGATGCCGAACGCCGCGTAGATGCCCGCGATCGTGTCGCCGATCGAGACGCCCGTGCGGCTCGGCGGTCGCCCGGGCTCTCCGACGAGCTCGCGGAAGCCGCCGTACGCCTCGGCGACGGCGGCGAAGCCGGGCCGGTGCGACAGGGGGCCGCTCTGGCCGAACGCGGAGATCCGCGCGACGATCAGGTCGGGGTTCGCCTCCTCGAGCGCGGCGGCGTCGAGGCCCCACCTCTCGAGGGTGCCGGGGCGGAAGTTCTCGAGGAGCACGTCGGACGTGCGGATGAGGTCGAGCACGATCGCGCGGCCCTCGTCGCTGCGCAGATCGACCACGACCGATCTCTTCCCGCGGTTGATCGTGCGGTAGAGCATCGAGGTCTCGCCGCGGTGCAGACGCCAGCGGCGCAGCTCGTCGCCCGTGCGCGGCCGCTCGACCTTGATCACGTCGGCGCCGAAGTCGGCGAGCAGGCGCCCTGCCGTCGGCGCCGCGATGTAATTGCCGAGCTCGAGGACGCGGACGCCGTCGAGGGGGCGGAAGGGAGACATCAGAGGAACACCGCCAGGACGAGGGTCATCGCGAGCGCGATGACGGAGGCGAGGGAGACGCCCACGGTCACGGTCTTGAGCGCGCCGCGCACGGACTGCCCGAGGAACGACTGCAGCAGCCAGAACGTGTTCGAGGTGACGTGCACGCAGAAGAGCGCTCCGGCGCCGGCCGCGAGGGCGATGAGCAGCGGGTCGAGCCCGAGGCTCGTCGCGACCGGCGCGATGACACCCGCCGCGGTGATCGCCGACAGGGTGACGGAGCCGACCGCGATGTGGAGCACGGCGGCCATCACCCAGACGACGAGCAGGGGAGCGAACGTCGTCGCCTGGAAGTACCCCTGCAGGATGGCGCCGAGGTCGCCCTCGGAGATGACGGCGGCGAGCGACCCGCCGACGCCCGTGAGGACGAAGATCTGCCCGCCGTCCTGGAAGCCCTTCACGAGCGACTTCTCGATGCGCTGCGTGCCGACCGCGCGGCGCCCGATCATGCCGGTCGCGATGACGGCGAACAGCAGGGCGATGACCGGATTGCCGATGAACTGCATCGCCGGCACCTCGATCGCCAGGACCGTCAGCACCGCCTGCGCGGCGATGAGCAGGAGGGCCGTGAGCATCGGGGCGAACAGGAGCAGGAGCGGCTGCTCGCGCTCGGTGCGCTCGGCGACGGCCGTGTATCCGTGCGGCACGCCGCCGAGCGCGGTGCGCACCGTGCCCGTCCGCGTGCGATCGATGCGCGGCGACGAAGCGGATGGCGCGGTGTCGGTCGAGCCATCCGCCGCGTCTTCCTTGGTCGGCTCCTCGACGATCGCCTTCTCGTCCTTCTCGGGGTTCCAGAAGCCGAGGCGGAAGGCGATCGTCATGAGCATGATCGTGAGGATCACGGTCGGCACGACCACGACGAGGCCGCCGATGAGCATGACGCCGAGCGGCACGCCGAGGAGGCCCGCGAGCGCGACCGCCGCGAAGCCCGGCACCATGAGCACGATGCCCGTCTCGAGGCTCACCGCGAAGACGACGCCCATGATGCCGGTGCCGTTGCGACCCAGGCGCGGGGCGATCCGGCGCGCGAGGGGTGCGGCGATGACGATCATGACGTCGACGAAGATCGTCTGGAGGTAGGTCGCGAACGACAGGCCCAGCGCGTAGGGCACGCCGCGCTTGCCGAACATCCGCAGGAGGCCGTCGACGAGCCGTGTGATCGCGCCCATCTCGTTGAGCATCGCTCCGATGAGCACACCCCACGCGATGAGCAGGCCGGCTTCCATCATGACGTCGCCGAAGCCGCGGGTCATGGTCGTCACGGTGTCGACCGGCCCGAGGCCGGTGAGCAGGCCGATCGCGGCCGCACCGACCGCGAGCGCGATCACGGGGTTGATGCGGAACCGCACGATCGCGAAGACCACCCCGACGATGACGAGTCCGACGACTCCCAGCGTGTACCACTCGTTCACAAACGGCCTCTCCCTTGAAGCGTCATCCTGCTCCTGCTCTGATCCCACACTGTAGGAGCAGTCTCACGATGTGGGCAAGCTGACGTCCGGTCCCTAGGATCGCCTCATGGCCGAACAGCCGCTCCTCGTCCTCGCGAAGATCACCGCCATCCTCGACGCGTTCACGCTCAGCGAGCCGCTACGGACGGCGAGCGAGATCCGCGCCTCGACGGGCCTGCCCGCGTCGACCGCGCACCGGCTGCTGGCGAACCTCGTCGACCACGGGTTCCTCGAGCGCGAGGGCGAGCGGTACCGGATCGGCGTGCGGATGGCGTACTGGGCCGGCCCCGCGACCCGCGCGCGCGACTTCACGGAGCTCCTGACGCCGCAGCTGCAGGCGCTGCGCGACGAGACGGGGGAGACGGCGTGCTTCTTCCGCGTCGAGCAGGGCGCGCGGGTGTGCGTGGGGGTTGCGGAGACGCGCCACGGTCTCAAGCGCGAGATGTACGTCGGGCGCATCCAGCCGCTGCACGTCGGCAGCTCGGGCCGCGTGCTCCTCGCGTGGACCGACGGTCTGCTCGACGAGGTCGCATCGGGGGAGCTGCCCGCGCTGACCGAGGCGACCATCACCGACCCCGACGTGCTGCGCGCGGCGGTCGCGCAGACGCGCGCCGCGGGCTACGCGATCACCGTGGGCGAGCGCATGGAAGCGGCCTCGGGGCTCGCGGCTCCCGTCTTCGACCAGCACGCGGCGCTCGTCGGCGCGCTCACGGTGATGGGCCCCACCCTCCGGATGCCCGTCGAGGTCTGCGAGCAGCTCGTCGACGCGGTCGTCACCGCGGCCGACGCGCTCACGGCCGCGTTCGGCGGGCGCAAGCCCAGCGCGGCCTGAGCCCGCCTCTCTGCCGGATCAGGCCCATTCGCCTCAGTCGAGCGAGGGGTCCCGGCCCGTTCGGAGGCCTGACTCGAGTGCCGCGATCGCCGCGAGATCATCCGCGTCGAGCTCGAACCCGAGGACGTCGATGTTCGCGCGGATCCGCGCAGGGGTGACGGACTTCGGGATGACGACGTTGCCGAGCTGCAGGTGCCACCGGATGACGACCTGCGCCGGGGCGACGCCGTGCTTCTCGGCGATGCGGGCCAGGGCGGGGTCGTCGAGGAGGCGCCCGCGTGCGAGCGGCGACCACGCCTCGGTCACGATGCCGTGGGCGGCGTGATACGCACGCAGGTCGGCCTGCGGCAGGAGAGGGTGCAGCTCGACCTGGTTCACGACGGGGGCCACGTCAGTCTCCGCGCGGAGGCGATCGAGGTGCGCGATCGCGAAGTTGGAGACGCCGATCGAGCGGGCCCGCCCCTCCTCGCGGATCCGCTCGAGGGCGCGGTAGGTCTCGACGTAGCGGTCGCGCGAGGGGATCGGCCAGTGGATGAGGTACAGGTCGACGGCGTCGAGGCCGAGGCGATCGAGACTCGCGTCGAAAGCGCGCAGCGTCTCGTCGAAGCCGTGGTCGTCGTTCCAGACCTTCGTCGTGACGAAGACCTCGTCGCGGGGGATCCCGCTTGTGCGGATCCCCTCGCCGACGCCGCGCTCGTTCTCGTAGAGGGCTGCGGTGTCGATGTGGCGGTATCCTGCCTCGATCGCGACCCGCACGCATTCGGCGGCGTCGGCATCCGGGATCTTGTACACGCCGAGACCGAGCTGAGGGATCGAGCGTCCGTCGGAGAGGGGGATGAGCGCGTGCGACGTCATGCCTCCACTCTGCCGCAGGCCGCGTGCAGGATGTCGGCGCGTCGCGTGCAAGATCCGTGGGCGTCGCGACAGAGACATGGTGTGATGAGCGTGCGCACCGCAGCGGAGGATCCGCCGGCCGAGGGAGGCACGATGCCCGACGACCTCGCCTGGTTCACGGCGGTCGTGCGCGCCCATGCGAGCGCGCTGGTGAAGTACTTCGCCCGGCGCGGGCCCCGGCAGGATGCCGAGGACCTCGCGTCGGACGTCTTCGCGGTCGCATGGCGCCGACGTGCCGACGTGCCGCGAGGGGCGGAGCTCCCGTGGCTCTATCGCACCGCCGAGCTGACCCTCGCGAATGCGCGTCGGAAGCACGTCGACCTCCCGGTCGAGACCCTGCCCGAGTCGGGAGCGTCTCGCGTCGCCGACGATCCCGAGCTGCACGCGCTGTTCGACGCCGAGCTGCGCGGTGCGCTCGCCGCGGTGGGGGAGCGGGACCGGCGGATCCTCCTGCTGCACGCCTGGGAGGGGCTCGACGGCGAGGAGCTCGCGGCGGTGCTCGGCATCTCGCGCTCGGGTGCAGACGCCGCGCTCTCGCGCGCCCGAGCGCGGCTGCGCGCCGCCTGGGGCGAGCGCCTCCGGTTCTGATCCCGCCGCAAGATCCGGCCTTCCCGCCACATAGGCAGGGAGAGCGAGCATTCCAGGAGGACGCCATGAACGCGCATGACCAGGACCCGGTCGACCGCCTCCGCGAGGCGGACCCGGCAGCGGACGTCGAGCCCAGGGAGGGCTTCGCCGACGCGGTGATCGCGGCGGCGACCGCGGAGGGCGCGGCACCGGTCGATCTGGACGCCGAGCGCGCTCGCCGCGGACCGCGGCGGATGGCCGTGCTCGCGATCGCGGCCTCGGTCGCGCTCGCGCTCGTCGTCGGAGGGCTCGCGGGCTACGGTCTCGCCGCGGGCCAGGCGACCGCCGGATCGGGCACCGGTTCTTCGGACGCCGGGGTCTCGGATGGCGACGGAGCGGCACCGCCGATCTCGCTGCCCAGAGAGGGCGGCCCCGCGCAAGGAGGCGCACTCGCCGATCGGGGCGCGGCGGAATCCGGTTCGCAGGACCTCTCCGCACAGTCGTCGGACACGAGCTACCCGTACGGGTACTCGTCGCGGAGCTCGTTCCGGTCGTCGATGCTGCTCTCGTCGAGCGGCGGCCGGGCGGCTGCGTATGGCTACGACGCTGCCGCGTCGTCCACTGCGGAGAAGGTGGGCGCCTTCGCCGCGGCTCTCGGCGTCGAGGGCGCCCCGGAGATCCGCGACGGGATGTGGGTGGTCGGCCCACAGGACGGCAGCGCTGCGTCGTTCAGCGCGAGTCTCGACGGCACTCTCGGCTTCTGGTTCTGGAGCGGCGGGGATCCATGGGCGTGCAGCAAGGCCTGCGTCGCCCCGGAGGAGGGCCCCGCCATCGCCGCCGCGCGCGACCTGATGACGCGGCTCGGAGAGGACCCGGCCGCGTACGAGTACACGTCGGAGACCTGGGAGGGGTCCGCGACCCGCTCGGTCTCGATCTGGACCGTCATCGATGGCCAGCGCATCGATAGCGCCCTGCACCTCGACTACGCCGCGGAGGGGATCGTCAGCGGATACGGCGCCCTCGCCGACATCGTGCCGTTCGGAGAGTACGAGGTCGTCAGCGAGCAGGAGGCGTTCGAGCGCCTGTCCGACCCGCGCTTCGGTGCTCAGCTGACGACCCTGCCCGAGGCGCTGCGCGAGGGCGTGGAGGGTGAGGAGTGGACGCCGCCGACGGCCGCGCCCTCGCTGCCGGAGCCGGGCGCGTCGGTCTCATGGAGCGTCAACGACGTCGAGATCGTGTCGGCACGCCTCGGGCTCGCGAGCCACTGGCAGGCCGATGGGTCCGTGCTGCTCGTGCCGACGTACGAGTTCACCGACTCCGCCGGCGGAACGTGGAGTGTCATCGCCGTCGCCGAGTCCGCACTGGACTTCTCCTCGGCGGAGGGCAGCCATTACGGCTGGATCGAGTGACGCGTGCTCAGCCGCGCCACGTGATGACGGCGAGGCCGCTCTTCGTGTCCGCGAGCGCGACCCATCCGTCGCCGAACGCGTACGTCATGCCGTACCCCTGCTCATCCGCCCATTCCGTCGAGGGCATGCTCTCGGTGAGGTAGACGACGCCGTCGGCCTCCTCGCGCTTCCAGCCCTGGTCGGCGAGGTACCCCTGCAGCTCTGCGGAGACATCCGCCTCGACGGGAGCCCATCCGTACATCTGGACGACGTCGGTCGCTCCGGCCTCGAAGTCGCCCCACGTGCAGCTGACGCCGCCGGGCACCTCGGTGGGGCCGACGTAGAACGGATCGGTGCGCGCCGTCCACCCCAGTTCGGCGAACTGGTCGACGAGCGCGGGCGCGATGATCGTCTCGCAGGTCGGCGCGCCGCCACCCGCACTGGAGGCGCCGCCGTTTGCGGATGATCCGCCGTCGGACGGCGTCTTGGGCGTGAGCGGCGAGGCGCAGCCGACCAGCATCGCGGCGGCGACGAGGAGGGTCGCTCCCGCCGCGGCGAGGGAGCGCCGAGTGCGGGCCGCCCCGGTCGTCACGTCGTGGCCTGCGGCGGGGCGGCGAGGAGCTCGAGGAAGGCGTCGTGGAGGACGCCGTTGGTCGCGAGAGCCGAGCCCTCCGCGATCGTCGGCGCGCCATCGAAGGAGGTCATGCGACCACCGGCCTCGGTGACGATCGCGGCGGCCGCGGCGAGGTCGTACTCCTTGACGTCGAACTCCGCGACGAACTCGAGACGGCCCTCGGCGAGGAGCATGTACGACCAGATGTCGCCGTATGCGCGGTCGCGCCACACGCGGCGGCTCAGGGTGATGAGCTCGTCGAGGTGGCCCGCGTCGTCCCACTGCGCGATGCTTTGGAAGCTCACGCTCGCATCGTCGAGATCGGCGACGTCGGACACGCGGATGGGCCGCGGCTTGCCGCCGTCGACGCTCGTCCAGGCGCCGAGGCCCTCGGCCGCCCACCAGCGGCGGCGCATCGCGGGGGAGCTCACGACGCCGAGGCGCGGATAGCCCTCGATGTCGAGCGCGATCATCGTGCCCCACGCGGGGACGCCGCGGAGGAAGTTCGCCGTGCCGTCGATCGGGTCGATGATCCAGCGGCGAGGCGCGTCGTCGTCGCGGCCGTACTCCTCGCCGAAGATCCCGTCGTCCGGGCGCTCGGTCGCGAGGATGTCGCGGATGGCGCGCTCGGCGGCCAGGTCGGCATCGGTCACGTGGCTGCGGTCGGCCTTGCGCGAGATCTCGAGGTCGGCGGAGTCGAAGCGCGGCAGCGTCTGGGCGTCGGCGGCGTCGGCGAGGCGGAGGGCGAGCGCGAGATCCTCGTCGAGGCCGGCGCGAGCGGGGGATGCGGGAGTCGACGAGGGGGAGGTCACCCGCTCAGGATATCGGCGCCGCCGCGACCGGCCCTGAGGTTCAGAGCACGCGTGAGGGGTGCACAGGAGACGCACAGGCACGCCCGGGCGCACCTCGATTCGCGCGGGCCTGGCGAGCCTGGTAACGTAGTCTCTCGGTTCGCAGGGAAGGAATTCCCGGAGAACGGAACGCACCTCTAGCTCAATCGGCAGAGCAACTGACTCTTAATCAGTGGGTTCAGGGTTCAAGTCCCTGGGGGTGCACCACCTGAAGGCCCGAGAGCCGCGGAAACACGCGGAACTCGGGCCTTCGTCGTATCCGGGGCCAGCTCCGAACGGGGCGGTTTCACCAAGAAATACACCACGAAACCCTCCGCTGAGCCCGTTCCCGAGCAGGTGGGAGGTCCCGCCGCGGACGGCGACGACGCCTCCCGCGCACGGGCTCGCGCAATGCCCGCGCATGACGACCCCGATCAATTCCTCATGGGTGCCGATGCACTCCGTCGAATCTAGCGTGGCGAGCGTCAATTCGATCGAGGTTAAAAGATAAGCCAGAATGTTGTGCTTGTCCTAAGAGAGGGGGAGGCTCAGGCTGGTCTCACCGACCAGACGAGAAAGTCTGGGTCCGCCTCAAACGGAAGGTCTCAATGATGAGCAACACGCCTTCGACGAGCAGCACCGAACCGGTCGCCATCGACACCGCGACCTTGCGCACCCCGCAGATGAAGCGGATCCTTGCATCCAGCTTCCTGGGCAGCGCGATCGAGTTCTACGACTTCCTGCTCTACGTCACTGCGGCCTCGCTGGTCTTCCAGCACATTTTCTTCGACAATCTGCCCCCGGCGGTCGCCGTCTTCGCCTCCTTCGGCACCCTCGCCGCGGGCTACGTCGCCCGTCCCATCGGTGGGATCATCTTCGGTCACTACGGCGACCGGCTCGGACGCAAGGGCGCGCTCGTCGTCTCGATGGTGATGATGGGGCTTGCCACCGTTGTCATCGGGCTGCTTCCCACGTACGCGCAGATCGGCGTCGCCGCGCCGATCCTGCTCGTCGTCCTGCGGGTGCTGCAGGGAATCGCCGTCGGTGGGGAGTGGGGCGGAGCGGTTCTCATCGCGCTTGAGCACGCACCCGGGGGCCGGCGGGGGTTCGCCGCGTCGTTCGCCAATCTCGGCGCCCCGGCGGGAGCCGCGATGGCCACCGCTGCCCTTGGTCTGGCCACGCTGCTGCCCGCCGACCAGTTCCAGGACTGGGGCTGGAGAATCCCGTTTCTCCTCAGCGCCGGGCTGCTGGCCGTCGGCCTGTTCGTGCGCCTGAAGGTCGTGGAGAGCCCTCTCTTCCAGACGTTCGAGAAGGAGGCCGAGAAGCGCCGTCTCCCGATCATCGACGTTTTCGCGAAGCACTGGCGCGTGGTCGTCCTCGGCGTGCTCGTCGCGATGAGCCAGCTGACGATCTCGGGGATGGCCAGTGCATGGGCCGTGAATGTCGCCGTCACTGCCGGTGCCGACTCGACCGGCGTGCTCACCTCGAAGACGCTCGCCGCGGTGGCCATGTTCGTCGCCACCATCGTCGGCGCTCGACTCTGCGACCGTTACGGGCGACGCCCGATCCTGGCGATCGGCATCATCGCGGCGATTCTCTTCGCGTTCCCCTTCGTGTTCCTCGCCCAAGGAGGCACCGTCCTGAGCTTCGCCGTCGCCGTGTTCGTCGCCCAGGGGCTGCAGGGGTTCATCCTCGGTCCGCTTGCGTCGTTCCTGTCCGAGCTGTTCCCTACCGCCGTGCGCTTCACCGGAGCCTCGCTCTGCTTCCAGGGCGCCTCCGCCATCGGCACCGGGTTCACGCCACTCGTGGCGGCGGCCCTGATGACCGCGGGCGGAACGATCCTGCTCGGGTCCGTGTGGGTTGCGGTGCTGGTGCTCTGCCTCATCGCGGTCTTCATCGCGCGAGAAGGGCGCACCCTGGACCTCTCCGACATCCACTGAACCCGGCGCCTGAAAGCAATCCTGGAGGACGACATTGACCATCGACACGGACGTCATCATCATCGGCGGTGGACCCGTCGGTCAGACCGCGGCCATCGACCTGCACGCGCGGGGGATCTCCAGCGTCATCGTCGAGAGGCGGCGCTACCTTGAACCGCCGAACGTGAAGTGCAACCACGTCTCGTCGCGCACGATGGAGCGTTTCCGTCAGCTCGGTCTCGCCGAGGAGGTCCGCAACGCGGGTCTGCCCGCCGACTACCCCCAGGATGTGGCCTTCCGTACGACCCTGACCGGGTGGGAGATCGGTCGCATCCCGATCCCTGCCCGTCGAGACAGGTACACCTCGCGTACCGGCCCCGACACCTCCTGGGCGACGCCCGAACCGCCGCACCGTATCAACCAGACGTTCCTCGAACCGATTCTGCAGAAGCACGCGTCGTCGTTGCCGGGGGTCACGGTGCTCTGGGAGTCGGAGTTCCGCCGCTATGAGCAGACGGAGGACGGCGTGCTGGCCGTCGTCACGGACCTGGACGGCGGGAACGAGCGGGTCATCCGAGGCCGCTTCCTCATCGGCGCCGATGGAGGGCGTTCGCTGGTGCGCAAGCAGATGGGGGCCAGGCTCTCGGGCGATGCTGTCCTGCAGAGCGTGCAGTCCACCTGTATCCGCGCCGAGGGCCTCTACGAACTCGCCGGCGGTGACAGGGCCTGGAGCTACTACATCTACAACGAACGTCGTTGCGGCCACATCTACGCGATCGACGGGCGAGAGGTCTTCCTCGTGCACAATTACCTCGCTGACGGAGAATCGTCGGAGAGCGTGGATCGCGACCGCGCGATCCGCACGATCCTCGGCGTGGGCGACGATTTCTCGTATGAGGTCGTCTCGAAGGAGGACTGGGTCGCGCGACGTCTCGTCGTCGACAAGCTGCGAGAGGGCAACGTCTTCCTCGCCGGTGACGCCGCGCACCTGTGGGTTCCCTACGCCGGGTACGGCATGAACGCGGGTATCGCCGATGTGCTCAACCTGACCTGGTCCCTCGCGGCCGTGCTCGACGGCTGGGCCGGCGTCCGGATGCTCGACGCGTACCAGGCCGAACGACTCCCGATCACCGATCAGGTGTCGCGCTTCGCCATGGGTCACCAGCGCAAGGTCGCCCTCTCCCGGATCCCCGCGCACCTCGAGGCTCACACCGAGGAGGGCGCCCGCGAGCGCGCCGCCTTGGGGCAGGCCGCGTACGAGCTCAACGTGCAACAGTTCGCCGCAGAGGGCCTGAACTACGGCTACGTCTACGACAGGTCGCCGATCATCTCATACGACGGCGAAGCCGCGCCGAGCTATTCGATGGGCGACTACACGCCGTCGACGGTACCCGGCACGCGCGCGCCGCACTTCTGGCTCGCCGACGACGTCTCTCTCTACGACGAGCTTGGCCTCGGCTACACCCTCCTCGCCCTCGGGGACACCGCCGCGGCGGAGCCGCTGATGGCTGCCGCGCGCGACGCGAATCTGCCGTTGAAGCTGATCGCCGTCGCCGACGGCGTCGCTCCCGACGTGTATCGCGAGGCCTACGTGATCGTGCGACACGACCAGCACATCGCGTGGCGGGGGCAGATCATCCCGCACGACCCCAACCACCTGATCGACATCCTGCGCGGAGCGGCCCCTCATCTCACCACCGCCCTCGGCGTGGTCGAGGAGCCGACTTCCGTCCCGGCCTGAGTCACACGAGAGAGAACACTATGAAAAGGACTGGTGGCGAGCTGCTCGCGGAACAGCTCATCGCGCAGGAAGTGAAGACCGTATTCGGCGTTCCGGGCATCCAGCTGGACTACGCGGTCGACGGGTTCGCGCAGCACCGTGACGACATAGATTTCATCTCCGCCCGGCACGAGCAGGGCGCGGCGTATATGGCGGACGGGTATGCGCGTGTCTCCGATCGCCCGGGTGTGGCGATCGTCGTCCCGGGTCCCGGCCTGCTCAACGCCGGCGCGGCGCTGTCGACCGCATTCGCGACGAACAGCCGGATGGTGTGCATCACCGGCCAGATCCCGTCACCCACGATCGGGCGCGGGCTCGGGATGCTGCACGAGATCACCGATCAGTCGGGGGTACTGAAGTCCCTGACGAAGTGGAGCGGTATCGCCCGCACGCCGGAGGAGATTCCCGACCTCGTCCAGGAGGCGTTCCGCCAGGTGGGTTCTGGACGGCCTCGACCGGTCGGCATCGAGATCCCGCCGGATGTCCTCAAGGCGACCACGTCCGCGACGGCGGTCGCGCCGGCCGAGATCGAACCGACGGTTCCCGACGCCGGGGAGATCTCTCGATCGGCCGCGCTACTGCGAGGAGCCGAGGAACCCGTGATCTTCGTTGGCGGAGCGGTGCGCGACGCCGCCGCGAGCCGAGCACTCGCCGCGCTCGCCGAGAAGCTGGGGGCACCGGTGGTCATGAGCCGCAACGGCAAGGGCGCGTTGAGCGATCGGCATCCCCTCGCGCTGTCGCGCCTCGCTGGAGTACCTGCGATGGAGGCCGCGGACGTCATCCTGGTGGTCGGCTCCCGCTTCATCACCATCGAGGGCAAGCCCTTCGTGCAAGCCGGTGACCGCAAACTTATCGCTCTGAACGCGGACGTTGCCGACACAGGAGCGCCTCGTGCCTACGACGAGCGGATCATCGCCGACGCACGGCTGGGTCTGGAGGCTCTCACGGCCGAGCTCGGCGAGTTCTCACGGGCGGCACGCGACCTCGAGCCGCTGCGAGCTGTCGAGCAGGAGAAGCTGCGCCTGATCGCTCCCCAGATCGAATGGCTGCAGGCCATCCGGCGCGCGCTTCCTGACGACGGGGTTCTCGTCGAGGAGCTGACGCAGGTCGGATACGCAGCCCGCCTGGCGTACCCGGTCTACGAGGCAGGGACCTACATCACGCCCGGCTACCAGGGAACGCTCGGCTACGGATTCCCGACGGGACTCGGCGCACGCGTGGGAAAACCGAGCAGTCCCGTCGTCTCGATCAACGGTGACGGTGGCTTCGGCTGGAGCCTGCAGGAGCTGTCAACGGCGGCGAAGTACGGGATCGGGCTGGTGACGGTGGTATTCAACAACGGTTCGTTCGGAAATGTGGAGCGCATCCAGCAGGACACCTTCGGCCGCACCATCGGCGTCGATCTGCACAACCCGGATCTGCGCACCCTCGCCAAGGCCTACGGCGTGGAAGCCGAGCGGGTCACCACGCCAGCGGGACTTGGGGCCGCGATCCGCAATGCCGCCGCTGCGAATCAGCCCATCCTGCTCGAGGTCCCTATGACCGACGTGCCCGATCCCTGGAAGCTCCTCGCCGAACGGAGCATTCCCGGAGAGCGACCGGCGAAGTCCGCGCACTGACCGGCGGTTCGTCACGGACGGCCCGCGCCCGAACGAGACGGAGTCGGGCCGTCCTCAGAGGGCTCCGGCTCGCACTGCGTCAGAGTCGATGTACTCGCCCTCGTGCCCGAACTCGTGCTTGCAGAACTCCACCAGCGCCGTGATCTTGGCAGTCGGGATGGTCCCGTCGGGGTAGGCGACGACGACAGCATTCGGCTCGAGCTCGTCGGCGATCCGGCAGTAGGAGATGGGGAGGCCGTCGTACGTGTGGTCACCGAACGGCCGACCCATGATGATCGAGTACCCGAGCCCGCGGGCCACCATCGAGCGGATCGTCTCGGCGTTGGTGCTGCGCCACTTGATGCGGGGGGTCACGCCCGCCTTGCGCATCATCGTCTCGACGTGTCCGATGGAGGGCTGCACGCCGAGCAGGATCGCGTCCTCCTCTTCGAGCTCCTTCAGATGCACCTCCTCACGCGCTGCCAGGGGATGGCTCGGGGCGAGCGCGAGTTGCAGTCGGACGGGCACGACGTCCTCGCCGCGGATGCCGTTCTCCAGGTGATTGCGATACAGCAGCGCCGCGTCCAAGTCGCCACGACGCAGCTTCGCCTGCAGGTCGGAGGACGCCCCTTCGCTGATCTGCAGATCCACTGCTGAATGCGCCGACACGAAGTACGACGCGATGCGGGGGAACAGCCAGGGCGACAGCGTGCTGAAGCAGCCCACGCTCAGTGGTCCGGTCAACTGGCCGCGCACCGCCTCGGCCGCCCGCTGGATGTCCTCCGTCCGATGGAGGACGGCGCGGGCCTCGGCGTAGACCCAGCGGCCGGCGGGTGTCACAGCCACACCCTTGCCGCGGCGTCGCAACGTCAACTGGACTCCCAGGCTCTGCTCGAGCTGGCTGAGCGACAGAGACAGACCGGCAGGCGAGACGCGCAGTCGACGCGCCGCCAGGACGATGGATCCCTCCTCGACGACGGCGACCAGGTGCTCCAATTGTCGAAGCGTGAAGTTCATCACGGTGGACCTCCTCGTCACCATTTCAGTTCAGCTTACTACTCTCGCTGGAATGATGTGCTTGTCATAACTGCAGCGGCCGTTCAGGCTAAAACAGAGGTCTCGGCCGCGTAAAGACAATGAGGTTGGAAGGACGACTCGACGATGAGCGGAACGCAAGGCACAGCCAGCAAACTCGCCGCATCACCTAGGGGACGCATCGACGACTCGCTGTGGATCGACAACGAACGGCGCATCCCGTCGGGCGACACGTATCTCGTCGTCGACGATTCCGCCACGGGGGACGAGATCGCGCAGGTTCGCTCGGCGGACGCGGATGACGTCGACCGCGCTTTCGCCTCCGCACGTCGAGCGCAGCAGGAGTGGGCTCAGGTCTCGCCGACCGGCCGTATCGCGATTGTCGAGCGCGCCACGCAGCTCCTGGACGACGCCAAAGACGACCTTGCCGCCACCATGCAGGCCGAGGTCGGCACGGTCCAGGCGCAGATCTACGGTTCACAGGTCGGTCTCGGTCTCGCCGCGCTCCGCTACACCACGGCCGCCGCGCTGCCCGCTCTCGAGGAGAAGCGCACTGTCGGACGCTCGGAGGTGGTCTATGAACCTGCGGGCGTCGTCGGGGCCATCACCCCCTGGAACTATCCCCTGATGCAGGTGGCGCTGAAGGTCGCTCCGGCCCTGGTGTCCGGCTCCACAGTCGTCCTGAAGCCGCCGAGCGTCGCACCGCTGACAGCCTTCCTCATCGGCGAGGCCTTCGCGCACGCCGGGCTGCCCGCTGGCGCGCTGAACATCGTGTGTGGCAGCGGCGGCCGAGTCGGAAATGCGATCGCAGGGCACCGCGACGCCGACTTCGTCTCGTTCACCGGGTCGACTGGAGCCGGTCGTCTCGTCGCGCAAGCTGCCGCGAAGTGGGGCACGCGCAATTCGCTCGAGTTGGGCGGAAAGAGCGCCGCGATCGTCCTCGACGATCACCTCATCGAACCGGCCGTGCGGCACACCATCGCCAGCTGCTTCGCCAACGCTGGTCAGACGTGCGCGGCGCTGTCTCGCCTCATCGTCCCGCGCCACCGCCTTGGTGAGGTCGAGCAGGTGGTGCGAGACGTTCTCTCCGCCGTCGTTGTCGGCGATCCCCGCGATCCCGCGAGCACCGTCGGGCCGCTCTCGAACAAAGGCCAGCAGGACGCAGTTCTCGGGTATCTGCGCCAAGCCGCCGAGTCTGATGGCGTCCGGATTCTCGCGGATGTCCGCGCGGAACACCTCACGCGGGGATGGTACGTCTCGCCGACGGTGGTGGTGGCCGACGATCCCTGGGCCCCGATCGTGCAGGAAGAAGTGTTCGGGCCTGTGCTGGTCATCCAGCCCGCCGACGATGAGGCTCACGCCGTGCGCCTCGCCGAAGGCACTGAGTTCGGCCTCATCGCGCGGGTGTGGACGCACGACGACGACCGGTTCACCGACGTCGCGCGGCGGCTGCGGGTGGGAGGCGTCATCCAGAGCGACACGGACACTGACTGGGCCGCCCCCTTCGGCGGGGTGAAGCACTCCGGTCACGGTCGCGAGCGCGGCGTCTTCGGGATCGAAGAGTACCTGGTCCCCAAAGCGCTGCAACGCAGGCGCTGACCTCCGTGCGGTTCGTGGCAGACGCCTGTGACTCGGCCCAGCCCTTCGCTTCGCTGGAGTCGACGCCTTGGTGCTCTCGAGCATCCTGCAGATCGCGCCGTGCGAATGCGACGGCGTCATCCGACGCCTGCGGGGTGTCCGCACCATCGCGCACGCCTCGCGAAGGACTGCACATCACGCGACCGCTGGTGTCGTGCGTGTCCACGAAGGACTTGACCCGAAGTCAGCGTGGTGGCGGTGCGGGCCCCCGAAAGTGTCTCCATACCGAGCACACGCTGATAGCCGACCCCTTTGTCGGCGCGTGAGGAAGGAACCCGTGACCATGATCCTCGACGAACTCGTCGCTCGACTCCACCCGACGCAGACCCTCACTGGAGACGCCACTGAGTCGTATACGCGCGACGCGTCGCCGGCGGTGCCCGAGATGCCGCTGGCTGTCGTGCTCGCGGAGTCGACGCAGGATGTCTCCACCACGCTGGAATGGGCGAGCACCCACCGCGTCCCCGTCATCCCGAGAGGGGCCGGCAGCGGCGTGTCCGGCGGCGCCACGGCAACGAAGGGGAGCGTCATCGTGTCTCTGGAGCGCATGAAGGCGATCCGCGAGTTGCGCCCCGCCGACCGATTGGCCGTGGTCGAGCCCGGCGTTATCATCGACACGCTGGATGCGGCCGCCCGCGAGCAGGGCCTGATGTTCGCTCCCGATCCCGCGAGTTCCGCCTGGGCGACGGTTGGAGGCGCCATTGCCACCAACGCCGGCGGATTCCACTGCCTGCGACACGGCGTCACAGCTGACAGCGTCCGCGCACTCACAGTGGTGCTCGCCGATGGCCGGGTGCTGCGCACCGGGGCGCGCTCTCGCAAGAACGTCGCCGGTTACGACCTCACCCACCTCTTCGTGGGGTCGGAGGGGACGTTGGGCATCGTCACCGAAGCAACGGTGAAACTGGAGCCGATTCCACGCGGCCAGACGCGGACGTTCCTGGTCGCGTTCCCGTCGCTGATGCAAGCCGGGAGCGCGGTGTCGGAACTCATGGCGAGCAGCATCACGCCGGATCTTCTGGAATTGCTGAACAGGACGACCGCCAATCTCGTGGAGGACTTCGAGCCGGGACACCTGGATCGCGGCGCCGCGGCGACGCTGATCGGGCAGGTGACCGACCTCGACGCGGATGCGCAGATCCATCAATTGCGGACGCTCTTCGCCCGGCATGGTGGTGAGCACTTCGAGGTCCGGAAGGGCGATGCGCTCATCGAGGTCCGCAAGCGCGTCCAGCCAGCCCTCGCGGCGCGCGGAATGGGCGTCGCCTGGATGTCGAGCGATGCCGCCGTGCCGCCGTCTCGACTGTCCGAGCTGCTCCGGCACATAGAGCAGCTCCAGATCGAGGACGGCCGCGACATCTCGGTGGTGGCGCACGCCGGCGACGGCAACATTCATGCAGCCGTCGCCGGCGGCGCAGGAGGAGCCGACGACCTCGCGGCGGCCAAGCGCATCGTGCGAGCGATCGCCGAGCGGGCCGTGCAGCTGGGCGGAACCGTCACTGGTGAACACGGCATCGGTTCGCTCAAGCGCGACTTCCTGGCGCTGCAGTTCGACGAAACGGCACTTGAGGTCCAAGCACACATCAAGGCGGCACTGGACCCGGCGGGGATTCTCAACCCGGGCCGGGCCGTCTGAGATCTCGAGGGATGCCGCATTTGGATCAACCGCGCGCGACGCTCAGGCCGAGAGGATCTGCCGCAGTCTCGCCCTCGCTCGGGCGTATCTGCTTCGGATGGTCGCGGGGCGCCTGCCGAGGATCCCTGCGATCTCGGCCAGGTTGAAGCCGTCCCAATGGTGGAGCTGCACGATCTCCCGGTCGAGCGGCGCGAGCGCACCGAGGGCGTCGCGCACACCTTCGGAGACGCTCTCGTCGAGGGGAACGTCGTGCCGGATCTGCTCGGCTGCGCGCTCTCTCAACCGGCGACGCCGGGCCTGTGCGCGCACATGGTTGCTCAGCACGTTCCGCGCGACCCCGAAAAGCCACATCCTCGCGCGTGTCTGATCGAACGGAATGTCGTCGGCTCGACGCCAGATGATCACGAACACGTCACCGGTGAGGTCCGCCGCGTCTTCGACGGAGTCGACTCTGCGCGCGAAGTACGCGAACAGCGCGTCACGGTGCAGCTTGATGAAGGACGTCGGGGTTGCCGGGACTCCCGATGACCACAGTTCCTGGATGTCTGCCGTCTCATCGCGTGCTCCCTCCGCCGCCATCAGTAGCGCTCCCACCGGCAGTCGGATGTGGCGATGGTCCCGACATCCGTCGCGGCGAGCAGATCCTCCGGGATCTCTTCGACCACCATCGTGCCGATGCCGTACTGAACCGTGAGGCGGTCAGCGGCTTCCTGCGTGAGGGCGGGGTCCCGCCCCAGCTGCTGGCGGCGATCATGAAGCGGCACTCCACGTGTCGTCCGGTCACGGTCGTGTACTCGATCGGGATGACCGCGTCGGGCTCGAAGGTCGGAATGACGGCCGATGCCCCAGCGGTCGCGGCGATGGCCGCCGCGAGGAGCCCGGTGCCGAAGAACGCCATCCGTCGCCGCCGTGCCCTCGCGTTCTCAGCTGCGGCGCGGTGGCGCGCGTCGGCTTCCGCGCGATCGAGCATCGCCTCGAGCACCAGGGGGCTCCGCTGCCACACGCCGTCGCGAGGTGCGAGAAGGCGATCGAGCTCGCTGGAGATCCTGCAGCAGGCACGCCGAAGGCCCGGCACGTCCCGTTCGGGACGCACCGGGCCTCAGCGCGGATCAGCGCACGAGCGACGTCTCGCTCGTCGCCGCCTCGAGCTTCTGCCGCCGGCGCGCGACGACCCGGCCGCGGATCGAGAACGCGAGCACGACGGCGAGCAGCGCGTAGAGCGCGATCGGGATCGGCCCGCCGACGAGCACCGAGAAGTCGCCGTTGGCGCTCATCGCGGCGTCGCGGAGGCTCGTCTCGGCCAGTGGGCCGAGCACCATGCCGATGATGAGCGGCGCCAGCGGATAGTCGACCGCCCGCATGATGAAGCCGACGATGCCGATGCCGAGCAGCATGAGCAGGTCGAACGTCGAGCCGCCGGTCGCGTACGTCCCGAGCGCGCAGAACACCGTGATGCCGGCGAACAGGTACGGCCGGGGGATGAGCAGCAGCTTGGCCCACAGCGTCGCGAACGGCAGGTTGAGGATCAGCAGGACGACCATCGCGATGAAGAAGCTCGCGAGCAGCGACCACACGAGATCCGGCGCACGCTCGAACAGCAGCGGGCCGGGCTGAAGCCCGTACTGGCGGAAGGCCGCGAGCATGATCGCGGCGGTCGCCGAGATCGGGAGGCCCAGGGCGAGCAGCGAGCCCATCGCCATGCCGGTCGTCGAGTTGCCCGCGGCCTCCGGGGCGGCGAGACCGCGGATGGCGCCGCTCCCGAACCGGGGGACGTCCCGACGGGCGTCGAGCCGCTTCTCGAGTCCGTACGCGAGGAAGGTCGGGATCTCCGACCCGCCCGCGGGCACGATCCCGAAGGGCACGCCGATCGCCGTGCCGCGCAGCCACGCGGGCGCCGCCTCGCGGAACTCGGTGCGCGAGAGCCAGGGCCGACCGGCCGGCTTGACCATCGAGCCCTCGCCCGACTGCCGCGAGAGGCACGCGACGTAGATCACCTCGCCGAGCGCGAGGACTGCCACGGTCACGGTGACGAGCGAGATGCCGTCGAAGAGGTACGGCGACTCCAGGGTGAAGCGCGGAGCACCGGACACGCTGTCGACCCCGATCACGGCGATCCCCAGCCCGAGGAAGAGCGACGCCATGCCGCGCAGCGGCGTGTCCGTCACGACGGATGAGGTCGCGGCGAACGCGAAGACCGCGAGCGCGAAGAACTCTGCCGGGCCGAAGCTGCTCGAGAAGTCGGCGAGGAGCGGCGCGAGGAAGACGACGAGCACCGAGGCGACGAATCCGCCGATGAAGGCGCCGATCGCCGCGGTCGCGAGCGCCTGCGCCGCACGACCGCTGAGCGCCATCCGGTGCCCCTCGAACGTCGAGGCGATGGCCGAGGCCTGACCCGGCGTGTTCATCAGGATGCCCATGGTCGAGTCTCCGAAGAGCCCGCCGAAGTAGACCCCGGCGAACATGATGAATGCGGCGGTCGGCTCGAGGGCGAAGGTGACCGGCAGCAGCAGCGCGACCGCCATCGACGAGCCGAGGCCCGGCAGCACGCCCACCGCGGTGCCGAGCAGGCATCCGACGAGGACCCAGATGAGGTTCTGCCAGGTCAGCGCCCCGGCGAATCCGTCGGCGAGAAGAGGAAGGACGTCCATCAGAGACCCCCTCCGAGAATGCCTGACGGCAGCGGGAGGCCGAGCAGCATGTCGAACGCGATGTAGATGACCGAGCTCAGGGTGAGACCCACGAGCGCATTGAACAGCCAGCGCGACGACGCGAACCCGCGCACGACGCCGACGAACAGCAGCGTCGCCGCGATGATCCAGCCGAGGACCTCGAGCAGGAGCGCGAAGGCGAGGAACGACCCCACGACCCACAGCAGCGATCGCCAGCGCGGACGGGAGAGGATGCCGCCTGCGCTGTCGGCTGCCGCGTCATCGGTCTGCGTCCGGCTGCTCTGCCACTGCCGGAAGCCCGAGAGCCCGAGCAGGACCGCCAGCAGGTAGAGGCCCGCCGAGATCAGTCCCGGGAAGAACTGCGGGCCGGGGAACGCCGCGCCCTCCGGGACCGACATCGTGAGGATGCCCCCGAGCAGGTAGCTCGCGAAGGCCGCCAGGAGCACGGGCATCACGAGATGCGCCGCGAGCGTCGCGATCGACGGCGCCGTCGTGCGGGGCGCCCTCGGATCGCCCACGACCGCGGACAGGGCGGTGGGATTGTTCGAAGGCATCATTGCCCCATCTCCTCGTAGAGGTCGGCGATCCGAGCACGCTCGGATTCCAGGAAGCCGGTCAGCTCGTCACCCGTGATCACGCGCTCCGTCCAGTGGTAGCGCTCGATCGCGTCCTGCCACTCCGGAGTCTCGAGCGTCTCGAGGACGAGGTCGGTGAGCTCCGTGCGCTCTGTCTCAGACAGGGCGGAGGGTGCGGCCACCATGCGCCAGTTCGTCAGCGCCACGTCGTAGCCCTGCTCGGCCGCCGTGGGGATCTCGATGCCCTCGACCGGCTGCTCGGCGATCAGCGCCAGCGCCCGCAGACGTCCGGACGCGATCTGGTCGATGTTGTCGGGGTAGCCGCCCGTGGCCGCCTGCGCGGTCCCGTTCAGCAGGGCCTGGATGGCCTCGCCACCGCCATCCGAGGAGATGTACGTCGTCTCCACCGGATCGATGCCCGCCGCGAGCGCGAGACCGGTCGCGACGAGCTGGTCGAACGAGCCGCCGCCGGTCCAGGGCAGCGCCCGCGGATCCTCCCGCCATGCGGAGACGAGATCGTCGAGGGTCTCGTACGGGGAGTCGGCGGGGACGACGACCACGTCGTATTCCTCCACCATCACGGCGATGGGCGTGACGTCGTCGAGCGTGGCGGCCGAATCGAACTGGATCGTCGCCGCGAGGAGGCCGGTTCCCCCGACGAGGAGGTTGTTCGGCTGCCCCGCGAGGACCGACACGTTCCCGAGCGCGATCGTGCCGCCGGCGCCCGGCATGTTCACGACCTGCACGTTGTTCACCAGGCCGTTCGCCCGCTGCGCCTGCTGCATCTCGCGCGCGACGCCATCCCATCCGCCGCCCGGAGCGGCGGGAGCGATGATCGTCATCGATGCATGGAGGTCCGTGCCGGCGGCTGCCGACGTCACGGATCCGTACACGGCGGTCGCGATCGCCGCCGTCGCGAGGGAGGCGCCGATCACGCGTGTGACCGTGCGGGCGACCGGCGAGCGCCCACGGGGAGGGGTGACGGAATCGTCTGTGCTCATCTCTGCTCCTTCTGCGGACACCTTTGTCGCCGCAAGATGAGTAATAGGATGAGCCGCCGTGAGAGCGCGCGCCTCGTCCCGAGGTGTTGTGATCATTGATGCTCACCGAATCCTCGCGAGGACATGACAAGGACCGCCGACACCCGAACGCGCGCCGTGCGCCTCGTGATGCTCTTCCTGCCATCCGTCATCGTGCTCGCCGCGGTCGGCCTGACGACGCTCGTCGCGCTCACGGTGCAGGAGCGGAGCATCCGGGAGGCGACGACCCAGCGCGTGCACGACGTGGCGCGCGGTCTCGCCGAGCTGAACGAGGTCCGCACGGCGGTGGAGGCGGCCGGTCCGATCGGGACCGCCGAGCGCCCCGCCGACGCATCCTCCCTCGCGACGGCGACCGCGGCGCTGCAGCCGCTGGCGGACGTGATCCAGCGCACGGCCGGGGTGTACTACGTCGTGATCACCGACGACGAGGGCGTGCGGATCACGCATCCCGATCCGTCTCAGCGAGGGGTCCAGGTGTCGACCACCACGGAGCCGGTGCTTGCGGGGGAGGAGTTCGTCGGCACCGAGACGGGGCCGTCGGGCGCCTCGCTCCGCGCGAAGGTGCCCGTGGTGGGCTCGAACGGGGCCGTGGTCGGCATGGTGGCCGTGGGCATCCTCGAGTCGAGCATCTCCGCCCAGACGGCCGCGGGCGTCGAGAAGCTGCTGCCCTGGGCATCCGCCGCGCTCATCGCCGCAACCCTGGCGAGCTCGCTGCTCGCGGCCGCGATCGAGCGACGGTTCCGGAGGAGCGACGCCATGGAGGCGGAGCACCGCCAGCTGCGTCATGTGACGGCGGCGCTGCGCGAGCAGGCGCATGAGTTCGGCACCCGACTCCACGTGATCCACGGACTCGTCTCGCACGGCGATCGCGCAGAGGCGCTCCAGTACATCGAAGGGGTCGTGCCCGTCCTCTCCGGGAACGGGGGCGAGGGGGTCTCGCGGCCCTCGGGGCTGCTGAGCGCGAGCATCGAGGCGCTCCGCTCCGAGCTGAGCGCGCGTGGGACGCGGCTCGAGACCGACATGGATCCGGACGTCCCGATCGACGAGGGAGTGCTCCTCGTCTTCGCGAATCTCGCGCGCAACGCCGCCGAGGCGGGGGCGTCGTCGGTGCGCTGCTCGCTGCGGCAGGTCGACGGCCGGTTCGTCGGAGCCGTTGAAGACGACGGGCCCGGCATCGACCCCGCCGACGTCGATCGCGTCTTCACGCGCGGCTATTCGTCGAAGCCGGACGCGTCGGGCGTCGGGCGCGGGATCGGTCTGGCGCTCGTTCGGCGCACCGTCACGTCGCGCGGCGGCACCATCGAGCTGCGTCGATCCGCGCTGGGCGGGTCGCGTTTCGACTTCGATCTGGGTGCCGAGCGATGAGCGAGCGGATCGGGGTGCTCATCGTGGACGACGATGCCGCGGCGCGCGCCCTGCACAGCCGGTTCGTCGCCGAGACGCCGGGGTTCTACGTGGCGGCGACGGCGGCCACCGGGCGAGCGGCGCTCGCCCAGCTCGGACGCGGCGTCGATCTCGTGCTCCTCGACATGCGGCTTCCCGACATCAGCGGGATCGAGGTCCTGCACCGTCTGCGGACCCTGGGAGAGGCGGGGGCGGACGTCCTCGTGATCAGCTCGTCCCACGATCAGGTGACCGTCCGGCAGGCGCTCGCCGCACGCGTTACGGGGTACCTCGTGAAGCCGTTCACGCAGGAGGTGCTCCAGGAACGGCTGCGAGCGTACGCGGCCGACGCCGACCGACGACGGGCGGACGCTGCAGATCGGCGTCTCTCCCAGGGCGAGATCGATCGCCTCCTCGCCGTCGGCACCACGCGGGCTCCCGAACGACCGAGGCGCGAGGGGCGTGTCGAGCTTCCCAAGGGACTCGCCGCGCAGACACTCGAGCGCGTCCTCGCGGCGCTCGACCCCGTCCGTTCGGTCTCCGCCGAGGAACTCGCGGCCACGTGCGGGATCTCGCGCGCGACGGCTCGCCGGTACCTCGAGCACCTCGTCGCCGAGGGGCGGATCGACATCGCGCACAGCTACGGGCGGCGGGGCCGCCCGCGCGTGCTCTATCGGCTGGCCCCGGCGCCGTCAGGCTGACGGCACGCGCGCGTCAGCGGCTGTCGAGGGCGGGCCGCGGAGTCAGCATCAGGGCGGTGGCGATCGCCGCCGCGGTGAGACCGAGGACGCCGGTGGCGAGCAGAGCGAGGCCGGCGGGCCACACCGTGTGGTACTCGGCCTCGTAGGTGTATCCGTCGTACGTTCGGGTGAACTCGAGCGTTCCGCTGCTCGTCAGCACGATCCCGACGACGAGCGCGACGACCGGGATGCTCCATGCCAGCCCCCACGCCAGGCGTCGTCGGGCCGACCACGGGTCGTCGATCTGTTCGGCCGAGGCTGCATCGAGATCGAGTCGGTGCTGTTCGTGCTCGGGCGCGTCTGAATCCACGTCTGCACCCTATCGGCGAAGAGCGGCCTGAGGCATGGACACGACGGGCGGCGGCGCCTGCCGTCTGCCCGCGTGCGTGTCAGAAGGGCGGTGGTTCGTTGTCGGGTGGGGTGAAGCGGGCGACGGGTGGTGGGGTGTCGGTGTAGACGCGCCCGTTCGGGGACGTCCATTCGAGCACGCCGCCGGGGCCCTGGGTGACGGTCCATTCGGTCATCTGCTCGAGCATGTGATGCGTTTCACAGAGGTACTCGAGATTGGCCACGTTCGTGGGCCCTCCCCGGGAGTGGGGATGGGTGTGGTCGATGTCGACGTAGTGCTTCCGGATGGCCTGCCGGCATCCGGGGAACCGGCACCGCTCGTCCCGCGCCTTCAGGAACCGCCGCTGCGCCATCGTGGGGAACCTCTGATCCACGGTGAGGAGCACCCCGGTGTTCGCGTCGGTGAACGCCCGGTTCCAGATCGTCGCGTCCGCGGCGATCTCCTTGGCGTCGATGATCGGGATCGGACCCGCCCCCGCGAGGGTGGCGCCCTCGGTCCGGTTCGTGGGGTCCGCCAGTGCGGTGGCGGGGATGGTGATGTGCACGCTCCCGCGGATCGCCCCGAGCCCGACAGGCTTCGGGGCCGGGCCGAACGCCGAAACCGCGCCAGAGCCCGAGCCCGTGCAGGGCGCTGAGCCCGCGCCGGCACCGGCGTCGGCCGTGGCGCCCGTCGCGCCGAGCCCGACGTCCCCGGCTTTCGCATCGGCCGTGCCGCCTGCACAGTTGCTGGTGGCGCCGAGTCCGGCGTCGGTGTCCTTGTCCTTCGCGTCCGCGCTGTTGCTCGGTTCGGGGAAGGTGGCGCCGTAGAGGTGGTCGTGGCCGGTGGGGATGCCGGTGAGGGTGAGGTCGGTGAAGATGTCCGCCCGGATCTCATCCAAGGTGCGGTCATCCGCGAGCGCGGCCGGGTCGCCAGCGCGGCGGGCCGCGGCGCGGGCGGCGAGGACGGTCTTGGCCATCTGGTCGATGCGGTCCATCATCCCCACCCCGAGCACGTTCGCGACCTCCGCGTCGAACGCGCCCATCGCGTCCTCCCCGGGCCGGAACCCCACCCGCCGGCGCCTGCGTGCGGCCTTGTGACGGTCGCTGATCGAGACCGGGTCCAGCTCCTGCGCGACCTTCCGCGCCACCTCCGCCAACGCGCCCGCGGTCATCGGCACCCGGTCCAGCCGCTCCAGCACCCGCACCTCGAACACGCTGCGGGTCTCGTCGTCGTCGATGCGGTCTCCGCACAGCACGATCGTGCGCGCGTGCGGGAGCGACACCGTCCCTTCCGCGAGTCGGTCCCGCACGACCGGGAACCGGGAGACGAGGTTCGTCGCGTCGTTCATCTGCCGCTCCACCGACCGGCCCGGGGTGTGCGTGGCCGCGGCGATCTCCTCCGCGATCGCCCGATGCGCCCACGCCCGCGACGAGCCCCCGGCCGCGACCTGCCGCTCATGCTGCGCCCACGCCACCTGCGACGCCGACGCCAACGCCATCTGACGCGCCGCCTGGGCATGCGCGATCACCCTGTCCGCCGCCCGGATCGCCTCGATCGCCGACTCCACCGCCGCACGCTCCGAAGGCGTCGGGGACGGACCATCCCCTTCACCCCACACGGCTCCATCGCTCATGAAACCAGTGTCCCGCCGACCTCGGACATTCGAAGGCCCCTACGAGCCAGAACGAAGCACAAAAGGTCACAGAACGATAACGAAGGTGAAGGTCAGGTCGCAGCCCGCCAGCGCTCCGCGTCCTCTCCGATGAAGCCGTCCGCGAGCGCCTCCGACGCGCGTGCGAGCAGCGCGACATCCGCTCCCACGAGCAGGAAGCGCGCGCCGGCCTCGGCGTAGGCGCGCGCGGCCGCGGGGTCGAACGCGTTCACGCCGCACGGCCGGCCCACGGCCGCGGCCGCCTCGAAGACGCGCTTCACCGCGGCGACGACCTCGGGGTGCGTCTGCTGCCCGAGCAGCCCCATCGACGCCGCGAGGTCGGCCGGGCCGACGAAAACGCCGTCGATGCCCGGCGTCGCCGCGATGTCGGCGGCGTTGTCGACGCCCTCCGCGGTCTCGATCTGCACGTACACGGCGACATGCTCGGCCGCGTCGCGCAGGTAGCCGTCGACCCGGTTCCAGCGCGCCGAGCGCGCGAGAGCGCTGCCGACGCCGCGTCGCCCTGCGGGCGGGTACTGAGCGGCCTCCGCGACCGCACGCGCCTCGTCGGCGGTCGAGATCATCGGCACGAGGAGCGTCTGCACGCCGAGGTCGAGCACCTGCTTGATGACGACGGGGTCGGCCGACGGGATGCGCACGCCCGCGGTCACGGGGTACGCCGACACGGCGTGCAGCTGCGCCAGCACCGACTCGAGCCCGTTCGGGGCGTGCTCCATGTCGATGAGCACCCAGTCGAGTCCCGATCCCGCCATGATCTCGGCGGCGACGGGAGAGCCCGAGCACACCCATCCGCCGTACAGCGGCCGCGTCGCCTCCGCGAGCCGGTGCCGAAGGGTCGGGTTCAGACGAAGCGGCATGAGATGGCTCCCATCGGCCCGTAGTCGGCGAGCACGGAGTCGCCCCTGTCGATCCAGACGGGCCGCGTGAACGAGCCCGCGAGGACGATCTCGCCCGCCTCGAGGCGCGCTCCGTGCTGGTGCAGCTTGTTCGCGAGCCACGCGACGCCCGTGCCGGGGTGATTGAGCACTCCGGCGGCGACGCCCGTCTCCTCGATCGTCTCGTTGCGGTAGAGCAGCGCCGACACCCAGCGCAGGTCGACGTCGTCGGGCCGGGTCGGGCTGCCGCCGAGCACGAGGCCGCCGTACGCCGCGTTGTCGCTGATCGTGTCGACGATCGTCCGCCCCTCCAGCTCGACGTGCGAGTTCAGGATCTCGAGTGCGGGCGTGACGTACTCGGTGGCCCGCAAGACGTCGAAGAGCGTGCAGTGCGGGCCCTCGAGCGGCGCGCTCAGCACGAACGCGAGCTCGACCTCGATCCGCACGTTCGAGAAGCGGTCGTGCGGGATGCGCGCGCCGCTCTCCCAGACCGTGTCATCGAACATGACCCCGTAGTCCGGCTCGGAGATGCCCGTCGCCTGCTGCATCGCGCGCGACGTGAGCCCGATCTTCCGGCCGACGAGGCGCCGCCCTGCGGCGATCCGGCCGTCGCGCCAGATGCCCTGGATCGCGTACGCGTCGTCGACGGTCGCCTCCGGATGGCGCGCGGTGATGCGCGGGATGAGCGTCCGGTCGCGGTCGGCTGCGGCCAGCTCGTCGGCGATCGCCCGGATCGCCTCGGCCGAGAGGCTCACAGCTGGTGCCCCAGCTTGTACTCGCCCTGCTTCCACTCGGGCATCGCCTCGTCGTCGTCTCGTCGCGTGTACGAGAAGCCGTCGGCGCCGATCGTCACCGCCATCTCGCTCGCGTCGGTGCGGGCGCGCACGGGCTGCGGGTTGCCGTCGAGGTCGAGCACGAGCGACGCATCGGTGTACCAGCTCGGCACGACCGGATTGCCCCACCAGTCGCGGCGCTGGTTGTCGTGCACGTCCCACGTGATGACGGGGTTGTCGGGGTCGCCCGTGTAGTAGTCCTGCGTGTACACCTCGACGCGATGGCCATCGGGGTCGCGGAGGTAGAGGTAGAACGCGTTCGAGACGCCGTGTCGCCCCGGTCCGCGCTCGATCGCGTCGGAGCGGCGCAGTGCCCCGAGCTTGTCGCAGATCGCGAGGATGTTGTGCTTCTCGTGCGTCGCGAAGCACACGTGGTGCATGCGCGGGCCGTCGCCGCCGGTCATCGCGGTGTCGTGCACGGTCGGCTTCCGGCGCATCCATGCCGCGTACACCGTGCCCTCCTCGTCCTGGATGTCCTCCGTGACGCGGAATCCGAGGCTCTGCATGTACGACACCGCCCGCGGGACGTCGGGCGTGACCTGGTTGAAGTGATCCAGGCGCACGAGCTCGCCGGGGACATGCAGGTCGTACCGCCACGACATCCGCTCGACGTGGTCGGCCTGGTGGAAGAACTCGTACGGGAAGCCGAGCGGGTCCTCCACGCGGACGGAGTCGCCGATGCCCTTCACGAAGCCCTCGGGTCGGCGCTCGACGCGGCACCCGAGCTCGGTGAAGAAGGCGACGGCGCGTTCGAGGTCCTCGGGTGAGCGCACGCGGTACGAGAACGCCGCGACCGCCGCGACCGGGCCCGTGCGGAGCACGAGGTTGTGGTGGATGAACTCCTCGGTCGAGCGCAGGTAGATCGTCGTGTCGTCCTCCTCGGTCACGTAGAGGCCGAGCACGTCGACGTAGAACGCGCGGGATGCCGCGAGATCGGTCACCACGAGCTCCATGTAGGCGCACCGGAGGATGTCCGGGGGAGCGGCAGCGGGGCGGGGGATCGGGTTCGCCGCGGCGATCGGCGCCTCCTGCGAGACGAAGTAGCCGGAGGAGGTGAGGGTCATGTCCTCGCGTCGGGTCATGTCATGCGTCCTTGCGTGAGCGGATGGCCGGGAGTCAGTTCCTGCCGAAGGTCGGGTTGTGCACCTCGCCGAGGGTGATGTGCACGGCCTGCTGGTCGGTGTAGAAGTCGATGGAGCGGTAGCCGCCCTCGTGGCCGAGCCCCGACGCCTTGACGCCGCCGAACGGCGTGCGCAGGTCGCGCACGTTGTTCGAGTTCAGCCACACCATGCCGGCCTCGACCGCCTGCGCGACGTTGTGGGCGCGCTTGAGGTCGTTCGTCCAGATGTACGCCGCGAGCCCGTACTTCGTGTCGTTCGCGAGCGCGAGCGCCTCCTCGTCGGTGTCGAACGGCGTGATCGCGACGACGGGCCCGAAGATCTCCTCCTGGAAGATGCGCGCGTCGCGCGGGACGTCGGCGAACACGGTCGGCGCGACGAAGTTGCCGAACGTGAAGCCGTCGGGCTGCCCGCCGCCGGCGACGAGCCGACCCTCGCTCTTGCCGATCTCGACGTACGACATCACCTTCGCGTAGTGCTCGGGGTGCACGAGCGCGCCCAGCTCGGTCGCGGGGTCGTGCGGGTAGCCGACCTTCACGCGCTTCGCCTGGGCCGCATACCGCTCGACGAACTCGTCGTACACCGCGCGCTGGACGAGGATGCGGCTGCCGGCCGTGCAGCGCTCGCCGTTGAGCGAGAAGACGCCGAAGATCGTCGCGTCGATCGCGGCGTCGAGGTCGGCGTCGGCGAACACGATCGCCGGGCTCTTGCCGCCGAGCTCCATCGAGAGCCCCTTGAGGTGCGGGGCCGCGTTCGCGAAGATGATCTGCCCCGTCCGGCTCTCGCCCGTGAACGAGATGAGCGGCACGTCGGGGTGCTTCACGAGCGCGTCGCCCGCCTCCTCGCCCAGGCCGTTGACGAGGTTGAACACGCCGCGCGGCAGGCCCGCCTCCTCGAAGATGCCCGCCCACAGCGACGCCGAGAGGGGCGTGAACTCCGCCGGCTTCAGCACGACGGTGTTGCCCGTCGCGAGCGCGGGGGCGAGCTTCCAGGACTCGAGCATGAACGGCGTGTTCCAGGGCGTGATGAGCCCCGCGACGCCGATCGGCTTGCGGTTGACGTAGTTGATCTGACGGCCGGGCACCTTGAAGGTGTCGTCCGCCTGCGCGACGACGAGGTCGGCGAAGAAGCGGAAGTTCTCGGCCGCGCGCCGCGCCTGGCCGAGAGCCTGCGTGATCGGCAGGCCCGAGTCGAACGACTCCAGCTCCGCGAGCCGCGCATCGCGCGACTCGACGATGTCGGCGATGCGGTGGAGCACGCGGGAGCGCTCGCGCGGCAGCATGCGCGGCCACGGGCCATCCGCGAACGCGCGGCGCGCAGCCGCGACCGCGCGGTCGACATCCGCCCTCTGCCCGGCGGCTGCCTGCAGGTACACGTCGTTCGAGACGGGCTCGAGCACGTCGAACGTGCCGCCGTCGACGGAGTCGACGAACTCCCCGTCGATGTAGTGCTGGATGCGCTCGGGCAGGTCCGCGGGCACGTGCCGGCGGTCGAGGGCGATGTCGGTCATGTCTCCTCCTCGGTGAGGGGCTTCGTTCGGTCGGTCTGCGTCTCGGCGGCGTGGCGCTGCGCGAGGAAGGCGTTCATGGTCGCCCAGCGGTGCTCCCGCGCCGCGAGCTCGATCTCGAGGGGCTCGGCGCCCGAGCGGATGAGCTCGAGGATGCGGTCGTGCTCGGCGACGGACTCGTGCGCGCGGCCGGGGACGAAGGCGAAGCTCGAATCCCGCAGCCCGGCCATCCGCGTCCATCCGCGGTGCACGAGGTCGAGGATGTGCGGATTGGGGCAGGGCTCGAAGAGCACCGCGTGGAACTCCTGGTTGATCACCGTGAAGCGGTGCGGGTCGAAGTCGTCGAGCAGCCGGCGCAGCCGCTCGTTGATCGCGCTCGCGCGGTCGAGGTCGGCGGCGTCGAGGAGCGGAGCCGAGAGCGAGGTCGCGACGCCCTCGACCACCCCGAGCGTCTGCATGGAGTGGAGGTACTCCGTCTCGTCGACGAGCGTCACGCGGGCTCCCACGTTGCGCTCGAACTCCACGATGCCCTCGGCCTCGAGGCGGCGCACCGCCTCGCGCACGGGGACGACGCTCATGTCGAGCGCGGCGGCGATCGAGCCGAGCACGAGACGGTAGCCGGGGCCGAACTCGTGCCGCTGGATCCGCTCGCGGATCCACTCGTACGCGCGCTGCGACTTGCTGAGGCCGGTGAGGGTGTCGGTCATGCTCTCATCCTCCCGTCCCGCGGGCGGCGTCGAAGCGCGCGCGCCACTCGGCGTTCATGGGGAAGAGGCCCTCGACCGGGTGACCCGCGGCGACCTGCTCCGCGATCCAGGCGTCCTCGGCCTCCTGCGCGAGCGCCGCGTCGGCCACCTCGTCGGCGAGAGCGGGCGGGATGACGATCACCCCGTCGTCGTCGCCGACCACGATGTCGCCAGGGACGACGGTCGCGCCGCCGCACGCGATCGCGATGTCGGCGTCCCACGGCACGTGACGTCGGCCGAGGACGGCCGGGTGCGGCCCCTGGCTGAAGACGGGCAGGTCCATCTCCGCGACGGCCGCGTAGTCGCGCACGCCTCCGTCGGTGACGACGCCGGCGGCCCCGCGCGCGAGGGCGCGCAGAGCGAGGATGTCGCCGAGCGTGCCCGAGCCGCGCTCGCCGCGGGCCTCGATCACGATGACCTCTCCCTCGCCGACGGCATCGAAGGCGCGCTTCTGCGCGTTGTAGCCGCCGCCGTGGCTGCGGAAGAGGTCTTCGCGGTGGGGCACGAAGCGCAGCGTCCGCGCGACGCCGACGAGCTTGACGCCCGGGCGGGTCGGCCGCACGCCGTCGATCGACACGCTGTCGAGACCGCGCTTGCGCAGCTGCTGCGAGAGCCCCGCGACGGGAGCCTCGAGGAGCTTGGCGCGCAGCGCGGGGTCGAGGGCGGGAGCAGGGGCGTCGAGCCCGGCGGCGGCACGCGAGCCCCACGCCTCCTCGCGCTGGCGGTCGTCGACGGAGGGGAGGGATCCCAGGGCTGGATCGAACCGGGCGGCGCCCTCGATGACATGCGAGACGAGTCGGCCGCTCGTCGGGGCACCCGGCGCGTCGGGCGCGTCGACCTCGACCTCGACGACGTCGCCGGGGAGGGCGACCGACGAGCCGGCGGGGGTGCCGGTCAGGATGACGTCGCCGGGCTCGAGCGTGAGGTGCTGCGCGAGGTCGGCGACGAGCTGCCGGAAGGGGAAGAGGAGGTCGGCGGTCGTGTCGTCCTGCACGAGCTCGCCATTGCGCCAGGTGCGCACGCGCAGGCCCGCGGGGTCGACCGCGCGCGCGTCGATGAGGTCGGGGCCGATCGGCGTGTACCCGTCGCGGCCCTTGTTCCGCAGGTTCGAGCCCCTGTCGTTCGCACGGAGATCGTAGAGCCCCCAGTCGTTGGCGGCCGTGACCCACGCGACGTGGTCCCACGCGTCGTCGATGCCGATCCCGCGCGCGGCCGTGCCGATCACGAGCGCGATCTCGCCCTCGAACGCGAGCAGCTCGGTCCCGGCGGGCCGTTCGACGGTCGCACCGCTCTCGGCGAGCGAGCTCGACGGCTTGAGGAAGTACGAGGGTGCGGCAGGGCGGCGCCCGCGCTGGTCGGCGCGCGAGGGGTAGCTCAGGTGCACCGCGATGATCTTCCCGGGTCGGGGGAGGCGGCGGTCTTCGAGGCCCACGGGAGCTCCTTCGCTCGTCGAACGGATGTCGTGTACGAGATCATATACGATCTGGTGGCCCGCGCAAGGGGTGTTGTCGGAATGTATTCGAAATCGTATATTGTCCAGATCGACGGCGCGCAGACGCGCCATCCGACCTCGTCACATTGGAGTGCCAGATGTCCGCGCATCACCCGAACGGCGGGCCGCTCACGCCCACCGGCACCATCGCCTCTTCGGCCGACCGCCGCCGCGTCGCCATCGCGACCGTCGTCGGCACGACCGTCGAGTGGTACGACTACTTCATCTACGCCTCGGCCGCCGGCCTCGTGTTCGCGCAGCTCTACTTCGAGCCGGCGGGCCCGGGTCTCGGCACGATCCTGTCGTTCCTCACGGTCGGCATCAGCTTCCTCTTCCGCCCGCTCGGCGCGTTCCTCGCTGGCCACTTCGGCGACCGCTTCGGCCGCCGCATCGTCCTCGTCGTGACCCTCATCCTCATGGGAGCAGCGACCGTCCTCATCGGGCTGCTGCCGACCTACGCGCAGATCGGCGCGGCCGCGCCGATCCTCCTCATCGTCCTGCGCATCCTGCAGGGCGTCTCGGCGGGCGGCGAGTGGGGCGGCGCCGTGCTCATGGCCGTCGAGCACGCGCCGCGCGACCGGCGCGGCCTCTATGGCGCGATGCCGCAGATCGGCGTCCCGATCGGCCTCCTCCTCGCGAGCGCCATGCTCGCGATCATGAACGCCGTGTTCCCGGGCGACGCCTTCCTCGAATGGGGCTGGCGCATCCCGTTCCTCTTCTCGATCGTCCTCATCGTCGTGGGCTACTGGGTGCGCCGCCGCGTCGAGGAGAGCCCGGTCTTCACCGAGATCGCCGAGCGCAAGGAGCGCACGAGCGCGCCCGTCGTGAGGCTCTTCGCGCGCTTCGCGCCGCTCGTGGTGCTCGCGGCGCTCGTCTTCGCGGGCAACAACGCGGTGGGCTACATGACGACCGGCGGCTACGTGCAGAACTACGCGACGAACCCCGACGGGCCCGTCGGGCTCGATCGCGGCGCGGTGCTGTGGGCGGTCACGGCCTCGTCGGTGACGTGGCTCGTCTCCACGTTCATCGCCGGCTGGCTGAGCGACGTGCTCGGTCGGCGCACGACGTACATCATCGGCTGGGTCGCGCAGGGCGCCGCGCTCTTCGCGCTCTTCCCGCTCGTCAACACCGGCAGCGCCGCTCTCCTCGCGCTCGGCCTGATTCTGCTGACGATCGGGCTGGGGTTCACCTACGGCCCGCAGTCGGCGTGGTACAGCGAGATGTTCCCGGCCTCCGTCCGCTTCTCGGGCGTCTCCATCTCCTACGCGATCGGCGCCATCCTCGGCGGGGCGTTCGCCCCCACGATCGCGCAGTGGCTGCAGCAGACGACGGGCTCGTCGACCTCGGTCACGTGGTATCTCGTCGGCATGACGGCCGTCGGCCTCGTCGCGACGCTGCTCCTGCGCGATCGCAAGGGCATCAACCTGCGTCCGACCGCGGAGGCCGAGCAGTCGGAGGGCATCTACGCCTGGGAGCGCTGACCCGCGCACGGAAGGAGGCCGCCCGGTGATCCGGGCGGCCTCCTCGGCGCCGACGCCTCAGCTGTTCACGCGGATGACCTCGCGCTGATACGGGGCGATGACCGACCGGCTCACGCGGAGGTCGAGCAGGAGGAACGGCCGCTCCTCGACGGGGCGCGCGGTCCAGCGCGCGAGGTGCTCGAGGTCGGCGAGGTCGCGCACCACCACCCCCTCGGCTCCCATCGCCGCGCCGAGCGCGGCGAAGTCGACGTCGGGGATGAGCATGGGCGCCTCGGCGAGGCCCTTGAGCCCGTAGAGGTTCACCTCGGCGCCATACGCCCCGTCGTTCCAGACGACGCACATGCCCCGGCCGCCCGCGGTCCGGACGGCGGTCTCGAGATCCGCGAGCGCCATCAGGCCGCCCCCGTCGCCGGTCGTGAGCACGACCGTCGCCGACGGGGCGGCCTGCACGGCGCCCGCGACGCTCGGGAACCCCAGCCCGATCGACTGGTACGCGGTGCCGACCATGATCATCCGCTCGGGCGATGCGACCGGCCAGTACATGTTGGCCCACGCGATGAAGTGCCCGCCGTCGCTCACGACGATGCGGTCCTCGGGCAGGAGCTCGCCGATGCGCGCCGCGGCGCTGCGCGGGTCGAGCCGCCCGTCGGGTGCCGTGCGCTCGCCCGGGTCCTGCGCGCGCAGGGGAGCGAGGTCGACGCTCTCGCGCCACCCCGAGGGCGTGGCCCCGTCGAGCGCGCGCACGAGGTGCTCGGCGATCACGCGCACGTCGCCCTGCAGGAACTCGCCGACGCGCGGATGGGTCGCCGTCGGCGCGACGTCGACCTGCGCGACGCGGGTTCCGGGCGAGAAGAGCTCGCCGAAGCGCATCGTGAACGGGCTGAGGGACGCGCCGAGAACGACGGCGACGTCGGCCTCGCGGATGAGCTCCATCGCCCCGGGAGCGCCGAAGCCTCCCGTCACGCCGAGATCGTGGCGCGGATCGGGGAAGACCCCGCGGCCGAGCGCCGTCGATGCCGTGATCGCCCCCGTCGCGTCGGCGAGTGCGCCCAGCGCGGCCCGCGCGCCGGCCAGGTGCGCACCGCGCCCTGCGAGCAGGAGCGGCCGCTCGGCCGCGGCGAGCGCCTCGGCGACGCGCGCGATCGCGGCGCGGGTGGCCGGCGACGGCTCCTGCGGCTGCGGCAGATGCAGGGGCGGCGTGGGCGGCACCTCGCCGGCCTCGAGGGTCGGCACGTCGTAGGGGATCGCGAGCACGACGGGGACGCGGTACGACAGCGCGTGCTCGATCGCGATCACGGTGCTCGCGGCGGCGTCCAGGCGTCCCGCGGTGTACGTGCGGACGCCGACGGCCGAGGCGAGCGCGATCTGGTCGACGTCCCACGGGCGGGGTCCGGATGTCGGCTCGTCCCCGACGATGAGGACGAGCGGCACGCGCGCCTGCGCTGCCTCGGCGAGCGCGGTGAGGGTGTTCGTGAAGCCCGCTCCGTACGTCGTCGTCGCGGCGGCGATCCGTCCGGAGGCGCGATAGTGCGCGTCAGCCGCGACCACGGCGCCCGCCTCGTGGCGGACGGCGGTGAACGACGCGGACGTGTGCCGCAGGATGGCGTCCAGGAAGTGGGCGTTGCCGTTGCCCATGAGGCCGAACACCTGGTCGATGTGGCGGGCGAGGGCGACGGCGACGTGCTGGGAGACATGGGGCATGGCAGGGCCTTTCGAGACGAGGGCGGGCGACGGTGCTCCGTATGTGTCTCGCTCGCGCCGCCGCGCGGCTTCGTGCCCCTTTTTCGAGCACCGGGCGCTCCCGCGGCCCGGACGCGACCATCCTATCGAATCGACGGGCAGATCGTATACGTTCTCTTGCCTCGACGGCGGATCCGGAGTACGCTCGGCTCATTCGATAAGAGAACGATGTGTTCGATTATCGAACTCGCGGCGCAGCAGCCTGCATCACCCACATCGACGTGAGGAGATCTCCCGTGCAGTTCCACCACCATGGCTACGTCTCCGGCGATCCGCGCGTGCAGCCGGCCGCGGGCGTCGGGCTGGAGCGCCCGGAGGAGCTCCCCGACGACGTCGACGTCCTCATCGTCGGCACCGGGCCCGCGGGCATCACCCTCGCGGCGCAGCTGTCGCAGTTCCCCGGGATCACGACGCGCATCATCGAGCGCCGCGGCGGACGGCTCGAGGTCGGCCAGGCCGACGGCATCCAGGCCCGCAGCGTCGAGACGTTCCAGGCGTTCGGCTTCGCGAACCGCATCATCGAGGAGGCCTACCGCATCACCGAGATGGCCTTCTGGAAGCCGGATGCCGCGCATCCCGAGAACATCGTGCGCACCGCGGTCGCGCCCGACGACCCGACCGGCATCAGCGAGTTCCCGCACCTCATCGTGAACCAGGCGCGCGTGCAGGACTACTTCCTCGAGGTCATGGCGCACTCGCCCACGAGGAACCGGCCGGACTACGGGTGGGAGTTCGTCGGGCTCGAGATCGGCGAGGGCGACCATCCGGTGTCGGTGACGCTGCGGCGCACCGTCGGCCCGGACCAGGGTGCCGAGCGCGTCGTCCGCGCGAAGTACGTCGTCGGCGGCGATGGGGCGCACAGCCGCGTGCGCGAGGCGATCGGCGCGACGCACCAGGGCGCGAAGGCGTTCCACGCGTGGGGCGTCATGGACGTGCTCGCCGACACCGACTTCCCCGACATCCGCCGCAAGTGCGCCATCCAGTCGCACGACGGCGGCAGCATCCTGCACATCCCCCGCGAGGGGAACCACCTCTTCCGCATGTACGTCGATCTCGGCGAGGTCCCGCCCGACGACGACGGCCGGGTGCGGCTGACGACGCAGGAGGAGGTCGAGGCCCGTGCCAACCAGATCCTCCACCCGTACACGCTCACCGTGCGGCACGTCGCATGGCGCAGCGTGTACGAGGTCGGCCACCGCGTCACCGATCGCTTCGACGACGTCGTCGAGCCGGGCTCGCGCACGCCGCGCGTCTTCATCATGGGCGACGCGTGCCACACGCACAGCGCCAAGGCGGGGCAGGGGATGAACGTGTCGATCCAGGACGGCTTCAACCTCGGGTGGAAGCTGGGCCACGTGCTCGAGGGCCGCGCGCCCGAGACCCTGCTCGCGACGTACTCCGCCGAGCGGCAGGTCGTCGCGCAGAACCTCATCGACTTCGACCGGAAGTGGTCGTCGCTCATGGCCGCGAAGCCCGACGAGCTGGACGATCCGACCGAGCTCGAGCGCTTCTACGTGCAGACGGCCGAGTTCCCCGCGGGGTTCATGACCGAGTACGCGCCGTCCATGATCGTGGGGGAGGGCGTGCATCAGGCGCTCGCCGCCGGGTTCCCGATCGGCAAGCGCTTCCGATCGCACCCCGTGGTGCGGGTGTGCGACGGCAATCCCGTGCACCTGGGGCACCACGCGCGCGCGGACGGCCGCTGGCGCATCTACGTCTTCGCGGGGGCGGATGGCCTCGCGCGCGGGTCGGAGACGGTCGAGTTCGCCGACTGGCTCGCGACCTCGTCGGCGTCGCCGCTCGCCGCGACGCCCGCCGGCGCCGACCGCGATGCGTGGTTCGACGTGAAGGTCGTCTACCAGGAGGCGCATCTCGACGTCGATCCGGGACGGGTTCCCGACGTGTTCCGGCCTCGGACGGGGCCGTTCCAGGTCGTCGACCACGAGAAGGTGTACGCGGCCGATCCGGGCGACGACATCTTCGACGTGCGCGGCGTCGACCGCTCGGGCGCCGTCGTCGTGGTGCGGCCCGATCAGTACGTCGCGCACGTCCTCCCGCTCGCGGCGCGCGACGAGCTCGCCGCGTTCTTCGCCGGCTGCGCGACCGCCGTCGACGCCTGAGCCGCTCCCGGTCAGGCCCCGTAGCGGCGCACGACGCTCGCGGCAGCGGACTGCAGGCGCGCGGCGATGGCCGCCGCATCGCGCGGCAGCGATACGTGGATGACCGCGATCGCGGCGGGCGGCTGACCCGGCACGGTCAGCGGGACTGCGACCGAGTGCAGCGACGAGACGACCTCGTCGTGGCTGACGGCGTAGCCGCGCGCGCGGCTCTCCGCGATCTCCGTGCGCAGCCGGTCGTCGACGTCGGCGGGCCAGGACTCCTCGGGGATGGACAGGAGGATCGCCTTGCCGGGGCCGCCCCGCGTGATGGGATGGCGGTGGCCGGGGCGGTAGGAGACGACGGCGATCGTCTGCCGCGGCGATGCGCTCAGCAGTGTCACGGCCTCGTCGCGGTCGAGCTGGATCGCGAGGAGGCAGGTCATCCCGAGCTCGTCGGCGACCGCCTCGAGATCGGGGAGCGCGGCCTGGCGGAGATCGCGCGAGACGCCGGCCGCCAGGGCGGCGAGGCCCGCGGCGAGCGCGACCCTGCCCGATTCGTCGCGGGAGACGAGTCCGTGGTCCTCGAGCGTGCGCAGCAGACGGTAGGCGACCGAGCGGTGCACGTCGAGGCGCGCCGCGAGCTCGTCGATCGTCGGATCGCGCTCGGAGGCGGCGATCAGCTCGAGCAGCCGGATGCCGCGGCTCAGCGTCTGCGATCCAGCTGCGGGTGCCGCCATGGGTTCGAGACTAGGACATGTCCCGCAGGGCGCGTGCGAGGAGCTCGCGCACCTCGTCGTCGCTCGTCTGATCGAAATGGTCGTACGCGGCGCCGACGGCCCACAGGCCCTCGGCCGCCCACGCGCACACCACCTCGTCGGCCTCGCGTGCGATGTCGTCGGCCGTCGTCCCGAGCGCGACGGGGACGGCGACGATGACGCGGGCGGGGGAGCCCGCGCGCACGGCGGCGACGGCGGCGCGCATGGTGGCGCCCGTCGCCAGGCCGTCGTCGACGAGCACGACCACGCGGCCGTCGATCCGCACGGGCGGGCGGCCGTCTCGGTACGCCCGCTGTCGGCGCCGCAGCTCGACCTCCTCATCGGCCCGCACGCCGGCCACCGCCAAGGGGTCGGCGATGGCCGGGTTCTCCACGGCGGCGAGGTCGTCGCGCCCGACCGCGGCGATCGCGCCCATGGCGACCTCGGGCTGTGCCGGATGGCCGAGCTTGCGCGCCACGAGCACGTCGAGCTCGGCCCCGAGCGCACGCGCGACCTCTGCCGCGACCGGCACGCCGCCGCGCGGGAGCCCCAGGACGAGGAGATCCGGCGTGCCGCGGAGATCCGCGAGCAGGTCGGCGAGCGCGCGGCCCGCCTCCGCGCGGTCGGCGAAGCGGTCGGTCCGCATCCTGTCAGCGCTCCTTCCCGCCCTTCCGTGGACACCTCCCTTCTGCCATGATCCTCCGGAGGATGCAATGGGTGAAGTCGAGGGTTAAATCCGCGACGCGCCCACCTCGCGGACGTCGAGGTGGCTTTACTGGAGGGCGGATGGGGAACGTCCTGGAGACCGAGGGGCTGCCCGCCGGACGGATCGGCGCGCAGGGGGATCACGGGGCGACTGGGGCCTCATCTGCAGGGAGACGGAAATGCCTTTCATCCGCTATGACGTGTGCGCAGAGGTGGGGGACTCCCGGCGTCAGACGAGCCACAGCATGCTCGCCGAGACGCCCGGCTTCTCTCAGAACGCCCACACCCCGTTCGCGCGCGAATCCGAGACGCGCGGACGCGTGATCGGAGGAGGCGGCATGGCCGCCTGACTCCGAGCGCCGTCGGGACGACGTCCCGCACGAGGTCGAGGGGAACGCGCCAGCGCGTTCCCCTCTCTCGTGCGGTTGACCCCTCGCGTCCGGTCCGGCTAGGGTCGGTGCAGTCCTGATCTACAACGTTGTAAAAGGAGTCAGATGACATCGCGCCGCTCTTCCGTTCTCCCGGCCGCGCTGCTGACGGCCACGCTCGTCGCGAGCGCGGCCGTGCCCGCCGCGGCCGCCCCGCCGACGGAGCCGGAGCCGGCACCGACCGGAGGCATCTCGGTCACCGGCCAGACCGCGCCGATCCACGACCCGTCGCTCTTCATCGACGAGAGCGACGGCACGTGGTACGTGTACTCGACCGGAGAGGTCGGCCGCGCGAACGGCGGGACGATCCAGACGTGGTCGTCGCACGACGAGGGCGTCACCTGGGAGTACGACGGCAACGTGTGGGACGAGATCCCCGCCTGGATCGACGACCACTTCGCCGACGGAGCACTGCCCGACAACCTGTGGGCGCCCGAGCTCTACGAGCACGACGGCACCTACTACCTCTACTACTCCGCGTCGCGCTTCGGCACGAACACCTCGGTCACGGCGCTCGCGACGAACACGACGCTCGACCCCGACGACCCCGACTACGCGTGGGTCGACCAGGGTCCCGTCATCGCGTCGCCCCAGCCCATCGCCGGCGGCAAGGAGTTCAACGCGATCGACGCCGGCATCATCGAGGACGCGGACGGGACGCCCTACATGGCGATCGGCTCGCACTGGTACGGGATCTTCCTCGTCGAGATCGCGTGGCCGAGCGGCAAGCCCGTGCCCGGCGCGCTCGAGAACGCCGTGCACCTCGTCGACCGCTTCGCCCCCGGCAATCGCGTCGAGGCGCCGTTCATCGAGGAGCACGACGGCTGGTACTACCTCTTCGTCTCCTTCGACGCCTGCTGCCAGGGTGCGGACAGCACCTATCACGTCGCGGTGGGGCGCTCGCGGTCGGTCGCGGGCCCGTACCTCGACAAGGACGGCCGCGACATGCTCGGCGGGGGAGGGAGCACGCTGCTCCACACCCACGGCGCGATCGTCGGCCCGGGCGGGCAGTCCGTCGACGACGGCGTGCTCGCCTTCCACTACTACGACGCGGCCAACGAGGAGATCCCGTACTTCCCCCGTCTCGGTCTCCACCGACTCGCGTGGGAGGACGGATGGCCCGTGGTCGATCAGACGGCCGGGCTGCCCGAGATCGCCGTGCAGCCGGACGACGCGACGGCGCGCAGGAACGGATCGGCGCAGTTCGCGATCGAGGTCTCGGGTGCGCCGACTCCGGTCGTGACGTGGGAGACATCCGCCGATGGCGGCGCGACGTGGGAGCCCGCGGCCGGCTCGACCGCGCAGATCGCGACGGACGGCTCGGCGTCGTACCGCATCGAGAAGGCGCGCTCCGAGAGCGACGGGCTGCTCGTGCGCGCGACGGTCGAGAACGCCCACGGCCGGGTGCAGAGCGACGTCGCCCAGCTCTCGGTCGCGAAGCCCGGACGACGATGACCGCCTGAGGCGGCGGGCGCGTGCGGCGCCCGCCGCCTCAGCGCGCGGCGAACCGCGCCTCGACGGCGGCCGCCACGACGATGTCGTCGGGGCGGTAGCTCACGGCGGCCTCTGCGGCGTCGAGCGCCGTCGCGCGCATCGCGCGAAGCGGCCGCGGGCCGCCGTCGGGGGCGAGGAAGCCCGGGTCGGCCACCTCGAGCGGGACGACGGAGTGCAGGCCGAGCGCCTCGGCATACGCCTTCGCCCTCGCGACCGCGATGCCCACCGCCCGCGCGGCGACGTCGCGCTCGAGGGCGGCCCGCGTCTGCGCGGTGAGGTGCCAGTGCACCTCGCCGATCTCGACGTCGTCGAGCGCCGATGCGTCCGACACCCACGCCGACAGATCGCCGGCGTCGGCGAACGTCGCCGTGAAGTCGACCGCGGCCGTGTGCACGGGGTCGTGGCGGACGCCGCCGTCGCCCCACGGGCGCTCGGCGCGCACGGCGAGACGCGTGCTCGACCAGTCGAGGATCGACCCGGCCGCGCGCGCCGCGGCGATCCGCTCGCGGACCGTCTCAGCGCGCGCGAGGACGCGCCGCACGACCTCGTCGCGCGCCGGCGCGTCGGCGCGCACGGAGAGATGGAGGGTCGCCCGCTCGGGGGCCCTGCGCTCCTCATCCTCGCCGCGCACCGTGATGATGACATCGCTCATGGCGCGACTCTACGCGGGCGCCCTCACACCTGCTCGAGGGGGATCCCGAGATAGGCCGTCTCGAGCCGCTCGAGCGCCGGGTGCGCGGGATCCCACGCGACCCCGTCGATGCTCGCGATGGGCCGCACACCGAATCCGGCGTTCGTCGCGAACGCCGCGTCCATCCGGGGGAGATCCGCCGGCGTCACGGCTGCGGTCGAGCTCGGCACCGAGTGCGCGCGCAGCGCGTCGTCGAGAACCGCCGCCGTGACACCGGGCAGCGCGTCGGCGGCCGGCCAGACGACGTCGCCGTCGCGCACGAACCCGAGGTTCCAGGTGGGCCCCTCCGCGAGCCGACCGGCGTCGTCGGCGAAGACGGCGTCATCCCACCCGTCGCGCTGCGCCTCGGCGCGGGCGAGCAGAGCGCCGAAGAGGCCCGTGTGCTTGACGGCCGGGAGCTCGCGGGCGAAGCGGACCGTGCGCACGCGCAGGGCGGGAGGCCGCGCGGGGGCGGCAGGGCGCGGCGTCATGAGCACGCGGGGGCGAGCCTCCGCTCCGGGTCTCTCGACCCCGAGCCGCGGGTCGAACACCGTCACCCGCACGATGACGGGGTCCGGCTCGTCGGCGATCGCCGCGCGCAGCTGATCGCGCGCGGTCGCGATGTCGAGCTCGGCGCGGAACACCGTGCGGCAGTCCCGCGCGAGCCGCGCGAGGTGCCGCGCGAGGCCGCGCACGCCGCCGCGCTCGACCCGCATCGTGGTGAAGTGGCCGAAGCCCGTGAGCGCGAGCGGCTGGAGATCGGCCGCCGACGCGGGCGCCCCGTCGAGCAGCTGCATGCGCCCAGTCTCGCACCCGTCCGCGCGTGCCCCAGAATGGTGTCGATGACGAAGGGACAGGCAGGCGAGCGCCGAGTGCTCCTCGTCGACAACTACGACTCGTACACGGGCAACCTGCTGCAGCTCATCTGGAGCGCGACGGGCGTGGAGCCGCACCTCGTGCAGAACGACGACGTCGACGTCGACCACCTGGCGAGGTACTCGCACGTCGTGCTCGGCCCGGGGCCCGGCACACCCCATCGCGCGAAGGACGTCGGGCGCGGCTTCGAGGTGCTCGAGCGCGCGGCGGTGCCCGTGCTCGGCGTGTGCTTCGGATTCCAGGCGATGGCGGTCGCGCTGGGCGGGCGCATCGTGCCGGCCCCGCGCCCCGCGCACGGGCGGATCGACCGCATCGCGCACGACAGGTCCGCGCTGTTCGCGGGCGTGGGCGACGGGTTCGACGCCGTCCGCTACCACTCGCTCGTCGTGGCCGAGCCCGCTCCGGCCGCGCTGCGCGTGACCGCCCGCTCGGAGGACGGGCTCGTCATGGCGGGGGAGTGCGTCGAGCGGGGCTGGTGGGGCGTGCAGTTCCATCCGGAGTCGATCGGGACCGGCGCGGGCGGTCGGATCGTCGAGAACTTCCTCGCACAGGAGCGCGCATGACGGGCTCGACGGGGCGCCCCGGCACGTGGCTCGCGTGGACGCGCACGCTGCCGCTCGAGGGCGACACCGAGGCGATCTTCGCCGCGCTGCACGGCGCGGACGGCGGGACAGCGGTCTGGCTCGACAGCGCCCAGCAGGCGTACGGCATGGGCCGCTGGTCGATCATCGGCGCGCCGGAGGGGCCGCGCGATCACGTCGTGGAGTTCTGGGCGGCGGACGGCCGGGTGCGGATCGACGGGGCCGACGCGGGATCGGGGATCGACCTGTGGGAGCTCCTCGCCGAGCGCCTCGACGCGAACCCGGTCGATGCGCCGGCCGATCTCCCGTTCGCCGGAGGCTACGTGGGCGCGATCGGCTACGGCGTCAAGGACATCGGCACGCGGCGGCGGATGCCCGAGCCCGACGCCCAGCTCGTGCACCTCAGCCGGTTCGTCGTCGTCGACCACGTCGACGCCGTCGTGCAGGTCGTCGCGACCGGTCCCGCATCCGACGAGGCGGACGCGCGCTCCTGGATCGCCGCGACGGCCCGCCGGCTCGGCGAGATCGCGCCGCTCGCGCCGCCGCTCGCGCCGCCGTCCGCGGGCGCCGCTGAGGCCTCGGTGACCCGCGTGCGCTACCGGCGCGACCTCGACGCCGTCCGCTCATGGCTCCTCGCGGGGGACTCCTACGAGGCCTGCTACACCTACACGCTGCGGTGCCCGGTCGACGACGCGCCCTTCGAGGCGTACCGGCGGCTGCGGCGCGCCAACCCCGCTCCCTACGCGTCGTACCTGCGGATGCCGGGCCGGACCATCCTGTCCTGCTCGCCCGAGCGCTATCTCACGGTCTCGCGCTCGGGCTGGGCCGAGACGAAGCCGATCAAGGGCACCGCGCGACGCCTCGCCGATCCCGCGGCCGACCGCGCGGCGGCGGCCGCGCTCGCCGCGGACCCGAAGACGCGCAGCGAGAACCTCATGATCGTCGACCTGCTGCGCAACGACCTGGGCCGGATCAGCGCCCCGGGCACCGTCGACGTGCCCCAGCTCATGGCCGTGGAGACGTATGCGACGGTGCACCAGCTCGTGACCTCGGTGCGGGCGCGCCTGCTGCCGCGCCCCGCCGCGGGCGTGCGGGCCGCGGGGGCGCTGTTCCCGCCGGGGTCGATGACGGGTGCGCCGAAGCGGCGCACGGTCGAGCTGCTCGATGCGCTCGAGGCGGAGCCGCGCGGGGTCTACGCCGGGGTCATTGGCGCCTTCTCGCGCTGCGGAGCCGTCGACCTGTCGGTCGTCATCCGCACCGCGGTCGTCGCCGACGGCGTCGCGCGCATCGGCACGGGCGGCGCGATCACGATCGACAGCGATCCCGCGGCCGAGGCCGACGAGACCGTCGCGAAGTCGGCGGCGATGCTGCGCGCCTTCGGCTGCACGCACCCCTTCGAAGACGGTCAGAGTCGCGCGTAGATCGCGTGGATCTCCCGGATGATCCGCTCGACGCCGTCGGCATCGCGCTCCGAGAGCGCCTCGCGCAGCCGCCGGTACCCGTCGCCCATCGCCGCGAGCAGGTCGTCCGGCACCGACTCGACGCCGTGCACCGCTCGCGCGAGCGCGAGGTTGATGTCGCGCGACGCGAGCTGGAGCTGCCGGCTGCGCGACTGCGCGAGGAGGTCGAGGTAGAAGTCGTCGAGCCGCTTCCGATGGGCGTCGGCGTCGCCGGTCTCGGCGAGGATCGCGTCGAGGAGCGAGAGCGCGTGCGCGAGCTCGTCGTCGGTCATCCGCTCGGCCGCGAGGCGCCCCGCCCATCCGGCCTGGTTGCCCGCGTACTCGAAGGCGTCCCGGGCGATCTCGGGCGTCATCTCGGTCACGCGCGTGTATCTGCTCGCGACCATCTCGATGAGGCCGATGCGCTCGAGATGGAGGAAGGCCTCACGCACCGGCATGCGGGACACGCCGAGCTGGGCGGCGACCTCGTCGTCCTTGATCTGGGCCCCGGGCGCGAGCTCTCCCGACACGATCGACGCGGCGATGCGCTCGAAGACGAGCTCGCTCAGTCGAGTGGGTGCCGGGGGCCGCAGGGGCGTGAAGTCGCTCATCGCGATACCGATATGACGCGCATGTTCGCAGTGTAGGGCCGCGCGCGCTCCGGGCGCGATACCCAGGTGCCCGTGGAGTCGCGGCGCGCTCGGCGCCGAGACTCCACGGGGCGCCGCATCAGTCGGCGTCGCCGACGAGGACGGCCTGAGCCTGGTCGACCGCGGTCTCGTGGCCCGTGTCGGCGCGCGCGAGCAGACGGCGTCCGCTCACGACGATGACGGCGGCGATGAGCGCGGCGATCGCCCCGAACACGTAGGGCGCGGTGTCGCCCCAATGCTCGGCGAGCACGGCCGCGAGGGGCGGCGCGGCGGCGCCGCCGAGGAAGCGCACGCCCGAGTACGACGACGACGCGATCGAGCGCGGGATGTCGGTCGCCTCCATCACGGTCTCCGTGAGGATCGTGTTCATGAAGCCGAACAGCAGCCCGCCCACGACGATGCACGTCACGAGCGCGGGCTTGCTGTGGACGAGGAGCCCCGCGACGACGAGGTCGACCGCGATGAGCGGGAGGATGATCGCGATCGCCGTCGTCCTGCGCACGACGTGCAGGAGCAGCGGCGCGCCCCAGATCGAGGTGATCGCGAGGCCGAGCCCCCAGCCGAAGAAGGTGAAGCCGATGCCGAGCGCCGAGAAGCCGAGCGGGAACGGCGAGTAGGCGAGCAGGACGAAGAACGCGATGTTGTAGAAGATCGCGGCCGTCGCGAGCAGGCCGAGTGCCGGCGTCGCGAGCGCGCGGAATGCCGCCGTGAGGCGCACGGGCTCCGGGCGGTCGGCCGGTGCCCTGAGCAGCACGGCGATCGCCATGATGGCGATGGCCATGAGGGTCGCGACGCCGAAGAAGGGAGCGCGCCAGGTCACCTCTCCGAGCAGACCGCCGACGAGCGGGCCCACGGCGAGACCGAGGCCGAGCGCGGCCTCGTAGAGCATGATCGCGTTCGCGCTGCCGCCGGCCGCCGCGCCGACGATCGTCGCGAGGGCCGTCGAGATGAAGAGCGCGTTGCCGAGGCCCCAGCCCGCGCGGAAGCCGATCACGGCGTCGACCGAGCCGCTGACAGCGCACAGGAACGCGAACACGAGGATGAACCCGAGCCCGATGAGGAGGGTGCGCTTGGCGCCGATGCGGCTCGAGACGAAGCTCGTGAAGAGCATCATGAGCCCCGTGATGACGAGGTAGCTCGTGAAGAGCAGCTCGCTCTCGGCGGGGGTCGCGTGCAGCTGCTCCGCGATCGCGGGCAGGATCGGGTCGACGAGGCCGATCCCCATGAACGCGACGACGCTCGCGAATGCGACCGCCCACACCTGCATCGGCTGGCGCCAGATCGACGCCGTTCTCTCTCCTGAGCTCATCGTGCCGAGCTCTCCTCTCCGTTCGCGGGCCGCGCGTCGGCCATCCGCTGCGTGAGCAGCTCGGCCGAGGTGCGCAGCGCCTGCCATTCGCTGTCGCTGAGATCCGCGAAGCGGGGGAGGAGCGCCTCGACGAGCTGCACGCGCCATGCGGCGTACGCCTGCTCGCCGCGCTCGGTGGCGGCCACGCGCACCGCGCGCGAGTCGTCCGGGTCGGGCTCGCGCGCGACGAGCCCCGCGTCGGCCATGCCGCCGATCAGGCGCGTGACGCCCGGCTGCGTGATGCGGCTGAGTCGAGCGAGCTCGCCGATGCGCAGCGGCCCCCGTTCGCGGAGGATCGCGAGGGTCCGCCACTGTGCGGCGGGCGCCTCGTTCCGGGTCTCGAGCGCCGCCACGCGGGTGAGCGCGTGCGCCGCGACGATGATGCTCTCGAGGTCCCGTGCGCGATCCATGTCAACAGCATACCGCAGTTATATAACCACGGTATGGATATGGGGACGACGGAGCGACGAGCTGACGCCGCGAGCGTCAGCGGCGCTTGCGGCCGCGCGTGCCCTTGTCCTTCTTGCCGGGCTTCGGCGTGCCGGCGTACTTGTACTCCTTGCCGGCGATGGGGGAGTCCTCGGGGACGGCGCCGCCGCGCGAGGCGGTGCGGATGTCGCGGGCCTCGCCGATCGCGAGGGTGAGCGTGATCGCCCAGCTCAGCCAGGCGAGTGCGACGCGCCACGTGAACCGCTTGTCGTTCGATCCCTTCAGCAGCGAGTAGCCGCTCGTGATCGCGCCGAGGAGTCCGGTTCCCATGAGGTACTTGCGCATGCCCCCACGCTAGCGCGCGACCCGCGCGTGCGCAGAGGACGCCGTGGGGCTTGCGGCGTCTCGCGCGCGCTGGTATCGGACGCGGCGCCGTGCCGTCAAGGGCGCCGCGGGGGAGCGGGGTCGGCCGCGCGGCGCTGGCTAGACTGGCGAACCGGATACTCAAGGAGCGTCATGGCCGAAGCGGATCTCGTCGTCGTAGCAAATCGCCTTCCCGTGGATCGGATCGAGGACGAGACCGGCCAGCCGGCCTGGCGTCGCTCCCCGGGCGGTCTCGTGACGGCTCTCGAACAGGTCATGCACAAGGTCGACGGCGCGTGGGTGGGCTGGGCAGGCAAGCCGGGCCTCGACGTCGAGCCGTTCGACTTCGACGGCACGCACCTCGTGCCGATCCAGCTCAGCGCCGAGGAGCTCGAGGACTACTACGAGGGCTTCGCCAACGGCACGATCTGGCCGCTGTACCACGACGTCATCGCGACGCCGGTCTACAAGCGCCGCTGGTGGGACGCGTATGTCCGCGTGAACCGCCGCTTCGCCGAGGCCGCGGCCGAGGTCGCGTCGGAGGGCGGCTTCGTGTGGGTCCAGGACTACCAGCTCCAGCTCGTCCCGCAGATGCTCCGCGAGCTGCGGCCGGACGTCATCATCGGCTACTTCCACCACATCCCGTTCCCCGCCTACGGCCTCTACGCCCAGCTCCCGTGGCGCCGCCAGGTCGTCGAGGGTCTCCTCGGCGCCGACGTCATCGGGTTCCAGCGGGTCGCCGACGCCGGCAACTTCCAGCGCTCGGTGCGGCGCATCCTCCGCTACGCGACGAGGAGCGACACGATCACCATCCCGCAGCCGGACGGCACCGCGCGCACGGCGATCGCGAAGGCGTACCCGATCTCGATCGACGCGCAGTCCTTCATCGAGCTGGCCCAGGATCCGGCCATCCGCGCTCGTGCGAAGGAGATCCGCGAGCAGCTCGGCAACCCCTCCAAGGTGCTCCTCGGGGTCGACCGCCTCGACTACACCAAGGGCATCCGGCACCGGCTCAAGGCGTTCGGCGAGCTCCTGCAGGACGGCCGCGTGCAGGTCGGCGACGTCACGCTCGTGCAGGTCGCGAGCCCCAGCCGGCCGGGTGTCGAGGCGTATCAGGAGCTCCGCGACGAGATCGAGCTCACGGTCGGCCGCATCAACGGCGACTACGACACGATCCACCACACGGCCATCCGCTACCTCCATCAGGGATTCCCGCGCGAGGAGATGGTCGCCCTCTACCTCGCGGCCGACGTCATGCTCGTCACGGCCCTGCGCGACGGCATGAACCTCGTCGCGAAGGAGTACGTCGCCGTGCACTCGGACAACCGCGGCGTGCTCATGCTGAGCGAGTTCGCGGGGGCCGCCGATGAGCTCAGCAGCGCGCTGCTGGTCAATCCGCACGACATCGACGGCATGAAGGAGGCGATCATGCGCGCGATCGAGATGCCCCCGGCCGAGCAGTCGCGGCGGATGCGCAGCATGCGCCGGCGCGTGCTCGAGAACGACGTCGAGCGCTGGGGGCGCCGCTTCCTGGCCGACCTCGAGACCTACCGGGAGCGTCGCCGATGACCGGCGCGGCGCCCGTCGGCGACCCGCGCGCGCAGGCGGCCATCGCGTCGGTCGTGCAGACCCCGCGTCTGCTCGTGGCCCTCGACTTCGACGGCACCCTCGCGCCGCTCGTCGACGAGCCGCTCACGGCGAGGGCCATCCCCGAGGCCACGGCGGCGGTGGCGGCCCTCGCGGCCGCCCCCGACACGATCGTGGCGTTCGTCTCGGGGCGCACGCTCGCCGACCTCCGGGTGATCGCCGAGCACGACGACGCCTCGCCCGTGTGGCTCTCCGGCTCGCACGGCGCTGAGCACTGGCGGCCCGCGGGAGCGGCGCCCGCGCCCGCCGCCGACGACGCCGATGAGCGGGCCGCAGCCGCCGCGCTGGTCGACGCGGCCGAGACCGCCGTCGCGGGGATGACCGGCGCGTGGATCGAGCGCAAGGCATTCGGATTCGCGCTGCACACGCGGCTGGCCGACGACGCGACGACCGCGGCCGCGCAGGACGCGGTCGACCGCCTCGTGGCGGAGCGCGCACCGGGATGGCGTCGCCGGACGGGGCGGGACGTCGTCGAGTTCGCGTGGCGGCACGAGGGCAAGGACTCGGCCGTCGCCGCGCTGCGCGAGGCGACGGGGGCGACGGCCGTGCTCTTCGCGGGCGACGACGTGACCGATGAGGATGCGCTCCGCGCGCTCGGGGATGGCGACCTCGGCATCCGCGTCGGCGAGGGGGAGACCGCGGCCGCCGTGCGCGTCCCCGACGCCGCCGCTCTCGCCGCGCTGCTCAGCGAGATCGCGCGTCGTCGAGCATCCTGACCAGTCGCGCGCGCCCTGGTCGACCCACCTGCGCAGCGGCACGGCGGCGCCCTGCGCGGGGAATAGACTTCCAGCGTGAGCGATACCCCTGAGATCGACATCAAGCCCCGCAGCCGCGTGGTGACGGACGGCATCGAGGCCACGACGTCGCGCGGCATGCTCCGCGCCGTGGGCATGGGAGACGCCGACTGGGACAAGCCCCAGATCGGCATCGCCTCGAGCTGGAACGAGATCACCCCCTGCAACCTGTCGCTCGACCGGCTCGCGCAGGGCGCGAAGGAGGGCGTGCACTCGGGCGGGGGCTACCCGCTCCAGTTCGGCACCGTCTCGGTCTCGGACGGCATCTCCATGGGCCACGAGGGCATGCACTTCTCGCTCGTGAGCCGTGAGGTCATCGCCGACAGCGTCGAGACCGTCATCATGGCCGAGCGCCTCGACGGCACGGTCCTGCTCGCGGGCTGCGACAAGTCGATCCCCGGCATGCTCATGGCCAGCGCGCGGCTCGGGCTGTCCAGCGTCTTCCTCTACGCCGGCTCGATCGCACCCGGCTGGGTCAAGCTCTCGGACGGCACCGAGAAGGACATCACGATCATCGACTCCTTCGAGGCCGTGGGCGCGTGCCGCGCGGGCCTCATGTCGGAGGAGGACCTCAAGCGCATCGAGTGCGCCTTCGCCCCGGGCGAGGGAGCCTGCGGCGGCATGTACACGGCCAACACGATGGCCTCGGTGGCCGAGGCGCTCGGCCTGAGCCTGCCCGGATCGGCCGCGCCGCCCGCGGCCGACCGCCGGCGCGACTACTTCGCGCACCGGTCGGGCGAGGCCGTCGTCGAGCTGCTGCGGCAGGGCATCACGACCAAGGACATCCTGACGAAGGAGTCGTTCGAGAACGCGATCGCGCTCGCGATGGCCCTCGGCGGCTCGACGAACGTGGTGCTGCACCTGCTCGCGATCGCACGCGAGGCCGAGGTCGAGCTGAGCCTGCACGACTTCAACCGCATCGGCGACCGCGTGCCGCACGTGGCCGACATGAAGCCGTTCGGAAAGTACGTCATGAACGACGTCGACCGCCACGGCGGCATCCCCGTCATCATGAAGGCGATGCTCGACGAGGGACTCATCCACGGCGATGCGCTCACCGTCACCGGCAAGACCGTCGCGGAGAACCTGCGCGAGCTCGACCCCGACCCGATCGACGGCACGGTGGTCCACCGCTTCGACGACCCGATCCACGCGACCGGCGGGCTCACCATCCTGCACGGCTCGCTCGCGCCCGAGGGGGCGGTCGTCAAGACCGCCGGCTTCGACGCGTCGGTGTTCGAGGGCCCCGCGCGCGTGTTCGAGCGCGAGCGCGGCGCCATGGACGCGCTCGCGAACGGCGAGATCGCCGCGGGCGACGTGGTGGTCATCCGCTACGAGGGCCCCAAGGGCGGCCCCGGCATGCGCGAGATGCTCGCGATCACGGCGGCCATCAAGGGCGCTGGCCTCGGCAGGGATGTACTACTCTTGACAGACGGTCGATTCTCAGGCGGCACAACCGGGCTGTGCATCGGCCATATCGCACCAGAGGCGGTGGACGCTGGTCCCATCGCCTTCGTGCGCGATGGTGATCTGATCAGGGTCGATATCGCGGCTCGCACTCTCGACCTACTCGTCGACGAAGCAGAGCTGAGCTCCCGCCGGGAAGGCTGGGAGCCCCTGCCCCCGCGCTACACCCGAGGCGTTCTGGCCAAGTACTCCAAGCTCGTGCGCTCCGCCGCGGAAGGCGCGACGACCGGCTGAGCCGGTCCCGGCCCCGCCGCGTCCGCTGAGCACCCACTCGACCAACAGCGAGGAAGCATCATCATGCCTGCCGAAACCGCACCGGCCGTTCCGCGGCCACCCGCTCGCACCTCCGCGCAAGCGCCCGTGCTCACGGGCGCCGAGGCGGTCGTCCGCTCGCTCGAGCTGCTGGGCGTCACCGACGTCTTCGGCCTTCCGGGCGGCGCCATCCTGCCCGTCTACGACCCGCTCATGTCGGCGGCCTCCCTGCGCCACATCCTCGTCCGGCACGAGCAGGGTGGCGGCCACGCGGCGGAGGGCTACGCCTCGGCCAGCGGCAAGGTCGGCGTGACGATCGCGACGAGCGGCCCGGGCGCGACCAACCTCGTGACCGCGATCGCCGACGCGTACATGGACTCGGTGCCGATGCTGGCCATCACCGGCCAGGTGTTCTCCACGCTCATGGGCACCGACGCGTTCCAGGAGGCCGACATCGTCGGCATCACGATGCCGATCACGAAGCACTCCTTCCTCGTGAAGGACGCCGCCGAGATCCCCGGCGCGATCGCCGCGGCGTACGAGATCGCCTCGACCGGCCGCCCCGGGCCCGTGCTCGTCGACATCACGAAGGACGCGCAGCAGGCCGAGGCCCCGTTCGTCTGGCCGCCCCGCTACGAGCTGCCGGGCTACCGCCCTGTCACGAAGGCGCACGGCAAGCAGATCCAGGCCGCCGTGTCGCTCATCGCTGAGGCGCGCAAGCCCGTCCTCTACGTCGGCGGCGGCGTCATCCGCGGCCGCGCGGCGGAGGAGCTGAAGACCTTCGCGGAGGCGACAGGCGCGCCCGTCGTCACCACGCTCATGGCGCGCGGCGCGTTCCCCGACTCCCACTCGCAGCACCTCGGCATGCCCGGCATGCACGGGGCGGTGCCGGCCGTGCTCGCCCTCCAGGAGAGCGACCTCATCGTCGCCCTCGGCGCGCGCTTCGACGACCGCGTCACTGGCAAGGCGGCGCTCTTCGCCCCGCACGCGAAGGTGGTGCACGTCGACATCGACCCCGCCGAGATCTCCAAGATCCGCACGGCCGACGTGCCGATCGTGGGCGACCTCAAGGAGGTGCTCGTCGATCTCGACACGGCGTTCCGCTCGACGACGCAGGGCGGCGCACCGGACTACGACGAGTGGTGGGCCTACCTGCGCGGCCTGCAGGATCAGTACCCGCTCGGCTTCGCCCCGACGACCGACGGGCTGCTCTCGCCGCAGCACGTCATCCAGCGGATCGGCGAGCTCACCGGCCCCGAGGCGGTCTACGCCGCGGGCGTGGGGCAGCACCAGATGTGGGCGGCGCAGTTCATCAAGTACGAGCGCCCGAACTCGTGGCTGAACTCCGGTGGCGCCGGCACGATGGGGTACTCGATCCCCGCCGCGATGGGCGCGAAGGTCGCCGAGCCGCACCGCGTGGTGTGGGCGATCGACGGCGACGGCTGCTTCCAGATGACGAACCAGGAGCTCGCCACGTGCGCGCTCAACGACATCCCGATCAAGGTCGCGATCATCAACAACTCGTCGCTCGGGATGGTGCGGCAGTGGCAGACGCTGTTCTACGACGGCCGCTACTCGAACACCGATCTCCAGACGGGCCACGACACCGTCCGCATCCCCGACTTCGTCAAGCTGGCCGAGGCGTACGGCTGCCTCGCGATCCGCGTCGAGCGGGAGGACCAGATCGACGACGCGATCCGCCTCGCGCTCGAGACGAACGACCGCCCCGTCGTGATCGACTTCGTCGTGAGCGCCGACGCCATGGTGTGGCCGATGGTGCCGCAGGGCGTCAGCAACAGCTACATCCAGTACGCGCGCGACCACTCGCCCGCCTTCTCCGAGGAGGACTGACATGTCGTCCCACGTGCTGAGCCTGCTCGTCGAGGACCGTCCCGGTCTGCTCACCCGCGTCGCGGGCCTGTTCGCCCGACGCGGCTTCAACATCCACTCCCTCGCCGTCGGCGTCACCGAGATCCCCGGGCTCTCCCGGATCACGGTCGTCGTCGACGTCGACGACCTCCCGCTCGAGCAGGTCACGAAGCAGCTCAACAAGCTCATCAACGTCGTGAAGATCGTCGAGCTCGACCCCGCGGCGTCGGTGCAGCGCGAGCACATGCTCGTGAAGGTGCGCGCCGACAACGCGTCCCGGTCGAACGTCCTCGAGGTCGTGAGCCTCTTCCGCGGCAACGTCGTCGACTACGCGCCCGACGCGCTCGTGATCGAGATCACGGGCGACCAGGGCAAGGTCGACGCCTTCCTCAAGGCCATCGAGCCCTTCGGCATCAAGGAGCTCGCGCAGTCGGGGCTGCTCGCCCTCGGCCGCGGCGGCAAGTCCATCACCGAGCGCGTCCTGCGCGGCTGATCAGAACCTCGGGCGGCGGTGCGCCGCCCGCGACGAACCCCATCCAAGGAGAGAAATACAGTGAGCACCGAGATCCTCTACGACGCAGACGCCGACCTGTCGATCATCCAGAACAAGAAGGTCGCGATCGTGGGCTACGGCTCGCAGGGCCACGCGCACGCGCAGAACCTCCGCGACTCGGGCGTCGAGGTCGTCATCGCGCTGAAGGACGGGTCGAAGTCGACGCAGAAGGCGCAGGAGGAGGGCTTCGAGGTCAAGAACGTCGCGGACGCCACCGCGTGGGCCGACCTCATCATGATCCTCGCGCCCGACCAGCACCAGCGCTCGATCTACGCCGAGTCGATCGCGCCGAACCTGTCCGAGGGCAAGACGCTCGCGTTCGCGCACGGCTTCAACATCCGCTTCGGCTACATCGACGCTCCCGAGGGCGTCGACGTCATCCTCGTCGCGCCCAAGGCCCCCGGCCACACCGTGCGCCGCGAGTTCGCGGCCGGCCGCGGCATCCCCGACATCATCGCGGTCGAGCGCGACGCGTCGGGCCAGGCCTGGGACGTCGCCCTCTCGTACGCGAAGGCGATCGGCGGCACGCGCGCCGGCGTCATCAAGACCACGTTCACCGAGGAGACCGAGACCGACCTCTTCGGCGAGCAGGCCGTCCTCTGCGGCGGCATGAGCCACCTCGTGCAGGCGGGCTTCGAGGTGCTCACCGAGGCCGGCTACCAGCCGCAGATCGCCTACTTCGAGGTGCTGCACGAGCTCAAGCTCATCGTCGACCTCATGTGGGAGGGCGGCATCGCCAAGCAGCGCTGGTCGATCTCGGACACGGCCGAGTTCGGCGACTACGTCTCGGGACCGCGCGTCGTCGACGCGCACGTCAAGGAGAACATGAAGGCCGTGCTCGCCGACATCCAGTCGGGCGCGTTCGCCAAGCGCTTCATCGACGACCAGGACGCGGGCGCGCCCGAGTTCCTCGGTCTGCGCGAGAAGGAGCAGCAGCACCCGATCGAGGCCACGGGCAAGGAGCTCCGCGCCCTGTTCGCATGGAAGCAGCAGGACTCGGACTACGTCGAGGGCTCGGCCGCGCGCTGATCTCCTGACCCGACCGACCCGGCCGCCGCCCTCACGAGGGGCGGCGGCCGATCTTTTTCGAACTTTCTCCGTGCGCATGTCGATCTGCGTCTGGCTCGTTCGACGCGTCAGTGAGAGGGTCGAGAGGCGGCCTTCGCACCAGACCGAGGAGAACATCATGGGCAAGTACATGCTGATCATGCGCGACACCGACGAGGCTCTCGCCGCGTCGAAGGAGATTCCCTTCGAGCAGATCATCGCGGCGATGGGGGCCTACAACGAGTCGATGATGAAGGCCGGCGTCCTCGCCGGCGGCGAGGGGCTCACGGACGCCGCAGAGGGCGTCGTCGTCGACTTCTCGAGCCAGCCGCCGGTCGCGACCGACGGCCCGTACGGCGAGACGAAGGAGCTCTTCAACGGCTTCTGGATCCTCGACGTGCCGACGATCGAGGAGGCGGTCGAGTGGGCCAAGCGCGCGCCGCTCGGCCCCGGCAGCAAGCTCGAGGTGCGCCGCATCAGCGGCGTCGAGGACTTCCCCGCCGACAACGAGTGGATCCAGAAGGAGGCCGGGTGGCGCGAGCAGCTCGGCACCGAGTGATCCCATGAGCGACACGACGGATGCCGCCGTGCGCGCATCGCGCGCGGCGGCATCCGCGCGCAGGAGCGTCGAGGCCGTGTGGCGGATCGAGTCGGCCCGCATCGTCGCGACGCTCACGCGGTTCACGGGCGACTTCGCGGCCGCCGAGGACCTCGCGCAGGACGCCCTCGCGGCAGCGCTCGAGCAGTGGCCGCGCGACGGCGTCCCCGCCAATGCGGGCGCCTGGCTCGTCGCGGTCGCCCAGCGCCGGGCGATCGACGGATGGCGGCGGCGCGAGCGGCTCGACGAGCGCTACGCGGCGATCGCGCGGGAGCTCGAGAGCGCCGACCTGGACACCGAGCCGTACGATCCCGACGAGATCGACGACGACGTGCTGCGGCTCGTGTTCATCGCCTGCCATCCCGCGCTCTCGCGCGAGGCGCAGATCGCGCTGACCCTCCGCGTCGTCGGCGGTCTCACGACCGAGGAGATCGCGCGCGCCTTCTTCCTGCCCGTCGCGACCGTCCAGCAGCGCATCGTGCGCGCGAAGAAGACGCTCGCCGCGGTGAAGGCGCCGTTCGAGGTGCCGGGGCGGGAGGAGTTCGCCGAGCGGATGGGCACGGTGCTGAGCGTGCTCTACCTCGTGTTCAACGAGGGGCACGTCGCCAGCTCGGGCGAGCGGTGGCTGCGCGCGGATCTCGCGCACGAGGCGCTCCGACTCGGCCGCGTGCTCGCGGAGCTCGCGCCGCGCGAGCCCGAGGTGCACGGCCTCGTCGCCCTCATGGAGTTCACGGCCGCGCGGTTCCCCGCGCGACTCGGCCCCGACGGGGAGCCGGTGCTGCTCGACCGGCAGGACCGGACGCGGTGGGACCGGCAGCTCATCGCCCGCGGCAGGGCCGCGCTCGCCCGCGCGGATGCGCTCGGGCGAGGGCGCGGGGCCTACGCTCTCCAGGCGGCGATCGCCGAATGCCACGACGTCGCGACCTCGGTCGAGTCGACCGACTGGGAGCGCATCGTCCTCCTCTACGAGGCGCTCGCGCGCCTCGCCCCCTCGCCCGTCGTCGAGCTGAATCGGGCGGTCGCCGTCGCGATGGCGACCGGCCCGGCCAGCGCGCTGCCGATCGTCGACGAGCTCGACCGGTCGGGCGCTCTCGCCGGCTCGCACCTGCTGCCGTCGGTCCGCGGTGAGCTCCTCGCGCGCCTCGGCCGGAACGCCGAGGCGCGCGCGGCCCTCGAGGAGGCGGCGCGACGGACGGCGAACGAGCGCGAGCGCGACGTGCTGCGCGCGAAGGCCGCTGCGCTGCCCGAGGGGTGATCAGCCGCGGGCGTCGAGCTCGGCGCGCGTCGGCGGGTCGGCGCCGGGGCGCGACACCGTCACCGCGGCGGCGTCGGCGCTGCGCCGCAGGAGGGACGTCAGCCGTGCGCTGTCGAGCGCGGCGACCGTCTCTCGCGCGCGCGACCCGGACGCGCCCGCATCGAGCAGGCCGTCGACGAGTGCGCCCATGAAGGTGTCTCCGGCTCCGACGGTGTCGACCACGTCGACGCGCGGCGCGGGGACCCGCACGACCCCGCTCGCGGTCGCCGCGAGCGCTCCCTCGGCCCCGGAGGTGATCACGACGAGCGCGGGTCCCGCGGCGACCCAGGCACGTGCGACCTCCTCGAGGTCGGCTCCGGGATGCAGCCAGGCGACATCCTCGTCGCTCGCCTTCACCGCGTCCGCGCGCTCGATGAGCGCGCGGACGCGGCGGCGGACGTCGTCTGCGTCCGTCACGAGGCTCGGGCGGATGTTCGGGTCGAACGTCACCAGCGCGCGGCCGCGTGCGCGCTCGACGAGGGCGAGCACGGCGGCGGCGCCGGGGGCGAGCGTCGTCGCGATCGATCCGACGTGGACGGCGCCCGGGATGTCCGCGCCCGCGGCGTCGACATCCCACTCGATCGCGAACGCGTAGCGCGCGGCGCCGGTCGCATCGAGGACGGCCGTCGCGGTGGACGTCCGTGCGGCCGCGCGCCCGGTCACCTCGACGCCGGAGTCCTCGAGCCACGCGCGCACGAGGCGGCCGCGGTCGTCGTCGCCGACATGCGTGAGGAGACGCGGGCGGCGGCCGAGGCGTCCCAGGGTGATCGCGACGTTCGCGGGGCTCCCTCCCGGCTTCTCGTCGACGGTGCCGTCGGCGCGGTGCACGATGTCGACGAGGGCCTCTCCGACGACGAGGACGTCGGGGGATGCGCCGGTGGGGGTCATGGGTTCTCCTTCGCGGATCAGAAGGCGGCGGCGTACGCCTCGTAGGTGGTGCCCTCGGGGTGCACCTCGGTGAAGAGCGCCTCGAATGGAGCGCCCTCGTCGGCGGTGACGGCCGCGTCGGGGTAGGCCGTTGTGACCTCGAAGATCGCACCGTCGGCGTCCCGCGCGAGCACGATCACCTCGGCGAGCTCGATGTCGGCCGTGCCCTCCGTGGTCACGACGCCCTCCACGGCCGTCGAGTACTCGTCGGACACGTCGGTCAGCTCGCCGACGACGAGGGGACCGTACTCCTCGATGGGCGCCTCGTCGTACTCCTCGACGACCGGGTCGATCACCTCGATGCCGTCGATCTCCTCATCGGCTGCCTCGAAGTATCCCGTCACGACGGTTGTGCCCGGCAGCAGCGTGCGCGGCGTCGAGCCGGCGTCGAGCACGTCGCCGTCGGCCGTGTGCGCCTCGACGTCGAGGAACGCGTACTCGTATGCGACGTCGCTCTGCGGCACCTCGAGCACCGCGACGTACCACCAGTAGTCGTCGTCGCCCCGCAGACGGCCGAAGGCGGTCTCGGTCGTCTCGATGTCGACGGTGATCGACTCGGCGGGCGGCTCGTACAGATCGGTCGGGCCGAGTGCCGGCGGGGACGAGATGAACGAGCCCACGGCGGCGAAGACCGACACGACGAGGACGACGATCGACGCGATCCCGCCCGCGACCGCGACGACGATCGCGGCGATGCTGAGGCCCCTGCCCTCCGCCCTGCGGACGAGGGCGACGATCGCCACGACGATCGCGGCGATGAGGAACAGCCACGACAGGCCGGTCACGACGGGGATGAGGGCGAAGACGAAGCCGACGCCCGCGAGCACGATCGCGGTGATCGCGAGGGCCATGCCGGGGCGGGGACCCGGGGCGGATGGGGGCGCTCCGTAGGCGGCGTAAGGCGAGCCGTAGGGCGGAGCCGGCTGTGCCCCGTAGGGCGGAGTCGGCTGAGCGCCGTAGGGCGGAGCGCCGTAGGGCGGTGCGGGCGGCGCCGCGTACGGCGGGATCGGAGCCGGGGGCGGTGTCGGCGCTGCCGACGGCGGCTGCGGGGGAGGCGACGCGGGAGCCGGAGGGATGTCGGGCGTGCTGTCGTCGGTCACGAGCGCCTCCTCGATGGCTGGGCGGACGGCGGCGCCGTGCGCGGTGTCCCTCCATCATCGTGCATGCGCCAGGCGGTGCGGGAGCGTCGTCGGACGCTCCCGCACCGCCGACCCGCGCTCAGAGCCAGGGGCTCCAGCCGTCGTCGCCCTGCAGGTACGCCTCCCGCGTGTGATCGCGAGCCTGCTCCTTCGTCAGCTGCGGTCGTCCGTCGGCGCCCGCGACGGCGGCCCCGTCGCCCCGGTTCCGGTACTCGGCGAACCGGTCGTCCTGCCACCGCCATCCGCTCATGTCGGTCCACGCCGGCGTGGAGATGTGCGCACCGAGGTGCGAGTTGCGGACGACCATCGACGGGTCGACGTCGGGGTTGCTGCTCGGGTGCCACGGCCGACCGAGGAACACTGTGCCGGCGGCCGCGTCGGACGTGAACCGGCTGCCCTGGAAGAGGAAGCCCGCGACGCCCGCCGCGGTCGAGGGCGCCGCGACGTAGCCGTTCACGGCCTGGCCGCGGTCGAGGGAGTGGATCCGGCTGTCCTCGAACACGGCCGTGGCGCGTCCGTAGATGAAGTCCACGTCGCCCTCGATGTAGGAGTCGGTCACGTACACGCGCGAGGTCTGCGTGATGTGCGGGGTGTCGGCGAGGAACGTGTCCTGGTTGCCGAGCAAGCGCACGCCGTCGAGCACCGTGCGGTCGCCGACCGTGCGCAGCGCAAGCGCCTGGCTCTGCCCCTTCGCGGCCTCGTCGTAGGCGTTCTCGATCGTGAGGTCCGCGAGCGTCACATCGTCGGCCATCGCGGAGACGGTGGGCGAGCCGGTGTGCCCCTGCGTGCCGCCGTAGAACTTCTGCTGCCCGGCCGCGAGATCGTACGTGATCACGACGTCCTCGGCGATGCCCGTCGCGCCGCGGATCGTGAGCCCGTCGGCGTCCGGCCAGATCCGGACGACCTCGCGGTACACCCCGGGCTGCACGACGACCTCGACGGGATGATCCGCGCGTGCGGCGGCGCCGACGGCAGCGCTCACGCTCGCGAAGTCGCCCGTGCCGTCGAGCGCGACCGTGACCGAGTCGCCGACGGCCTCCTCGTCGCCGAGCGAGCCCGCATGCGCGGCGAGGATCGCGGGGATCTCCCGGGCGGGGTCGGGGTGGTACGCGTAGCGATCGGCGGGCTCGAACGTAACGCCGGTGTCGTCGCGTCGACCGCGGGTGCCGGTGAACACGTTGTCCCGGGAGTCCACGGCCGAGCCGTCGCCGTAGGCCACGATGGGGTCCTCGCCGTTCTCGAAGTAGCTCTGCTCGACGACCACCTGCGATCCCTCGCGGGCGAGCATGCCGTAGCTCCCCGTGCCCTCGAGATGGTTGTTGTACGCGTGCGCGGCGGATGCCCCGCCGATGCTCGCGTTGCGCTGGTAGGTGTTCGAGAAGCGGTTGTGGTGCAGCGTGATCTCCGTCGCGACCTCCTCGGACCATCCGATCCCGACCGTCTTGTTGTGGTCGGAGAACGTGTTCCACGAGAGCGTCACCGCTGTCGACCCCTTCCGCACGTCGACGAGGCCGTCGCCGAGGCGCGCGAAGTCGTTGTGGTCGATCCACACGTGCGTCGCGGCATCCATCCGGATGCCGTCGTTGTCGTTCTCGCGGGTCTTGCCGTCCCAGTCGCCAGGGACGTACGAGTCGCGGAAGGAGAGGTTCCGCACGATGACGTTGGACGAGCCCTTGAGGAGGAGGCCGCCGCCGACGAGCGCGGCATCGGCGTCGGCTCCCGCGATCGTCTTGTCGTCGGCGACCTCGATCATCTCGCCGAACGGGACCTCGATGGCGCCCTCGACGAGGATGACGAGCGGATGGCGCGCGGCGGCGTGCCGGGTGAGCTCGTCGGCCGTGCGCACGGTCACGGTCGCGCCGCCCGCTCCGCCCGTCGTGCCCTGCGGCCGCTCGGGCGACGGGAGCGAGGCGAAGCCGGTCGCCGTGGGCGCCCACACCGGCCCGTCGGCGGTCGCATCGGCGGGCGCGCCGATCACGGCGAGCAGATCCGCTCCCGCATGCGCAGGGTCGAGCGGGTCGCGCCAGGTCTCGAGGACGCCGGAGCCGGCCCCCTCGGCGACCGCGCGGGCCGCGACCTCGGCGGGCTGGATCGGGCCATGCGGGCCGGCGGTCCCGGTCACGGCGCCCGCGAGGGGCAGATCCGGGTTCGCCGCGTTGTAGGCCGCGAGCACGTCGACCTCCGCGCCGTTCACCCAGGTGCCCGCGGCGTCTATGCCGGTGCCGCCGAAGTGGCCGATGATCCGGTCGGGGGTCACTCCCTCGGCGAGCTCGAAGGTGTTCTCGCGCGCGATGATGCTCGATTCGACGCCGACGCCCCACGAGTAGATGTAGTGGCCGGGGTCGGTCACCCGGTAGGTGTTGTCGTACACGTGCGCCTGCCCGAAGCGCACGCGGGGAGCGCGCTGGTTGAGGTCGACGAGCTCGTTGTGGTGCAGCGTGACCCGCAGCGCGCCGCGGTCGGTGATGCGGTCGTCGCCGTTGCCCCAGAGGAGCGACTTGTCGTGCCCCTGCATCCGGCTCCACGAGATCGTGACGAGGTCGGCCGCGCGGACGACGTCGAGCAGGCCGTCGTGCCGCAGGAAGCGCTCGCCGAAGTAGACCGGCTGATCGGCGTCGACCGTGTCGCCGTCGTCGAGGGTGAGGTGGTCGAGCCAGACGTGCGTCGATCCCGAGACGACGAGGTTGTCCCATTCGGTCTTCCAGGTCTCGCCGTTCCACGTCGGGAAGCAGTCGTAGGCGTCGGAGATGCGGAGGTTCCGGATGATCACGTCGTCGACGCCCGACACCTGGAAGGTGAATCCCGTGAGCGCGACGTCGCCCACGCCGATGACCGTCGTGTTCGAGCCGATGCGCGCCTCGATCTGCGCGCGCTGCACTGCCTGCGACGCCTTGCGCGCGTCTTCCAGCGCCCCCTTCGCAGGGCCGCTCCACACCGCGGGGTCGTATGCCGCCAGGTACGCGTCGAGCGAGTAGCCGTCTCGTGCGTACTCCTCGCACGCGATCCGCGTGCCGTCGGCGCGGGTGTTCGCGTCGATGTCCGCGACGACCCGGACGATCTTGGGCTCGTCGCCCGCAACGGCCGCGACGAGCTCGTCGCGGGTGCGGACGTCGATCACGCGGTCGGCCGGCGCGTCGGCCCCGCCGGTCGTCCCGCCGTCGAGGGAGGCCCATCCGTCGCCCGCGGGAAGCGTCTGCCGCTCCACGGGGACCGCAGGCGCCGGCGCGCCCTCCGCTGCGGGGGCGGCGCTCGGCTGGGCGTGCGCGGGCGCCGCGAGGAGGGATGCGCCGACGGCGGTCGCGAGGACGCCGACGGCGATCGGGGAGGGGTGTCGTCGAGGATGTCTCCAGGGCATGTTCGCTCTCCTTCGAGGGACCGGTGGTGCAGGCGCACCGGGCACGTCATCGTGCAGTAACCGGTTTCTCGAAAGCTAGCGACGCCCATCGGCGTCGTCAAGAGGGGCGGTCAGAGGCGCTCCTCGCGCACCTGCGCGATCGCCTCGGGCGCGAACGACGCCGTCGGCTCGTCGGCGTAGAGGTCGGCCTTCTGCGGGGCGATCGCGAGCGCCTCGACAGGCGCCGTCTCCGTCAGGACCTCGTCGAGCCCCTGCAGGGCGCTGAAGCGGCGCGCCTGGGTCACGACGTTCCGGTCGAGCGATCCGGCGAAGCGGTTGTATGCCTCGACGGTGGCGTTCAGGCGCTTCCCGAGCGTCGCGAGGTGCGCGCCGAGCGTGCCGAGGCGCTTGTGCAGCTCCTTGCCGACGAGGAAGATCTGCTGCGCCTCCTGTGCGAGCTGGTCCTGTCGCCACGCGTGACCCACCGTGCGCAGCAGGGCGACGAGCGTCGAGGGAGTCGCGATCACGACGTTGCGCTCGAACGCGTACTCGTACAGTGTCGCGTCCTCGTCGAGGGCGGCGGCGAGGAAGGGCTCGGCGGGGACGAACATCACGACGAACTCGGGCGACCCGGCCACCGCGTCCCAGTACTCCTTCGCGCCGAGGTCGTCGATGTGCTTGCGGAGGTGGCGGGCGTGAGCCTGCAGTCGCTGCGCGCGCACCGCGTCGTCGGTCGCCTCCATGGCCTCGAGGTAGCCGCTGAACGCGACCTTGGAGTCGACGACGACGCGCTTGTCGCCGGCGAGGTGGATGACGAGGTCGGGCCGGAGCGCTCCGTCGTCGGTGACATGGTGGGACTGCTCGGCGAAGTCGACGTGGTTGAGCATGCCGGCGGCCTCCACGACCCGCCGCAGCTGGAGCTCGCCCCACCGCCCGCGCACCTGAGGAGCGCGCAGCGCGTTCACGAGGTTGCGGGTCTCCGAGCCGAGCGCCTCCGACGAGCGCCGCATGTGCGCGAGCTGCTCCGCGAGAGCGGCGTTCGCCTCGAGCCGCGCCCTCTCGGCGGTCGACACCTCGGTCTTGACGGTGTCGAGCGTCTCGCGGATGGGGGCGATGAGCCGCTCGACCGCCTCCTGCCGTCGGCGCAGCTCGGCCGCGCCCTCGCTCTGGCTGCGCGTGAGGCGCTCCTCGGCCTGCGCGAGGAAGCTCCGCGTGTTGGCCTCGAGCGCGCGCCGGCTGAGCGCGTCGAACTCGTCGGCGAGGCGCTTCTGGTCGGCGCGCAGTTCGTCGACCCGCTCGGCTGCGAGCGTGCGCTCCTCCGCGACGCGCGCCGCGGTCTCCGCGCGCGCCGACGCGACGTCGCGCTGCAGGCTCGCGATCTGCAGGCGGGCGGCGCCGAGCTCCGCGCGCTGCTCGGCGTCTGCCGCGCTCCCGCGCTGGCGGCCGACGACGAAGCCGAGCGCCCCGGCGAGGGCCGCGGCGATCACGGCGATGGCGATGACGAGGAGGATGTCCATACCGGCATTGTGCGCGAGGGGTCGGACATCCTCGGGCGCGCCGAGCGCGCGCCCTCACCGGTCAGGTGCGGACGGCGTCCTGCTGCTCCGAGTCCTCGCCGATCCTGCCCCGCGCGAGCCTGTTGATGACGAGTGCGATCGCGCCGTCGCCGGTCACGTTCGTCGCCGTGCCGAAGCTGTCGAGTGCGATGTACAGCGCGAACATGAGGCCGACCTCGGTCTCGCCGAAGCCGAGCATGCTCGTGAGCAGGCCGGCGGCGGCGGCGATCGCGCCGCCGGGGACGCCGGGGGCCGCGATCATCATGACACCGAGCATGAGGATGAACGGCAGGTAGGACCCGAGCTCGACCGGCCCGCCCGTGATGAGCAGGATCGCGATCGAGAAGCAGGTGATCTTCACCATCGAGCCCGAGAGGTGGATGGTCGCGCACAGCGGCACGACGAACCCCGCGACCGCGTCGCTCACGCGATTGCGCTTGACCGACTCGAGCGTGACCGGGATGGTTGCGGCCGATGACGAGGTGCCGAGCGCCGTGCCGTAGGCGTCGCGCATGTTCCAGAGGGCCCTGAGCGGGTTGACGCCCGCGATCGCGCCCGCGGCCGCGTACTGGAGAAGGAGCACGACGAGCGTGAGCCCGAAGGACACCGCGACGACCACGACGAAGCGGCCTACGACGTCGACCGCCTCGCCGCTGCGCGCCAGATCCATGAAGATGCCGAAGATGTAGAGGGGGAGCGCCGGCACGATGACGTGCCGGATGAGCGACTCGATGACCGTGCGGAACTCGACCGCCGCCTTGAGGAGGATCGACGGGCGGATGGCCGTGAGCCCGATGCCGACGACGAACGCGAGCACGAGCGCCGTCATCACCTCGAGAGCGGGCGGCAGCACGATCTCGGTGGGCGACCCGCTCGGGCTCGAGGCGACCGTGAAGTACGGCGTCAGCCCCGAGCCGCTGCCCTCGGTGAGGGCCTCGAGGCTCCGGTCGCTCATGACGGGGGTGAAGATCCACCGGCTGACGGCGTAGGCGAGGAGGCCGGCGAGGATGGTCGAGGCGTACGCGATCGCCGCGGTCAGGCCGAGCCACCGGCCGGCGCCGCGTCCGAGCTCGGCGATCGCGGGGGTGACGAGCCCGATGATGATGAGCGGGACCGAGAATCCGAGGAGGCCCGAGAAGACCGAGTTGTAGGTGAGGAAGACGTTGCCGAGCCATTCCGGCATGACGGGCCCGGTGACGATGCCCAGCGCGATCGCGATGACGATCCAGGCGAGGAGGGGGAGGCGGAGGAATGTCATCGGGATCCCGATCGGCCGTCGCGGCGCGCCGGCCCGGCGCCGGCGCGTGCGGCCCGGTCGGCCGCGCAGGTCATCGTAGCCGCGTGGCCGCGGACATCGCGATCTGATAACCTTGACTGTCGCGCGCGTGCGCGCTCTTGGCGTGCCGCCGAGTGCCGCGTAGCGTGGGACAGCACAATCCAATCCACTGCCTCGGCTCATCCGGGGTGCCGTGCGTCGGCCAGCAGGCCCATGGCATCCGAGTCGCGAGGCCCGATCATCCCTCAACAAGGACAACCCACTACATGACTAACGCAACGACCGCCCCGGCCACCAAGCAGGTCGCGATCAACGACATCGGCTCTGCTGAGGACTTCCTGGCCGCGGTCGAGAAGACGCTCAAGTTCTTCAACGACGGCGACATCATCGACGGCACGATCGTCAAGATCGACCGCGACGAGGTCCTCCTCGATGTCGGCTACAAGACCGAGGGCGTCATCCCCTCGCGCGAGCTTTCCATCAAGCACGACGTCGACCCCAACGAGGTCGTCAGCGTCGGCGACCACGTCGAGGCCCTCGTCCTCCAGAAGGAGGACAAGGAAGGCCGTCTGATCCTGTCGAAGAAGCGTGCGCAGTACGAGCGCGCGTGGGGCGACGTGGAGAAGATCAAGGAGAACGACGGCGTCGTCACCGGCACGGTCATCGAGGTCGTCAAGGGTGGTCTCATCGTCGACATCGGGCTGCGCGGCTTCCTCCCCGCGTCGCTCATCGAGCTCCGCCGCGTGCGCGACCTGACGCCGTACCTCGGCCAGGAGATCGAGGCGAAGATCCTCGAGCTCGACAAGAACCGCAACAACGTCGTGCTGTCGCGCCGCGCGCTCCTCGAGGAGACGCAGTCGGCCACGCGCACGCAGTTCCTCAACAACCTGCACAAGGGCCAGGTCCGCAAGGGCGTCGTCTCGTCGATCGTCAACTTCGGTGCGTTCGTCGACCTCGGCGGCGTGGACGGCCTCGTGCACGTCTCGGAGCTGTCGTGGAAGCACATCGAGCACGCCTCCGAGGTCGTCGAGGTCGGCCAGGAGGTCACCGTCGAGATCCTCGAGGTCGACCTCGACCGCGAGCGCGTCTCGCTCTCGCTCAAGGCGACGCAGGAGGACCCCTGGCAGGTCTTCGCCCGCACCCACGCGATCGGCCAGATCACGCCGGGCAAGGTCACGAAGCTCGTGCCGTTCGGTGCGTTCGTCCGCGTCGCGGACGGCATCGAGGGCCTCGTCCACATCTCGGAGCTCTCGAACAAGCACGTCGAGCTCGCCGAGCAGGTCGTCTCGGTCGGCGAGGAGGTCTTCGTCCGCGTCATCGACATCGACCTCGACCGCCGTCGCATCTCGCTCTCGCTCAAGCAGGCGAACGACCTCGTCGACCCCAACGGCACCGAGTTCGACCCGGCGCTGTACGGCATGGCCACCGAGTACGACGAGAACGGCGAGTACAAGTACCCCGAGGGCTTCGACCCCGAGAGCGGCCAGTGGCTCGAGGGCTTCGACGAGGCCCGCGAGAAGTGGGAGCAGGAGTACGCTGCCGCCCAGGCTCGCTGGGAGTCGCACAAGGCCCAGGTCGCCAAGGCCCTCGAGGCCGAGGCCGAGGCCGGCGAGGAGTTCGGCGCGCCGACCTTCTCGAGCGAGTCGACCGGCGCCGGCACGCTCGCCGACGACGAGGCTCTCGCCGCTCTGCGCGAGAAGCTCTCCGGTCGCTGAATCCCGCTGACGCGGCGGATCTGATCCGCTGACGCTGCGATCACACGGCAAAGGGCCGGCTCCTTCGGGAGCCGGCCCTTTGTCGTGCGCGCCGGCTACATGCCGACGACGCCCTCGAAGAGTCCGATGTCGTTGCCGTCCGGATCGCGGAAGACGGCCCACCAGCTCGTCTCGGTGATCGGCGTCTTCTCCATGACGACCGTCGCGCCGGCGGCCTGCGCCTTCGCCAGCACGTCGTCGATCGAGTCGACCTCGACGTACGAGCGCGGCTGCGTGAAGTCCGCGCTGCGCGGCGCGAGCCCTCCGCCCGAGATCTTGTTCGGCGCCTGCCACATGGGGTACTCCTCGAAGCCCGGAGGCGCCGAGATCTCCCATCCGAACAGCTCTCCGTAGAACGCCGCGGCGCGATCGAGGTCGGACACCGGGATGTCGATGTGGGTGATGTCTCCGTGGGGCATGGCGGTCCTTTCACAGCGGGTGGCGGTGGACGCGGTCACCGTACCGCCGCCGGCGGGGGAGGACAAGGGCACGGCCCGCGAGCGCGCACAGCGGACGCATAGAGAAGGGACACGCGGCACGGAGCCAGGGGCGCTATCTTCGGATCACGAACCCCGACAGGAGGTTGATCATGGGATTCCTCGACCGCATCAGGCAGGCTGCGCGCGACGTCATGGGCGATGAGCGCTCCTCGACCTCCGTCGATCAGGATCGCACGCGCAGCTACGCGCAGACACCGCCTCCGCAGACGACCGCCTTCGGCACGATCGACCCCGACGGGCGGCCCACATCGCGCTCGTACACGACGGACACCACTCCGCCTCCGCCGAGCGCCGCAGGCCGGAGCGAGGAGGAGATCGCCGTCGAGCGCTACCGCTACCTCCTCCGCACGGCCCCGCCCGAGACGATCGAGCAGGTGCACGCCGAGGCGTTCGGCCGGCTCACCGAGGCTCAGCGCCAGCAGGTCCTGGCGGATCTGTCGCAGACCCTGCCCCCGCAGGAGCGTCCTGCGAATGCGGATCCCGCGGCCATGGCACGGGCCGCGACGCGGGCCGAGTACCTCAATCCTGGCACGATGGAGCGCACGCTGGGCGGCGGCCGTCAGGGCCCGGGATTCGGGACGATCGTCGGCGGCTCCCTGCTCGGGACGGTCGCCGGCTACGTCGTCGGATCGGCGCTCGTGAGCGCCTTCCTCGCTCCGTCCTTCGCGGGCGGGGAGGACGCCTCGGCCGGCGAGGACGCGTCGGCCGACGCCGGCGGCGCGGATGGCGCCGATGCGGCTGCCGACGGCGGCGCCGCCGACATGGGCGGCTTCGGAGATTTCGGAGGAGATTTCGGCGGCTTCGAGTTCTGACTCGCCGCCTCGGACTCGGGCTCTTTGGGAGAGGAGCCCGTGCTCGGATTCTCGGGAGAGGAATCCGTGGGAGAGAGAAGGGCGCCCCGGCCGGACCACCCCCAACCGGCCGGGGCGCTCGTTCGCGCGGGCGCGCGGTGCGCCGAAGATCAGCGCACGCTGGCGGATCGTCTCCGCATGAGGCGGCTCACTCGCCCGTGAGCTCGCGCGCATACGCTGCCGCCGAGCGGCGGTAGCGCGGCAGCGACGGGACGAGCGCCTCGATCGCCGTCCGCAGCGCCTCCGCGTCGCGGCCCGCGCTGTGCAGCGCGAGGGCGAGGAACACCTCCCGCGCGGCACCTGTCGCGGGGTGAGCAGGCGCGGCCTCGAGGAGGGCGATCGCGTCGTCGGCGCGGCCGAGGTTGCGCAGCGTCGATGCGCGCTGGATCGCGAGCTGCGCGGCGCGATCGGGGTCGAGGTCCGCGATCCCCGCGGCGGCAGCCCGCTCGTAGAGCTCGAGGGCCTCCGCCTCGCGGCCGACGCTGTCGTGCGCGCCGCCCAGCTCGAACGCCGCGAGCGCGGGATGCGGCGCATCGGCCGCGACCGCGGCCATCCGCTCGACGAGGGTGGACTCGTCGTCGTCGGCCCAGACGGCCTCGACCCGCTTCTCCCAATCCGCGTTCACAGGCGTGCGATCTCCTGGCGCGGGCGCAGCGCCACATCCGTGATGTGCGCGTCGGCGGGCAGGTCGACGACGTAGCGGACCGACGCCGCGACGGTCGCGGGGCGGATGTACCGCTCGGCGGTGTAGCTCTCGGCGGGGATCCCGGCGCGCAGCATGGGCGTGTCGGTCTGGCCGGGTGCGATCGTGACGACGCGCATGCGGTGCCTCTCCTCGTCGAGGCGCAGCACGTCGGCGACGGCTCGGAGGGCGTGCTTCGACGCCGTGTACACCGCACTGCCGGGCACCGGCCGCGTACCTGCTCCCGAGCCGATGAACACGACGGTCGCCGCGCTCGCGCGCAGCTGGGGCAGCAGAGCGCGCGTGAGGAGCGCGGGCCCCACGACGTTCGTCGACAGCATCCGCAGCCAGTCGTCCTCCGTCGCGTCCTCGACCGAGATGTGGTCGCCCACCGCGGCGGCGTGCACGAGGACATCGACGCGGTCGAGGTCGGAAGAGAGAGCGGCGAGCGCGTCGCGGTCGGTGACGTCCAGGCGGCGGGGCTCGGCGTGGGTCTCGGCCGCGAGCGCCGCGAGCGCGTCGTCGCGGCGTCCGAGTGCGATGACGCGGTGCGTGCGGACGAGGTCGCGCACGATCTCGGTGCCCATCCCGCCGGTGGCTCCCGTGACGATCGCGACGGGTCGGTTCTCGGTCATGTCGTGCTCCCGTGGTCGGATGCCGCGGCCGCGGCGATGAGGGACCGTGCGACGCGATCGGTCTCGCGCAGCATGGTGGGGTCGGTGCGCGGCATCGGGCTGATGATCGCGTCGTGCATGGTCTCGTCGATCGGGATGCCGGCCACGTGGAACGACGGGTCGACGGTGCCGTCGGCGTGCACGAGGCGCCCCGTGGCGGGCTCGATGTCGAATCCGCCGGTCGCCACGCCGCCCGACGCCCGGGACGGCGCCTCGAACGGGCGGACCCTGCCGTCCGCCGCGAGCGAGCGGACGAGCGGGTCCGCGGTCTCCGCCACGTCGTGGGCGTGCATCCACGCGTCCACGAGCACGGGGGCCGAGACCCCGGAGCCGGAGACCGCGGGCGAGGATGCGTGGAACGCGCCGTCGGCGGACGTCACAGCGGCGCCCGGGCCGATGAAGCGCACGATGCCCGCGCGCATGAGGGCGAGCAGCTGCCGGCTGCGGAACGCGGGCGGCCCCGATCCGACCATCCCGCCGACCGTCATCAGGGCTCGGAACCCCGCGGCGCGGGACTCCGCGTCGAAGCCGCCGAACGCGCCGATGCGGCTCACCACGCCGCGGGCGGACGCGATCGACCACAGCGCCGCCTTGAGCGGGCTGTCGAGGCCGCGCTCGGCCTCGGCGAGGTCGTCGAGGACGAACCGCTCGACCCAGGACGCGTACTCCGCAGGCGACGCCCACGTGGCGCCCTCGCCCGGCAGGATGGCCGCCGCCAGGTCGAGCCGATCGTCCGGATCGGCGACGAACGGGGAGACCGCGTCGGCGAGCACGGCGATCCGCTCGCGGGTCGCGGCGCCCGTCGCCTCGAGCGGAGCGGAGCGGATGGCGTCGAGGGCCGCGCGGAGATCCACGGCCTCCGGCTTCACGCGCGCGAGCGTCGTGTGGTAGTCGGCGAACGCGTCGCGCAGGATGAGCGGCCACACACGTCCGTCGAAGTCGATGGGGCGGGGGACAGCCGTCCAGTCGACGGCGCGGAGGTGGTGCTGAGGAGCCCGCGGCGGGAGGGAGCCGTACAGCGTCTTCGCGCGGAACGGCACCCCGCGCCGCGACGTCACGTGGAGCAGGGGCTCGCGCCCCGACGGCTCGTATCGGAGGCCGCCCGGAGCGCCGGCGTCGTCGGCGAAGCGCCCGCCGCGCCCGACGCTCAGCAGGGCCATGGCGTCGAAGAAGCCCATGCCGAGCCCCCGCACGATCGCCTCGGCGCGGTCGGGCACCCTGTCGAGGGACTGATCGGCGGGCGAGTCGGGGCGGACCCAGATGAGGGAGGGGTGCGCGTCGACCGCACCGAGGATCCTGCGTTCCTCGGCGGTCACCGTGCGCTCGAGCCATCCGGTCGCCGCGACGACCGCGTCGGCCGCGATCTCCCGATCGCCGAGGTCGAGGATGTCGCGCCCGTCGTGACGCCGGGCGCCGACCACGCGGGCGAGGTGCTCGTGGACGCGCACGCCCGCGGGGAGGGTCGCCTTCGCATGCGCGAGGCACCACGCGATGTACTCGCCGTAGAGGGCGCGCGACGGATGCGACTCCGGACGCTGCGCGCGCAGCTCGGCGCTGTACTCATCCGCGAGGCCGGGACGGACCGGCACACGCGCGAAGGCGGCGACGTGCGCCTCCGGGATGCGCGAGACGACGGCATCCGCGCCGCCGTGGGCGCCGTGCCGGACGAGCTGGCACCACTCGTAGAGGGTCGGGCCGGGGCGGATCGGGCCGGCGATGCTCGCGGCGTCGTCCGTGAAGAGCGTCACGGCGTCGGCGAGCGTGTTCATGCACAGCTCGCGCGGCTGGTCCGTGCGCCAGATCCGGCCGGCTCCGATCTGCGTGTCGTCGATGAGGTGCACGTCGAGCGCGGCGCCGCGAGGGAGGTTCGCGCCGATCCGCTCGAGCAGCGAGACCCCGCGGGGTCCGCCGCCGACGATCGCGATGACGGGTCGGGCAGTGGTGGGCATCCCCTCCATTCTCGCGCGCTCCTAGACTGGCGGCATGCCACTGGTAGCACTGACGGGCGGGATCGCGTCGGGCAAGTCGACCATCGCGCGCCGGCTCGCGGAGCACGGCGCGGTCATCGTGGACGCGGACGCGCTCGTCCGAGAGGTGCAGGCGCCCGGCCAGCCCGTGCTCGCGGCGATCGCCGCGGAGTTCGGGGACGACGTGCTCACGGAGGACGGCGCACTCGACCGTGCGGCGCTCGGCGCGATCGTGTTCGGCGACCGGGAGCGGCTCGCGCGCCTCAACGCGATCGTCCATCCGGCCGTCAAGGCCGAGTCGCAGCGCCGCTTCCGCGCCGCGCTCGATGCCGATCCGGACACCGTGGTCGTCTACGACGTGCCGCTCCTCGCGGAAGCCCGCGGAGCAGGGGAGTGGGATCGGATCGTCGTCGCGCACGCTCCGGCGGACGTGCGCCGTCGTCGCCTGGTGACCGAGCGGGGCATGAGCGAGGCGGACGCCGCCGCCCGTATCGCCAGCCAGGCCGGCGACGACGAGCGGCTCGCCCTCGCGGATGTCGTCATCGACACGTCGGGCTCGCTCGACGAGACGCTCGCCCAGGCCGACGCGCTCTGGCGATCTCTCACGGGCGGCCCGTGATCGACCTCAACGCCGACCTCGGCGAGAACGCGCCGGATCGCGTCGTGAGCGACGACGACGCGATGCTCGCGGTGGTCACGAGCGCGAACGTCTCGTGCGGCGCGCACGCGGGAACGCCCGACGGGATCCGCGCGACGCTCCGCGCGGCGGCCCGGCGCGGCGTCGTCGTCGGCGCGCATCCCGGCTACGAGGACCGAGCGGGATTCGGCCGCCGCCCCGTCGAGATCGGCGCGGCCGCGCTGCAGGAGAGCATCGAGCGCCAGCTGCACGACCTGCAGGCCCTCGCCGACGGCGCGGCCATCCGCTATGTCAAGCCGCACGGCGCGCTGTACAACGACGCCGCGTCCGATCCGGTGCGCGCTGCCGCCGTCGCCGCGGCCGTCCGCGCGGTCGATCCGCGGCTCGTCGTCCTGGGCCTGCCCGCCGGCGCCCTCCTCGCGGCGGCCGCACGGGCGGGGCTCGCCACCGCAGCTGAGGCGTTCGCCGACCGCGGCTACCTGCCCTCGGGCGCGCTCGCACCACGCGGCGAGGCGGGAGTGCTCCTGCACGACCCCGATGTCGTCGCCCAGCGGGTCCTGCGCCTCGCGCGGGACGGCGAGATCGAGGCCGTCGATGGGACCGTCATCCGCGTCCGCCCCGCCTCGGTCTGCGTGCACGGCGACAGCCAGGGGGCCGTCGCCATGGCGACCGCGGTGCGCGCCCTGCTCGAGCGCGAGGGCATCGCGATCGCCCCCTTCGCCGGCCGCCCATGAGGCGCATCCTCACGGCATCCGACCGTGCCCTCCTCGTCGAGGTGGACGACCTCGAGAGCGCGGTCCGGCTCCACGCGGCGCTCGAGGCGGCGCCGCCCGTCGGGGTCGTCGAGCTCGTCCCGGCCGAGCGCACGGTGCTCGTGCGCTGCGAGCCGCGGCGCCTGCCCGAGGTGCGGATCGCGCTCGAGCGGATCGCGCTCGCGGCGCGCACGGCCGCCGCCGACCGCTGCGTCGAGATCCCCGTGCACTACGACGGCGAGGACCTCGACGAGGTCGCGGAGCACCTCGGCCTCTCGCCCGCCGAGGTCGCTGCCCGCCACCAGACGGCCACGTGGCGCGTCGCGTTCACGGGGTTCGCGCCGGGCTTCGGCTATCTCGTGGGCGACGACCCCGTGTTCGACGTGCCGCGGAGGGCGTCGCCTCGCGCGCGCGTCCCTGCGGGAGCGGTCGCGCTCGCCGGCCGGTACTCGGGCGTCTACCCGCGGGAGAGCCCGGGCGGCTGGCGGCTGATCGGGCGCACCGACGCCGCGCTCTGGGACCTCGACCGGGATCCGCCCGCGCTCCTGCTCCCGGGAACGACCGTGCGCTTCGTCGACGCCTCGCGCGCGCATCCCGCGACCGCGGCCGACCGACGCAGAGGACGTCCGGCTCCGCTTGAAGCGCGCGCGGTCGACATGCCGGGCGATCGCGGCATCGCCCCTGCCGTCGAGGTCATCGAGCCCGGGCTGCAGCTCCTCGTTCAGGATCTCGGCCGACCGGCGCGCGCGCACCTCGGCGTCTCCGCGTCGGGCGCGGCGGACCGCGGGGCCCTGCGCGCGGCCAACGCCGCGGTCGGCAACGGGCACGGCGAGGCCGGCCTCGAGCTGCTCGGCGGCGGAGCGCGGCTGCGCCTCCGCGGCGCTGGCGTCCTCGCGCTCGCGGGCGCGGGGGTCGACGCGGCGCTCGTGCACGCCGACGGCGGGGTCGAGCCGGTGCCGCGCGGCGCGCCGACCGCCTTCCGCGAGGGCGACGAGCTCGTGACGGGCTTCGCGACGCGCGGTGTGCGCGCCCTCGTGGCGTTCCGAGGCGGTCTCGCTCTCACGCCCGTGCTCGGCAGCCTCGCGACCGACACCCTCGCCGGCATCGGGCCGCGCGAGCTCGGCGGACGCGCTCTCCGAGCGGGCGATGTCGTCCCGCTGCGCGGGCTCTCCGGGGTCCGCGAGGCCGTGGCACCGTGGTCACCCGCGCCGTGTGCTCTTCCCGCCCCTGGCGAGACCGTCGAGCTGCGGGTCGTGCTCGGGCCGCGCGACGACTGGTTCGCGGCGGATGCCCTCGACGCGCTCCTCGGCGACGAGTGGGCGGCGACGTCCCGCTCGGACCGGGTCGGGATCCGCCTCGAGGGCTCGCGGCCGCTCGCGCGCGCCGTGCCGGGCGAGCTCCCGAGCGAGGGGACGGAGACGGGGGCCGTCCAGGTGCCGCCGCACGGCCAACCGGTCGTCTTCCTGCCCGACCACCCGCTCACCGGCGGCTATCCCGTGATCGCCTCGGTGGTGGCCGCCGACCTCGACCTGGCGGGGCAGATCCCGCCCGGCGCGCGCGTGCGCTTCCGGCTCTCCGGCGCCGATGTCGGACGCCCCTCCTAGGCTGGAGGCATGCAGACCACACGCAGCGTCCGGCCCTTCGAGGTGGTGAGCGAGTACCAGCCCAGCGGCGACCAGCCCAAGGCGATCGCCGAGCTCGCCGCGCGCATCAACGCGGGTGAGACCGACGTGGTCCTGCTCGGCGCGACCGGAACGGGCAAGTCCGCGACGACCGCGTGGCTCATCGAGCAGGTGCAGCGCCCCACGCTCGTCCTCGCGCACAACAAGACCCTCGCGGCGCAGCTCGCGAACGAGTTCCGCGATCTCCTGCCGAACAACGCGGTCGAGTACTTCGTGTCGTACTACGACTACTACCAGCCAGAGGCGTACGTCCCGCAGACCGACACCTTCATCGAGAAGGACTCGTCGATCAACGCGGAGGTCGAGCGGCTGCGGCATTCCACGACGAACACGCTGCTGAGCCGCCGCGATGCCGTCGTCGTGAGCACGGTGTCCTGCATCTACGGCCTCGGCTCGCCCGAGGAGTACCTCCGCGCGCTCGTCGCGCTCCAGGTGGGGGAGCGCTACGACCGCGACGCGATCATCCGCCAGTTCGTGGCGATGCAGTACAACCGCAACGACGTCGACTTCTCGCGCGGCAACTTCCGCGTCCGCGGCGACACGATCGAGATCATCCCCGTGTACGAGGAGTTCGCCATCCGGATCGAGCTGTTCGGCGACGAGATCGAGGCGCTCTACAAGCTGCACCCGCTCACGGGCGATGTCATCGAGCGCATGGACGCGGTCGCGATCTTCCCGGCGACGCACTACGCGGCCGGCACCGACACCGTGCAGCGGGCGATCAAGACCATCGAGGAGGAGCTCGCCGAGCGCCTGCAGGAGTTCGAGAAGCAGGGCAAGCTGCTCGAGGCGCAGCGGCTGAAGATGCGCACGACCTTCGACCTCGAGATGCTGCAGCAGCTCGGCTTCTGCTCCGGGATCGAGAACTACTCGCGCCATCTCGACCAGCGCGCGCCGGGCGAGCCGCCGCACACTCTGCTCGACTTCTTCCCCGACGACTTCCTCCTCGTCATCGACGAGTCGCACGTCACAGTGCCGCAGATCGGCGCCATGTACGAGGGAGACGCATCCCGCAAGCGCACGCTCGTCGAGCACGGCTTCCGCCTGCCGAGCGCGATGGACAACCGGCCGCTGCGGTGGGACGAGTTCAAGGAGCGCATCGGGCAGACGGTCTACCTGTCGGCGACCCCCGGCAAGTACGAGATGGGCGTGGCCGACACGGTCGTGGAGCAGATCATCCGCCCGACGGGCCTCGTCGACCCGCGGATCGTCGTCAAGCCGTCCAAGGGGCAGATCGACGACCTCCTCGAGCAGATCCGCCAGCGCGTCGACCGCGACGAGCGCGTGCTCGTCACGACGCTCACGAAGAAGATGGCGGAGGAGCTCACCGACTTCCTCGGCGAGCACGGCGTCCGCGTCCGGTACCTCCACTCCGACGTCGACACGCTGCGGCGCGTCGAGCTGCTCACCGAGCTGCGTCAGGGCGTGTACGACGTGCTCGTCGGCATCAACCTGCTGCGCGAGGGGCTCGACCTCCCCGAGGTCTCGCTGGTCGCCATCCTCGACGCCGACAAGGAGGGCTTCCTGCGCTCGGGCACCTCGCTCATCCAGACGATCGGGCGCGCCGCGCGGAACGTGTCCGGCGAGGTGCACATGTACGCCGACAGCATCACCGACTCGATGCGCAAGGCGATCGACGAGACCGAGCGGCGGCGCGAGATCCAGATCGCCTACAACCGCGAGCACGGGATCGACCCGCAGCCCCTGCGCAAGAGGATCGCCGACATCACCGACTCCCTCGCGCGCGAGGAGGCCGACACCGCGAGCCTGCTCTCGAAGCGGGACTCCGCGCGCACGAAGACCGGCAAGGGGCGCGCGCCCACGCCTGTGCGCAAGCGCGAGGGCATCGCCGCGGAGGGGGCGATGCAGCTCGAGGAGGCGATCGCCGACCTCACGCAGCAGATGCTCGTCGCCGCGGAGGAGCTCAAGTTCGAGCTCGCCGCGCGGCTGCGCGACGAGGTCCAGGACCTCAAGAAGGAGCTCAGGCAGATGGAGAAGGCCGGGCACGCGTGAGCGCGCGGTCCGCGTCGGGCGGCGCCCGGCGCGGACGCGGCTGCACTCACTCCTCCGGGCAGTAGAGCACGCCGTCGCGCTCGACGTGCTCGACGCGCGTGCGACCGCAGTGCGTGCACGGCGCGCCGGGTCCGTCGCCGAGCTGCGCGGGTCCGGCGATGCGGATGAGCACGTCGTTGGCCCACTCGTAGATGCCGCCCGCCTCGCGGATGCGCTCCCGGAGATGCGGGTGGTGGTGCGTTCCGCTCTCCATGCTGATCATCTCCTCTCCCTCCAGTGTGCGCCTCTCCGGGCGCGGAGGACAGGGGATGCGCGGCACCGCTCGCCACGCGCGGATCTTCGAATCCCCTGAGGGAACACGTCGAACAAACGTCCAGATGTCCGTGGGGGTCCGTAGGATTGGATCGTGCCCATCATCCCCGTCGCCTCGCCCGGAAAGATCAGTGTCCGCGGTGCCCGCGTGCACAATCTCAAGAACGTCGACCTCGACATCCCGCGCGACGCGCTCGTCGTGTTCACCGGCCTGTCGGGCTCGGGGAAGTCGAGCCTCGCGTTCGACACGATCTTCGCGGAGGGGCAGCGGCGCTACGTCGAGTCGCTGAGCGCGTACGCGCGCCAGTTCCTCGGCCAGGTCGACCGCCCCGACGTCGACCTCATCGAGGGGCTGAGCCCCGCGGTGTCGATCGACCAGAAGTCGACGAACCGGAACCCGCGCTCGACCGTCGGCACGATCACCGAGATCTACGACTACCTGCGCCTCCTGTGGGCGCGCATCGGCGTGCCGCACTGCCCGCAGTGCGGCGAGCGGATCCAGCGCCAGACCGTGCAGCAGATCGCCGACCAGCTGATGACCCTCGAGGAGGGCACGCGCTACCAGATCGTCGCGCCCGTCGTCACGCAGAAGAAGGGCGAGTTCGTCGACCTCTTCAAGGAGCTCGCGGCCAAGGGCTACTCGCGCGCGGTCGTCGACGGCGAGCTCGTGCAGCTGGCTGAGCCGCCCGTGCTCAAGAAGTCGTACAAGCACGACATCGCGGTCGTCGTCGACCGTCTCGTCGCTCGCGCCGACATCCTCGGCCGCGTGACCGACTCCGTCGAGACCGCGCTCGGCCTCGCGGGCGGCGTCCTCCAGGTCAACTTCGTCGACGAGGAGGGCGACGACGCGTGGCAGTCGTTCTCCGAGAAGCTCGCCTGCCCCAACGGGCACGCGCTCCAGCTCACCGAGATCGAGCCGCGCACGTTCTCGTTCAACGCCCCGTTCGGCGCCTGCCCCGCGTGCTCGGGTCTCGGCACCCGGATGTCCGTCGACGTCGAGCTCATGCTCGGCGATGAGGAGCTCTCGATCCGCGAGGGCGTCATCGTGCCGTGGACGACGCAGGGCAAGGGCCTCTTCCAGTACTACGAGCGTCTCCTCGAGGGCCTCGCCGACGAGATGAGCTTCTCGCTCGACACCCCGTGGCGGGCGCTCCCGCAGATCGTGAAGGACGCGGTCCTGCACGGGCAGGACTACAAGGTCAACGTGCGGTTCAAGAACCGCTGGGGCCGCGAGGTCCGGTACGCGAGCGGCTTCGAGGGCGTCGTGCCCTACATCGAGCGCCAGTACGCGCAGGCCGAGACCGACACCACGCGCGCGCGGTGGGCGGAGTACCTGCGCGAGGTCCCCTGCCCCGTGTGCGAGGGCGCGCGCCTCAAGCCCGAGGTGCTCGCGGTGAAGGTGGGCGGCCGGTCGATCGCCGAGACGGCCGACCTCAGCCTCGAGGACACGCTCGCGATGATGAACCAGGTCACGCTGACCGACCGCGAGAAGCAGATCGCCGCGCAGATCCTGCGCGAGATCCGCGTCCGCCTCGAGTTCCTCATCCAGGTCGGCCTCAACTACCTCACGCTGAGCCGCGCCGCCGGGTCGCTCTCGGGCGGGGAGGCGCAGCGCATCCGGCTCGCGACGCAGATCGGGACGGGCCTGACGGGCGTGCTCTACGTGCTCGACGAGCCGTCGATCGGCCTCCACCAGCGCGACAACCGGCGACTCATCGAGACGCTCGTCACGCTGCGCGACCTCGGCAACACGCTCGTCGTCGTCGAGCACGACGAGGAGACGATCGAGGCGTCCGACTGGGTCGTCGACATCGGCCCGCGCGCGGGCATCGGCGGGGGAGAGGTCATCCACTCCGGTCCGTTCGAGGCGCTCGTCGAGGATGAGCGGTCGCTCACGGGCGACTACCTCGCCGGCCGGCGGATGATCGAGATCCCGCGCAAGCGCCGCCGGATCGACCGCAAGCGCATGCTCTCGGTCGTCGGAGCCCGTGCGAACAACCTCAAGAACGTGACCGCCGAGTTCCCGCTGGGCGTGCTCACGGCGGTCACCGGCGTGAGCGGGTCGGGCAAGTCGACCCTCGTGAACGACATCCTCTACGAGGTGCTCGCCCAGCGCCTCAACGGCGCCCGCACCGTGCCCGGCAAGCACACGCGCGTCACGGGCCTCGAGCACCTCGACAAGGTCGTGCACGTCGACCAGGCGCCCATCGGGCGCACGCCGCGGTCGAACCCCGCGACCTACACGGGCGTCTTCGATCGCATCCGCAACCTGTTCGCGGAGACGCCCGAGGCGAAGGTGCGCGGCTACAAGGCCGGCCGCTTCAGCTTCAACGTCAAGGGCGGGCGGTGCGAGGCGTGCTCGGGCGACGGCACGCTCAAGATCGAGATGAACTTCCTCCCCGACGTCTACGTCGACTGCGAGGTGTGCCACGGCAAGCGCTACAACCGCGACACCCTGCAGGTGCACTACAAGGGCAAGAACATCGCCGAGGTCCTCGAGATGTCGATCGCCGAGGCCGAGGAGTTCTTCGAGCCGATCCAGGCCATCCACCGGTACATGAAGACGCTCGTCGACGTGGGGCTGGGCTACGTCCGGCTCGGGCAGGCGGCGACGACCCTCTCCGGCGGCGAGGCGCAGCGCGTCAAGCTCGCGACCGAGCTGCAGAAGCGCAGCAACGGGCGCTCGATCTACGTGCTCGACGAGCCGACGACGGGTCTGCACTTCGAGGACGTCCGCAAGCTCCTCGAGGTGCTGAACGGGCTCGTCGACAAGGGCAACAGCGTCATCGTGATCGAGCACAACCTCGACGTCATCAAGTCGGCCGACTGGATCGTCGATCTCGGCCCCGAGGGCGGCTCGGGCGGCGGAACGATCGTCGCGACGGGCACGCCCGAGCAGGTCGCGAAGACCGACGGCAGCCACACGGGCGCGTTCCTCGCCGAGGTGCTCGGGATGGCCGAACGGCAGCGCAAGGCCGGCTGACATGGCCGACCAGCTCCCGTACAAGCCGAAGCCGGGGGAGATCCCCGTGAACCCCGGCGTGTACCGCTTCCGCGACGCGCACGGGCGGGTGCTCTACGTCGGGAAGGCGAAGAACCTCCGGCAGCGGCTGTCGAACTACTTCGCGCCGCTGCACACGCTCCACGAGCGCACGCGGCGGATGGTCACGACCGCGTCGTCCGTGGAGTGGACCGTCGTGCCCACCGACGTCGACTCGCTGCAGCTCGAGTACCAGTGGATCAAGGAGTTCGACCCGCCGTACAACGTCCGCTACAAGGACGACAAGTCGTACCCGTTCCTCGCGATCACGCTGGGTGACGAGGCGCCCCGCGTGATGGTGACGCGCAACCGGCGCATCCCCGGCGCGAAGTACTTCGGGCCGTACCCGAAGATCTGGGCCGTGCGCGACACGATCGACCTGATGATCAAGGTGTTCCCGATCCGCACGTGCAGCGACGCCTCCTACAAGCGCGCGATGCAGACGGGGCGCCCGTGCTTCCCCGGGCAGATCGGCAAGTGCGGCGGCCCCTGCTCGCAGCGCGTGACGATCGAGGAGCACCGCGCGATCGTCGACGACTTCATCGCGTTCATGAACGGCGGCGACGAGCGCTTCACGCGCGAGCTGACCGCGCGGATGAAGGCGGCGGCGGCCGCGATGGACTACGAGCAGGCGGCGGTGTACCGCGACAAGCTCGCCTCGATCGACGCCGTGCTCAACAAGAGCGCGCTCGTGCTGCCCGAGGACACCGAGGCGGACCTGTTCGGCGTCGCGGAGGACGAGCTCTCCGCGGCCGTCCACCACTTCGTGATCCGCGGCGGCCGCGTGCGCGGCGTCCACTCGACGACGATCGACAAGGAGCTCGACATCTCGGGCCCCGACCTCGTCGACCAGATCCTCCAGCGCGTGTACGGCGATGCGGCGCCTGCCGACATCCCCCGTCGCGTGCTCGTGCCCGTCCTCCCGCCCGATGCGGCGGAGATCGAGGAGTGGCTCTCCGGCAAGCGCGGCCGCCGCGTGGAGGTGCTCGTCGCGCAGCGCGGCCAGCGCGCCGAGCTGCTGCGCAATGCGACCCTCAACGCCACGCAGGCGCTCATGCGGCACAAGACGCGGCGCACGAGCGACTACGCCGCCCGCTCGCAGGCGCTCAGCGATCTGCAGGAGGCGCTCGGGATGGACGAGGCGCCGCTGCGCATCGAGTGCTACGACATCTCGCACCTGCAGGGCACGAACGTCGTGGCGTCGATGGTCGTGTTCGAGGACGGGCTGCCGCGCAAGGACCAGTACCGGTCGTTCTCGATCGCCGAGACCACCGACGACACCGACTCGATGCACCAGGTGCTCATGCGCCGCCTCGCGTACCTCGACCGCCCCGAGGAGGTCGAGCCCGATGCCGCGGAGCTCGCGACGAGCGGCGAGGACGGCGTCGTCACGGCCCCCGCGAAGCGGCGGCGATTCGCGTACCCGCCGCAGCTCCTCATCGTCGACGGCGGGCAGCCGCAGGTCGCGGCCGCCGCCCGCGCGCTCGCGGACTCGGGCCACGAGGAGATCGCGCTGTGCGGGATCGCGAAGCGCCTCGAGGAGCTCTGGCTGCCGGGGGAGGACTACCCCGTGATCCTCCCGCGCACGTCGGAGGCGCTCTACCTCGTCCAGCGTCTGCGCGACGAGGCGCACCGGTTCGCGATCACGCACCAGCGCAAGCGGCGGCGTCGCGACATCCACACGGTGCTGAGCGAGGTGCCGGGGCTCGGCGACGCGCGCATCCGCTCCCTGCTCCGGCACTTCGGCTCGGTGGCCGCCCTCCGCGAGGGGACGATCGAGCAGATCGAGGAGCTCCCGGGGATCGGACCGAAGCTCGCGGCGACGATCTACGAGCACCTGCACCGCGACGATGCGCGCGAGGCCGCCGTCGAGGCGGCAGGAGCGGATGATCGCTAGGCTGGCGTCGATGACGGAGACAGCGGGCGAGGTCCTGATCGTGACCGGGATGAGCGGTGCGGGCCGCTCGACGGTCGCGAACGCGCTCGAGGACCTCGACTGGTACGTCGTCGACAACCTGCCGCCGCAGATGCTGCGCCCGCTGCTCGACCTCTCCGGGCGCCTCGGCGACCAGCTCCCGCGTATCGCGGCGGTCGTCGACGTGCGCGGCCGCGATCTCTTCGCCGAGCTGCCGGCGGCCACCCAGGCGCTGCGTGAGCGCAACAACCTCCGGATGCTCTTCCTCGACGCGTCGGACGACGTGCTCGTGCGCCGCTTCGAGGCCGTGCGCCGGCCCCATCCGCTGCAGGGCGACGGCACGCTGCTCGACGGCATCCGCCGAGAGCGCGAGATCCTCGCTCCCGTGCGCGGCAGCGCCGACATCATCATCGACACCTCGAGCTACAACATCCACCAGCTCGCCACGCACGTGACCGACCTCCTCCGCGAGGAGGGGGCGCCGCGGCACCGCGTCACCGTCATGAGCTTCGGGTTCAAGTACGGTCTGCCGCCCGACGCGGACCTCGTCGCCGACATGCGGTTCCTCCCCAACCCGTTCTGGAACGACGACCTCCGCGCGCTCACCGGGCAGGACCCTGCGGTCAGCGACTACGTGCTCGATCAGGAGGGTGCGCGCGCGTTCCTCGACGCGTACGCTGAGGCCCTGACACCCGTGCTCGAGGGCTATCAGCGCGAGAACAAGAGCCACTCCACGGTCGCCGTCGGGTGCACGGGCGGCAAGCACCGCTCCGTCGCGATGGCGCTGGCGCTGGCGGAGCGGCTGAAGGACGTCCCGGGTGTCGCGGTCCGCGTGCGGCACCGCGATCTCGGGCGCGAGTAGACGGCGCCGATGGCGCCATAACCCCGTCGGCTGGGAGTTCGCACCCGGTCTCCGCGGGGGTATGGCGGCTAAGCTTGACCCTTGCGCCAAAATGGCCGAATCACCGTCTTCGAGAGTGGGGAAATCCGTGTCACTGACCGCCGATGTCAAGGCAGAGCTGATCACCGTCAGGGACCCGCGTCCTTCGGTTCGGATCGCTGAGACGACGGCGCTGCTGCGGTTCTCGGGCGGCCTCCACTCCATCGCCGGCCGCGTCGCGGTCGAGGCCGAGGTCGACTCGCCCCACCTCGCGCGCCGCGTCGCGCGCGACATCGCCGAGATCTACGGCGTCCGCCCCGAGATCGCGCACATCCAGGGCTCGGGGTCGCGCGACGGCGAGCACTTCGCGGTGCGCGTCGTCGACGGAGGCGAGACGCTCGCGCGGCAGACCGGCCTGCTCGACCAGCGCCGCCGCCCCGTGCGCGGTCTCCCCAACCGGCTGACCACCGGCACGCGCGACGACCTGGCCGCCATCTGGCGCGGCGCCTTCCTCGGCGCCGGCAGCCTGTCCGAGCCGGGACGCTCGGCGTCGCTGGAGGTCGCCTGCCCGACCGGCGAGGCCGGCATGGCCATCGTCGGAGCGGCCGGGCGCATCGGCATCTCCGCGAAGGCGCGCGAGGTGCGCGGCGTCCCGCGCGTCGTCATCCGCGAAGCCGAGGGCATCCGCGGCATGCTGCAGGCGATCGGCGCCGTCAAGGTCGCGGCCGAGTGGGACCAGATGCGGCAGCGCCGCGAGGTGCGCGCGGGCGTCAACCGGCTCGTGAACTTCGACGACGCCAACCTCCGCCGCTCGGCGCAGGCCGCCGTCGCCGCGTGCGCGCGCGTCGAGCGCGCCCTCGAGATCCTCGGTGAGGACGTCCCCGACCACCTCCGCGAGGCCGGCACGCTCCGACTCGCGCACCGCGACGCGAGCCTCGACGAGCTCGGCCACCACGCCGACCCGCCGCTCACGAAGGACGCCGTCGCCGGCCGCATCCGCCGTCTGCTCGCGATGGCCGACAAGCGCGCCGAGCAGGAGGGCATCCCGGGCACCCAGGCCGCGGTGCCCGTCGGCGCGGAGTAATCCGGCGTCAAGGCCCATCCCCGGTCCTCCCCGCGTCATTAGGATGTGAGGGAACCCTCCGTCCGCGCAGCGGGGAGGCACCGGACAGCGCCGCTCGGCGGCGCCGAGAGATGGGAAGAATCGACGCATGGCGAAGTACACGCTCCCGGAGCTCACCTACGACTACGCAGCCCTCGAGCCGCACATCAGCGGCCGCATCATGGAGCTGCACCACTCGAAGCACCACGCGACGTACGTCGCCGGCGCGAACACCGCGCTCGAGCAGCTCGCGGAGGCCCGTGCGAAGGGCGAGTTCGCGAACGTCAACAAGCTCGAGAAGGACCTCGCGTTCAACCTGGGCGGGCACACCAACCACTCGATCTTCTGGACGAACCTCACGCCCGAGGGCCAGGAGCGCCCCGAGGGCGAGATCGCCGCGGCGATCGACGAGTACTTCGGCGGGTTCGAGGGCTTCCAGGGCCAGTTCAACGCGGCCGCCCTCGGCATCCAGGGGTCCGGCTGGGCCGGCGTCTTCTGGGACTCGATCGGCCAGCAGCTGATCATCCAGCAGTTCTTCGACCAGCAGTCGCAGTTCGCGGCGGGCACCGTCCCCGTCCTGCTGCTGGACATGTGGGAGCACGCCTTCTACCTCGACTACCAGAACGTGAAGGCGGACTACGTCAAGGCGTTCTGGAACATCGTCAACTGGGACAACGTGCAGCAGCGTCTCGCCGCCGCACGCGAGAAGACCGCCGGTCTCCTGGTAGCGTCCTGAGTGACACGGCCGTCCGACGCGGGGTGCGAGCCCGCCCGGACGGCCTTCCCCTCCACAGCGCCTGTGCGGGCGCACCAACGATATTCAGGAGAAGACCCAGTGTCTGTTCGGATCGGAATCAACGGCTTCGGTCGTATCGGCCGCAACTACCTCCGCGCGGCTCTCGCGCAGGGGGCTGACCTCGAGATCGTCGCCGTCAACGACCTCACCGACAACAAGACCCTCGCGCACCTGCTCAAGTACGACTCGATCCTGGGCGTGCTCGACCAGGAGGTCACCTACGACGAGACGTCGATCACGGTCGGCGGCCGCAAGATCGCCGCCCTCGCGGAGCGCGACCCGGCGGCCCTGCCCTGGGGCGAGCTCGGCGTCGACATCGTCATCGAGTCGACCGGTCGCTTCACGAACGCCGACGACGCGCGCAAGCACATCGAGGGCGGCGCGAAGAAGGTCATCATCTCGGCTCCCGCGAAGGGCGAGGACGCGACGTTCGTCCTCGGCGTGAACGAGGACCAGTACGACCACGAGAACCACCACATCATCTCGAACGCGTCGTGCACCACGAACTGCCTCGCTCCCCTCGCGAAGGTGTTCAACGACAAGTTCGGCATCGTCCGCGGCCTCATGACCACGGTCCACGCGTACACGGCGGACCAGAACCTCCAGGACGGTCCGCACTCGGACCTCCGCCGCGCCCGCGCCGCCGCGCTCAACATCGTGCCGACCTCGACCGGCGCGGCCAAGGCCATCGGCCTCGTGCTGCCCGAGCTCAAGGGCAAGCTCGACGGCTTCGCGCTCCGCGTGCCGGTCCCCACCGGCTCGATCACCGACCTCACGGTCGAGACCGAGCGCGAGCTCACGCTCGACGAGATCAAGGCCGCCTACAAGGAGGCCGCGGAGGGCCCGCTCAAGGGCATCCTCAAGTACACCGAGGACGAGATCGTGTCGAGCGACATCACGCACGACCCGCACTCGTCGATCTTCGACGCCGGCCTGCTCCGCGTGCTCGGCACGCAGGTCAAGCTCTCGTCGTGGTACGACAACGAGTGGGGCTACTCGAACCGCCTCGTCGACCTCACCGAGCTGGTCGCCTCGAAGTTCTGACAGACGGACAGCTCCCGGGAAGCCCGTCGGCATGTGGTGTGCACCCGTGCCGGCGGGCTTCCCGCCTGTAGATTGAGAAACGATGTCACTGCGAACACTCGATACCCTCGGCGATCTCGCCGGCAAGCGCGTCATCATCCGATGCGACTTCAACGTCCCGCTCGCGGACGGCGTCATCACCGATGACGGCCGCCTCCGCGCGTCGCTGCCCACGCTGACCGCCCTGCTCGACGCGGGCGCTCGCGTCGTGGCGGTCTCGCACCTCGGGCGCCCCAAGGGCGAGCCCGACCCCCAGTACAGCCTCAAGCCGGTCGCGGACCGACTCGCCGAGCTGCTCGACCGCCCTGTCGCCTTCGCGACGGACACGGTCGGCGACTCCGCGCGCGAGACCGCCGGCGCACTCGAGGACGGCCAGCTCGCCGTGCTCGAGAACCTGCGCTTCAACGCGGGCGAGACCGCGAAGGACGACGCAGAGCGCGGCGCCTTCGCCGATCAGCTCGCCGAGCTCGCCGATGTGATGGTGTCCGACGGGTTCGGCGTCGTGCACCGCAAGCAGGCGAGCGTCTACGACCTCGCCCAGAAGCTCCCGAGCGCCGCCGGCCTGCTCATCGCCAAGGAGCTCGAGGTGCTGGACACCCTGACCGAGAGCCCCGTGCGCCCGTACACGGTCGTGCTCGGCGGATCGAAGGTGTCCGACAAGCTCGGCGTCATCGACCACCTGCTCCCGCGAGTCGACCGCATCCTCATCGGCGGCGGCATGCTCTTCACGTTCCTCGCCGCGCAGGGCCACAAGGTCGCGTCGAGCCTCCTCGAGGCCGACCAGATCGAGACCGCCCAGGGGTACATCCGCACGGCGGAGGAGAAGGGCGTGCAGCTGATCCTCCCGACCGATGTGGTCGTGGCCTCGAAGTTCGGCGCCGACGCGGAGCACGTCGTGACCGCGGCCGACGCGATCGAGGAGTCGCCCTTCGGCGCCTCGGGCCTCGGGCTCGACATCGGACCGGAGACCTCGGCGGCGTTCGCCGAGGCCATCCGCGGCTCGAAGACGGTGTTCTGGAACGGCCCGATGGGCGTGTTCGAGCTCGAGCCGTTCGCGGCGGGCACGAAGGCCGTGGCGCAGGCGCTCACCGAGGTCGACGGGCTCAGTGTCGTCGGCGGCGGAGACTCCGCGGCCGCCGTGCGCCAGCTCGGGTTCGACGACTCCGCGTTCGGTCACATCTCGACCGGCGGCGGTGCCAGCCTCGAGTTCCTCGAGGGCAAGAAGCTTCCCGGACTGGAGGTGCTCGGATGGGCGTGACGAAGAGGACCCCGCTGATCGCGGGGAACTGGAAGATGAACCTCGACCACCTGCAGGCGGTCGCGCTCGTGCAGAAGCTGCACTGGGCTCTCAAGGACGCCAAGCACGAGGACGGCAGCGTCGAGGTGGCGGTCTTCCCGCCGTTCACCGATCTGCGCAGCGTGCAGACGCTCCTCGACGCCGACAAGATCGCGTTCACGCTGGGCGCGCAGGACCTGTCGACGCACGACGAGGGCGCCTACACGGGCGAGATCTCGGGCGCGTTCCTCAAGAAGCTCGCCGTGTCGCAGGTCATCATCGGGCACTCGGAGCGCCGCGAGTACCACGCGGAGACCGACGAGGTCGTCGCCGCGAAGGTCCAGGCCGCGCTGCGCCACGAGCTCGTCCCCGTGATCTGCGTGGGTGAGACGAGCGAGGACCTCGAGAAGCACGGCGCGAGCGCCGTGCCGGTCGCGCAGCTCGAGAAGGCGATCGCGGGCGTGCCCGCCGACGCGGAGATCGTCGTCGCCTACGAGCCGGTCTGGGCGATCGGATCGGGCCAGGCCGCGACGCCGCAGCAGGCGCAGGAGGTGTGCGCGAAGCTCCGCGAGGTGCTCGCCGACAGGCTCGGCGCCGACACCGCGGCGCGCACGCGCGTGCTCTACGGCGGCTCGGTCAAGGCGGCCAACATCGCGAGCTTCATGCGCGAGCCCGACGTCGACGGTGCGCTCGTCGGCGGAGCCAGCATCAAGGTCGACGAGTTCGCCTCGATCATCCGCTTCGAGAAGCACGTCGGCGTGTGAGCGCATGCGGCCCGGGCGCGTGCGCTCGGGCCGCATGCCCCTCGCCGTATACTGAACTCCTGTGCGCGGCGCACGCGCGCACTCACGAAAGGCTCTCCGTGGAAGTTCTCGAGTTCATCCTCCAGGTCATCCTGGGCGTCACCAGCCTCCTGCTGACGCTGCTCATCCTCCTGCACAAGGGCCGGGGCGGCGGGCTCTCCGACATGTTCGGCGGCGGGATGTCGCAGGCCGTGGGCTCGTCGGGCCTCGCCGAGCGCAACCTGAACTACCTGACCGTCATCCTCGCGCTGGTGTGGTTCCTCTCCATCGTCGGCCTGGGCCTCATCACCAAGTTCCAGGTGATCTGATGGCCGTCGGCGGCAACGCGATCCGCGGGACGCGCGTCGGATCGGGCCCTATGGGCGAGCAGGACCACGGCCACCACGCCGATCGCGTGGCGGTGTCGTACTGGGATGCGCTCGGCAACGAGACCGTGCGGTACTACGCGGCGGGCGTGGCGGAGGAGGAGATCCCCGACGTCATCGACCATCCGCACTCCGGACTGCCTGCGGGGCGCGACCGCGAGAACCCGCCGGAGGCCTCGCGCAACGAGCCCTACAAGACGCACCTCGCGTACGTGAAGGAGCGCCGCACGGACGAGGAGGCCGAAGAGCTCCTCGGCGACGCGCTGCAGAAGCTCCGCGAGAAGCGCGGCCAGTAGCCAATCCGCGAGAAGGCCCCCGATCCTGAGGATCGGGGGCCTTCTCGCTGCGCTCGCGATGCGTTTCGCCTCGCTTCGCTCGCTCAACGACCGGAGGCGGCTCGCTGCGCTCGCGGAGCGTTTCGCCTCGCTTCGCTCGCTCAACGACCGGAGGCGGCTCGCTTCGCTCGCGGAGCGTTTCGCCTCGCTGCGCTCGCTCAACGACCGGAGGCGGCTCGCTTCGCTCGCGATGCGTTTCGCCTCGCTGCGCTCGCTCAACGACCGGAGGCGGCTCGCTGCGCTCGCGGTATCTAGTCGGGGTCGATGAGGTCGTCGGGCACCTCGGCGGCCGCGGCCGCATCGGTGAACACGATCGTCTGCTCGGTGCCGTACGCGCCCGCCGCCGGAACGGACGCGTAGCTCGCGCCCGCCATCACGAGCCCGAGAGCCGACGCCTTGTCGGCGCCGGCCAGCACCATCCACACCCGCGCGGAGGCGTTGATGACGGGGCGGGTGAACGTGACGCGCTCGGGCGGCGGCTTGGGGGAGTCGCGCACCGGCAGCACCACGGCGTCGGTCACCGCGACCTCCCCGCGATCGGGGAAGAGCGAGGCGACGTGGCCGTCGGGGCCGACGCCGAGGAAGCACACGTCGAACGCGGGGAAGCGGCGCTCCTCGGACGACGCGAAGCGCGCGAGCTCGTCCGCGTAGGCCGTCGCCGCCTCGTCGAGGGTGACCCCGTCGTCGGCTGCCGCCGGCTCGTGGACGTTCTCGGCCGGGATGGCGATGCGGTCGATGAGCGCCGCGCGGGCCTGACCCGCGTTGCGCTCGGCATCGCCGCGCGGCACGAACCGCTCGTCGCTCCACCACAGGTGGACGAGCGACCAGTCGATGTTGTCCCGCCAGGGGTGCGCGGCCGTCGCCTCGAGGACCGCGATGCCCATCGAGCCGCCCGTGAGCGACACGTGCACGGGGCGCGAGAGCTGGGTGAGCTGCGCGAGCAGTCCCACGAAGCGGTTCGCGACGTGCTCCGCGAGCGCGGGCTTGTCGGGCTGGACGACGACCCGCGTGTCGGCGTCGGCCATCAGAATTCCTCCGTGGGCGGCCCCAGGCGCTCCCAGCCGTCCGTGAGGACGCGGCCGTAAAGCAGGTCGGGGTCGAGCCGACGCAGCTCCTCGGCGATGCACTCGCGCAGCGAGCGGCGGGGGAGGAGGAGCACGTGGTCGGGCTGGCCCGGCTGGGTGAGGCGCGCGTGCGTCGCGCTCGTGCGCTCGAGCACGATGTCGCCCCCCGCGCGGTGCAGCACGACGGAGTGGATGCCGTGGTTCCAGCGCTCGGGCGCCTCGTAGCACCACTCGACGGGCACGTCGAGTGCCATCCCGAGCCAGGCGGCGAGGAGGGCGGTCGACGGAGACGTGGAGGCGCCGCGCACCTCGACGGCCGTGACCGGCTCGAACGGCGGCTGGTCGAGCACCGCCGCGAGCTGCTCGCGCCAGCGTGTGAGGCGGGTCCACGCGAGGTCGGTGTCGCCGGGCGTGTAGACGAGGTCGAGCTGGCGCAGGCGGTCCGGCGCGTACGGAGCGGTGGACGTGTCGGTGATGCGCCGCTGGGCGATGCGGCCGAGCGCGTCCTTGCCGGGGCGTGCGGGCGGCTCGTCGGGCCACCAAACGACGACGGGCGCGTCGGGCAGCAGCAGGCCGGTGATGAGGGTCTCCTCGTTGCTCGCCGCAGGGCCGAATGCGCGCAGCACGATGACCTCGCTCGCGCCCGCGTCGCCGCCCACGCGGATCTCGGCGTCGAGCCTCGCCTCGCCGCGCGGGTCGGTCACGAGCACGATGACGCGCATCGGGTGCTCGCGCGACGCGTCGTTCGCGGCGTCGATGACGGCCTCGTCGAGCGTCCGCTTCGACTTGATGATGAGCGTGAGCACGCGGCCGAGAGCGACCGCGCCGCCCTCCTCGCGCACGGAGACGAGGCGCTTGGCGACCTCGCTGACGCTGGTGTCGGGAAGGTCGATGATCACGGGCGCCTCCAAACGCGGCCGTCGCGGGCGAGGAGCGCGTCGGCGGATGCCGGCCCCCACGACCCGGAGTCGTACTGCTCGAGCGGCTCGTCGAGCGAAGCCCAGTACTCCTCCACGGGGTCGAGGATGCGCCAGGACAGCTCGACCTCCTCGTGGCGGGGGAACAGGGGCGGGTCGCCGAGCAGCACGTCGAGGATGAGCCGCTCGTACGCCTCGGGGCTGGCCTCGGTGAACGCGTGGCCGTACCCGAAGTCCATCGTGACGTCGCGGACGTTCGTGCCGGCGCCGGGGACCTTCGAGCCGAAGCGCAGCGTCACGCCCTCGTCCGGCTGCACGCGGATGACGAGCGCGTTCTGGCCGAGCTCGCTCGTCTGGCCGCGCGAGAACAGGTGCTCGGGGGCGCGCTTGAACACGACCGCGATCTCGGTCACACGACGCCCGAGGCGCTTGCCCGTGCGGACGTAGAACGGCACTCCGGCCCAGCGGCGGGTGTTGATGTCGAGCTTGATGGCCGCGTACGTCTCCGTGCGCGACTCCGGGCTCATCCCGTCCTCCTCGAGGAAGCCGGTCACCTTCTTCCCGCCCTGCCATCCGCCCGCGTACTGCCCGCGCGCGGTCGCCGTGGAGAGGTCGGCCGGCAGCGTGACGGCCGCGAGCACCTTCTCCTTCTCCGCGCGCAGGTGCTCGGCGGAGAGGCTGATCGGCTCCTCCATGGCGGTGAGGGCGAGCAGCTGCAGCAGGTGGTTCTGGATGACGTCGCGCGCCGCGCCGACGCCGTCGTAGTAGCCCGCACGACCGCTCACGCCGATGTCCTCGGCCATCGTGATCTGCACGTGGTCGACGTAGTTGCGGTTCCAGATCGGCTCGTACAGCTCGTTCGCGAAGCGCAGCGCCAGGATGTTCTGGACCGTCTCCTTGCCGAGGTAGTGGTCGATGCGGAAGATCGAGTCGGCCGGGAACGCGGCCTCGAGGGCGTCGTTGAGCTCGCGCGCGGACTCGAGGTCGTGGCCGAACGGCTTCTCGATGACCACGCGGCGCCAGCGGTTGTCGTCGGGCTTGTCGTCGACGAGCCCCGACTCGAGCAGCTGCTGCGCGACGACGGGGAACGACTTCGGCGGGATCGACAGGTAGAACGCGTGGTTGCCCATCGTCCCGCGCTCGACGTCGAGGGTGTCGACGGTCTCGCGCAGACGGCGGAATGCCGCGGGGTCGTCGAACTCGCCCTGCACGAAGCGGATGCCCTGCGCGAGCTGCTGCCAGGTCTCCTCGCGGTACTCGGTGCGCGCGTGCTGCTTGACGGCCTCCTGCACCACCTGGGCGAAGTCCTCGTCCTCCCAGTCACGGCGGGCGAACCCGACCAGTGCGAAGCCGGGGGGCAGCAGGCCGCGGTTGGCCAGGTCGTACACCGCGGGCATGAGCTTCTTGCGCGAGAGATCGCCGGTGACACCGAAGATCACGAGGGCGCTGGGCCCCGCGATGCGGTTGAGGCGGCGGTCATCGGGATCGCGCAGCGGATTGACGCCGCGCGAGATGTCAACGGTCATGAAAGGGGGGACTCCTCTTGCCCTTACTGCGCTGCTTCGAACAGCGAGAGAACCTCGGTCTGGGGATCGGTGAGAGTGAGCGTCACGACGGGCCGGCCGAGCGCGGCCAGGACCTTCGCGTCGCCGTCGGCCTGCGCCTCGATGAGCTGCCCGAACGTGAAGGGGAGACCGGGAATCTCGAGGTCGACCGGCGTGCGCTCCGTGATCTGCACGAAGACGCCCTGCGCGGGGCCGCCCTTGTGATACTGCCCGGTCGAGTGGAGGAACCGCGGCCCCCACCCGAAGGTCGCGGGGCGACCCGAGTCGGCGGCGACCATCTCGCGCAGGCCGTCGAGCTGCGGCACCTCGGTGCGCGCGACGTAGGCCTGGATCGAGACGTACCCGTCCTCCGGCAGACGCGCCCACAGCGCGTCCAGGACGCCCGCGATCGTCCCCGACTCGGCGAGTGCGGGGTCGCTCACGCGCACCTCGACGCCGTCCTCCGTGAAGGCGGGGGCGGCGGGCTCGGGACGCTGCGCGAGAAGTCCGCGCGCGGCCTCCTTCGCCGACTCGACGTCGGGCTGATCGAACGGGTTCACCCCGATGAGACGCGACGCGACCGCGACCGCGTACTCCCACACGAGGAACTGCTCGCCGAGCGCTCCGCTCACGAGCACCTCGCCGGGGTTGTGGTGCGGCGCATCGTCGACGTCGTCGACGATGCGCACGAGCTGCATGTCGGACGGCGTCTGCTCGACCTCGGGGGAGACCGGGAGGAGGACGACCGGCAGGATGCCCTTGCCGTCCTTGCCTGTGGACTCGGCGAGCAGCTGCTCGATCCAGTCGGGGAGTCCCTCGAGGCGCGTGCCGTCGGCGATGAGGCCGAGCTTGTCGCGGCGCGGCTCGGTCGCGGCGATCGCCGCTCCCAGCACGAGAGCGGGGTTCGACGGCGAGTCGATCGCGACGTCGAGCATCACGGCCTCCGCTTCGTCGAGCAGCCGCTCGATGTCCGCGCCAGCGAGGCCGCTCGGCACGAGGCCGAACGCCGTGAGGGCGGAGTAGCGGCCGCCCACCTCGGGGTCGGCGGCGAAGACGCGATAGCCGGCCTCTCGGGCAGCCGTGTCGAGCGGCGAGCCCGGGTCGGTCACGACGACGATGCGCTCTGCGGGGTCGATGCCGAGATCGCGGAAGGCGGTCTCGAAGACGCGGCGGTGCGCGTCGGTCTCGACGGTCGAGCCGGACTTCGACGAGACGACGAGCGCCGTGCGCTCGAGGCCGCCGTCCAGAGCGGCCAGCACGTCGCCCGGGGAGGTCGAGTCGAGGATGTCGAGCTCGACGCCGGCCGAGCGCGCGATCACCTCGGGGGCGAGCGACGAGCCGCCCATCCCCGAGAGGACGATGCGGTCCACGCCGCGCGCGCGGAGGTCGTCGCGCAGAGCGACGATCTCCGCCACGAGCGGGCGCGAGTTCGCGACGGCCTGGACCCAGCCGAGCCGGCGCGCCGCCTCGCCCTCCGCCGAGGAGCCCCACAGGGTGGGGTCCTCGGCGGTGATGCCCGATGCGACGAGGTCCGCGACGAGGCCGGGAACGGCCTCCTCTGCGGCGGTCCTCGCCGCACCGGACACGCGGATGGCGAATGTCACTTGGCGGACTCCAGCGCGGTGCGCACGGTCTCCTGGAGGTCGTGCCACGACGCGATGAACTTCTCGACGCCCTCGTCCTCGAGCACCTGGGTCACGTCGGCGAAGTCGACGCCCACGCCCGCGAGCGCGGAGAAGACCTCGCGCGCGTCCTCGTACGCGCCCGTCACGGTGTCGCCCGTGACGACGCCGTGGTCGAACGTGGCCTGGAGCGTCTTCTCGGGCATCGTGTTGACGACGCCCGGTGCGACGAGCTCGGTCACGTAGAGGGTGTCGGGAAGCGCCGGGTCCTTGACGCCGGTCGAGGCCCACAGCGGACGCTGCAGGTTCGCGCCGGCGGCGAGCAGGCCCTTCGCGCGGTCCTCCGCGAACTTCTGCTCGAACAGCTCATACGCCAGGCGCGCGTTGGCGAGGCCGGCCTTCGACTTGAGCGCGAGCGCCTCGTCCGTGCCGATCGCCGCGAGGCGCTTGTCGACCTCGGTGTCCACGCGCGACACGAAGAACGACGCGACGGAGTGGATGCCCGACAGGTCGTGCCCGGCCTCCTTCGCCTTCTCGAGGCCGGCGAGGTAGGCGTCGATGACCTCGGCGTAGCGCTCGAGGCTGAAGATCAGCGTGACGTTGACGGAGATGCCCGCGCCGATCACCTCGGTGATGGCGGGCAGGCCCGCCTTCGTCGCGGGGATCTTGATGAGGACGTTCTCGCGGTCGACGGCCGCGTGGAGCTGCTTCGCCTGCGCGATCGTGCCCTCGGTGTCGTGGGCCAGGTCGGGGGAGACCTCGATCGACACGCGCCCGTCCACGCCGTTCGTGCGGTCGTAGATCGGACGGAAGATGTCGCAGGCGTCGCTCACGTCGGTCGTCGTGAGCGCGAAGATCGCGTCGTCGGCCGAGGCGCCCGCCGCGGCCTGCGCCGCGATCGAGTCCTCGTAGCCCACGTGCGCCGAGATCGCGCCCTGGAAGATCGTCGGGTTCGTCGTGATGCCGACGACGTCGCGCGTCTCGATGAGCTCGTGCAGGTTGCCCGACGTGATGCGCGAGCGCGACAGGTCGTCGAGCCAGATGCTGACGCCGGCGGCGGACAGGTCTGCGGTGGGGGAGGTCATGCGTTCTCCTTGAGGGTCTCGCGTGCGGCCGCCACGACGGCGTCCGCGGTGATGCCGAACTTCTCGAACAGCGTCTTGTAGTCGGCGGAGGCGCCGAAGTGCTCGATGGAGACCGAGCGGCCCTTGTCGCCGACGATGCCGCGCCACGTGAGCGCGACGCCCGCCTCGACCGAGACGCGCGCGGTGACGGACGAGGGCAGCACGCTCTCGCGGTACTCCTCGCTCTGCTCGGCGAACCACTCGAGCGACGGCGCGGACACGACGCGCGCGTTCACGCCGTCGGCCGCGAGGCGCTCGCGCGCCTCGACGGCGAGCTGCACCTCGGAGCCCGTCGCGATGAGGATGACGTCGGGCGTGCCGTTCGGCGCCTCGGCCAGGACGTAGGCGCCCTTGACGGCGTGAGCCGCGGAGGCGAACACGTCGCCGCGCGCCTCCCCGTCGCCGCGCTCGTAGACGGGGATGTTCTGACGCGTGAGCGCGATGCCCGCGGGGCCCTGACGGCGACGCAGGATCTCGAGCCACACGACGCCCGTCTCGTTGGCGTCCGCGGGACGCACGACGGCGAGGTTCGGGATCGAGCGGAGCGTCGCGAGCTGCTCGACGGGCTGGTGCGTCGGGCCGTCCTCGCCGAGGGCGACGGAGTCGTGCGTCCAGACGAACACGCTGGGCACGTTCATGAGCGCCGCGAGACGGACCGCGGGGCGCATGTAGTCGCTGAAGATGAGGAACGTGCCGCCGAAGGCGCGCGTCGGGCCGTGCAGGACGATGCCGTTGAGGATGGCGCCCATCGCGTGCTCGCGGATGCCGAAGTGCAGCACGCGGCCGTAGGGGTTGCCCGACCACTCGTGCGTCGACCACTCGGCGGGGATGAACGACGCGGCGTCCTTGATCGTCGTGAGGTTCGACTCGGCGAGGTCGGCGGAGCCGCCCCACAGCTCGGGCAGCTCGGCCGCGAGGGCGTTGATGACCTGGCCCGACGCGGCGCGCGTGGACACGTCCTTGCCCGCCTCGAACACGGGAAGCGCGCTCTCGATGCCCTCGGGCAGCTCGCCCGCCTGCAGGCGGTCCCACAGCGCCTTGCGCTCGGGGTTCGCCTCGGCCCACGCGTCGAACGCCTTCTGCCACTCGGCGTGCGCGGCGGCGCCGCGCTCGACGAGCTGGCGCGTGTGCGCGATCACGTCGTCGGCGACCGCGAAGTGCTCCTCGGGGTCGAACCCGAGCACCTTCTTCGTCGCGGCGAGCTCCTCGGCGCCGAGCTTCGCGCCGTGGATCTTGCCGGAGTTCTGCTTGCCCGGCGAGGGGTAGCCGATGATCGTCTTCAGGATGATGAGCGACGGCTTCGAGGTCTCGGCCTTGGCCGCCTCGATCGCCGCGAACAGCTCCTGCACGTCCTCGACGTACTCGCCCGACTTCTTCCAGTCGACCGTGAGCACCTGCCAGCCGTACGCCTCGTAGCGCGCGGCGACATCCTCGGTGAAGGCGACGTTCGTGTCGTCCTCGATCGAGATCTGGTTCGAGTCGTAGATCGCGATGAGGTTGCCGAGCTGCTGGTGGCCCGCGAGCGAGCCGGCCTCGCTCGTGACGCCCTCCTGCAGGTCGCCGTCGCCCGCGATCACGTAGATGTGGTGGTCGAACGGGCTCTCGCCCGCCGGCGCCTCGGGGTCGAACAGGCCGCGCTCGTAGCGCGCCGCGTACGCGAAGCCGACCGACGAGGCCAGGCCCTGACCGAGCGGGCCGGTCGTGATCTCGACGCCCTTCGTGTGGCCGTACTCGGGGTGGCCGGGGGTCAGCGAGCCCCACGTGCGCAGTGCCTTGAGGTCGTCGAGCTCGAGCCCGAAGCCGCCGAGGTACAGCTGCACGTACTGGGTCAGCGAGGAGTGGCCAGCGGACAGGATGAACCGGTCGCGACCGGGCCACTGCGTGTCCGCAGGGTCGTGCCGCAGCACCCGCTGGTACAGGAGGTACGCCGCGGGAGCGAGGCTCATCGCCGTTCCCGGGTGGCCGTTGCCGACCTTCTCCACGGCGTCTGCCGCCAGCAGGCGTGCTGTGTCCACAGCGCGCCGATCGATCTCATCCCAACGCAGTTCCGACACCGGACCGCCTTTCGTGGTGGGGCTTGTGCGCCCGGCTCTCGGTCCGCGGATCCCGTAACACAGGCGAAGCAGACGGCACTCGGGCGCGCGTTTCTGGCCCCAGCATAGCCTCGCGGCGGATGGGGCGTGCCGGTCTGTGACGACCGGTTGCGCCGAGTGTGGCAGAGCGCTGTGACGCGCGGGTGACGTGCGTCTCACGACGCCGGCCGCACGGGTGTGAGGAGGATCCGGGCGGCGCGCCGATGGCCTAGAATCGGATGTGCCTGTGCCAGCCGAGGGGAGACGTGAGCGCATGTCCACGACGATCGTCGATTCGGATCGGACCTCGCGTCAGCGTCTCGGCCGGAAGATCCGCGCGTACGTCGCGCTCACGAAGCCGCGCGTGCTCGAGCTGCTGCTCGTGTCGACCGTGCCGGTCATGTTCCTCGCCGCGAACGGCGTCCCGAACCTCTGGCTCGTGCTCGCGACCGTCATCGGCGGATCGCTGAGCGCCGGCTCCGCGGCCGCGTTCAACATGTACATCGACCGCGACATCGACGCGCACATGGCGCGCACCGAGAACCGGCCGATCGTGACGGGGGAGATCTCGCCCCGCAGCGCACTCGTGTTCGCGTGGACCCTCGCGATCGTCTCGACCGTCTGGTTCCTGGCGACGACGAATCTCCTGACGGCGTCGCTGTCGGCGTTCGCGATCTTCTTCTACGTCGTGATCTACACGATGATCCTCAAGCGCCGCACCGAGCAGAACATCGTCTGGGGCGGCATCGCCGGGTGCTTCCCGGTGCTCATCGGCTGGGCCGCCGTCACGAACGGCCTGGACTGGGCGCCCTTCATCCTCTTCGCGCTCGTGTTCCTGTGGACGCCGCCGCACTACTGGCCGCTCTCCATCAAGTACGCGGTCGACTACGAGAACACCGACGTCCCGATGCTCGGGGCCACGCGATCGGGATCCCAGGTCGGCCTGCAGATCATCCTCTACGCATGGGCGACCGTCGCGTGCTCGCTCCTGCTCATCCCGGTCGCCGGCATGGGCCTCGTGTACTCGGTGTCGGCGCTCGTCTTCGGCGGCTGGTTCATCTACGAGTCCCACCGGCTCTACAACCGCACGGTGCTCGAGCAGGACGGCGAGAGCCGACCGCGCCCGATGCGCGTCTTCCACGCGTCGATCACGTACCTCACGCTCGTCTTCGTCGCCGTCGCGGTTGACCCGCTGCTGCCGTTCTGACGCGTCCCGCGCGCGCAGGGGTAGCGTTCTGAGTGATGACGAACCCTCCCGCGCAGCCGCCGACCCGCTCCATCCCGATCTCCGACCGCCGCCGGTGGGAGGCGTTCTGGGTCTGCGTGAGCGTGTCGGGCTTCACGATCCTCGACATCTCGAAGGTCAACGTCGCGCTCCCTGCGATCGAGACGGCCTTCGGCGCCGGATCGACCGAGCTCCAGCTCATCGTCTCGGGATACATCCTCGCGTTCGGGCTCGTGCTCGTGCCGATGGGTCGCCTCGGCGACCAGCGGTCACGCAAGTCGCTCCTGCTCATCGGCCTCGTGCTCTTCACGCTGTCGAGCGCCGCGTGCGCGCTCGCGGGCGACATCTGGGTGCTGCTGGCAGCGCGGCTCCTGCAGGGCGTGGCAGCGGGCATCCAGATGCCGCAGGTGATGGGCACCATCCAGCAGCTGTTCACGGGCAGGGAGCGCGGCACCGCCTTCGGTCTCTTCGGCGCGATGATCGGCCTCGCCACGGCCTTCGGCCCCACGATCGGCGGCCTCCTCATCGCGGTCGGCGGGGAGGCCGACGGATGGCGATGGATCTTCTGGATGAACGTCCCCCTGTTCGCGATCGCGTTCGGGCTCGTCCTGTGGCTGCTGCCGGAGCTGCGCAGGCCGAGCCGCGACCCGGTCTCGCTCGACCCCGTGGGCGTGCTCCTCTTCGGCGTCGCGGTCGTCGCGCTCATGCTGCCCTTCCTCTTCACGACGGGTTCGCCTGACGACGCCCCCGAGCGGTGGTGGACGCTCGTCGTCTTCGTGCTGTTCGCGGCCGCCTTCGTCGCGTGGGAGCGCGGATACGAGCGCAGGGGCGGCTCGCCCCTCATCACGCTGCGCCTGTTCCGCGTGTCGTCGTTCCGCAACGGCACGATCATCATGGCCGCGTACTTCACGGGCCTGCCCGCCCTGTTCCTGCTCACGACCCTCTTCCTGCAGACTGGCCTCGGCGTGTCCGCGCTGCACGCCGGCATGGTCACGATCGGGTTCGCCCTCGCGAGCGCCGTCTCGTCGTGGTTCGGCGGTCAGCTCGTCGGGCGCTTCGGGCGCCCCGTGGTCGTCGTCGGCCTCGTCCTCGTGCTCGCGACGGTCGTCGGGCTCGCCGTGACCGCGCTGTTCATCCCGCCCGCTGCCACGCCGTGGGCGATGGCCGCGGTGATGGTCGTGGGCGGCCTCGGCGGCGGCATGGTCATCTCGCCCAACCAGACGCTCACTCTCGCCGAGATCCCGCCCGTGCAGGGCGGAGTCGCCGGATCGATCGGGCAGCTCGGACAGCGCGTCGGCACCGCGATCGGCACGGCGGTCGGTCTCTCGCTCTTCTACGCGACGATCTACCGCGAGACGGCCGAGAAGCCGGCGCTCGAGGTGTACCACGACGCCTACGCGATCGGGCTCATGTCGGTCGCGCTCTTCGTCGCGGTCGCGTTCGCGGTCGCCCTCATCGACATGGGGTCGCGACTGCGCCGCGACCGGTCGGGAGCCGGAGAGGCCTGAGCCGCCCGGCACCCGACCAGCGCCCTCAGCGGACCTCGGCGGGCTCCGAGACGGCCGGCGCGGTGTGCACGTGCGCGGCGGGCTCATCGTCGGCGGGCGCGTCGTCGATGGGCTCGTCCTCGGCGGACGCCGCCGGGGCCTGCGCTTCGGCAGCGCGCGGCGCGACGAGGGCCTTCGCGGCGGCGAGGGCGAGCGCGAGGATCAGCCCGACGGCGCCCGCGCCCACGAGCCCCGCAGCGAGGGTGATCCAGGCCTGGCCGACGTACACCTCCACGCCGGTCGCCGTGCCGTTCAGGAGCATCTCCTCCATGGTGCCGATGCGGGGCAGGGACAGCGCGAGGCCGCCCGCGATCGCGAGCACGGATGCGAGCACGAGCGTCCAGTACGCGGCGCTGCGGGTGAGACGGGCGGGGTGAGTCATGATCCTCCTCTGTGCGCCGCATCTCGGCGCGGGATCCACCCTCGCGACCCGGCCAGGGCGCCGTCGATGCGCGGGCTATGCGTCCTCTGTGAACCGCGGCCCTGGTGGTCGCGCGCTCGCGGGCCTATCGTGCCGCCCATGGGCATCAGGATGGAGAACGTCGGCATCGCCGTCCGCGACATCGAGGAGGCGATCGCGTTCTTCCGCGATCTCGGCCTCGCCGTCATCGGGCGCGACGAGGTGAGCGGCGAATGGGCGGACACGGCGGTGGGACTCGACGGCAACCACGCGCGGATCGCGATGCTCGAGACGCCGGATGGGAGCGGACGGCTCGAGCTCTTCGAGTACCTCCACCCCGATGCGCTCGAGACGGAGCCGACCCTCCCGAACGAGATCGGGATGCACCGCGTCGCGTTCTCGGTCGACGACCTCGATGCGGCGCTCGGGATCGCCGCCCGGTACGGCTGTCGCCCGCTGCGCGGCGTCGCGGACTACCAGGGGGTCTACCGCCTGACCTACCTGCGCGGCCCGAGCGGCATCCTCGTGATGCTCGCGGAGGAGCAGCGGCGCTCTCGCTAGTCTGGACGCGACGCCGATCGGAAGGAGTCCTGTGTTCTCATACGATCCGTACGCCGAGCTCGCGACGCTGCGCAGCTTCGCGCCGCTCGCGCTCACGAGCACCGACATCGCCGAGGGGCAGCCGCTGCCTCTCGCGCAGTGGGGATCCGCCGGCGGCGGCTCCGACACGTCGCCCCAGCTCAGCTGGTCGGGCGCGCCGGAGGGAACGCGGTCGTACGCGGTGTCGTGCTTCGACCCGGATGCGCCCACGGGCGCCGGCTACTGGCACTGGGCGGTCTACGACGTGCCCGCCGACGTGACGTCGTTCGCGACGGGGGAGGCGGGGCGCACGCCCGGCATCACCCTGCGCAACGAGGCGGGGGTCCCCGGCTACATCGGCGCGGGGCCGCCTCCGGGCACGGGGGTCCACCGCTACTTCTTCGTCGTGGACGCCCTCGACGTCGAGCACCTCGACATCACGTCGGACGCGACGCCGTCGATCCTCGGATTCCAGCGTCATTTCCACTCGCTGGCCCGCGGCATCCTCGTCGCGACCGCGACGGCCGATTAGTCGCGGGGGAGCGCAGCGGGCGTCTTCATCCGCAGCACGACCACCGTGAACGTCGCGGCCGACAGCGCGGCGAGCACCATGTGGATGCCGACGAGCAGCTCGGGCAGGCCGTTCCTCGCCTGGATCACTCCCACGAGGATCTGCACGCCGATCGCGAGCAGCAGCACGGCCATCCAGCGGCGCGTCGGCAGGCGGAGCGTCCAGGCGGCCGCGAGGAGCACGACGACGAGCCCGAGCAGGATGTAGCCGGGCCAGGAGTGCACGTGGGCGAGGACCGTCGCGTCGAACCCGCGGCGGATCACCTCGGCGTCGCCCGAGTGCGGGCCGGAGCCGGTCGTCAGGACGCCGAAGAGGATCGTCACCGCGAGCACGAGGGACGTGACGTGCGTGAGGATCAGGTACCAGCGGGGGACCGCGAGGCTGCGCGGTCCCGGTGCGTCGTGCGCGCGGACGAGGAACGCCGCGGTCAGGCACACGAGGGTGAGCGATGCGGCGTAGTGGAAGCCGACGATGAAGGGGTTCAGCCCCGTCCACACGGTGATGCCGCCGACCACGGCCTGGGCGACGATGCCGCCGAGCACGATCGCCGCGAGCGCGAACAGGTCGCGGCGCTCGGCGCGCATCCGCCACACGAGCACGAGCACGGCGAGGGCGACGAGGCCGACGACGCCCGTCATCGTGCGGTTGCCGAACTCGATGAGTCCGTGCACGCCCATCTCCGGGGTCGGGACGAGCGACTCCGGCGTGCACAGCGGCCAATCCGAGCAGCCCAGGCCCGACCCCGTGAGGCGCACGGCGCCGCCCGTCCCGATGATGACCGTCTCGGCGATGAACGACAGCCAGGCTGCGACGCGCACGCGCGCGTCGACCGCGGTCGGAAGCCAGGAGACGAACCGCGTGCGCAGGTCGGCGGCGTCGGATGGTGCGGTGTCGGCGGGCATGGCGAGGCGCCTCCTGCGGTTCGCCTGAGCGTCCGGCGCGAACGGCGCCGAACGAGGCGGAACCTGTAGAATCGTGGGTGACTGAGGATGCGGGCGCGTGCGCTCAGCGCATCCACTAACAGTGTAGGCGCGAGCGATCGCGCCGGAAGCCGGGTCCCACAGACGGCCGCTCCGCTCCGAGCGACCGGGGCGGATGACACCGCTGCGAGACCCCTGAGGAGAGTGTGAAGCGTCATGTCTGATGTGCTGATCGACCGCCCCGAGCTCGAAGGTCTGGGGGTGTACGAGTTCGGATGGCACGATGCCGACGCGGCTGGCGCGAGCGCCAGGCGCGGCCTCAGCGAGGCCGTCGTGCGCGACATCTCGGCCCTCAAGAGCGAGCCGGAATGGATGCTCAAGAACCGTCTCAAGGGCCTCCAGCTCTTCGGACGCAAGCCGATGCCGACGTGGGGTGCCGACCTCAGCGAGATCGACTTCGACAACATCAAGTACTTCGTCCGCTCCACCGAGAAGCAGGCGCAGTCCTGGGAGGACCTCCCCGAGGACATCAAGAACACGTACGAGCGCCTCGGCATCCCCGAGGCCGAGCGCCAGCGCCTCGTCGCGGGCGTCGCGGCTCAGTACGAGTCGGAGGTCGTGTACCACCAGATCCGCGAGGACCTGGAGGCGCAGGGCGTCATCTTCATGGACACCGACACCGCGCTGCGCGAGCACCCCGAGTTCTTCGAGGAGTACTTCGGCACGGTCATCCCGGCCGGCGACAACAAGTTCGCCGCGCTGAACACGGCCGTCTGGTCGGGCGGCTCGTTCGTCTACGTGCCCAAGGGCGTCCACGTCGAGATCCCGCTCCAGGCCTACTTCCGCATCAACACGGAGAACATGGGCCAGTTCGAGCGGACGCTCATCATCGCGGACGAGGACTCCTACGTCCACTACATCGAGGGCTGCACGGCTCCCATCTACAAGAGCGACTCGCTGCACTCGGCGGTCGTCGAGATCATCGTGAAGAAGAACGCCCGCGTGCGCTACACGACGATCCAGAACTGGTCGAACAACGTCTACAACCTCGTCACCAAGCGCGCGATCGCGCACGAGGGCGCGACGATGGAGTGGATCGACGGCAACATCGGCTCCAAGGTGACGATGAAGTACCCGTCGATCTTCCTCATGGGCGAGCGCGCCAAGGGCGAGACCCTCTCGGTCGCCTTCGCGGGCCCCGGCCAGCACCAGGACGCCGGCGCGAAGATGATCCACATGGCGCCGTACACGCAGTCGTCGATCGTCTCGAAGTCGATCGCCCGCGGCGGCGGTCGCGCCGGCTACCGCGGCGAGGTGCGCGTCGACGCGAACGCGCACCACTCGGCGAACACTGTGCGCTGCGACGCGCTCCTGGTCGACACGATCTCGCGCAGCGACACCTACCCGGCGATCGACATCCGCGTCGACGACGTGCAGCTCGGCCACGAGGCGACCGTCTCGAAGGTCAGCGAGGAGCAGCTGTTCTACCTCATGAGCCGCGGCCTCCCCGAGGACGAGGCGATGGCCATGATCGTGCGCGGGTTCATCGAGCCGATCGCGCGCGAGCTGCCCATGGAGTACGCACTGGAGCTCAACAAGCTCATCGAGATGGGCATGGAAGGATCGGTCGGCTAGATGACGACCCCGACGCAGGCGCCGGAGCAGACGGCGCAGGACACGCACGCTCACGTGGACCCGGCCGCGGCTCTCCGCGACGACGCCGTCGTCCCCGTCCAGACGCGCTCGGAGCGGCTCCGCTCCTACGAGCCGGCCGACTTCGGCACGCCCACGGGCCGCGAGGTCAACTGGAAGCACACGCCCGTCGACCGCATCGCGCCGCTCTTCGCGGTCGCCGACGCGAACGACGGCGTGACCACGACCTTCGTCTCGGGCGGGCAGTACGCCGCGGCACCCCTCGCCGCCGGCACGGCGCCGCGCGGCGAGTTCTTCGAGCCCGAGGACCTGCCGGCCGCCGTGGCCTGGCAGGGGGCCGCCGAGGCGCTGCACATCCGCGTCCCGCGCGAGGAGGAGGTCGCCGAGCCGATCGTCGTCCTCGTCGACGGCCAGGGCGCTGACCGCCGCGCCGACGCGCACATCGTGATCGAGGCGCTCGAGCTGTCGAAGGCCACCGTCGTGCTGCGGCACACGGGCACGGCCCAGTACGCGCAGAACGTCGAGATCCTCGTGCGCGACGGCGCCCAGCTCACGGTCGTCTCGGTGCAGCAGTGGGACGACTCGGCCGTGCACGCCGCTGCCCACCAGGCGCGCGTCGACCGCGATGCGACGCTCCGCCACGTCGTCGTGAGCTTCGGCGGCGGCGTCGTCCGGGTGAACCCGAACGTCGAGCTCGCCGGCCAGGGCGCGAACGGCGAGGTCTACGGCCTCGCCTTCGCCGACGACGGGCAGCACCTCGAGAGCCAGGTCTACCTCTTCCACAAGGGCCCGGAGACGACCGGCGACGTGCTCTACAAGGGCGCGCTGCAGGGCCTCACGGCCCGCTCGGTCTGGATCGGCGACGTGCTCATCGGCCCCGACGCGACCGGGACCGACTCCTACGAGGCGAACCGCAACCTCATCCTCACGAACGGCGCGCGCGCGGACTCGATCCCGAACCTCGAGATCCAGACCGGCGACATCAAGGGCGCCGGCCACGCGTCCGCGACCGGTCGATTCGATGACGAGCAGCTGTTCTACCTCCAGGCGCGCGGCATCACCGAGGCCGAGGCGCGCCGCCTCGTCGTCCTCGGCTTCCTGAACGAGATCGCGCAGAAGATCGATGTGCCGGGCCTGCAGGACGAGCTCGTCGCCGCGATCGAGAAGGAGCTCGCAGACGGGGCGGCGGCATGACCGCGTCCCGCGTGTGCTCGTTCAGCGAGCTCGAGCCGGACACCGCGCTGCGGGTCGTCGTCGACGGCGTGCCGATCGCGGTCGTGCGCGACTCGAACGACGAGGTGCACGCGATCGGCGATGTCTGCACGCACGGCGACATCTCGCTGTCCGAGGGCTTCGTCGAGGGCGAATCGCTCGAGTGCTGGGCCCACGGCTCGGCCTTCTCGCTCCGCACGGGCAAGCCCCTGAACCTCCCCGCTTACGAGCCCGTCCCGGTCTACGTCGTCCAGATCGACGGCGACGACGTGCTCATCGACCCGAATGTGAAGAAGGAAATCTGAAATGGCAGTCCTCGAGATCCGCGACCTGCACGTGACGGTCGAGACCGATGAGGGTACGACGCCCATCCTCAACGGCGTCAACCTCACCGTGAAGACGGGCGAGACCCACGCGATCATGGGCCCCAACGGCTCGGGCAAGTCGACCCTCGCGTCGACCATCGCCGGTCACCCGAAGTACACCGTGACCTCCGGCTCGATCACGCTCGACGGCGAGGACGTCCTCGAGATGTCGGTCGACGAGCGCGCCCGCGCCGGCCTGTTCCTCGCGATGCAGTACCCGGTCGAGATCCCCGGCGTGACGGTGACGAACTTCCTCCGCACCGCCAAGACCGCGCTCGACGGCGAGGCGCCGGCGATCCGCACGTGGACCAAGCAGGTCAAGGAGGGCATGAAGAACCTCCGGATGGACGACAGGTTCGCGCAGCGCAACGTCAACGAGGGCTTCTCGGGCGGCGAGAAGAAGCGCCACGAGATCCTCCAGCTCGAGCTCCTCAAGCCGCAGCTGGCCATCCTCGACGAGACCGACTCGGGGCTCGACGTCGACGCGCTCAAGATCGTCTCGGAGGGCGTGAACCGCGCCAAGGAGAACACCGGCCTCGGCGTCCTCCTCATCACGCACTACACGCGCATCCTCCGCTACATCAAGCCGGACTTCGTGCACGTCATGGTCAAGGGCCAGGTCGTCGAGGAGGGCGGGCCGGAGCTCGCCGAGCGCCTCGAGAACGAGGGCTACGACCGGTACTTCGCCCCCGGCGAGCCGATCGAGGCGTAGGCTCGCGACATGTCCGCGACCCTCACCCCGGAGAAGTACGACGAGGTCATCGAGGCCCTCAAGGAGGTCATGGACCCCGAGCTCGGCGTCAACGTCGTCGACCTCGGGCTCATCTACGACCTCGCGTGGGACGACGAGAACGACGCGCTCGTCATCCACATGACGCTCACGAGCGCCGGGTGCCCGCTGACCGACGTGCTCGAGGAGCAGACGGCCCAGGCCCTCGACGGCGTGGTCGACCGCTTCCGCATCAACTGGGTGTGGATGCCGCCGTGGGGTCCCGAGCGGATCACCGACGACGGGCGCGACATGATGCGCGCCCTCGGATTCGCGATCTGAGACCGACCGACACGGAACGACCCGGAGCCGCGGCTCCGGGTCGTTCCGCGTCTAGGCTCGAAGGGTGACCACGCCGCTCGACGCCCTGCCCCTGGAGACCCTGCGCACCCGAACGAGCACGAAGTGGGCGACGTACCCCGCCGACGTCCTGCCGCTCTTCGTGGCCGAGACGGACTTCCCGCTCGCCCCGGCCATCTCCCAGGCGCTCAGCGCGGCGGTCGAGCGCGGCGACACGGGGTACGTGCCCCCGCGCACGCGCTATCCGGAGGCGTTCGCGGGCTTCGCGAGCCGCCGCTACGGCTGGGATGTCGACCCCGCGCGCGTGCGCACGACGTGCGACGTCATGATGGGCGTCGCCGAGGCCATCCGCGCGGTGGCCGGCCCCGGCGAGGGCGTCATCGTCACGCCGCCGGTCTACCCGCCCTTCTTCGCGGTGCACGAGGAGTCCGCCACCGAGGCCATCCGCGTCCCCCTGGTTCGCGCCGACGCCGGCTGGCAGCTCGACCTCGACGGCATCGACGCGGCGTTCGCCGCCGGTGCGAAGGCCATCCTGCTCTGCAACCCGCACAATCCGACCGGCACGGTGCACGCGCGCGAGGCGCTCGCGGAGCTGGCCGAGATCGCCGCGCGCCATGGCGCGTGGGTGATCAGCGATGAGATCCACGCGCCGCTCGTGCTGCCCGGCGCGGAGTACACGCCGTTCCTCGCGGCGAGCGAGACGGCGGCCGAGGTCGGCATCGCCCTCACGAGCGCGAGCAAGGCGTTCAACCTCGCGGGGCTCAAATGCGCGCATTTCGTCACGGCCTCCGACGCCGCGCACGCCGTCGTGAGCCGGATCCCCATGGAGGTCGAGTGGCGCACGGGGCTGTTCGGCATCCTCGCGGGGATCGCGGCGTTCGAGGACGGCGACGGATGGCTCGACGCCCTGATCGCGCGACTCGACGCGAACCGCGCCCTGCTCGCGGACCTGCTCGCGGAGCACGTGCCCGGCGCGCGCTATCTGCCGGGCGACGCCGGCTTCCTCGCCTGGGTCGACCTCGGCGCGCTCGGATGGGGCGACGACCCGTCGCGGCGCATCCTCAAGGACGCGAAGGTCGCGCTCAACCCCGGACCGTCATTCGGCGCGGAGGGCGCGGGATTCGCGCGCATCAACTACGGCACCGGACCGGAGATCCTCGAGGCGGCCATCCGGCGCATCGGCGCGCTCATCGCGTCGTGAGCGGGGTCGATCCCCGCGCCGCCGCGTCGGGGCAGGTTCCGGTCGTGCCCGCGACCGCGGGGCCGAGCATCTGGCGGAGGCCGTACCTCCTCACGACGCTCGGCGCGGTGGCGCTCATCTTCCTCGCCGCGCTCCAGTCCCTCGCCGTCACCACGGTGATGCCGGTCGTGGCGAGCGACCTGAACGGCGAGGCCCTGTACGCTGTCGCGTTCTCGGGGACGTTCGCGACCGCGGTGATCGGGATGGTCGCGGCCGGCGCGTGGTCGGATCGGACGGGGCCCGTCGCACCGCTCTACACGGCCGCGCTGTTCTTCGTCGCGGGCCTTGCGATCGACGCGCTCGCGGGCGACATGACGACGCTCGTCGTCGGGCGGCTCATCATGGGACTCGGCTCGGGAGGCCAGGTCGTCGCGCTCTACGTCGTCGTCGCACGCGTCTTCCCCGCGCGGGTGCAGGGCCGGGTCATGGCGGCGTTCTCGGCCGCGTGGATCGTCCCCTCGCTCGTCGGCCCGGTGCTCGCGGGCGCCGTTGCCCAGTATCTCCACTGGCGGTGGGTCTTCGCGGGGATCGCGATCCTCACCGTCGCCGCCTTCGCGATGATCGCGCCCAGCCTGCGGGGCCTTCGCACGTCGCCGGAGGAGCCCCACATGGGCGGCATCGCGCGACGCCTCCTGTTCGCGGTCGTCGTCGCGGTCGGGGCCCTCGCGCTCAGCCTCTCCGGCGAGATCGAGGGGGCGCTCGGCTGGCTCGCGGCGGCCGCATCGCTCGTCGTCGTCGCGGCGTCCATCCTGCCGCTCCTGCCGGCGCGGACGATCCGCCTCGCACGCGGACTGCCGAGCGTCATCGTGATGCGCGGGCTCATCGCGGGCGCGCTCTTCGGCGCCGAGATCTACGTGCCGTACCTGCTCATCGACCGCTTCGGGTTCTCTCCGACGACGGCGGGGGCCGGTCTCACCGTCGCGGCGCTCACCTGGGCTGCAGCGGCGGAGCTGTCGGGGCGATTCGGAGATCGGATGGGGAACCGCCGCATCGCGCTGCTCGGCGCCGCCCTGCTCGCGGTCGCCCTCACCGCGTGCATGCTCACGGCCGCGCTCGGCCTGCCGGCCTGGGTGCCGATCGGCTTCTGGGGCTTCGCGGGACTCGGCATGGGCCTCGTCTACCCTCGGCTCACCGTGCTCACGATCGCCTACTCATCGGCTCGCAACCAGGGGTTCAACTCCTCGGCGCTCCAGATCAGCGACTCGGTGGGGGCGTCGGCGACGATGGCGGTCATGGGGCTCGCGTTCACGGCCCTCGGGGGCGCGTCGGGCGCGTTCGCCGCGGTCTTCGGCATCGGGCTCCTGCTTGCGCTGGCCGCGCTCGTCCCCGGGCTGCGCCTGGGCCACGCGCGCGAGGTCTGAGCGCGCTCAGCCGGCGCCGAGACCCGCGAGGATCACCGCGACGCCGTGCCGGAAGTCGGCATCCGCTGCGTCGGCGCCGTCACCCGGCACGACACCCAGCTCGGCGGCCTGCAGCCGCTGCTGCACGAGCGACGCGTGCCCGAGGACGAACGGGAGCAGGATGGCGGCCCCGCGGTCGGCGTCGTCCTGCGGGAGCGTCCGGGCGAGCGCCTCGGCGAGCCGTCGGCGGGGGGCGTCCTCGCCGAGCGCGAGCGCTTGCGTGCTCAGCACGACCTCGGCGCCGTCGCGATGCGCGAGAAGCGCGTCGCGCAGGGCGAGCGCGACCTCGGCCGGGGACGCGTCGTCGGCGACCTCCGCGGCGCGCACGATGCGATCCGCGAGCGCGGCGAGGAGCACCTGCTTGCTGTCGAAGTGCCAGTAGAGCGCGCTGGCGCGCACGTCGAGCTCGGCCGCGAGCCGCCGCATCGTGAGATCGCCCAGTCCGTGGGTGTCGAGGATGCGCAGGGCCGCCTCGACGATGCCGGCGCGATCGTTGCGGGCTGTCGTCGCGTCGGCCATGCCCATGAGTATACTGAACGCCGTTCACGTGAACGCTGTTCAGGACGCGTTCCCCGCCGACAGGAGACCCCCATGACCGTGACGAGCCGTTTCGAGGGCCGCGACATCGCGCGCATCGCCGTGTTCGCCGCTCTCATCATCGCCCTCGGCCTGGTCGGCCCGATCCCGGGCCCGGTCGGCGTGCCGATCACGGCGCAGACGCTGGGCGTCATGCTCGCCGGCGCGGTGCTCGGATGGCGGAACGCGGCCGCCGCGGTGCTCGTCGTCGTCGTGCTGACGGCGGTCGGGCTCCCGGTCCTCGCCGGCGGGCGCGGCGGGCTCGGCGTCTTCGTCGGCCCCACGGCGGGGTATCTGCTCGGCTGGATCCCGGGCGCTGCGGTCGTCGGGCTCATCGCGCACGCGGGCCGGTGCTTCGCGTGGTGGCGGGTGGCCGTCGGCGCCGTCGTCGGCGGGATCGGCGTGATCTACGCGATCGGCGTGCCGGTGCAGGCCCTCGTGATGGGCCTGCCCCTCGGCGATGCCCTCGTCGCGAGCGCCGTGTTCCTGCCGGGCGATCTCATCAAGGCCGCCGTCGCGACCGTGCTCGCGGTCGCGCTGCACCGCGCCTATCCCGTCGCGTTCCCTCGGCGCACGCCGCAGCCCGCCCTGCAGGCCGCCGGTGAGTGACGCGCGCGGGGTCATCCGCCTCGATCGCGTGTCGGTCGAGGTCGGCGGCGCGCGCATCCTGCAGGACGTCTCCGTCGAGCTGCCGCAGCGCCGGATCGCGGTGATCGGCGCGAATGGCTCGGGCAAGTCGACGTTCGCTCGGGTGCTCGACGGCCTCGTCGCGCCGACGTCGGGCGTCGTCTCGGTCCACGGCATCGACGTCGTGCGCGAGCCGAAGCGGCTGCGCGAGGCCGTGGGATTCGTGTTCACCGACCCCGACGCGCAGATCCTCATGCCCACTCCGGCCGAGGACGTCGCCCTCTCGCTCAAGGGGAGCGGGCTCTCGCGCGGCGAGGTCGCCGCGGCCGTCGCCCGCGAGCTCGAGCGGCACGGACTCGACGCGCACGCCGACCAGCCCGCCTACAGCCTGTCCGGCGGTCAGAAGCAGCTGCTCGCGCTCGTCTCGGTGCTCATCCGCCGCCCGCGCCTGATCATCGCCGACGAGCCGACGACCCTGCTCGACCTCGGCAACGCGCGTCGCATCGCAGACATCCTCATCGACGAGGTCGCCGCGCAGACCGTGATCGTCACGCACGACCTCGAGCTCGCTGCGCGGTGCGACATCGCGCTCCGGTTCGCGCACGGCCGCCTGATCGAGGTCGGCGAGCCTGACTGCGTGATCGCACGCTACCGAGCGGAGTTCGCGGGGGAGCGCGCGTGATCTCCCTGTACCGGCCCGGCGGCAGCGTCATCCATCGGATGCCCGCGGGCGCGAAGCTCGCGGTCATGGCCGCGCTCGCCCTGGCGATCTCGCTGTGGCCGCACACGCCCCTCACCGCGGTCGCCGCGCTGGTCCTCGTCATCGGGCTCTTCGCCCTCGGCGGCTTCGGGCCGCGCGAATGGCTGCGGCAGGTCTGGGCGCTGCGGTGGATCGTCGCCTTCATGGCGGTGACGCAGCTCGTGTTCCTCGGGCCGACGCCGGCGCTCGTCAACACCGTGCGCGTCGCGTCGGTCGTGCTCCTCGCGGCGCTCCTCACGCTCACGACCCGCACGGACGAGCTCCTCGCCGCACTCGAGCGCCTCCTGCGACCGCTCTCGCGGTTCGGCGCGGATCCGTGGCGGATCGCGTTCACGCTCTCCCTCACGATCGCGCTCGTGCCCGTCGTGGCCGACTTCGCACGGCGCATCCGCGAGGCGCAGCGCGCGCGAGGCGTGAGGCTCGGCTTCCGGGCCGTGCTGCCGCTGCTCGTGATGTCGCTGCGCCACGCCGACGGCGTGGCCGACGCGCTGACCGCCCGCGGGGCCGCGTGATGCCCTTGCGCGTGGGGGAGCACCTCGTCCACGGCGCGGTCGTCGACGCTCAGACGCGGTGCGCGCACTGGCACGGACCGCGCGACGTCCTCGCCATCCGCTTCCCATGCTGCGGTCGCTGGTATCCGTGCCACTCCTGCCATGAGGAGGCGGCCGACCATCCGGGCGAGGTGTGGCCAGCAGATGCCGCGGGTGAGCGCGCGCTCCTGTGCGGCCGCTGCGGCGAGACGTCGACCATCGCGGAGTACCTCTCGTCCTCGACGTGCGCCCGCTGCGGCGGGGCCTTCAACGAGCGCTGCCGCCTCCACCACGACGTCTACTTCGCGTAGGCGCCTCTCCCAGGAGGCCGAGCGGCGCCCCCGCCTATACTGGGAGGCTGGCCGTTCGGCCGCAGAACCCCCGGAGAGAAACTGGTGCCGCTGTGCTCGCCGTGCACGACCTCGAGATCCGCGTCGGAGCCCGACTCCTCATGTCGGGAGTGAACTTCCGCGTCGGCCCCGGCGACAAGGTCGGGCTCGTCGGCCGCAACGGGGCGGGCAAGACGACCCTGACGAAGGTGCTCGCCGGCGATCTCATCCCCTCCGACGGCACGGTCACGAAGTCGGGCGAGATCGGCTACCTGCCGCAGGACCCGCGCTCCGGCGACCCCGAGGAGACCGCGCGCACGCGCATCCTCAACGCGCGCGACCTCGGCGACCTGGCCGCGGGCATCCGCGAGTCGTCGGAGCGGATGGCGGATGACGACGCCGCCGTCGCCGAGAAGGCGATGAAGCGCTATGCGCGCCTCATGGAGCGGTTCGAGGCGCTCGGCGGCTACGCCGCCGAGGCGGAGGCCGCGTCGATCGCGCACAACCTGTCGCTTCCCGACCGCATCCTCGATCAGCCCCTCAAGACGCTGTCAGGCGGTCAGCGGCGTCGCATCGAGCTCGCGCGCATCCTGTTCTCCGACGCCGAGACGATGATCCTCGACGAGCCCACAAACCACCTCGACGCCGACAGCGTCATCTGGCTGCGCGAGTTCCTCAAGACCTACAAGGGCGGGCTGATCGTCATCAGCCATGACGTCGAGCTCGTCGGGGAGACCGTCAACCGGGTCTTCTACCTCGACGCGAACCGCCAAGTCATCGACATCTACAACATGGGCTGGAAGCACTACCAGCGCCAGCGGGTCGCCGACGAGGAGCGCCGCAAGAAGGAGCGCGCGAACGCCGAGAAGAAGGCGTCGGTGCTGCAGCAGCAGGCAGCGCGCTTCGGGGCGAAGGCGTCGAAGGCCGCGGCCGCGCACCAGATGGTCGCACGGGCCGAGAAGCTCCTCGCGGGTCTCGAGGAGGTGCGCCAGGAGGACCGGGTCGCCAAGCTCCGCTTCCCGAAGCCCGCGCCGTGCGGCAAGACGCCGCTCATGGCGTCGAGCCTGTCGAAGTCGTACGGCGCACTCGAGATCTTCGCGGGCGTCGACCTCGCGATCGACCGCGGCTCGAAGGTCGTCGTGCTCGGTCTCAACGGCGCCGGCAAGACGACGCTCCTGCGCATCCTCGCGGGCGTCGACAAGAGCGACACGGGTCGCATCGAGCCCGGACACGGCCTGAAGATCGGCTACTACGCGCAGGAGCACGAGAACCTCGACGTCAAGCGGTCGGTGCTCGAGAACATGGTCTCGGCGGCGCCGAACCTCAACGAGACAGAGGCGCGCAAGGTGCTCGGGTCGTTCCTGTTCACGGGCGACGACGTGCACAAGCCCGCCGGAGTGCTCTCGGGCGGCGAGAAGACGCGGCTCTCGCTCGCGACGCTCGTCGTGTCGTCTGCGAATGTGCTGCTTCTCGACGAGCCCACCAACAACCTCGACCCCGCGTCGCGCGATGAGATCCTCGGAGCGCTCGCGCACTACGAGGGCGCCGTCGTGCTCGTGTCGCATGACGAGGGCGCGGTTGAGGCGCTGAACCCCGAGCGCGTCCTGCTGCTGCCCGATGGCGTCGAGGACATCTGGAACAAGAGCTACCTCGACCTCATCACCCTCGCGTAGGGCGGGAGTGTAACGCGCGAGAGCGCTGATCCGCGAGGCGTTGCGTCTGAGGTCGGGATCGTCGTGGGATGGACTCATCCGACCCCGACGAAAGGATCTCCGCATGCCCGTCTCCGGCAAGAAGGTCGCGTTCCTCCTCACCAAGGGGGTCGAGCAGGTCGAGCTGACCAGCCCGCGCCAGGCGCTCGACGGCGCCGGTGCGACGACTGTCCTCGTCTCGCCGTCGACGCCCACGCTGCAGGCGATGCAGGACGATTGGGAGCACGGTGACGTGTTCGACGTCGACGTCCCCGTCTCCGACGCGCGGCCGGACGACTACGATGCCCTCGTCCTGCCCGGCGGAACGCTCAACGCCGACAGCCTGCGCCTCGACGCGGATGCCGTCTCGTTCGTCCGGGAGTTCCTCGCATCGGGCCGGCCCGTCGCCGCGATCTGCCATGCGCCGTGGATCCTCGTCCAGGGAGACAGCGCGGATGGCCGGCGTCTCACGTCGTACGCATCGCTCGAGCACGACCTGCGCAACGCGGGAGCGGACTGGGTCGACGAGGAGGTCGTCGTCGACGGCAACCTCATCACGTCGCGGAACCCCGGCGACCTCGACGCGTTCAACCGCGCCCTTCTCGACGCGCTCGCGTAGCGGGCCGATCAGCGGCCGTCGATGAGGGCGTCCTCCTCGTCGGCGTCGCGATCGCGTCGTCGCGCGCGGCGAGGGGGCGTCGGATCGTCATCGTCCTCGTCGCCGAGCGCGTCTTCACGCCGTGCGCGGACCTCGGTGCGGATCATGTAGCCGATGAACACGAACCCCATGATCGCGAAGAGGATCCACTGGATCGCGTACGACAGGTGCGGCCCCGGGTCGATCTCGGGCGCCTCGAGCGCGTGCGGGCGCGTCGCGGGCGCCGGATCCTCCGAGAGCATGAGCCCGTAGGCGTCGACGATCGTGGCGTCGCCCGCGAGCTCCGCGACGGACGGGAGGTGGATGGTCGGGAGCTGCCCCTCGGGCGCGCTGCGGCCGGAGGAGGGGAGCGGCTCGCCCGGCTTGAGGCGCACGGTCACCTCGACCTCCCCCGCGGGCGGGGCCGGGACGGCGTCGGGCAGGGCCCCCTCTCCGGGCGGGAGCCAGCCCCGGTCCACGACGAGGATCCGCCCGTCGTCCACGGCGAACGGCACGAGCACCTCGAACGCGCTCGTCCCGCCCTGGGCGCGGTTGCGGACGAGGAGCTGCTCGTCGGCGAGGTACTCGCCGGTGAGGACGACCGGCCGCCACTCGTCGGCCGGGTCGAAGCCCTCGCCGGGCGGGAGGACCTCGTCGAGCGGGGCCGTCGGCGCGTCGTAGTTCCGCTCGATGAGCGCGTTCGCCGCGGACCGCTGCTCGTTGCGGTCGAACTGCCACTGCGACAGGAACGCGCAGGCGACCGCGAAGAGGATGGCGATGAGGACGTACACGCCCCACCGGCCGAGCCGCGAGCGGATCACGAGGGCTCTCCCGTCCCGACGCCCTCGACGACCTCGAGGGGGAAGTCCCGGCTCGCGAGGAAGTCCCGCAGGAAGTCGACGTGCGCGTCGCACGCGAGCCAGGTCTTCCGGCGGTCGGCCGCGTGGATCTTCGGATTGCGCCAGAGGATGCTCCAGGTCGCGCGCTCGCGGCACCCGGCGCGCGAGCACACGGGCTCGTCGAACCCGCCGCCGAATCCGATCACGCCCGGCCGTCCTCGTCCTCGTCGGCGCGAGCCGCGCCATCCGATCGGCCGCTCTCGGAGATCCGGAAGACGCCGGGGCTCCCGGGCGCCTCGGAAGGCGTCGAAGCCGCGGGGAGCGCCTGCTGCTCGGGCGCCTGCGCATGCGCGACGCGGCCGGCCTGAGCGGCGTTCGCGATCACGACCGCGATGTAGGGGAGCACGACGGCGCCGACGGCGAAGAGGAACGTGTACCAGCCGTAGGGCACGACGACCACCATGAGGACGAGGCAGAGCGTGCGCACGCCCATCGTCAGGAGGTAGGTGCGCATGCGGTGCGACTCGTCATCGCGGGGAGCGCGATCGAGGGAGGTCGCCGACTGCGGCTGCGGCTTGCGGATCTTCACGGTGCTCTCAGCCTACTTCGCGCCGCCGCGCGCGGGCCGTGAGACGGCGGGAGCGCGGCCCGCATAAGCTGGTCCGGTTCCATCGGCCCAGAACACCGGGAGTCCAGCTGTGACCACTGATCGCGTCGTCCTCGTCACCGGCGGCAACCGCGGCATCGGCCGCGCCATCGCCGAGCGCTTCGTGTCGGAGGGGTACCGGGTCGCCGTCACGGCGCGCAGCGGCGAGGGGCCCGAGGGCGCGCTCACGGTCCGCGCCGACGTGACCGACTCCGCATCGCTCGACGCCGCGTTCACCGAGGTGGAGGAGAAGCTCGGCAACGTCGAGATCCTCGTCGCGAACGCGGGCATCACGAAGGACACGCTCATGCTGCGGATGAGCGAGGAGGACTTCGACGCGGTCGTGGGCACGAACCTCGGCGGGTCGTTCCGCGTCGTCAAGCGCGCGCTCAAGGGGATGATCCGGGCCCGCTTCGGGCGCGTCATCCTCATCTCGAGCGTCGTCGGGCTGTACGGCTCGGCCGGCCAGGTGAACTACGCGTCGTCCAAGAGCGCCCTCGTCGGCTTCGCGCGCTCGCTCACACGCGAGCTCGGCGCCCGCGGGATCACCTCGAACGTCGTCGCCCCGGGATTCATCGAGACCGACATGACCGCCGAGCTCCCCGAGGAGACGCAGGCCGAGTACCGCAAGGCCATCCCGCTCGGCCGCTACGGAAGCGCCGACGAGGTCGCGGGCGTGACGGCCTGGCTCGCGTCGGACGCCGCGTCGTACATCTCCGGCGCCGTCATCCCGGTCGACGGCGGACTCGGCATGGGGCACTGAGCCCGCTCGTCACGGCAGCAGCGGGATGACCTCGCACAGGTCGACCGGACCGATGGCGAGGGGCGCCGCCTGACGCACCGCCGGCTTCGCGTTGAAGGCGATGCCGAGCCCGGCGGCCGCGATCATCCGGAGGTCGTTCGCGCCGTCGCCGATCGCGATCGTGCGGCGGAGGGGCACGTCGTGCTCCTCCGCCCAGGCGCGCAGCGACGCCGCCTTCGCGTCGGCGTCGACGATCGCGCCGTCGACCTCGCCCGTGAGCACGCCGTCCTCGGCTCGCAGCCGGTTCGCGCGCCAGACATCGACGCCCAGGTCGGGTGCGACGGTGTCGAGGATCTCGTGGAACCCGCCCGAGACGACCCCGACCATCCCGCCCCGCTCGTGCACGGCGGCGACGAGCTCGCGCACTCCCGGTGTCGGCTCGATGCGCGCGAGCACGCGCGCGAAGGATGCGACCGGCACGCCGGCGAGCGCCTTCACGCGCGACCGCAGGCTTTCGGAGAAGTCGACCTCGCCGCGCATCGCGGCCTCGGTGGCCGCCGCGACCTCGGGGCCGCGACCGGCCTCGTCGGCGATCAGCTCGATCACCTCATTGCGGATGAGTGTGGAATCGGCATCGAGGACGACGAGAAAGCGGGTCACGATCAACGAGGGTAGCGGGCGCGCCACGGACGAGCCGACCCGAGCGCCTCGGTAGGCTGGAGGCATGCTCCCCGTGCTCTCGTTCGACGGCGTCGTGGTGCGCCGCAGTGGTCGCAACATCGTCGACGACATCAGCTGGACCGTCAACGACGACGAACGCTGGGTCGTCCTCGGCCCCAACGGCGCCGGAAAGACCACCCTCCTGCAGATGGCCGACGCGTACCTGCACCCGACCTCCGGCACCGTCGACATCCTCGACGAGCGCCTCGGGCGCACGGATGTCTTCGAGCTGCGTCCGCGCATCGGCTTCGCCTCGAGCGCGCTCGCCAAGCGGATCCCCGCGGAGGAGACCGTGCTGAACACGGTGCTCACGGCGGCGTACTCGGTCACCGGCCGGTGGAACGAGGAGTACGAGGGGATCGACGAGCGCCGCGCCCTGCGCGTGCTCGCCGAGTGGCGACTCGACCACCTCGCCGACCGCGAGTTCGGCACGCTCAGCGACGGGGAGCAGAAGCGCGTGCAGATCGCCCGCGCGATCATGACCGACCCCGAGCTGCTCCTCCTGGATGAGCCCACGGCGAGCCTCGACCTCGGAGCGCGCGAGGTCCTCCTCGAGCTCCTCAGCGGCTACGCGGCCGCTCCCGGGACGCCGGCGATGATCATGGTGACGCACCACGTCGAGGAGATCCCCGTCGGCTTCACGCACGTGCTCCTGCTGCGCGACGGCAAGGCGGTGGCCGCGGGCCCGATCCGCGACACGCTCACGGCCGAGAACCTCACCGCGACGTTCGGTCTCGACATCACGGTCGCCGAGCAGGGCGGACGGTACGCCGCTCGCGCGGTGTCCGCGTCCGACGTCTGATAAGCTTGGGCTTTGGTGCTTCTGCGCCCGCAGACTTTCTCATCCGATCGAATCGATCCCGCAAGGACAACCATGAAGACTGACATCCACCCGACGTACCAGCCGGTCGTTTTCCGTGACCTCGGCTCGGGCGAGACCTTCCTCACCCGTTCGACCGCCACGAGCGACAAGACGATCGAGCTCGACGGCGTCGAGTACCCCGTCATCGACGTGGAGATCTCGTCGGCGTCGCACCCGTTCTACACGGGCAAGCAGCGCATCATGGACTCGGCCGGCCGCGTCGAGAAGTTCAACCAGCGCTTCAAGGGCTTCGGCGGCTCCAAGTAAGTCGTCTCGTCCACGAGGAAAGGCCCCGCTTCGGCGGGGCCTTTCCTCGTCTCGGTCACTCGTCGATCTCGATCGTGACGGTGCCGTCGTCGAAGTCGATGACGCCCGGCCCCTTGTCCGGAGAGGGCGCGGGGACGGGCACGATCTGGAGAGCGCGCCACGCCTGATCCGCTTCGTGCGCGCTGGGGCGCCAGACGGCGTCGAACCCGCCGCCGATGGCGGAGACGGGGTACTTGCGACGCAGGCGATCATCGTCCATGGGCTCACCCTAGGCGGTCCATCGGGCGGCCGCGAGGTCGCGCACCCGCCGGAGTCAGGCGACGAGCGCCCAGACGCCGGCGACCGCGGAGGCGGCCGCGAGCACGAGGGCGGCGCCGATGAGCACGGCGTGCACGGTGTAGAAGGCCGTCCTGCGGCCCTGCTCATCGCGTGCACGGGGGTCCGCTGTCACCCGCTTCCAGAAGCGCGGCCACACCACGACGTTGAAGACGGCGTTGACGAGGAGCAGCACGGCGAGGAGGACGGTCACCCTGCGAGTCTACGAGCCGGTTTGTAGGCTCGACGCCATGGCCATCCGCATCCGCCCCGTCGCTCCGCAGGATCTCGCCGATGTCGAGCGGATCGAGAACGAGGCGGATCGCCTGCTCGTCGACCTGCTCGCCCCGGAGCGGTGGGATCCGGCGCCGGCCGGGGCGGATCGGGCCGCGCAGGCCGGGTTCCTCCTGGTCGCGGAGGGGGACGCGCTCGTCGGGTTCGCGCATGTACTCGAGGTGGACGGAGCCGCGCATCTCGAGCAGCTGTCGGTGCTGCCCGCCTTCGGTCGTCAGGGGATCGGGCGTCGTCTCGTCGATGCCGTGAAGGACGAGGCGCGGCGACGGGGACACGCATCCATGACCCTGCGGACCTTCGCGGAGGTGCCCTGGAACGCGCCGTTCTACGCGAGGTGCGGGTTCGTCGAGGAGCATCCGACGACGGCGTTCGAGCGAGGTCTCGTGGCCACGGAGCAGCGGCTCGGGCTGGACCAGCTCGGTCGTCGGATCCAGATGCGCGCCGTATTGCATCGGTCATAGATTCGATCGCGAGTTATCCACAGTTTGGGATTGTTCGGTGGAATGTCCGATGGGGTGGGTAGTGTGGGGGTATGTCGAGGACGATGCCGCGGGAGGATGCGGGGGTGGGTTGGGAGCCCACTCCGGCGGAGGTCGCGGTGACGCGTTCGGCGGTGGAGCGGGCGCGTCGGGCGCGGGCTTTGCGGGCGGAGGCGGATGCGCTGGAGA
>NZ_BSEJ01000013.1 GCF_027921765.1 Microbacterium barkeri
GCCGCCTCACGCGCCGCCGAGACCCCCACCCTCGGCGGCGCCGCCCCCACCGTCATGATCCACATCACCGCCGACGACCTCACCACCACAGACACCGACCCCACCGGCGACGGCGACGGCGTGCATGACACCGCGGCCCACGGCCCGGGTTCCGCGTTCGCCCGCCCGCGGCACGGCATCGCGCACCTCGACGGGGTCGACGCGCCCGTCCCCGCCACCGTGGCCCGCCGGATCGGATGCACCGGAGACATCCTCCGCGCCCTCTTCACCCCCGAAGGACGCATCCTCGAGCTGCGCAGCATCCAACGCTGCTTCACCCCCACCCAGCGCAAAGCGATCGTCGCCCGCGACGGAGGATGCATCATCCCCGGCTGCACCATCCCCGCCGCCTGGTGCGAAATCCACCACGTCCAAGACCACGCCCAAGGAGGCCCCACCGAAACCGACAACGGCGTCCTCCTCTGCTGGTGGCACCACCACCACCTCGACACCTCCGGCTGGAACATCCACATGCACCACGGCGTGCCCTACATCGCCGCCCCCAACTGGATCGACCGACACCACCGCCACCGACCAGCACCCACCTCCCGCACCAGACTCCACACCAAGCTCACCCAACACCTCAGATGCTGACAACCGCGGGATCCACAGTGAACCGCGCACCATGAGCGCTGCTCGACCGCGCGGCCATCTACTCGCAGAGCCACAGAGGCAGGCGCACCATGAAGAGCTCCGACAGTCGCGTCACCATTCGGCTGCCCGGATCGACCGTCTGGGCCGCGGACAGGTACGCCATCGCGAGCGGTCGCCGCCCGCCCGCCCAGTGCAACCAGGCGAGCACGCAGAAGATCGGCACATCGAACAGAGCCGGCGCCAATGCTGCGGTCATGCGCAGCACCTGAATGCCTCGGCGCACGCGAGCGATGTCGATGGTGCGCCGAGCCTCACCGCGGAGGAGCCTTGCGATTGGCGCGAACGTCGGCGGCGGCTGGGGCAGGACGACGTCGCCGTCAGCGTCGAGTCCCACTCGCTCGAGGCACGCCGTCAGCTCGGCGAAGCGCGGAACGTTCGCGTCCGCCATCGCCACGCCGAAGGCGACCTGCAGTGCAACCGCGAACGTGACGCCCGGAACGAGAGTGAGAAACAGCAGCTGCCCGTGTTGCTCTGGGCTGATCTCGGGGCCATCCTCATCGAGCATCGTCTCGACGAGCGCCACGAGAGCTGCGAAGACGCGCTCATTCGTCGGCGCGTCGAGCCGATCCTCCCGGATGTGCTTCTGCGCCACCGTGAGACAGAGGGTCGGAAGATCGTCGAACAGATCAGTGATCTCCGCGAGCACGACGTCGCGCTCCTCCTCGTCGACGTACGGAAGATGGAGGGGAGGTCGGTCGGGCAGGAACCCGGAGGTGCTGAGCGCGCTCATCCCCTCATCGTGAAGCGGCGAACGACCCCGTCACCGCGCCGAGGGACGGTCCGAGGACGACGCGCGGGCGGACGAGACCCTGTGCACGCGGCGAGAGGATGGTCTCATGAGCTACGAGGTCGACGAGACGGTCTTCGAGTACACGGCCCGCCGAATTCGACTCGCCGCGAACGCGCAGTTCGATGCGCTCGTCGACGCGTTCGAAGCCGCGGTGCCTTCCCTGTCCGAGGCGGATGCCCGTGCGCAGCTCTCCGGCGACTGGGCGGCATTCATCCGCGGCCTGCAGTGGGAGTCGCCGAGCGGCTTCGTGCGTCTTGCGACCTCTCGCCCGAGCGATCTCCTGCAGCACGCGGGAAGCACGACGCGGAGCGTCGTCTGGACGATCGCGCACCACGGCATCGCCGCGCGACTGCACCGCCTCGACCCCGGCGCGATCCTCTCCGCTCACGTGCGCGTCGAGGCGCACACGACCGCGCAGCCCGGCACCATCCTGACCTTCGATGTGCCGAGCGCGCGCCTGCGCTCCTTCGGGATCAACAAGGTGACGCAGGGCGGAGCCGAGCTCGACCGCGCGCTCGGCGACCTCATCGAGGATCTCGGCTTGCCGCGACCGGCGGCCCTGCGGCGCTGAGCGCTACTCGACCACTCGCGTGGTCGACGCGCGCGGCATGAGCGTCGGGAGGACCTTCCGGATCGTCGCCTCGCCGGGCGGGGCGAAGAGCAGATCGATGGCCCCGGCCGCGATCTGGTCGAACGGGACGTGCACGGTCGTGAGCGGCACCGGGAGGCGCGACGCCAGCGGGATGTCGTTGTAGCCGACGAGCGAGAGATCGTCGCCGACGACGCGTCCCGCGAGGTGGGCGGCCCTCATGACGCCGATCGCGAGGTTGTCGTTCGCGGCGAACACGGCGGTCGGCCGGGAGCTCGTGAACACGGCACGGCCTGCCTCGACGCCCTCGTCGATCCCGTAGCCGGCGTACACGACCCGCTCGGCGTCGAGCGCGAGTCCCGCTTCCGCGAGAGCCCGCCGCGCCCCCTCCACGCGGCCGTTCGCGCTCGATGCGAAGCGCGGGCCGGTCACGATGGCGATGTCGCGATGACCGAGATCGACGAGGTGGCGCACCGCGAGATACCCGCCCATATCGTCGTCACCCAGTGACGACGGGCTCACTCCGTCGGTCCGCAGCGCGAGGGAATGGCGGATGCCCCTAGCTCGCAGCGCTGCCGGCAGTTCGTCATCCAGGCGCGCGGTCGCGAGCACGAGACCGTCGACCCCGCGTTCGAGCAGGATCTCGGTCGAGCTGCGCTCGCTCTCGGGATCGTCGCCGCAGGTCGCCACGACGGCGAAGTAGCCGCGAGCTCTCGCGGCGCGCTCGAGCGCCTCGAACATCAGCGCCATCACGGTGTCCGTGAGGCGAGGGACGAGAACGCCGATGGTCCCGGTCTGGCCGCGGCGCAGCCCCGAAGCGTAGGCGTTGCGGCGGTATCCGAGTTCGTCAGCGACCTGGCGGACACGTACCGCGGTGGCCGACTGGGAGCGCGGAGCGCGCTCGTCGAGGACGCGACTGACCGTGGACACGCTCACCCCCGCGGCCTCCGCGACGTCGCGGAGCGTCACGCTTCCGCGATCCGCCATCGTGTCCACTCGCTCTCCTTCGTCCGCCCCGAGCCTATCCGTCGTCGCGCCACGTTCCGGAGATCGGGGGTTGACATCCGTTCCTGCCCTCACCATACTTGCAAACGTTCCTGCAAACGTTCCCGCGAACGATTGCACCGTGACTCGAAGAAGAGAAAGCGAGAGAGCCATGACGCTCGACCTCCGAGGCCTCAGCCCCGCCCCCGTCACCCCGTTCACCGAGGACGGCGACATCGACTTCGCCGCCATCCAGCGGCTCGGCTCCTGGCTCGGCTCGATCGACGGCGTGAAGAGCCTCGTCGTGCTCGGCCACGCCGGCGAAGGCACCTTCCTCACGATCGACGAGCAGCTCGACGTCATCCGCGCCTTCCGCGACTCCGTCGACGGAGCGATCCCGATCGTCGCCGGCATCACGGGCGAGGGCAACAAGGTCGCCGCCCTCGAGGCGAAGCGGGCCGTGGAGGCCGGAGCCTCGGCAGGGCTCGTCTACCCGTCGCACGGATGGCTGCGCTTCGGATATCAGAAGGGCGCGCCCCAGACCCGCTACCGCGACATCTACGAGACGAGCGGCCTTCCGCTCATCCTCTTCCAGTACCCGGACAACACCAAGGCCACGTACGACCTCGACACCCAGCTCGAGATCGCCGGTCAGGAGGGCGTCTTCGCGACGAAGAACGGCGTCCGCAACATGAAGCGCTGGTACACCGAGATCCCGGCACTGCGCGCCGCGCACCCCGATCTGCAGATCCTCTCCTGCCACGACGAGTACCTGCTCCCCACCATGTTCGATGTCGACGGCCTCCTCGTCGGGTACGGGAACGTCGCGCCGGAGCTCCTCGTCGAGCTCATCGAGGCCGGCAAGGCGCAGGACTACGCGCGTGCCCACGCGATCCACGAGCGCCTCCTGCCGGTGACCAAGAACGTCTACCACCGCGGGTCGCACATGGAGGGCACCGTCGCCCTCAAGTGGGGCCTCGTGAACCGCGGGATCCTCGATCACGCCACGGTCCGGACGCCGCTGCTCCCGCTCGCCGACGGCGCGGACACCGAGATCGCCGCCGCGTTCGCCTCCGCAGGGCTCGGCAAGGTCGCCGTCCCCGCGTGACGCCGGGAGCGGCGACCGGCCGGTCGCCGCTCCTCCCCCGGTGCTAGCGTGCACCCGCGCCACTCGACGGCGCACCAGTCAACGAAGACTCCGCGGCACGGACCGCACCCTCCGATGAAGGAGAACGACTCATGGCCGATCGCACCAGAGCCCGACACAGCGCACCGACCCCCGGAACCGGGTACGGTCGCATCTCGACAGAGACCATGAAGAGCATCGTCGACGCCCACCGCACCCGCCGCACGTTCTGGCAGCAGCTCGCGCTGATCGGTCCGGCGTTCGTCGCGGGCGCGTGGCAGTTCGGCCCGGGCAATCTGACCACCGCGGTCCAGGCAGGCAGCGGCTATCAGTACGGGCTGATCTGGGTGATCGTCGTCTCGACGATCCTCATGATCTTCCTGACCGACATGAGCGTGCGGCTCGGCATCCGCTCTCCCCTCTCGCTCATCTCCTCGATCAAAGAGCACCTGGGCGCCTGGGTCGGCGTGCTCGCGGGCATCGGGGTCTTCCTCATCACGCTGTGTTTCTCGGTCGGCAACGCCGTAGGCTCAGGGCTCGGGCTGTCGATGCTGTTCGGCGGGAGCCCGGTGATGTGGACGGTCATCTGCACCGTCGCCGTCGCGGCCCTTCTTCTCCTGCGGAACGTCTACCGCGTCATCGAGAAGGTGCTCGTCGCCATCGTCGCCCTGATGGCGATCGCCTTCGTCGCATCCGCCTTCATCTCGAACCCGGACTGGGCAGCGGCAGGCGCCGGACTCCTGCCGGCCGTGCCGGACGGCTCGTGGCTGCTCATCATCGCGCTGGTCGGCACGAACTTCTCGATCAACGCCGCGTTCTACACGTCCTACGGCACGAAGGAGCGTGGCCGCACGGAAGGCGACTACCGCGACGTCACCGTCGTCGACACCATCCCCGGCATCATCGCGCCGGGCGTCATGACGGCTCTGGTGATCGTCGTCGCCGCGGCTGTGCTCGGGAGGACGGGCGAGACGGCGCCGACGATCGTCGCACTCGCCGGAGTCTTCGAGCCGCTCGCCGGGCCCGTGGGGTCGACGGTGTTCGCTCTCGGGTTCTTCGGAGCGGCGTTCTCCTCGATGATCGCCAACGCGACCGCCGGCGGAACGATGCTCTCTGACGCGATCGGGCGCGGCGCATCCTCGAGCTCGCGGTCCGCGAAGATCATCAGCGGGAGCATCCTCGCCTTCGGGGTGCTCGTCGCCGTGATCTTCCCGTCCTCGCCGATCCAGCTCATCGTCATCGCGCAGGCGCTCACGATGTTCGTCGCTCCCGTGCTGGCCGCCCTGATCGTGATCATGGCCAACCGCACGGCCCTCATGGGCGCCCTGCGCAACACCTGGTGGCAGAACCTCTTCGGCGTCCTGGGACTCGTGGCGGTCGCCGCGCTCTCGGTGCGACTGTTCCTCACCCTGACCTGACCGTCGGACACGGACGGGCGGGCTGACCGCCGCCCCGGGATAGCCTGGGCGGCGATGTTCAACAGCCCGCTCTCCGCGTCGCCGTACGAGGCGCTCGGCGTTCTCCGCTCGGCCGACGACGAGGAGCTCCGCCGGGCGTATCGCCTGCAGCTGCGGCGCACCCATCCCGATACGGGCGGCGACGCCGCCGCGTTCATCCAGGTGCAGCGCGCGTGGGAGCTCGTCGGCACACCCGAGGCTCGCGCCGCGTACGACCGCGATGACGGCGCGCAGCTGCAGTGGGCGGGGCGACGCACAACGGGCCGACGGGACACGCGACCCCGGACACGCTCGCACGGAGCCGCGGGAGCCTGGCGGCGCAGGCGCTACCTCGCGATGGCGGCCGAGTGGGCCGGAGAGGTCGCCGACCCGTACGCGCCCGCCTTCGTCCGCTCGGCGCCGTGGGAGCTGCGGCGGATGCTCGCCGACGCCCTCGCCGAGGAGGACACCGCGGCGATGATCGATGAGCTCGGCATGGGCTTCACGGCCTGGCACGACGTCGCGACGACGGCGGACGCGGACGACAAGCTCGACCATGTCGTCCTCAGCCCGACCGGCCTCTATGGTCTGACGAGCGAGGACTTCGGCCGCCCGGTCGCGTTCCGCGGCGGCGAGATCATCGGCGAGGCGACCCCCGTCGCCGACCTGCTCTCACGCATCCGCTCGGTCTCGCGCGCCGCGCGCGTCCGCTTCGGCGGCGCCGTGTTCGTCCTCCCCGACGACGATCTCGCCGACCCGGTCGTCGTGCTGGGCTCCGTGAAGGGACTGCCTGTCGCCGCCGTCCGCCGCAGCGCGCTGCGTGCGGTGCTCCGCGCCGGCATCCCCGGCGCGCAGATCGTCGGGGGCAACGTGCTGTTCGACGTCCGCACGCGCCTCGAGAGCGCCATCCGGTTCGTCTGACCTCGAACCGCGGCGCCGCGCGCCCGGGCATGCTCAAGCGCGGATGGGCCGTCGCGCGCTCGGTACGATGGCGCTGTGTCCGGCGGATCGCGTTCGCGGAGGCTCCTCATCGAGCTCGACGTCGACCGTGCTCGGGCGCTGGACGCCCTCGCGGAGCTCTACCACGCGACGCCGGAGCGGATGATCGTCTCGTGGGCCGAGTACCACATCGACCGTCTGAGCGCGGGGCAGACGCCCGACAGCATCCCCTCCGGATGGCGGCCGGACGCCGGCACCTGACATGGCCGGCGAGGAGCGGCCGGCCGCTGATTCGCGGGAGGCGCGGCGACGGATCCGGGCTGCCCGACCTGACCGAGGACGACCTCGCCGACGACGTCAGACCCTCGGCCGAGCGGGGCTGACCTCGGACCGGAGGTCTCGCCTCAGTCGCCGCCGCCGAACTCGCTCACGGGCGCCATGTCGGCGAAGCGCGAGTAGTGGCCCTGGAACGCGACCTCGATGTTGGCGGTCGGGCCGTTGCGGTGCTTCGCGACGATGATCTCGGCGCCGCCCGGGTTGTCGTTCTTGTCGTACACCGACGGACGGTGCAGCAGCATCACCATGTCGGCGTCCTGCTCGATCGAGCCCGACTCGCGCAGGTCGCTCACCTGAGGCCGCTTGTCCTGACGCTGCTCGGGCCCTCGGTTCAGCTGCGACAGCGCGATGACCGGCACCTGGATCTCCTTCGCGAGCAGCTTGAGGGCACGCGAGAACTCCGACACCTCCTGCTGACGCGACTCGACCTTCTTGCCGCTCGTCATGAGCTGGAGGTAGTCGATGATGACCATCTTGAGCCCGGCACGCTGCTTGAGCCGCCGGCACTTCGCGCGGATCTCGACGAGCGTCATGTTCGGGCTGTCGTCGATGTACAGCGGCGCGTCGTTGATGCGTCCGCGCGTCGCGGCGACGGTCGTCCAGTCGCGCGAGTCGAGCGTGCCCTTTCGCATCGACTGCAGAGGGATGGCGCCTTCCGCGCTGAGCAGGCGCATCGCGATCTCGCTGCGCCCCATCTCGAGCGAGAAGAAGATCGTCGGCATGTCGTTCTTGATCGCCGCCGCGCGCGCGAAGTCGAGGGCGAGGGTCGACTTTCCCATCGCGGGTCGCGCCGCAATGATGATCATCTGCCCACCGTGGAGGCCGTTCGTGAGCTGATCGAGCTCGCTGAACCCGGTCGGGATGCCGGTCATCTGGCCGTCGCGACCGCGCGCGGCCTCGATCTCGTCGACGGCCGCGTCGACTGCAACCGTGAGCGGCACGTAGTCCTCGGTCTGCTCGGTGCCCGTGACGTTGTAGATCTCGGCCTGAGCCGCGTTGACGAGCTCGACGGCCTCGCCCTGGCCCTGATAGCCCATCTGCGCGATCTTCGTGCCCGCGTCGACGAGTCGGCGCAGCAGGGCGCGCTCCGACACGATGCCCGCGTAGTAGCCCGCGTTCGCGGCCGTCGGCACGATCGACGTCAGCGAGTGCAGGTAGTCGGCCCCGCCCGCGCGCTGGAGGTCGCCCGTCTTGATGAGCTCGTCGGTCACGGCAACGACATCGGTCGGCTCGCCGTGCGAGTAGAGCGAGAGGATGGCCTCGAAGATCACCTCGTGCTTCGGCACGTAGAAGTCGGGGCCGCGCAGGGTCTCGATGACATCGGCCACCGCGTCCTTCGACAGGAGCATGCCGCCCAGCGTGCTCTGCTCCGCGATGACGTCGTGCGGCGGGGTCCTGTCGCGTTCCCGAGGCCCCCCGAGACGGTCCTCCCCGATTTCAGCGATCGACACGCGCCCTCCTCTTCCGTTCCCCCGCGGGGGTGATCTGCTTCATGACACCAGCGACCACCGACACCGCCCTGACGAGGCTATGGGCAGCCATCGGCACCTTCAACGCGGCCTGTGGATAACTCTGTGGAGGGCCTGCGCAAAACGCCGTGGAGAGTGTGGAATCGCCCTGTGGAGAGAAGAGACTCGCCCGGGAGATCTCTCCACCGAAACGCCGCCTGACCTGGGTATCCCGTTTCACACACCCTGTGGATGGATGTGTGATTAAAGGAGCACTTGAAGGTTTGTGGTAGGCCGTTCGAACTGTGTACAGCGACGCCTCCGAGAGTCCGATATGACGGCCAGGAGACCCCGTCGCGAACACGACGAAGCGGCGCGGAGCCGATGGCTCCGCGCCGCTTCCGGCGTTCGCGAGAACTTACTTCTTGAGCGCGACGACCTGCAGCGAGATGACCGCGGTCACCTCGTCGTGCAGACGCACGAGCGCCTCGTGGTCGCCGACGGCCTTGATGGGCGACGGGACCGTGATGGTGCGCTTGTCCAGCTGGCCAAGACCGGCCTCCGCCACCGCGTTCGCGATGTCGGCCGGCTTGACCGAGCCGAACAGACGACCCTCGGCGCCGGCCTTGACCGACAGGCGCACGCGGGCGTTCTCGAGGGTGTTCTTCAGGGCGACGGCGTCGTCGTGCGTCGCGATGGCACGAGCCTCGCGGGCCGCGCGGATGTCCGCGACCTGCTTCTCGCCACCGCGGCTCCACGCCACCGCGAAGCCCTGGGGGATGAGGTAGTTACGGGCGTAGCCGTCCTTGACCTCGACCACGTCTCCGGCGCTGCCCAGGCCGTCGACCTCGTTCGTGAGAATCAGCTTCGACATGGGTGCTCCTTAGCGGCCAGCGCCTGCGTAGGGCAGGAGCGCCATCTCGCGCGCGTTCTTGATCGCACGGGCGATCAGACGCTGCTCCTGCACCGAGACACCGGTGATACGACGGGCGCGGATCTTGCCGCGCTCCGAGATGAACTTGCGAAGGGTCGCGACGTCCTTGTAGTCAATGACGCCGACCCGGATCGACTTCGCGGGAGCGGCGTTCTTCGCGCCCTTCCGCGGCTTGCGGCGGTCGCCGCTCGACTTTCCAGCCATGTTGGGTCCTTTGAAAGTGTGAGTTCTGAATCAGAACGGGGTGTCGTCCGAGAACGACCCCGGGGTGCTCCATGCATCGGCGCCGGACTGGCCGGGTGTCGCCCAGGGCTCCTCCGAGACCTGCTGCTGCGGGCGCTGCTGCTGGCCGTAGCCGCCGCCAGCGCTGCCGCCGCCGTAGTTCCCGCCGACGGCGTTGTTCCCGCCGCCGTAGTTGCCGCCGCCGCTCGATGCGGCGCGGGTCACCTGTGCCGTCGCGTAGCGCAGCGAGGGGCCGATCTCGTCGACCTCGAGCTCGATGGAGGTGCGGCGTTCGCCCTCCTTCGTCTCGTAGGAGCGCTGACGCAGACGGCCCTGCGCGATGACGCGCATGCCCTTCGTCAGCGATCCGGCGACGTGCTCGGCGAACTCGCGCCACACGCTGGCACGGAGGAACAGGGCTTCGCCGTCCTTCCACTCGCCGGACGCGCGATCGAAGTTGCGCGGCGTCGAGGCGATCGTGAAGTTCGCCACGGGCAGGCCGTTCTGCGTGTAGCGCAGCTCGGGGTCAGCCGTGAGGTTCCCCACGACGGTGATGACGGTTTCGCCAGCCATGGTGCGTTAGGCCTTCGCCGCCGTCTTGCGAGCCGCCTTCTCCTCGGCGCGCTTCGCCTCGGCAGCCACCAGGGCGATGGCCTCCTCGGCGCGCAGCACCTTGGTGCGCATGATCAGCTCGTTGAGCTTGAGCTGGCGGTCGAGCTCGACCGTCGCCTCGCTCGTCGCGGTGAAGTTGACGACGGCGTAGATGCCCTCGTTCTTCTTCTGGATCTCGTATGCCAGACGGCGCTTGCCCCAGATGTCGACGTTCTCGATCGATCCACCGCGCTCGGTGATGACCGACAGGAACTTGTCGAGGTGTGCGGGGACCTGGCGCTCGTCGACCTCAGGCTGGATGATCACCATGAGTTCGTACTGGTGCGTCACTTACCCACCTCCTTCGGACTTGAACGGATGCCGGGCATTTCCCGGCACCAGGAGGGTGTGTTGCACGTTGTGCGGACGTGATCGCAGACAGGGCTGCCGTCGCACAACCTTCATAGCGTACCCGATCCGAGGGCGAAGACCCAAGCCCCCTTCCTGCGCCGGCGCGCTCCCCGGGCACTTCCTCCCGCGAACTCCCGCCTCTTCGTCCCGGGGAAGGAGCTCGATACACCGCTGGATGCCACGGCATCCGTTGACGCCGCGCGCGGCCCGTCGCTAGACCGGAGGCAGAACGCCCGTCCGGGATCGTCTCGCTCGGGCCGACGAAGGGGGAGGTACAGACCATGGACTGGTCCGGAATCACCGCAGGGATCGGCGACATGCTCGCCGGTGTCGGGAGCTTCATCCTGCAGCTCATCGTTTTCCTCGTCATCCTGCTGATCGGATGGCTCATCGCGAAGAGCATCGCCAAGGCGCTCGAGTACCTCTTCAAGAGGATCGGATTCCAGCGGCTGCTCGACAAGGCCGGCATCACGAAGCTGCTCGCGCCGACGGGCATCGACCCGCTGACGCTCGTCGTCAAGCTCGTGTACTACTTCGTGCTCCTCATCGCGCTGCTGCTCGCGCTGGGCGCGTTCGGCCCTGACAACCCCGTGTCCGGGATCGTCACCGAGATCATCAGCTGGCTGCCTCGCGTGCTCGTCGCGGTCGTGATCGTCATCGTCGTCGCCGCGATCGCGAACTTCGTCGGCGACCTCATGCGGCCCGCGCTCGCGAGGTTCCGCTTCGGGTCGATCCTCACGAAGATCGTCGTCATCTCGATCATCGCCATGGGCGTCATCGCCGCGCTCAACCAGATCGGCATCGCCGTCACGGTGACCATGCCCATCCTCGTCGCCGTGCTCGCCGCCATCGTCGGCATCGCGATCGTCGGCATCGGCGGAGGGCTCATCGCCCCGATGCGCTCGCGCTGGGAGAAGTGGCTCGGCGCCGTCGAGGGCGAGCTGGGCAAGGCCGACACGACGGCCGCGACGTCGATGCCCGGACCGTCGAGCACCGCGCCGGCGACCCGTCGCGAGGCGACGACCCTTCCGCCCGAGCCGGGCACGCAGCTGCCGCCGCAGCCGCCCGCCGTCTGAGCGGACCCGCCGGCGCGCTCGGTCGCGTCGGCACGGATGCCGCGGCTCGATCATCGGGGGACGATCGGGTCGCGGCATCCGCATGCGAGCGAGACACCCGGCGCACGCACCGCGAGCAGCGGCGGTTCCGGCGCGCGCACCGCGCGCTCAGCAGCGGCGCCGGCGGATGGCCGCGGGCGGCTACGCGCGGAGGCGGCGGCGCAGCGCGGCGACGGTCTCGGGAGTGCCGCCCGCCGCGAGGAACCACGCCTCGGCGCCGCCTCGCGAGGCCAGGTCGTCGAGGAACCCCTCCATCGCCGCCGCCGGCGCCGACAGGATCTCCTTCGGGATGTCGAGCGCGAGCTGCGCGCCGGCGGTCCGCGCCGCGACCGTGCGCCGCGCGCGGGCGTGCACGTGCGGCATGTTCTCGGCCGTGCGGACGTAGTCCGCGACGATCTCGTCGTCCGGCACGCCGACGAGGGCGAGGGCGAGCGCGACCGTGACTCCCGTCCGGTCCTTCCCTGCCGTGCAGTGGACGAGCACGAGGCCATCCGCCCGGGCGATCTCCTCGATCGCGCGCACAAGGAGCACCGCGGCCTCGCCCTCGAGCATCGAGGCGTACATCCCGCCCAGCCCCGCGCGCAGGAACGCCGCGACGTCCTCCTCGTCGGCGTCCATGGTGGCGCGGCCGCCCAGGAGCGGCAGGTCCACGACCCGGCACACGCCGAGCAGCGGATGGTCCTCGCTCTTCTCGGCGTCGTCGCGGAGGTCGACGACGACGGCGGGGGGCCACTCCCCCACCTCGGGGGCGTCGTCGCCCGAGTGCGGGGCATCGCTGCGCAGAAGCACGCCCGGCCGCACGCGCGCGGTCGACGATGCGACGTCGCGGAGGTTCACCAGGCCTCGGGGGATCTCGCGGATGCTCATTCGTCCTCCTCGTGGGCGGCGTCGGCGGCCGGAGGGTCTGCGGCCATCCCCCGCCAGGCTACGCGGACGGCGTTCTCGCAGCGCGCGACGGCGGCGGGATCGTCGAAGTTCACACCCCGCACGACGAACTGATAGTAGAAGACGCCGTTGATGAGGTCGATGCACGCGTCGATGTCGAGATCGTCACGCAGCTCGCCCCGGCGGACGCCCTCCGCGAGGAGCGCGGCGACACCGCCGCGCCGTCGCGCGACGTGCGAGCGCCAGTACGCCTGCGCGAGCTTGCGGTCCGTCATCGCGAGCCGCAGCCGCAGCCGGAAGCGCTCCTCCGTGTAGCCCGGCCCCGCCGATCCGGTCGTGTACGCCGCGAGGAGCGCCGCGAGCAGGTCGTCGCCCAGCGGGATGCGCGGCGCCTCGCGCCCGACATCGAGGGCCGCCGCGAGCAGATCAGTCATGCTCGGCCACCGCCGGTAGAGCGCGGCGCGGCTGACGCCGCTCAGCTCGACGACCCTGCTGACGGTCACCTCCTCGCCGCGCTCGAGCAGCTCGACCGCGGCGGCGAGGATCCGCGCGTCGTGTCCCTCGGCACGCGGGCGTCCGGGCCGTCGAGCAGGCGTCCCGCCGCCCTCCGTCGAGATCCCGCTCCGCTCAGCACGACGAGCGGATGGCGCGGCGCCGGCCTGCACGGAGGCTGCGGTCGTGCTCATGCGGCGAGCGCGCGCTCGCGCAGACGGCCGATGAGCGCGTCGGTGAGGCCGGCAGCGCGGAGCGGAGCGAGCGGATCCCCGTGGCGCGTCGTGAGCGCGCCGAGCAGGCCGCGCATGGGCGCCGGCGAGAACTCGGCGCGAGCGGCCGCGCGGGCCGCGTCATCGAGATCGAGCCCGTATCGCGCCATGAGCGGCTGCATGATCGGCGCGATCCGCCGCATGATCGCTGCGGCGTTCTCGCCCGTGCGGGCGTAGTCCGCGACGATGTCGTCCGGCTCGGCGCCGAGCGTCAGCAGGATCGCCGCCGCGAGCACCCCCGTGCGGTCCTGCCCGGCGGCGCAGTGGAACGCGACCGTTCCGGGGGTGTACGCGATGATCGCGAGCGCCGTGACGATCTGCGCGGCGGCGCCCTCGAACATCCGCACGTACATGCCCGCGAACGACGACTGGTCGAGCTCGATGTCGTCGATGCCGTCGCCGATCGACGCGAGGAACGGCACGTGGTGGTAGGTCACGTCGGCGAGCGCTCCGAACGGCCCGCGGCCCGTGAGCGCCACCTCGTCGGACGAGCGCAGGTCGACCACCGCCCGCAGGCCGGCGGCGACGAGGCGGGCGGCGTCCTCCTCGGTGACGATCGAGAGGTCGTCGGCGCGGATCGCGAAGCCCTCGCGCACCGCTCCCCCGGCGACGGGGATGCCGCCGAGGTCGCGGAGGTTGACGGGCGCGGAGAGCGCAATGGCGGGGGCGTCGACGACGGTCATGTGATCTTCCTTCGGAGGACGGCGCTCGCCTGGTCGATGACCGTGACGAGCACGATGATGCAGATGACGATCGCGGAGAGGTGGCCGTAGTCGTACATCTTCATGGCGGTGGTGAGCTCGAGGCCGATGCCGCCCGCCCCGACCATGCCGAGGATCGTGGCGCCGCGGACGTTGCCCTCGAACAGGAGCAGCGTGTAGGAGACAAGGAGCGGGGCCGCCTGCGGCAGAACGCCGTACTGCACGACCTGGCGCGGAGAGGCGCCGACCGCCTGCATCGCGGTGACCGGTCCGCGGTCGACCGACTCCATGGCCTCCGCGAACACCTTGCCGATCGACCCGATCGAGCCGATCGTCATCGCGAGGATGCCCGCGAAGGGGCCGAGGCCGACGGCCGAGACGAACATGAGCGCGAACACGAGGTCGGGCAGCGATCGGATGACGTTCATGACCCAGCGCGTGGGGTAGTACAGCCAGCGCGGGGCGATGTTCGACGCGGCGCCGAACGCGACGACGAGCGACAGCACGGCGCCGAGCACGGTCCCGACGATCGCCATCTGCAGGGTCTCCACGAGGAGCTCCGCGATCGTGCCGAACTTGTCCCACGTGGGCGGGAAGAGGCGCGAGAGGAAGGCGCCCATGTTGACGGCGCCCTCGCCGAGCTTGCCGACGTCGAAGCCCGCACCCGTGAACGACCACACGAGGAGGAGGGCCGCAACGGGCAGCCCGAGCAGGAACCGGGCGCGCGGCACGCGGAAGGCCCGCTCCATCCGCTCCCGGTCCCGCGGGTCCAGCTGCGGGCTCCGCGGGGCGCGGTCGCGGGCGGCCCTCGCGGAGCCCGAGGCCCGCGCCGTGCGCTCAGGCGATGCCGTCGACATCCTGCTCCTCCTCGTCGTGCGCGTAGATCGGCTCGAGCGCGGTCGCGTCGAGCTGGGCGGTCGGCGCCGACACGAGCATCTCGCCGTGCCGGAGTCCGACGATGCGGTCGGAGTGCGCGAGCGCGAGCGGCATGACGTGCAGGCTCACGAGCACCGGGATGCCGTCCTCGCGGGCGATCTCATGCAGCAGCTCGAGCACCTGGTGCGACATGCGCGGGTCGAGGGATGCCACCGGCTCGTCGGCGAGGATGACCTTGGGCGCCTGCATGAGGGCGCGCGCGATCGCGACCCGCTGCTGCTGGCCGCCCGAGAGCGATCGCGCCTCGTCCTGCGCCTTGTGCGCGATGCCGACGCGGTCGAGCAGCTCGAGCGCGCGACGCCGGTGCGCGCTCGAGAAGCCGCCCACGAGGTTGAGCGGCCCGGCGTCGTGAAGCGCGCCGGTCAGGACGTTCGTGAGCACGCTGAGCCGGCCGACGAGGTTGAACTGCTGGAACACCTGGCCGACGGACGCGCGCACCTGCCGCAGCTGTCCGCGACGCAGGTTCGCCATGTCGTACCCGCCGACGCGCACCGCGCCATCCGTGATGGGCGCGAAGCCCGTGAGGCTCTTCATGAGCGTCGACTTGCCCGAGCCCGACGAGCCGAGCAGCGCGACCATCTCGCCGGGGAAGAGGTCGAGGTCGACGCCGTCGAGAACCAGCGGGCCGTCTCCGTAGGCGACCTTCAGCCCGCGCACCGAGACGAGCGGCAGCCGCTGGCGCAGCTCGGCCGTGGTCGGCTCGACGGCCGTGTCCGCGCGGCTCATCCGAGGTCCGAGATGTCGACGTCGGCGATCGCGGCGATGTCCACGAACGGCTCGAAGAGCTCGTCCTCGGGCTCGAGGATCGGCTCGGTGCCCTGCATCGCCTCGAACATCGCGCCGAGGGCCTCGGCGTTCTCCTCGACGAAGACCTTAGGAAGCGCCTCGAGCAGGAGCTCCCGCTTGTCGTCGGCGATGCCCTGGTCGGCGAGCACGGTCACCGCGACGGGCATCGAGTCGCTCTCGCCGATCGAGCGCGTCTCGCCCTCGGCGAACGGGAACATGTCGGTCCCCGTCATCGTGGGGAAGATCGTCGAGGTGCACGCCACGTCGACCTGGCCCTCCTTGAGGGCGATGAAGCTCATGTCGTGGCCGCCCGAGAACATCGCCGTGTAGTCGGCGTCCTTCTCGAGGTCGGCGGCGTCGAGCATCGCGACGGGCATGAAGTACCCCGAGCTCGATGCGGGGTCGGCGAACGCGACGACCGTCTCGGGCGTGATGTCCTCGAGCGACTGGAGGGGCGAGTCGTCGAGCACGAGGCACGTCGACACGGGTTCGTCGCTGCCCGGCCACGCGACGAGCGCGTCGACCTCGCCCGTGTTGACCGCGAGCGCCGACGGGAAGCCGCTCATGAACCCGATGTCGACGTGGTGGTTGCGGATCGCCTCGACGACGGCCGTGTAGTCGGGCACGTCGACGATCTCGACCGCGCGGCCGGTCTCCTCCTCGACGAGACCGGCGAACGCCTCGATGGGGTTCTCGGCGGTCGGGTCGTCGCCGAGGGGCGTCGTGGCGAAGGTGATGGGCGCGTCGGACGCGGCGGCCGCGGCATCGTCGGATGACGAGCTCGAGCACGCGGAGAGGGCGACGGCTCCGAGGGCGAGGAGGCCGAGGGCGGGGAGGGCGCGGGCGCGCATGTCGGGTGTCCTTTCGGGAGGAGATATCGCGACGGGCGATATCGAAAGGCAACCCGGTCGAGGTGACGCCGAATTACGAGACCGCCGTACCCGGAAGGGAATCCGAGGTGAACATCCCGTGACGGCGCGCCCGCCCCCTCACACCCCGTCGCGCTCGCTCGCGAGCCGCTGCGAGATCCACACGGGGATGAACGACAGCACGATGATGACCGTCGCGACGACGTTGACCACGCTCGCCTCGTTCGGCCGGGCCATCTGGTTCATGATCCACAGGGGCAGGGTGTCGACGCCGGCGGGCGCCGTGAAGATCGTGACGACGACCTCGTCGAAGCTGAGTGCGAACGCGAGGATGCCGCCCGCGGCGAACGCGCTGCGGAACTGCGGGAACGTGACCATGCGGAACGTCTGCCACGGCGTCGCACCGAGGTCGGCGGAGGCCTCCTCGACGTTGGGGCTCAGCCTCCGCAGTCGCGCGAGCACGTTGTTGAACACCATGACGATGCAGAAGGTGCCGTGCGCGATGATCATGCCGAAGTAGCCGACGTGGATGCCGATCGGCTCGAGCAGCTGGTTGTAGGTGTTGTTGAGCGCGACACCCGTGACGACGCCGGGAAGCGCGATCGGCAGCACGACGAGCAGGTTCACGGTCTGCTTGCCGAAGAAGGCGTGGCGCTGCAGCGCGAAGGCGACGAGGGTCCCCAGCACGAGGGCGATCGCGGTCGCGCCGAGCCCGACCGCGACCGAGTTGCCCACGGCGGCGCGCACCGGCTCGCTCGCGAGCGCGGCTCCCCACCACTGCAGCGAGAAGCCGCGGATGGGCCAGCTCGCGATGCGCGCCTCGTTGAACGAGTTGAGCACGACGAGCAGGAGCGGCACGTACATGAACGCGAGGACGCCTGCGACGATGGCGCCGAGCGCGATCCGCGCGCCGAGGGAGAGTCTGAGCATGACGGCCTCACATCCGCTGCAGCGCGCCGGTGCGCTGCACGCTGATCAGGTAGATGACGACGAAGGCGATCGGCACGACCGAGAAGGCCGCGGCGATCGGAGGGTTGAGGTTGATGTTCGAGGCGATGACGCTGCCGATCATCTGCGTGGACCCGCCGACGAACTTGGCCGCGATGTAGTCGCCGAGGCTCAGCGAGAACGTGAAGATCGAGCCGGCGATGATCGCGGGCTTCACGAGCGGGATCACGACCGTGCGGATGGTGCGGCCCGCGCCCGCGCCGAGGTCGGCGGACGCGTCGAAGAGATTCGGAGGCAGCTGGCGGATGGCCGTGTAGACGGGCACGGCCATGTACGGCAGCCACAGGTAGGTGAGCGTGAGCACGACCGTGATCACGCTGAACCCGGGCCCCGTGATCCCGAGCGGCGCCATCACGGCGTTGAAGAAGCCGTCCTCCGTGAACGTGATGCGCATCGCGAGGATCTTCACGAGGTAGCCCGCCCACAGCGGGAGCGTGATCGCGACCGCGAGCACGGCGCGCAGCCACGTCGGCGCGATCTTCGCCATGAAGATGCCCAGCGGCACCGAGATGAGGATGCAGAGCACGGTGACCGCGAGGGCGATCGCGAGGGTGCGCAGCGCGGTCGAGAGGTAGGCGGGATTCGCGACGAGCTGCTCGAAGTTGCGCAGGGTGAACCCGGGCTCGACCTTCGAGGTGAAGGGGTCGGTCACCCAGAACGCCGTCACGAGCAGCATGACGAGCGAGAAGATGTAGATGCCGATGAGCCAGGCCATCGGGAGCGCGAGCAGGCCCGCGAGCTGGAGTCGCCGTTTCATGGTCGTCCTGTCGTGAAGAGGAGACGGCGGGGCGGCTGGGGTCCGCCCCGCCGGGCTGGTCAGCTCTTGACGGAGAGCCAGGCGTCCGTCCACTGCTGGAAGTTCGTGCACGTCACATCCGTGCGGCCGTCGACGCACTGCTCGATCGGCGTGGTCCAGAACCACACCTTGTCGAAGTACTCCTCGTCGGTCGCGTGGTAGTACTCGCAGTGCTCCTTCGCCTCGTCGCTCGTCTCGCAGAAGGCGGCGTTGGCGGGCGCCATGCCGAAGTTCATCGCGATCGCGCCGTTCACCTCGGGCGACGAGGTGTAGTCCATCCACGCGTACGCGCAGTTGGGGTTCTCGGCCTCGGCCGCGAGCATCCAGGCGTCCGACCATCCGGTCGAGCCCTCCTCGGGCAGCACGCTCTTGAACTTCTCGTCCTCGGTGAGCTTGCGCAGCACCTCCCACGACGTGCCGAGCACGGTCGTGCCGCCGACGAAGGAGGTGATCTGCGCGGCCGGATCGGCCCAGTACTCCGACACGATCTCGTTCTGCTGCTGGAGCAGCTCGATCGCGGCGTCGAGCTGGGTCTGGTCGAGCGCGTACGGGTTGGTGATGCCGAGCTCGGGCTCGTGCGCCATGAGGTACACCGCCGCGTCGGCGATGTAGATGGGCGCGTCGTACGCGATCACCTTGCCGGCGTAGGGGCTGTCGGCCTCCCAGGCGACGTCCCAGCTCGTGGGCTCCTCGGTGACGACCTCGCTGTTGTACTGCAGGATGTTCGCGCCGCGCCCGATCGGCACGCCGTACGACTTCCCGTTGATGGTGTCGTAGACCTGCCCCTTCATGCCCTCGACGATGTCGTCTCCGAAGTTCGGGATGAGATCGAGGTTGAGGGGCGCCACGTCGCCGCCGGCGATGAGGCGCAGGCTCGCGTCGCCCGACGCCGACACGAGGTCGTAGTCGCCGCTGCGCATGAGCTGGACCATCTCATCGCTCGTGCCCGCCACGCGCCGGTTCACGACGCAGCCGGTCTCCTCCGTGAACGCGTCGCTCCATGCGGGCTCGACGAACCCGCTCCACGCGACGATGTTCACCTCGCCCTCGTAGTCGCCGAGCTCCTCCTGCATCGGCACATCGGGGACGTCGATCTGGAGCCCGCCGGCGGCCTCCTCGCCGCCCGCGGCCTCCGACGTGCTGCTGCAGCCGGTCACGGCCAGCAGCGAGACGGCGACGAGCGCCGCTCCGGTCATCATCCTGGATCGCATGTGATCGCTCCTCGTTCGGTTCTTCTGTGATGGGTGGACGGCGGATGGCCGCGGTCAGGGAAGACGCGCGGCGTGGTCGGCGAGCCAGCCGACGCGCACGGCAGCGCCGCGCTCGACGGCCTCGGCCGCGGACGGATGGTGGGCGTTGGGGCGCTCGGCGATGAGCTGCAGGCCGCCCTCGACGTCGACGAGGTACCGGGTCGACGGCCCGGTGTAGACGACCTCCGCCACGACGCCCGCGACCGTCACCTCACCGGGGCGCGCGTGCTCGTCCGGCCCGAGCACCCGCACGCGCTCGGGCCGGATGCTGAGCGCCTCGCGGCGGCCGGCGATGCGCTCGGCCGCGTCTGCGGGCAGCAGATTCGAGAGGCCGAGGAACCGCGCGACGAACTCGGTCTGCGGGTACTCGTACACCTCGCGCGGCGTGCCGATCTGCTCGATCCGACCGCCGTTGAAGACCGCCACGCGGTCGCTCAGGGTGAGCGCCTCCTCCTGGTCGTGCGTCACGAAGATGAACGTGATGCCGACCTCGCGCTGGATCTGCTTGAGCTCGATCTGCATCTGCTCGCGCAGCTGCTTGTCGAGCGCGCCGAGCGGCTCGTCGAGCAGGAGCACCTGCGGGCGCAGGATCAGCGCACGGGCGAGGGCGATGCGCTGACGCTGGCCGCCCGACAGCTGGTGCGGGAGGCGCTGCGCGACGTGGGCCAGCCGGACCTGCTCGAGTGCGGAGCCCACGCGCTCGCGGCGCGCGGCCCTCCCCTCGCCCCGCACTCGCAGGCCGTACCCCACGTTCTCCTCGATCGTGAGATGGGGGAACAGGGCGTAGTCCTGGAAGACCGTGTTGACCTGCCGTCGGTGCGGCGGCACCCGGGTCACGTCGACGCCGTTCAGCGAGATGGCGCCCGACGTCGCGTCCTCGAAGCCGGCGATCATGCGCAGGACGGTCGTCTTGCCGGAGCCGGACGGCCCGAGCATCGAGAGGAACTCGCCCGGGCGGACGTCGAGGTCGAGATCCTTCACGGCGTCGAACTCGCCGAACGTCTTCGTGACACCGCGGAGCGAGACAGCACCCACGTGCGGGTCGCCGGACTGCGGGCGGGCGGGTGCGGCAGCGGGCGATGAGCTCATCGCTCCTCCTCGGATCATCGTCGAACACGGAAGCTGAGGTTTAACATATGAACCCATAGTTCATATTTCAAGTCTCGAAGGCATAACGTTGGGACGACCGCTCTCGAGGGAGGACCGCTCATGGCCGCACAGGCGCCGCCGCACGCCGTCGCCTCCTCGGGTCCGCGCCGCCTGCAGGGCGCGCTGTTCCAGCCGATCGGCGACGAGGGGCGCGCCGCGCTCGTCGAGCGCCGCCTCGATGAGGCGATCACCGGCGGGCACCTGCGCGCGGGCGAGCGCCTGCCGAGCGAGACCGATCTCGCGAAGAGCTTCGGGGTCGCCCCGGTCACCGTCCGCGAAGCGCTCCTCTCGCTGCGCTCGCGCGGCCTCGTCGTGACGCGGCGCGGCCGCGGCGGCGGCAGCTTCGTCGCGGAGGATGCCGACCCGCTCGCCCACGCGCGCGACGCCGTCCGTCGCGCGACGCGGACCGCGCTGCGCGACATGGGCGTCCACTACGCCGCGATCACGGGCGCTGCCGTCCGTCTCGCCGCACGGCGCGCCGACCCCAGCGAGGCGCGCCTCGTCGCGCGCCACCTCGAGCGGCTCGATCCGGCCGACATCGAGGCCTGGCGCCGCATCCTCGACGACGCTCAGCTCGAGCTGGTCGCGCTCAGCCAGTCGGCGCGGCTGACCCGCGTGCAGATGCAGCTGCAGGCCGAGCTCTCCCCGTACCTGCGGCTCATCGACGCCGACGCGTCCGCGCGCGATGCCTACCGCGCTGGCCTCGAGCGCGTCGTCGCGGCGATCGAGGCCGGCGACGACGTCGGCGCCGGCCGCGAGGTCGAGGAGATGACGGCGGCCGTGATCGACACCCTCATCGAGCTGCGCTCGCGACCCGCCGCGAGCGCAGACGACGCCCCGTGAACCTCAAGGAGGAGGTCAGCATGCACCAGGACACCGACACCGCCGTCGACCGTGCCGCGTCGATCGTCGAGAGCTACTTCCGCGCGCCCGTGGACAGCCTCGTCGAGACCGCCGCCGCCGTCTCGCGGGATCTCGACGCCGTGCGCGCGGCAGCGCCGCTCACGGTGTCCGAGCTCGACGCTCTCGTCCAGCCGCACGCGATGACGCTGCTGGCACTGCCCGACCTCGCCGTGTACGGCGCGGGCTACGTGGCGGCGATCGACCTGCTCGACGATGCGCGCAGCCACCTCGCCTGGTGGCAGGGCAGCGACCGGTCGCGCCTCCTGCTCGCGGCGCAGTCGCTCGGCAAGGAGCGCATCGACTACAGCGAGATGGAGTGGTTCCGCGTACCGCACGCGACGGGCCGCCCGCACGTCGCCGGCCCCTACGTCGACTACCTCTGCAGCGACGAGTACACGGTCACCATCGCGGCGCCCGTCGCCTCCCGCGGCGCGTTCGCCGGCGTGGCCGCGCTCGACCTGCTCGTCGACTCGATCGAGCGCGACCTCACGCCGCGCCTCGAGGACGTGGGGCTCCCGGTGACCCTCGTCAACGGCGTCGGCCGGGTCGTCGTGTCGACCGACCATCGCTCGGGGGCCGGCGACTCGGTGCGCGGGAGCCGCCTCGCGACGCTGCCTCGCGTGTCCTGCGGCGAGGTCGCGCTCGACGTCATCGTGGGGTGATCCGCGCGCTCTTGTAGCGTGAAGGCCATGTCCGGAACGACGCAGCAGAGCGTGCCGTTCGACGCGCGCCCCCTCACCGAGCCCGTCGACCGCGCTGACGTGAAGCGGTTCTCCGACGAGCTCTCGCGACGCTTCCCGAGCGGCACCGGAGCCGGCGCGGTCGTCGCGGTGATCGTGATCGTCTTCGTCGGCGTCATGATCCTCGGGTTCGGCGGCCTCATCCTGTCGATCCTGCTCATGGTCGCGGACGCCGACGGCGCCTCGGGCGCCGGATTCTGGGTCTCGCTCGGCATCGCGGCCCTCGTCATCGGCGCGGCCGTCTGGGGCGTCCGGGCGTTCCAGGGGCAGCGCCGCGAGCGCCAGTACCGGCTCGACCGCTTCGCGCGCGCGAACGGCATGAGCTACCTCCCGTCACTCGGCGGCCCCGCCCTCCCCGGCATGATCTTCGGGCTCGGTCGCGCCCGCCGCTCGAACGACCTCGTGCGCGGCGAGGCGCCGCGGTTCGCGGAGTTCGCGAACTACCAGTACACGACCGGATCGGGGAAGAACCAGACCACGCATCGCTGGGGCTACGTGGCCATCCGACTCGACGCCCCGCTGCCCCACATCGTGCTCGATGCCGTGGGCAACAACACGATCTTCGGCTCGAACCTCCCGGTCGGCTTCGACAAGGACCAGCGGCTGTCGCTCGAGGGCGACTTCGACCGGCACTTCGCGCTCTACTGCCCGCAGGGCTACGAGGCCGACGCGCTCTACCTCTTCACGCCCGACATCATGGCGCGCTTCCTCGACCACGCCGGGCAGCTCGACGTCGAGATCGTCGACGACTGGCTGTTCCTCTACACGCGGCGCGAGGTCTCGACGCTCGATCCCGCGACCTGGGCGTGGCTCTTCTCGGTCGTCGCCGCCCTCATCCACAAGCTCGATCAGTGGGGGCGCTGGCGTGACGAGCGGCTCGCAGCGGGCACGGGGGTGCCGCGTCCGATCGCCTCGGGGCACCACGAGGCGCCCGCCTTCTCGGCGGCCGCGCCCCTCACGCCTCCGCCGCGCGGAGTGGCCGAGCCGGGTCGGCGCCTCAAGCGCCGGTTCTCGTGGTTCGGCATCGTCATCATCGCCTTCGTGATCCTGCAGTTCGTGCTGCAGGTGATGGGCGTGCTCGACTGAGCGGATCGGCCGCGCCGATCGCGACGCGGCGCCCGCTCTCGCGATACCAGCGGGCGCAGAGGAGCACGACGAGTCCGAGCTCGACGACCCCGCCCGCGTAGTACATCGTGAGCGCGCCGAGCCGCTCGTCGGCGACGGAGGTCGCACCCGGGGGATGCGCGTAGAGGAGCTTCGCGAGAACCGCGTGCGATGCCATCGCGAGGACGAGCACGATCGCGCGCGTCGTCCATCGGCTCGCGTGCGGGTTCGGGTCGACGCCGACCAGCGCGGCCGTGAAGAGATAGCCGGCCGCGACGGTGTGCGCGTGCACGACGAGGTGCACGAACGGGCTCGCCTGCATCGCCTCGTGCAGCGGCGTGAGATGGATGAGCCACAGGCCGCCCGAGGAGAGGAGCGCCGCGGTCACGGGGTGCGCGAGCACGCGCACGGGCGCGCTGCGCAGCAGGCGCGACAGCCGCCGCGCCGGCGTGACGGGGAGCGTGCGGAGAGCGAGGGTGACGGGGGCGGCGAGCACGAGCAGGATCGGCGCCAGCATGCCGCCAACGACATGGCCCCACGCGTGTCCGACGAAGCTGCCGTGAACGGTCGAGGCGAGCGGCTCGACGACCGGCGCGGTCGCGGCCGCGATGCCGACGCACCAGAGGACCATCCGGTGCACGGGCCACGGCCGCCCGCCGCGCCGCGAGGCGATCGCTCCTGCCGCGTACGACGCGACCGCGAGCGCGGCCACTGCGAGGACGACGACGTCGAGCGGGACTCCCGCTCCGTGGGCGTGCGCGTGGCCGTCGGGCGTCGGCGTCATCGCTCGACGTGCGCCCACGCGGCGGCCGTGCGCGTGCGGACGACGAGGACGAGGCCCGCCGCGAGCAGCAGCACGGCGATCGCGTTCCACGCGATGTCGTAGGGCAGGACGTCGTCCACGTACCGGATCTGGTGGAGCCCGAGCACCTTGTGCTGGATCGTGCCGTCGTACAGCTGGAAGGCGCCGGCGCCCAGCAGGGCTCCGCCGACCCAGCGCGGCGTCCAGAGCGCCCCGCGGCGCGCGACATCCGCGAGGAGGAACAGCCCGGCCACGGTGCCGAACCAGCTGAACGCGTGGAAGAGCCCATCCGACACGAGGCCGGCCGCGGGGGTGCCGCGGTCGTAGAAGTGGTGCCAGTGCAGGATCTGGTGGAACACGGCCTCGTCGACGAACGCGACGAGGCCCATGCCGAAGAGCGCACCGGCCCACGCGGTGCGCGTCGCGTACGTGCCGCGCGCGGCCCACAGGGTCCGGGGGTCAGGAGATCCGGCCATGCTCCGACGCTCTCGCGTGCGCCGTCGCCATCCAAGCCATGGACATCCGCCGACCCGTCGTGCTACGCGCTGCGTCGCACAGCGCCGAGCCATCCGCAACCCCCTCGCGCCATCCGAGCGCCCTGCGCAGACTCGACGCGACGAGGAGGACACATGAAGGCGCTGACGTACCGAGGTCCGTACAAGCTCCAGGTGACGGAGAAGCCCGACCCCCGCATCGAGCATCCGAACGATGCCATCGTCCGCGTGACGCGGGCCGCGATCTGCGGGTCGGACCTGCACCTGCTGCACGGGATGCTCCCGGACACGCGCATCGGGCACACGTTCGGCCACGAGTTCATCGGCGTCGTCGAGGGGGTCGGCGGCTCGGTGCAGCGCCTCGCGGTCGGCGACAAGGTCATGGTGCCGTTCAACATCTTCTGCGGGTCGTGCGCGTTCTGCCGGCAGGGCCTCTTCTCGAACTGCCACAGCGTGAACGCGAACGCGACCGCGGTGGGCGGCATCTACGGCTACTCGCACACGGCGGGCGGCTACGACGGCGGTCAGGCGGAGCGCGTGCGCGTGCCGTTCGCGGACGTCGGGCCCATGGTCATCCCCGAGTGGCTGAGCGACGAGGACGCGCTCATGCTCACCGACGCGTTCACGACCGGCTACTTCGGCGCCCGGCTCGGGCACATCGAGGAGGGCGACACCGTCGCGGTCTTCGGTGCGGGCCCGGTGGGGCTCGCCGCGGCGCGCTCGGCCTGGCTCATGGGCGCGGGCCGCGTGCTCGTGCTCGACCACCTCGACTACCGGCTGGAGAAGGCGCGCTCGTTCGCGTACGCCGAGACGCACGCGCTGTCGGAGATCGGCGATCCCGTGCTGCACCTCAAGCGCGAGACCGACCACCTCGGGGCCGACGTCGTGATCGACGCCGTGGGCGCCGAGGCCGACGGCGGATGGCTGCAGCACGTGACCGCCTCGAAGCTCAAGCTCCAGGGCGGCTCTCCGGTCGCGCTGAACTGGGCGATCGACGGTGTGCGCAAGGGCGGCAACGTCGCCGTGATCGGAGCGTACGGCCCGCTGCACAGCGCCGTCCGGTTCGGCGACGCGATGAACAAGGGGCTCACGATCCGCGCCAACCAGACGCCCGTGCGCGCGATGTGGCCCGCCCTGCTCGACCACGTGCGCGCCGGCCGGCTGGCGCCGCGCGAGCTCGTGACGCACCGGCTGCCGCTCGACGACATCGTCGACGGCTACCACATGGTCTCGGCGAAGCTCGACGACTGCATCAAGACCGTCGTCGAGGTCTCGGACGACTGAGGAGGATGGACATGACGCAGCCCGTCGACGCGCTCCGCCCGCGCATCCCCGGCTGGGGGATCGAGCTCGAGGACGGATGGCGCGAGGAGCACGAGCTCGATCCGCAGGATCTCGCCGCCCCCTGGGCGCTCGAGGAGCGGATGTCCGACCCCGCGCACGAGCACTCGATCGAGCATCCGCAGCTGCCGCCCGTGTTCGGCACCGCCCAGCCGCTGCACGGGCTCTCGGGCAGGATCCGCCGGATCGCCTACGCCCGGTACAGCGAGGGCAAGCTGCGGCACTGGCTGCTGCTCGTGCTCGGCGACCGCGTGGAGTCGATCGGCGCGCACGTGCGCTCGCTCGCGTCGCGCCATCCCGACAACCCGATCACGCAGACGGGCGTGCTGGGAGAGCGGAGCCGGCGCCCTGTCGGGTCGCGCATCGGCCGCGGCCGCATCGACCTCCGCCACGCGTGGATGGACCCGATCATCGTCGTCGGGCCGTGGGTGCTCGCGGGAGTCCTCGCGGTGCGCGCCCTCGGCTCCCTCACGCGGCGCCGGTAACGGCAGCCCAGATCTGCATGTCTCACTCGCCGTCGGTTCGGCGCCCCGATACCCGCCGTGAGCGAGACATGCAGGCAGGGGACGGCGTGAACAGGGACACGCTCCCAGCGTGCGGCTACGCCCGCGGCGTCAGGCCGAAGTGCTCCAGCTCGGGCTCCGTGAGCATGCGAGACCGGATGAGGAACCGCATGCCCGTGGGCGACTCGACGCTGAACCCTCCCCCGCGCCCCGGCACGACGTCGATCGTGAGGTGCGTGTACTTCCAGTACTCGAACTGCGACTCCGACATGTAGACCTCGATCGGGTCGTCGAGACCCGCGTCGATCGTCCCGAGCAGCACATCGCCCGTGCCGGTCAGGTACATCCCGACCGGATAGCACATGGGCGACGAGCCGTCGCAGCACCCGCCCGACTGGTGGAACATGAGCGGCCCGTGCTGGGCCGTGAGCGTGCGCAGAAGAGCAGCCGCCGCCTCGGTCACCGCGACCCTGCTGAGCTCCTCGGACATCCCTCCTCCTTCCCTGTGCACCCGCGACGTCGTCGTCGCGGGGATCCGACGCCCGGGCGGGGATTCGGGTCATCCCGCCCGGGCGGATCCGATCGGATCAGAAGAAGCCCATGGGCCCCTCCGCATAGGAGACGAGAAGGTTCTTCGTCTGCTGGTAGTGATCGAGCATACGCAGGTGGTTCTCCCGCCCGATACCCGACTGCTTGTAGCCGCCGAAGGCGGCGTGCGCCGGGTACTGGTGGTAGGTGTTCGTCCACACCCGCCCTGCTTCGATCGCGCGACCAGCACGGTAGCAGAGGTCGGCACTCCGACTCCATACCCCCGCGCCCAGACCGTAGAGGGTGTCGTTGGCGGTCGCGATGGCGTCGTCGTACGTGTCGAAGCCGGTGACCGAGACGACGGGGCCGAAGATCTCCTCCTGGAAGATCCGCATGCTGTTCTGCCCCTCGAACACGGTCGGAGCCACGTAGTACCCGTCCGTGAGGTCGCCGCCGAGGTCGACGCGCTCGCCGCCCGCGAGGACCTTCGCGCCCTCGTCCTTGCCGATCTGGATGTACGACAGGATCTTCTCGAGCTGGTCGTTCGACGCCTGCGCGCCGATCATCGTCTCGGGGTCGAGCGGGTTGCCCTGCCGGATCCTCGAGACGCGGTCGAGCCCATCCGACAGGAACGTGTCGTAGATCGACCGCTGGATGAGCGCGCGCGACGGACACGTGCAGACCTCGCCCTGGTTCAGGGCGAACATCGCGAAGCCCTCCTTCGCCTTCTCGTAGTACGCGTCCTGCGCCGACGCGACGTCCTCGAAGAAGATGTTCGGGCTCTTGCCTCCCAGCTCGAGCGTCACGGGGATGAGGTTCTGCGACGCGTACTGCATGATGAGGCGCCCGGTGGTCGTCTCGCCCGTGAACGCGACCTTGCGGATGCGCTTGTGCGACGCGAGCGGAGCGCCCGCCTCGATGCCGAAGCCGTTGACGATGTTCACGACGCCCGCCGGCAGGAGGTCGCCGATGAGGTCGAAGAGGAACAGGATCGACGCGGGCGTCTGCTCGGCGGGCTTGAGGACGACGCAGTTGCCCGCGGCGAGCGCGGGCGCGAGCTTCCACGTCGCCATGAGGATGGGGAAGTTCCACGGGATGATCTGGCCCACGACGCCGAGCGGCTCGTGGAAGTGGTACGCGACGGTGTTCTCGTCGAGCTGGCTGATCCCGCCCTCCTGCGCACGCAGCACGCCCGCGAAGTAGCGGAAGTGGTCGACCGCGAGCGGGATGTCGGCCGCGAGCGTCTCGCGCACGGGCTTGCCGTTCTCCCACGTCTCGGCGACGGCGATCGCCTCGAGGTTCTGCTCGATGCGGTCGGCGATCCGGTTGAGGATGACGCTGCGCTCGGCGGGGCTCGTGTGCCGCCACGACGCGAACGCCTTCCACGCCGTCTCGACGGCGCGGTCGATGTCCTCGGCGGTGCCGCGGCCGACTTCGCAGAACGGCTTGCCGTTGACGGGCGAGATGTCCTCGAAGTACTCGCCCTTGACCGGGGCGACGAACTCCCCGCCGATGTAGTGGCCGTAGCGAGCGCGGTACTGGGCGACGGAGCCCTTCTCGCCCGGGGCGGCGTAGACGCTCGAGACGCCCTCTTCCACGATGGTCATTGCTGTCTCCTTCGACTGCGCGACGTCGCGGGGATGCCCCCGCGTGGCTGTGCCGTCACGCTACGTCGCCGGAGGTTGCATCGGATTGCGCGCGGGAGGGCTACTCGAGCGCCACGAGCCGCGCGACGACGCCGGCGCGCCGCGGCGACCGGGCCGGGAGCATCCGCAGCACCTGCCGCAGCGCCTCGACGTCGTCGGCGCCCGCCGCGGTGTCGGTGTACGCGAGGAGCACGTCGACGCCGGCCTCCGCGAGGAGCGCCTCCCGCAGGGACGAGCGGATGGTCTCGCGCAGCTCCTCGACGCCCGGTGCGGCCGAGTCGGGCAGGACGTCGCCCCGGTAGGCCGCGAGCGCGACGCGGTGGGCGCCGCGGTCGAGGAGCGAGAGCACCTGCTGCGCGTCGGTCTCGATCTCGCCGGCCATCCGATACGGGCGGGACTCGGGGACGAGCGCCGGCGCCATCCGCTCGAGCAGCTTGCGCAGCCGCACCATCTCGGGCCGCAGCGTGCCGATCGCGGCGGGGTCGCCGTACACGAGCTCGGCGAGCCGCTCGGCCGTGAGCCCCTGACGATGGGTCGCGAGCATGAGCACGAGCTCGGCGTGGCGCATGCCGAGCTCGACGACGCGCTCGCCGCCGTCTCCGGCGAGGGTGAGCAGCGCGCGATCGCGGCCGAGCACGCTGAGCGTCGCCCGCTGCGCCGTCTCGACGCGTCGCCGCGGCTTCCGCGACGGCTCCCTCTCCGCGCGCAGCCGCGCGACCAGGAGCTCGCCCTCGACCGCGCGCGCCGTGGCGTCGACGAGCAGCTGCGCCTGCGGGGTCGCGGCCTCGTCGCCGCCGGTCACGTCGATGACCCCGATGAGGCGGCCGTTCTCGGGGTCTCTGACCGGGGCGGCCGTGCACGACCACGGCTGCACGAAGCGGTTGAAGTGCTCGGCGCCGCGCACCTGCACCGACCTCCCGAGGGCGAGCGCCGTGCCGGGTGCCGCGGTGCCGACCCGGTCCTCGGCCCAGTTCGCGCCCTCGACGAAGCCCATGTCTCCCGTGAGCGCGCGCACGCGGCGGTCGCCCTCGACCCAGAGGAGGCGGCCGGCGGCATCGCCGACCGCGACGACGACGCCCGCCTCGTCGGCCTCGCCGGGGAGGAGGAGCCCGCGGATGAGCGCGAGCGCGCCCGCGAGCGGATGGGCACGCCGGTACTCCTCGAGGGCGGCTCCGGTCAGCTCGAGAGCGGGCAGCGCCTCGGCTCCCACCGCGCTGCCGACGGACCTCCGCCACGACTCCCGCACGAGGGGCCGCACCTGCGCGAGGCGCGGATCCGCGCTGTTGCCGGCGAGGAGCTCATCGTGCGCGCGCTCGACGAGGAGCCGCGAGGCGCGGACGCCCTCGCTGCGCAGCCACGGCGACGACATGGGGCTCCTTCCTCGTCGAGGGAGCGGATGGCCACCAGTGTAGGTCGCCGCGCTGCTGTCGGGGAGGCCCGGTCAGCGCTCGGGCGTCTGCACCGTGAGGAACTCCGACGTGCGGCGCAGCGCGAACCCGAGCTTCTCGTAGGCGCGGATCGCGCCGACGTTGTCGGCCGCCGCATGCAGGAGGGCCCGGTCGCCGCGCTCGCGGATGTGGAAGGCGACATCGAGCACGAGCCGCGACGCGAGGCCCTGCCGGCGGTAGGCCTCGTCGGTCGACACGGCGCTGATCTCGGTCCAGCCGGCCGGGTGCAGGCGCTCCCCCGCCATCGCGACGAGGCGGCCATCCCGCCGCACGCCGACATAGCGGCCGAGCTCGTGCGTGCGGGGCAGGAACGGGCCGGGCTGGTTGCGCTCGACGAGCGCGAGCATGTCGGCGACGTCGCCCGCGCCGAGCTCGACGGCCTCGTCGAAGGGCACGGGCGCGAGCCGATCCGTCTCGACGAGCTGGACGCCCGAGCCGCGGCCGAGCTCGGCCCATCCGCTCGGGAGCTCGGGGTCGGCGTTCGAGATCGTGACGGGCGCGCCGGGCCCGAACACGTCGATGAGCGCGTCCCACACGTCGGGGTCGCTCCACGAGCGCACGCCGACGAACGGCGAGACGTCGGCCGGGTAGTGCTTCACAAGCTCGTTGCCGATCGCGAAGTGCGCGTGCGGGCCGGTGAGGGATGACCAGGCCGGGTTGTCGAGGACCGCGTCGTCGATCGCGGGGTCGGCGGGCAGCGGGATGGCCGAGGTCATGGGAGTCCTCCTGTCGAGCGGATGGCGGCACGAGCGGCAACGCGTGACGGCCGCGGACGCTTCCCGACACGCCCGCGGACGAGGCGGGGTGAATGCGCGGGCGAAAAGCGGGGCGAACCTGCAGATCCGCTGAGTGCGGACGGTGGCCGGGCAGAAGTCCCCATAGGGTCGAAGGCGGGGTTGGGGAATCTCGGCGTGCTCGCACGCCCATGCGATCGTTCGGTCTGGGGCCGACGGTCATCTCGGCTTGGCGCCGTGCGCTCTTGGAGCGCGCCGTGTCTCCTGCCCTCTCGAAAAAGAGGCTGTCTGGGGAGGCACCGGTGAAAACGGAGACACCGACGTTCGGCGTGCGCGGAAGGCGCCGTGACGGACGACGACGCAGGACGCGACGCGGCGCGATGGCCGTCATCACGACGCTCGTCGCAGGGCTTGTCGGAGCGACGGGCGCGCTCGTCGTCACGGAGCCCGCTGCGGCGACGTATGCGCAAGGCGGATCGGGCCGGCACATCGGCGCGATCGACTGGATCGAATGGGGCGCGAGCGGCGCTCCGATCACGAACGGGACGACCGCGACGAGCACGCGCGACATCGCGGGTCAGGAGCTCACGACGACGTGCACGATCACGGATGTCGTCGGCAGCGTCGCGGCGTACCGCTCGGGCGACTACAGCGGCGACTCGCTCGACGACCTGTACAACATCGGCGGCGCGGGCTCCGCGAACCAGATGGTGTACGGCCTCGTGAACCGCGACAACGGCGCGACGGTGAGCTTCCACTTCTCGTGCGAGACGCGCCTGAACGGCGCCCTCGTGCCGCTCGGCGGCCTCGTCGTCGCCGATGCGGAGTCGAGCAACCGGAGCCAGGGCGAGTACGTCCAGGCCAAGCCCGACGAGGCCGCCACGACCTGGCGCGTGATCGAGCGGGCGCGCAGCTGCGACACGAACGTGCTGGCGACCCTCGGATCAGACAAGACCCTGCGCCTGCACCCTGATGCCGAGCAGTGCTCCTCGCGACAGCGTGGCGGCAGCGGCCCGATGGCGATCGGCTACATGGACGGCGCGACCGGCGCCGCTGTGACGGTCAAGGGCGGCGGCAAGAGCGCCGTCGCGCTCGGCGTCGTCCTCGAGGCCGACTTCGGCGACGCCCCCGAGAGCTACGGCGCTGCCGGCGCCCTCTTCGAGCGCGCCTGGACCGGCGGCGAGGTGCCGGTGGGCGAGACGAACGTCTCCTCGTCGTCGTTCGCGCTGGCCACCCAGAGCCAGCCCCGCACGCGCCTCGGGGCGATCGTCGACTCGGACAACGGCCACCAGTTCAGCGCGGCCGCCGACGCGGACGACCGCACCGCCCAGGCCGATGAGGACGCGGTGGGCGCGATCGGATCGATCGACGTGACGCCCGGGGAGCGCTACGTGCTCGAGGACGTGGCCTGCACGGGGCCCGGGTTCGTCGCGGCCTGGATCGACTGGAACCGCAACGGCGCCTTCGACGACGGCGAGCGCTCGGGAGCGGTCGAGTGCGTCGGCTCGTCCGTCGACCTGGCATGGACCGTGCCGATGGACGCGCAGGACGGCGCGAGCTTCGCGCGCATCCGCATCGCCCAGACGGCGGATGGCGTCGCCTCGCCCGTGGGGATGACGACGACGGGCGAGGTCGAGGACCACGCGCTCTCGATCGCCCTGCCCCACCTCGCGATCGAGAAGATCTCGGACGCGACCGCGGACACGCGCCCCGGCGACACGGTCACCTACACGGTCCGCGCGCGGAACACGGGAGCCACCGCGTACACCGACGCGTACCCGGCCGTCGTCTTCGACGATCTCTCGGGCGTGCTGGACGACGCCGCGTACAGCGACGACGCGCGAGCCGACCGCGAGGGCGACCTCGCGTACGCCGAGCCGCTGCTGTCGTGGACCGGGCCCCTCGCCGCGGGAGACGCCGTCGAGATCACCTACACGACCATGGTGAAGGCCGGGGGAGACGGCACCGCGCGCAACGTCGCGTGGGAGCCGAACGACCCCGAGAACCCTGCGACCCCGAGCTGCGACCCCGCCGACGGCGGCGTCGACCCGACGACGGGCGAGCCCTGCGCGGAGGCCGTGCACCTGCTCCCGAAGCTGAAGGTCGTGAAGACCGCGGTCACCGAGGAGCTCCCCGCTGTCGGCGAGACCGCGACGTTCCGCATCGAGCTCACGAACGTGGGCCCCGGCGCCTTCACGGCCGAGGAGCCCGCGCGCGTCGAGGACGACCTCGTCGACGTGCTCGACGACGCGGTCTTCGGCGCCGCGACGTCCGATGTCGACCCGCAGCCGGTCTTCGACGGCGAGCGCTATCTCACGTGGCAGGGCGCTCTCGCGTCGGGCCAGACGGTGACGATCGAGTACACGGTCGACTTCCGAGGCACCGGTGACAACGTCCTGCGCAACACCGCGTGCGTGCCCGAGGCCGACACCGCGTCCGGCGCACCGAGCTGCGACTTCGCGCAGATCCCGGCGGCGAACCTCACGTGGTGGAAGACCGTCAAGACGGACGACGACCCCGTCGTCGCCGGCTCGACGCTCGAGTACACGCTGTGGTTCGCGAACGACGGCGAGGCCGATGCGACCGTCGACGCGGTCGACCACCTCGTGCACGTGCTCGACGACGCCGACGTCACCGTCGAGCCTTCGTCCGACACGCTCACGGTCGTCCGCGACGGCGACCGCATCGCCATCACGGGCACGGTCGCTCCCGGCGCCACGGTGCCCGTGCGGTACACCGTGACCGTGAAGCCGGATGGGCAGCGCGGCGACGACGTCGCGGCGAACTTCCTCCTGCCCGCGGGCGAGGAGCCGCCGACCGCGCCCGTGTGCGAGCCCGACGCCGCGCGCTTCCCCGACTGCACGACGACGCCCATCGCGGCCGTCGAGTACGCGAAGTCGGTGACCGCGTCGACCGATCCGGTCGCCGAGGGCACGGTGCTCACCTACGAGATCACCGTCACGGGCACGGGAGAGACGACGGCGCCCGTCGTCCGCGAGGACGACCTCTCGGGCGTTCTCGACGACGCGGACCTGACGACCCAGCCGTCGTCCGACACGGAGTCGGTCACGGTGACCGAGGTGCAGGACGGCCGCTTCGCGATCGGCGGCACGATCGGCGCGGGCAAGACCGCGACGATCACCTACACGGTCACCGTCAGGGCCGCAGCCGATCGCGGCGACCACCGCGCCGACAACTTCCTCGTGACGCCGGGTGAGACCCCGAGCACCTCGTGCGAGAGCGGCGACGACTGCACGTCGACCCCGATGCCCGCGATCTCGGCCGCCAAGTCGGCCGACCCGGCGACGGGCGAGACGGTCGTCGCGGGCCAGCGCGTGACCTACACGCTCGAATTCCGCAACGACGGCACGGCGGCCGGCGACGTCGAGTACGTCGACGACCTGTCCGGTGTGCTCGATGACGCGGCTCTCGTCGACGGCCCGTCCTCCGCCGTGCTCGACGCGGTGATCGACGGCGACGCTCTGCGCGTGTCGGGTACGCTCGAGCCGCGCCAGGTCACGACCGTCGCGTACACGGTCGAGGTCGGGCAGGATGGCGCGCGCGGCGACAACCGCCTCGCCAACGTCCTCGCGCCGAGCGACCTCGGGGAGCCGTCGTGCGACGACGCCCTCGTGTCGTGCACCGAGCACCCTGTGCCCGAGCTCGCCTCGTGGAAGTCGGTCGAGGCATCCGCGACGCCCGTCGCCGCGGGAACCGAGCTGACCTACACGCTCCACTTCGAGAACACGGGCGAGGCGCCCGCGAGCGTCGACGAGGTCGACCACCTCGTCCACGTGCTCGACGACGCCTTCGTGACCGTCGAGCCGACCGCGGGAGCCCTCACGGCCATCCGCGACGGCGACACGATCGCGATCACGGGCGAGGTGGCACCGCGCTCGGTCGAGACCGTGATGTACACGGTGACCGTGAAGGCCGACGGCGAGCGCGGCGACGACATCGCCGCGAACTTCCTGCTGCCGGCGGGCGAGGAGCCGCCGACCGAGCCGACGTGCCAGCCGGCCGACGGCGAGCGCCCCGACTGCACGGTGACGCCCATCGGGCGCCTGCTCACCGGCAAGGCCGTCGAGGCGTCGTCCGACCCGATCGTGACGGGCACGGAGCTCACCTACACCCTGACGTTCGACAACCAGGGCGAGGGCCCCGCGACCGTCGCGCACATCGACCGCCTGGCCGACGTGCTCGACGACGCCACGCTCAGCGAGGCCCCCGTGGCCTCCGACGACGCGCTGCAGGTGACCGAGGTGCTGAACGGCGCCTTCGCGATCACCGGCGAGCTCGCGGCCGGCCAGGTCGTGACCGTGCGGTACACGGTCGTCGTGAACGCCGAGGGCGAGCGCGGGAACGACGTCGCGGCGAACTTCCTCGTGCCCTCGGGCGAGGAGCCGCCCGCGACGTGCGACGGGCCCGACTGCACCGTGACGCCCATCGGCCGCATCACGGCCGAGAAGTCGGCCGACCCCGCGTCGGGCACGGCCGTCGACGCCGGCGACCGCGTGACGTACACGCTGTCGTTCGCGAACGACGGCCAGGCAGCGACCGCGGTCGACTGGACCGACTCGCTCGCCGACGTGCTGGACGACGCCGAGCTCGTCGAGGGCCCCACGGCGGATGGCCTCACGGCCGTCCTCGACGGAGACGTGCTGCACGTCACGGGAACGCTGGACACGGAGGCCACCGCCGCGGTGACCTACACGGTCGAGGTGCGCCCGTATGACGAGCAGGGCGATCACACGCTGGCGAACCACCTCACCCGGACGGGCGAGGAGCCGCCGACCGCGTGCGACCCCGACTCGCGCCTGTGCACGGAGCACCCGACGGTGACGCCGACGCCCGAGCCGACCCCGGAGCCCACTCCGACGGACCCGGCACCCGAGCCCACGCCCGAGCCGACCCCCACGGACCCGGCACCCGAGCCGACGCCCGAGCCGACGCCGACCGACCCGGCACCCGAGCCCACGCCCGAGCCGACCCCGACGGACCCGGCACCTCAGCCGACGCCGGAGCCGACGCCGACCGACCCCGCCCCCGAGCCGACGCCCGAGCCGAGCGAACCGGCGGAGCCCGAGCCGACGGACCCGGCGCCTCAGCCGAGCGAGCCCGCGGAGCCGGAGCCGAGCGAGCCCGCGGAGCCCGCGCCATCCGACCCCGCAGACCCCGCGCCGAGTGCGCCGGCGGACCCGACACCGGCCCCGCAGCCGGAGGACGACGGCTCGCTGTCGCCCACGGGCGTGTCGATCACGGTGGGTGCGCTTCTGGCGGCGCTCGTCGCCGCGGCGGGCGGTGCGGCCCTGATGGTCGTCCGCCGTCGTCGCGAGCGCGACGCGGCCTGACCCGATGAGAGACGGCCGGTCATCCGCAAGGATGGCCGGCCGTCTCTCTGTCTGCCACGGTGGCCCGCCCTCACTCCTGGGGCAGCGCCAGCCGCCACGCGGTCGCCGACACCCCCGGCTCAGCCGACACGGCGTAGTGCTCCCCCTCCGCGGGATACGCACGCAGGGTGACGGATGCGCGTCCCCGCGGGTGCACCTCGACGATCGACGCGTCGATGAGAATGCGCACGTCGTCGCCCCCGAGCTCGCCCCGCCACACGACCTGGTCGCCCAGACGCAGGTCGGCCAACCCGTCCCCCGAGAGCCGGATCTCCGCCTGATCCGGGAGCGCTGCGGGGTCGACCTCCTGGGCTCGGAGCGCGTCGAGCTCGCGTGCGGGTGCGAGATCGACGTCGTCGCTGCGCACCTGCAGCTCGCGCGGGAACGTGAGCAGCCCGGACCATCCCTGCGCGTCGCTGTCCTCCTGGGTGCGCGCACGGGCGCCGTCCTCCGCGACCTCCTGCGCCCATCCCCACAGGAGCACGCGGTCGCCGTGCTCATCCTGCACGGCTTGCGGCGCATAGAACGCCGCCCCCTCGTCGAGGATCCCCGAAGCGCGCCCGCGGAACGCGGGCAGGCCCGAGGCGGGATCGATGTCGAGCGCGCCGATGATGTAGCCGACACCGAGGTGCGGCCGGCCGTCGCGCCACAGCGACACGAGCACGACCCAGTCGTCGCCGCTGCGCACGAGCTGGGGGCACTCCCACCCTTCGCACGCCGGCAGCTGCGCCGCCACCTCGTCGTCCGAGGTGAGGAGGAAGCCGTGCTCCTCCCACGCGTCGAGGTCGTCAGCGGCATAGAGCAGCAGCGCGCCGCGATCCCCCGCGAGACCCGATCCCTGCAGGGCCCAGCGGCGGCCGCCGAGTTCGAAGAGGAACGGATCGCGCACCATCGTGATGGCGGGGTCGGCCGGCATCCGTGCCGCGACGCGTCCGGTCTGCTCCCACCTCTCGGCGTCGGCCGATCCGCGTGCGATCACGACTTCCGAGCGCCCGTCGAAGCCGACGACCCCCGAGTAGATCGCGGTCGGGACGCCGTCGTCGAGCGCGCCGACGCCGCTGAAGCAGCCGGCGGCGTCGGGCCCGCCCTCCTGCGGGCGCAGGGCGATCGGATGCTCCTCCCACCGCAGCAGGTCGGGCGAGCTCACGTGGCCCCAGCAGATGCGCTCGTGCCGCGCCGAATCGGGGTTGTACTGGAAGAACAGGTGCCACCGACCCTCCGTGAAGAGGATGCCGTTGGGGTCGTTCACCCAGCCGTATGCGGGACGGGGGTGAAGCCGCGGGAAGCTGCGATCGGGGTGGCCGACGGCCGGGGCGAGGATGTCCGACATGGGGTCCTTTCGTGAGGGGATGACGCGCGGCTGCCCGCAGGACGCGGGACGACCGTGCGGAGCTGCTACTTGCCCGCGCCGGCCGTGAGGCCCTCGCGAAGCGGCTTCTGGCCGAAGATGAACACGAGCAGCGCGGGGATCATCGAGAGCACGACGCCCGCGAGGACGGTCGCGATCGAGCCGGTGCCGAGGTTGCCCTGGAGCGTGACGAGCCCGAGCGGGAGCGTGAAGTTCTGCTCGCTGATCGTGAGGATGAGGGGGCGGAAGAACTCGTTCCAGTGGTAGTTGAACGCGAGGATCCCGACGATCGCGAGACCCGGTGCCGCGAGCGGCAGGTAGACCCCGAAGAAGACGCGCCACGGCCCCGCGCCGTCGATCTCGGCGGCCTCCGCGAGCTCGGGCGGGAGCCCCATGAAGTACTGCCGCATGAGGAACGTCCCGAATGCGGTCGGCAGCATCGGCACGATCAGCGCGAGGAGTGTGTCAGCCAGACCCATGCCGCGGATGAGCATGAACACGGGCACGATCGTGACCTGCATCGGCACCATCATCGTGGCGAGGATCAGCGCGAAGAGGAGCCTCTTGCCGCGGAACTCGAACCGCGCGAACACGTAGCCCGCCATCGCGGCGGTGAGCATCTGCCCGGCCGCGATGAGCAGCGTGACGAGCGCGCTGTTCCAGGTGTAGAGCCAGACGGGGATCTGCGCGAAGACGTCGGCGAAGGCGCCGAGGCCGAACTCGGTCTCGTTCGTCTCCGGGTTCGACGGCGTGAGCGCCGTGATGAGCGTCCAGACGACCGGGGCCAGCGTGAAGAACGCGGCGATGACGAGCACCGCGTACTTTCCGACCTGGGCGAGGGCCTGCCGCGGGGAGCGGGCTTCAACTGCGTGGATGGACATCGTCGTTCCTCATCCGTAGAAGACGTAGCGCTTGCTGAGCTGGAACTGCACGAGCGTCACCAGCATGATCAGGACGGTCAGCACGATGCCGATCGCGGAGGCGAGCCCGAACTCGAGCTGCTGGAAGGCGGATTCGTAGATCACCATGACTGCGGTGCGGGTCTCGTCGCCCGGTCCGCCGCGCGTGAGCACGTACGGCTGGTCGAAGATCTGCAGCGCGTTGATGATCGCCATGACCGAGGCGACGAGCATCGTCGGGCTCACGAGCGGAAGCGTGATCTGGCGGAACTGCGTCCACCCGGTCGCGCCGTCGAGCGAGGACGCCTCGTAGACCTCCTTCGGAATGGCCGAGACGCCGCCGAGGAAGAGCAGGAACGTGAAGCCGAAGTTCTGCCAGACGTAGACGAGCAGGACGACGATCTTCGCGCCGAATCCCGTCGTGAGCCATCCGATGTTGGCGACCCCGAACCATCCGAGCACCTGGTTCACGAGCCCGAACTCCTGGTTGAACAGGTAGGCCATGACGAGCGAGACGGACGCCGCGGAGAGGATGAGCGGGAAGAAGAGGGATGAGCGGAAGAACGTCCGCAGCCAGCTCGGCATCTTCGACTGGACGAGCACCGCGAGGAAGAGGGCGACCGCGAGCTGGAGCAGCACCGCGACGACGACGAAGCCGATCGTGTTGAGGAACGACACGCGCACGGTCGGGTCGGCGGCGAGCTCGACGAAGTTGTCCACGCCGACGAACTCGGGGGCCGTGATCACGTCCCAGCGGAAGAAGGCGAGAAGGAACGACCCGACGATCGGGATGAAGCTGAACAGGCCCAGGCCGATGACGGTGGGCGCGAGGAAGACCCAGATGAGCAGGCGACTGCCCTTCTTGGCCGTGGCCTCGGGGCGAACGCCCTTCACGCCCCGAGGGAGGACGGCCGCGCGCGTGCTCGGCGGCGGAGTGACGACGGTGGACATCAGCGTCCCTTCAGTGCGAGTTCGAGGTCGCGCTGCATCGTCTCGAGCCCGCGGCGCACGCCGCCGGGCCCGTTCGTGATCGTCGAGACGACGTTCTTGATGAGCGCGGATTCCACAGCGGCCTGCTGCGGCGGGGCGGGCATGGGCCCGGTGTCGGGATGGCGGTCGAGGGTGTCGTAGAACACCTCCCAGTGCTTCGGTCCGATCTCGCCGCCGTACAGCTCGGCGTTCAGGGTGCGGCGCGGCAGCGACGAGTCGGGCTTCTGGTGGGCGAGCGCCATGCCCTCGGTCGAGATGCAGTACTTGAGCCACTCCCACGCCTCGTCCTTGCGGGGCGAGGTCTGCATGATCGCGTAGCCGCCCGCGCCGAACTGGTGGCGCTGGCTCCGCATCCGGGGGAAGTACGTGACGTCGTACTCGTCGTTCGCGAAGCCCGCGTCATGCAGGCCCTGCACCCAGAACCCGCCGGCCGGCGTCATCCCGACCGAGCCGCGGGCGAAGAGCGAGACGAGCTCGTTGCCACCGCCCTGCGCGGGGTTCGCCGCGATGCCCTCGCCGACCATCCGCTGCAGCACCTCGAAGCTCTCGATCGTGCGCTCGTTAAGCGCGTCGGCGTTCTGCCACAGATAGCCGCCACCGCGCGGCGTCTCGCGGGGGTAGAACCGCGACCAGAGCCAGTCGCCGCCCGGCGCCTTCTCCTCGGTGAGGAAGCTCGCGTCGTTGACGTACAGCCACGGCACGACGCCGCCCCACAGGCGGTTGTTCCAGAAGTACGGGAGGAAGCTCCCCTCGGCGGAGTCCTTCATGGTGCGGGCGACGGTGAAGAAGTCGTCGACCGTCCAGTCGTCGCGGGGCCGGTCGAGGCCCGCCCGCTCGAACGCGGCCGTGTTGTAGTACACGTTCGCGGCGTTGAAGTTGTCGGGCAGCTGGAAGAGGCTCCCCTTGTACATGAACGACTCGATGAGCGAGGGATGGACGTCGTCGAAGTACTCCTGGAGGTCGGCGGCGTCACGCTGGACGTAGTCGTCGATCGGGTGGGCGAGCCGCTCGGCGAAGAGCTGCGTGCCTTCGGTCGCGACCGACACGACGTCGGGCGGGTTGCCCGCGGCGACCATCGTGAGGATCTTCGCGAAGAAGTTGCTCCAGTCCTGGCCCTGGACCGCGACGATGCGGACGGTGATGCCGGGATGGAGACGCTGGAAGCCCTCGACGAGCGACTGGCGGGCGGCCGCGTCCTGGGCGGTCCCGAAGAGGGCGACGGTGAGCGCGTCGTCGCCGCGACCGGGGATGTCGGCACCGGTCAGGCGCGGCCAGGAGATCGCCGTGCCGGCGATCCCGAGGCCGAGCAGGGCGAGCGCAGCCCTGCGACTCAGTTCAACCACGTTGTTGCTCCTGCGGATGGGGCCACGGCGGCTCGCGCGAGCCGATCGTGTGCCATGAAATGGAGTGCTGAATGCGTTCAGCAGATGCACCGTAGCATGGTCGGGAACCGTGTGCGAGGGATATGCTGAAACAATTCAGCAACCGGGCGTCGGTGAGGACGCAGCGAGGAGTGCCATGCCGAAGCAGAGCCGCCGCGCCACGCTCGCGGACGTCGCCGAGCGCGCGGGCATGTCGAAGGCCGCCGTGAGCATGATCCTCAACGACCGGCCGGGCTCGAGGCTCTCCGCCGCCGCGGCGGATCGCGTGCGGGCGGCCGCAGCCGAGCTCGATTACCGCCCGAATCCGGCTGCCCGCGTGCTCCGCCGCGGCAGGACCCAGACGATCGGATTCATCTCGGATCAGGTCACGCTGACGCGTCAGGCCTCGGGGCTCATCGGCGGAGCGCTCGAGGTCGCCAAGGCGCACGAGCACACCGTGCTCATCGCCGAGACCGGCGGCGGCGCCGGCGCCCTCGCCGACGCGTTCGAGACGATGATCGACCATCGCGTCGACGGCATCCTCATCGGGCTCATGGGTGCGCGCATGATCGACCTGCCGGAGACCTCGACGAACGTGCCCGTGGCGATCGTGAACGGGCGATCGTCCGCGGATCATCCGAGCGTTCTGCCCGATGAGCGCGCAGCGGGGTACGCCGTGGCGCGTCGCCTTGTGGACGCGGGGCACCGGAGGATCGGCCTCGTCGGCGACCTGCCGGATGAGATCGTGTCGGACCTCCGGCGAAGCGCGACCATCGCGCTGCGCTTCGACGGCATCCAGCGCGCGTTCGACGAGGCGGGGCTCGTCCCGACGCGCGTGGACATCGCCGACTGGCAGCCGGCGCTCGGCTACGACGCCGCGGCGGCGCTTCTCTCGCGGGAACCCGACCTCACGGCGATCGTCGCGTCGAACGACGCGGTCGCGCTCGGGGTCTACCAGGTGCTCCTCGAGCGCGGTCGCCGGATCCCCGATGACGTCTCGGTGATCTCGTTCGACGACGAGGTGCTCGCGGGCTACCAGCGACCCGGGCTCACCACCGCGCGGCTCCCCTACCCCGAGATCGGCGCCCTCGGCGCCTCGATGATCCTCGGCGAGCGCGAGCTCGGTCACGAGCTCGTGCCCATGCCGCTCATCGAGCGGGAGTCGGTGGGGCCGCCGCGGCCCTGAGGTCTCCCCTGCTACCGTCCCCTCATGTCGCGGACCGTGATCCTCGTCGAGGGCGAGAGCGATCGCGCCGCCCTACAGGCGGCGGCCGTGACCTTGCGGCGCCCGCTCTCGGCCGAGATCGCCGTCATGTACGGCATCACGAACCTCCTGCGCCACCTTGAGGAGCACGCGGCCGACCGCATCGTCGTCCTCTACGACGCGCCCGAGCACCACCGTGTGGAGCGCGCGCTCGCGCATTCGTCGGCGCAGCCATCCGCTCTCTTCGCGTGCGAGCGCGATCTCGAGGAGGAGCTGATCCGCGCGGCGGGAGCCGACCGCGTGCTCGACGTCATCGAGGCGGAGGGCGACCTGCCCGCGTGGCGCGCGCTGCGCGGTCAGCCCTTCCATCGCGAGTACCCCGTCGAGGAGGTGCTCCACCGCTTCATGGGATCGATCGGCGGGCGCAAGCTCCGCTACGCGTCCGCTCTCGTCGCGATCCTCCGCCCCGACGAGCTGCCCCGACCGCTCGTAGAGGTCATCCAGGCGGCGAGTGAATCACGGTGATTCAACCGCCGAGCGCGATCGTCTCGGAGTGCTCGGCACCGCCCTCGAACCACACGAACTCGACGCTCGCGACCGTCTCGCTGGGGCCGGAGGGGATGTCGCGGACGGCTCCGCGACGCAGCGTCTCCCATTCCTCCGCGGAGAGCGCTGCACCGTAGATGAGCGAGAGATGGAAGACCCACTGCTCCAGGGGCAGCTCGCCGACCCGACTGAAGTCCGTGGCGCCGAGGCGATCGGTGAGGCTCGAGTAGGCGTCGACGAGCGACGCGGTCCGGGCGAGCCGCGTGATGACGATCTGAAAGGGCGCAGGGAAGGCGTCGACGGCGTCCACCTGAAGCTCGATGGGAGGGATCCCCGCCGCCCAGGCCCGGATCTCATTGCGGAGCTCTCCGACACGGCGCGCTTCCGAGAAGCCGCGCAGCGTCACGTGCCCGACCGTCGGGAAGGGCGCCATCGGCACCGCCGCGCGCAGCTCCTCCTGCGTCGCGTCGAAGAACGCTGCCACCGGGCCCGTCGGGCAGAGCACGACGTACTGCTGGCCCTCGAGCGACCGCAGCTGCTCGGGGTCGGTCATGATCGCGCGCTTCACGGGCTTCTCCTTCGACGGGGACGAGGTGCCTGCGGGAGTCGAACCCGCCTGCGCGGCTTTGCAGGCCGCTGCCTCACCGCTCGGCCAAGGCACCGTGACCACCGACGATATCGGCGCACTGACCGGACAGGACCCTGTGTTTCCGAACGGCGGTCAGACCGCCCTTGCAGCAGGGGCGTTCGTCACAGATCGACGTTCAGCCGCCCGAGTGTGACGACGGGTCCAGGATCCAGCAGCCCTCGTCGTCGGAGAGCTGGAGACGCGGAGCGGCGATGCCCGCGACCTCGAGAAGGCAGGCATGGAGCACCGAGGGGATGACCTCCTCGGGGCGCACGGGGCGAGCGCGATCATCCGGTGCGGCTCGGACCATCCCGGCCGGCACGTCCCCTCGGGTGACGGTCACCGGTCGGTGCTCCCCCTCCGTGAGCATGCGCTGGAGGAGACCGTCGGCGCCATCCCGTTCTTGCAGAACCTCGACCTCCGGCCGGAGGACGTGCGCGAGTTCGCGAGCGGTCCTGCAGACGGCGGGGGCGGATCCGGCGCGCGATACCGTCCATCCGCTCGGCGACGCGCGGACGCTCAGGCGATGTCCGAGTGCGGACGCGATCCGCGCGACCACGCCGCGCGCGTGGGCGCGGGACAGCACGGCATCGGCCCACGATGCCTGCACTGTCCCGCACCCTCCGCACATCAGAGCATCACGTCTCCGCTGTTGGGCCCGAGCGTCTGGCCGACGTAGAGGTCTCCGAACGGCGAGGACGCGAGCATGACGGCCGTCGGCGCCACCTCGTCGACCTGCCCGAAGCGTCCGAGCGGCAGCTCGGCGCGCTTCGCGACCTTCCAGTCATCGCTGATCCCCGCAACGAGCGGCGTCTCGATCGGGCCCGGCGCGATGCAGTTCGCGAGCACGCCGTCGCGCGACACCTCGAGAGCGAGCGACTTCGTGAGAGCGATCACGCCGGCCTTGGCCGCCGCGTAGTGCGCCATGCCCGTTCCGCCCTTCTGCCCCAGCTGCGATGCGACGTTGATGATGCGACCGTGCCCGCGCGCACGCATCCCCGGGAGCACCTCGCGGCACAGCAGGAAGACGCTGGTCAGATCGATCGAGAGCGTCTCGTTCCACTGCGCGAGGCCCATGCTCTCGACCGGCGACTCGGTCAGGATCCCGTGCGAGGTGACCAGCACGTCGATGCGCCCCAGCGCGCGCTCCGCCTCCGCGACGACGGAGACGATGCTCGCCTCCTCCGCCGCGTCGAAGGTCAGGCCGACGTGCTCGACCGACCCGCCGCGCGAGATCTCGGCCGCTGCGTCTGCGACACGAGGGCTGCGGTCGGCGAGCGCGACGCGTGCCCCCGCGGCGGCGAGATGGATGGCCGTGGCCAGGCCGATCCCGCTCGCCGCGCCGGTGACCAGCGCGGTGCGGCCGGCGAGCACTCCGCCGTAGTCCGGAAGGGTCATCCTCAGCTCCTCATCGCGACGGTGAGCCCGCCGTCCACGGTGATCGACTGGCCGCTCACGTAGGCCGCGTCGCGCGAGAGCAGGAACGCCGCGACGCTCGCGACCTCCTCCACGCGACCGACGCGCCCCCAGGGGATGTAGTCGCCCGCGGCGCGCAGGCCGTCCGGACCCAGCGAGTTCGCCGCGTCGAGAGACTGCGGCGATTCGATGAGGCCGGGGATGATCGCGTTCGCGCGGATGCCGCGCGAAGCGAACTCGACCGCGATGCTCCGGACGAGTCCGAGGACGCCCGCCTTCGCCGTCGCGTAGTGCGCGTGCTCCTCCCAGCCGTACACGCCGCCCGCGATGGACGAGATGGCGACGATCGAGCTGCCTTCCGAGAGGTGCGGGATGGCCGCGCGCACGAGCCGCATGACGCCGTGCAGGTCGACCTGGAGCATGGCGTCCCAGGCCTCGTCGGTCATGTCCGCGAAGGCGGCCCGACGGAGGATGCCGGCGTTCGCGACGACGTGATCGATCCGCCCGAAGGCCGCGAGCGCCGCCTCGGCGAAGGCGTCGGTCGACGCGGTGCTCGCGACATCCAGGTCCACGACGATCCCCTCGCCGCCCGCGGACTCCACGCCGCGCAGGGTCTCGTGAGCGTCGTGCGGGTCGCCCGGGAAGCGCCCGATGACGACGCGGTGCCCGTCGCCCGCGAGACGCACGGCCGTCGCCCGGCCGATGCCGCTGGCGGCGCCCGAGATGATCGTCACCTGTGCGTCCGTCATGCGGGCACCTCCCCCACGCGAGGCTCGACGGCGCCCGCGCCCTTCTTGACGAAGAGCATGATGAGGCCGGAGAGGAACGTTCCGAGCGCGCCGACGATGAACGCCGCCATCGAGAAGGGCACGGCGGCCGCGACGAGGCCGGTGAGGATGAACCCCGCGATCACGGCGCCGGGCTGGCTCATCGCGCCGATGAAGGTCGAGCCCGTGGCCCGGCAGTCGGCGTCGTAGCACTCCGCCTGGAAGAACATGATCGCGGCGTACGGGCCGAGCAGGAAGAACAGGCCGAGCATGTACGTCACGAGTACGAACACGGGGTTGCTCGGCCCGAGCAGCATCGCGGCGAACATGACGCCGCCGAGCAGCCATCCGCCGACGATGACGTTGCGTCGGCCGAGCCGATCGCCGAGCCATCCGTGCGTGAGGTAGCCGAGCGCGCCGACGATGTTCGACAGGACGATCATGATGAGCGCGTTCGAGGCGTCGAAGCCCTTGCCGCTCTCGAGCACGGTCGTGCCGAGCACCGAGAAGGTCTGGATGCCGAACCAGTTGAACAGCCACGCGAGCGACAGCACGATCGTGCTCCGCAGGTGACGGCCCTGGAAGATGCGTCGGAACGGGGCGTGCTTCTGCACGTCGAGGCCGACGCTGCGGGCGAACTGCTCGGCGCCCTCGTGGTCGCCGGCCGCGCTGAGCTTCTTGATGTGGCGCATCGCCACGAACTGGGGGCTCTCCTTGAGCGTGAGGCACAGGAGGGCGACGATGATCGCCGGGACGGTCGCCACGAGGAACACGATGCGCCAGTTCTCGGGGCCGACGATCGCCGTCATGATCGCGACGAAGCCCGCAGCGAGCAGGGCGCCCAGCGGCCAGCCGGTCTGCACCATGGAGTACACGAAGCCCTGGTTGCGCTTGATCTTCTCGTCGTCGGTGACGCTGTAGAGCTCGTTGAGGTAGGTCGCGTTGACCGACTGCTCGGCGAGGCCGAGGCCGCTGATCGCGCGGACGCCGACGAGCGAGACGGCGCCCTGGGTGATCGCGGTCGCGGCAGACGAGGCGGCGGTTCCGCCGACCGAGATCACCATGCCCTTGCGGCGCCCGAGCCGGTCGACGAGCGGACCCACGAGGATCACGACGATGAACGTCCCGATGCTCACGAACGTCGAGACGAGGAGGGCGAAGCTCGGCTCCCAGCCGAATCCCTCCTCGATGCGCGGCAGCAGGGTGCCGAAGAGGATGAAGTCGTAGACCGCGATGGTCCAGGCGAAGAAGGCGATGCCGGTCGCCCGGCGGGTCTCTCTCACGCCGACTCTGCGCAGCGTGGGGGTGATGGTTGACATGTCGTGTCCTTCGGGTGCGCGTCAGTGCTGACGCGGAGAACGGGCGAGGAAGTCGGTCGCGATGCCGTCGAAGGTGCTCCAGCGCACGCCGTCGTGCGAGTTGATGTACTCGATGAGGCGCTCGAGCATGAGGAGCACCTGCGGGCGCCCCGAGACATCCGGGTGGATGGTCATGGTGAAGACCGCGTAGTCGTTCTCGCGGTGGATCCAGTCGAACTGGTCGCGCCACATCTGCTCGATGTCGCGGGGATTCACGAAGCCGTGGCTGTTCGGGCTCGACTTGATGAACATCATGGGAGGCAGGTCGTCGAGGTACCAGCTGGCGGGGATCTCGACGAGATCGGTCTCCTGACCGCGCACGAGCGGCTTCATCCACGTGCTCGCGGGCTTGTCGTAGTCGATCTTGTCCCAGGTGTCCCCGACGCGGACGTAGTACGGCTCGAAGTCGCGGTGCATGAGCGAGTGGTCGTAGCGGATGCCCTGCTCGATGAGGAGCTCGTTCGTGACGGGCGAGAACTCCCACCACGGCGCGACGTAGCCCGTGGGCCGCTTGCCCGCGCGCCGCTCGATGAGGTCGATGCAGTAGGTCAGGATCTCCGACTCCTGCTCGCGCGTCATGGCGATGGGGTTCTCATGGCTGTAGCCGTGGACCCCGATCTCGTGGCCCGCGGCGACGACCTGGTCGAACTGCTCGGGGAACGTCTCGATGGAATGCCCGGGCCAGAACCACGTGCTCGGCAGGTCGTACCGCTCGAACAGGCGGTTGAGCCGCGGCACGCCGACCTCGCCGGCGAAGAGGCCGCGCGAGATGTCGCCGGGCGAGTCTTCCCCGCCGTACGAGCCGAGCCATCCGCCGACGGCGTCGACGTCGACTCCGAAAGCCACGAAGATTTCCTTGGCCATGGTGGATCTCCTTTTCTCAGTGAGGACGGATGTCCTTCGTGTGGGTGGTCAGAGGACAGCGGATGGCGCAGACCGCGCGTCCGCATGCGTGCAGAGGCGCGCGAATCGGCTGCGCGCGGTCTCCGCGGCGTCGTCGTCCGCCGCGTCCTGGGCTTCCGCGAGGATCAGGGCGAGGAGGATGCGCGCCTGGGTCCCCGGCACCGCGCCGAGGGGCACCGCGCCGGCGTGGACGGCGTCGACCGCGCCGCCTCCCGCGTACAGCGGAACGACGGCGCCTGCCCCCGTCCGCGTTCCGAGCCCGACGACGACGCCCGCCCTCGAGGCGCGGGCGATCCCGTCGGTCAGGCGGGTCCCCGGGTTCCCGGCGCCGCCGCCGAGGACGATCACGCCCTGCGCGCCCGCGCGCAGCGCGGCGTCGAGCAGCCAGGAATCGGCGCCGGGGTAAGCGAGCACGAGGTCGACGCGGACCGCGTCGAAGGCGGCGCCCGGTCGGGCGAGGGGTGCGCGGGCGTCGGGGCGGAACGCGTACTCCGGTCGCTCGAGGACGCGCCCGATCGGCCCTCCGAAGACGTTCGCGAACGGCTGGGCCGCGAGCGTGTGCGCCTTGCGGAGCCCGAACGCGCTGAAGACCTCGCCCGCGAACACCACGAGCGCCCCGCGACCGCGGCTGTCGGGCGCGGCGGCCACGACCAGGGCGTCTCGCAGGTTGCGCGGGCCGTCGGTGTCCGGCGCGTCGGCGGAGCGCTGCGCGCCGGTCAGCACGACGGGCCGGGGATCGTCGTGGACGAGGTCGAGCAGAGCAGCCGTCTCCTCGAGCGTGTCCGTGCCGTGCGAGACGACGACGCCGTCGACGTCGTCTCGGGCGAGCGCGTGAGCCACCGCGTCGGAGATGGTGCGCAGGTCGCGCAGCTCGAGGTTGAACGAGTTGACCGCCAGCACGTCGTGCACCTCGACCGTGATGTCGCCGTCGAGATCCCCCGCGGCGGCGGCGAGCTCGGCCGCGGAGTCGGTCGCCTTCGACCCGCCGGAGGGCATGCGCCGCGAGGCGATGGTGCCTCCGGTACCGAGGAGCACGAGGTGGGGCATGAGCTTCTTCCGAGGGTCGAGCGAGCGGGTTGCCGTCCATACTGCTCCCACACAATCGTTGAACGCAATCGTTTGTGTGAAGATCGTGTTACAGGAGTTTGCGGCAAACCGACGCGACATCGCGTCGGCGGCGACGGCGCCGTGCGCCACAATGGACTCGTCCCACGAGGAGCACGCGTGACACCACCACCGGGCCGGCGCCCCATCACCCAGCGCGGCATCGCCGACCTCGCCGGCGTGAGCATCACGACCGTCTCCCGCGTCCTGGGCGCCCCCGGCGAGGAGGCCCTGCGCTGGGCCTCACCGGGCAAGGTCGCGGAGATCCGGCAGATCGCCGAGGAGCACGGCTACCGCCGCAACCCCCACGCGGCGAGCCTGCGCACGGCGCGATCGAACCAGATCGGCGTGATCGTCCCCCGACTCCAGGACTACGTGCTCGCCACGATCTACGAGGGCATCGACGAGGCCGCCGGAGAGCGCGGCATCTCGACGTTCGTGACGAACTCGCTCGACGACGTCGCGCAGCAGCGCATCCGCACCCAGCAGATGCTCGACCGCCGCGTCGACGGGATCATCTTCGGAGACGCCCACCTCGACGACCCGTTCCTCGACGACCTCGCGGAGCAGGGAGTGCCGTTCGTCGTGACCTCGCGACGACGCCCTCCGCACGTGGGGGTCACGTGCGACGACTATCTGGGAGGCCGCCTCGTCGGCGAGCACCTGCTCGAGATCGGCCGCACCGACGTCCTGATCCTCGCCGGCCTCGCGTTCGCCTCCACCGCCCGCGACCGCACGCGGGGGCTCATCGACAGCTTCCATGACGCGGGCGTGGACGTGCCGCCCGAGCGCATCGTCTATCGCGGATTCGACGCGGCCGCCGGGCAGGAGGCGACGATGGCGGCGCTCGACGCCGGGATCCGCCCTGACGCGGTCTTCGCGACCAACGACTTCGCCGCGATCGGAAGCCTCGGCGCCCTCATCACGCGGGGCATGTCGGTGCCAGACGACGTCGCCCTCGTCGGCTACAACGACACGCCGCTCGCGGCCTCCGTGGGCATCCCGCTCACGACCGTCCGCTCGCCGATGCACGAGATGGGGCGACGTGCTCTCGAGACCCTCCTGCGCGTCGTCGCCGGCGAGACACCCGAGTCATCGCTGCTGACGCCCGAGCTCCTCGTGCGAGCGTCGACCACCGTGTCCGAGTCACCGTGACTCACGCGACCACGGACATCCCGATCACCGCCGCGCCCAGCAGCGCGTCGAGAGCGCAGCAGAACTCGGCCATGGATGGCGCGACGACGCGTCGGGCGCGCAGGTGCCGCGCATCCCACACCGCGTGCCCGAGCAGCCCGAGCCCGACGAGCACTCCCGCCCACGGCTGACCGAGCGCCGCGACGACGAGCGCGATCCCGATGATCGCCGCCATCGCAGCGGCCTGCAGCGGAAGCCCCCACGGCGGCCGGATGGCCCCGCGCACGACGCCGACGACGGCGAGCGCGATCGCGAGGACGACCAGGGCCCAGAACGCGTTGAACCCGTCGACGAGGGCCCCAACGCCGATGAGCACGAAGGTGACGCCGAAGAGCGGCCACGCGAGGCTGGGCCGGCCGAGCGCCGCGGCGCCGAGGTAGACGAACCCGGCCGCCGTGAGCACCTGAGCGACCTCGGCGGAGTTCGAGAAGCCGCGCGCGAAGGCGAGGGCGAGCGCCCCTCCGAACACGATCCCGGCGAGGGCGGCCCAGCGGCGCAGCAGCCAGGGTGTCCTCCGCCCGGCGACGACGGTCATGACCACTCCTCGAGAGAGGGCACCGGATGGCCCGGCGGGGTGAATGCCGCGAGCGCGGTCGCGGCGATGGCGGAAGGCGCCTGCGCGGCCGCGAGACGACCGGCGTCGATGTCCTCGGCTGCGCCGTGCATGATGCGGTGGAGAGTGCTCACGAGCCAGGTGGTCGGGAGATCCGACCGGAAGGCGCCGGCCTCCTGTCCGCGCCGCACGAGAGCCTCGACGCGCGACACGGGGCGCGAGTGCAGTTCGAGCATCCGCTCCGGCGTCAGGGTGGCCGCCCCCGCGCTCATCAGCGCGCCGATCTGCACGATGGCCGACCAGCTCTGACGGACGAGGCGCACGAGAGCCGTCCGCGGGTCGCCACCGAGGTCGATCGCGGCGAGCGCTGCGTCGCCCTCGTCGATGGCGCGCGCGATGGCCGCGTCGATGAGCTCGGCGCGGTTCGCGAAGTGCCCGTACAGGGTCACGCGCCCCACCCCTGCCGCCTGGGCGATCTCGGCCACGCTCGCGGCGGCGTCCTTGCTGAGGCAGACGGCGGCCGCGTCGAGGATGGCCTGGATGTTCCGCTGCGCGTCGGCGCGCTTGGCGGTCGGCGCCGCTGTCACCGGATGACCCGGTAGTGCAGGTGCGTCGCAGTCGACGAGGGGATGACGTCCACTCGCTCGAGCTCATGCTGCCCACCCACGTGCTCGAAGAGCCGCACCCCTTCTCCGAGCAGGAGCGGTGCGAGATGGATCCAGATCTCGTCGAGGATGCCCGCGGCGAGGCACTGCTGCGTCGCGCTCGCCCCGTGCACGGCGACAGCCCGCTCCCCCGCGACCTCGCGAGCCTGCGCGACGGCGCTCCCGAGGCCATCCGTCACGAAAGTGAATACGTCACGTGCGCGCACGGTCTCCAGATCCGGGGCCTCGTGGGTCAGCACGAAGCAGGGCACCGCCCCGACCGGCCCGCCGTCACCCCACCCGCCGTCGCCCTCGGCGAGGTCGTACGACGTGCGGCCCATGAGAACCGCGCCCGCGGCGCCGGCCATCCGGTCGAGCAGCTCCACGTCGTGCTCGTCGGGCGCGTGCACCCATCGGTGCAGCGCCATCCCGCCTGTGCCGAGCTGCTGCTCGCGCGAGACGTCGGGACCGGTCACGAATCCGTCGAGCGACATCGAGATCGCCGCGATCACCTTCGACATGATGACTCCTCTCGAGAGCCCTCCCCGCTTCTCGAACAGCACTGTACGACTTAGCCGAACGGCTCACAAGGGCCCTGGCCCAACGTTGGGCCGCGGCCTGTCCGTACGATCGACCCATGGAACCGGACGAGCGCCTCTACCTCCGCGTCACCCTGCGCGACGTCGAGCCGGAGATCTGGCGCGAGTTCGAGATCGACGGCCAGATGACCATCCGCCAGCTGCATATGGCGATCCAGGTGATGCTGGGCTGGCGCGAGACCCACCGACACGAGACCTTCGAGGGCCTGCCCCTCACCGAGGACCTCACCCCGCGCCCGCCCCTGCGGTGGGGGCAGCCGTCGTCCGACGATCCGGAGATCCTCGATGAGGACGAGTGGACCATCCTCGGCGCCCTCGAGGAGTCACCGCTCGCCTACATCTACGACTTCGGCGACACGTGGCACCACCTCGTGGAGATCAACCACGAGATGACGCCCATCGCCGAGGCCCCGCCCGTGCTTCTGCGCGCGGGGCGCAACCGCGGGCCGTGGGAGGACTCGGGCGGCGCGGAGGGGTACCAGGAGAAGTGCGCGATCTGGGCCGACCCCGACCATCCCGAGCACGACGAGATCCGGCAGTGGGTCGCCGACACCGTCGGTCCCTGGGCGCCCGCGGACCCCACGTTCTTCGACCCGCCGTCGATCCAGGCCGAGCTCAACCTGCTGTTCAACCCCAGCGGCTCGGGCGTCCACCCGTACGACATGTCGGGCCTCGTCAAGGCGGACGAGCTGCGCCCGCCGGGCGATGTCGACCTCGAGTCGCCCATCGTCGCGTTCGCGGGGACGCTGCCTCCGGCCATCCGCTCTGAGCTCCGCCAGCATCTCTATCGCACCGGCGTGCTCGCGCCCACCGACCTCGACGATGCGACGGCCGAGCGGCTGATCCGCCCCTTCGCATGGCTCGTGGATGCCGTCGGCGCGGGCGGCATCGACCTCACCTCGGCGGGCTGGCTGCCGCCCGACGTCGTGCTCGACGGCATGACCGCGCTCGGCTGGATCGAGGACTGGATCGGCAAGGGCAACCGCGAGGACCTCACGCCGCCGATCGCGAACCTGCGCGAGACGGCGCAGCGCCTCGGGCTCGTGCGGGTGCAGAAGGGGCGCCTGCTGCTGGGCGCAGAGGCGAGGAAGGCGCTCGGCCACCCGCGGCGGCTGCTGCGACTCGTCGCGCGCGGGCTCTACCGCAAACTGCAGGACGCCGAGGTCGACGCGGCCGTGCTCCTGTTCCTCTCGCTCGCCGACGGCACCCCGGCGGATGAGCGGTGGCGCGCGATCGCCTTCGGGCTCACGATGGCGGGGTGGCAGCACCCGAGCGGCGAGTTCGACCGCGACGACATCGCGAGCGTCGCCGGGCGGACGGAGGACCTGCTCAGGGTGCTCTTCGGATGGCGCGAGCGGCTCACGCGCGAGGGAAGCGCCGACATCGCCCTCTTCGCGCGCGAGGCGCTGCGGTAGCACCCGACCGGATCGGTCCGGAACGGTCGGGCGCAGCAGCGGTCGTGCGAACGAGACTCGATGCGGAAGGAGGGGCCATGATCGCCGCACTCAACGACCTGATCGACGCCGTCGAGCGCACGCCCGACGACGAGATCGACGTGGCCGCCGTCGCGCACGCCCACGGCACGACGGAGCACCACCTGCGGCGGATGTTCTCGTCGCTCGCGGGCATGCCGGTCTCGGAATACGTCCGGAGGCGGCGCATGACCCTGGCCGCGGCGGATGTCGCGGAGTCGTCGGGCGACCTGCTCGCGATCGCGGTCCGGTACGGCTACGGATCGACCGAGGCGTTCGCGCGGGCGTTCCGCAGCGTGCACGGCGTCGGCCCGAGCGAGGCCCGTCGCGACGGCGGCCCCTTCCGCAGTCAACAGCAGCTCAGGTTCCGCCTGACCGTCGAAGGGAGCACCCCCATGCACGTCCGCCTCATCGAACACCCCGCACTCCGGCTGGTCGGCCACGCCACGCGCGTGCCGCTCATCCACGAGGGGGTCAACCCGCACATCCAGGAGCACATCGCCCGCATCCCGATGGAAGAGCACGTGCGTCTCAAGGCGCTCGGCGACACGGAGCCGGCGGGCATCCTCCAGGTGACCGACGACATCGAGCAGGACAGTGCCGAGGGCAGCGACCTGACCTACCTGCACGGTGTCGCGATCTCGGATGACGTCGACGCTCCCGACGACCTCGATGCGATCGCGGTGCCCGCCGGCAGCTGGGCCGTCTTCACGAGCGACGGCCCGCATCCGAAGGCCCTGCAGGACATGTGGGCCGCGACCGCCGCCGAGTGGTTCCCGTCGAACCCCTGGCGCCTGCGCCCGGGGCCCTCCATCGTGGCCGTTCTCGAGCACGACGCCGCGTTCACGCACGCCCGGTGCGAGCTCTGGCTCCCGGTCGAGCGCGCCTGACGGGCATCGGGCCATCCGCCGCTCGCGAGACGCGCGGCGGATGGCCGGCCGTCAGGCGGCCGGCGCGCGACCGACTTCCCGCAGCCATCCGAATCGATCCGGGACGGTGCCGAACTGCATGCCGGTCAGCTCGTCGCGCAGCCGGGCGGCGACCGGGCCGAAGCCCGCGGTCGGCGTCTCGATGACGCGCTCGGGCGAGACGAGGCGGGCGATCGGCGTCACGACGGCGGCGGTTCCCGTCGCGAACACCTCGGCGAGGGTTCCGTCCGCGGCCGCCCTGGCCCACTCGTCGACGCTCACGGGGCGCTCCTCGACCCGGTGGCCGAGGTCGGCCGCGAGCGCGAGCGCACTGTCGCGCGTGACGCCCTCGAGGATGGTCCCCTCGGCAGGGGGCGTGACGATCGACCCGTCGGCGAAGGCGAAGAAGATGTTCATGCTGCCGGCTTCCTCGACCCAGGTGTGCGTCTCGGCGTCGGTGAAGAGAACCTGCGCGCAGCCGTGCGCCTCGGCCTCGCGCTGGGCGGCGAGCGACGCCGCGTAGTTTCCTCCGCACTTCGCGGCTCCCGTGCCGCCGCGCCCCGCGCGCGAGAAGTCCGTCGAGAGCCAGAGCGAGACGCCCTCGCTCGCGCCCGAGAAATAGGCGCCCGCGGGCGAGGCGATCACTCCGAAGAGCGCCTGCTTCGCCGGCCGCACACCGAGGAACGCCTCCGACGCGATGACGAACGGACGCAGGTAGAGGCTCGCGCCGGGGCGCGCGGGAACCCATTCCGCGTCCTGCGCGAGGAGCGCGTCGACGGCCGAGAGGAACAGCGATTCCGGCGGGACCGGCAGGGCGAGCCGCTCCGCAGAGCGCGCCATCCGCCGCGCGTTCATCTCCGGACGGAACGTGACGAGCCGGCCATCCGGATGGCGGTAGACCTTGAGGCCTTCGAAGATCTCCTGCCCGTAGTGCAGGACGGCGCTTGCCGGATGGAGCGGAAGCGGCCCCATGGGCTCCACGCGCAGGTCGTGCCAGCCGCTGTCTGCGCTCCATTCCGCGATCGCCATATGGTCGGTGAAGCGCTGGCCGAACACCGGGTCCTCGAGGATGCGCTCGCGCTCGCCGACCGAGGTCGGGGCGGCATTCCGCCGCACCGCGAAGTCGCCTGCCGTGTATCCGGTCGCCGTCGTCGTCATCTCTTTCCCTTCCCGCGTGTGCATGGCACGCCCATCCGAGCAGGCTCGCAGAGGAGCGGGCCCTCCGTCTCGGGCCAATCGCGAGGTCGTGGCGTGCGCGCGGCCTGCCGCGATCGGGCCGCATCCGCTATGGTTGCGCAAACATGGTCTGTCGCAGCGGACGGCTCAGCCGGGTGCCGCGCGACGCTTTCGACGACGAAAGGGGCAGTGTCGATGCCGACATCGCACACGCTGCGGCGCGCCGCGGCGCTCACGACGGGCGCCGCGCTCGTGGGAGGGGCGCTGATCGCCTCACCCGCCGCGAGCGCGGCCGAGGCGGCGGAGCGATCCGTCACGATCACGCCGAACCCCGCCTCCGCGGGCGAGGCGTTCCAGGGGTGGGGCACAAGCCTCGCCTGGTTCGCGAATGCGACCGGCGACTACCCCGAGGAACTCCGCGAGGAGCTCTACCAGGCCGTCTTCGGCGAGGACGGGCTCGACCTCAACATCGCCCGCTACAACATCGGCGGCGGCAACGCCTCGGACGTGGCCGACTACCTGCGCGCAGGCGGCGCCGTCGAGGGCTGGTGGGCGCCGGATCCCGACGGCTCCGAGGGGCTCTACGGCGGAGCGGCGACGACCTACGCCGATCGCGACGCGGTTCTCGCGGCGTTCGACGCGGATGACCCCGCGCACTATGACTGGGACGCGGACGAGACGCAGCGCTGGTGGGTCGACCGGCTGGTCGCCGACGGGCAGATCACGCACTGGGAGACCTTCGCGAACTCGGCGCCCTACTTCATGACCGAGAGCGGCTACGTCTCGGGCGGGTTCGACGCGGCTGCCGAGCAGCTCAAGCCCGAGGCGGACGAGGCGTTCGCCCAGTACCTCGTCAACGTCACGGAGCACCTCGAGGCCGAGCACGGGATCGAGGTCGACACGATCGACCCGTTCAACGAGCCGAACACGAACTACTGGGGGACGCGGCTCGAGAACGGCGTTCCGGTCGGCGGCCGCCAGGAGGGCATGCACGTCGGGCCGCAGCGCCAGGTCGAGGTCGTCGAGGCGCTCGCCGCCGTGCTCGACGGGGCCGAGACCGGTGCGCGCATCTCGGCCATGGACGAGACGAACCCCGGGATCTTCGCGCGGAACTGGGCGGCATACCCGGCGGAGACGCGCGAGGACGTCAGCCGCATGAACGTGCACACGTATGGCACGAGCGGACGCCTCGTCGTGCGCGACCTCGCGAAGCAGGCCGATACCCCGCTCTGGATGAGCGAGATCGAGGGCAGCTGGGTCGACGGGTACGACCCTGTCGACATCGAGAACGGCCTCGGCATCGCGGGTCGCATCATGGACGACCTGCGCGAGCTCGAGCCGAGCGCGTGGGTGCTCTGGCAGCCCGTCGAAGACCTCTACAACATGCAGCCGCAGGGCGAGGACCTCAACTGGGGCTCGGTCTTCATCGACCTCGACTGCGAGCCCTACGAGGAGGATGGCCGCACCGTGTGGAAGTCGGCGCGACGCGTCGCGGACGCGGGCGGCGACTCGACCGCCGTCGAGCCGTGCGGCGTCGAGGTCAACTCGAAGTTCAACACCATCCGCAACTTCACGAAGTTCATCCACGAGGGCGATCGCCTCGTGCCCGTCGACGACACCTCGAGCACCGCGGCCATCCGCGGTGACGGGACGGGCGCGACCATCGTCCACCGCAACACGAGCGCGGATGCGGCTTCGGTCACGCTCGATCTCTCCGCCTTCGGCGAAATCGCGGACGGCGCGACCGTGACGCCGTACGTCACGACGGAGGCCCCATCGCCCGATGAGCCGACCGCGAACGCGCTCGTCGAGGGACCCCCCGTCGCCGTCGATGACGCGTCGGCCACCCTCACCGTGCCCGCGAAGTCGGTCACGACCTTCGTGATCGACGGCGTCTCCGGCGTCTCGGCCGATGCGCCCGCCATCGAGGATGGGCACAGCTACCAGCTCGTCGGCGCGCAGAGCGGAAAGGCACTCACCGCCGGCGGCTCCGGTGCGGCGACGAGCATCACGACGCTCGCCGACGACACGGCGACCGCAGCGGCGCAGAAGTGGACGGCCCACACGGTCGCCGTCGGCGAGAGGACCGCGACCCAGCGCGTCGTGCTCGAGAACGGCGACGGCCGTGTCCTCGGCGCGACGAGCGCGGGCACCGACCTGCGCGACATCGACCCGTCGGCCGCGGCCGAGAGCCCCGAGACACGGTGGATCGTCAACACCACCGACGGGAAGAGCTTCTCGTTCGTGAACGAGGCGCTTGCGCTCGCCCTCGAGGTGGGCGGGCAGTCCTCGGCCGAGGGCGCCTCGGTCGGCGTGTACGGCTCCAACGGAGGAGCGAACCAGGCCTGGGAGGCGCGCGACCTGACCCCCGTCAATGGGACGGCGATCCCGGCACGCACAACGGCCGGCGTCGCTCCTCTGCTGCCCGAGACCGTCCTCTCGGCGTACGCGTGGGGCACGGGCGCGGCGGTTCCGGTCGAGTGGGACCTTCCCGATGACGCGGCCTGGGAGAACGAGGGCCGCGTGGAGGTGCCGGGCACGGCCGTCGACCTGTTCGGGCAGACGTTCACCGTCGTCGCGCACGTCGATGTCGGCGGCCTCACCGCGACGGATCCGGTATCAGTCACGGTCGCGGCGGGCACCACCCCGGACGCCGTGCGTGCGGCAGCGCCGGATACCGTGCCGGCCCGCGTGGGGGCGTCGGAGCACGCCTTCGAGGTGCCGGTCGAGTGGGACTGGACGACGCTCGATGAGAGCGCGCTGGCCGAGCCCGGTGCGATCTCGATCACCGGCACGGCGCAGGCCGACGGCGCAGAGCTCGCGGCGCGGCTCGCCGTGCTCGTCACGGAGGGCACGCAGCGCAGCTTCGCGGCAGACGGCGGCGTCGCGGTCGAGGCCAGTTACACGGAGCCCGGCTACCCGGCGGAGCGCACGCTGAACGGCGTCCTCGACGACAAGGGATGGTCGAACTGGTCCGGCAGCGCTCAGGAGCAGACGAGCACCCTCACGTACACGTTCGAGGCGCGCGACCTCGACGGAGCCGCGATCCGCTTCTGGCGCGACGGCCGCGCGAGCTGGGCCGAGACGATGACGATCGAGGTGCGCGACGCCGACGGCGCCTGGGCGCCCGCGCCCGGCTGGGAGTCTCCGCAGGCCGTGGAGTCTCCGTCCACCGGCGCTCCGATCGTGACGGCCGAGTTCGCCACCCGGACGGCGACCGGGGTGCGCTTCACCCTGCACGCCGCCGAGGGGATGCACATGATCGTCTCGGAGGTCGAGCTGTTCGAGAGCGTGGCCTCGCCGGCCGCAGTCGCGACCCTCGCGGACCTCCGCGTGGCCGGCGAGACGGTGGAGGGCTTCTCGCCCGACGCCAGCGCCTACGCGGTGACCGCCGATCCGTCCGTTCCGCCCGTCGTGCAGGCCTTCGCGCTCGACGATGAGGCATCGGTCGAGGTCGAGCAGGCCGACGCCTCGAACGGATGGACCGCGCGCATCGTCGTGACATCGACCGACGGATCCGTCTCGAGCGAGACGACCGTCGCGATCTCGAGGACGGCCGTGATCACGCGGCTCGAGCTCAGCGAGGCACCCGCGATCGGCGAGCCCGTCGAGGCGATCGCGGAGTTCGCCCCCGCCGACGGCGACGTCTCGTGGCAGTGGCTGCGCAACGGGCGGCCGATCGCGGGTGCGACGGATTCGAGCTACACGCCGGTCCGCGGCGACGCCGGCAAGCACCTGAGCGTCGAGCTCACCGTGTCGGCTCCCGGCGTCGAGAGCGCGACCCTCGTCAGCGAGGAGCAGCGGATGCTGCCGGCGCCGGCACGCCGCTGAGAAGCGGATACCGCACACGCTGCGGCGGACGGGGATGCACCCCTGTCCGCCGCAGCTCTGTCTCCGCTCAACCCGCGGGCAGGATGCGGCGAAGCGCCTCGACGTCGCCCTCGATCGCGACACCCGCGGCCGCGGCGCGCTCGAGCGGCAGCGCACCCTGGACCAGTCCGACAAGAGCTGCCCCTGGACCCTTCACGACGGCGTCCGGAGTCCGCCCGCCATCGCACGGACCGACGCGGACCGCGCCGTCACCGACGAGCACGTCGAACCCGTCCGCCGGATCGCCGAATCGCACGCACCCAGCACCTCGCTCCGGCTGGCTGTCACGCAGCAGGTGCGCCGCCGGCATGCTCAGCCAGTGCATCTGGAAGATCGCGTCGGCGGGCGCATCGCGCACGGTCGGCGCTCCCCATTTCAGCAGCTCGCGCACGACCCCCTCGAGCGCCCGTCCGCGTTCGGTGAGGATGTAGTCGCTCCGCGGCGTACCCCGCTCGCGTCGCAGCACACCTTCCCCCTCCAGGTCGCGCAGGCGCTGGGTGAGCAGATTCGGTGCGAGACCGGGCAGGCCCGCCTGCAGGTCGCGGAATCGGGCACGACCCCGGATGAGCAGCTCGCGCACGATCAGCAGCGTCCAGCGATCGCCGACCACATCCAGAGCACGCGCAACCGCACACAGCTGGCCGTATGACTTCACGGAACCCTCTTGACTTCGAGAAAGATAACTTGAGAATTTATAGTAACTCGACTCGGGAGGTTCCCCATGATCGTCTCCAGCGACGCGCCGCGTGTCCTGCAGGAGTACTACGCCGTGCTCACGTCCGGCGCCGATGCCTATGACCATGGCGACGCGCTCCGCCCGCTCCTCTCCGACCATCTCGACTTCACGGGATCACTCGCCGGCCACATCCCCGATGCCACGGAGGGCTTCCTCCAGGGCGCCCTGGGCTTCGTCGCGACGGTGCAGGGAATCGAGCTCGTCCAGGAGGTGCATGGCACGGGCGGCTCCGCGGTCCTCTACGACGCGACGATGCCGGGCGGCGTGGTGCGCATCGCCGAGTTCTTCACGCTTCGCGACGGCGTCATCGATCGGCTGCAGCTGCACTACGACGGCCAGGACTACCTCGCAAAGGGCGGGCGCTGACAGTGGCTGCCGCCGAGCGACCGGCGCGAGATGCGCTCGCGGCGCGCATCCGCGAGCTCCTCGACGGGCGCGTGGTCCGCGAAGTGTCGATGTTCGGCAGCCGCGCGTTCATGGTCGACGAGCGGATGGCGGTGACGGCCGGCAAGGACGGGGAGCTGCTGGTTCACGTCGCACCGAGCCGTCATGCGGAGCTGATCGAGAGCACCGCGGCCGAGCAGGCCTTCATGGGCGAGCGGACGATGGGACCCGGATGGCTGCACGTCGCGCCGGAGCACGTGCAGGCGGAGGACGCCTTGCAGTTCTGGGTGGACGTGAGCCTGGAACGAGCGGGCTGACGTCCACGCGACAGCGTGGCGGGGCCTCGCGCGCAACGCGGACGAGGCCCCTGCGCTCCGCGAGGCGCGGTTCAGCTCGCGGATTCGCGACGGTGAACTCGTGGATTCGCGACACTTAACTCGCGGATTCGCGGCACCCAGTTCGTAGCCTTGCGGGTTGTCCTCGACGCGACAGGCGGCGGGCGGGGTTCTCCCCGCCCGCCCGCCGCGTCAGCGCGCGTCGACCAACGTGAGCACGCCGCCCTCGACGCGCAGCTCCGGGTGGTAGCCCTCCGGCAGCCCCGTGACCTCGAGCGACGGAAGCGCGCCCGGGAACTTCGCGGCCTCGATGAGCGGCAGCTCTGCCGGCACCTCGGCCAGCGCCGACACGTCGACCGCGAGCGTGCCGCGCAGCTTCGCCTTGCCGTCGACCGAGAGGGCGGGAGCGGAGGCGTCCTCGATCGTCAGCGCGAGCGTCGCCCCCTTCTTCTGCGTGAGCTCCCCGCCGACCTCGAGCGTGCCATCCGCCTGCTCGCGGACGACCCCGCGCTGCAGCTCGACGTCGGCAGTGCCGAGCGCGGTCGCGGTCGTCGCGACGAGCTCGCCGCCCTTCACGCGCACGCCGCCCGTGAAGGAGTTCTCACCCGCGAGGATGAGCGTGCCCGTGCCGTCGAGCGTGAGCGACCCCGCGCCGTCGATGTCGTTCCGCCACACGTCCACCGCACCGTAGCCATCCGCCGTCGCGTCGAGCGAGACCGCGACGTCGCGGTCGAATGCGCCGAAGCCGTTCGCGGCGGCGAAGAGGTTGAGCCGGCCCCAGCCCTCGGCGTCATCCGCGACGGGGAGACCCGACTCGAGCGCCGTCGAGTAGAGCACCCAGCGCAGCTGCGCGTCGTCGAGATAGGGGTAGCGCGTGCGGATGAGCTCCTCGGCGCCCTCCGGCACGACCGGCGCGACGCCCGCCTCGCCGACGGGGTCGAGGCCGAACGTGGTGTTCGCGAGGTACTCCGCGAGGCGCGCCTGGTACGCGTCGCGGTCGGTGTCGAGATCGAGCTCGGTATCGAGCGCGGTGTCGGCGTCCGCCGTCGCCTCGGCGATCAGCTCGGCGTTCTCGTCGTCGGCGAGGGTCGCCGCGGCGAGGCCGGTCGCGAGGATGCGGCCGCCGATGATGTCGAGCGCCGAGTGCATCCCGGCCTCGGCACGGCTGTAGCCGAGGTCGGACGCCTGCAGCAGGAGGTCGTCGTAGTGCTCGGGCACGGCCGTGGCGAGCGCGATGCCCGCGAGGAAGGCGGCGTTCGTGTGCCCGCTCGGGAATCCGCCGTCCGACGCGGCCTCCGACTCGGGCTTCTTGACCGGCTCGAGCTCGGGCACGAGCACGACGTCGTCGCTCCAGCGGAACGGGCGCATGTACTGGTAGTACTCCTTGGCGCGGTTGGAGGTCGCCCACGGCCCGCGCACGGTGTTCACGAGCTGCACGACGCTGCCGAGCTCCGAGTCGACGTCGGCCCAGGCGCCGTTCTCGTTGCCGCGGTCGTCGTACTTCGTCGTGAGCGCGTCGGCGGGGATCTCGTCGGGGATGGTCGTGCCCGCGTTCGCGAGGTCACGGAACTCCTGCGCGTCCTCCTCGAGGCCCTCGATCATCGAGTAGCTCTGGTGGCGACGGTCGGCGAGGTAGGCGGCGTCGGCCTCCTCGTCGGTGCGGTTCTGCGTGATCCGCTCGATCGCGGCGATGTTCTGCTCATGCACCTGGGCATTCAGGACCGTGCCGTCGTTCCAGGTGGTGCCGGGCGTCCAGTACTCGAGCATCTCGGAGAGCACGCCGATCGCCGGGTTCGTCTCGGGCGTCGTGAAGTCGGTCGTGTTCTGGCGGTACGTGTCGACGAACGCGCCGTACGCCGCCGCGCGCGGCTCGATGGCCGACGCGTCGACGAGGTCGTCGTCCTTCGCGGCGAAGGCCGGCTGCGCGAAGGCGGGGCCGACGAGGAGCGGGAGGAGCACAGCGCAGGCGACGACCTTGCGACGAGGGAATGCGGATGGCACGGATCTTCCTTCCTGAGTCCGTCGGGTCGGACTCGCGGCGGGCGCGGTCGGATGGCCGCGGAGGGGATGCCGGAAGGCTCGCGGACGGCGGTGAACAGTCGGGAAACGCCTTCCCGAAGTACCCCGATCTCGACGATCCGTTCGAGGATGACGGACCGAGCGCCATCCAGCTGCTCCTCAGCGTGGGGCAGGAGGCCGGCACGATCGTGTGGCTCGACTGGTCCGGCGAGGAGTATCTCGGCGCGACCCGCGCTGCTCTGACACGCGCGTGCGCTCGCCTCGGGTTGGCGGCGCCCGCGTGGGACGACGAGACCGAGCGTCGGATCCTCGATCATCTCGGCGACCGGCTCGAGCGCGGCGGCTTGCTGCCGCCGCTTCTGGTGTCGATCGACGAGCAGCTCGCGGCACGGGGCATGCGTCTGCTGCTCATCGACATCGACTCCGACAGCTACCAGCTCGTGCCCGTGAACGCCGATCTGTTCGCCCGCGTGGTCGGGGGCGAGGGAGAAGGGTTCACGTTGCGATCAGCGGGCGGGGCCTGACGGCTTTCGCTGCGGGTGGTGCACCACGCTCGCTGGAGGTACACTTCCGTCATGCCGACCTCGCTCCCGCGCATCCAGGTGACCGTCACCGATGCGGTCGCGCACGCCCTTGAGACAGCTCGACGGAGCTGGCCCACCGCGTCTCGCAGTGAGCTGATCGCGCGGCTCGCCGTCGAGCGCGCACAGGAGATCGAGTCGCAGCGGGAGACGTCGCGTCAACGACGCCGCCAGGCGCTCGCGCGACTTCGCGGCACGTTCGACGAGGCGTATCCAGCCGGGCATCTCGATGACCTGCGCGAGGACTGGCGCGAATGATCGTCCTGGACGCGAGTGTCGTGATCGCATACGCGGCGGGACGCGACACTGCACACGAGCGCGCCCGGAGAGTTGTCGAAGAGAGCGACGACACCTTCGCCATGCACGCCGTGACGATCACCGAGTGCCTCGTCGGCCCGGCCCGAATCGGCCGAGCGGAGGACATGCTCGCCCTCCTCGAAGCCATGGAGATCTCTCGCGTCGACCTCGATGAGAACGCGCCGCTTCGAGTGGCCTCGCTGCGCGTGGAGACAGGTTTGAAGCTGCCTGACGCCTTCGTGCTCGACGCCGCGGCTCAGCTGGGCGCGGCGCTGGCGACGTTCGACGACAGGCTCGCCGCTGCCGCAGGGGCACAACAGGTCCGCCTCGTGCGCGGATCCGCCACCCCGTGAAACGGCACGCGGCATCCCCGACCGGATGCTCCTACCCCGCGAGGTCCTTCCGCCACTCGGCCGCGAGGTACTCCAGGTCGCCCCAGCCCGTCGGATGCCGCGTGACGGTCTCGAGCGCATAGCCCGACTCCGCGAGCGCCCGCGCCTGGGGGTCGCGCGGAGCCGTCTCACCGCCATCCGCCGCCGGGATGACGTCACCCTCCGTATCGGGGCGATGCAGGCTCACCGCGCGGACCGCCCCGAACCAGTGCGCCCGCGCCTGCTCCTCGACGGCCTTGATGAGCATCGCTTCGAGGATCCCGGCATCGCGACGGGGCACGAACACGCTGATGCTCGCGAGCGCTCCCCCGTCCGTCGGCGCCATGAACTGCGCGGCGCCCGCGGCTCGACCGGCGATCCGCGCGAGCAGCGGCACGCACGTCGCGCCGCGCAGCCGCTCGAGTGCGTCGGCAGGCTTCTGCGCGCCGACACCGGCGCCGCTCTGCTCCCGCATGACGGTCGCGGCGATCTCGAGGTAGTCGAGGAAATCCTGCGCATCGCGCGCGTCGACGGCGTCCGGCAGCGTCACGGGTGCGATCTCGACGGCGATCATCCGGGTCATCCTGCCAGGAGAGAAGCGGATGGCCCGGTGCACGCGCGCGGGACGCCGAACGTCAGGCTCGACCGTCCCACTCCCACGGGTCGAGCGGGGTCGGCCGTCCCCGTCATGGGGCGGGCGGACGCGCCACGAGCAGCTCGCCGACGCCGTCGACCTCGACGGGTCCGTGGCTTGCGGGCACGAGGAAGGTCGAGCCGACGGCGGCCCGCGCGCCGTCGATCACGAGCGAGCCCTCCACGAGGACGAGGAGGGAGAAGCCCGCGGCGACGGTTGCCTGCCCGTCCACCGGCAGCCTCTCGAGCCGGAAGTACGGGTCCGCCGCTTCCGGGAAGACCGACCCCCGGACGGGTGCCGGACGCACGAGCTCCGCGAGCTCCTCGACGCGACGGGCGCGACGATTCACCGCGGCGAGCGCCCTGTCGAAGCCGAGGCCCAGGTGCCCCTCTGCCGCGCCGTCGATCGCGAACCCCTCCCACTCGAGCAGGATCGACAGGTCCTCGGGCTGTTGCAGCTCGAGGAGGAAGACGCCCTCGCCGATGGCGTGCAGCTCACCCGGCGGCACCCAGACGACGTCCCCCGGCTCCACGCGCACCGCATGCAGGAGGCCCAGGAGCGCGTCGACATCCTGGGAGCGGACGAGATCGGCCAGCTCGTCGACAGACACCTCCCGCGTGAGCCCGACGTGCACGGTGCCGCCCTGGAGGATGTACCACGCCTCGGCCTTGCCGTGCCGGCAGCCGAGATGGCGCCCGGCGAACCCGTCGTCGGGGTGCGCGTGGACAGGCAGCCGCTGGCCCGCGTCGAGCAGCTTCACGAGGAGCCGCACGTCGGCGCCCCAGCGGGCCGCATGCTCCGCTCCGAGCCAGGAGACCGGATCCTCCGCGACCGCGTCGCGAAGCAGCCTGCTATCGGGCAGCCGCGTCAGCCCGAGCTCCGCCTCCCCGCGGACGGTCGTGACGGATCCGATCCAGTCCTCCGGCTCCCGCTCGGCGGCCGACGCCTCGCCGCGGAACGCCGCGATGGCCCGACCTCCGCGATAGAACCTCTCCGGCGGTCGATTGGGGCCGAGCTCGTGGATCATGCCGCCGCCCTCCGCGCGGGCGCGAACGCCGACAGGAAGCCGCCGACGAACGTGTCCCCGAGCCCGATCGTCGTCGACGACGACGTGTCGATGTCGAATCCGGCGACCCCGGTGGAACCCGGAATCGCCGCGCGCACCCGATCGACGACGAGGGCGCCGCCGTGATGCCGCGGGCACCGGTCGGTCGCGTCGAGATCGGATGGCGCGAAGCCGTCTCCGAGTCGATATCGGGTCGCGGCGATCCGAACCGCGCTCTCGAGAGCGTCGCGGTAGCGCTCCGCGTCGGGGCCGACGGCGACAGCCCACGTGCGGGTGTGCACGACGAGCGCCGGGGCGGGGATGAGCCGATGGACGTCGCGCAGCGCGACGACGACATCGTCCGCGTCCTGGAGATCCACGCTCCGACCGAGGTACTCCTGCAGCTCGTCCTCATTCATGCCATAGACGTCGATGCGATCGAGCAGCCGTGCTCGGATCTCGCGCGAGAACTCGCGCCGGTAGAAGCCCGCGTCCTCGTAGTACACGACGGCGTCGCTCGGCAGTCGGCGCATGGCGGACCGCAGCTCATCGAGGCGCCGCACGAGCAGCCGGTCGTCCTGCATCGTGTTGAAACCCGAGACGAGGAACACCGCCGCCGTCGCGAGGGCGTCGCCCAGGCCATCCGCGATCGCCATCTCGCGGTTCGGCGGATCGTTCGCGAAGATCAGCCGATTGGCGCTCGGCGTGACGACCTCGCCATCCGCCAGCCGGATTCGCGCACCGGCCGGGTACTGCACGATGAGGTGCGGATCGAGGGTGTCGCGCGTCGCGGAGCTGACGACGCGCATCGACGACGGGAGGAGCCGGCGCACGGTGTCGTCGATGCTCACGAGGTGCTGGGTGCTCGGGACACCGAGTCGGTCGAGCGCGAGACCCGCCCGCACCCCCGTTCCGCCCAGGGTGACCGAGGTCGGGAACCGCGCGGCGAACCGCTCGACGATCTCCGAAGAGGCGACGAAGCGCTCCCCGCCCGTTCCCACGGCGGCGAAGGCGAGGATCGCTGCGACGAGCGTGCGCTCATCGACGATCGGCTCGTCGGCCGCCAGCTCCGCGCGGACGATGCCGAGCTCGCCGACCAGCGCGTTGACCACGTCGGTGTCCCAGCGGATCTCGTAGTCGACCGTCCCGCCCAGCCCCAGCACCAGATCGGCTCCCACGCCGGCTCCTTCCGTCTCCTGTGACGATCAGTACAGCGTGGCCTTGCCCGCGGCTCCGAACAGGTCGATCTTCTCGGCCGCCGTGACCTTCATCGCCTCGAGCGGCTCCGGCTGGATGGCGTTCGGCTCGCGCAGGCGCACGTCGGTGCCGAGGACCTCGCGCATGCGGTTGTGGTACGAGACCTTGATGTCGCTCGAGATGTTGATCTTGTTGATGCCGAGCGAGACCGCGCGCGCCAGCTCGCTGTCCGGGTTGCCGGACCCGCCGTGCAGGACGAGAGGGATTCCCACGGCGGCCTTGATCTCCTGGAGCAGGTCGTGCCGCAGCTCGGGGTTCTTGTCGGCGGGGTAGAGACCGTGCGAGGTCCCGATCGCGATCGCGAGGCTGTCGACGCCGGTCTCCTCCACGAACCGGACCGCGTCGTCGACGTTCGTGTAGATGATCTCGGCCGCGCCTGCCTCGCCGTAGCTGTCGTTCGCCCCGATCGTCCCGAGCTCGCCCTCGACCTGCACGCCCACGGAATGCGCTGCTTCGACGACCTTGCGCGTGAGGGCGACGTTGTCGTCGAACGGCTGCAGGGAGGCGTCGATCATGACCGACGTGAAGCCGGCCTGGATGGCCGTGATCATCTGCTCGAAGGTGCCGCCGTGATCCCAGTGGATGGCGACGGGAACGCTCGAGCGATGGGCGCGCGCGTGCATGGCCGGGATGAGGTCGGTCGTGATGTGGGAGACCTCGTCGGGGTGGATGGCGATGATGACGGGCGCGTCCTTCTCCTCGCTGATGTCCATGATCCCCTTGAACATCGCCCAGTCGCTGATGTTGAAGGCGGGGATGGCGAAGGCGTGCTCGTTGGCGACGTCGAGGATGGACCTACCGGTGTACAGCAATGTGATTCTCCTTGTTGATGGATGGCGAGGTCGGTCAGCTCTTCACGGAGCCGGCCGTGAGACCGCTGATGAAGAAGCGCTGCAGCACCAGGAAGAGGATCAGCACGGGGATCGAGCCGAGAATGCTCATCGCCATGATCTGGTTCCACTCGTACGAGTGCTGCCCCATGAGCAGCTGGATGCCGATGGGCACCGTGCGCATGTCGGTGGTGCGGGTGAGGGTGAGCGCGAAGAGGTACTCGTTCCACGCGATCATGAAGGTGTAGATCCCCACCGAGACGATGCCGGGCACCGAGATCGGCACGAGGATCCGCCAGAGCGCCGTGAGGGAGCCGGCGCCGTCCATCCGGACGGCCTCGTCGAGCTCGCGCGGCAGGGTGTTGAAGTACCCGGTCATCATGATGATCGCGTAGGGCAGCGTGAACACCATGTAGGTGAGGATGAGGCCGGGGTACGTGTTGTAGAGCTTGAGTGCGACGACCAGGCCGAAGTACGGGATGAGCAACGTGATCGGCGGCACCGCCTGCACGCTGATGATCACGACGTTCAGCACGCGCTTGCCGCGGAACTCGAATCGGCTGAAGGCGTACGCCGCCTGGATGGCCACGACCAGCGTGAGCAGCGTGACGGCTCCCGCAACGATGTAGCTGTTGAGGAAGAAGCGGACCGTCTCGGGCGTCGTGAGGATCGCGACGTAGGCGTCGAGCGAGAACGAGTCCGTGATGAGCCGCGGGGGCAGCTCGAAGATCTCGGTGTTCGACTTGAACGAGCTCGAGAGCATCCAGAGCACCGGCCCGGCGGCGAAGACCGCGCCGAGAAGGAGCCCGATGATGACGCCGGTGCGCGCCGTGCGCGTGCGGGCGGTGACGGAGAGCGCCATGTCAGTCCCTCGCCTTCTGATGGCGGACGTAGAACACCGCGAGCACCATCGACATGAGGAGCACGAGGACGGCGGAGGTCGCGGCGAGCGAGAAGTCGTATTCGGCGAACGCGAGCTTGTAGGTGAATGTGCTGAGCACCTCGGTGACGTCGATCGGCCCGCCGCCCGTGGTCATCCAGATCAGCGCGAACTGCTGCGACGTCCAGATGAGATCGAGCAGCACGAGGCTCACGATGATGGGGCGCAGCTGCGGGATGGTCACGTTCCAGAACCGCTGAGGTGCGTTGGCGCCGTCGACCGTCGCCGCTTCGTTGAGCTCGTTCGGGATGCCCTGCAGGCCCGCGAGCAGGCTCACCATGAAGAACGGGTAGCCAGCCCAGATGTTGATGAAGGTGACGGTGCCCAGCGCGAGCTGTGGAGAGGCGAGCCACTCGACGTCGGTGCTGAGGAGGAAGTTGATGATGCCGTTCGGAGCCAGCAGCATCCGCCAGAGGACCGCGATCACCGCGGCCGTGAAGAGCCACGGAAGAACGTAGAGCGCGCGGAAGATCGCACGCGGCACCGCTCCGATCAGGGGGCTGTTGAGCAGCATCGCGAACGCCAGCCCGAGGATGAGGTGCGCCGCGACGCTGACCACCGTGAAGAAGAAGGTGTTGCCCGTCGCCTTCCAGAACCCCGCGTCGGAGAGGACGGCGATGTAGTTCTCGAGCCCGACGAGCCCGGAGGACGACCCCATCACGGCCTCGTCCTGGAACGAGTACCCGATCACCATGACGATCGGCACGATCATCAGGACGAAGAGCAGGATGAGAGTCGGGGCGAGGAAGCCGTAGGACTCGCCGGCCTTCCGCAGCTGGCGGCGCTTCCGCGACAGCGGGGCACCCGTGACGAGCGTCTCCGTGTCGGGAGCGAAGGATGTCTGCATGCTCATGTGGCGTCGACCTCTGTCGGGATCGGATGGCGCGCGCGGCCGCGCGCCATCCGACCGAACGGGAACGGGATCAGAATTCGGCTTCCCAGGACTCCTGCGCCTTCTCGAGCGCGTCCTGCATCGACTGCTGACCGTCGAGAGCCGACTGGAGCTGCTCGCCGAGGAGCCGCATGAGCTCCTCCGCGACGGGCAGACCGGTGAACTCGTTCGCGGGATAGCCGGCCTGGTAGATCTCGAAGGCCTTCGCGAAGAGCTCGTCATCCGCGACGAAGTCGGGCACCGACTCCGTGTTGCCGGGGAACGCGTTCGCCATCGTCGACAGCTCGGAGTTCGTCTCCGACTCCATCAGGAACGAGACGAGCTTGAACGCCGCCTCCTTGTTCTCGGAGTTCTCTGCGACGCCGATGCCCCACGACGCGTAGGGGATGCCGCGCTCGCCTTCGTAGCCCTCCTCCGCGGGGATGGCCGAGATCGAGAACTCGAGGTCGGGGTTCGTCTCGCGGATGAGGTTGATGTGCGCAAGCGAGTCGATCATCATCCCGACGCGGCCGTTCGTGAACTCCTCGACCTTGTCCTGCTCCTTCATCGTGAAGCTGCCGGACGCGATCGAGCCCGCGTCCCACATCCCCTCGATGAACTCCATCGCGGAAGCGACGTCGTCATTCGTGAGATCCGGCTGACCGCCGTCGAGCATCGAGCCGCCCGAGGCCCACACCCACGACATCACGTCGTTCTGCACGCCGTTCGGCGCCTCGAGCGACAGCGGCAGGACCCATCCCGACGCGTCTCCATCGAGAGCCGAGACCTTCTCGGCCGCGTCGGCGAACTCCTCGCGGGTCGACGGCGGCTCGGAGACGCCGGCTTCCGCGAGCAGGCCGTCGTTCGTGAACATCGGGTACACGAAGTTGACCACTGGGATCATGTAGGTCTTGTCGTCGACCTTGATCTGGCTCGCGAGCTCGCTGTCGTCGTAGTCGTACTCCGCCATCAGGGCCGTGAGATCGGCGATCACTCCCTTGGAGGCGAAGTCGTTGACCCAGGCGCCGTCGAGGCCCACGACATCGGGCATCGTGCCCGAGGCGGCGCCGGCGAAGAGCTGCTCCTTCGTCGAGGCGTAGGGACCGCTGACGAGCTCCACCGTGATGCCGGGGTTCTCCTCCTCGAACCTGTCGATGAGGGCGCGGAACTCGCCGTCGGGCAGCTCCGGCTCCCACCACTGGGCGAACTCGATCGTGACGTCTCCCCCAGACGCCCCCGAGTCGCCGTTCGCGCCGCAGCCGGACAGCGCCAGGACCGACGCTGCAGCCGTCGCGATGCCGGCGACGACTCGCGCGCGCCGGGCCGCACTCCGATCAATTGCCATGGTCTCTCCTCTTCGAGATCCTGCGGCATTCCGCGCTCTTCTGCGTTTTAATGCCGGTTTAGGACGAGTATGCGGCGCGCAACGTGCTCTCGTCAAGCCCTTCTCCGGGTCTCTTCCACGGCTTTCCGCAGTTGGCGCGACATAAGCTGGCCCGCCTGACTGCCGCCGATCGTGCGGTTTCCTGCTGTTTCTTCAGCGATCTGGGCGCTCTGTGCTAGATATGACCGCATGGAAGCTCCCTCACCCGCACGCGGTCGGCGCCTCCCGGCCGGCCGCAAAGCCGATCTCGCCGCCTACGTCGACGAGGTCGGCCGGGTGACCGTCGCCGACCTCGCGGCGCACTTCGGCGTCTCGATCGACACCATCCGCCGCGATCTCGACCAGCTCGACCGCGAGGGCGTCGTCGTGCGGACGCACGGCGGCGCGGTCAGCACCGCCGAGAGCCCCGGACGGGATCGCGGGCTCGACGTCCGCCTGCGGATGCAGGTCGCGGAGAAGGAGAAGATCGCCCGCATCGCGGCCGAGCTGGTCGAGGACGGGTCGGTCATCATGCTGAACGCCGGCACCACAACGCTCGCTGTGGCGCGGGCTCTGCGCAACCACCGCAACCTGACGATCGCGACGAACAACCTGCGGATCCCGGCCGAGATCTCGCCGAACGCGTTCCGGGATCTCTACGTCTTCGGCGGCGCCGTGCGCACCCTGACGCAGGCGACGACCGGTCCGGTCTCCCTCGCGCTGAACTCCAGCACGCCGGATGTCGACATCCGGTGCGACCTGGCTCTCGTCGCCGTCGGCGCGGTCGACGAGACGGGCTACTCGACCTCGAACCTCGGCGACGCGACGATGATGGCCGAGATGGTGCGCCGCGCCGACCGCACGGCCATCCTCGCCGACTCGACCAAGCTCGGCCGCCGCCTCTTCGCGCAGGTGGTCCCGCTCGAGCAGGCGGACTACCTCATCACCGACGAGCAGCCGAGCCCCGAGATGAGCGCCGCCCTCGCCGCCGCGGGCGTCGAGGTGCTGACGCCGTAGCGGGCGAGCTCATTCCCAGGTCACGATGCGCTTGCGGAGGAAGCGCACGGCGACGTTGAGCGCGATCCCGATGGCCGAGAGGATGATGAGCAGAGCGAAGACGGCGGGCGTCTCCATCCGCCCCTGAGCCTGCAGGATCAGAACCCCCAGGCCCTCCTGGGCGCCGACGAACTCGGCCACGATCGCTCCGATCATCGCGTTCGCGACGGCGAGCTCGAGACCGCTGAAGATCTGCGGGAGAGCTGCCGGGATCATGAGGCGCAGCCTCGTCTGAAGCGCAGAAGCGCCGTTGACTCGGAAGAGGTCGATCTGATCGCGGTCGACCGACCGCAGGCCGTGGATGGTGTTGACGAGGACGGGGAAGAACGCGAGCAGCACGACGACCACGACCTTCGACGTCAGACCGAATCCGAACCAGATCACGAAGAGCGGAGCGACGGCGACCTTCGGGATGGATTCGATCGCCACGATGTACGGGAAGACGATGCCGTACACACGCGGGAGCTGCGCGAGCGTCAGGGCGAGCGTCAGGCCGAGCGCGACGCCGATGGCGAGCCCCAGCGCGACCTCGATCATCGTCGCGCCTGCGTTCTGGAGGTAACGAGGGAGCGCGACCGGGTCGGCCAGGGCGACGAGCACCTCGTTCAGGGGCGGCACGACGTACCGGGGAGTGTTGAGCCAGCCGGGCAGGAACTGCCACGCCGACAGCAGCGCGGCGAGCACCGCGAGGGCGCCGACGACCTGCGATGGCGAGGAGCGCGGCTTCCTCTTCGGCGCGCTGGCGCTCCCGGTCGACCGGGTGATGTCGGTGGTCATGCGTGGCTCACCTCGAAGTGGCTGCGGATCCGGGATGTCAGGGCGGCGAAGTCCGGTTCGCCGAGCAGGTCGAGCCTGCGCTCCTTGCCGAAGGGGATCTCGATCTCGTCGACGATGCGCCCCGGTCGAGGGCTCATCACGATCACGCGCTCCGCGAGGAAGACCGCCTCGCTGATCGAATGCGTGATGAGGACGGCGGTCGTCCCGGTCTCGCGCCAGATGCGGTTCACCTCGACGTTCAGGATGTCGCGGGTCATGGCATCCAGCGCGCCGAAAGGCTCGTCCATGAGGAGGAGCGAGGGGTCGTGCACGAGTGCCCGGCAGATCGCCGCGCGCTGCTGCATGCCTCCGCTGAGCTCATGTGGGCGCTTGCCGGAGAACTCGTCCAGTCCGGTCATGCGCAGCAGATCCAGGGCCTTCTGCCGATCCGCCGCGGTCGGTCGGCGACGCAGGCTCAACGGGAGCAGCACATTCGACAGGATGTCGCGCCACGGCAGGAGCGTCGCCTTCTGGAACACCATGCCCACGTCGCCGTTGCCCGCCGCGATCGGATGCCCGCCGATCGCCGCGCTGCCGCGGCTGTGCTCCTCGAGTCCGGCCAGGATCTTCAGCAGCGTGGTCTTTCCGCATCCACTCGGACCGACGATCGCGAGGAACTCGCCCTCCTCGATCTGCAGGTCGACGTCGCTCAGAGCGTGCACGTCTCCGGTGCGGGTGGTGTAGACCTTCTCCAGACCGCGCAGGTCGACGAGCGCGCTCACAGTGAGATCCCGTAGAGGTCGCAGAGGTTCCCGTGCAGCACCCGCTCGGCGAGCCATCCCGCCTGTCGCATGGTCCACAGCCCATCCCGCACGCCCGACTCGAGCACGGTGTCGAGAGACTTCCGCGCCCGCATCGTCGAGGCGTAGTGCACCTCGGGTGAGGCGGTGTCCGTTCCGTAGAGCACGCGGTTCGCCGGCAGCAGTTCGAGCCACTCCTCGAGCAGACGCCCGACCGTGTGATGCTGCAGGTAGGGCATCCATGAGAAGTCGAGGTGGACGTTGCCGTTCATCTGCGCGAGCGCGGTGAGGTACGAGCTGTACGGGAATCCGCCGTGGATGAGGATGATCTTGAGCGTGTTGAGCTTCGGGTCGCCGATCAGCTCCTCGAGAAGCAGCGGATTCGCCGTGCTGATCCGCAGACCGGGTTCGGGGTGCCCGAAGCCGGTGTGGATCTGCACGGGCATCTCGTTGGCGACCGCCCACTCGAGGATCTCGAACGCGAGGTAGTCGGACAGCGTCTTGTGCGCCGCCGGGTCGACCTCCGCTGTGGAGGCGAGAGTGCGCCACGCGTCCTCCGCGGCCATCCGCTCGGTGCGCTGGAACTGCAGGGTGCGCACGTAGGCGGAGGCGATCTTCAGCCCGACGAACCCCGATGCTCGTCGACGGTCGAGCGAGGCCCTGACGAAGTCGACGTATGCGGAGAGCGTCGCAGGGAGCGATGGCACGCCTGCGAGGTCGAGCTGCCGCTGCAGGATGCTGCTGAAGATCCGTCGGAAGCGAGGCGTGTCGGTTCCTCGACCCGTCCATGTCGGATGGCCGAACGGGAAGAGGTAGGGGTCGATGCGGGCGACGGGCTTGTAGCGCTCGTGCGGCCACAGCTCGGCGTCGATCTCAGGGATGTCGGTCAGCACGCTCGCGGTGTCCGAGAGGAGGAGGGCGCGATCGTAGAGGGCGGTGAAGTCCTTCTCCCGCGCCTCCAGGCTCAGCCGATCGGTCGTCTGCGCGTCGTGGCGGCCGTACAGCGCCTCGCTTCCCTCCCGGAGCACAGCCGCGTAGACGGTCGTGCTCTGGAATCGACGGCTCTCCTCGATGAGGGCAGGGATGCTGAGCGCGGCAGCCAGGCTGTCCGCCTCCGCCGCTCGCCCTGCTTCGGACTCGGCCATCCACTGCTGATAGTCGGCGTGCGGCACGCGCCCCTCGATGTGGCCGAGAGCGTTCTCGAGCTCGTACGACGAGACAGGCTCCAGCTTCTGACCGGGCCGCACGTAGCCGGCGTGGGAATGGTGGTCGATCGCGGGGACGCCATCGGTGTAGGTCAGGGTGCTCATTCGGCGCTCCAGTTCTGTGCTTCGGTGATGACGGCGTCGGCGTCGAAGTCGCTGTAGCCGTCGACGAAGTCGTTGACGACGTGCGAGGCGGCGTCGACCTCCGAGTCGACGATCCCGGCTTCGAGGGCGAAGTCCTCCCACGCGCGGATGGCCTCCGGCGAGTACGCGCCCCAGGTGCCGTTCGCCTGCGGGTCGCCTGCGAGGAGCAGCTCGATGCGGCGGCTCAGAGCGACGATGTCGATGGCCAGCTGCTCATCTTCCGTCGCGCCCGCAAGGAGCGTGTTCGGGTAGGCCTCGTACATGATCCGGAGGGCTGCCTCGGGGTTCGTCGCGGTGAAGAGCGTCGCCTTCGCCATCGCCCGGCCGAAGCCCTCGACGACGTCGGGCTCCGACGAGACGTAGTCAGGCGACGTGAAGTACGTCGTGGAGAACAGCGACTCCACCTCGGGCGTCGTGAAGTAGGTCAGCTCGGCTCCCGTCTGCTCGAATGCCGCGTACTCGGTGTCCCAGAGCGAGAGCGCATCGACCTGTCCGGTCTCGAGTGCCTGCAGGGCCGCTGCCCCGGTGCCGACGGCGACGTTCGTGAAGTCGACGTCCTCCTCGAGCCCGACGGAGGAGAGGATGCCGTTCGAGAGCAGGAGGTTGCTGCTCCCCAGGGCCGACTGCCCGATGGCGCCGCCTTCGAGGTCCTCGAGAGACCGGATCGGCCCCTTCGCGAGGGCCGCGATCGAGCCGGTCTGCTGGCGGATGTAGTTGTAGACGAACGCGACGTCTCCGCCGTTCTCGATGGCCTGGAGCAGCGGCTCAGGAGGCGTGCTCCCGATCTCCAGGTTGCCGCTCGAGATGCCCTGGATGATGGCGGTCGTGTCGGTCGTGTGCACGATCTCGAGTCGGATGCCCTCCTCCTCGAAGTAGCCGAGAGCATCGGCGACTGCCATGGGCGCGTTGTTGGCCCCCATCTGCGTCGGGATTCCGAATCGGACGGTCGTGAGGCTCTCGCCGTCAGCGCTCGTCCCGGGGGACGAACAGCCGGTGAGCGCGAAGAGCGAGACAGCGGCGATCAGGGCGCCGTTGCGGAGCGGGTGGTGCATGCGGAACTCCTTCGGGTGGGGTGAGCCGAAAGGCGCAGTGGTGCACAGGCGCGCCGAGGAGAGCTCCGGCACGGGGTGCCGGGGCCCGTGAGGACTCCGTGGCGGCTACTCGGGGCGAGCCGGCCAGTTCGGTGTCGACGGTGGGGTGACGATCCAGACGGCTTCGGCACGGGTGTCGCCGACGTTGCGGATCTGGTGGGGCAGTGAGGTCCGGTACTCGATGCTGTCGCCGGCGCCGAGCTCGTAGCTCTCGCCGTTGACCGTCAGCTGCAGCGTGCCCTTCAGGACCATGCAGACTTCCTGCGAGTCGCCGTGGGTGTAGTCCGGCCCTCCGGTGCCCTGACCGGGCTCGTATTCCGAGACCAGGACCTCGACGTTGCCGATCGGGGGCTGAGTGATCCCGTAGTGCGCGACGTGGCCATCCGAGAACAGCTTCGGGCGGTCTGCCTTGCGAAGCAGCCGACCGTGCTGCGGGGCGGGGCCGAAGAGCTCGAGCCAGGGGATCCCGAACGCGTCGGCGATGGAGCGCAGAACCGCGATGCTCGCGTTCGCCTGCCCGTTCTCGATCTGACTGATGTACCCGGCGCTGACTCCCGCCTTCGCCGCGAGGGAGCGCGTGGACATGCCCGCAAGCGACCGCAGGTCCCGGATGCGCGCCCCGAGCTCGATGGCTTCGGCGTCGGTCATGATGCTCCTCTTTCCGTCGAGTAATCACGGTGATTACTCGAGCTATACAGACCGTATGCCACGAGTGATCACGAAGCGATTGCCCCTGTGTTGCGGGCAGGTAAATGACGCCAGGGGCCGTCGGCGCGGCGAGGCGGGTCGGGATGGAGAGGTTCACCTGGAGATGACAAAGGCAGGAAGCTCGAACGCCTCCTGCCACCTTCAGGATATCGGCGGCCCAGGGGCTTGCCGCAAGGTCCCCGGCGCGGAGCAGAATGGTCCGCCGCGCCGGAGATTCGGGCGCGAGAGGGGGCGGCACATGCACGACGTGACCATCATCGGCGGCGGCCCGACGGGCATGATGCTGGCAAGCGAGCTGCGCCTCCACGACGTCAGCGTGCTCGTCTTCGAGCGCGACGCGGAGCCAACCCGCCTCGTGCGGTCACTCGGGCTGCACGCGCGCAGCATCGAGATCCTCGATCAGCGCGGGCTCCTCGAGCGCTTCCTCGAGCACGGCACGGCCTACCCCGGGGTCGGGCGCTTCGCGGGAATCGACAAGCCGCAGCCCGCCGACCTCGACACCGCGCACGGGTACATCCTCGGCATCCCGCAGCCGATCACCGACCGCCTGCTCGCCGAGCGCGCGGCCGAACTCGGCGCCGACATCCGCCGCGGCATCGAGGCCGTCGCCTTCACACAGGAGGAGGACGGCGTCACGATCGAGCTCGCGGATGGCACGAGGGTGCGCTCCCGGTGGATGGTGGGCTGCGACGGCGGTCGCAGCCTCGTGCGCCGTGCGCTCGGCGTCGGCTTCCCCGGTGAGGCCGCGACGACGGAGTGGCTGCTCGGCGAGATCGAGATCACGGCGCCGGCGGATGAGGTGGCCGCGATCTCGGACGAGGTGCGCAAGACGCATCGCGGGTTCGGCATCGGTCCGACGCCGGATGGCCACTTCCGCGCGGTCGTGCCCGCGGCATCCGTCTCGGAGGACCGCACCGTGCCCCCGGCGCTCGACGAGTTCCGATCACAGATCCGCGCCTTCGCCGGGACGGACTTCGGCGCCCACTCCCCCATCTCGCTCACCCGCTTCACCGATGCCACGCGCCTGGCCGATCGATATCGCGTGGGCCGCGTGTTCCTCGCGGGCGATGCGGCGCACGTGCATCCGCCCCTCGGCGGGCAGGGCCTGAACCTCGGCATCCAAGACGCGTTCAACCTCGGATGGAAACTCGCGGCGGAGATTCGCGGATGGGCCGCGTCCGGCCTGCTCGATACCTACTTCGCGGAGCGGCATCCGGTCGCGGCGGATGTGCTGACACTGACGCGCGCGCAGAGCGTACTGATCGACGCGGCTCCTGGCCCGCAGGCAGTGCGTCGGCTCTTCGCCGAGCTGATGGACTTCGACGACGTCAACCGCTTCCTCGCGGAGCGCCTCGCGTCGATCGGCATCCGCTACGACCTCGGATCGAACAACCCGCTCGTCGGGCGGAGGCTTCGCGACATGCCACTGGCGGAGGGCCGCCTGTACGAGCGCATGCGCGACGGACGGTGGCTGCTGCTCGACCAGACGAGCGGGCTGTCGGTCGACGGATGGCCCAGGATCATCCACCGGATCGCCGATGTCGGCGAGCACCTGGGTCAGGAGGCTGTGCTGCTGCGGCCGGATGGGCACGTGGCGTGGGTCGGCGAGGATCAGGTGGGGCTGGAGAGGGCGCTCGAAGAGTGGATCCGTCCTGGGAGATGAACCAGCCCGCGAGGACCGCATATTTCCCCGCTTGACTGCCCGGGCACTGATGGGCAGGGTGTGACCTGAGCTGCGAATCCGCTCGGCTGGTCGGCCGGGGGCAACGCGACACGTTTCACTTTCCTGCGTTCCCCTGGAGACTCCCTTGGCAAGCACTCCTCCCCCCGGCTGGTACCCAGATCCCGAGAACCCCGCGGAATGGCGCTGGTGGGACGGTCGGGCGTGGGCGACTGCAGCATCCGCCTCGGCAGTAGATAGGCCCGCGCGACGCCGCCCGCCCGTTTGGGGATGGCTTCTCATCGGCGTGGTCGCACTGGTGCCCTTGATACTGTTGTCGCCGGTCATCGCGCCGATCGCGCTGATCGTCGCCATAACAGGGATCGTCGGCTGGAGCAGAGGCACCCGCACCTGGATGCGCTTCCGATCGAAGAAGGCCGCGGCCGTGGTCACCGTCGCTGCCACCATCGCGCTGCTCGTCACGGGAAGCGTGACGGCGTCGATCCGCCCACCAGCGGAGGGCGAGCGCGCCTCATTCGCGGATGTGCGCACCTCCGACCGCGATACGGCGCCGCGCGATGACGCGGGCCGTCAATCGCCGGACCCCGTTTCGACTCCGACGAGCGGCGCGACACCCAGTCCCACGCCAACCCCGACGCCGACGCCGACGCCGACGGTTCGCGAGGAAGTCGTCACTGAGCAGATTGCGTTCGAGAGAGTCACGCAGGACGACATCAATCTGCCGCAGGGACAGACGCTCGTATCTACACCGGGACAACCAGGAGAGCGCACTCTGACTTACCGCGTCACTGAGCTCGAAGGGAAGGAGCTGCAGAGAGAGCTGCTCTCCGACGTGGTGACCGTCGAGCCGGTGACCGAAGTCACCTCCGTCGGCACCTATGTCGCTCCAGAACCCGCCCCGCCTGCCGCACCTGAGCCGGGGACGGGCTGCGATCCTAACTACGCTGACGCATGCGTCCCTGTCGCAACCGACGTCGACTGCGCAGGGGGCGGAGGGAATGGACCCGCTTACTTCGACGGAGTGGCGCGAATTGTCGGCTCGGATATCTACGAACTCGATCGAGACGGCGACGGCTACGCGTGCGAGCCTTCGTGACGCTCGACGCCCATCGGAAGCCGTTCTCGCAACCATCCCCTCAGCGCCGGGTCGCACACGTACACGTACGTCCCGCGGATACCCCGCGTCAGCAGCACCCCGTAGATGTTCCGGATGTACTGGAGCAGGTCATCGTCTGAGTAGGAGATGCCGAGAGCCGGGTTGTTCTCCTTGCCCTTCTTGTCACGGTACGACTCACGATCGACGAACAGACGCCGAGCAAGCGGGTCGTATCGCAGATCAGGACCGATGATCACGCCTGCATAGTTGAGGTCGTATCCCTGCACCGTATGGATCGAACCGACCTCGTCGAGGGAACCCGGCGCGTTGATCCAGTCCTTGTCGGTGCTGTTCCAGCGGAGCCTGACGCCGTCGAGCTCGATGTCGAAGGCGCTGGGGTCGCGACGGCTTCGCCACTCCCAGGCGTAGCCAGCGACGAGTCGCGCAAGCCCGTGCTCCTCCTCCTTGCGAAGGATCGCCATGCGCATGTCAGCCAGGTCATCGAAGAACCGCAGGTCGTACTCGCCGAGCATCTCCCCCGACACGGCAGCGCCCTCCTCGCCCCGCAGCAGCCGACGGATGGCCTCGACATAGTCCGCTCCTGCCTTCACCCGCATCTGGGTGAGCAGCGGATACCGGCGACTGAGAGCCGACGCCGCGCGCACCTCCGCGGCGAGCGTCGCCGCGGGCAGGTCGGCCGGCCGGACGCTCTGCTCGCCGTCCACGAGAAGGATTCGGTGCGAACTGCGCGCCTTGATCCAATCGAGCTGCGTCTTCGAGAGATCATCCGCGCCGAACAGCCGCTTGTTGATCTCGATGAAGTCGCGATTGAGCATGCCAGACGACTGATTCGCTCGCTGGTTGAGCCGATGCGTCTCGTCGACGATCAGCAGGTCAAACGGCTCCTCCGCCTTTCCCACGTCATACGGCGAGAGGACCATCGAAGGATCGAGCTTCGGAGTCTTCTTGAACACCTTCCGGATGGACAGCCGAAGCGACTGCTGCGGAACCACCAGCGCCATTCGGAAGTCCTGCAACCGGGCTCGATGCTCCGGGACGAACAGATCCGCGAAGATCGAGTCAGGCTGCACCTCGTCGTTCTCGTCGTGATCGCGGATGTCGGCGATCAGCTTCATGAGGAAGATCGCGACGATCGTCTTGCCGGTGCCGGGCTGGCCCTGAACCACGGCGGTCGAATCGACACCCGTCTCGAGGTCGGCGAAGAGCCCCTCCAGGATGTCCTCGACAGCCGCAGCTTGATCATTCGTCAGGGCCTTGAAGGGCGACAGCTTGAAGAGGTCGCTGTTCTCGATCTGCGGGATCGAGCGCTCGAAGACCCCGTCGGCCCGCAGCTGCTCGAAGATGTCGCGGAAAGATTCGCGATACAGGTCCCTGTCGAAATACGCCGCGTCGGTGATGCCCTCATTCCCATTGAGAACCGTGAACCTACCGTCCCCGGCGAGCCAGCGAATCAGGTGCGACTCGAGATCGAGGCATACGGACTTGTTGAACCGATCGTCGATGACGACGCGGATGGTCGTGAGTCCGGCCTCCCGCTTGCTCGCGTTCGCGAGGTGCTGCTTCATCCGCGCTGCGGCGTTCAGGGTCTCGCCGACGTAGACCGCCGGACGCGCCTGCCGCTGGTCGCCGTCGAGGACGTAGACGACCGGCCAATCCGTATGCGCGCGATCTCGCCGCCCCCAGGTGCGGACCTCCTCCGCGTCGAACGGGAGGCGCTCGATCCTAGAGGGCGTCATACTTCGTGCTCCGCCCCTTCGCACGCTCCACCGGGTACTTCTGTCGCGTCTTCGCGAGCTTGCTCAGCACGATCTCGTACGGGTCGACACCGAGCTTGTCCGCGAGAAGTAAACAGTACGTGAGGACATCGGCGAGCTCGTCGCGGATGTCGGCCGGGTCACCGTCCGCGTTCCACTGGAAGCACTCGAGCAGCTCAGCCGCCTCGATGGCGATGCTCTTCGCGAGGTTCTCGGTCGTGTGGAACTGAGCCCAGTCGCGCTCGCGGACGAACGCGCGCAGCTCTTCGAAGACCGCAACGCTTGACATACGGCGAACGTATCAGCGGTCGAGGCCGCCCGCGCTCCCGCCGCGGCTCGCCGCTCGACGGTCGGCTAGCCTCGCCTATCGATCGATGCGCCTAACCACTCACGATCTAGACCGTCTGGAGGTCACGCAAATCCGCGACCAGTTACACGCCCGACGAGATACGACGATCGGTTCTCCAACACGGAGGTGGGTGATTCTTCCTCACGAAGGACCAACCCCTGACTGCGCCAGATCTCGGCCGCATCTCCGGTTCGCCGTTCGCATTCTTCATACATCTGACGCAACGTAAGGTTCTTCCGCATCTTCCGCCACGTAAGGGCGTCGTGGGCGGTCAGCAAGACGAGATTAGCCAGAAGCGCCGCGCTCGCCACACGGCCGAACGTGCCTTCGCTTAGTTGCTCCCGCGTGAACAGGTATTCGTGTTGTCCTTCACTCGACCCGACAACCTCGCCAGACAGCAATGACCGCGCCTTCTCGCGACGAAGGAGCAGATCGAACCCGATTGTGACTGCCGAACCGCCACGGCGAACGCGCCCCACGAACAAGTCCGGCTCAATTGGTTTGCGAACCTCCAGCGCGCGGACGGGATCACCGCCCTTAACTTCCCGAATCAAGCGCGTCAGGTAAGACTCAGGCTTGCTCTGATACTCCTCGGCGAAGGTAGAACGCCACAACCAATCCTCAATCTCGGCCGGACGCAACTTAACCTTAAAGAGCATGATCCCGAACAGAATGAGCCGTTGCGCTTCATATGGCACCTCAGACAAGCCGGAGATTGCCAGACGCTGGAGGAATTCCGACATGCGGTCAAGCGCAGCCTCCATCTCCGACACTTCGTTCGACAAACCCCCGGGGCGCAAGGAAAGATTCTTAAGTTGCCCAACGTCTCTCGAATCGAGCGACAGGCCAGCGGCGACCGATAGACAGCGAATCAGGAACTCATCATTTAGACCATCCAGGGGCGTGGCGCGGAATCTCTCCGAGAGAGTGTCAAACGTATCCTCGAGGTCGAAGTTGGATCGCCACGTGAGAGCACGGACGAAGTCGACAGAAGACAGGGGGGTGCCACTGCTATTGACGCGCCGGAAGACCTCGACAACATCCTCAAGGCGTGCATTCGAAAGAGCGATAATGGGGACCTGATAGTCCTGGAATGTCGCGTACAGATCAAGGGCTCGAGGCAGGAGCGCCTCCCCGTTCTCGAGCGCCGCTATGTCGCCTTGAACCTTGAGGAAGCTACGACTGTCAAATAGGGCACTCATAGGAACGTGCCACGCTTCAAGCGACCGAACAGAATCGGCGTGCACAAATTCGTCGCTGTCGGCGTCGTAGTAGATCTTGTACTTCGGACTTGCATCCGGGTGTCGCAAGCATCCATAAAGACTGGAAAGCCTTTGGGCGCCGTCGAGGATGACCTCAAACGAAGTGACGCGCTCGTCAGCTTCCGGAAACGCTTCCGTCCGAAAACCGGAGAAATATCCGTCGGCAGACTCAACCTTCCACGTCAACACACTGCCAATGGGGTATCCCCGCTTGATACTTTCGAGCAACTCCAGAACGTCGCTCTCGTCCCACACGAAATGCCGTTGAAATCGCGGAATCCTTAGCGAGGTCCGGTCGATTTGGCGCAGCACAACATTGAGGTACTGTGCCCGCGGCTCCGGATTCTCCATATTCAGTCCTTATCTTCGAAGGCGGCGAGACGTTCCTTCAATCGCACGAGAGACGCCTCAATGTAGTGTGCGCTGTGACCGACATAAGAAGCCTCAAAATCAGCATCACCAAACTGCCACGCGAGCTTACGTTTCTTTACCGAGGGCGCTTGTCCGGTGCGTTTTAGTTCGTAGAGGAGGTGCGTGAGTTCACTGAGCGTATCTTGGAGCTTTGTAAGCACCTTCACTTCTAGTGCAATGTGAACGTCTGCTCCGGACCCGTCGACTACGGGAATGACGACATAGATGTGACGAGCGTGATACCCGGAATCTTTCGCGTGATACCGAGGGAAGGACTTCAACCCGAGGGCCTTCGCAGCTCCAGCAATGCGGGAACTAACATCGACGACCCCGTCAACGAACGGCACGACAAACTTCGTGCGGATCAGATCGTCCGCGAATTCGTGCACCCTGTCCGGCGTAACCCATGCACGGACAGAGGGGACGCGCTTCTTCTCCGCCCGGTCGTCAATGCTAAGGAGCTGAGGAGGACCGTCTTCGGGATTCTCCTCAATATTAAGTCGATAGAGCTTGTCGAGCACAGACTCCCACGGTTTCACAACCAGCTTGAATGCCGTTTCCCCATTTGCCCACGCGTCGACGGCTCTTATCTTCCCAACTACGAGTTCTCTGGAAAGCTGATCGTGCAGGTCCGATAGATCCCAATAGAATTCGTGATTTTGCACATCCATCTGCGCAGTCGTTATGAAAGAGCGGTATGGAGCTTCAAAGGCGGAAAAGTCCACGCCGACGACGCTGGAGAGCCTCTCGATCATGGTCACCCGCTCGTCCGAGGATGTCTCGCCGGCGGCTTTAGCGCGCTCACCGGGAAGGCCATCTACGACGGCGTCTTCGGCCTCAGTCAACGTTCATCCTCACTGAACACGAGTGTTTGATCGGAACCATAGCAACCCCATACGCCCCGGACTCGCTCACACTGCGGGACCCGAAGTGTGCGCGAATGTAGTTGACCGACACGAAGTGGCTCTCTACGTCTCGAATCTGACCTAGCCCTATCGCACGCACATCAACCGCGACCCCGCGTCGCTTCCCGCCGTCCCCCGCCCCTCAACCGCCCCACGCCCCGCCCGGTAGACTCTCCCTCGTCCGCTCCCCCTCGCCCCTCAGGAGCTTCCGCGTGACCACGCCCGCATCATCCGCTGCCCCGCACGCCCACGTCGCCGACACCGTCGAGAACGCCGTGGCCACTCCCGAGAAGGAGCAGCCGTACGACGCGCTGGGCCTGAAGCCCGACGAGTACGAGCAGATCAAGGCCATCCTCGGCCGCCGCCCCACGTCGGGCGAGCTGGCGATGTACTCCGTGATGTGGAGCGAGCACTGCTCCTACAAGAGCTCGAAGATCTACCTGCGCCGCTTCGGCCAGAAGGTCAGCGACGAGATGCGCGAGCGCCTCATGGTCGGCATGGGCCAGAATGCAGGCGTCGTCGACGTCGGCGAGGGCTGGGCCGTGACCTTCAAGGTCGAGTCGCACAACCACCCGTCGTACATCGAGCCGTTCCAGGGCGCCGCGACCGGCGTCGGCGGCATCGTCCGCGACATCATCTCGATGGGCGCACGCCCGGTCGCCGTCATGGACCAGCTGCGCTTCGGCGCGATCGACCACCCCGACACCGCGCGCGTCGTGCACGGCGTCGTCTCGGGCATCTCGTCGTACGGCAACTGCCTCGGCCTGCCGAACATCGGCGGCGAGACGGTCTTCGACTCCGTCTACCAGGCCAACCCGCTCGTCAACGCGCTCGCGGTCGGCGTCATGCGCCATGAGGACATCCGCCTCGCCAACGCGACCGGAGCCGGCAACAAGGTCGTGCTCTTCGGCGCCCGCACGGGCGGCGACGGCATCGGCGGCGCCTCGATCCTCGCGTCGGACACCTTCGCCGACGGCGGCCCGACCAAGCGCCCCGCGGTGCAGGTTGGCGACCCCTTCGCCGAGAAGGTGCTCATCGAGTGCTGCCTCGAGCTCTACAAGGGCGACCTCGTCGAGGCCATCCAGGACCTCGGCGCCGCGGGCATCTCGTGCGCCACGAGCGAGCTCGCCGCGAACGGCGGCTCGGGCATGAAGGTCGAGCTCACGAACGTGCTCCTCCGCGACCCCTCGCTCACGCCCGAGGAGATCCTCATGAGCGAGTCGCAGGAGCGCATGATGGCGATCGTCGCTCCCGAGAAGCTCGACGCCTTCCTCGCGGTCACGTCGAAGTGGGATGTCGAGACGAGCGTTCTCGGTGAGGTCACCGGGGATGGCCGCCTCGTCATCACGTGGGACGGCGAGACGATCGTCGACGTCGACCCCTCGACCGTCGCGGTCGACGGCCCCGTCTACGAGCGCCCCGTCGCCTACCCGACGTGGATCGACGCCCTCCAGGAGGACTCGGCGTCGGCCCTGGCCCGCCCGACCGAGCCCGAGGCCATCCGCGAGCAGTTCACGCAGCTCGTCGCGAGCCCGAACCTCGCCGACACCTCGTGGATCACGAACCAGTACGACTACTACGTGCTCGGCAACACGGCCCTGTCGTTCCCCGACGACGCCGGCATGATCCGCGTCGACGAGGAGTCGGGCCTCGGCTTCTCGATCGCGACCGACGCCAACGGCCGCTACTGCCAGCTCGACCCGTACGCGGGCGCGCAGCTCGCCCTCGCCGAGGCGTACCGCAACGTCGCCGTCACGGGCGCGACGCCGACGGCCGTCACCGACTGCCTGAACTTCGGCTCGCCCGAGAACCCCGAGGTCATGTGGCAGTTCTCGCAGGCCGTCGACGGCCTGTCAGACGCGTGCCTCGCCCTCGGCGTGCCGGTAACGGGCGGCAACGTCTCGTTCTACAACCAGACCGGCGACACCCCGATCCACCCGACCCCCGTCGTCGGTGTGCTGGGCATCATCGACGACGTCGCGCGGCGCATCCCGAGCGGATGGCAGGACGCGGGCGAGAACATCTACCTCCTCGGCATCACGCGCGAGGAGCTCGACGGCTCGGCCTGGGCCGACGTCGTGCACGGCCACCTCGGCGGACGCCCGCCGGCCGTCGACCTCGAGGGCGAGAAGCGCCTCGCGGGCCTCATCGCCGCCGCACGCGACGAGTGGCTCATCTCGTCGGCGCACGACCTCTCGGAGGGTGGCCTCGGCCAGGCCCTCGCCGAGGGCGTGCTGCGCTTCGGCGTGGGCGCGCGCGTCTGGCTCACCGAGATCATGGAGCGCGACGGCGTCGACGCCGCGACCGCCCTGTTCAGCGAGTCGACGGGCCGCGTCATCGTGACGGTGCCCCGCGAGGAGGACGTGAAGTTCCGTGGACTCTGCGAGGGCCGCGGCTACCCCGTGCTCCGCATCGGCGTCACCGACACCGTCGCCGACCTCGAGGTGCAGGACGTCTTCACCGTCTCGGCCGCCGAGCTCCGCGAGCTGTCGACCTCGACGCTGCCGAAGCACTTCGGCCCGACCGTGGTCGAGCCCACCGCCTGATGACGAATCCGGAAGAGGACGACGAGTTCGCCGCGTACTCCACGCAGCGCACGCGCCGCATCCGCATCACGGCGTGGATCGCCATCGTCGCGCTCATCGCGACGGGCGGCGGCTCCGCGCTGTTCGCGCTGCTCTTCCCGTAAGCCATCGTCTTCGACGCGCAGCGGCCATCCGGATCTCGGATGGCCGCTGTCGCGTTGTGGGGGCTTCTCCCTCCGGCATGTCTCACTCGTTCAGGCTTCCGGGGTGGTTTGGCCTGCATAAGCGAGACATGCGAGGGGCGGGGAGCCGCTCACACCGCGCGCATAAGGTCGGCGGATAGCTTCGGTCGCACAGAGGGAGTACTTCCACCGCGGTCGACCCGTCAGTACGGACTCGCCATCGAGTCCCGGGCGGCCGGCTCCGCATCCGGAGCGAAGGAGACTTTGGCAGACGTCGGCTGCGCCGACCCTTCCGGAAGGACCCTATGAGCAAGCTCAACCAGTTCATCAAGCTCGCGAAGAAGGCCATGAACGCGAGCTCCTCCTCTTCGTCGTCGCAGCGCGGCTCGTCGAGCACCGACTGGATGGCCAAGGCGCGCGGCGCCGTCGACTCGCTCCTCGGGGACGAGCGCTCGGCCAGCCCTCAGCCGAGCCACCGCCAGGACCCCGCGCCGGACACCCGGCGCTCGACCGGGCTCACCCCTCCTCCGTACCCCGCCTCGCATCCGTCGGCATCGCGCTCGGCGCGCACCGCGCCATCCGGATCCGCGCAGGACCGCGCCGCGATCGCCCGCTACGACTACCTGCTGCAGACCGCGCGCCCCGATCAGATCGAGCAGGTGCACCGCGAGGCCTTCGCGCGGCTCACGCCCGAGCAGCGCGCGCAGGTCGCCGAGCGGATGCGGTCGGAGCTGCCTCCGTACGAGCACCCGCGCTCGTACGATGCTCCCGAGCTCGCCCGGGTCGCCGCTCGTGCGGAGGCGTCGCAGCCGGGCAGGCTCCGCGGGCTCCTCGCCCGCACGCGGACGGTCGGCATCGCCGGCGGCGCCGTCGCGGGCGGCCTCGCGGTCGGCGGAATCCTCGCGGCGGTCGCGGGCGGGGCCATCCTCACGAGCATCGGCTCGGAGATCATCGGCCACGCTCTCGGAGCCGGCGTCGACTTCGACGCCCTCGCAGAAGGTGTGGACGTGTCGGCGATCGCCGAAGGTGCTGGCGGCTTCGTCTCGGAGGCCGGCGATTTCACGCAGGGCCTCGGCGACCAGGTGTCGGAGGCCGGCAGCGGTCTGGGCGACCTCGCGTCGGAATTCGGGCTCGGCGACTTCTTCGGGCGCTGAGTCCCCCCTGCATGTCTCGCTTTTTCACCCCAAACGGCAGCGGAAGGGTGCATGAGCGAGACATGCCGTGAGGGGCCTACGCCCCGAAGCGCACGCCGGTCAGCTGCTCCGACACCTCCCACACGCGGCGCGCGTCCTCGACGCTGCGCAGCGGACGGTACAGCGCGTGCTCGGCGGGAGCTCCCCCGAGGTGGCCGGGCCCGCTCGGGCCGTAGAGCGCACCGGGCTTCGCCGTCGCGTCCGTCGCCGCCATGAGCGCCGGGAGCCCCGCGCTCTCCAGCGTGCCGAGAAGGATGCCCCGGGCCGACAGCCAGCGGATGATCCGCACTCCCATCGTGTCGCCGCTGCGCCCGATCTCGGGCCGCGCGGCGAGCAGACTCGTCGGAGCCACCCCCGGATGCGACAGGTTGCTCGTGATGCCCCACCCGTGCGCACGACTGCGGCGCTCGAGCTCGAGGCCGAACAGCCCGAAGGCGATCTTCGACTGGCTGTACGCGCGCTGCCCGTCATAGCGGCGCTCCCACTGCAGGTCGTCCCAGTTGATCCGTCCGCGCCGCGCCGCGATGCTCACCTGCGACGTGACCCGCGCCCGTCCCGCGCGCAGCAGCGGCAGGATCCGCCCGACGAGCGCCACGTGCCCCAGGTGATTCGTCCCGAACTGCAGCTCGAAGCCATCCGCCGTCGTCTGCCTCGCCGGCGGCGTCATCACCCCGGCGTTGTTCACGAGGAGGTGCACGGGGCGGCCCTCCTCGAGAAGGGTGTCGCCGAGCGCCGCGACGGAGTCGAGCGACGACAGGTCGAGCGCGCGCAGCACGAGCCGCGCGTCGGGGTGGCGCGAGCGGATGGCCGCGGCCGCGGCCTCGCCCTTCGCCGCGTTGCGGACGGGCATCACGACCTCGGCGCCAGCCGCAGCGAGGCGCTCGGCGATGACGAGTCCCATGCCGTCGCTCGCGCCCGTGACGATCGCGCGCTTGCCGCGCAGGTCGGGGATGGTGATGTCGATCGGATGGCGTGGCATCGGCGTACTCCTCGGCTCGGATGGCTGTCGCATCGATGCTCGTCGGGTGCGGCAGGCGCATCCAGGGACTGCCGATCCGCCCCTCGCGAGAGGGGGATCCGCGATCCGTGGCACGCGCGGCCCGGGTCGTGTGAGATGGGGACGTGACCACGATCGACCGACCCGCGCTCGCGGAGTTCCTGCGGCGGCGCCGCGAGGCACTCCAGCCCGAGGACGTGGGCCTCGCCCGCGGAAGCCGACGCCGCACGGCCGGGCTGCGCCGCGAGGAGGTCGCCGCGCTCTGCCACATGTCGACGGACTACTACGCGCGTCTCGAACGCGAGCGCGGGCCGCAGCCATCCGCTCAGATGCTCGCCGCGATCGCGCAGGGCCTGCGCCTCTCGCTCGCGGAGCGCGACCACCTGTTCCGGCTCGCGGGTCAGCAGCCGCCCGATCGCGGGTCATCCGAGCACGTCAGCCCGGGGCTCATCCGCATCCTCGATCGCCTGACGGACACCCCCGCCGAGATCGTCACGGAGCTCGGCGAGACCCTGCGGCAGACGCCCGCCGGCGTCGCGCTCACGGGTGATCTCACGGCGCACGAAGGCCCGTTCCGGAGCATCGGGTACCGATGGTTCGCGGATCCCGATGCTCGGCGGCTCTACGCCCCCGAGGAGCATACGTTCCTGTCGCGGATGTACACCTCGGGGCTGCGCGAGCTCGCCACGCTGCGCGGTCCGTCGTCGCGCGCGGCGCGGTACGCCGAGCTGCTCCTGGCCGAGAGCGCGGAGTTCCGCGAGCTGTGGGAGCGCCACGAGATCGGCATCCGGCCGCGCGACGTGAAGCACTTCGTCCATCCCGAGGTCGGCGCCCTCGAGTTGCAGTGCCAGCGGCTCATCGACCCGGAGCAGTCGCACTGCCTGCTCGTGTACACCGCGACGCCGGGCTCGGAGAGCGCCGAGAAGCTGCGCCTGCTGTCGGTGATCGGCGCGCAGTCGCTGGCGTGAGCCGCGGGGTGACACCGACCCTGGGAGACTGAGGACGTGACCCGCGCGCAGACCCTTCTCGATCGCATCGTCCGCAGCGCCGAGGAGCAGGGCTTCGTCGCCCACGGCGTGCACGTCCGCATCGGCGACGACACGGCCGCGCACCTCTGGGCCGAGGACATCCGCCGCGACATCCACTCCGCCGCGAAGGGCGTGTGCGTGATCGCGGCGGGCATCGCCTCCGACGAGGGCCTGTTCGATCTCGACGCCCCTGTCGCGACGTACCTTCCCGGCATCGCGCTCGGCGAGGGCGTCGACGCCGTCACGACGCGGCACCTGCTGACGATGACGAGCGGCATCGACTTCCCGTGGTCGGAGACGATGATGACCGACTGGCCCGATCTGGCGCGGGAGTTCCTCGGGCGTCCGTCGCAGGGCCGCGTCTTCCAGTACTCGAATGCGAGCACGTACACGGCCATGCGGGCGCTGGGCGCGGTCGTCGGAGACGTGCACGCCTGGCTCGAGCCGCGGCTGTTCGCGCCGCTCGGCATCGCCGACTCGGCGTGGGAGCGCTGCCCGAACGGGTGGATCGTCGCGGGCGGCGGCCTCTCGCTCACGCTCGACGAGTTCGCACGGATCGGTCGCCTCATCCGAGATGGCGGGCGGTGGGATGGCCACCAGCTCGTCTCGCGCGGATGGATCGACGCGATGCACAGCGACTGGATCGAGCGCGACGCGAATCCGGGGTACGAGCGCTACGCCCTCGCCGGCTGGGGAGGGCCCGGCGAGGCGTGGCGGCTTCACGGCGCGTATGGTCAGCTGCTCATCTTCCTCGACGATGCCGTCGTGACGATCACGGCCGACGATCACTTCGGCGCCGACGAGATGGCGGCGAAGGCGGTCGCGGCGCTCGAGTCGTGAACGGGGCGTTTCGGACCGCTTCGTCCCCATACGGGTGCGTTCGCACCCAAATGGGTACCCTGTCGTCATGAGCCGACTCGAGCGCATCACCGTCGATCCGGCTGTCATGCACGGGCAGCCGACCGTCCGAGGGCTTCGCTACTCGGTGTCGCTGATCCTCGAGCTGCTCTCCTCGGGCATGTCGATGGACGAGATCCTCGAGGACTACGCCGACCTCGAGCAGGACGACATCCTCGCGGCGCTTGAGTACGCAGCCCGGCTTGCGGGCGGGCGTCTGGAGATGTTCGACGCCGCATGAGATGCCTTGTCGACGCACAGTTGCCAATGCGCCTCGTGCGTTGGCTCCGCGAGCAGGGCGTCGATGCGGTCCATTCATCCGAGCTCCCCGGGGGAAATCACTCCACTGATCACTCGATCGCTCGTCTCGCCGACCGCGAGGACCGCATCGTCGTGACCAAGGACGCCGACTTCGTCACGTCGAATGTCCTGGAGGGAACGCCCCGCCGCCTCCTTGTCGTACGAACCGGCAACGTCAGGAACGCGGAGTTGGTGGCGCTGTTCCAGGCGCACTTCGCGGAGATCGCCGCCGCACTCGAGCGGCACAGCGTGGTCGAACTCCACCGCACGCACCTCCGCGTGTCCGATTAGACGCACCCCTGGCAGACTGACCGCGTGACCGCGGCACAGACAGCCCTCGCCCGCTTCGTCCGCGCCGTCGATGCAGAAGGGCTCGGCGCGTACGGCGCGCACGTCCTCAGCGGCGACAGCACGGCGGAGCACCGTTGGCGCAGCGACGACCGCGAGAACGTCTACTCCGTCTCGAAGGGCGTCTCGGCGCTCGCGATCGGCATCGCGATCGACGAGGGCCTCGTGACGCTCGACGAGCCCATCCGCTCGTACCTCCCCGAGCTGGAGTTCGGCGCGGGTGCCGAGGAGGTCACCCTCCGGCACCTCCTCACCATGACGAGCGGCATCGACTTCGCGTGGTTCGGCGACGAGCCGGTCCGCTGGGACGACCTCGCTCAGGAGATGCTGCGTCGGCCATCCCGCGGGCGCGTCTTCCAGTACTCCGACGCGAGCACGTATGTCGCGATGCGGGTTCTCGGCGCCCGCGTCGGCGACGTCCGCGACTGGCTGCTGCCGCGGCTGTTCGATCCGCTCGGCATCCACAATCCTCAGTGGCATCGTTGCCCGCTCGGATGGATCGTCGGCGGCTCGGGACTCGAGCTCCGCACGTCCGAGCTCGCCCGAATCGGGAGACTCCTTCGCGACCGCGGAGCGTGGGATGGCCGGCAGCTCGTCTCCGCCGAGTGGATCGACGCGATGCACGGCACCTGGGTCGACGTCGGACAGCCCCCATATGCCCGCTACGGCATAGCCGTGTGGGAGGGCCCCGGTGACGCCTGGCGCCTCGACGGACGCTACGGCCAGTACGTCATCGTGCACGAGCGACGCGACGCCGTCCTGACGATCACCGCGCACGAGGAGTCCCGCGACCACCGTCTGGCCGAGCTGGCCGTCGAGGCGCTCGACGGGTCCATCCCCTGACCCATGTCTCACTCGCCGCGGGTTTCCACCCCGCTTACCCGCGGCAATCGAGACATGCAGACCTGCCACGGCACCGGGTCAGTGGGCCGCGCGGGCCCTCGACGGAACCCCGCAGGCGCCTGGCAGACTGAACCGATGACCTCGGCACAGGCCATTCTCGACCGATACGTCCGAGCCGTCGATGCAGAGAACCTCGGTGCCTACGGCGCGCACGTGCTCATCGACGACGACGACGACGCCGAGCACCGGTGGCGCAGCGACGACCGCGAGAACGTCTACTCGATCTCCAAGGGCGTCTCGGCCCTCGCGGTCGGCGTCGCGATCGACGAAGGCCTCGTGAGCCTGGATGAGCCCATCCACTCTTATCTCCCCGGCATGCGGCTCGGCGAGGGCGTCGAGGAGGTGACCCTTCGGCACCTCCTCACCATGACGAGCGGCATCGACTTCGAGTGGTTCGCGCTCGACCCCGTGCCCTGGCCCGACCTCGCGCAGGAGATGCTGCGCCGGCCATCCCGCGGCCGCGTCTTCCAGTACTCCACCGTCAGCACGTACGTCGCGATGCGCGTGCTCGGCGCGGTCGTCGGCGATGTGCGCGACTGGCTCCTGCCGCGCCTGTTCGATCCGCTCGGCATCCACAACCCGCAGTGGCATCGCTGCCCTGCCGGATGGATCGTCGGCGGCAGCGGCCTCCAGCTCCGCACCGAGGAGGTCGCGCGCATCGGGCGGCTCCTCCGAGACCGCGGAGCGTGGGATGGCCGGCAGCTCGTCTCCGCGGATTGGATCGACGCGATGCACTCCGATTGGGTCGACACCGGAGCGCCCGAGCCATCCGCGCGGTACGGGCTCGCGGCCTGGGGCGGGCCGGATGGCACCTGGCGGCTCGACGGGCGCTACGGCCAGTACGCGATCATCGACCCAGCCCGGAACGCGGTCTTCACGATCACCGCGCACGAGGAGACACGCGATGCCCGCCTCGGCGAGCTCGCCGTGGAGGCGCTGCGCGGGTGACCCGTGATCGGGCCCCGCGTCACGGGGCCGCGAGGCGACGTGCGGCCTCGACGACCGCCGCGCGATAGCGCTCGTCGTCGGTCCCGACGCCCGTGATCATCCGGACCACCTGCGGCACCAGCGCGCCGTATCCCGCGAGCGCGAGCAGGAGCACGTGCAGCATGTCGGCATCGAGCGAGGTCGTGAGCGCGCCTGCGTCCTGCGCCACCCGGATCTCATCGGTGCGGCGCGCGTACCGCTCGACGCGCTTCTCCTCATCGGGCACCGCGTCGGTGTAGGCCAGCGCCTCCCACGCGAGCAGGCGGATGAGCTCGGGATGCGCCTGATTGAAGTCGACCAGTCGCGACTCGAATCCGCCGACATCGTCGATGCCGGTGGCGACGTACGGAACCGACACCGCCCCCTCCGCGACCTTCTCGCGAAGCACGAGCGCGAACAGCTCCGGCTTGCCGCCGAAGTAGTTGTAGACCCGCTCCTTGTTCACGCCCGCGCGCTTCGCGATCCGCTCGATCGTCGTGCCGTGCTGGCCGTGCGCGACGAACTCGTCCGTCGCCGCCTCGATGATCTTGCGCTTCGTGCCCTCGACGTCCCAGGCCATCCGCTTCCCCATTTCCAACGCCAGCGTTGCTTATTGCCCTCCACGGTACTACAGTGACTTCCAACGTGACCGTTGGATTTAGTGAAGAAGGCACCATTACCGAGTCAGCCAGCCCCCGAGGGATGTCCGCGGGCGCAACGCTCCTCTTCGCCATCGCGGCGGGCGCCGCCGTCGGCAACCTCTACTGGGCGCAGCCGATCCTCGACGTGATCGGCGCGGACGTCGGCGTCTCCGCGAGCACCGCTGGCCTCATCATCACGGTGACGCAGCTCGGCTACGCCGTCGGCGTGTTCTTCCTCGTCCCGCTCGGCGACGTCGTCGACCGCCGGCGCGCCATCCCGCTCTTCATGCTGCTCGCCGCGGCCATGCTCGGCTTGAGCGCCCTCGCGCCGACCTTCCCGATCCTGCTCGCGACGCTCGGGCTCGTGGGCGTGAGCACGGTGTCGGGGCAGTTCCTCGCGCCGCTCGCAGGCGACCTCGCGACCGACCCGCAGCGCGGGCGAGTGCTCGGCACCGTCGCCTCGGGGCTGCTGCTCGGCATCATGATCGCGCGCGCCGTGAGCGGCATCGCGACCGACCTCATCGGATGGCGCGCGCTCTACGCCCTCATCGCGCTCGTCATGGTCGTGCTCGCGTTCGTCATGTGGCGCTCCCTGCCCCGGCTCGAACCGCGAGCGCGGGTGTCGTACCCCGCGCTCCTGGCATCGGTGCTGCGCACGCACCTCGTGAGCGCGACCGCGCGGTCGGTGGGGCTCATCGGCGCGGCGGCGATGGCGAGCTTCACGCTCTTCTGGACCGCACTCACCCTCCTCCTCTCGGCCGAGCCCTTCGGCTTCTCCGCGACCCAGATCGGCCTCGTCAACCTCGTCGGGATCGGCGGCGCGGTCGCGGCGCAGCTCGTGGGGCGCCTCTACGACCGCGGACTCGCCGTGCCGGCGATCGGCGCGGGTCTCGTGCTGGCCATCCTCGCGTTCGCCGTGTCGGGAGTCGCGCCGCACTCGCTCGTCGCGGTGATGGCGTCGATCGCCCTGTACTCGATCGGCGTGCAGTCGGTCATGGTCCTCACCCAGACCCGCATGCTCGCCATCGACCCGTCGGCGCGCAGCCGGCTGAACACGGTGTTCGTGGTGGGCAACTTCCTCGGCGGCTCGGTCGGCTCGACCCTCGCGGTCGCACTGTGGGATCTCGGCGGGTGGCCGCTCGTCATGGTCGCCGCCGCGGCCATCCTCGCGTTCGCCCTGGTCGTCTGGACCATCCAGCGCCGACGCTCGCTCGCCCTCTGACCCGACGCCTCTTGGGCATGTCCCCGGAGGCTCGGGGCTCGAGGGCCGCTCCCCACGAGGGAGCTCCGCGCCTAGCATGGACGCGTGCAACCCCTCCTCGACTTCCTCGGCGACTACTGGTGGCTCGTCTTCCCGTTCATGGGCGTCGCCAGCGGCTTCGGCGGATGGTGGTCGAAGCAGTCGAAGGAGCGTCACAAGCGCCGCCTCGAGCTGATCAAGGCGAAGAGCGAAGCCCGCGCGGTCGAGATGCAGGCGCGGGCGCAGCTCAAGGCGTCGAAGGCGCAGGATGGCCCCGCAGAAGACATCGAGGCCGACGACGCGGCGAGTCGGCAGGCCAGGCTCGCCCGCCTCATGGCGACGCACGACGAGGTCATGCACCGCTGGCTCGACTACGAGCTCGACGTCGCGAAGCTCATCGCGTTCCCGACGATGAGCGACGGCCGCCAGCCGCTGACGGCCGCGTTCCTGCGGGCGAAGAAGGTGGCGGATGGCCTCCGCCCGGCATCCGCGGACGTCAAGATCGATGCGGCGACGCTCGCGGAGTACCGCGACGCCGTGCACGACTTCGAGGTCGCGTTCGACATCGCCGAGCAGGATGCCCGACGCGTGCGCGATAGCGGCTTCACCGAGGACGAGCGCCGTCGCCTCGACCGCGCGCAGCAGCTCCTCCGCACCGCGGTCGATCAGTCGGCGACAGCGGCCGAGCGCCAGATCGCGTACAAGCGCGTGCGCGAGGAGCTCGACGGGCTGATCGTCCTGTCCGATGACGCCGTGGAGGTGCTCGAGAAGCAGGTCGCCCCCGAACTCGAGGCCGGGCGCCCCGCCGCGACCCCGAAGTCCCGGGAGACCCCGGAGGACCGAGCGACCCCGGAGCCCCCGGCGCAGCCCGAGCGGACGCCCCTGCGCCCGCCGGCGCCCGAGGCCTGAGCCCTCCTGCGGCACCACCTCGACGACGACCGCGAGCCCGCGCACGCGAGATCGCCGCCGCCGTGCTGCGGCATTGAGCGGACGCGCGCTCGCGACCCTTTGGCATCCGCCGGCGCGACGCTACGTTGAAGCTCATGGCGGCGATCGAGACGAAGGCGCTCCACAAGCGGTACGGGCAGCACACGGCCCTGCACTCCCTCGACCTGCGGGTCGAGCCGGGCACCGTGTTCGGGCTCATCGGCCCGAACGGCGCCGGCAAGACGACGACGCTGCGCATCCTGCTCGATGTCATCCGACCATCCGGAGGCGAGGTCCGCGTGCTCGGCGAGGACCCGCAGCACGGCGGCCCCGCGCTGCGCCGCCGCATCGGCTACGTCCCCGGCGAGCTGCGGCTGGATGGCCGCACGACCGGGCGCGGGATGCTCGACTTCTACGCGAAGGTCTCCGGCCCCGTGCCGGCCGGGCGAATCGACGAGCTCGCCGACCGGCTCGGGCTCGACCTCGACCGCCGCGTGCGCACCCTCTCGAAGGGCAACAAGCAGAAGCTCGGGCTCGTGCAGGCGTTCATGCACGAGCCCGAGCTGCTCATCCTCGACGAGCCGACGAGCGGCCTCGACCCGCTCGTGCAGCGGGCGTTCCTGCAGCTCGTGCGCGAGGCGCGCGACCGCGGGCAGACGATCCTCCTGAGCTCGCACGTGCTGAGCGAGATCCAGCAGGCGGCCGATGAGGTCGCCGTCCTGAGCGCCGGCCGCGTCGTCGCGGCGGGCGACGTCGCCTCGCTGCGCCTCGGCGCCGTGCGCCGCATGCGCGCGGGCATCGCAGACGCCTCGGTCGCATCGGTGCGGGACGCGCTCGGCCGGACCGGCGCGGAGACGACCCTGCATGACCTCGAGGTGACGGATGGCACGGGCCATGTCCGCGTGGCGGTCACGATCGAGGGCGACGTCGACCCGATCGTGAAGGCGCTCGCTCGGTTCCGCGTCGTCGACCTCACCCTCGAGGAGCCCGACCTCGAGGAATCCGTGCTGCGGCTGTACGGCGAGGGAGCGGGCGCAGAAGCCGCCCCGTCCCGCCGGGAGGCGACGCCGCCCTCATCCGCGCCCGCGGACCCGCCGCCATCCTCGCCCGCACCATCCGACCCGCCGCGCCTCCGACGCGACCGCCGGCGACAGCCATCCGAAGCCGCCTCATCCGGAGACCTGCCGTCCGCCGGGCCGGTCCAGCACGAGGGAGGCGCGCGATGATCCCGGTGTTCATCCGCACGCTCGTGGAGTCGTGGCGCGGCCTCCTCGTCTGGACGCTCGCACTCACCGCCGTGATGATGCTCTACCTCTCGCTCTACCCGAGCATCGGCATCGACGGGCAGATGATGCAGATGCTCGAGACCCTGCCGCCCTCGCTTGTCAACACCCTCGGCTTCGACCAGATCACGTCGGGCGCGGGCTACGCGCAGGCGACGTTCTACGGCATCCTCGGGTTCGTCCTGCCGACGGTCGCCGCGATCGGCTGGGGCTCCGCCGCGGTCGCGGGCGCCGAGGAGCAGGGGCGCCTCGAGCTCGACCTCGCCCACGGCATCTCGCGCACGGGCTACGTCGCCGGGCAGGTGCTCGCCCTCGTCGCACGGCTCGCATGGCTCGGCGTCTACTCGGGGTGCCTGCTGCTCGCCGTGAACTCGCCGTTCGAGCTCGACCTCGCGCGCGAGAACGTCATCCCGCAGACGCTCGCCGCGATCGGGCTGTGGCTCTTCAGCGGCGGGGTCGCGCTGCTCGTCGGCTCCCTCTTCGGCCGCCGCGCGTGGGCGACGGGTGCGGGTGCGCTTGTCGCGGCGGCGGCGTTCCTCTTCAACGGCGTGGCCAACCAGAACGACGACTTCGACGCGCTCCGCGCCCTCTCCCCGTACTCGTGGGCCTATCACGAGAGCCCGCTCCGCGAGGGATGGACGGATGGCCTCTGGCCGCTGTGGATCGGCGTCGTGCTGCTCCTCGCGGGGAGCGTGGTCGCGCTCACGCGCCGCGACCTGCGCGGCTGACCCCGCGGGAAGCGAGACACGCACGACCGACACCCGCCGGAAACGAGACACGCACAGCCGACCCCCGCCGGAAGCGGGACATGCACGGCCGCCCCGGCTGAAGCGGGACACAACGCAGGAGAAACCGGGCCGCCCGCGCCCAGACCTCGCGGAATCCCGCGGCTCCCCTCAGCGCGCGCTCGCAGATCTCCTGCACTGTGTCCCGCCCACCCCGCCATCCCGCCGCCCCTCCGAGCCGCGGACTGCCATCCCGGCCCCAATCCGCTCGACCTCCCGCCACGAAGAGGCGTCAGCGGAGAAGGGAAGCGCACATGTCACTGGCCATCATCGGGTTCCTCGGCGGACTGATCACGGGGATCTCGCCGTGCATCCTCCCCGTCCTGCCCGTCATCTTCCTCACGGGCGGGGCGCAGTCCGCCCGGAGCGGCACCGGCGACGGCAGCGTCTCGCGCTGGCGCCCCTACCTCGTCGTGCTCGGCCTGATGACGAGCTTCACGCTCGTGACGCTGCTCGGATCCCTCGCGCTCGGCGCGCTCGGCCTGCCCCAGGGCGTCATCCGCTGGGTCGGCATCGCGCTCCTCGCGCTGATCGGCCTCGGGCTGCTCGTGCCCGCGTTCGAGCGGCTCCTCGAGAAGCCGTTCACCTGGCTGCCACAGCGCGAGGTCTCGAACCGCCGCAACGGGTTCGCCGTCGGGCTCGCGCTCGGCACGGTCTTCGTGCCCTGCGCGGGGCCGGTGCTCGCGGCGATCATCGTCGCGGGGTCGACCGGCCGCATCGGCCCTGAGACCGTCGTCCTGACGATCGCGTTCGCGGTCGGCGTGGCCATCCCGCTCCTGCTGTTCGCGCTCGCGGGGCGCGGAGTCATCGAGCGCATCCGCGCCTTCCGCCGTCGCGAGCGGGGACTGCGGATCGCGGCCGGCGTCGCCATGCTCGCCCTCGCGGTGGGCCTCGTGCTCGATGTCCCGGCCGCGCTCCAGCGGCTCGTGCCCGACTACACCTCGACGCTCCAGCAGCAGCTCGCCGAGGATGAGGGCGTGCAGGACGCGCTCGACCTCGGCGGCATCGTCACCGACGAGAACCGCGATCTCGATCAGTGCACCAACGGAGCCGACGAGCTCGAGTCCTGCGGCACGGCGCCCTCGATCCGCGGGATCGAGCAGTGGCTGAACACCCCGGGCGGCGCGCCCGTCGACCTCGAGAGCCTCCGCGGCGAGGTCGTGCTCATCGACTTCTGGGCCTACTCGTGCATCAACTGCCAGCGCAGCATCCCGCACGTCGTCGCGTGGGACGCGGCGTACCGCGACGCGGGGCTGCGGGTCATCGGCGTGCACTCGCCCGAGTACGCATTCGAGAAGGACGCGGCCAACGTGCAGGCGGGCGCCGACGCCTTCGGCATCTCCTATCCGGTCGCCCTCGACAACGACCTCGCGACGTGGACGAACTACCGCAATCGGTACTGGCCCGCCCACTACCTCATCGACGCCGACGGGACGGTCCGGCACATCTCGTTCGGCGAGGGCAACTACGCCGCGACCGAGCGGATGATCCGCGAGCTCCTCGTCGATGCCGACCCCGCGGTCGCGCTCCCCGACCCGACCGCCGTCGACGACCGCACCCCTGTCGATCCCGATCGCACGCCCGAGACGTTCCTCGGCTGGACGAAGGACGTCAACTACGCGGGCGCCACACCGTACACGGGCGGCACGGCCCGCTTCGCCCTCCCCGACGAGCAGCCTCGCGACACGTTCGCGCTCGAGGGCACCTGGACCATCGAGACCCAGTTCGCGACCCCGGCCGAGGCGCCCGCGACCATCCGCCTCGCCTACTCCGCGAGCGAGGTGCGCATCGTCCTCGCGGGCGAGGGGAGCATCACCGCGCGCGTCGACGGCGGAGCGCCCGAGGAGATCGCGGTCTCCGGCACGCCGCGCTCGTACGAGCTGCGCAGCGGCGACGCGGCCGAGGGCGAGATCGAGGTGACGGTCGATCCGGGCGTGGAGGTCTACTCCTTCACGTTCGGCTGAGCCGCGGGCACAGGAGCGGCGGATGGCCCCGGGCCGTCCGCCGCTCCCGTCGCGTCACTCAGTCGGTCGGCATCACGGCGATCGGCTCGGTCGTCGGGACGCCGGTCGGCGACCCGCCCTCCTGCTCGATCGTGACGGCGACGACGTCGCCGGGCGCCAGCTCTCCGTCGAGCAGGAGCGGCTCGTCGACGCCGCCGTCGAACACCCCTGCTGGGATCGGCTCGTCTCCGCGCACGAGCCAGAGCTCGTACTGGCGGCCCTCGTCGAGCGCCGGCGCCTCATCGGCGAGCACGACGACCTCGCCGACCGAGTGCGACCAGTGCATCTCGATCGCGCCCCCGCCCGGCAGCTCGCCCTCGAGCACCTGCCCGTCTTCGGCCTGCGCGATCTGCTCGAGCGCCACGACGGCGTCGGGCCGGTCGAGCAGACGCCCGATCGTGAGCGCCGAGAGCCCGACCGCCGCGACGACCGCGACGGAGGCCGCGAGCGCGAACCAGCGGCGGCGGCCCGGGCGCGCCAGCCCGGATGGCGCGGGCCCGGATGCCGCACGCCCGGCAGGCGCGGATGGCACGGGCTCAGCAGGCGCGGATGGCGCGGGCCCAGCAGGCGCGTCGGCGCTCTCCTCAGGTGCCACGTCCGCGGGAGCCGCGGCTCCCGCGATCCGCGCGAGCAGCTGGTCCCGGATGGCGGCGGGCGGCGCGACCTCGGGCGTCGCATCGGCAAGCAGCGCGGCGGTCTCCTCGTCGCGCTGCGCACGGGCGCGCAGCGCGGGATCCGCGGCGAGCGCCTGCTCGAGCCGGGCGGCGTCCTCGGGCGACAGCGCGTCGAGGGCGCGGCCGGCGAGCAGCTCGTCGAGGTCCTTCTCGGTCATGCCGGCACCCCCATCCAGGTCCTCAGGCGCGACAGCCCGTCGCGCATCCTCGTCTTCACCGTTCCCAGCGGCGTCGCGGTCATGGCCGCGATCTCGCTCTGCGAGTATCCCCCGTAGTACGCGAGGGTGAGCGCCTCGCGCTGCGCCTCCGGCAGGCTCTGGAGCGCCTCGACGACGCGTCGTCCCTCCATGCGGAGCTCCACATCCTCGGCGACCCCGTCGAACGGCACTCCGAGGTCCCGGAAGCCCACGCGAACATCCCGGTCGGTGCTCGCCTGCGCGGATCGCACGCGGTCGACCGCTCGGCCGTGCGCGATGGTGAGGACCCATGTCCTCCCCTGACCTCTGTTCGGAGAGAAGCGCGCGGCGGATTGCCAGATCTCCAGGAAGACCTCCTGCAGCACCTCCTCGCTCTGCGCGCGGTCGACGAGCACCCGCAGGATGAGGCCGAAGACGCGACCCGAGAGCATGTCGTAGAGCGACGCGAAGGCGCCCTGATCGCCGTCCGCGATGCGCACGAGGAGGTCCGCGACGTGGTCGACGGGTCCGTCGGCGTGCTCGCCCACCTCGACGCCGTCGATCACCATGCCCACAAGCATGCCGCATCCCGTCGCGGGCGGTCCGCGGGCCATCCCGACGCGATTTCGAGATCGACCCATCCGATCCGCCGACCACCCCGAATACGACGTGAAAGCCGAGAGGCACCGCCCCTCGGGGCACCCACCGTTGAAGAGGAGAACGCCATGTCCACGAAGAAGTCCACGTTCGCCGGCGCTGCCGTCCTGTCGCTCGTCGCCGTCTTCGGCCTCGCCGCCTGCAGCAGCGGCGCCACCACCGCCGAGGAGGAGCCGACGTCGGGCGATTCCGGCATGGTCGAGGAGTCGGCCGCGCCCGAGGAGACGACCCCCGAGGAGAGCCCCGAGACGATGGCCGACTCGGCCGCGAACCTCGTCGGGCCCGGCTGCGCCGACTACGCCGAGGCAGTGCCGGATGGCGCGGGCTCGATCGAGGGCATGTCCGCCGACCCCGTCGCGGTCGCGGCGTCGAACAACCCGCTGCTGACGACCCTCGTCTCGGCCGTGTCGGGAGAGCTGAACCCCGACGTGAACCTCGTCGACACGCTCAACGGCGACGAGTTCACGGTCTTCGCCCCCGTCGACGACGCGTTCGCGCAGATCGACGAGGCCACGATCGAGACGCTCAGCACCGACGCCGACCTGCTGACGTCGATCCTCACCTACCACGTCGTCCCCGGCCAGATCGCTCCCGACGCGATCGCCGGCACCCACACGACCGTTCAGGGCTCCGACCTCGAGGTGACCGGATCGGGCGACGCCCTCATGGTGAACGACGCGACCGTCATCTGCGGCGGCGTCCAGACCGCCAACGCGACGGTCTACCTCGTCGACACGGTGCTCATGCCCGCGCAGTGACCTCCGAGGGGGGAGGGACGGCGGGCGGTCGGGCGCGAGCCCGGCCGCCCGCCGTGCACCCAGGAGCCTCTGCGTCTGCGCCCGAGTGCGCCGAGTATCCTCCGACCATGAAGGTCGCACGCGCAGCCGCCGCTCTCGCTCTCGCCGCCGCGATCGCGGGCTGCGCGGCGCAGACGCCGCCCGACGAGACGGCGCCCGAGGAGCCCGCCGCACCCGCGCCGACGGCGGAGACCGCGCCGGCCACGGTGACGCCGACGCCGAGCGGATGGACCGCACCCGACTCGTGCGCGGGGATCGAGGCGGGCGCCACCGTCGGCGGAGCGGACCTCGGGGCCTGCGTGCAGGACGTCCTCGTCGCGCAGGGGTCCGGGCGGATCGGCCTCAGCGGCCCGATGCTCCGCGGGACGGTGGACTTCACCTTCGAGCCCGACTATGCATTCCACCTCGACGGCACGGGAGGCACGGACATTCCGTTCGACCTCTGGTTCGTCGACGGCGCGCACTGGCTCGACCGCGGCGACGGCGCCGTCGAGGCCGACGCGTCATCCGACGACCGCGACCAGCAGATCGCCGCTGAGGCCGCCGAGTACGCCGCCCCGTTCTCGGACCCGCGGGCGATCGCCGAGCTCATCGCGGCGAGCCCTGCGTGGGAGGTGGCCGCGGAGCCGGCCGCCGCGGGCGTCTACCGCATCGCAAGCACCGCGCCGTTCCACTGGAAGGAGGTCGACGTCGACACGTTCGTCCTCCGCCTCGCGTCCGATGCGACGCCGCTGAGCGCCGAGATCGCCCTCACCGTGCACGGCTTCGCCGGAACCGTGACGCAGACCTTCGAGCGGCTCGGTCAGCCCGTCGAGATCACGGCCCCGACGGGCTGAGCCGGGATCGGCTTGCGACGTTTCGACTCGCGGAGACCCGTGTCGAGCGAGGGAGCGCAGCGACCGAGTCGAGACATCGCTCAACGACCGAGAAAGAGCTCGCTCAACGACCGAGAAAGGCGAATTCGCGCTCAACGACCGCGTCGAAACATCGCTCACCGACGCGGAAGGAGCACCTCGGCGCGCCAGTGCTCGAGGACCTCGCGCACCGCGTCATCCTTCTCGTCGACGAGCGCGGCCTCGTACGCCTCCTCGATCACCGTCGCGATGCGCACGCGGCGGCCCGTCGAGGCTGAGCGAACAGCCGCCTCCACCATGGCGAGGCTCGCGACGTTCGACCGGGCGTCGGTCGAGGGCGTCTCCCCCGCGCGCACGGCGGCCACGAACTCGGCGAGCGAGCCCTCGATCTGCTCGGGAGCCGTGTCGAGCTCCTGCTCCACCGACCCGACTCCGATCTCCGCGCGCGGCGCGCCATCGCCATCCCACTCGGCCGATCCGGCCTCGCCGCTGATGCGCCACCGGCCGTTCCAGGAGGTCTCGAGCCCCGGCGCGCACCAGCTCCCGCTGTAGGTGTAGCGCGCCCCGCCCTCGAACTCGAAGACCGCGACGGCGTTCGCGTCGCCGCGGTACCAGCTCCACCTCGGGTTGTACTCCTCGGCGTACACCGCGACCGGGTCGCGGCCGATGAGATACCGCGCGGCGTCGAACTGGTGGATGGCCATGTCGACGAGGAGCACGTGCTCCATCTCCTCGCGGAAGCCGCCGAAGTGCGGGGCCCGGAAGAAGTCGGTCGTCACGGCGCCGATCTCGCCGAGCCGCTCGGTCTGCCGCTTGAGGGCGCGCAGCCCGTCGAAGTACCGGCGCGACTGGCTGATCATGAGCAGGCGGCCGTGCACCTCGGCGGCGGCCGCCTGGCGCAGGGCGTCCGAGACGGTCGGCGCCGCCGGCTTCTCGCACAGCACGGGGTAGCCCGCGGCGAGCGCCTCGACATTCACGGGCAGGTGGGCGACAGGCACCGTGACGTTCACGACGACGTCGGCGCCGACCGCGCGCGCGACCTCTGCCGCCGACGTGCCCACGGCGACGTCGGTCAGGCCCGCGTCGGCGAGCGCGTCGTGCGCGGTCGTCATGTTGAGGTCGACGAGCCCGACGAGCTCCGTCTCATCCGAGGCGGTGATCGCCCCGATCCAGGCCCGGCCCATCCCGCCGGCCCCGACCTGCACGACGCGCAGGCGGCCATCCGATTGTCCGGTCAATTGTGCATCGCCCCTTCGTAGCCGCGTCCGTTGTAGAAGTCCTCGGTCTCGTACCGCAGCAGCGTCGGCACCGAGCGCTCCGGACGAAGAGTCTGCGCCCACGCGACGCCGTTCGCGATGACCTTGCGCACCTCGGCCTGGTGGTACACGGGGTAGTCCTGGTCGCCCGGGCTGAAGTAGAAGATCTTGCCGTAGCCGCGGCGGTACGTCATGCCGCTGCGGAACACCTCGCCGCCCGAGAACGTCGAGAGGAACACGAGCTCGTCGGGGGCCGGCACGTCGAAGAACTCCCCGTACATCTCCTGCGCGGGGATGATGAACGGATGCGGCACGCCCTGCGCGATCGGGTGGGTCGGGTCGACCGTCCACACGATCTCGCGGTCGTCCTTCGACCGCCACCGCAGCGTGCACGTCGTGCCCATGAGCTTCCCGAAGATCTTCGACCAGTGCCCCGAGTGAAGCACGAGCAGGCCCATCCCCGCCAGGACGTGCTGGTGCACGCGCTCGACGACCTCGTCCGCCACCTCTCCGTGGGCCGCGTGCCCCCACCACACGAGCACGTCGGTCTCGGCGAGCACCTCCTCGGTGAGACCGTGCTCGGGGTCGTCGAGGGTCACGGTGCGCACCGACACGCGGTCGCCGAGGTTCTCCTCGATGCCCTCCTTGATCGTCGTGTGCATGCCGTCGGGGTAGATGTCGCGCACGTTCTGCTGCACCTGCTCGTGGCGGTTCTCGCCCCAGACGATCACGCGGATCGGGTTGTTCGTCATCGATGTGTCCTTTCAGAGGTTCCGGAGGCTTACTTGACCGCGCCGCCCATCGCCCCGGCGGCGATGTAGCGCTGCGCGAGCAGCAGGAGGAGGATCGCCGGCAGCGACGACAGCACGGCCGTCGCCATCACGGCGCTCCAGTTCGACACCTGCGTGCCGAGGTACTGGTAGATGCCGAGCGTGACCGGGCGGATGTCGGGCGTCGTCGTGAGCGTCAGGGCGAAGAGGAAGTCGCTCCACGCGAAGAGGAACGCGAACAGGCCCGCCGTGATGAGCGCGTTCTTCGACACCGGCAGCACGATCGACCAGAACGCGCGGAACTGGCCAGCGCCATCCACGCGCGCGGCCTCGATGATCGAGGGGTGCACGTTCATCATGAACGCGCGCAGCACGAGGATCGCGAACGGGATCGCATGCGAGGCGTCGGCGAGGATGAGCCCGGCGACGGTGTTGAGCAGCCCGAGGTCGTTGTACGCCGCATAGAGCGCGTTGGCGATGACGATGCCGGGGATCATCTGCGCGATGAGGATGACGAGCAGCGCGATGTTGATCCAGCGGTACCGGAACTGCGCGAGCGCGTACGCCGCCGGCGCCGCGATGCCGAGACTCACGACGACCGCGCCGACCGACACGATGAGGCTCGTGAGGAGGTTGCGGCCCTGGTCGGCGATCGCGCGCTCGTACCCCGCGAAGCTCGGCTCGAGCGGGATGAGCGCGGCGTTGAGCGTGTTGCCGGACGGCTGCAGCGACGCGTTCACCATCCAGTAGACGGGGAACAGCATGATGCCGAGGAACAGCAGGCCGAGCGCCGTGTAGATGAGCGGACGCCGGCTTCCGGCCCGTCGCGCGGCGCGCGGGTCGACCGTGATGAGTGCGGTGGTCATGGTCGTCTCCCTACTCGTCCACGGCCTTGCGGGTGCCGCGCAGGTACACGAACGCGAACACGAGCGAGATGAGGATGAGGATGTTGCTGAAGGCCGCGCCCACGCCGAACTCGAAGTCGATGAACGAGGTCTGGTACGAGCGGATGGCGATCGTCTGCGTCGCGTTCGCCGGCCCGCCGCCCGTGAGGCCGAGGATCACGTCGAGCACCTTGAGCGTGTAGACGACGCCGAGCACGAGCACGACGCCGATGACGGCGCGCAGGTTCGGCAGCGTGATGTGCCAGAACGCCTTCCACCCCGTGGCGCCGTCGAGCGACGCGGCCTCGTAGAGCTCGCCCGGGATGTCCTGCAGCCCGCCGTAGAGCAGCGTGACGTTGAACGGGATGCCGACCCAGATGTTCACGAGGATGACCGCGATGAGCGCGACGTCGGGGCTCGTGAGCCACGGCACGGCGTTCAGCCCGATCGCCGTGAGGAACTGGTTGAGGATGCCGCTGTCCTGATCGAGGATCGATCGCCACGTCGCGCTCGCGACGATGAGAGGGAGCAGCCAGGGCAGCAGGAGCATCGCCCGCATGAAGCCGCTCAGCGGGAAGCGCTTCTGGAAGAACACGGCGAGCGCGAGGCCGATCACGAACTGGCCCGCGAGCGATCCGAGCGTGAACAGCAGGGTGTTGACGATGGCCGGCCAGAAGAGGTTGCTCGTGACCGCCGTGACGTAGTTCTGGAGGCCGACCCAGGGCGCCTCGCCCGTGAAGAAGGTCTTGGTCGTGTACTCCTGGAAGCTCATCATCAGGTTCTTGACGATGGGATAGCCGAAGTACAGCAGGATGTAGACCCCCGCGGGGATCACGAAGAGCGCCTTGACGAAGTCGTCGCGCTGCAGCCGTCGGCGCGGACGTCGCGCGGTGGACGGGATCGAGGTCATCAGCGTCCTCTTCCTCGGGCCGGCCGAGCGCTCGCGCGCCCGGCCGGACGACGGATGGTGGATCAGCCCTGCGAGGCCTGCTCGAAGGCCTCGGCCGGCGTGGCCTTGCCGGTGATCGCGAGCTGGATCGCGTCGTAGATCACGGTGGCGGCCTCCGGCCAGTCCTCGCCGAGCTTGCCCGTGCGGGCGCGGGCGTCCTTGATCTGCTCCGCGAAGGCGGCCATCTGGGGCACCTGCTCGACGTACGCGTCGATGAGGTCGGTGCGTGTCGGCACGAGGTAGCGGCTCTCGGCGAGCGACATCGAGATGTCGGGGCTCGACATGCACTCGACGAACTCAGCCGCCTTGGCCTGCTTCGCCTCGTCGCCGGTCTGCGGGACGGTCCACACCTCGCCGCCGAGCGGAGCCACGGGGGTCTGGCCCTCCTCGTTCACGGGCACCTGCACCGAGTCCCACTCGACGTCGGTCTCGGCGAGCGCGGGGATCTGCCACGGGCCGTTGATCATCATCGCGGCCTTGCCCGCGACGAACTGGTCCTTGACGTCGCCCTGCTTCCAGTTGACGACGCTCGGCGAGGCGGATCCCGACTCGACGAGGTCGACCCACAGCTGCAGCGCCTCGGCGACCTCGGGGCTCGTGAGGTCGGTCTCGTCGCCGCCGTTCGTCCACATGAACGGCAGGAACTGCCAGCTGCCCTCGTAGTTCGCGATGGCCGAGAACGCGATGCCGTACTGGTCGCCCTGCGTGAGCTTGGCGGCGGCGTCCTTGAGCTCGTCCCACGTCTTCGGCGGCTCGATGCCGGCCTCCTCGAGCGCGGTCACGTTGTAGAACAGGCCGAGCGTGTTGACGGCCGGCCCGATGCCGTAGACCTCGCCCTCGTACGTCGCGGCGTCGAGGATCCCCTGCGCGAAGCCCGAGGTGTCGACGTCGAAGTCGCTGAGCGGCGCGAGTCCGCCGGTCGCGGCGATCTCCTGCACGTCGGGGTTGTCGAGCATGAGCACGTCGGGCAGCGTGCGCGACGACGAGCGCTGGAGCACGGTCTGGATGAGGTCGGCGCCGGGGACGGTCTCGCGGTCCAGCTCGACGCCGACCTCGGCGGCGCAGGTGTCGAGGGCCTCCTGCACGAGGGTCTTGTCGGGCTCGTTGTTGTAGTAGTCGAGCACGGTGAGCGTGTCGGCGTCGCCGGAGCCCTGGCCGCCGCCTGCCCCGCCGCTGCACGCGGCGAGAGCGAGGGGGACGGCGGCGAGGGCCGCGGTGGCGGTGAGAGCGCGGGTCCTGGTGCGCATGGCGATACTCCTTCGTACGCGGTGGCGGGGGCGGATCCAGCGCTTCCCTTCGGGCGGTTAAGCGCTTAGATGCTGTGTGAAAGAGTATGGGTTCGGGAGCGGTAAGTTGTCAACCCCACGGTTTGCCCCGGCTCGATCTCGGGAGAGGAGGATGATCGGATGGCCACGATGCAGCAGGTCGCGGAGCGCGCGGGCGTGTCGATCGCGACTGTCTCCTTCGTCGTGAACGGCTCGAAGAAGGTCCTCCCCCACACCCGCGAGCGCGTCGAGGCAGCCATGCGCGAGCTCGGCTACTCGCGGAACCACGCCGGCAGCGCCCTCGCCCGCGGGCGGACCGACATCATCGCGCTCCTCTACCCGGCCTTCGAGCGGAACCTCAGCGGAACGGCCATGACGTTCTTCACGAGCGCCGCCGACCGCGCGCGCGAGCGCGGGTACACGCTCGTGCTCTGGCCCGCCCACAACGAGGCCGCGGAGATCACAGAGCTCACCGCGAGCGGCCTCGTCGACGGCGTGCTCCTCATGGAGGTCCAGCTCGAGGACGGGCGAGTCGACCGCCTCAAGGAGGGGCGGACGCCCTTCGCCCTCATCGGGCGCACGCAGGATCCGGAGGGGATGGCCTGGGTCGACGTCGACTTCGCCTCCTCGGTCGAGACCGCGATCGAGGAGCTCGTCGCGCTCGGCCACACGTCGATCCTCTACATCTCCGGCGCGACCGAGAAGCGCTTCGTCGCGCACGGAGGCGTGGCCCGCGCCCGCGAGTCGTATCTCCAGACCATGGCGCAGTCGGGACTCACGGCGACGACGCTGACCTGCGGGGAGAACTCGGCGGCCGGTCGCCTCCTCGCCGCCGAGCTCGTGGAGCACCACCCCGACGCGACCGCGATCATCCTCATGAACGAGCATGCCGCGCCGGGGCTCGCCATCGGGCTCGCGCAGCACGGCGTGCGGGTGCCCGACGACCTGTCGATCATCTCGATCGGGACATCGGCGCACATGGCCTCGATGGCCGAGCCCGTCCTCACTCACATGGACTCCCCCGCCGCCGAGCTCGGCCGACTCGGTGTCGACGCGATCATCGAGCGCATCAACGAGCCCGACCGCCCGCTGCCGCAGACGCTCATCCCCTGCACGCCGGGCGAGGGCGCCTCCGTCGCGCGCGCTCCCCGCCGCTGACCGCAGCCATCCGAGATCCCTCTCGAAGAGGGGTTGACGCGCGCCTGCTTCCATGGTTCATTAGTCGAGTAACTAACCGACCAACCGGAGGTCGCCGTGATCGAAGAAGGCAAGCCCCTGTTCGTGCAGATCGCCGAGCAGGTCGAGGACTCGATCGTCGACGGGAGCCTCGCCGAAGAGGCGCAGGCGCCGTCCACGAACGAGCTCGCCGCCTTCTACCGGATCAACCCGGCGACCGCCGCGAAGGGAGTGAACATGCTCGTCGACAAGGGAGTTCTCTACAAGCGCCGCGGCATCGGCATGTTCGTCTCCCCGGGGGCGCGCGAGCTGCTGCTCGGCGAGCGGCGCAGCGCGTTCGCCGACCGCTACGTGCAGCCCCTGCTCGTCGAAGCCCGCAAGCTCGGGCTCGGGCCCGACGACGTCGCCGACCTCGTGCGCGAGCACGCCGCCCAGACCGCCTCTTCGTGATCGAGAAGGACACCATGAACCCCGTCATCGAGGTCCGGAACCTCACCAAGCGCTACAAGGACAAGCTCGCCCTCGACGATGTCAGCTTCGACATCGAGAAGGACACGATCTACGGCTTCCTCGGCCGCAACGGCGCCGGCAAGACGACCGCCATGTCGATCCTCACGGCCCAGAACTTCGCCACGAGCGGCGAGGTGCGCGTCTTCGGCGAGCGCCCCTATGAGAACGCGCACGTGCTCAGCCGCATGTGCTTCGTGCGGGAGAGCCAGAAGTACCCCGACGACGCGACCCCGCGTCACGCGCTGGCCGCCGCGCGGCTGTTCTTCCCGCACTGGGATCAGGACTTCGCCGACGCCCTCGTCGACGACTTCCAGCTGCCGCTCAAGCGCACGATCAAGAAGCTCTCCCGCGGTCAGCTCTCGGCCGTGGGCGTCATCATCGGGCTCGCCTCGCGCGCCGAGATCACGTTCTTCGACGAGCCCTATCTCGGGCTCGACGCGGTCGCGCGGCAGATCTTCTACGACCGGCTGATCGCCGACTACGCCGAGCACCCGCGGACGATCCTCCTCTCGAGCCACCTCATCGACGAGGTCGCCAACCTCATCGAGCGCGTGCTCGTGATCGACGACGGCCGCATCATCATGGACGAGTCGACCGACGACGCCCGCGCGCAGGCCACGAACGTGGTCGGCGACGCCGCCGCTGTGGAGGCGGCCATCCGCGGCCGGGAGGTCATCCACCGCGAGAGCCTCGGGCGCGTGACCTCGGTCACCTTCCTCGGCCCGATCGACCACGCCGAGCGGGCGGAGCTCGCGGCGGCGGGCCTCGACCTCGCCCCCGTCTCCCTGCAGCAGCTCATCGTCCGGCGCACGCAGCGCACCTCCGCGCACACCGGCGCCGGCGCCCAGGAAGGAGCACTCCGATGACCGCTCTCTCGACACCCGAGCACGTCACGCCGCACGGCCGCACGCTCAAGGTCGTGCGCCTGCAGTTCATCAACACGCAGACCTTCATCTGGGTGCCGCTGATCGTGCTCGGCGGTGCGTGGCTCGTGACCCTGCTCGTGTACCTGATCCTCGAGGGCGCCGGCGTCGACGGCCCCAAGTACGGCGGCGGATCGCAGGCCCCGATGTGGTACTTCGCGGTGGTGGGCGCGTATGCGATGACGCTCACCTTCCCGTTCTCGCAGGCGATGAGCCTCACGCGGCGCGAGTTCTTCCTCGGCTCGATGATCGCCGCGGCCGTGAGCGCGCTCGGCCTCTCGGCGGTGTTCGTCGCCATCGGCCTCTTCGAGCAGGCGACCGGCGGATACGGGATCAACGGCTACTTCGCGTACCTCGACTGGGTGTGGGAGGCGGGCGCCCTCGGCGCCGGCTTCACGTTCTTCGTGCTCACCATGCTGTTCTTCACGGTCGGCTTCTGGTTCGCGACGATCTACAAGCGGTTCGGGCCCGCCATGCTGACGGTCGCGATCCTCGCCTCGGTGCTCCTGCTCGTGGGCGTCGCCGCGCTCATCACGTGGCAGCAGGCCTGGCCCGAGGTCGGGGCCTGGGTCATCCAGAGCGGCGCCGTCGGGCTGTCGCTGTGGGGCCTGCTGCTCGGTGCGGTGCTCGCGGCCGGATCGTACGCGACGCTGCGGCGGATGCCCGCCTGACCGCGGATGGCGATGGCCGCTTCCCGAGGGAGGCGGCCATCGCCGCGTCCTGTCACACATCTGCCTCCGCCGGCGTCTCCATGTCGAAGGCTCGACAGAGGAGGCATCATGGGGAACGTGACGGGACGCAGGACCGAGGTCGTCGTCATCGGCGGCGGCTACGCGGGAGTGCTGGCAGCGAACCGCCTCACTCGCCGCGACGACGTGGCGGTGACGCTCGTGAACGCGCGCGATCGCTTCGTCGAGCGGGTGCGCCTCCACCAGCTCGTGGGCGGATCGGATGACGCCGTCGTCGACTTCGGCGACCTGCTCGCGAAGCGGGTCCGCCTCGTCGTCGACACCGTGACCGAGATCGACGCGCCCCGCCGACGGCTCGTGCTCGAGAAGGGCGAGCCGCTCGCGTACGACTACCTCGTCTACGCCGTGGGCAGCACGAGCGGGCCGCTCGAGATGCCCGGCGCCGCGGAGCACGCGCTCCCGCTCGCGACGCTCGAGGAGGCCGAGCGGGTGCGCGCGGCACTCGGGAGCGCTCCCGTCGACGCGCCCCTCGTCGTCGTGGGCTCGGGCCCGCTCGGCATCGAGACCGCCGCGGAGCTCGCCGAGCTCGGCCGCCGCGTGACGCTCGTGTGCGGGCGCGTTCTCAGCCCGTACAGCCACGAGAGCGCGCGCCGGACCATCCGCCGCCGTCTTGAGAGCCTCGGGGTGCGGCTGCTCGAGGGGACGACGGCCGTGCGCGTCACGCGCGCATCCGTCGAGCTCGCCGACGGGCGCTCGATGCCGAGCGCGGTCACGATCTGGACCGCGGGCTTCGCGGCCGCGGATCTCGCGCGCCGCAGCGGCCTCTCGACCGACGCGGACGGCCGACTGCTCGCCGACGAGACGCTCACGAGCATCGACGACGACCGCATCGTCGCGACCGGCGACGCGGCCTCGCCGCAGGGCGTGCCGCTGCGGATGAGCTGCCAGGCCGCGCTGCCGCTCGGGTCGCACGCGGCCGACACGGTGCTGCAGCGGATCGCGGGAGGCACGCCCGCCGGCTTCGACCGCGGCATCGCGGCGATGTGCGTGAGCCTCGGGCGCCGCTTCGGCGTGTTCCAGTTCGCGCGCTTCGACGACACCGCCATCCGGCTGCACGTGCCCGGGAGACTCGGCGCGCTCCTCAAGGAGGAGGCGTGCAAGAGCCCGATCTCGCAGATCAGGGCCGAGGCGCGCCGACCCGGCACGCATCGCTGGCCGGTCAAGGACGGCCGGCGCGCCGAGCGCGTGCGCGCGGCGGCGGATGGCGCGGGCCGGCTCCGCGAGAGCGGCGAGCGCCCGGCGGCGAGCGCGGCATGAGCACCGCCGCGACCGAGGCGTTCGTCCGCCACCGCAACCTGCTCTTCACCGTCGCGTACGAGATGCTCGGCTCGGCCGCCGACGCCGAGGACGTGCTGCAGGAGGCCTGGCTGCGCTGGTCGGGTGTGGACCGGGACGAGGTTCGCGACGAGCGCGCGTACCTCGTGCGGATCGTCACGCGCCTGTCTCTCGATCAGATCCGGACGCTGAGCCGCCGCAAGGAGACCTACGTCGGCGAGTGGCTGCCCGAGCCGCTGCGGACGACCCCCGACGTCGCCGAGGACGTCGAGCTCGCCGAGAGCGTGTCGATGGCGCTCATGGTCGTGCTCGAGACGCTCGCACCCACCGAGCGGGCCGTGTTCGTGCTGAGGGAGGCGTTCGGGTTCGACTACGCCGAGATCGCGGAGTCGCTCGACAAGTCGCCCGCGGCCATCCGCCAGATCGCGCATCGCGCGCGGGCGCACGTGGAGGCCCGTCGCCCCCGGCAGACGGTGTCGACGCGCGAGGCGCGCGTCGCCGTCGCGGCGATGCAGCGGGCGATCGAGGCCGGCGACTTCCAGGCGCTGCTCGACGTGCTTGCGCCCGACGTCGTCATGATCGCCGACGGCGGCGGCCGGAAGCAGGCCGCGGTGCGCCCGATCGTGGGCGCCGACCGCGTCGTGCGCCTGCTCACGGGCGGCATGGCGAAGCACGGCGGGGTGCTGACCTCGGCGCCCGCCGACCTCAACGGCACGCCGGCGCTGCTGCTGTCGGTCGACGGGGAGGTCGACGGAGCCCTGGCGCTGCGCGTCGAGGACGGGCTCGTCACGGGGCTCTACTACGTGCGGAACCCCGAGAAGCTCTCGCGCATCGCGACCGAGACGGCGCTCTCGCGCTAGCTGTACTGCTCAGGGACGTTGTTTGATCTGGCTTCCCTGATGTGACGAGAACCTCCCGGCAGAGTGGAGCTGCTACCGCATCCGCTCTGAACC
>NZ_BSEJ01000014.1 GCF_027921765.1 Microbacterium barkeri
CGCCGCTCCCGCGGCGCCCGGCGCGCCGACCCCCGGGAAGCGCCCGGGCGGTCCGCGTCCCGGCAACAACCCGTTCGCGTCGCAGCAGGGCATGGGCAAGCGCCCGGGCGGTCCGCGTCCCGGCAACAACCCGTTCGCGTCGGCGCAGGGCATGGGCCAGCGCCCGACGCCCGGCAACATCCCCCGTCCGCCGAAGCCGCAGGCTCCGCGCCCGGGTGCACCGCGCCCCGGCGCGCCGCGCCCCGGTCGTCCCGGTGGCGGCGCCGGTCGTCCCGGTGCTCCGTTCCAGCAGCGTCCGGGCGGCGCGGGTCGTCCCGGCGGCCCCGGTGCCGGCGGCGGCTTCCGTCCCGGCGGCGCACCCGGCGGCGGCTTCGCCGGCCGTCCCGGTCCCGGCGGCCGCGGTCGCGGCGGCACGGCCGGCGCGTTCGGCAAGGGCGGCGGCAAGTCCAAGCAGCGCAAGTCGCGTCGGGCGAAGCGTCAAGAGTTCGAGATGCGGGAGGCGCCGATCGTCGGCGGCGTCAAGGTCCCGCGCGGCGACGGCAACACCGTCATCCGGATGCGCCGCGGCGCATCGATCTCCGACTTCGCCGACAAGATCGAGTCGATCACCGGCATGAGCGTCCAGCCGGGCAACCTCGTCACGGTGCTGTTCCACCTCGGTGAGATGGCGACCGCGACCGAGTCGCTCGACGAGGCCACGTTCGAGGTGCTGGGCTCCGAGCTCGGCTACAAGATCCAGATCGTCTCGCCCGAGGACGAGGACAAGGAGCTCCTCGAGGGCTTCGGCCTCGACCTCGAGAAGGAGGAGCTCGAGGAGGACGACGCCGACCTCGAGATCCGTCCCCCGGTGGTCACGGTCATGGGTCACGTCGACCACGGAAAGACGCGACTGCTCGACGCCATCCGCAAGACGAACGTCGTCGCGGGCGAGGCCGGCGGCATCACGCAGCACATCGGCGCGTACCAGGTGTGGACCGAGCACGAGGGCTTCGAGCGCGCGATCACCTTCATCGACACCCCGGGTCACGAGGCCTTCACGGCCATGCGCGCCCGCGGTGCCGAGGTGACCGACATCGCGATCCTCGTGGTCGCGGCCGACGACGGCATCATGCCGCAGACGGTCGAGGCCCTGAACCACGCGCAGGCGGCCGGCGTGCCGATCGTCGTCGCGGTCAACAAGGTCGACAAGCCCGAGGCGAACCCGGCCAAGGTGCGCCAGCAGCTGACCGAGTACGGTCTCGTGGCTGAGGAGTACGGCGGCGACGTCATGTTCGTCGACGTCTCCGCGCGTCAGAACATCGGCATCCAGGACCTCCTGGACGCCGTCCTCCTCACGGCGGACGCGGGTCTCGACCTGCGTGCGAACCCGAACAAGGCGGCGCGCGGTGTCGCGATCGAGGCGAAGCTCGACAAGGGCCGCGGCTCGGTGGCGACCGTGCTCGTCCAGGCGGGGACGCTGCGCGTCGGCGACCCGATCGTCGCCGGCACGGCGTACGGCCGCGTCCGCGCGATGATCGACGAGAACGGCGACGCCGTCACCGAGGCCGCTCCCTCGCGGCCCGTGCAGGTGCAGGGTCTCAGCTCGGTTCCCCGGGCCGGCGACACCTTCATCGTCACGGACGACGACCGCACGGCGCGTCAGATCGCCGAGAAGCGCGAGGCCGTCGAGCGCAACGCCCAGCTGGCTAAGGCCCGCAAGCGCATGTCGCTCGAGGAGTTCACGCGTGCGCTCGAAGAGGGCAAGGTCGAGTCGCTCAACCTCATCATCAAGGGCGACGTCGCCGGTGCCGTCGAGGCGCTGGAGGAGTCGCTGCTCAAGATCGAGGTCGACGAGAGCGTCCAGCTGCGGATCATCCACCGCGGTGTCGGCGCGATCACGGAGTCCGACGTCAACCTGGCCACGATCGACAACGCGATCGTGATCGGCTTCAACGTCCGCCCCGACGCCAAGGCCCGCGAGGCCGCGGCTCGCGAGGGCGTGGACGTCCGGTTCTACTCGGTCATCTACAACGCGATCGACGATGTCGAGCAGTCGCTCAAGGGCATGCTCAAGCCGGAGTACGAGGAGGTCCAGTCGGGCGTCGCGGAGATCCGCGAGGTCTTCCGCTCCTCCAAGTTCGGCAACATCGCGGGTGTCATCGTCCGCTCCGGCACGATCACGCGCAACGCCAAGGCGCGCGTCATCCGCGAGGGCGTGGTCATCGCGGACGGCCTGGCGATCGAGTCGCTGCGCCGCTTCAAGGACGACGTCACCGAGGTCCGCACGGACTTCGAGGCGGGCATCGGCCTCGGCAAGTACAACGACATCCAGGTCGGCGACGAGATCGAGACGACCGAGATGGTCGAGAAGCCGCGCGGCTGACGCGGATCTCACCCACCGGCCCTGTCGGGCGGCTCCGGCCGCTCGGCAGGGCCGTCTCATCCAAGGAGGACAACATGGCCGGACAGGAACGTCAGGCGCGGCTCGCGGATCGCATCCGCGTCATCCTCGCCGAGCGCCTCGAGAAGGGCCTGCGCGATCCGCGGCTCGGCTTCGTGACGATCACGGACGTGCGCGTGTCGGGTGACCTGCAGCACGCGTCGGTCTTCTACACGGTGTACGGCTCCGACGAGGAGCGCGTCGCGAGCGGCGCGGCCCTCAAGGCCGCCACCGGCATGCTCCGCCGCGAGGTCGGGAAGCAGCTCAACACGCGGCTCACGCCGTCGCTCGAGTTCATCCCCGACGCGCTGCCGGAGACGGCCGACCACCTCACCGCGCTCCTGCGCGAGGCGCGCGAGCGCGACGAGGCGGTCGCCGGGCTCGCCGCTGGCGCGCAGTGGGCGGCGGGGGAGGACCCCTACGTCAAGCCGCGCGAGACGGCGGACGAAGACGACGCCTGAGCCTCACCGAGGCAGGCGCAGCAGCTCTCCGTCGGTCTCCACGAGGCCGTCGGACAGGAGCGAGAGGATGGCCCGGTCGCGCTGAGCACGGTCGGGCCATTCCGCGATCACGGCGTCCTGCGCGGCGCCATCCGGGCCGGCCTCGCGGAGCCGGCGCAGCACGGCGCCGCGGGCCTGACGGTCGCTGCCCTCGTACCGGGCCTGCCGTCGCCGCGTGTCCGGCGTCTCGGGCCGACCCGCCGCCAGCCACGCGCACGACGTGCGGACCGGGCACTCGTCGCATCGCGGGGCGCGCGCCGTGCACACGACCTGACCGAGCTCCATCGCCGCGGCGTTCATCGCCGCTGCCTCGGCCGGGGTCTCCGGCAGGAGCGCGGTCATCGCCTCGAGGTCGCGGCGGTGGGGAGGACCCGGCTGCGCGCGGCCGTCCACGGCGCGCGCGATGACGCGCCGGGTGTTCGTGTCGACGACGGGATGGCGGTCGCCGTACGCGAAGACCGCGACGGCCCGCGCCGTGTAGTCCCCGATGCCCGTGAGCGCGAGGAGCGCGTCCACGTCACGCGGGACGACGCCCTCGTGGCGGTCGCGGATCTCGACCGCGGCGCGGTGCAGCCAGAGTGCGCGGCGCGGGTAGCCGAGGTTCGCCCACTGCCGCACGGCCTCGGCCGGAGCGTCGTCGGCGAGCGCGGTCGGCGTCGGCCAGCGCTCGAGCCATGCCTCGAGGTGCGGGATCACGCGCGCGACCGGCGTCTGCTGGAGCATGAACTCGCTCACGAGCGTGCCCCAGGCCCCGTACCCCGGGCGGCGCCACGGCAGATCGCGCGCGTGCGCGCGGAACCACGGCACGAGCGTGTCGGCGAGGTCGAGGGAGGGCATCGTCTCAGCCTAGGACGTGCGCCTCCGCGCTCCGTGCGCACCCGTTCAGGTGCTTCGCATCGGGGCGCGACCGAAGCGTTATCGGACGGCGTCCTAACCGTTACCGACCCCGCCGATCCGGGCACTACCGTCGAAGAGGGGCAGCTGAGAGGAGATCATCATGATGCGCATCCGAGCGGGAATCGCTCTGACCGGTGTGCTGGCGCTCGCGATGGCCGGCTGCGCTTCCGAGGGAGATCCGGCCGACACCGCGGAGCCGACGTCGGCCTCGCCGAGCGAGAGCGCGTCGCCCTCGCAGACGCCGAGCACGCCGCCGCCCACCCCCACGACGCCCGGGCAGGACGCCGAGGACCCGGCCGACCCCGCCACGTGGGAGATCGAGGACGGCGAGCTCGGCCCGATCGAGCTCGGCGACGACTTCGACGAGGTCGTGGCGTCGCTCCCCGGCGACTGGGTGAACGACGACAGCTGCGCGTGGGTGGCGTACTGGAGCGCACCCGACGGCACATACCTCGTGTCGTTCCAGCGCGACGCCGAGGGCGCCGGTCCCGTCATCGCCGCGACCGTCGAGTCGCTGAGCGACCGGTCGGGGATCGGCCCGCGGACCGAGGACGGCCTCGGTGTGGGCGCGACGCGCGAGGACGTCCTCGCGGTGCACCCCGACGCCGTCGAGGTCGACTCGCCGATCGAGGGCATCTCGTTCCTGCGGATCGACGACGACGACGCGTCGGACGGATCGGTGTTCTTCCAGTACGCGGACGGACAGGACGGGGCGACCCGGGTGGCGGTCACGACGCTCGAGACCCCCGCGTACGAGGCCTGCGCCTGACCCGTCCGCGGGGCACTCGGCAGACGCAATACGCTGGAGGGATGGCGTCACGCGTTCCCCAGGCCGGAGGCATCCTGCTCGTCGACAAACCGGGAGGCGTGACGAGCCATGACGTGGTCGCGCGCTCACGGCGCGCCTTCGGAACCCGGAGGATCGGCCACGCCGGAACGCTCGACCCGATGGCGACGGGGCTCCTCGTCCTCGGGATCGAGGGGTCGACGCGCCTGCTGACGTATCTCGTGGGCCTTGACAAGACCTATACCGCGACCATCCGGCTCGGGCAGTCCACGACGACGGACGACGCTGAGGGTGACGTCACCGCATCCGTCTCGTCGGAGACCCTCGCTGCCGTCGCGGACGCCGACATCGCGCGCGGCGTCGCCGCGCTGACCGGCCCGATCTCGCAGGTGCCGAGCGCGGTGTCCGCGATCAAGGTCGACGGACGCCGGGCGTACGACCGGGTGCGGGCGGGCGAGGAGGTCGAGCTCGCGGCGCGCGAGGTCACGATCTCGCGCTTCGAGATCGACGCCGTGCGCCGATCCGAGGGGGCCATCGATCTCGACGTCGCCGTGGACTGCTCGTCGGGAACGTACATCCGCGCCCTCGCGCGCGACCTCGGCGTCGCGCTCGGAGTTGGCGGGCACCTCACCGCGCTGCGTCGCACGCACGTCGGGCCGTTCGACGTCGCCGACGCGGCCGCCGTCGACGATCGGCTCGCCGACGCGCCCCTCCTTCCGCCCGCCGACGTGGCCGCCAGGGTCCTCGGCCGCTTCGACGCGACCGTCGACGAGGCGCGAGACCTGCGCCACGGCAAGCGGCTCGCCGGCGCGGCCGCACGCGTCCCCGGCGCTCTCGCTGCCGCCATCGATCCGGATGGCGCGCTCATCGGGATCGTCGAGAAGCGCGGATCCGCCCTCAAGAGCGCCATGAACATGCCGGAGCCTCAGGGAGGCGCCGCATGATCGCGTGGTTCACGATCGCGCAGGTCGCCGTCGCGAGCCTCGCGGGCGCGCTGTGCGTCATCCTCGGACTCGCCGGACGGCGCCCGAGCGACCTCTCCGTGGGCGCCATGGCTCTCGTGCAGGTGCTCCTCGTCGTGCAGATCGTCATCGCGATCATCGCGCCGCTCGCAGGCAACCCGCCCACGGGCGACCTGCTCGAGTTCTGGACCTACCTCGTGTCGGCCGCGCTCCTTCCCGTCGCGGGCGTCGTGTGGGCCTTCATCGACCGCACCCGATGGAGCGTCGTCGTCATGGGGGTGCTCGGGCTCGCCGTCGCGGTGATGGTGTACCGCATGCACGTGATCTGGACGATCCAGGTGGCCTGACCGCGCTCTCGCGCGGCCCGCGCGCAGGTGCGCCGCCTAAAATGGAGCCGTTATGACAGAGCCAGCGCGCACCCGCCGGATGACCGGCGTGGGCATCGTCCTCGTGTTCGTGTACGGCGTGATGGCGCTGGCCGCCACCGGGCGGTCGTTCGTGCAATTCGTGCGCGCGTTCGACGAGGCGCCCGTGGCCTACACCCTGTCGGCGGCGTCCGCCGTCGTGTACATCCTCGCGACTCTCGCGCTGATGTTCTCGAAGAGCGACGCGTGGTACCGCGTCGCGTGGGTGTCGGTGATCTTCGAGCTCGCGGGCGTCATCATCGTGGGCTCCCTGAGCATCGCGCTCCCCGCCCTGTTCCAGCACCCGACCGTGTGGTCGCTCTACGGAAGCGGATACGTCTGGATCCCGCTCGTGCTGCCGTTCTTCGGCATCTGGTGGCTCGCGACGCACCGCCCCGCCCGCTCGCGGCAGGCCGCGGAGGTCGCCCGATGATGCTCTTCCGCGACGCCGGCGAGGTGCCGGAGGGGTTCGGGCCCTCTGTCGTCGCGATCGGCAAGTTCGACGGCGTGCACGCGGGGCACCGCGCGCTCATCGAGCGGATGCTCGTCGATGCCGCAGGCACGGACGCCCGCACGGTGGCCGTCACATTCGATCGGAACCCGCTCGCGCTCATCGCGCCGGCCCGATGCCCGCAGCCGCTCGTGAGCGTGCAGCAGAAGGTCGACCTCCTCGAGCGCACGGGCGTCGACGCGACGCTGCTGCTCGCGTTCGACGAGCAGCTCGCGGCGGAGCCCGCGGAGAGCTTCGTCGAGCGCGTGCTCGTCGGCGCCCTGCGCGCGCAGCGGGTCCTCGTGGGAAGCGACTTCCGATTCGGGCGCGGGGGAGCGGGCGACGCCGCGCTGCTCGAGCGGATGGGGGCCGAGCACGGGTTCTCGGTCGAGATCATGCCCGACATCGCCAGCTCGGGCGACGGGCGCCGCGTGTCGTCGTCGTGGATCCGCGAGCTCCTCGACGCGGGCGACGTCGAGCGCGCCGCGAAGCTGCTCGGTCGCCGGCACGCCGTGCGCGGCGAGATCGTGCACGGGCTCAAGCGCGGGCGCGAGCTGGGCTTCCCGACGGCGAACCTCGCGCAGGACGCCGAGGGGTTCATCCCCGCCGACGGCGTGTACGCGGGATGGCTCGTCGTCCCGCGCGGAGAGCTCGGCTCGGTCGTGCGGTACCCCGCGGCGATCTCGGTCGGCACGAACCCGACCTTCGACGACGTCGCGCAGCGCCAGGTCGAGGCGTACGTGCTCGACGAGGACGACCTCGACCTCTACGGGCTGAGGGTCGAGGTGCAGTTCGCGGCGCGCATCCGAGGGATGGTCGCGTTCGAGGGCATCGAGAAGCTCATCATCCAGATGACCGACGACGTCGCGCGCGTGCGCGAGGTCCTCGCGGGCGGCTGACGCTCAGTACGAGGTGGAGTCCTCGGCGCCCGTGGCGACGCCTCCCGCGGCGCGAGCCCGCAGCTCGCCGAGGATCGTCGCGCTCGCGCTCGTCCCGAGACGGGTCGCGCCGGCCTCGAGCATCGCGATCGCGGCGTCCAGCCCGCGGACGCCGCCCGACGCCTTCACCTGGACGGCGGAGGAGACGCTGCGGCGCATGAGCTCGACGTGCGGCACCGTGGCGCCGCCGCCGGCGAAGCCCGTCGACGTCTTGACGAACGTCGCGCCGCCGGCCTCCGTGAGCCGGCTGCCGCGCGCGATCTGCTCCTCGTCGAGGAGGCTCGTCTCGAGAATGACCTTCGTGACGAGGCCGTCTGCGGCGTCGACGACGGCGCGGATGTCCGCCTCGACCCGGTCGTCCTCGCCGCCGCGCAGGGCGCCGATGTGCACGACCATGTCGAACTCGGTGGCCCCGTCCTCGCGCGCCTGACGCAGCTCGGCGACCTTGGCGGCGGTCGACGTCGTGCCGTGCGGGAAGCCGATCACGGTGCCGACGGCGACGCCAGAGCCCTCGAGCCGGCGCACGGCGTACGCGACGTCGGACGGGCGCACGCACACACTGAACACCTTCCACTCGGCCGCGATGTCGAGTTCGCGATCGACGTCGGCGCGCGTGAAGTCGGGCTTGAGGATCGCGTGGTCGATGGCGGCGGCGACAGCCGCCTCGGTGAGCTCGATGGCCATGCGCCCAGCCTACCTTCGCCTGCCGGGCCGCCGCCCGAGGCCGGTGCGGCGCGATTGCATCACGATCGGCGTGCGTCGTCGCCTGCGCGCCATCCGCTCGGATAGCGTCGAGAGCATGATGCGCCGTGCACTCGCCCCCCTCCTCGCAGCGGGCGTCCTCCTCTCTCTCGCAGGATGCGCGAGCAGCGTCGGCACCGGCCAGGGCACGGAGCCCGATCCCACGCCCTCAGCGACCTCCACTCCGACGACCGCGCCGACGACATCCGTGCCCACGACCGCGCCCGGCGTGTTCACGATGCCTGCCTCGTGCGAGCAGGCCTGGTCGCGCGAGGCGCTCTCGATCCTCAGCGAGGAGGCCGGCGCGCTGAACGACCCGGGTCTCACGATGCTCTCGACCGAGGTGGTCCCCGCCCTCGAGGTGCTCGACGCCGTCGAGCCGCTGCGCTGCACGTGGGGGCTCGCGAGCGAGGTCGGCATCGCGACGACCCTCGCCGCCGTCGACGAGGCCCAGACCGAGACCATCCGCACCGCGCTGCTCGCCGAGGGCTTCACCTGCGAGGAGCGCGAGGTCGTCACTCGCTGCGAGCTCGAGACGGAGCTGACCGGGGAGGTGCCCGGAGCGACCGGCGAGGTGCACGTGCTCGGCGGAGGCGGGTGGGCCGCGACGCACTGGCTGAACGCCGACTTCGAGCCCCAGTACACCGACGACCTCATCGCGACGCTCTGGATGTGACCGCGCCTGGTGGGATCCGGCGCGCGATGGCGTAGAATGCCCGTGAGGCTTCCGCTCATCCGTTCGACGCGACAGCGCCGGAGGAGCGGGCCGCGTCACCGGACGCCGGAGTGCGCGCGCTGTTCGGTCGCCGTCCGTCGATCCAGGCGGTCGGCGCCGCCGCAGTCCGGCAGGGCGTGACGCACGCACGACTTCGACCGGCCAGGCACCAGCGGCTGCCGGCAGCGACGCTCAGGAGGAGCATGCCGACCACGGCACCCGCGCGACAGCGCAAGAAGTCCTCGTCCGCACGACGCGACGACGAGGCCCCGATCATCCCGATCCTCGCGCGCAAGGTGCGCGAGATCGAGGCCAAGGCGCAGCGCAACAAGCTCGGCCCGACCAACCGGGTCAAGTTCCAGGTCATCGCGTTCCTCGTGCGCGAGGAGCGCGCCCGCGTCAAGGCCGACGACGCGCTCTCCGACGCCGCGCGCGCCGAGCTGCTCAAGCGGCTCGACGGCGTCGCGACCATCCTCGCGAAGACCGCGGCACGCGACACCTCCCTCATCCAGCTCCTCGAGGCCGACCACGCGACGTCGCCCGTCGCGCGCCGGATGCGCCGCGACTGGCTGCTCGAGTCGGGTGCGGAGCTGCCGCCCGAGGAGCTCGTCATCACCGACGAGAAGCCCGCGCTGCCCGCGACCGTCGTCGCGCCCGTCGTCTCCGAGCGCGCCGTGACGCCGCCGCAGATCGAGGCGCGCCGCGAGGCGAACCCCTTCCTCGCACCCGACCTCTCGCGCGTGCCCGCCGGCCCGACGCCGCGTCGACGGCTCGACGGCTGGGAGCTCATGGGGCCGCTCTACAAGGCGTTCGAGCTGGGCGCCGGCGGCGGGGCCGCCACGATGCCCCTCCCGCCCGTGCCCGAGTTCGACCGGCTCTCGCCCAAGGGGCTCGAGATCATGCCGCATCAGTCCCGGTTCCTCGAGGCGGTGCGCGCGGGTCACCGCGAGTTCCTCCTCGCCGACGAGCCCGGTCTCGGGAAGACGGCCGAGTCGGTGCTCGCGGCGTCGGTCGCCGAGGCGTACCCGCTCGTGGTGGTCGTGCCCAACGTCGTCAAGATGAACTGGGCGCGCGAGGTGGAGCGCTGGACGCCGCAGCGCCGCGCGACGGTCATCAACGGCGACGGGCAGGACGTCGACGCCTTCGCCGACGTCTTCATCGTGAACTACGAGATCCTCGACCGGCACATCGGATGGCTCGCGACGCTCGGGCTGCGGGGGATGGTCGTCGACGAGGCCCACTTCATCAAGAACCTGTCGTCGCAGCGCTCGCAGAACGTGCTCGCGCTGTCGCAGAGCATCCGCGAGTCGACGCCCGGCGGCAAGCCGCTCCTCCTCGCCCTCACCGGCACGCCGCTCATCAACGACGTCGAGGACTTCGACGCGATCTGGCGCTTCCTCGGGTGGACGAACGGCGAGAAGCCCGGTCCGGAGCTCATGGAGAAGCTCGACGCGACGGGGCTCACCCCGGCCGACAAGGCGTTCTACCCCGAGGCGCGCGAGGCCGTCATCTCGATGGGCATCGTGCGACGTCGCAAGAAGGATGTCGCGGCCGACCTGCCCGACAAGCTCATCGCCGATCTGCCCGTGCAGCTCGACGACGAGTTCGGGCGCAGCATCCGCGCCGCCGAGCGCGAGCTCGGGGAGCGTCTCGCCGCTCGCTACCGCCGGATCATCGAGGCGCGCGGCGAGCGCGGGCTCGAGGCGGGCGAGATCGACGACGACATCGTGCGCCTCGTCGCGCAGGGCGAGCTCGACGAGTCGAAGGCCGCGGGCACAAGCGGCGACAACGTGTTCGCGATGGTGCGGCGGATCGGCCAGGCGAAGGCCCTTCTCGCGGCGGACTACGCCGCGCAGCTGCAGCGCTCGGTCGGCAAGGTCGTCTTCTTCGCCAAGCACATCGACGTCATGGACCAGGCGGAGGCGCACTTCGCCGCGGCAGGCATCAAGGCGGTCTCGGTGCGCGGAGAGCAGACCGGCGCCGTGCGCCAGGCGGCGATCGACGCGTTCAACAACGATCCCGAGGTCGGCATCGCGGTCTGCTCGCTGACGGCTGCGGGCGTGGGCGTGAACATGCAGGTCTCGTCGAACGTCGTGCTCGCGGAACTGAGCTGGACGGCCGCCGAGCAGACGCAGGCGATCGACCGCGTCCACCGCATCGGGCAGGACGAGCCGGTCACCGCGTGGCGGATCATCGCCGCGCACACGATCGACACGAAGATCGCCGAGCTCATCGACCGCAAGCAGGGTCTGGCGGGCCGCGCGCTCGACGGCGAGGCCTTCGACGAGACGTCGAGCGACTCGGTCCAGCTGGCCGCGCTCATGCACCTGCTCCGCCAGGCTCTGGGCGACGACTAGGCTCCCACCGCATGCGGCGCCCGGGAGGGGAAAGGACACCCTCCCGGATGCCCTAGCGTTGTTGTCATGAAGATCGGCGTTCTGACGAGTGGTGGCGACTGCCCCGGCCTCAATGCAGTCATCCGTGGTGCGGTGCTCAAGGGCACCGAGGCGTACGACATGGAGTTCGTCGGCATCCGCGACGGCTGGAAGGGGCTCGTGGAGGCGGACTTCTTCCCCCTCACGCGGCGCGACGTCAAGGGCCTCTCGAAGGTCGGCGGGACGATCCTCGGGACGAGCCGCACGAACCCCTACGAGGGCGACCGCGGCGGTGCCGAGAACATCGCGAAGACGCTCTACGGGCACAAGCTCGACGGCATCATCGCGATCGGCGGCGAGGGCACTCTCGCGGCCGCACAGCGCCTCAACAACGACGGGATCCCCGTCCTCGGCGTCCCCAAGACCATCGACAACGACCTGCGCGCGACCGACTACTCGTTCGGCTTCGACACGGCCGTGAACATCGCGACGGACGCGATGGACCGCCTCCGCACGACGGGCGACTCGCACCAGCGCTGCATGGTGGCTGAGGTCATGGGCCGTCACGTGGGCTGGATCGCCCTGCACTCGGGCATGGCCGCCGGCGCGCACATCATCTGCATCCCCGAGGTGCCGCTGTCGCTCGAGGAGATCACCGAGCACGTGCTCGCCGCCGCGGAGCGCGGTCGCGCCCCGCTCGTCGTGGTCGCCGAGGGCTTCAAGCTGAAGGGCCAGGACGAGGCGTACAGCGACAAGGGCCTCGACGCGTTCAACCGCCCCCGCCTCGGGGGCATCAGCGAGGTGCTGGCACCGCTCATCGAGCAGGCGACCGGGATCGAGACCCGCTCGACCGTGCTCGGCCACATCCAGCGCGGCGGCGCCCCCTCGGGCTTCGACCGCGTGCTCGCGACGCGCCTCGGGCTGCACGCCGCCGACGCCGTCGTGGATGGCGCGTGGGGACAGATGGTCGCGATGCAGGGCACCGACATCGTGCGAGTGCCGTTCACGGAGGCGCTCGGCGAGCTGCACACCGTGCCGCTCGCCCGCTACGAGGAGGCCGCAGCCCTCTTCGGCTGATCCTCCCTCCTCCCGTGTCTCATTCTCGGCGGGAATCGCTGCCGCGTTCCCGCCGAGAATGAGACATGCGTCACGCGGGGGCACCGGGGCGCCATCCGCGTTCCCGCAGCGCGGCCGCGACGAGCCCGGCCGCAGCCGGGCTCGGTCCGGCGAGGTGATGCCGCAGGATCCGCACCATGAGCCATCCGCGTCTGCGCACGGCCTCCCAGCGGTCCGCGTCGCGCTCGAACTGCCGTGCGTCCTGCGCGTGCACGCGTCCGTCGTACTCGACGCACACCCGCCGCCGCAGGTAGGCCATGTCGAACCGCGCGACGTGCGTGCCGTCGGCGTCGTGGAGATCCCAGTTCAGCTCCGGCTCGGGCAGGCCGCCCCGCCAGATCGCGAGCCTCGTCCGCGTCTCGCCGGGGGACTCCGCTCCCGGCCAGGTGAGGGCGAGCGCCTTCGCCAGGCGGCGGCCGCGCACGTCGCCCATGATCTCGACCTCGGCCGCGAGATCCGCGAGGGTGAGCACCCCGTGGCGGCGGCCGGCGAGGTGATCGGCCGCGACGACGAGCTCGTCCAGCGTCCAGAGCCCGCCGACCTGGCGCCAGGCGCGGGCGGGCGACTCCAGCGGGAGCTCGGCATCTGGGTACAGGAGAGCCTCGCGTCGCTGCAGTCGATGGCCGCGGATCCCCGCGATGCGGGGCGGATGGGATGGCCGGTGCACCGACACGTGCAGCTGCGCGTTCGCCCGAGCCGGCACCGGCACTCCGATGAGGCCGAGCGCGGTGTCGTGGCTGTAGAACTCGCCGGGCTTCAGCCGCGGCGCATACTCGAGGCATCTCTCGCGGAGGCTCTCGGGGGTGAGGGCGCGCGGCGTCCGCACCCCGGGATAGGGGCGGTCGAGGTCGAGGGCCCGGAGCCGTGCGGTCGAGATGCCGCGATCGAGCGCGTCACGCACGTGGAACGGTGCAGTGGCCAGGTCGAGGGGGAGAGGCTCAGGACGACGCGACATAGCGGCAGGATGGCCCGGCGGAGCCGACCGGAGCGGCGCCTGCACGCGCGGATCGGCGCCGATCCGGCGCGCCCCCGCCCTGTGCACGCGGTGTCGCCGTCGTTGCGCGGGTGTCCGGGGTCGTCCGGCGCTCGCCCGGGGTCGTCCGGCGTGCCATCCATGTCTCATCTCTTGCGGCTTTCGCCGTGCGATTCCCGCGCGAAGTGAGACACGGGGCGGGACCGGGCCGTGCATGTCTCGATTGCTGCGGTCATGGGAGGCGAATTCCCGCGCGAAGTGAGACACGTGTTCAGACCGGGCCGTGCATGTCTCGATTGCTGCGGTCATGGGACGCGAATTCCCGCGCGAAGTGAGACACGGGTGCGATAGCGGGCCGTGCATGTCTCGATCGCTGCGGTCATGGGACGCGAATTCCCGCGCGAAGTGAGACATGCGGCCCTCGCGTCAGGCGATGGGGTCCTCGCGTCAGGAGACAGGCTCTTTGCGCCGCCGTCCGGGGCGGCCCCTAGGCTGGCGGCATGGAGCAGTTCGGCAGGCATGCGCCCGCGCGGCGCACGATCGTCCACCTGAGCGACACCCACCTGCTCGCGGGCGGGCGCCTGCTCAACGGCGCGATCGACACCGACGCCAACCTCGTGCAGACCCTGGAGCGCGTCGAGCGCCTCGCGGGCGGCGTCGACGCGCTCGTCTTCACCGGCGACCTCGCCGACCTCGGCGAGCCCGAGGCCTACACCCGCCTGCGCGCCCTCGTCGACCCCGTGGCCGAGCGTCTGGGCGCTCCCGTCGTCTGGGTCGCGGGCAACCACGACGAGCGCCCCGAGCTGCGCCGCGACCTGCTCGGCCTGCCCGCGACGCAGGACGCGGTGACCGGCGCATGGGATGTCGGCGGGCTGCGTCTCATCGCGCTCGACTCATCGGTCCCCGGATGGCACCACGGCGATCTCGACGACGGCCAGCTCGAGTGGCTCGCGGAGCAGCTCGCGACACCCGCGCCGCTCGGCACCGTCCTCGCGCTCCACCATCCGCCGCTGCCCAGCCACATCCCGCTGTTCGACATCCTCGAGCTGCGCCGCCAGGATGAGCTCGCGCGCGTCCTGCGCGGGTCGGACGTCCGCGCCATCCTCGCGGGGCATCTGCACTACTCGACGAGCGGCACCTTCGCGGGCATCCCCGTGAGCGTCGCATCGGCCTCCTGCTACACGATGGACATCGCGCTCCCGGCGCAGAGCGTGAACGGGATGGACGCGGGCCAGGCGTTCCACCTCGTGCACGTCTACGACGACACGATCACCCACTCGGTCGTGCCGGTCGCGTCAGCCGACCCGGGCGACTACTTCACGCCCCCGTGGTACGCCGAGATGGCCGCGCTCACCCCGCAGGAGCGGCTCGAGCGCTTCTCACGCAAGCCGGTCTGAGGCCTCGTCGGCGATCCCCAGGACGTCGAACATCCACGCGAGCTGGAACGCGCGCTCGCGCCACGCGTTGTAGCGGCCGCTCACGCCGCCGTGCCCGGCGGTCATCTCGCACCGCAGGAGCGCGTCCGCGTCGACCTCGCGCAGGCGCGCGACCCACTTCGCCGGCTCGACGTACAGCACGCGCGTGTCGTTGAGCGACGTCATCGCGAGGATGCGCGGGTAGCGCACGCCCTCGCGGACGTTCTCGTACGGCGTGTACGACTTCATGTACGCGTAGACCTCGGGGTCGTGCAGCGGGTCGCCCCACTCCTCCCACTCGATGACGGTGAGCGGGAGGGACGGGTCGAGGATGGTCGTGAGCGCGTCCACGAAGGGGACATCGGCGAGGATGCCCGCGAACAGCTCGGGAGCGAGATTCGCGACCGCGCCCATCAGCAGACCGCCGGCGGACCCGCCCTCGGCGACCATCCGGTCCGGCGAGGTGTACCCGCCGTCCACGAGGAAGCGCGCCACGTCGACGAAGTCGGTGAACGAGTTGCGCTTGTTCGCGAGCTTGCCGTCCTCGTACCACGCGCGGCCCATCTCGCCGCCGCCGCGCACGTGGGCCACCGCGAAGACGACGCCCCGGTCGAGCTCCGACAGGCGCGCGTACGAGAAGCCGGGGTCGATCGAGTGCTCGTACGAGCCGTAGCCGTACAGGTGCAGCGGGCGGGGTGCGGCGCCCGGGTCGCCGAAGGAGCGCTTCCACACGACGGAGACGGGGATGAGCGTGCCGTCGGCCGCCGGCGCCCACAGTCGCTCCTGGCCGTAGTCGGCGGGGTCGTAGCCGCCGAGCACCTCGACGTGCTTGAGCTCGCGCAGCTCGCCGGTCTCGACCACGTAGTCGAACACCGTGCCAGGCGTCGTGAACGAGCCGTAGCTCAGTCGGACGACGGGCTGCGCCCACTCGGGGTTGCCTCCGGACCCCGCGTTGTACAGCGGCTCGTCGAACGCGATCTCGCGCACGGCGTGGGTCCCGTAGTCGAGGATGCCGACCCGCGGGATGCCGCCGGACCGGTACTCCACGATCGCGAAGTCGCGCAGGCAGTCGACGCTCTCGAGGCGCGTGCCGGGGGAGTGGGGGATGACGACCTCGGGCTCAGCGTCGGGGGCGTCGGCGGGCACGCGCACGAGCTCGAAGTCGAGCGCGCCGCGGTTGTGGAGCACGTAGAGCCAGTCCGCACCGTCGACGACGGCGTGGTCGACGGAGTACTCGATGCGCTCCGAGCGGCTCCAGATGGTCGTGCGGGGGACGGCTGCCGGATCCTCGGCGAGGCGGGGCAGGTCGGCGACGGGCAGCACCTGGATCTCGCTCGTCGTGTTCGACGCCGACTCGATCACGAGGTACTGCCGGCTGCGGGTGAAGCCCGCTCCGATCCAGAACGCGTCGTCGTCCTCGTGCGCGATCTCGACGTCGTGCTCGCGGGTCGGCTCGCCCACGCGGTGGAGCCAGACGCCGTCGGGGCGCCATGCATCGTCCACGGTCGAGTAGAGGATGAAGCGCCCGTCCGGGGTGAAGCGCGCCCCGCCGCCGAGTCCCTCGAGCACGTCGGGCAGGAGCTCGCCGGTCGCGATGTCCTTCACGCGGACGGTGTATCGCTCGTCGCCCTGCGTGTCGACGCCCCACAGCATGCGCGAGCCGTCGGTCGTCACACTGAACGCCCCGAGTGCGAAGTACTCGTGTCCCTCCGCCTCGACGTTGCCGTCGAGCAGCACCTGCTCGCCCGGCACCTCGACGTCGACGTCGAGCTTCGGGGGAGTCCAGTCGTCCTCGCTCGCGAGCGGCGCGCGGCACTGGAGGCCGTACTGCCGGCCCTCGAGCGAGCGGCCGTAGTACCACCATCCGCCCTGGCGCACGGGGACGGTCAGGTCCGTCTCGCGCACGCGGCCCTTGATCTCCTGGAAGATCGTCTCGCGCAGCGGCTCGAGGTGGGCGAGACGGGCGTCGGTGTACGCGTTCTCCGCCTCGAGGTGCGCCCTCACCTCGGCGTCGTCCTTCGCGCGCAGCCACTCGTAGCCGTCCTCGACCACGTCGCCGTGATGCGTGCGGACGACAGGGCGTCGCGGGGCGGTCGGGGCGATGGGGGGCGCGGTCTGCGCATCGGGGGTCACGGGTCCACGCTAATGCGGACGAGCGCTCTCGCGGGGGAGGACATGGCACTTGTACGCTCTGTACATCGGACGCGAATGCCCTGTACGCGATGTCGAGAACCGAGAGCACCTGCCCTGAGTAGGATCGTGCACATCCCGCTCACATCGACGTGAAGACCCACGAGGAAGACGCACATGGTTCAGGACGCAACCCCCACCCGCACCGAGACCGACTCCCTGGGGTCCATGGAGATCCCCCGCGAGGCGTACTGGGGCATCCACACCGCGCGGGCGATGGAGAACTTCGACATCACGAAGCGCCCGATCTCGGTCTACCCCGAGCTCGTCGTCGCGCTGGCCATGGTGAAGCAGGCGGCTGCCCGCGCGAACGCCGAGATCGGCGTGCTCGACGCGCACCGGGCCGACCTCATCGATCGCGCCGCGCAGCTGGTGATCGACGGGCAGTTCCACGACGAGTTCCGCGTCGGCGTCATCCAGGGCGGTGCGGGGACCTCGACGAACATGAACGCGAACGAGGTCATCACCAACATCGCCCTCGAGCTCGCGGGACGCGAGCGCGGCGACTACGCGTACCTCTCGCCGATCGACCACACCAACCGCAGCCAGTCGACGAACGACGTGTACCCGACGTCGATCAAGATCGGGCTCTCGCTGTCGCTGCGCTCCCTCCTCGAGGAGCTCGACCTCCTGCGGCGGTCGTTCCTCGGCAAGGCCGTCGAGTTCCACGATGTGCTCAAGGTCGGACGCACGCAGCTGCAGGACGCCGTCCCCATGACGCTCGGGCAGGAGTTCCACGGCTTCGCGACGACGCTCGAGGCCGACTACCAGCGGCTCAACGAGAACGCCGTGCTCCTGCACGAGATCAACATGGGCGCGACGGCGATCGGCACCGGCATCACGACGCACCCCGGGTACGCGAAGGCCGTCGAGCGGCATCTCCGCGACATCACGGGACTCGACCTCGAGACGGCGAGCGACCTCGTCGAGTCCACGAGCGACACCGGCTCGTTCATGTCGTTCTCCGCGTCGCTCAAGCGCAACGCGATCAAGCTGTCGAAGATCTGCAACGACCTGCGCCTGCTCTCCTCGGGCCCGCAGGCCGGGTTCGGCGAGATCAACCTTCCGGCGCGCCAGGCGGGATCCAGCATCATGCCCGGCAAGGTGAACCCCGTGATCCCCGAGGTCGTGAACCAGGTCGCGTTCGCGGTCGCGGGAGCGGATGTCACGGTCACGATGGCGGTCGAGGCCGGTCAGCTGCAGCTCAACGCGTTCGAGCCGGTGATCGCGCACTCGATCTTCCAGTCGATCATCTGGATGCGCCAGGCGATGCGCACGCTGCGCGTCAACTGCGTCGACGGGATCACGGCGAACCGCGCGCGCCTGGGTGCGATGGTGGGCTCGAGCGTGGGCGTCATCACGGCGCTCACGCCGTTCATCGGTTACTCGGCCGCGGCGGCCCTCGCGAAGACCGCGCTGCTGACGAACCGCAACGTCGCCGACCTCGTCGTCGAGGCCGGTCTCATGGACCGCGACGAGGTCGAGAAGCAGCTCAGCCCGTCGCGCCTGTCCGGCCTCGAGCCGGTGACGTCGGTCATGCCCGTGATCGCGCCGGAGGACGTGCCGACCCAGGCGTAGCGCCCGGCATGCGAAGGCCCCCGCTCCGGAACCGGAGCGGGGGCCTTCGCATCAAGCGATCAGTCCGTCATGCGGCAGTGCGTCGTGAGCTCGCCGATGCCGTCGATCCCCACGGTCACGGTCGAGCGGTCGCGCAGGAGCACCTGCGGCGTCCGCGAGAACCCCGAGCCGCCGGGGCTGCCGGTCGAGATGAGCGTGCCCGGCAGGAGCGTGATCCCCTGCGACAGGTGCGAGATGAGCTTCGCGACCGTGCGCACCATCTGCCCGGTCGACGCGTCCTGCATCATGTGCCCGTCCACGCGCGTCCAGATGTGCAGGTCCTGCGGGTCCGCGATCTCGTCGGCCGTGACGATGTACGGCCCGACGGGCGTGAAGCCGTCGAGCGACTTGCAGCGGCACCACTGCGCCTCGGAGTACTGGATGTTCCGCGCCGAGATGTCGTTGACGACCGTGTACCCGAACACGTAGTCGAGGGCGTCCTCCTCGGAGACGTCCTTCGCCGGGCGGCCGATCACGACGCCGAGCTCGGCCTCGTAGTCCACGGCCTCGCTCATGCGACGCGACCACGTGGTGGTCTGCCCGTGGCCCTGGAGCGAGTTGGGCCAGAACGTGAACACCGTCGGGGTGTCGTCGGTCTTGAGGTTGAGCTCGCCCGAGTGCGCGGCGTAGTTGAGCCCGACGGCGAGCATGGTCGGCGGGGTGAGCAGGGCCGGTGCGAAGTCGAGCTCCGACACCGGCGTCCGCTGCCCTGCGCCGGCGGCGGCCCTGACCCGCTCCAGGAGCTCCGGTCCGCCCGCGATGAGCTGCTCGATCGTGTCGGGCCCGCCATCGACGAGCTCGGCGACCGCGACGGCGCCGTCGTCGTCGACGAGCGCGAGGGAAGGGGCGACGCCCCCGGGGAAGGTCACGTGGGCGAAGCGCATGGAATCCAGGCTATCGGCCGCCCGTGCACGATCCTGGGACGGATCTGCACAAAAGCGGAGCCATAGGCTGTGTGACATGACCTACGGCACCGGGCTCACGCCGCCGTCGCAGCAGCCGTTCTCGACGCCCTTCGATCAGCCGGAGCGCGCGCCGGGCGCGGCCATCCCGGTCGGCGGCCACACGCAGCCGCACCTTCCCCGCCTTCCCGTGCCCACGCGCCGAGGGCGCGGTGCGTGGATCTGGCTGTGGGCCGTCCTCGCGGTGCTGCTGTTCGGCCTCGCGTCGTACTTCACGAGCGCGCTCGGGACGGCCGCGTCGATCGTGGGCCTCGTGCTTGCCCTCGTGCCGTTCGCGCTCGTCGTTTCGGCGATGCTGTGGGTCGACCGCTGGGAGCCCGAGCCGCGGAGCCTTGTCGTGTTCGCGCTCGCGTGGGGAGCGATCGCCTCCGTGGGCTTCGCTCTGCTCTTCGACCTGGGGGTGCAGATGACGCTCCCGCGGTCGCCCGCGCTCGACCTCCTCGGCACGGTCGTGCAGGCGCCGATCGTCGAGGAGCTCGCGAAGGGGGCGGGGCTGCTCCTCATCCTCGTCATGGGGCGCCGCGCGTTCGACGGCCCTGTGGATGGCGTGGTGTACGGCGCGCTCGTGGGGGCGGGGTTCGCATTCACCGAGAACATCCAGTACTTCGCGGTGTCGGTGATCGAGGGCGGCGCCGCGTCGCTCACCTGGACGTTCGTGCTGCGCGGGCTCCTCTCGCCCTTCGCGCACGCGATGTTCACCGCGGTCACCGGCTACGCGCTCGGGCGCGCGGTGCGCCGCGGTGCGTCGTTCGGGGCCGCGCTCGGCCCGTGGCTCGGAGGACTGCTCGGCGCGATGGCCCTGCACGCGCTCTGGAACGGCTCGGCCACGTTCACCGACCTCGAGGGCTTCCTCCACCTCTACGTCGTCCTGCAGGTGCCGCTGTTCGTCATCTTCACGCTCGTGCTGGTGCGGCTCCGACGCGAGGAGGAGCGCCTCACGAAGCAGCGGCTGGGCGAGTACGCGGCGGCCGGATGGTTCACGCCGCAGGAGGTCGAGATGCTCGCGACCCCGGCCGGCCGGCGCGCGGGGATGGCGTGGGCGCGGACCCTGCGCGGCGACCGATCCGATCTCATGCGCGCGTTCATCCGGGACGCGACCGCGCTCGCCGCGACCCGCCAGCGCGCGGTGTCGGGGCGCGACCCGCACGCGGCGTCGGATGAGAGGGCGCTCCTCGCGCGGGCCGCGCACGCCCGCAGGGAGCTGCTGTCGTACTGATCGGGAATCGGCTCTTGACACGGCCGGAGCGCCCGGAGCATCCTTGAGTCAGATCCACTCAGCGCTCGGAAGTCTCGCAGGCATCGCCGCGGCCCGGGCGCTGAGTTCTGCTCCGGGGCCTATAGGAGTCCTCGTCGGTGCCCCTCGGCGAGGGCGCTCGGGCGGTCGGAGACGCCCAGCCTCCGGTACGCGGCGCGTACGTGCGACTTGGCGGTGTTGAGGCTCACGCCGACCTCGGCCGCGGCGTCCGCGAGTCTCTCGTGTCGGGCGACCGCCCTGAGCAGCACGAGCTGACGTGTCGTGAGCCGCTCGTAGCGATAGGCCGCAGCGGGGGTGCGCACGCGCTCGTGCATGAGGGAGTCGTCGAAGGCCAGCGGGGCTTCGGTGACCCGCGCGAGCGACGCGAGGTCAGGAGCCGAGACGACGGCCAGCGACGCGGGCAGTCCGTTCGCGTCCACGATCGTGCGTGCGGTTCGGACATCAGCGCGTGCGCCCTCCTCATCGCCGATCCGCAGCAGCGCGGCGGCGCGCACGACGAACGCCTCCGCCCGGACGCGCGGAGCGGGATTCGCGCGTTCCCGGGAGGCCTCGCGCAGGGCGCCGGCCGAGTCGCCGAGACCGAGCATGGCCACGGCCCGCCGCGTGCGCATGAGGCCCTCGCCCGAGCGCGGTCGGTCGGGTACGGCGGCGAGCGCGAGCAGCGCCGCCTCGTGGAGGCCCTGGTACGTGCGCAGCGTGCCGCGGGCGACGGCCAGCGACTGCGCGTTGAGCCCGCCGCGGGCGAAGCGCGCGCGCGAGCTCTCCACGTCGACCTCGAGTCCGCTGAGCGCGACGAGCGGGTCGAGCGAGCGCGCCCGAGCCGAGACGATCGCGCGCAGGGCGGACGCGAGCAGCCACAGCTCCTCGAACGACGCGCCGTCCTCGTCGAGCGCTTCGAGGCAGCCCGCGAAGTCGAGGCGATCGCTCGCACGGTAGGCGGCCGCGAGCTCAGCGCCGCACCGCACGAGGCGTATCTCGGGGTGCCGGGCAGCGAGGCGTTCGGCGCGCGCGAGCCAGAGGTCGGCTTCGGCGCCTGCGCCGAGGAGAGCGTGGATCCAGGCGAGCTCTCCGCACGCCTCCCGTGCGGCGCGCACGTTGCCGGTCTCCTCCGCCGCCGTGTGGGCCTCCTGCACGAGACTCGCGGCGCGCAGCAGGTTGCCCGCGGCGGCGAGCGTGACGCCCCACTGCAGGAGGAGGACCGGGAGGTGGACGCGGAGGTCTCGGGCATCGGCGTCTGGCAGTGCCTGGGCCGCGTCGTGCGCGGACTGGGCGACCGCAGCGGCCTCGTCGAAGCGGCCCTGCGTGCGCAGCGAGGCCGCGCGACCCGTGAGCAGCGGGATCCGGTCGGCGGCAGGGACGTGCTCCGGCGTCTCGACGTCGACGCCCGGGAAGATCGGCGGCTTCCCGGGGGAGGCGAGCAGATGCGCGACGTACTGACGCAGCGCGAACCACCGCGGGCGTCGTCGCAGCGTCGCGGAGGGGACGGCGTCCGCGACGATCCGGATCATCGCTGGGGCGAAGCTGAGGAGCTCGGGGATGCCCTCCTCCGCGATCCCCATGGCGTCCGTCCAGCGCTCGTCGGCGAGCGCGTCGAAGATCCGCGCAGAGAGATCCCGCACTCGCGCTGCCGCGTCGTCCATGCCCGCCGTCCTCTCTCAGAGCAGCCCGTGCTCGCCGGCGGCCGCCGTCATGTCGGCCCTGCTCGAAACGCCCAGCTTGGCGTAGATGCGGCGCGTGAAGGTCTTGATCGTGTTGACGCTGACGCCGAGGGCGCTCGCCGCGTGCGCACTCGTCGCGCCCTCGGCGAGGAGCCGCAGGATGGAGATCTCCTGCGGAGTCAGGCGCAGCTGCGCCGCACCCGAGTCGGGCGGGAACCGGATGTCCGCCGCCGCGAGGGCGGCGAGACTGGCGCTCCCCGGGGAGACCGCCTGCGACAGAGCGGCGAAGTCGCCGCGGGGGATCATCGTGAGCGCGACGGGGATGCGGTGCGCGTCCGCGATCGCGACGGCGCCCAGGAACGTGCGTGCCGGGTCCTGCCCGCGGCGGAGCTGCACCGCGGCGAGAACCACCAGGGCCTCCACCGCAGAGCGCGGACGGCCGAGGTCGCTCAGGGCCACGTGCGCGTCCTGCTCGGCGGACTCCAGGGCTCCGCGCGCGAGGTTCACGGCTGCGCGGCGTGCGCGACCGCTGGGCGCGTGTGTGGCCGCGACGGCGTCGAGCCCCTGTCGGGCGCGCTCGACCCGGCCCACGTGCGCGAGCAGCTGTGCCCTGGCCCCCGCGAGCTCGCCGGCCCGACCCGCCGCGGGAGGCAGGGCCGCCTCGGCGCCGGCTGACACTGTCTCGCGGCCGGGGGTCTTGGCGTCGATCATCGCGGCGAGGATCTCCACGTCGCGCGCCCGGCCGCGAGCGGCGCGGCGGGCCGCCGCGAGTTCGCGGCGCGCGGCGTCGAGCGCGAGCGCGTCGAACAGAGCGAGTGCGCGGGTGAGCCGGAGGAGGACGGGCACCGGCGTGTCCTGGGGGCTCGCGTGCAGAAGGGCCGTGCCGCTCTCCTCCCATTCGTCGCGCGCTGCGGCGCGGCCGTCGAGCGCGTGGTGCCACGCGAGCTCTGCAGCGGCCGCGAGGGCGACGCGCGGCGCGCCCACGGCGTGCGCGGCCGAGTAGGCGTAGGTGAGATCCTCGCGAGCGGCGAGCGGATCGCCGCTCGCGAGCTCGGCCGCGCCCCAGGTGAGCAGGAGCCACGGCAGGTCCGCGCCGATGCCGTCTCGCTCGCCCGACGGCGCGGAGGCGTACGCGGCCTTGGCCTCGCGTGCGCACAGCAGGGCGGTCCGGTCATCGCCCTCGCGGGCCGCGTCGCGTGCGTGATCGGTCAGGACGATCACACGCGTGAGCGAGGTGGGTCGTGCGTGCGACGGCGCGGAGGGCCGCGCGCGCGGGACCGCGGCGAGGTACTCCCGCACCCGCGGCCAGCGGCCGTCTGCATCGAGCAGTGGTGGAGGCACGGTGCTCACGACCGCGCGGATCGCGGTGACATCGGAGGCGAGCAGCTGCGACCAGTTCTCTTCGACGAGTGCGAGCGCTGCTTCCCACGAGCGTCGCGCGAGCGCGCGGTAGACGCGCGCGCCGACGCGCTCGGCGTTCGGCTCCTCCCCGGGTACGGGAGCCGTTGCTGAACCGCTCACGTGCTCATTCTGCTCCGCGACGCGCGTCCCCGGGGCGATGATCGCGCACGCCGGGAGCGGATCTCGGCCAGAGCGGGCAAGATGGAGGCATGAGCGCAGAACGCACCAAGCCCGAATTCGACGCGCCCGAGGGCCCCGCTCCCTCCGAGCTCGCCATCCGCGACATCATCGTCGGCGACGGCGCAGAGGCGAAGGCGGGCGACACCGTCACCGTCCACTACGCCGGTGTCGAGTACGAGACCGGCGACGAGTTCGACTCGTCGTGGAACCGCGGCGAGAGCATCCAGTTCCCGCTGCGCGGTCTCATCCAGGGGTGGCAGGACGGCATCCCCGGCATGAAGGTCGGCGGACGCCGCGAGCTCGTGATCCCCCCGCACCTCGCCTACGGTCCCGCGGGCTCGGGGCACTTCCTGAGCGGCAAGACCCTCATCTTCATCATCGACCTCATCGACGTCGCCTGACGCGATCCGATCCGGGAGCGCCCTGCGGAGGAATCCGCAGGGCGCTCCGCGCGTTCAGGCGACGCTCACGCGATGTTCAGCGCCTCGGGTGGAATATATTCAGGTGAATGCGTATTGTTCCTCTGTGACGCCGCTCGGAGCGGCCCGACCATCTGAGGAGCATCCATGACCATCGACATCCCCGGCTACCGTCCCGGCACCTACAACCTCGACCCCGCGCACAGCGAGGTCGGCTTCGAGGTGCGCCACATGATGATCTCGAAGGTGCGCGGCGCCTTCACGGTCAAGTCGGCCACGATCGTCCTCCCTGAGAACGTGCTCGAGGCGTCCGTCACCGCGAGCGCCGACGCCGCGTCGCTCGACACGAACGACGAGGGCCGCGATCAGCATCTCCGCTCGGCGGACTTCTTCGACGTCGAGAACCACCCGGCGCTCACGTTCGCGAGCACGGGCGTGCGTCACGAGAACGGCGAGTTCTACGTCGACGGCGACCTCACGATCAAGGGCGTCACCCGCCCGGTCACCTTCGAGCTCGAGCTCGGCGGGTTCGGCACGGACCCGTGGGGCAACTACAAGGCCGGCGCGACGGCCAAGGCCACGATCAACCGCGAGGACTTCGGCCTCACCTGGAACGCCGCGCTCGAGACCGGCGGCGTCCTCGTCGGCAAGGACGTCAAGATCACCCTCGACCTCCAGGGCGCGCTCGCGGCCTGACGTCGTACGCAGCAGGAGGGCTGGCCCCGCGGGGCCGGCCCTCCTGCTGTGTCAGAGCTCGGGAGCCTCGGCGTCGTAGGCCCGGAATCGGGGGTGCGCGCGGACGATCGCGGTCGTGATCGCGACGACGAGCAGCCCGCCGAGCAGCGGCGGGAGCCACGCGCTCCCTGCCTCGCCGAGCCACCCCGAGGCGGCGGTCGCGAGACCGCCCGCGTAGAGTGCGCCGATGCGCGGGCCGCCCGTCACCACGACGATGAACACGCCCTGCAGGCGACCGCGGATGGCATCGGGCACGGCGGACTGCAGCATCGTCTGCCGGTAGATCGAGCTGACGTTGTCGGCGGCGCCGGTGCACGCGAGACAGAGCATCGCGATCACGATGAGCGGCACGTTCGGGCTGCTCGGCCCGACGTCGCCGGGGCCGAGCCATCCGGCCGCGGCCGCCGCGAGCACGAGGCCGAACACCGCGGTCACGACGCCGAACACCTGGATCGCGCGCGTGATCCCCAGGCCGTGGAAGCGGTACGCCGAGATGCGCCCGGAGAAGAGGCTCGACGCGAACGCGCCGACTGCGTTCGCCGCGACGAGCAGGCCCGTCGTGATCTCTCCGCCGCCGAGGACGATCGCGCCGATCGCGGGGAACAGCGCGAGGGGGTTCCCGAAGGTCATCGCGACGATGTCGAGGAGGAACTGGATCCGGATGTTCGGGGCGCGACGCAGGAAGCGCCATCCGTCTGCGAGGGAGGCGAGCCCCGGGCGCGCCGTCGCGCCCTCGGGGCGCAGACGGGGGAGCGTCCACAGACCGAGGAACAGCGACAGCATGAGGACGACGTCGAGCGTGTAGGTCAGGGGGTAGCCGAAGAGCGCGACGAGGACGCCGCCGAGCGCCGGCCCCACCATGACCATGATCCCCACGGTGATGCCGTTGAGCGCGGCGGCGGCGGGGATCAGCTCAGCGCCGACGAGGCGCGGCGTGATCGCCATCTTCGTCGCCGACACGATCGAGTTCGCGGCCGAGTTCACGATCGAGAGCGCGTAGAGCCATCCCGCGTCGATGTGCCCGGTCCACGCGAGCACCGCGAGAAGGGCCGTCGTGAGCCACGTGGCCGTGGCCGCCGCGAGGGCGACCGTCCGCCGGTCGAACCAGTCGGCGAGCATGCCTCCGTAGAGGCCCGCCACGATCATCGGCGCGAGGCCTGCCACCGCGATCATCGACACGGCGAACGTCGACCCGGTCAGCTCGTACATGTGCAGCATGACCGCGGTGATCGTGAGCTGCCCGCCGAGCCCGCCCAGCGTGGATCCGACCCACAAGCGCGCGAACGCGGGGCTCTGCGTCAGGGGACGCAGGTCGAGGAGCACGCGCGAGGACATCGGGGAGAGGCTATCCGCTCTTCCGTGCCCCGCGGATGGGGTAGACTCTGGTGGTTGCCGTTCGATCGGCCGCGGATGAAGAGAGCTCGCGCATCAGGCGACGGGCGCCGCGCAACGAGGAGAGAGGGGATCGAATCTATGGCTCTGGAAGCAGACGTCAAGAAGGCGATCATCGAAGAGTACGCGACGCACCCCGGTGACACCGGATCCCCCGAGGTGCAGGTCGCGCTGCTGACGCAGCGCATCAAGGACCTCACCGAGCACCTCAAGGAGCACAAGCACGACCACCACTCGCGTCGTGGCCTGTTCCTGCTCGTCGGTCAGCGCCGCCGCCTGCTCGGCTACCTCCAGGACATCGACATCGCACGCTACCGTGCGCTGATCGAGCGTCTCGGTCTGCGCCGATAAGGCAGAGCGCGACCAGCGTTCAATCGTCTTCTCGAAGGCCCGTCCCCGGTGGGACGGGCCTTCGCTGTACCCGGGGTCGTACGCGGCGGATCAGGGCTTCGGCCGGCGTGAGCCGGTCGGGTCGTTCCGTCGGCCGGGGAGCAGGGCAGGGTCCTGGAAGAGCCAGCGGGCGCGCGGCTCGACGAGCGGCCCCGTCAGCCAGCGCACCGGCCGGGTCGAGAGGAGCACCGTGACCGCGACCGAGAGGATGGCGACTGTCGGCAGCCAGATCCAGGTCGGCTCGAGATCGCGCAGCACGCCGGACTCGCGGAACGGGTACAGCACGAACGAGTGGAGCAGGTAGACGTACATCGTGTACTGTCCGAGGCGCGTCCAGGGGGTCTGCCGACGGGGGATGAGCACAAAGAACGCCGCCGAGAGGACGAGCCCGATCGCGAGCGTCGCGAGGCGCATGGCGCCCGCCCACCAGACGCTGTGCGAGAGCAGATCGACGTACGCGTCGTCGTAGAAGAACCAGTAGCGCAGCTCCATCTCGCGCCATGTCTCGATTCCGGTCCAGGCGAGCCATCCGTCGATCGCGAACAGGGCGAGCGCGCCCGCGTACGCCCACCAGGGGCGGTGGCGCAGGAGGCCGAGCCGCTCGACGATGTCGTGCTCGCGCAGCCACCATCCGAGCACGAAGAAGGGCAGGAAGCCGAGGGTGCGCGACAGCGAGAAGGTGCTGTCGACGTTCGGCAGGTATCCGACGCCCACCGAGATGAGCACCGACCACAGGAGCGGCCAGCGCAGCAGGGCGAGGTAGGGCAGCACGAGCCGGAAGATGCCGAGCGCGAGCAGGAACCACAGGGTCCACGACGGCTTGGTGAGGTTGGGGTCGACCTGGCCCTCGACGAGCCACTTCGTGAACCACCACAGGGCCTCGAAGACGAGGTACGGCAGGAGCACGTCGGTGATGAGGCGCACCATCTGCCGACGAGACGGCGGGTCGGACTTCGAGAAGTAGCCCGAGATGATCGCGAACGCCGGCATGTGGAAGGCGTAGAACGCGAGGTAGAACGCGTAGGCGACGTCCGAGTCGTAGATGAGGCGCTGGATCGCGTGGCCGAGCACGACGAGCACGATGCACGCGAAGCGCGCGTTGTCCCAGAACGGCACGCGCCGCTTCTGCCGGATGGTCCCCGTCGACGCCGTGACCGGCGGCACTGCCTCGCTCGTCATCGCGCTCTACGCTACCGATGCGCGAGGCCCCCTCGAGGATCCGCGCCGCGGGGAATAGATTCGCTCGGGAGCCGTTGAACCGGGTATATTCACTTGCATGCAATCGGCGGGCGGGAATCCGCGCGCGGAATCGGAGGATCTGGTGAGCGACACGACCTCGTGGAGCGGGATGCAGTTCGGGCTCATGTCCGTGAGCGACATCACGCGCGACCCCACGACCGGATACACGCCGAGCGAGGCCGAGCGCATCCGCGACGTCATCGCGATCGCGAAGCACGCCGAGGAGGCGGGGCTCGACGTGTTCGCACTGGGCGAGCACCACAACCCGCCGTTCTTCTCGTCGTCGCCGACGACCACGCTCGCGTACATCGCGGCGCAGACCGAGCGGCTCATCGTCTCGACCTCGACGACGCTGATCACGACGAACGACCCGGTGCGCATCGCCGAGGACTACGCGATGCTCCAGCACGTGTCGGGCGGTCGCATGGACCTCATGATGGGGCGCGGCAACACGGGCCCCGTCTACCCGTGGTTCGGCAAGGACATCCGCCAGGGGCTCCAGCTCGCGATCGAGAACTACAACCTCCTGCACCGCCTCTGGACCGAGGACGTCGTCGACTGGGAGGGCGCGTTCCGCACGCCGCTGCAGGGCTTCACGTCCACACCGCGTCCGCTCGACGACGTCAAGCCATTCGTGTGGCACGGCTCGATCCGCACGCCCGAGATCGCCGAGCAGGCGGCCTACTACGGCGACGGCTTCTTCGCGAACAACATCTTCTGGCCCAAGGAGCACTACCAGCGCCTCATCTCGCTGTACCGCCAGCGCTATGCGCACTACGGTCACGGCGCGCCCGAGCAGGCGATCGTGGGGCTCGGCGGCCAGGTGTTCATCGCGAGGAACTCGCAGGACGCCGTCCGGCAGTTCCGGCCGTACTTCGACTCGGCGCCGGTGTACGGCAACGGGCCGTCGATGGAGGACTTCACCGAGATGACGCCGCTCACGGTCGGCTCTCCGCAGCAGGTCATCGACCGCTACGCGGCGATGCGCGACACGTTCGGCGACTACCAGCGCCAGCTGTTCCTGACCGACCACGCCGGGCTCCCGCTCAAGACCGTGCTCGAGCAGATCGACTTCCTCGGCGAGGACGTCGTGCCCGTGCTCCGGAAGGAGCTCGCGCAGAACCGTCCGGCGAACGTGCCCGACGCCCCGACGCACGCCGCGCGGGTGAAGGCCCGATACGGCGACGCCGAGCCGCGCCAGCCGCGCCCCAACCCGAACCGCGGCGACAACGTCACGGGCGGTTCGCCGTATCAGGACACCGACACGGCGTCGAAGCCCGGAGCGGCCTTCGGCGCGGCAGCCCGGAAGGGAGCGTGACCGCCATGAGCGCCACCCGCATCGTCGTCCTCTCGGCCGGCATCTCGGAGCCGTCCTCCACGCGGCTCCTCGCGGACCGGCTCACGCGGACCGTGATCGACGATCTCGCCTCGCGCGGCGTGGAGACCGACGTCTCCGTCGTCGAGCTGCGCGACCATGCGCACGACATCATGAACGCGATGCTCACCGGCTTCCCGCCGAAGGGCCTCGCGGAGGTGATGGAGCGGGTCGCGGCGGCCGACGCCCTCATCGCGGTGACGCCGATCTTCTCGACCTCGTACTCGGGCCTCTTCAAGTCGTTCATCGACGTGCTCGACCGCGAGGCGATCGAGGGCACCCCGGTCCTGCTGGGCGCGACGGCCGGCACGCCGCGGCACTCGCTCGCGATCGACTATGCCATCCGACCGCTGTTCACCTATCTGCACGCCGAGCCGGTCTCGACCGGGGTGTTCGCCGCCGCCGACGACTGGGGCCAGGGCGCCGACAGCGTGGCGCCGCTCCAGAAGCGCGTCGACCGCGCCGCGCGCGAGCTCGCCGATGCGGTCGCCGGCCGCACCGCGGTCGAGAGGGTCGATCCCTTCTCGCCCGAGAGCTACCTTGGCGAGGGCGGATCGTTCGAGAGCCTTCTCGAGGGCCTCGGGCGCTGACGAGCGGGGCCGGCCGCGCGCCGGCCCCTTTCAGCGCCCGGTCGCGCCGCGCGGCGCGAAGCGGGCGATGAGCGCGTCGGTGATCCAGCCGAGGACGAGCGCGACCGCGATCGACACGAGCACGGCGACGACGGGCCCACCGGGCACGATCGCGCCGACGGCGGCGCCGACGAGGGCCTGGTAGGCCGCCCATGCGGTCGCGGCGCCCGCCGCCACCGGCAGGTAGCGCACGGCGGGAATGCGCGTCGCTCCTGCGGTGAGGTTCACCGCGAGCCGCGCGAACGGGATGAACCGGACCGTGAAGATCGCGGCCGCAACGTGCGAGCGCAGACGCGTCTGGGCCCACGCGAAGACGCGCTGGAAGCGCGGATGCCGCATGACGCGCCAGCGCTGGGGGTGGAACGCGCGCCCGAGCGCGTAGCAGGCGGCGTCGCCCGCGAACGCGGCCGCCGCCGCGACGAGGATCACGCCCCACAGCGGCGGCCCCGACGGCGTGAACGACACCGAGGCGAGAACCGTCACGGCGATCTCGCCCGGGACGACCACGAGGAACGCGTCGGCGAGCACGAGCCCGAACAGCGCCGCGAGCGCCCACGGGTTCGCGGCGAGGGCGGAGACGAACTCGTCGATCATCCCGGCAGTCTGCTCCGTCGGAGTGAACGCCGCGCGAACATCAGGGAAGCGGCGGACTCGACAGCTCGCTGCCATCGCCGGTCTGGGCGCGGCGCCCCGCGAGCTCGACGAGTGCGTCGTGCTTCGCGACGAGGCCGTCGCCCGCTGTCCGCCCGCGCATGCGGCGCCAGACCCAGGGGAGCGCGTGGCGGCGCAGCCATCCGCTCGCGGGCGGCGCGTCGGCGTGCAGCGCGTCGTCGAGGTCGCCGAGTGCTCCCGCGTCGGGGATGCCGAGCACCTCGGCCGCACGGTACGCGAGGAGCCGGTGGCCTCGCGACCCGAGGTGCACGCGGTCCTCGGCGTACATCGACAGGTCTCCGAGCTCCGGAAGGGCCTCCACGTCGAGCAGGATGGCCCCGGTCTCGGCTGCGATCCGCCGGATCTCGTGCGCGAAGGCCGCGAAGCGGCGCGCGAAGATCATCGCGGCGCGGCGACGGGGGAGGAACGGGGTGACGAGGAGCACGTCGGCTCCCGTCGCGCGGATGTCGCGGACCACCCGCTCGAGATCGCGCGCGAGGGCGACGGGGTCGGCCCCGTGCCCGACGAGGTCGTTCGCGCCCATGAGGATGGACACGAGGTCGGGGCGCATCGCGATCGCGCGGGGGCCCTGCTCGCTCACCAGGTCGCGCACCCGCCGACTGCGCACGGCGAGGTTCGCGTAGCGGAACGGCGTGTCCGCGCCGCTGCGCTGGGCGAGCAGGGAGGCGAGTCGGTCGGCCCATCCCCGGTACTCGCCCTCGCGCATGCGCGATGTGTCGCACAGGCCCTCGGTGAGCGAGTCGCCCAGGGCGACGAAGCTCGACCAGCGCCGCGTCGCAGGCGCCGACGTCGGCGGCAGCGGCCGGGTGGCACCGCGGGCGAGGAGCGCGTCGTCGAAGCGCCGCAGCCGCGCGGCCTCGGCGTAGTGGCTCACGAGCTGCTCCGTGAGCGCGCTCCAGGTGCGCGCGCGGACGCTCTCGAGCGCCGCCTGGCCGAAGGACCGTCGCTTGGCGTCGTCGCCGAGGAGGTCCGCGACGCGGGCCCGCAGGTCGTCCAGGTCGCCGGGCCGGTAGAGCCAGCCGTCGACGCTGCTGCGGACGAGGTCGAGCGGCCCGCCGCGCCCCGTTGCGACGACGGGCACGCCGCTCGCGAGGGCCTCCTGCACCGTCTGGCAGAAGGTCTCGCTCTCGCCGGGGTGCACGAAGACGTCGAAGCTCGCGAGCGCCTCCGCGAGCTCGTCTCCGCCGAGGAAGCCCGTGAACACCGCCTCCGGCAGCCGCGCTTCGAGCCGTGCGCGCTCGGGGCCGTCGCCCACGATCACGAGCCGCGCTCCGGGCAGGTCCGAGAGCACGTGCAGGTCCTCGACCTGCTTCTCCGCCGCGAGACGGCCCACGTAGCCGATGATGCGCTCGCCGGGGGCGATCCGTGCCCGCCAGGACTCGGAGCGTCGGGCCGGGGAGAACCGGTCGGCGTCGACGCCGCGGCCCCATCGCCAGATCCGGTCCACGCCGAGCTGCTCGAGCTGCGCCTGAGCGGCCGACGACGGCGCGAGCGTGAGCGTCGAGCGCCGGTGCAGCCGGGCGACGTGATTGGCGGCGGCGGCGGCCGCGCCGGCGACCCCGTAGCGCTCGGTGTAGGAGACGACGTCGGTCTGGTAGATCGCGACGACCGGGATCCGCAGGGCGTCCGCGGCGACGAGCGCCTGCCATCCGAGCACGAACGGGGACGCGAGGTGCACGACGTCGGGCCGGAACTCCTCGAGGAGGCGGCGGATCCGCCAGGTCGGCGCGAGGGCGACCCGCACGTCGGGGTACGAGGGGAGGGGCATCGACGCGACGAGCGCGGTGCGCGAGCCCAGCGAGTCGGCCTTCTGCCCCGCCGCGCGCGGAGCGATGACGAGGGTCTCGTGGCCCTGCTCCTCGAGATGGCGCACGACCTGCAGAACGGAGTTCGTGACCCCGTTCATGTGGGGGAGGAAGGATTCCGCGAAGAGTGCGACTCTCACGTGTCCAGGGTCCCGGGCGCGGGACGCGCGCGGGGCCGACTTCTCCCGACCTTCGCCGGCTGTTCACCTGAGCCGGGCGGCCGTTCAGCGCGGCGTCACCGATGCCTCCGACTCCGGTGCGTCGACGAGGATCAGGGCGAGGTAGGCCCGGAGGCCGGCCGTCACGTCGACGTCGGGGTCGAGCAGCCACTGCGTCTGCAGCCCGTCCCGGATCGCGATGAGCCCGGTCGCCGCGATCGACGGCTCGATCCCCGGGCGGAGTCGGCCCTCCTCGGCGAGCCCACGCAGCTCGTCGGCGTACTGGTCTCGCAGCGACGCGAACCGGCGGGCGAAGTGCTCGCGCGCGGGGTGGCCCTCGGTGACGGACTCGCCGCACAGCACGGTGTAGAGCTCGGGGAGCCCGTGGTGCCGCGCGTTGAGATCCGCCTGCGCGAGGACGTCGTCGGGGAAGGACAGCCCTGCCGGCGGCTTGTCCACCGCGTCCCGCTGGTCGAGGACCGCGAGGAGGAGGTCGCGCTTCCGGGGGAAGTAGTGGAGCAGGCTCGTCTGCGACACGCCGATGCGGTCGGCGATGTCCTGGAGCGACCCGGCGAGATAGCCCTTGGCGGCGAAGACCTCGAGCGCGGCGTCGACGATCGCGCGGCGTCGCTCGGCCGATCGCGCATACGGGCCGCGCTTGCGCGGAACATCCTCGTCCATGTCGGAATGCTAGACCGGCGCCACGAATTTCGAGTACGTACTCGAATCCTGTGGTAGCTTCGTCGCCACGCGGGCGCACGGCTCGCACGGACCACGCCGACGTGGCCGCTTTCACAGAGACGTGGAGGTCAGATGGGCGCGATCACGCGCAGACAGCTGCTGGGCGCAGGGCTCGGCGCGGTGGCGGCGGGCATGCTCGCCGGCTGCTCGACACCGGGGACGACCTCGGTCAACGTCGAGCCGACCATCCCGCCGGCGACGGGCAAGAGGATCACCCTCACCTACTGGGCCTGGCTGAAGGACCTGCAGAAGGTCGCCGACGTCTGGAACGCGCAGAACCCGGATGTCCAGGTCGAGGCCGTCTGGATCCCCGGCGGCAACGCGGGCGGATACCAGAAGATCTACTCCGCCCTCGCGGCGGGTGGCGGGCCGGACATCGCCCAGGTCGAGATGCGCTCGATCCCCGAGTTCATGCTCGTGAACGGCCTCGTCGACCTGTCGCGCTACGGGGCCGCCGACCACGCGGCGAAGTTCGACCCGACCCTGTGGGGTCAGGTGAGCTTCGACGGCGGCGTGTACGCCATCCCGCAGGACTCCGGCCCCATGGCCTGGTACTACCAGCACCCCATCCTCGAGCAGATCGGATCGCCGCCGCCCACGACCTGGTCCGAGTGGCGCGAGCTGGCGGTCGAGGCGCGCGCTGCGGGCGCGTACCTCGACACCTTCCCGATCGGCGACGCATCCGTGTTCGCGATGTACGCCACGCAGGCGGGCGCGTCGTGGCTGCGGGTGGGTGAGGACGGCTGGGAGATCGACATGACTGACGACGCGACCCTCGAGGTCGCGGACTTCTGGGACCGCGTCGTCGATGACGAGCTCGTCACGACCGCCTACGGCAACTTCACGCCCGCGTGGTTCGCGGCCGCCGCCGACGGCGGGATCGCCGCGGTCACCGGGGCGAGCTGGGCCGACGCGCTCATCCAGGGCGTCGCCGGAGGCGAGGGCAGATGGCGCGTGGCGCCCATGCCGGTCTGGCCGGACATGGGGTACGGGTCGAGCTACCAGGGCGGATCGACGGCTGCCGTGCTCGCGAACAGCCGCCACCCCAAGGAGGCGATGGACTTCGCCGTCTGGATGACGACGTCGCCCGAGGGCATCGACGCGATGATCGAGCACAGCGGGATCGGATGGTCGCCGGCAGCCGACTACATCGGATCGCAGCGGCAGCGGCCATCCGACTTCTTCAGCGGCCAGAACTACAACGAGGAGGTGTTCGTGCCCGCCTCGAAGGCGCAGAACCCGGACTGGGTCTGGTGGCCGATCACGCAGCAGTCCTTCAACATCCTCTCCGACGGCTTCCGGCGGAAGGCGTCCGGCCAGAGCCTCGTCGAATCGGTCCGGCAGGCGGAGGAGCAGATCACGCGGGTCTTCCGGAACAAGGGCCTGCGCATCCGGAAGGCGACATCATGAGCGAGACGCGCACGATCGTCACGGGCGACGCCCGGGTGCGCCGGCGCCCCGGCGTGCGTCAGGCCGCCGTCAGCCGGGCGCCGTGGATCCTCCTCGCGCCGTTCCTGGCGCTCTTCGTCCTCACCTTCATCCTCCCGATCCTCGTCGCGATCGGGTCGAGCTTCACGCGCGTCCAGCGCGGCGGGCTGTTCGGCGAGGAGGGCGTGACGAGCTCATTCGCGTGGTTCGAGAACTACGCGCTCGCGCTCGCCGACGGCAACTTCATCGCCTCCATCGGGCGGATGCTCCTGTTCGGCGTGGTCCAGGTGCCCGTCATGATCGTCGCGGCCACCCTCCTCGCGCTTCTGCTCGAGTCGGCCTCGGCGATGTGGCCGGGCTTCTTCCGCGCGGTGTACTTCATGCCCTACGGCATCCCGGGCGTCATCGCGACCATCCTCTGGTCGTTCCTCTACGTGCCCGGGCTGAGCCCGGTCGTGGACGTGGCGTCCTGGATGGGCATCGAGATCGACTTCCTCGGAGCGGGATCCGTGCTCTGGTCGATCGCGAACATCGTGACCTGGACGTACGTCGGCTACAACATGCTCATCATCGTCGCCCAGCTCAAGGCCATCCCGGGGGAGCTGTACGAGGCGGCGCGCATCGACGGCGCCTCCGCGTTCCGCATCGCGACGAGCATCCAGCTGCCCCTCATCGCGCCGGCCCTCGTCCTGACGACCGTGTTCAGCATCATCGGGACGCTGCAGCTGTTCGCCGAGGCGGAGGTCCTGAAGACCGTCGCGCCGGCGATCGACACGCAGTACACGCCGAACCTGTCGGCGTACACGACGGCCTTCGCCTACAACGACTACAACGTCGCCGCGGCGCAGGCCGTGCTCATCGCCCTCGCGGCGTTCGTGCTGTCCTTCCTCTTCCTCCGCGTCACGAACAGGAGCGGCCGATGACCCTCACCCAGCCGCGCAAGGATCCCGTGCGCGCGCAGACGCTCGCCGCGGTCAACCCGACGGGGTCGTCGGCCGCCCATCGCCGGTCGCGGGCGTCGAAGATCATCGTGACGGGCATCCTCGTCGTCGCCGCCCTGTACTTCCTCATCCCCGTCTACTGGGTGGTCGTCGCGGCCACGAAGTCCACGGAGGACCTCTTCTCCACCTTCGGCTTCTGGTTCGGGTCGGACGTCCACCTCCTCGAGAACCTCGGCCAGGTCCTCGCGTACGACGGCGGCATCTTCGTGCGGTGGTTCCTCAACTCGATCCTCTACGCGGGAGTCGGCGCCGTCCTGGCGACCTACTTCGCCGCGGCGGGCGGCTACGCGCTGGCGAAGTACCGCTTCCGCGGGCGCGACCTCGTCTTCGGGACCATCCTCGGGGGCGTCCTCGTGCCGGCCACCGCCACGGCGCTGCCGCTCTTCCTCCTGTTCAGCCAGCTGGGGCTCGCGAACACCTACTGGAGCGTGCTGATCCCGTCGCTCGTGTCGCCGTTCGGGCTGTTCCTCTGCCGCATCTACGCCGATGCGACGGTCGACGACTCGCTCATGGAGGCCGCGCGGCTCGACGGCGCGGGGGAGCTGCGGATCTTCCACACGGTCGGGCTGCGGATCCTGACGCCCGCGCTCGTCACGGTCTTCCTCTTCCAGCTCGTGGGCATCTGGAACAACTACTTCCTGCCCCTCGTGATGCTCGCCGACCAGAGCCTGTACCCGATCACCCTCGGCCTCAACAACTGGCGCGCGCAGGTGGATCGCCTGCCCGAGTTCTACGAGCTCACGACCGGGGGAGTGCTGCTCTCGGTCATCCCGCTCGCGATCGCGATGATCGTGCTGCAGCGCTTCTGGCGCGGCGGCCTCACCGAGGGCGCGGTGAAGTAGGAGTCGCAGGGGTGCGTCCACGGCCCGCGCTGGTAGGGTGGCCGTGGACGCGCCAGTGCGCGTCCGCACAACTGAACACGACATGGAGCAGGCTGGCAGGAAGCTGGTCCCCTGAAGTGGTCTCCCGGGTGCCGCGCATCCGGTGGATTTCTCCTGGTGGCCAGCGCAGGCGAGCGTGAAGCTTCGGTTCTGGCCGTGCGGCCTATATCTGCCTGTTCCTGCTCCTTCGCATGACTCGTCCGTCACATGGACGGGCGAGGTTAAACAAAGAAGGAGAGACCTCTTGGAAGGTCCTGAAATCACCGCCGCCGAGGCCGTTCTCGACAACGGCCGCTTCGGCACCCGCACCATCCGGTTCGAGACCGGCCGTCTCGCGCAGCAGGCGCAGGGCGCCGTCGCCGCGTACCTCGACGAGGAGACGATGCTCCTCTCGGCCACGAGCGCGTCGAAGAGCCCTCGCGAGGGCTTCGACTTCTTCCCGCTGACGGTCGACGTCGAGGAGCGCTCGTACGCCGCGGGCAAGATCCCCGGCTCGTTCTTCCGCCGCGAGGGCCGCCCCTCGACCGAGGCCATCCTCGTGTGCCGCCTCATCGACCGTCCGCTGCGCCCGTCGTTCGTCGACGGCCTGCGCAACGAGATCCAGATCGTCGTCACGGTGCTCTCCATCGCGCCGGGCGAGTTCTACGACGCGCTCGCGATCAACGCGGCGTCGGCGTCGACCCAGATCTCCGGCCTGCCGTTCTCGGGCCCGATCGCCGGCGTGCGCCTCGCGCTCATCCCCGGCCAGGCGGGCAACGACGACCAGTGGGTCGCGTTCCCGAACGCCGAGCTCCTCGAGTCCGCCGTGTTCGACCTCGTCGTCGCCGGTCGCGTCGTCACGGGAGCCGACGGCTCCGAGGATGTCGCGATCATGATGGTCGAGGCCGAGGCGACCGAGGCGAGCTGGAACCTCATCAAGGCCGGCGCCACGAAGCCCAGCGAGGAGATCGTCGCGCAGGGTCTCGAGGCCGCCAAGCCCTTCATCAAGCAGCTCGTCGCGGCGCAGGCCGAGATGGCCGCGAAGTCGTCGAAGGAGCCGCTCGAGTTCCCCGTGTTCCCGGCCTACAGCCAGGAGACGTACGACTTCGTCGCCGCCGAGGCGCACGCGGACCTCGAGAAGGTCTACGTCATCGCCGACAAGCAGCAGCGCCAGGCCGCGGATGACGAGGTCAAGGCCCGCGTCAAGGCCGCCCTCATCGAGAAGGTGGAGGCGGGCGAGCTGCCCGCGGCCGCTCCGCTCGAGTTCGGCGCCGCCTACAAGTCCGTCACGAAGAAGATCGTGCGCGGCCGCATCCTCACGGAGGGCGTCCGCATGGACGGCCGCGGCCTCGCCGACATCCGCCCGCTCGACGCCGAGGTGCAGGTCATCCCGCGCGTCCACGGCTCGGCCATCTTCCAGCGCGGCGAGACGCAGATCCTGGGTGTCACGACGCTCAACATGCTCAAGATGGAGCAGCAGATCGACTCGCTGTCGCCCACGACGAGCAAGCGCTACATGCACCACTACAACTTCCCGCCCTACTCGACCGGCGAGACCGGCCGTGTGGGCAGCCCGAAGCGGCGTGAGATCGGCCACGGGTTCCTGGCCGAGCGCGCGCTCGCTCCCGTGCTGCCCAGCCGCGAGGAGTTCCCGTACGCCATCCGCCAGGTGTCCGAGGCGCTCGGGTCGAACGGCTCGACCTCGATGGGCTCCGTGTGCGCCTCGACCCTGTCGCTGCTCAACGCGGGTGTGCCGCTGCGCGCCCCCGTCGCCGGCATCGCGATGGGCCTCGTCTCCGACGAGGTCGACGGCCAGACGCGGTACGCCGCGCTGACCGACATCCTCGGCGCGGAGGACGCCCTCGGCGACATGGACTTCAAGGTGGCCGGCACGAGCGAGTTCGTCACGGCGATCCAGCTCGACACGAAGCTCGACGGCATCCCCTCCGAGGTGCTCGCCGGCGCGCTCACGCAGGCGAAGGACGCGCGTCTGCGCATCCTCGAGGTCCTGAACGCGGCGATCGACGCTCCGGACGAGATGGCGCCGACCGCGCCGCGCGTCATCAGCGTGCAGATCCCGGTCGACAAGATCGGCGAGCTCATCGGCCCCAAGGGCAAGACGATCAACTCGATCCAGGACGACACCGGCGCCCAGATCTCGATCGAGGACGACGGCACCGTCTACATCGGCGCGACCGACGGCCCCTCGGCCGAGGCGGCGCGGGCCGCGGTCAACGCGATCGCGAACCCGACGAACCCCGAGATCGGCGATCAGTTCCTCGGCACGGCCGTGAACATCGCCAAGTTCGGCGTGTTCGTCTCGCTCCTGCCGGGCAAGGACGGCCTGCTGCACGTCACCGAGCTGCGCAAGCTCAACGGCGGCAAGCGCGTCGAGAACATCGAGGACGTCGTGAGCGTGGGTCAGAAGATCCTCGTCCGCATCTCGAAGATCGACGACCGCGGCAAGCTCTCGCTCGAGATCGTCGACGAGGCCGGCGAGGGCGCGTCCGACGCGTCGGAGGCCCCGGCCGAGGCTCCCGCCGAGGCCTGATCGGCTCACGGAACGGCCCGGTCGCACACGGTGCGGCCGGGCCGTTCCGCGTCCGTGATGAAACAGTTACGACCCGCGGCGCGGCGCGCGCCGCGGGTTCCGGTTCAATGGAGGCACGGGAGGACCGCGGTTCGTCGCACCCTCCGTGAGGGAGCGACATGGATGCAGCGTCACCGCCGGAGCGGCGCGACGGCGCGGCCATCCGCACATCCGATGCGTCCGCGGACGTGCCGACTCAGCCCATCCGGCTCCCCGGTCATCCGTCGGCGCCCGTCCCCGAGCTCGGCCCGGGGATCGGCGCGGGCCTGCGCTCGCCGATCGGGACGTCGGGCGTCGAGGTGTTCCCGCTCATGCTCGGCGGGGCCGAGTTCGGGTGGAACCTCGACCGCGCCGCGGGATTTGCCGTGCTCGACCGCTACGCCGAGCTCGGCGGCAACGCGCTGCACACCTCCGACCGCTTCGGCGCGGGGCGCAGCGAGTTCATCCTCGGCCAGTGGGTCGCCTCGCGCGGCGTGCGCGACGACATCGTCCTCGCGGTGCGCGTCGGCGGCCATCCCGACAACCCGGGCCTCGGCTCGGTCAACCTCGTCCGCGCCGTGGAGTCGTCGCTCGAGCGCCTCGGAACCGATCGCATCGACATCCTCTACCTCGATGCGGCGAGCTACCCGCTGACGTCCCTCGAAGACGCGCTCGCGACGGCCGAGTGGCTCGTCGAGGCGGGAAAGGCGCGCGCGGTCGGGGCCTACGGGTTCACCGCGGACCAGCTCGTCGAGGCGCGGATCCTGTCGTCGGCCGGGTACCCGCGGATCGAGGCGCTCGACGTGCCGTACAACCTCATGCGCCGCGGGGAGTACGAGGGCGACCTGCGGCTCGTGTCCGACGCCCAGGGCCTCGCCGTGACGCCGTCGCACGCCCTCGAGCACGGGTTCCTCTCCGGACTGCATCGCTCGCGTCAGACGATCGGCCAGGGCACGAGGTCGGAGCAGCTGTCGAGGCTCCTCAACCGCCGAGGAGCGCGGGCGCTCAAGGCGCTCGACGCCGTCGCCGCGGAGCTGCAGCTCCCGCACGCGGCGGTCGCCGTCGCGTGGCTCCTCGCGCAGCGGAGCGTGGTCGCCCCGATCGTCAACGCCTTCACGCCGGGGCACGTCGACGAGCTCGTGCAGGGGGTGGGCGTGCAGCTCGGACGCGGGCATCGCGCCGACCTCGCGAAGGCCGCGGACTGACCATTATTCCGCCGATGGCGTAACCGCACGGCGCGTCCGCCGAGGCGTGACCTAGGCTGGAGGACGCCCGCCCTGCGGGCTCCAGGTGCGGACGATGAGGGGGTTCGGATGACGCACTACATCTACCTCGTCCGCCACGGAGAGCACCTGCACGCCGAGCACGGGCTCGAGGACGGGCCGCTCTCCGCGCGCGGAGAGCGGCAGGCGGCGCTGCTCGCCGACCGGCTCTCTGGCGTGCCGTTCGACAACGTGTGGCACTCGCCCCTCGCACGCGCCGCGGAGACCGCGCGCATCGTCGCCGAGCGGATGCCCGCGATCGATCCGCAGCCGCACGCGCTCCTGTTCGACTGCGTCCCGACGGGCATGACCGACGAGACGCCGAGCGTGTTCGAGCCCTTCTTCGGCGGGATCACCGAGGAGGAGGTCGAGGCGGGCAGGGCCCAGATGGCCGACGCGATGAACGAGTTCCTCGTGCGCAAGAACGGCGACGTCCACGAGCTGCTCATCACGCACAACTTCGTGATCGCGTGGTTCGTGCGCGAGGTGCTCGGCGCCCCCGACTGGCGCTGGATGACGCTGAACCAGGCGAACTGCGGGCTCACGATCATCTCGCAGAAGCAGGGCCGCCCGTGGACGCTCATCGCCCACAACGACCTCGCGCACCTGCCGTTCGAGCTGCGCACCGGGCTGCCGGAGACCCCGCCGGTCTGAGTCCGCCAGGACGGGCCGGGAGGTGCCGGGCCGCCGTGCCGGGCCATCCCGGGATGTGCCAAGCCGAGTTGTGCCGGGCCGGTTCGGATGCGCCGAGCTGTCCCGGGATTCGGATCGCCGGGGCCGATGTGCGCGTGTCGACCTCAGGGAGCGACACACGCCCCGCGGATCCGATTCCGCGCACACGCACGGTGACAGACGGCCGTGCATTCGGGCCCCGGGGCGCCTGCGGTCACGCCCTGCGGCGGAGGGCGCCGACGATCGCGCGCTCCACGCGCGGCCAGTCGTGGATGACGAGCGCGTAGTCGAACCGGAGGGTTCGGTAGCCGAGCGCGGCAGCATTCGCGTCTCGGACGAGGTCGCGGTGCCGGTGGCTCTCCCCGTCGTGGTTCTCGCGCCCGTCCACTTCGAGGATGATCCGGTCGCCGACGACGAAGTCGACGCGTCCGACCGTGCGGATGCGCACCTGGCAGCGGAGCACGATGCCCATGCGGAGCAGCCGGATCCTGAGGAGCGACTCGAGCCCGCTCTCCGAGTCCGATCGCGCTGCGTCGACGAGTCGCCGCTGCCGCGCATCCAGACGTGCGCGCACCGCGAGACGGTCACGTCGAGACAGCAGCCCCCGGTGCCACGCGGATTCGAACGCGGCGAAGAACGCCTCATCGCCCTGGCAGCGCGCGAGCTGGACGAGAGCGCGGACGATGTCGACGCGCCCGAAGCCCGTCGCGCCTTCATCCCAGTGCGGGATGCACGCGCACCCTGCGTGCTCGCGCTGGCGCCCGTGCGGTCCCATCGCGACGTGAATCGCGTCGGCGTCGAGAACCCATACGCCGAGCTGGGCGAGCGCAGATGCGCAGCAGAGTGCGCCGCCGTGCCGCGCCGCCGTGACGATGTCCGCGCTCACGTCCGGAGTCGCATAGACCCCGGGGCGCACCTTCCAGATCGATCCGGTCACAAGCGCGCGCCGGATGTCGCGCGCAGACGCGCCCGCCATCCGCAGCGTCGATGCGCGGGCCACTCCGTGACGTGCATCGATGCGAGCGGCGATCTCCGTCGGATACATCCCGCCAGCCTCGTCGGCCCGCGGGCCCGCCACCGGCACAGCGCGTGTGCTCGTGCCGGTGCGCGCGTGTCGTCCGCCTGTGCACGAGGTGTCGGCGCGAGACGCCCAGGGGGTGGGTCCGATGCGGGGGACGGATGGGCGAGGGCGGGGCGGCGTGTGCGGGGTGTCGGGATTCGGATGGCTGGGGCGGGTGCGCGCGCGTCGGTCTCAGGAGACGACTTCAGCACCACGGGTCCGATTCGGGGTACGGCACTCCGAGAGCGGGGCGGCGTGCGGGGTGTCGGGGTTCGGATGGCTGGGGCGGGTGTGCGCGTGTCGGCCCCGGGAGTCGACTTCGGCACCACGGGTCCGATTCCGGAGCCGGCCGCATTCCGGGGCACGCCGCACTCCGGCGGACGTCCTGGCCGTCCCGCCTAGGATGGTGGCATGACGACACGCGTGGCACTGGTCGGCGGCAGCGGCAAGCTCGGCAGCATCATCCGCGAGGTCGTCGACGGGATGGACGGGTTCGAGGTCGTCGCGGTGCTCGGATCGAGCAGCGACCTCGCCGAGCTCGACGGCGCGGATCTCGTCATCGACGCCTCCACTCCGGCCGTGAGCATCGACGTCGTGCGCGCGGCGATCGAGCGCGGCGCTCAGGTTCTCGTCGGCACGAGCGGATGGTCCGCGGAGCGCGTCGCGCTCGTGCGCCCGCTCGTCGAGGCGGCTGGGACGGGCGCGGTCTTCATCCCGAACTTCTCGCTCGGATCCGTGCTCGGCACGGCGCTCGCCGCGGCCGCCGCGCGGTTCTTCCCGTCCGTCGAGATCGTCGAGACGCATCGCGACACGAAGATCGACTCCCCGTCGGGCACGGCGGTCCGCACGGCCGAGCTCATCGCGGCGGCCCGCGAGACGCCCGTCGACGCGCCGTTCGTCGACCAGCGCGCACGTGGGCAGCAGGTCGCGAGCGTGCCCGTGCACTCGCTGCGCCGCCCCGGGGTGGTCGCCCGGCAGGAGACGATCCTCTCCGGGCCCGGCGAGTCGCTCTCCCTCGTGCACGACACGATCGACCCGGCCGCCGCGTACGCGCCGGGCATCCGCATCGCCGTCGAGGCCGCGACCGGCGTGCGCGGCGTCGTTGTGGGCCTGGAGAACTTCATCGACATCGGCATCGGCACGCCGCGCCCCGCAGCGGCCGAGCCCGTCGACGACGGTGCGACGGTCGCGGGCCAGGCCGCGCGGGCCACGGGCGCATGAGACTGCGCGTCGGCGTCGCCGTCATGACGGCGCTCCTGCTGCTCTACATCCTCGTCGTGGGGCAGAAGGCCGTGTCGGCCCTGTCCATCGGCATCTCGACCGGCGAGCCGATCCTCGCCGTCATGGGCGGCGCGATGATCGTGCTTCCGCTCATCGCGCTGTGGGGGCTCGGCCGCGAGCTCCTGTTCGGATGGCGCGCCGAGCGCCTCGCACGCCGTCTCGAGAGCGAGGGCGGGCTGCCGACCGAGGAGGTCAGCACGTCGCCGAGCGGGCGCCCGGCGCGGTCGGATGGCGAGGCGCTCTTCCCGACGTACCGCGCCGAGGTCGAGGCCGACGAGACCGACTGGCGCGCGTGGTACCGGCTGAGTCTCGCGTACGCCGCTGCGGGCGATACGAAGCGCGCGCGGTCCGCGGTGCGCGAGGCCATCCGCCGCGAACGGGCCGCGCAGAGTCCCGTCTAGCACCCGGCGCGGACGCCCGCTGCGGCCGTTCAGCGCTCGGGCACGACCGCGGCGATCGCGTCCTCGAGCGCGGGGTGGGCGAACGAGAAGCCGGTGGACTGCAGCGCTCGCGGCACGATGTCGGCGTCGACGAGGAGCATGTCGTCGGCGAAGTCGCGCCCGAGCGCGGCGCGGAGAGCCCATGCGGGCGCCGGCAGGGCGAAAGGGCGCCGCAGCCGACGTGCGAGCGCCCGCCCGAAGTCGTTCGCGGTCGTCGCGACCGGGGCAGCCAGGTTGACCGGCCCGGTCAGCCGGTGCTCGAGGACGTGGCGGATGGCCGCGATCGCGTCCTCGAAGGAGATCCAGGCCCACACCTGGCGCCCCGAGCCGAGCGGGCCGGCGAGACCCGCTCGCGTCAGGGGGATGAGCGGACGCAGGACGCCGTCGGGATGCACGACCGGCGCGGTGCGGAGGAGCGCGACGCGGGGCCCGGCGCCGTGCGCGGCCTGCTCCCACGCGCCGCAGAGGTCGGCGAGGAATCCGCTCCCACGAGGTGCGTCCTCGGTGACGGGGCCATCGGATGAGGACCCGTACCAGCCCGCGGCGCTCGCCGAGACGAGGAGGGGCGGCTCGTCGAGCTGGGAGATCGCGCGGGCGAGGACGCGCGTGGGCGTGAGCCGCGAGGAGTGCAGGCGCCGCCGGTACGCGGGAGTCCAGGGGATGCGCCCCACGCTCGCGCCGCAGAGGTTCACGACGGCGTCGGCGCCGCGGAGGACAGCGGGATCGAGATGCGGAGCGTCGAGCCAGCGCGTCTCGTCCGCGGCGCTCGGGGCGCGGCGGACGAGACGCGTCACCTCCACGCCCGCCGCGCGGAGGTCGTCGACGACGCCCTGGCCGAGGAGGCCCGACGAGCCGGCGACGATGACGCGCGTGAGCGAGGAGGCGGTCATCCTGGGTTACGCGAGCGTCGCCTCGAGCGAGATCTCGATGCCGGCGAGCGCCTGCGAGACGGGGCAGCCCGCCTTGGCCTCCTCGGCGATCTGCTGGAAGCGCTCGGCGTCGATGCCGGGGACGACGGCGTTGACGTTGAGGTGGCTCCCCGTGATGCCGGTGCCGGGCTTGAAGGTGACCGACGCGGTCGTGTCGATCTTCTCCGGCGGGGTGCCGTTCTCGGCGAGCGCGTTCGAGAGCGCCATGCTGAAGCACGACGAGTGCGCTGCCGCGATGAGCTCCTCAGGGGTGGTCGTCGTGTCGGAGCCCTCGCTGCGGGCCTTCCAGTTCACGGGGAACGTCCCGACGCCGGTCGAGAACGAGACGGTGCCGGAGCCCTCGAAGAGGGATCCCTGCCACGAGGTGCTGGCTTCGCTGGTGACGGTCATTGTCGTTCCTCCTGATCGGGGGCGGATGGTCCGCGGCCAGCCTAACGGCGCGGCCCGACACGGGGAACGCCTTGCGCCGGCGCCCCTCATGTCATATTCCGCCACCTCGGGTCCGTCGGCACGGCGACGGATCTACCGTGGTTCCGATGACCCCCGCCGCCGCTCTCGCCGCTCTCGTCGCGATCGTCCTCGTCGCGACGGCCCTCGGCGTGCTCCTGCGGCGACGCGAGGGCCGCGCTCGGGCGGTCCGGGCGGATGCCGTCGCCCCGACGGCGCTCGGGCTCGCCCCCGGCGCCTTCGGAGAGCGCGCGACGCTCGTGCAGTTCAGCACCGAGCTGTGCGCCCGGTGCCCCGCGGTGCGGCGGCTGCTCTCCGACGTGGCGGGGGAGAGGGATGGCGTCGCGCACGTCGACGTCGACGTCACGCACCGCGTCGAGATCGCTCGGCGCTTCCACGTGCTCCAGACGCCCACGACCCTCGTCCTCGACGCGCGCGGCGTCCCGCGCGCCCGCATCGCCGGAGCTCCGACCCGCGACACGGTGATGGCCGAGCTCGACGCCATCGAAGGGAAGACCCATGCCTGACGCCCCCGCAGGGATCGATCCGCGCGGCCCCCGCTTCGCCGCCGCCATCACGAGCGCGCTGCTGTTCGCCGCGACGTTCCTCGCCTTCACGGGGGTCTCGACGCGGACGGCGGCGTCGTTCGGCTGGTTCGCCCACCAGCCCGCGACCGGTGCGGTCTTCACGCCGGGGATCGGCGCCGCCTCCGTCTTCGAGCGCGCCGCGGATCCCGGCTTCCTCGCGGTGCTCGTCGTCGCGCTGCTCTTCCTCTGGAGCGTCGTCTCGCCGCGCACCGCGCCGTGGGGCGTGCTCTTCCGCCGCGTGGTCCGCCCTCGACTCGGGCCCCCTGCGGAGCTCGAGGACCCGCGCCCGCCGCGCTTCGCGCAGGGCGTCGGCCTGTTCGTCACGGGGCTCGGCCTCGTCCTGCATCTCGCGGCCGTGCCCTGGGCGCTGCCGATCGCGGCGGCCGCGGCGTTCGTCGCCGCATTCCTCAACGCGGCATTCGGCTTCTGCCTCGGCTGCCGGATCTACCTCCTCCTGCAGCGCGCGGGCATCGTCGGACGCGAGCGCGCCGCCTGAGCCGGCGCGCGCCATCCCGACTAGCCTTGACGTCATGAGCGGCGCCATCCCCACCCCGTACGAGGATCTCCTTCGCGACGTGCTCGCGAACGGCACGCACAAGGACGACCGCACGGGCACCGGGACGACGAGCGTGTTCGGGCGGCAGATCCGATACGACCTCAGCGCGGGCTTCCCGCTCATCACGACGAAGCGCGTGCACTTCAAGTCGGTCGCCTACGAGCTGCTGTGGTTCCTGCGCGGCGACTCGAACGTGCGGTGGCTCCAGGAGCACGGCGTGTCGATCTGGGACGAGTGGGCTGACGAGGACGGCGAGCTCGGCCCCGTCTACGGCGTGCAGTGGCGCTCGTGGCCGACTCCGAGCGGCGAGAGCATCGACCAGATCGCGAAGGTCGTGGCGCAGCTGAAGGCGAACCCCGACAGCCGTCGGCACATCGTGACGGCGTGGAACCCGGCCGAGGTCGACGACATGGCGCTGCCGCCGTGCCACGCCCTCTTCCAGTTCTACGTCGCGGACGGCCGCCTCAGCTGCCAGCTCTACCAGCGCAGCGCCGACCTCTTCCTCGGCGTGCCCTTCAACATCGCGTCGTACGCGCTCCTCACGCTCATGGTCGCCCAGCAGACCGGTCTCGAGCCGGGCGACTTCGTGTGGACCGGCGGCGACTGCCACATCTACGACAACCATCGGGAGCAGGTCGTCGAGCAGCTCTCGCGCGAGCCCTACCCGTACCCCAGGCTGCGATTCGCCCGGAAGCCGGAGTCGCTGTTCGACTACGCGTACGACGACTTCGTCGTGGAGGAGTACCGCCACCATCCCGCGATCCGCGCGGCCGTGGCGGTCTGAGCCGTGACCATCCGCTCGATCTGGGCGCAGTCGCGCACGCGCGCGATCGGGTCCGACGGGGGCATGCTGTGGCAGCTGCCCGAGGACATGGCCTTCTTCAAGCGCGCCACGACGGGAACGCCGGTCGTGATGGGGCGGAAGACGTGGCTGTCGTTCCCCGAGCGCTTCCGCCCGCTTCCCGACCGTCCCAACATCGTCGTCACGCGCGACGAGGGCTTCGCGGCGGAGGGCGCGCAGGTCGTGCACTCGCTCGAGGACGCCCTCGAGGCCGCGGGGCGGATCGACGACGAGGTCTGGGTGATCGGCGGCGCGCAGATCTACGCGCAGGCCATGGACGTCGTCGACGAGCTGTGGGTCACCGAGGTCGACGTCGACGCGGATGGCGACGCCTACGCGCCCGAGATCGGCGACGAGTGGCAGGTCATCCGGTCGGAGCCCGAGGGCCCCGCGGAGTGGCTCACGAGCCGGACGGGCACCCGCTACCGCTTCGTCGTGTACCGGCGCCGCTGAGCCCCCGCTGCGGGGGCCCAGCGGCTCGGCTCACGCGCCCAGCCGGAGGCTGACCGTGGCGTACGAGTGCGGCGGGAGCTCGACCTCGAGGCCGCGCGCGTGCGTGCGGACGCCGTCGAAGTCGACCGGCGCGACGTTCTCCGGCTGACCGGGCACGTTGTGCGCGGCCGTGCTGTCGGCCGTGAGCAGGCGGGCCGACCAGCCCTCGACCGCCCTGCCGCGCAGGTCGAGGACGACCGTGCGCGGCTGGTCGGCGTCGAGGTTCGACAGGGACACGAGTGCCGCGCCGTCCTTCGTCGACGCCGACGCCGAGATCATCGGCAGGTCGCGCCCGTCGACCGCGCGGGTCTCGCCGTCGACGACATGCGCCTCGAGCGCCTGCGCGTCGTGGTGGCCGACGTTCATCGCGAACACGTGGAACGTGGGGGTCTTCACGAGCGCTCCGGTCTCGGGGTCGGTGAGGAGCATCGCCTGAAGCACGTTGACGGTCTGCGCGATGTTCGCCATGACCAGGCGGTCGGCGTGGCGGTGGAACGCGTCGAAGTGCACGCTCGCGACGAGCGCGTCGCGCAGGGTGTTCTGCTGGTAGAGGAACCCGGGGTTCGTGCCGGGCTCGACATCCCACCACGTGCCCCACTCGTCGAGGACGAGGCCCACGCGGCGGCGCGGATCGTGCCGGTCCATCACGGTGCTGTGCCGCGTGAGGAGCTGCTCGATGTGGAAGGCGCGGGAGAGCGCGAGGTACCACTCGTCCTCGTCGAACTCGGTCGCCGAGCCCTTGCTCTGCCACGAGCCCGACATCGTGTAGTAGTGCAGCGAGACCGCCTGATAGGGCGAGGATCCCTGGCCGTCGCAGCCGAGGCATCCGAGCGCCTTCATGAGGGTCTCGGTCCACTCGAGGTCGTCGGCGTTCGCGCCCGCCGCGATCCGGTACACCGTGTTGCCGCCGTGGTCGCGCACGTACGTCGCGTACTGGCGGGCGAGGTCCGCGTACGCCTCGGCGCGCATGTTGCCGCCGCAGCCCCAGGCCTCGTTGCCGATGCCGAAGAACGGCACCTTCCAGGGCTCGTCGCGGCCGTTCTCGCGGCGCAGCGCGGCCATGGGGGAGTCGTCGGCCCGTGTGAGGTACTCGATCCACTCGCTCATCTCGCGCACGGTGCCCGAGCCGACGTTGCCGTTCACGTAGGCGTCGGCGCCGAGCATCTCGCAGAGCTGCATGAACTCGTGCGTTCCGAAGGAGTTGTCCTCGACGACGTCGCCCCAGTGGGAGTTGACCATGCGCGGGCGGCTCTCGCGCGGGCCGATGCCGTCGCGCCAGTGGTAGTCGTCGGCGAAGCAGCCGCCCGGCCAGCGCAGGTTCGGGATCGCGAGCTCGCGGAGCGCCTCGACGACGTCGAGGCGGATGCCGCCCTCGTTCGGGATGTCGGAGTCCTCGCCGACGAAGAAGCCGCCGTAGATGCACCGCCCCAGGTGCTCGGCGAAGTGCCCGTAGAGGTGGCGGCTGATCGTGGGGCCGGGGAGGTCGAGGTCGATGACGACGCGGGTGGAGGACATGGGAGCCTTTCCGGGTGAGAGAAGTGAAGTGATGTAACGATACATCCGGACGGGCTCCGGGGGAAGAGCGGATTCGCATAGGGTCGATCCGAGCGGCGCGAGCGCGAAGGAGGCGGCCATGGCGACGATGAGCGACGTGGCGCGCGCGGCCGGGGTGTCGGTCATGACGGTGTCGAACGTGCTCAACGACCGCGGGCGGGTGAGCGCCGAGACACGGCTGCGGGTGCTCGAGAAGGTGCGGGAGATCGGGTACGAGATCGACCTCACGGCGCGGCGCCTGCGCGCGGGACGCACCGACACGGTCGCGCTCATCGTGCCGCGCTTCGACCACGCGTACTTCGGCGACCTCGCGGCCGCGTTCGCCGAGGCGTTCGCCCTTCGGGGGCGCCACCTCGTCGTCGAGCAGAGCGGTGCGAGCGTCGAGGGCGAGCTGTCCGCGCTGTCGCTCGCGCGCCTGCGCATGTACGACGGCGTGATCCTGAGCCCTGTGGGTCTCGGCGCGCCCGACCTCGACCGCATCGCCATCCCCACGCCCATCGTCATGCTCGGCGAGCAGCAGGTGCCCGAGCGCTTCGACCACGTCACCATGGCGAACGCCGAGGGCGCGCGGATGGCGGTCGCCCACCTCATCGGGAGCGGCGCGCGGCGCGTCGCGATCGTCGGGGGCGCGCGCGCGTCGCGCGGCGTGACGATGTCGAGCCAGCGCACGGACGGATGGCGCGCGGCGCACGCGGATGCGGGGCTCGCCGCGGATCCCGAGCTCGTCTTGGAGGTGCGCGAGCCGGCCGTCGACGGCGCGCGTGACGCCATCGCGCGCGCGGTGCGGGACGGCCTCGGCGTCGACGCCGTCTTCGCGGTCACCGACCAGATCGCCTTCGGCGTGCTCGCGGGGCTCGCCGACGCGGGCGTCGCGGTGCCGGGGGACGTGCAGGTGATCGGGTTCGACGACGTCGGGATCAGCCGCCATGTCGCCGGCGGGCTGTCGACGGTCGATCCCGGCTCCCGCTGGATCGTCGAGCAGGCGGTCGAGACGCTCGAGGCGCGGATGGCGCGCGCGGACTTCGCGCCGCGGCACCTCGTGAGCCCCGCGCGCCTCGTGCTGAGGGCCACGACGAAGGCGGCGCCGTCGTCGAGGCGATAGCCTTGATGCCATGACGCACACGGGCAATCCCTTCGGACAGGTTCTCGTCGCGCTCGTCACGCCGATGACGGCGGACGGCGAAGTGGACTGGCCCGGCGTCGAGAAGCACATCGACGCGTGCATCGCCCAGGGCGCCGACGGGATCGTCGTCACGGGCACGACGGGGGAGACCTCGACCCTGACCGACGCCGAGAAGCTGCGCCTCGTCGAGGTCGGCAAGGACGTCTCGGCCGGGCGCGCGAAGATCATCACGGGCGGCGGCTCGAACGAGACCGCGCACGCGATCGACCTCTACCAGAAGAGCGAGAAGGCCGGCGCCGACGGCATCATGATCGTCACGCCGTACTACAACAAGCCGACGCAGGCGGGCGTCCTCACGCACTTCCGGCTCATCGCCGACTCGACCGACCTCCCGGTGATCCTCTACGACATCCCCGGGCGCACGGGCATCCCGATCCGCTACGAGACGATCCTGCGTCTCGCGAAGCACCCGAACATCCTCGCGGTCAAGGACGCCAAGGGCGACCTCAGCGAGGTGAGCCGCGTGCTCAACCAGACCGACCTCATGTACTTCTCGGGCGACGACGCCAACGTGCTCCCCGAGCTCGCGATCGGCGCCACGGGCCTCATCGGCGTGACCGCCAACGTGGCCTCGGGCCCGTACCGCACGATCGTCGACGCGGTGAACCGCGGCGACCTCGCCACGGCGACCGACCAGCACAAGCGCCTCGAGCCGCTCGTGCGCGCGCTCATGACGCACGTGCCCGGCACGGTCGCGACGAAGTACGTGCTGCACGGCCTCGGCCGGATCTCGAGCCCGCGCGTGCGCCTCCCGCTCGTCGGTCCCGAGGAATGGGAGGCCGCGCTCATCGAGGACGAGCTCGCGCTCGTCAAGGACGTCGACGGGGTCGACCTCTCGAACTTCCGCCCCGACCGCAACGCGGCCGCGGGCGGCGCGCTGCCGAAGGTGCCCGGCACCACCCGCTGATCTCCCGCGGCGGCACCGGTCGTCGCGACAACACCGAATACGACGAACCGGATGCCGCAGGGCATCCCGGAAGGCGGACGATGTCCACACAGGTTCTCGAGCCCGCAGATCTCACCCCGGGGACCCTTCGGGTGACGCCCCTGGGCGGTCTCGGCGAGGTCGGCCGCAACATGACCACGTACGAGATCGACGGCGAGATCCTCATCATCGACTGCGGCGTGCTCTTCCCCGAGGAGCACCAGCCGGGCGTCGACCTGATCCTGCCCGACATGGAGCCGCTGCGCGGACGTCTCGACGACGTCGTGGGCGTGGTGCTCACCCACGGGCACGAGGACCACATCGGCGCCGTCCCGTACCTCCTCAAGCAGCGCCCCGACATCCCGATCATCGGCTCCGCGCTCACGCTCGCGCTCACCGCGGCGAAGCTCAAGGAGCACCGGATCACCCCCGTCGCGCACGTCGTGAAGGAGGGTGAGACGTGGGAGGCCGGGCCGTTCGAGCTCGAGTTCGTCGCGGTGAACCACTCGATCCCGGACGCGCTCGCGGTCGCCGTGCGCACGGACGCCGGCCTCGTGCTCCACACGGGCGACTTCAAGATGGACCAGCTGCCGCTCGACGGCCGCATCACCGATCTGCGCGCCTTCGCGCGGCTCGGCGAGGAGGGCGTCGATCTCTTCCTGCCCGACTCGACCAATGCCGACGTGCCCGGCTTCACGCCGACCGAGCGGTCGATCGGGCCCGTGCTCGACCAGGTCATCTCGAAGACGCCGGGGCGCGTCATCGTCGCGAGCTTCTCGAGCCACGTGCACCGCGTGCAGCAGGTGCTCGATGCCGCGGCCGCGAACGGGCGGCGCGTCGCGCTGCTCGGCCGCAGCATGGTGCGCAACATGACGATCGCCGCCGACCTGGGATATCTCAACGTGCCCGACGGCGTGCTCATCGACTACAAGAAGGCACGCGATGTGCCCGACCACCAGATCGTCTACATGTCGACGGGGTCGCAGGGCGAGCCGATGGCCGTACTGAGCCGCATGGCGAACCTCGACCACGAGATCGAGCCGGGGGAGGGCGACACGGTCATCCTCGCCTCGAGCCTCATCCCGGGCAACGAGAACGCCGTCTACCGCGTCATCGACGGGCTCACGAAGCTCGGCGCCAACGTCGTGCACAAGGCCAACGCGAAGGTGCACGTGTCGGGTCACGCCGCGGCCGGCGAGCTCATCTACTGCTACAACATCCTCAAGCCGCGCAACGTGCTGCCCGTCCACGGCGAGTACCGGCACCTGATGGCGAACGCCCGGCTCGCGCAGGACACGGGCATCGACGCCGAGCGCACCATCATCGGCTCGAACGGCACGGTCGTCGACCTCAAGGACGGCGAGGCGCGCGTCGTGGGCCAGCTCGACCTGGGCTTCGTCTACGTGGACGGCTCGAGCGTGGGCGCCATCACGGATGCCGACCTCAAGGACCGCCGGACGCTCGGCGAGGAGGGCTTCGTGTCGGTGATCGTCGTGGTCGACTCGCAGACCGGCAGGATCATCACGGGCCCCGAGATCCACGCGCGAGGGATCGCGGAGGAGGATCGGGTCTTCGACAAGGTCAAGCCGAAGATCGTCGCGGCCCTCGAGGAGGCCGCCCAGAAGGGCGTGCGCGACAACCACGCGCTCTCGCAGACGGTGCGTCGGACGATCGGCCGCTGGGTGAACCAGTCGCTGCGCCGCCGGCCGATGATCGTGCCGCTCGTCATCGAGGCCTGAGGGCGCGAGCGCCGTCGTGGACGCGGATCGGCGCGGGATTCCGCGCCGATCCGCGTCGTTCCGGCCGGATGTCGGCCCGGCGACGTACCGTGGAGCAATGCCACGTACGTCCGCCGCGTCGAAGAGCCCGGGAACCAGAAGCACCCGCGGGGCCTCGAAGGATGAGGCCGTGGCCGCTCCGCGCCCGCGCAAGAAGGCCGATCCGGCTCCCAAGCGCTATGTCGACGAGGCCGAGCGGCAGCCCCTGCTCGTCCGGGGATGGAACGGCCTCGCTCGCGCGGTGGGCGGCCTCTTCCGCGCGTTCGGGCCCGAGGTCCTCGAGAAGGACCAGCGCCGCGACGGCTTCCCGCTCCTGCTCGTGCTGCTCGCGATCGCGGGAGCCGTCAACGAGTGGTTCTTCATCGGCAACGAGATCGCCGTTCAGATCAGCGCCTACTCGTTCGGCCTGCTGATCGGCCGCGCGGCCTTCATCTTCCCGATCCTCCTGCTCCTGCTGGCCGGCTGGTTCTTCCGCCATCCGTCCTCGGTGAACGACAACGGGCGCGTGGGGATCGGCTTCGGCATGCTCACCGTGACGATCGCGGGCTTCCTGCACGTGGCAGGCGGGCGCCCCAAGCCGGTCGAGGGCGTGCTCGCCCTGAGCGAGGCGGGCGGCGTCTTCGGGTGGCTCGTCGCCGAGGCCATGGCCTTCCTCATCACGGACGTCGGCGCATACGTCGTGCTGTCCCTGCTCGCCGTGCTCAGCGTGCTCATCCTCACCAAGACGCCGCCGAACCGCATCGGCCAGCGGCTCGGCGACCTGTACCTGTGGATGTTCGACGCCGAGCGCACCGCGCCGGAGAGCCGCGAGAAGCCCGCCAAGGGCGCGACGGCCCCGACGAAGGTGCTCGAGGGCGACGAGCCCGACGAGGGCAAGGACGCCGGCGTGCCGTGGTGGCGGCGGAACAAGTCCGGCCGCGAGGAGGACCCCGAGGTCGTCTCGGAGCCGCAGGACCTCACCGAGCTGCTCACCGACCAGACCGATCGCGGCTACGACCAGGCGATCGTGACGTCGTCGCCGGCGGCCGACGACATCCGCACGGACGACCCGGACGACGCGGTGACGGAGGTGCTCACCTCCTCGGTGCTCGCCGGGCTGCGCGGCGACGGCGCCGAGCGACGCACGGGCCTCGTGGGCGACGGAGACGACCTCGACGACGAGACCGACGACCTGCCGGGATTCACCGGCTTCGGGACCGACGGCCCCGGCGGCCGCGGGCCGCAGCCGCCCTCCCAGCCGTACGTGCTGCCGTCGCCGACCGCACTCGCGTCGGGCCCTCCGGCCGTCGCGCGCTCCGAGGCCAACGACCGCGTGGTCGCCCAGATCACGAGCGTCTTCGAGCAGTTCAAGGTCGATGCGCAGGTCACCGGGTTCTCGCGCGGCCCGACCGTGACGCAGTACGAGATCGAGCTCGGGCCCGGCGTCAAGGTCGAGAAGATCACCCAGCTCTCGAACAACATCGCCTATGCCGTCGCGTCGAACGACGTGCGCATCCTCGCCCCGATCCCGGGCAAGAGCGCGATCGGCGTGGAGATCCCGAACGCCGACCGCGAGACGGTCGCGCTCGGCGACGTGCTCCGCTCCGCCGCGGCCCAGAAGTCGACGCATCCGCTCACGATCGGCGTCGGCAAGGACGTCGGCGGCGGCTTCGTCGTGGCGAACCTCGCGAAGATGCCCCACCTCCTGGTCGCGGGTTCGACGGGCTCCGGAAAGTCGAGCTTCGTGAACTCGATGATCACGAGCCTCCTCATGCGCGCCAAGCCGAGCGAGGTGCGCATGGTGCTGATCGACCCGAAGCGGGTCGAGCTCACGAACTACGCGGGCGTGCCGCATCTCATCACCCCGATCATCACGAACGCGAAGAAGGCCGCAGAGGCTCTCCAGTGGGTCGTGAAGGAGATGGACATGCGGTACGACGACCTCGCGTCGTTCGGATTCCGCCACATCGACGACTTCAACCGCGCGGTCGTCGCGGGGGAGGTCGACGTGCCGGCCGGCAGCGAGCGCGTGCTGAAGCCGTACCCCTACCTCCTCGTCGTCGTCGACGAGCTCGCCGACCTGATGATGGTGGCTCCCCGCGACGTCGAGGACTCGATCGTCCGCATCACGCAGCTCGCACGCGCGTCCGGCATCCATCTCGTCCTCGCCACGCAGCGGCCGTCCGTCGACGTCGTCACCGGCCTCATCAAGGCCAATGTGCCCTCGCGCCTCGCGTTCGCGGTCACGAGCGTCACCGACAGCCGCGTCATCCTCGACCAGCCGGGCGCCGACAAGCTCATCGGCCAGGGCGACGCCCTGTTCTCGCCCATGGGCTCGTCGAAGGCGCTCCGTGTGCAGGGCGCGTGGGTGACCGAGGAGGAGATCGAGAAGGTCGTCGCGCACGTCACGGGGCAGGCGCGGCCCGAGTACCGCGCGGATGTTGCGGAGGCGCTCGAGCCGAAGAAGAAGGAGGTCGACGAGGACATCGGAGACGACCTCGAGCTGCTCCTCGCCGCGGCCGAGCTCATCGTCACGAGCCAGTTCGGCTCGACGTCGATGCTCCAGCGCAAGCTGCGCGTGGGCTTCGCGAAGGCCGGCCGCCTCATGGACCTGCTCGAGTCGCGAGAGATCGTCGGACCCTCCGAGGGCTCGAAGGCCCGCGACGTGCTCGTCACGCCCGAGCAGCTGCCCGGCGTGCTCGCGAAGCTGCGCGGCGAGGAGCCGCCCGCTGCCGCTCCGGCGGCTCCCTCGCCCGAGGCGCCCTCGGCGCCCGACGCCGACGACCGCTATGCCGACGACCCCATCGAGGCGCAGTTCGCCGGCCGAGAGGTCGTCGACGAGAGCGAGTCCGAGGACGCCTGGGGTCTGACCGGGCGCGACGAGCCGCGCTACTGACGCCCGCGCCTGACAGACTGAGGCCATGAGCATCCCCCGCCAGCTCCCCAACGCGATCACGGTCGTGCGCATCCCGCTCGCGATCGTGTTCTTCGTGCTCCTGCTCATCGGGGGCCATCTCGGCGAGGGAAGCCTTCCCCTGCGATGGACGGCGGCCATCCTCTTCATCGTCGCGATCTCGACCGACTGGGTCGACGGCTACCTCGCGCGCCGCTACGACATCGTGAGCGACTTCGGCAAGCTCTGGGATCCGATCGCCGACAAGCTGCTCACGGGCGCGGCCTTCGTCGGGCTCGCGATCCTCGGCGAGATGGCGTGGTGGATGGTCGTCGTCATCCTCGTCCGGGAGTGGGGGATCACGATCCACCGCTTCGTGGTCGTCCGGCAGCACGTCGTGGCCGCCGCCTGGATGGGCAAGCTCAAGACCGCGTTCCAGGGGGTGGCGCTCGGGTGGGCGCTCCTGCCGTTCTGGCTTCTCATCGGCGAGCCGGCGTTCGCGGTCATCACCCTCATCCTCATGTGGATCGTCGTCGTGCTCACCGTGGCGAGCGGCGTCGACTACGTGCTCGCGCAGATCCGCGGAGCGCGGGCGGACGCCGGTGAGTGACGTGAAGCGCGAGACGTTCGCGGTCGCGAACGAGCTCCTGCGCCGGCTGTCGGCGCGCAACTGGAGCATCGCGACCGCGGAGTCGCTCACGGGGGGCCTGCTGTCGTCGGCGATCATCGAGGTGCCCGGCTCGTCGCAGCGGATGCGCGGCGGCGTGGTGGCCTACGACACCGCGATCAAGCACAGCGTGCTGGGCGTCGACGCGGCCCTCCTCGAGGAGCATGGCGCGGTGCACCCGGACGTCGCGCGCGAGATGGCGGCCGGAGCGCGGCGCACGCTCGCGCTGGCCGACGAGGACACCATGGTGGGGCTGTCGACGACGGGGATCGCCGGCCCGGCGTCGCCGGACGGGCAGCCGGTCGGGACCGTGCACGTCGCGGTCGCCACGCCCGAGCGCGTCGTCGTGGCCTCGCACCTGTTCGACGGCGACCGGGCGGAGATCCGGGCGAGCGCCGTGCTCGCGGCCCTCGATCTCGCGGTCGCAGAGATCTGAGGGCGGGCACTGGGCGGATTCTCGGCGTGAGCGGCGCCCCGCCCCGTGTCAAGCGGGATTAAATTGGTCTCATCGGTGTTGTACTCTGATGCATCCGTCGGATGGTGGAGTGAGGAGGGGATAGTCATGATCCTGGTTCGTCAAGAGATCGGCGACGTTCTGCGCGGCTTCCGCCAGCAGAAGGGCCAGACCCTCCGTCAGGTCGCGAGCAAGGCGAGCGTCGCGCTCGGATACCTGAGCGAGGTCGAGCGGGGCCAGAAGGAGGCCTCGAGCGAGATCCTCGCCTCGGTCGCCGAGGCGCTCGACGTGCCCATCTCCACGATCTACCGGACGGTGGGCGATCGCATCGCGGTGCTCGAGGGACTCGACGTGCAGGCGTTCCCCGACGTCGTGCCCGACGACCTCATCGCCGAGGTCGAGCCCGAGCTGTCCTTCCGCTGACCGCGCATGCGCCGCAGCGAGTTCCTGCGCGCCGTCGACGCCGAGTTCGGCGGTCGCGCGGCCTCGCTCGTGCACGACCTGGTGCTCACGGGCATCGGGCGCACCGCCCAGGAGGCGCTCGAGGTCGGCGTGCCTCCGCGCGACATCTGGGAGGCGCTGTGCATCGAGACGGACGTCCCTCCCGCACGCCGGCACGGAGCCGGCCGGCTCGAACCGCGACGCTGAACCCGCGCCCCGCCGTTCGATTCTCGGATCGCGTTCATCGGCGTGTCATCGAAGGTGCGTTCGAAGAGAGCGTAGTCTCGTGCACAACGTGGTTCCGGGACGATATCCCTCCACAGATGCGGCGGTCCGGCGGCGATGTCGGTGGTCCTCCGTAGCGTGGGAGTCGGCATCAGCGCCACGCGCCTTGTCGCAGTCCTCGGCCATCCGGTCGGAGCGCGACAGCCTACAGGCGGCGGTTCACGAGTGGAGAAGGAACAGGAAATGCCCGCACCAGCAGACCGCGAGAAGGCCCTCGAGTCGGCCCTCGCACAGATCGACAAGCAGTTCGGCAAGGGCTCGGTCATGCGACTGGGCAGCGACGAGCGCGCGCCCGTCGAGGTCATCCCCACGGGATCGATCGCGCTCGATGTCGCGCTCGGCGTGGGCGGGATCCCGCGTGGCCGCATCATCGAGATCTACGGACCCGAGTCGTCGGGAAAGACGACGCTCACGCTCCACGCGATCGCCAACGTGCAGCGCGCGGGCGGCATCGCCGCGTTCATCGACGCCGAGCACGCGCTCGACCCCGAGTACGCGCAGAAGCTCGGCGTCGACATCGACCAGCTCCTCGTGTCGCAGCCCGACACCGGAGAGCAGGCGCTCGAGATCGCCGACATGCTCATCCGGTCGGGCGCGATCGACCTCGTCGTCATCGACTCGGTCGCCGCGCTCGTTCCGCGCGCCGAGATCGAGGGCGAGATGGGCGACTCGCACGTCGGCCTCCAGGCCCGCCTCATGTCGCAGGCGCTCCGCAAGCTCACGGGCGGCCTGAACCAGACGAAGACCACGGCGATCTTCATCAACCAGCTGCGCGAGAAGATCGGCGTGTTCTTCGGGTCTCCCGAGACCACCGCGGGTGGAAAGGCGCTCAAGTTCTACGCGTCCGTCCGCATGGACATCCGCCGCATCGAGACCCTCAAGGACGGCGCCGAGGCGGTCGGCAACCGCACGCGCGTCAAGGTCGTCAAGAACAAGATGGCTCCGCCGTTCAAGCAGGCCGAGTTCGACATCCTCTACGGCGTCGGCATCTCGCGCGAGGGCAGCCTCATCGACTTCGGCGTCGAGCACGGGATCGTGAAGAAGTCCGGCTCCTGGTACACCTACGACGGCGACCAGCTCGGGCAGGGCAAGGAGAACGCGCGCAACTTCCTCATCCAGAACACCGACATCGCACTCGAGATCGAGAACAAGATCAAGGACAAGCTCGGCATCGGCCAGCGCGGCGTCGCGGCCTCGGCAGAGTCCGCGCCCGCGGCGGTCGAGCCGGTCCGCCGCACGGCGTGAGGCGCGCATGAGCGACGTGGCCGACGGGGGCGAGGGCGACCTCGCCCCCGTGATCCCGCTCTTCGGTGGGAGGGGGCCGGTGGCACCCTCTCACCCCACGCGCCGCACGCGCCCATCCGATGACGCCGACCGCGGGGCGGCCGGCGTCGCCGATCCCGCGAGGTCGGCGCATCCGGCCGGGAGGGCGAGCCGGCACGCGGCGGACGGCGCCATCCCCGGCGATGCCATCCCGAGCGGCGTCGCGTCGACGAGCGGCGACGACGCGGATGACGCCCGAGCGTCCGACGAGGCGTCCGGCGAACGCTGGCACACGACCTGGCGGGATCTCGGGGCCGGTGAGCGGCGCATCGCTCCCGTCCCGGCTGTCACGACGACCGTGCGCGACGGCGTGCGGTTCGTGGAGGTCGCTCCTGCCGTCGACCCCGCTGGTTCCGAGGACGAGCGGGGGCCATCGGAGGTCGCCGACGCTGCGGAGGCTCGGCTGCTGAAGGCGCTGCGTTCGCGCTCGCTCTCCGTGAGCGAGGCGCGCATGCGGCTGCGGAAAGACGAGGTCGACGCGGGCCTGATCGACGAGATCATCGACCGGCTGGAGCGGCTCGGCGCACTCGATGACGCCGCCCTCGCGGAGCAGCTCGTCCACGCCGGCACGACGCGCAAGAACCAGGGGCGCCGCGCGATCGCGCAGGCGCTGTCGTCCCGCGGCATCCCGCGCGACGTGATCGACGCCGCGCTCGACGACCTGCCCGACGACGACGAGGAGCGCGCGCTCGAGTTCGCGCGCGGGAAGGCGCGGAGCCTCGTGCGCTATGACGACGACACCGCTCTCCGGCGGCTCGTCGGCCAGCTCGCGCGGCGGGGGTTCGGCGGCTCGCTCGCGATGACCGCGGCGCGTCGCGCACTCGACGAGGCACGCGGCGGCGGTCACAGCGTGCGGTTCCGCTGAGCGATCCCTCGGCGCGCCCGCGGGGAGCGGAACGTAGAATGTCCTGGTCATGACTACGCCATCCAGCGCCCCCACGCTCATCGAGCCCTCGCCCGCAGCCTTCGACGCACAGGGACGCGCTCGCTCGTACGAGGTCCGCACCTTCGGGTGCCAGATGAACGTGCACGACTCCGAGCGCCTCTCCGGCTCGCTCGAGAGCGCCGGCTACGTCAAGGCGGCGCCCGGCGAGGAGGCCGATCTCGTCGTCATCAACACGTGCGCGGTCCGCGAGAACGCGTCAGGCAAGCTCTACGGCACGCTCGGTCATCTCAAGTCCCGCAAGGACGCCCACGCGGGCATGCAGATCGCCGTCGGCGGCTGCCTCGCCCAGATGGACAAGGAAGCCGTTCTCGAGCGCGCCCCATGGGTGGACGTCGTCTTCGGAACCCACAACATGGGCTCGCTGCCTGAGCTCCTCGAGCGGTCGCGCCACAACGGCGAGGCCGAGGTCGAGATCCTCGAGTCCCTCGAGGTGTTCCCGTCGACCCTCCCGACCAAGCGCGACTCGACCTACTCGGGATGGGTCTCGATCTCCGTCGGGTGCAACAACACCTGCACGTTCTGCATCGTCCCCAGCCTGCGCGGCAAGGAGAAGGACCGTCGGCCCGGCGACATCCTCAGCGAGATCCGCCTGCTCGTCGACGACGGCGCGATCGAGGTCACCCTGCTCGGCCAGAACGTGAACACCTACGGCGTCGAGTTCGGCGATCGCGAGGCATTCGGGAAGCTGCTCCGCGCCGCCGGCGAGATCGAGGGCCTCGAGCGCATCCGCTTCACGAGCCCGCACCCTGCGGCCTTCACCGACGACGTCATCGCGGCGATGGCCGAGACCCCCGCGGTCATGCCGCAGCTGCACATGCCGCTGCAGTCGGGCAGCGACAGCATCCTCAAGGCGATGCGCCGGTCCTACCGCAGCGCCAAGTTCCTCGGGATCCTCGATCGTGTCCGCGAGCGCATCCCGCACGCCGCGATCTCGACCGACATCATCGTCGGCTTCCCGGGTGAGACGGACGCCGACTTCGAGGACACGCTGCGCGTCGTCGAGCAGGCGCGGTTCGCGAACGCGTTCACGTTCCAGTACTCGATCCGCGAGGGCACGCCGGCGGCGACCATGCCGAACCAGGTTCCGAAGGAGGTCGTGCAGGAGCGCTACGACCGCCTCGTCGCCCTTCAGGAGCGCATCTCGCTCGAGGAGAACCACAAGCAGCTCGGCCGTTCGGTCGAGGTGCTGGTGTCGACCGGCGAGGGGAAGAAGGACGCCGCGACCCACCGCCTCACGGGCCGCGCGGAGGACAACCGGCTCGTGCACTTCGAGCTGCCGGACGGTTCGGAGCGCCCGCGCCCCGGCGACGTCGTGACCGTCGAGATCACGCACGCCGCGCCCTTCCATCTCCTCGCGGACAGCCCCGACGGCGCGCCGCTGCGCATCCGGCGCACGCGCGCGGGCGACGCATGGGATCGCTCGCAGGCGGAGTCGTGCGCCGTGCCCGCGGCACCCGGCGCGAGCGCCTCGGGCGCCGTGCGGCTCGGCCTGCCCACCATCCGCGTCGGCGTGTGACGCTCGCGGATTCGCCGCGGCTCTGGGCCGTCGTCGGAGCGACGGGAACGGGCAAGAGCGACCTCTCGCTCGACATCGCCGAGGCGGTCGCCGCGGAGGGTCGGCACGCCGAGATCGTGAACGCCGACGCCATGCAGCTCTACCGCGGCATGGACATCGGCACGGCCAAGGTCCCCGTGGCCGAGCGCCGTGGCATCCCGCATCACCTCCTCGACGTCCTGGAGGTGACCGAGGAGGCCGCCGTCGCGCGCTACCAGGTCGACGCGCGCGCGGCGATCGACGCCGCGCTCGCCCGCGGGCACGATGCGATCCTCGTCGGCGGATCGGGGCTCTACGTCTCGAGCGTGCTCTTCGACTTCCGCTTCCCGCCGCGCGACGCGGCTCTGCGTGCGCGCCTCGAGGCCGAGCTCGAGACCTCGGGGCCCGGCGCGCTCTACGCGCGTCTGCAGCAGGAGGACCCGCAGACCGCCGCCCGCGTCGACCCGCGCAACGGCCGCCGCATCGTGCGCGCCCTCGAGGTCCTCGCGCAGGGCGCGTCCACGCACGGCGCCGCTCTCCCGGAGGCGCCCGAGCTGTGGCGTCCGGCGACGATCCTCGGTCTCCACCTCGAGCGGGCGGCCCTCGTCGAGCGTCTCGACCGGCGCGTCGAGCGGATGTGGGACGAGGGTCTCGTGGGGGAGGTCGAGCACCTCCGCACGCAGGGGCTCGAGCAGGGGGCGACCGCGCCGCGGGCGATCGGCTACGCCCAGGCGCTCGCGCAGCTGGACGGCGCCCTCTCCGAGGAGGACGCGATCGCCGAGACGCAGGCGCTCACGCGCCGCTACGCACGACGGCAGGTCTCGTGGTTCCGGCGGTACCCCGAGGTGCGCTGGTTCGAAGCGGGCGCTGTCCCGCTCGTCGACGCCCTGCGCTGAGCCCGCCCGACGTCCCCGTGCCCCGGCCGCCGCCATCCCGCGGCCATAGACTGGGGGGATGACGGAGATCCAGTTCACCAAGGGACACGGCACGGGCAACGACTTCGTCATCGTCGCCGACCCGGAAGGCGAGCTGGACCTCACCGACGACCAGATCGCGGCGCTGTGCGACCGGCGCTTCGGCATCGGCGCGGACGGCCTGCTGCGCGTGGTGCGCTCGGTGGCGCTCCCGGAAGGCGCCGCGTCGCTCGCGGAGGAACCGGCCGCCGAGTGGTTCATGGACTACCGCAACGCCGACGGCTCGAAGGCCGAGATGTGCGGCAACGGCACGCGCGTGTTCGCGCGCTATCTGCTCGACGCCGGCCTCGCCGACCTGCCGGCGGGCTCGACGCTGCCGATCGGCACTCGCGCGGGCGTCAAGGACATCACACGCAGCGAGACGGGCTTCCAGGTCGACCTCGGGCGATGGCGCGCCGAGCCGGGCGACCCGCTCGTACGCGCGCGGGGCCTCAGCGTCGCACGGCCGGGCCTCGGCATCGACGTCGGCAACCCGCACGTCGTGGTGGCGCTCGCCTCCGAGGAGGAGCTCGCCGGCCTGGACCTCACGCTGCAGCCGATCATCGACCCGGTGCCGCCCCACGGAGCGAACATCGAGTTCGTCGTCCCGCAGGGCGTGAAGGACGGCATCGGACGCATCCGCATGCGCGTGTTCGAGCGCGGCGTGGGTGAGACCCTCTCCTGCGGAACGGGGACGGCGGCCGCGGCCCTCGCGGTCCGCGACTGGGCGGGCGCCGACGCCCCTGACTTCTGGCGGGTCGACGTGCCCGGCGGAACGCTCGGGGTGCGGATGTTCCCGACCGAGGAGGGCGAGCACGTCGCGCTCTCGGGACCGGCGACCCTCGTGTTCTCGGGGACCGTCGCGCTCGCCTGATCAGGCGAAGGCGAGCGTCGTCGCGAGCGCCGCCATGATCACCGCGATCGCTCCGTCGAGGATGCGCCACGAGCGCGGGGAGCGCAGCCAGCGCGCCGCGACGCGCGCCATCGCCGTGAGGAAGGCGAACCAGACGGCGCTTCCCAGCACCGCGCCGAGGCCGAAGAGCCAACGGGCGTCGCCGTAGCTCGCGGAGATCGAGCCCAGCAGCAGCACGGTGTCGAGATACGTGTGCGGGTTGAGCCACGTGATCGCGAGGCACGCGAGGACGGCCGGCAGGAGCGCCGTGGTCGCCGTGCGCGGACGGACGATCGTCGCCGTGCTCGTGCGCGATCCCGCCGAGGACTCCGGCTCGCGGTCGACGCCCGGCTCCTCGGCGACCGCGAGGGTCTCGCCCGTCGGCCGGAGGGCGCGCCACCCCGCCGCGAGAGCGTATCCCGCGAGGAACACGACACCCGCCCACTTGACGGCGTCGAAGAGCCAGGGCAGGTGCTCCACGACCACGCCGAATCCGGCGACGCCCGCCGCGACGAGCGCGACGTCGCTGAGGAAGCAGGTCACCGCGAGGGCGACCGCGTGCTGGCGGCGGATGCCCATCTTGAGGAGGAAGACGTTCTGCGCACCGGGTGCCACGATGAGCGAGAGGCAGAGGCCGAAGCCGGCGAGCAGGGCGCTGAACATGCTCTCGACGCTACGCGCTCGCTGCGAGAAGGGAAAAGCGGATCTAACGATTCTCACGCTCGTTAAGCTCTGCTTATGCAGATCTCGCCCGAACTCGCTGGCACTGTCTCCGCGATCGTCGATGAGGGGAGCCTCGAGGGCGCCGCTCGCGCGCTGCGGATCACTCCGTCGGCGGTCAGCCAGCGGCTGCGGTCGCTCGAGGCGCAGCTCGGGCGCGTGCTCATCGTCCGCTCCAAGCCCGCCCGCGCCACGGAGGCGGGCGCGGTCGTCGTGCGCCTCGCGCGGCAGTACGGGCTGCTTGCGCACGATGCGAGCGTCGCGCTCGGACTCGAGGGGCCCGGACGGATGAGCGTGCCGATCGCGGTGAACGCCGACTCGCTCGCGACGTGGCTGCTGCCGGGGCTGGAGCCGGTGACGCGCACGCACGACGTCGCCTTCGAGCTGCGCCGCGAGGACGAGGACCGCACGGCCGCGCTGCTCGAGGCCGGAACCGTCATGGCCGCGGTCACGTCGCAGCGCGAGCCGATCGCGGGGTGCACGGTGACCGCCCTGGGCGACACGATCTACGACGCCGTCGCGACGCCGGGCTACGTCGCTCGGTGGCTCCCCGACGGCGTCACGGCGAGCGCACTCGCGGGCGCGCCGCTGATCGACTTCGACCGCGCCGACGACGTGCAGTCGGCCTGGCTGCGCGAGCGCGGCGTCGACCCGTCGCGGCCGCCCCGCCACTACGTCCCGGCATCCGAGGACTACGCCGCCGCCGTGCGGCTGGGCTTCGGATGGGGGATGCTCCCTCCGCTGCAGGCGAAGCCGGGCATCGAGACGGGACTGCTCGTGAAGCTGGGCGAGCCGCGGCTGCGCGTCCCGCTCTACTGGCAGCAGTGGAACCTGCGGTCGCCGCTGCTCACGGCCATCCGCGAGGCGGTGGTCACGGCCGCGCGCGCCGCGCTGCCGCCTGAGCGCGGCTAGGCGATCTCGACGGCTCCGGTGGCCGGGCTGCCGTGTCGGCGCACCTTGAGCACGCGGAAGCCCTTGGCCGTCGCGTGGCGGTGGACGCTGAAGCGGTCGTCGAGAGCGGCGTCGAGCCAGCGGTGCAGGGAGTCGGAGCCCAGGTTGCGCTGCACGACGAGGTAGGCATCGCTGCGCTCGGCGAGTCGGGGGAGCCACGTCTCCATGAGCTCGTGCAGCACGGCCTTGCCGACCCGGATGGGCGGGTTCGACCAGATCGTGCGGAACGAGATCCCGTCGGGAACATCCTCGGGCAGCACCGCGTTGACATTGTCGAGGCCGAGCTCATCGGCATTGCGACGGACGAGATCGAGCGCGCGCTCGTTGACGTCGACCGCCCAGATCCGAGCGCGCGGAGAGAGCATGGCCAGCGACAGGGAGATCGGGCCCCAGCCGGCGCCGAGGTCGAGGAAGTCGCCGCCGGCGGGAGGCTCAGGGGTGTTCGACAGCAGCACGCGGGTGCCGCTGTCGACGTGATCCGGGCTGAAGACCCCGCCCGCGGTCGTCACCTCGACGTCGCGGTCGGCGAGGGACACGCGGATGCGACGGAGCTGCTCGGGGGCGGAGGGATGCGCGCTGAAGTAGTGGTCCCCCATGATCCTCGAGATTACCGGAGGCATCCGGGTCGCACGCAACACCGTCGTTCCCGCAACCGCCTGTCCCGCGATCCCCGCGCGCGGTATCCTGTAGGGCTCATCGCACCCGGACGCACGCCGGCCCGGGCCCGCGGAGCGCACACCACCACGAAAGGCACCCTTTGACCGACACCTTCCATCCCGACGTGCAGACCGATCCGACGACGGACCCGGTCGATCGCGTGCTCTCGCACGCGGAGGCGCGCTCGGGCGTCCGCATCTTCGGAGCAGCGCAGGCGCTGCAGGATGCGGGAACCGCGGCCGGGTCGACGACCGACGGCGACCAGTGGGACCTCGAGGCGCGCCACGCGCTCCGACGCGTCGCCGGTCTGTCCACCGAGCTCGAGGACGTCACGGAGGTCGAGTACCGCCAGCTGCGTCTCGAGAACGTCGTCCTCGTGGGCGTCTACGCGCAGGGCTCGCTCGTCGACGCCGAGAACTCCCTGCGGGAGCTCGCCGCGCTCGCCGAGACGGCGGGCTCGACCGTGCTCGACGGCGTCCTGCAGCGTCGCCCGCATCCCGACCCCGCGACCTACATCGGGCGCGGCAAGGCGGAGGAGCTCAAGGACATCGTGATGTCCGCCGGCGCCGACACCGTGATCGCCGACGCTGAGCTCGCCCCGAGCCAGCGGCGCGCGCTCGAGGACGTCATCAAGGTCAAGGTGATCGACCGGACCGCCGTCATCCTCGACATCTTCGCCCAGCATGCGAAGACCCGAGAGGGCAAGGCCCAGGTCGAGCTCGCCCAGCTCGAGTACCTCCTGCCGCGTCTGCGCGGCTGGGGCGAGTCGATGAGCCGCCAGGCGGGCGGACAGGTCGGCGCGGGCGGAGCGGGCATGGGCTCGCGCGGACCGGGTGAGACGAAGATCGAGCTCGATCGCCGCCGCATCCGCACCCGCATGGCGCAGCTGCGCAAGCAGATCAGGGATTTCGCGCCCGCGCGCGACGCCAAGCGCTCCGAGCGCAAGCGGCACACCGTCCCGTCGGTCGCGATCGCCGGGTACACGAACGCGGGCAAGTCGTCGCTTCTGAACCGCCTCACGAGCGCGGGGGTGCTCGTCGAGAACGCGCTCTTCGCGACGCTCGACGCGACCGTGCGGCGCACCGAGACATCCGACGGGCGCGTGTTCACGTTCGCCGACACGGTCGGGTTCGTGCGCAACCTGCCGCATCAGCTCGTCGAGGCGTTCCGCTCGACGCTCGAGGAGGTCGCCGACGCCGACGTCATCGTGCACGTCGTCGACGCGCACCACCCGGATCCGGCCGGCCAGATCGCGACCGTCCGCGATGTGATGGCGGATGTCGGCGCGCGCGACATCCGCGAGATCATCGTGTTCAACAAGGCCGATCTCATCGATGAGGACGCGCGCCTCGTGCTGCGCGGTCTCGAGCCCGACGCCGTGTTCGTCTCGTCCCGCACGGGCGAGGGCATCGAGGAGCTCCGCGCCGTTGTGGAGGCGGCGCTTCCCGTTCCCGCGGTGGAGGTGCGAGCCCTCGTTCCCTACGACCGCGGCGATCTCATCTCGGCCATCCACGAGACCGGCCTCTTCCTCGAGCAGGAGCACGAGTCCGGGGGCACGCGAGTCCATGCGCGCGTGTCGCCGCGTCTCGCCGCAGAGCTCGAGCGCTTCTCGAGCGCGGGGTGAGCGCGGGGTGAGCGCGGGGTCCGCCTCGCTCAGCCGAGCGCGGCGGACCCCAGCCACACGAGGGCGGTGATCGCGAGCGCCTGCGCCCAGCTCACCATGCTCCCGACGAGGAAGTACTCCGCCTGCGTGCCGCGCTCGCGGTCACGGGAGATCTCGGGGAAGCGCACGATTCCCTTGGCCGCGATGAGCGCGGCGACGACCGGGTAGGCGTGCGCGAGCAGGAGGCCGCCGACGACGATCCGCTCGAGCGGTCCGATGAGGCGTCCGCCGCGGAGCGTGTGCACGTCCTGCAGGTCGGGCGCCGCGGTGTCGCGCTCGCCGCGCTGGCCGAAGAGGCGCCGCCGCCGCGACGGGGCGACGTCGCCGTCCGCGGGGACGTCCTCCGTGCGCAGCGCGGTGCGGACGACCCGGTTCGCCGACTCGAGCAGGAACAGGGCGCCGCCGGCCGCGAGGAGGACGAGCGACAGGGGAAGGCCCTCGCCCTGCCCCCACTCGACGCGGATGGCGACCGCGGGCGGCGGGACGACGATCGCCGTCAGGGCGATGCCGGCCAGGAGCACGACCGGGAGGAAGCCGAGCGGAGAGTCGTCGGCGCGCATGGTCGCGAGCCAGCCGAGCGCGGCGACGACCGGGGCCAGCGCCAGGACGAGCGAAGCGAGCGGATCGGCGCCGAGCGCCGCGCCGGCGAGCGCGCAGACGACGAGCACGGCAGACACGCCCGCCGTGCGCAGGCGCGCGCCCTGCGCTGCCGCGCGGATGAGGTCGGCGCCGCCGATCGCGGCGAGCACGAGCGCTGTGAGTTCCATCGCGTCAGACCGTACCCCGCGGGTCGGACAGGCCCTCGATCTCGAGGGGCGGCACGACGGGCGTCTCGAACCCGAGGACGGCGCCGAGGAACGCGACCTCGGCCTCGAACGAGCGGATGATCGCCTCGCGCCCGCGGAACCCGTGCGCCTCGCCCTCGAACAGCAGGTAGGCGTGCGGGACCCCGTTCGCCGCGAGCGCGTCGCCCAGCGCCTCGGACTGCGAGGGCGGCACGACCGGGTCGTCCGCGCCCTGGAGGATGAGGAGGGGCGTGCGGAGCGCTTCGGGGCGAGACAGCGGCGATCGCCTCGCGTACAGCTCCTCCGCCTCGGGGAGCGGGCCGACGAGGCCGTCGATGTAGCGCGCCTCGAAATCGTGCGTCTCGGCGACGAGCATCCGCAGGTCGGCGACGCCGTAGCGGCTGATCCCGGCCGAGAACACGTCGGTGTCGGCGATCGCGCACAGCACGGTCCATCCGCCCGCGGATCCTCCGCGCACCGCGAGGCGCGCGGGGTCGGCGATGCCGGCTTCGGCGATGCCGCGCGCGGCGGCCGCGACGTCCTCGACGTCGACCACGCCCCATCCGCCCTTCAGGCGCTCGCGGTACGCGCGCCCGTAGCCGGTCGATCCGCCGTAGTTGACATCGAGCACGCCGATGCCCCGGCTCGTGAAGTACGCGACCGCGAGGGAGAGGTCGCCCGAGACGTGCGCGGTCGGGCCGCCGTGCACGAGCACGAGATACGGCGGCAGGTCGCCCTCGGGGCCCGTCGTGAGCGGGTTCGTCGGCGGATACGCGAAGGAGTGCACATCCCCGCGCGGCCCGGGGAACGACAGCGGCAGCGCCTCGGGCATCCACGCCGGGTCGAGGTCGGTCTCCCCGCCGCGCACCGGCGCGAAGGTCCGCGCGTCGACGTCGAGGAGCCAGATGCCGCCCGGCGTCCGCGGACCGGCGCCCGACAGCAGCAGGCGTGCGCCGGCGACGTCCTTGACGAGCATCTGCCCGAGCGGCGTCTCGAGCTCCGTCACCGCCCGCGTTCCGGGATCGACGAGCACGAGCCGGTCGCGTCCGTTCGTCTGCACCGCGGCGATCCGACCGTCCTCGAGCCGCGCGTACCAGCGGGTGCCGAGATTCCAGAGCGGCCCGCCCGTGTCGGCGTCGGCAGGCAGGAGCGGCTCCACGACGGCGCCTCCGGCCGCGTCGAGCCGGGCGCGGCGGAGGTTCCATCGGGCAGGGCCGCCGGGCGCGGCAGGAGGGTCCGCGACGAAGAGGAGCTCATCGTCCGCCGCCCATTCGGGCTGCAGCGCCGACACATCCTGCCCGTCCGCGACGCCGCGCCCGCCGGCGAGTGTTGTCCAGCGGCGCACGCGCCCATCCGATTCGATGCGCCCGACGCGCAGCTCCGCGGCATCCCACGGCATGTCCGGATGGTCCCACGCGATCCACGCGAGCCGGCCAGCGCGCGGTGCGGGGTAGGCGACGAAGTCGCTCCCTGCGACGACGCTCACGATCGCGGACGCGTCCTCCGCCGCGCTGCCGTCGAGCGGGATGACGACGATGTCGCGACGGGGAGCCCCCGTGGCGCCCTGAGTCTCGCGGACCGCCCACAGTCGGCCCTCCGCGAGGACGAGGTCGCCGAACGCCATGCCGGTGCCCGCGGGCGTGAGCGGGATGGGCTCCGCATCGGCCGTGCGCAGGTACACGCGCTGATCCGACTGCTCGACGAAGAGGAGTGCGCCGTCGTCGGCCGCGGTCCACGCGCCGCCTCCGTACTCGTGGACGCGAGACCGCGCGCTCCAGGGCGCGGGAAGAACGCTCGCGCCGTCGCTCGCCCGCAGCACCGCTGTGCGCCCCCGCTCGGCCGCGACGCCCTCGGCCCACCAGACGTCGCCGCCTACGAACCGCGCGTCGCCGAGGCGCGGGGAGTTCCCCGCGATGTCGGACGCCGCGATGGGCGACGGCCACGAGCCGAACGGGAGCGTCTGCGTCATGTCCTCCACGGTAACCGGCGACGTTCCGACACGGAGCGTCACAGATGCTCCCGCGCCCGCGCGCGGGCGACTACGGTCGGGAGAGGAGAGGCCGGATGCGGCGGCAGGGGATCGCCGCGGCGACCGGAGAGCACGGAGGAGGGACATGGCGACGTCGGCCACGCCGTTCTCGTTCGAGCTGTACCCGCCGCGCACGCCCGCGCGCACCGCGGCTCTCGAGGAGACCATCCGCCGCCTGGCCGCCGCGGGACCGGACTTCCTCTCCGTCACGTACGGCGCGGGCGGCTCCACGGGCGGTGCGTCGCTGCGCGTGCTGCGGTGGATCCGCGAGAACACGGACGTCGAGCCGCTCGCTCACCTCACGTGCGTCGGCAACGACTACGCGACGGCGAGCGCCCTCATCCGCGAGTTCCTCGACGCGGGCATCCTCAGCTTCCTCGCCATCCGCGGCGACCCGCCCGCCGGGAAGGACGAGGACGACGCGTTCCTGGGCGACCTGCGGACCTCGGCCGAGCTGGTCCAGCTCATCCACCGCGTGCAGGCCGAGCGCGCTCCCTACGGCGAGACGACGATCCCGGGCGTTCCCGAGGCGGTGCGGGTGGACCGCGCCCCGCGTGCGCGCACGCTCGTCGCGGCCTTCCCCAACGGGCATCCGCGCTCGCGGCATCCGCTCGAGCACCTCGATGCGCTCCTCGCGAAGCAGGCGGCCGGCGCCGAGGCGGCGATCACCCAGCTCTTCTTCCATGCCGACGACTACCTGCGCTTCGTCGATCGCGCCCGGGCCGCGGGCGTGACCATCCCGATCCTCCCCGGCATCATGCCCGTGACCTCTCCCGCCAAGCTCGCGCGCATGCTCGAGCTGACGGGCGAGCCCCTGCCGTCGGAGCTGTCGATCGCGCTCGAGGTCGAGCCGACCCCCGAGGGCCGCAGGGAGATCGGCATCGCCTACGCGGCGGACCTCGCGCGCGCGGTGCTCGCCGGCGGGGCCCCGGGCATCCACCTCTACGCCTTCAACGAGCACGAGACCGTGCTCGCGGTGCTGCGCGAAGCCGGGGTCGCGCTGCGCGAGACCGCGGCTTCCTGACCGCCGGTTCGCTCCCGGCACACGAGGAGGGCGGGAGCCGACCGGCTCCCGCCCTCCTCGTGTGCGCCGTCAGACCGCGCGCAGGATGGCGACGACCTTGCCGAGGACCACAGCGTCGTCGGCGAGGATCGGCTCGAACGCCGAGTTGCGCGGGAGGAGCCAGGTGTGGCCGTCGCGCTGACGGAACGTCTTGACGGTCGCCTCGCCGTCGACCATGGCCGCGACGATGTCTCCGTTCTCCGCCGTGCCCTGCGACCGGATGACGACCCAGTCGCCGTCGCAGATCGCCGCGTCGATCATCGACTCGCCGCTGACCTTGAGCATGAAGAGCTCGCCCTTGCCGACGAGCTGTCGGGGGAGGGGGAAGATCTCCTCGACCTGCTGCTCGGCAGTGATCGGGACGCCGGCGGCGATGCGGCCGACCAGCGGCACGAGAGCGGCGTCGCCGACCGCGGGGCCCGAGTCGGCCGGGTTCTCGGCCGCCGAGCCCGGGAGATCGATGAGCACCTCCATCGCGCGGGTCTTCCCGGGGTCGCGACGCAGGTAGCCGCTCAGCTCGAGCTGCCCGAGCTGATGCGTCACGCTCGAGAGCGACTTCAGTCCGACCGCGTCGCCGATCTCGCGCATGCTCGGCGGGTAGCCGTTGTGCTGGATGGAGCGCTGGATGACCTCGAGGATGGCCAGCTGCTTGTCGCTCAGGTTCTTGCGCCGCCGCGTGCGCGGCTTCTCCTCGCGCGTGCCCGCATCCGTCATGTCGTGCTCCTTCGCTGCCCCGCTCGAATGTCGGAGGTGCGTGATGTGGTGGTCCCGTCAGGACGACGCTAGCGGATCTCGACGGGATTCCGGGAGATTTGTTCGAGCGTGTCTCGCAGAAGTCGCGAAACCCGTTCGAAGAGAGTTCTTGACACCGCGACCACATCGAAGATAGGTTCGGAACATCACTTCGGGTCCGTCTCTCCCGGCCGAGCAGACGGAATCGAAGTGATCTACAGGAAGGAACCGCCATGCGCACGACCAGCTCCGCTCCGGCACGCTCGACCCGCCTCCGCCTCACGGTGCGCGGCCGCCGGGTCCTCGCCGCGCTCGCCGCGGCTCCGCTCGTCGCGGCGATCGGATTCGGGGTGCTCAGCGGCGGCGCGGCCCTCGCCTCGCGCGAGGACAGTGCGCCTGCCGGCACCTTCGACACCGTCACGGTCATGGCGGGCGACACCCTGTGGGACATCGCGCAGGCGGTCGCCCCCGAGGCGGACCCGCGCGACGTCGTCGACGAGATCCTGCACCTCAACCAGCTCCCCGGGAGCGACATCGCCGCGGGGCAGGAGATCGCCATCCCCGCCGCCTACTCGACGGGCGAGTGAGTCCGTCGCGCGCTCTAGCATGGACGGGTGACCGTCTCTCTCGATGACCTCCCCCTGCGCGACGACCTCCGCGGACAGCAGCCCTACGGCGCTCCGCAGGCGCCGCTGCCCGTCGCGCTGAACGTCAACGAGAACACGCACCCGATCCCCGACGAGGTCGCCGACGACATCGCGGACTCGGTCGCCCTCGCGCTGCGGGATGTGAACCGCTACCCGGATCGCGAGTTCACGGCGCTCCGCGAGGGGTTCGCGGAGTACCTCGGGCACGGGCTCGAGCCCGAGCAGATCTGGGCCGCGAACGGCTCGAACGAAGTGCTGCAGCACCTGCTCCAGGCGTTCGCCGGCCCGGGGCGGACGGCGTTCGGATTCGCCCCCACCTACTCGATGTACACGCTGCTGACGCGCGGCGTCGGCGCGACGTTCGTCTCGGGGGAGCGGGGGGCGAACTTCTCCCTCACGCCCGAGAGCGCGGCCGCGCAGGTCGCGGAGGCCCGGCCCGACGTCGTGTTCCTGTGCGCACCGAACAACCCGACAGGGACGCCGCTCGAGAACGACGTCGTGGAGGCCGTCTACGACGCGACCGACGGAATCGTCATCGTCGACGAGGCGTACCGCGAGTTCGCGCCCCGCGACGTGCCGTCGGCGCTCCAGCTGCTGCCCGGGCGGCCCCGGCTCGTCGTCTCGCGCACCATGAGCAAGGCGTTCGCCTTCGCGGGCGCGCGCGTCGGCTACCTCGCCGCGGACCCCGCGGTCGTCGACGCCCTCCGCCTCGTCCGCCTCCCGTACCACCTCAGCGCGCTCACCCAGGCGGCGGCCTCCGCGGCCCTGCGTCACGCCGACACGATGCTCGCGATGGTCGACGAGATCGTCGAGCAGCGCGACCGGATCTCGGCCACGCTCGAGGCGCTCGGCTACACCGTGTACCCGACGTGGTCGAACTTCGTCCTGTTCGGCGGCGTGGAGGATCCGCACGCGACCTGGCAGGCGCTCTACGACCGCGGCGTGCTCATCCGCGACATCGGGATCCCCGGACACCTCCGGGTGACCGCGGGGACCGAGGACGAGACGAGCGCCTTCCTCGGCGCGCTCGCCGAGATCGGCCGCTGAGCGCGCGAGGAGCCCGGTCGGGTCGCGCCGGTAGAATCGGAGCATGACCCGTACCGCGCGCCGCACCCGTTCCACGAGCGAGTCGAGCATCGAGCTCGAGCTCGACCTCGACGGAACGGGCAGGAGCAGCATCGACACGAGCGTGCCGTTCTTCGACCACATGCTCACGGCGTTCGCGAAGCACTCGCTCACCGATCTGACCGTGAAGGCGACCGGCGACACCCACATCGACGCGCACCACACGGTCGAGGACACGGCGATCGTGCTCGGGCAGGCCATCCGCGAGGCGCTGGGCGACAAGGCGGGGATCTCGCGCTACGGCGACGCCCTCGTCCCGCTCGACGAGGCGCTGGCACAGGCCGTCGTCGACATCTCGGGGCGTCCCTACCTCGTGCACACGGGGGAGCCGGCGGGCTTCGAGCAGCACCTCATCGGCGGCCACTTCACGGGCTCGCTCGTGCGCCACACGTTCGAGGCCCTCGCGTTCAACGCGGGCCTGACCGTGCACGTCCGCGTGCTGAACGGCCGCGACCCGCACCACATCGCCGAAGCCGAGTACAAGGCCTTCGCGCGCGCGTTCCGTCAGGCCAAGGCCCTCGATCCGCTCGTCGAGGGCATCCCCTCGACCAAGGGCGCGCTGTGAGCGGCGAGCGACCGACCGTCGCGGTGCTCGACTACGGCTCGGGCAACGTCCACTCCGCCGTCAAGGCGCTCGAGGCCGCGGGCGCCGACGTCGAGCTGACGCGCGACCGCGAGGCGGTGCTCGCGGCCGACGGGCTGCTCGTGCCCGGCGTCGGCGCGTTCCAGGCGGTCATGGAGCAGCTGAACGCGATCCGCGGCGGCGAGCTCATCGAGCGCCGCCTCGCGGGAGGGCGCCCCGTCCTCGGGATCTGCGTCGGCATGCAGGTGCTCTTCGCCCGCGGCATCGAGCGCGGGGTCGAGACGGAGGGCCTCGCGGAGTGGCCGGGGACCGTGACCGAGCTCGACGCCCCGGTCGTGCCGCACATGGGCTGGAACACCGTCGAGGCGGGGGAGCGCTCGCGCCTCTTCCAGGGGCTCGAGTCCGAGCGGTTCTACTTCGTGCACTCCTACGCCGCGCAGCAGTGGGAGCTCGAGGTCGATCCGCCGTTCCCGCAGCCCGTCCTGACGTGGGCGACGCATGGCGGCCGGTTCCTCGCCGCGGTCGAGAACGGACCGCTCAGCGCGACGCAGTTCCACCCCGAGAAGTCGGGCGAGGCGGGCATCCGCCTGCTCCGCAACTGGGTCGACGGGCTGCGCCGCGAAGGCTGAGCCGCGTCGACTTGGAGTCGGGGGCGGCACGGGTCTAGTCTCTTGACTCGTGCGTCGGCAGGAGATGCCTGCGAGCACGAGGTGACATGAACGATTTCGCATCCACTCCCGCTCTCACCCTCCTCCCTGCCGTCGACGTCGCGGACGGCAAGGCCGTCCGCCTGACGCAGGGCGAGGCCGGTTCGGAGACGAGCTACGGCGACCCCATCGAGGCCGCGGAGAACTGGAAGAGCCAGGGGGCGGACTGGATCCACCTCGTCGACCTCGACGCCGCGTTCGGCCGCGGCAGCAACGCCGGCATCCTGCGCAAGGTGATCAAGCACATGCGCGGCGTCAACGTCGAGCTGTCCGGCGGCATCCGGGACGACGCCTCGCTCGAGGCTGCGCTCGAGAGCGGCGCCCAGCGCATCAACCTCGGCACGGCGGCCCTCGAGAACCCCGAGTGGACGGCCTCCGTGATCAGCCGCTACGGCGAGGCGATCGCGGTCGGCCTCGACGTGCGCGGGACGACGCTGGCCGCGCGCGGCTGGACCCAGGACGGCGGCGACCTCTGGGAGGTGCTCGACCGCCTCGAGGAGGCCGGCTGCAGCCGCTACGTCGTCACGGACGTCACCAAGGACGGCACGCTGCGCGGCCCCAACATCGAGCTGCTCCGCGAGATGGCGCAGCGCACGCCCAAGCCGATCGTCGCCTCGGGTGGCGTGTCGAGCCTCGACGACATCGTCGCGCTGCGTGAGCTCGTGCCGCTCGGCGTCGAAGGGGCGATCGTGGGCAAGGCGCTCTACGCCGGTGCGTTCACGCTCGCCGAGGCACTGGATGTCGCGGGGTACTGACAACTCCGCCGACTCCGCCGGCGTCCCCTGGGAGGGCCGCCGGTTCCAGCCGAACCCGGCGGCAGGCGACGACGGCTCAGCCGATCCCGCCCTGTGGGAGGCGCTGACGTCGTTCCGTGCCGGGTCCGGCTCTCAGCGCGCGGTCGTCGACGCCCTGCGGACGGCGCGCGTGCTCGTGCCGCTCGTCGCGGAGAAGGGCGACGAGGGCGTCGGGCCGAACGGCCTCACGGTCGACAAGACCCAGGAGCTCTCGATCGTGACCGTGGCCGCGCCAGACGGGCGCAAGGTGCTTCCGCTCTTCTCCTGCGTCGACACCATGTCCGCGTGGGACCCGAAGGCGCGGCCGATCCCGGTTGCGGGCACGCGCGCTGCGCTCTCGGCGGCGGGCGAGGACACCGACCTCATCGTGCTCGACCCGACGAGCCCGACCGAGTTCGTCGTGCGCCGCCCTGCCGTGTGGGCGATCGCGCAGGATCAGGGGTGGGAGCCCGCCCCGGCCAATCCCGACGTCCTGCTCGGGCTGCAGGACAGCGTGGCGGGGGAGCTCGCCGTCGTCGATGTCGGCGTGGAGGCAGGGGATCCGGGCGCGCGGCTCGCCGGCCCGGAGCTCATCGTGCGCCTGAAGCTCATCGCGGGCCTCGACCGGTCCGAGCTCGACGCCGTCCTCCAGCGTCTCGCGCGCCGCTGGGCCGCCGACGACCGGATCGCCGTGCTCGTCGACTCGCTCCAGGTCAAACTCGACGCCGCCTGAGACGTGGGGCCGTCGCGTCGGGCGTCAGACGACCGGCCCCGTCCACTTCTCGCCCGGCCCCTTGCCGGGGGCGTCGGGGATCGTCGACAGCTCGCGGAAGCGCAGCTGAAGCGAGCGCAGGCCATCCCGGATCGGCCGCGCGTGCATGTCGCTGATCTCGGGCGCCGCGGCCGTGACGAGTCCCGCGAGGGCGTTGATGAGCTTGCGCGCCTCGTCGAGATCGACGAGGTCGTCGGCGTCCGGCGAGTCGGCGAGACCGAGCTTGACGGCGGCGGCGCTCATGAGGTGCACGCAGCCGGAGGCGATGACCTCGACGGCCGCGACGTCGGCGATGTCGCGGACGGCGTCTGTCGCCGCCGACGCCTGCTCCTGCTCCTCCCATCGCGCGTGGCGCTCGGGGTCGAAGGGGGAGTTGTCCGCGGGAATGGCGCTCATGGTCCGCTCTCTGTTAGACTTCTGCGGGCTCCGGAGTGCTCTCCGGACGAAAGAGGATTCAGTTCCCACCCGCGCTTGCCGTTCCAGGCTACCGGGTCATGCACACTCCGCTCGCGTCTGCGCGAGTCGATCAGGGTGTCGAGCCGATGCGTGTCGTCGTGCTCGGGTGGATGCTGAAGACTCTCCCGCCCGCAGCCGCGACCCTCGCAGCTGCGGAGGCTCGAATCTCGCACCCAAGGAGTTCCGCATCAGCGATCCCCGCACCAACGAGCGCATCCGCGTGCCAGAGGTCCGACTCGTCGGCCCGGCAGGCGAGCAGATCGGCGTCGTCCGTATCGAGGTTGCTCTGCGCCTGGCGCAGGAGGCAGACCTCGACCTCGTCGAGGTGGCCCCCAACTCTCGTCCTCCCGTGGTCAAGATCATGGACTACGGGAAGTTCAAGTACGAGGCCGCCCAGAAGGCCAAGGAAGCACGCCGCAACCAGGCGAACACGGTCCTCAAGGAGGTCCGCTTCCGCCTGAAGATCGACCAGCACGACTACGACACCAAGCGCAAGCGTGCCGAGGGCTTCCTGCAGGCCGGCGACAAGGTCAAGGCGATGATCCTCTTCCGCGGACGCGAGCAGTCGCGTCCCGATCAGGGCGTGCGCCTGCTGCAGAAGTTCGCCGAGGACGTCTCGGAGTTCGGCTCCGTGGAGTCGCGCCCGACGATCGACGGCCGCAACATGGTGATGGTGATCGCTCCGCACAAGAACAAGTCGGAGGCGAAGGCCGAGCAGAACGCCGCCCGCGCAGCCAACAAGCAGGCGCAGCGCGAGGCCAAGGCCGCTCCCGCCGGGGAGTAGTCCCGAGAACTTCCCGCCGCGGCGGGTTGCACACAACGTCGCCCCGTGGGGCGCAGACGTAAGGAAAAGAAGAAGATGCCGAAGCAGAAGACCCACTCGGGCAGCAAGAAGCGCTTCAAGATCACCGGCAGCGGCAAGATCAAGAAGCAGCAGGCGAACATGCGTCACAACCTCGAGCACAAGTCGAGCCGCCGCACCCGCCGCCTGAACCAGGACCAGGTCATCTCTGGCAACGACCTCAAGGTCGTCAAGAAGCTCCTCGGTCGCTGACCGCGACGCACGTTCGTTAGGAAGTATGAAGAATGGCTAGAGTCAAGCGCGCAGTCAATGCGCAGAAGAAGCGTCGCGTCATCCTCGAGCGCGCCTCGGGCTACCGCGGACAGCGTTCGCGTCTGTACCGGAAGGCGAAGGAGCAGGTCACCCACTCGCTCGTCTACGCGTACCGTGACCGCCGCCAGCGCAAGGGCGACTTCCGTCGCCTGTGGATCCAGCGCATCAACGCTGCGAGCCGCGCCAACGGCCTCACCTACAACCGCCTCATCCAGGGCCTCGGCCTCGCGGGTGTCGAGGTGGACCGCCGCATGCTGGCCGAGCTCGCCGTGAACGAGCCCGCCACGTTCGCCGCGCTCGTCGACGTCGCCAAGAAGGCGCTGCCGGGCGACGTGAACGCGCCGAAGTCGGCTGCGTGATCTGACACGATCTCCGCAAGAGGGCGTCCCGTGAGGGGCGCCCTCTTGTCATGTCCCTAGACTTGACATGTGCTGGAGAATCCCCGGTCGCCGCGTGTGCGGGCCGTAGCGAAGCTGGCGAGGCGCGTCGCGCGCAAGGAGACGGGGCTGTTCCTCCTGGAGGGGCCGCAGGCCGTGCGCGAGGCGGTGACCTACCGCCCCGACGTGATCGTCGAGCTCTTCGCGACGCCGACGGCGCTCGAGAAGCACGCCGACCTCCGTGCTCGGCTGATCGACGAGGGCGTCGAGATCGAGTTCGTCACCGAGCCCGTCCTCGAGTCGATGGCCGACACGGTCACGCCGCAGGGGTTCGTCGCGGTGGCGAAGCAGAACCCCACGGCGCTGAAGGACGTGTTCGCGGCAGAGCCGCGCCTCATCGCGATCTGCGAGGAGGTGCGCGATCCCGGCAACCTGGGCACGATCATCCGGGCGGCCGATGCCGCGGGCGCGGACGCCGTGATCCTCACGGGCCGCACGGTCGACCCGTACAACCCCAAGGTCGTCCGCTCGACCACCGGGTCGCTCTTCCACGTGCCGGTCGCGGTCGGCGCGGAGCTCGAGGACGTCATCACGCGCGCGAAGGGCGCGGGACTCGCTGTCCTCGCGGCCGACGTGAAGGGCGACGACCTCCTCGCGGCGCGGGAGAGCGGCGCGCTCGCTCGCCCGATGGGATGGCTGTTCGGGAACGAGGCGCGCGGGCTCGCCGACGAGGCGCTCGCCCTCGCCGACGGCGCGCTGCGCCTCCCCATCTACGGGAAGGCCGAGTCGCTCAACCTCGCGACCGCCGCGAGCGTGTGCCTCTACGAGACCGCGTTCGCGCAGCGCGCGGCCGGCTGAGCCGCCGTCGACCCGTTACAACTCGGTAAAGGCTCCCGCGTCGGTGTTCAGCCGATGCTCAGAGTGCGCCTAGGGTGGGCCCATGGCTGAGCCCCTCGTCGTCATCAAGGACGTGCAGAAGCACTACGGAGATTTCCACGCCCTGAAGGACATCGACCTCACCGTCGACAAGGGCGAGGTCGTCGTCGTCATCGGGCCGTCCGGCTCGGGCAAGTCGACGCTGTGCCGCACGATCAACCGCCTCGAGACGATCACGAGCGGCACGATCACGATCGACGGCAAGGAGCTGCCCAAGGAGGGCAAGGCGCTCGCGAATCTCCGCGCCGAGGTCGGCATGGTGTTCCAGTCGTTCAACCTCTTCTCGCACCTCACGATCCTCGAGAACGTGACCCTCGGCCCGATCCGGGTCCGCGGCATGAAGAAGGCCGACGCCGAGAAGGAGGCCAGGGCGCTGCTCGACCGCGTCGGCGTGGGCCAGCAGGCGTCGAAGCTCCCCGCCCAGCTCTCGGGCGGCCAGCAGCAGCGCGTCGCGATCGCACGCGCTCTCGCGATGCATCCGAAGGTCATGCTCTTCGACGAGCCGACGAGCGCGCTCGACCCCGAGATGATCAACGAGGTGCTCGACGTCATGGTCGGCCTCGCACGCGAGGGCATGACGATGATCGTCGTGACGCACGAGATGGGATTCGCGCGCAAGGCCGCGAATCGCGTCGTGTTCATGGCGGATGGGCAGATCGTCGAGCAGGCGACGCCCGAGGAGTTCTTCACGAATCCGCGGTCGGACCGTGCCAAGGACTTCCTGTCGAAGCTCATCACCCAGTGACGTACCGGGGTCGCGCGGCCACGCGCACGCGACTCGATCTGATCCACGAGAGAGGAAATCACATGCGAAAGTTCCGGAACATCGCGGGCGTCGGCATCGCGGCCGTCGCGCTGCTGGCCCTCGCCGGCTGCAACAGCGGGTCGCCCACGGGTGATGGCGGCACCGGCGGGGACGCGGGTGGCGACGGCGGCGACGAGGCGCTCTGGGAGGTCGCGAGCGACGTCCAGCTCGAGGGCAGCCCGACCTTCGATCGCATGACGGAGGCCGGCGAGGTCGTCATCGGCGTCAAGAACGACCAGCCGGGGCTCGGCTACGAGGACCCGGTGAGCGGCGAGCGCACGGGCTTCGACGTCGACATCGCACGCTGGATCGCCGCGTCGCTCGGCTTCAGCGAGGACCAGATCGACTTCCAGACGATCCCCTCGGCGAACCGCGAGCAGGAGATCATCAACGGCAACATCGACTACTACGTCGGCACCTACTCGATGACCGACGCGCGCGACGAGCTCATCGACTTCGCCGGGCCGTACTTCATCACCGGCCAGGGCCTGCTCGTGGCGGCGGACGACGACTCGATCAACGGGCCCGACGACCTCGTCGACAAGGTCACCTGCTCGGTCACGGGCTCGACGCCGCTGCAGCGCATCCGCGAGGAGTACGGCGGCGAGGTCGTCGAGCGCGGCACCTACTCGGAGTGCGTCGAGAACCTGCTCCAGGGCCAGGTCGACGCGATCACGACCGACGAGGCGATCCTCGCGGGCTACGTCCAGGAGCGCCCCGACGAGCTGAAGCTCGCCGGCGAGCCCTTCAGCGAGGAGCGCTACGGCGTCGGCATCGCCGACGGCGACACGGCGCTCCAGGAGCACATCAACACCCTCTTCACCGAGGGCAACGACGTGTGGACCGCCCTGTACGAGCAGTACCTCGAGCCGGCCGGCGTCGTCGCCGAGCAGCCCGAGGTCGACTGATCCCGTGCGGGCCGGGGGCGGCGTCCCCGGCCCGCACCCTCGACGCTGATCGTCTGGAAGGAGAACCGTGGGCGTCATCACCGACAACCTCGACCTGTGGGGCGAGGCGCTGCTCGGCACCCTCAAGCTCTTCTTCGGCGGCGGGCTGCTCGCGCTCGTCCTCGGCATCATCGTCGGGGCCATGCGCGTCTCGCCCGTGCCCATCGCCCGGGCGGTCGGCACGCTGTACGTGAACACGATCCGCAACACGCCGCTCACCCTCGTGTTCTTCGGGTTCTCGTTCGCGCTGCCGCCCCTGCTCGGGGTGCGGATGGACTACACGCTGCTCGGCATCTGCGCCCTCGGGATCTACACGGCGACCTACGTGGCCGAGACCATCCGCTCGGGCATCAACACGGTGCCCGTGGGGCAGGCCGAGGCGGCGCGCGCGATCGGCCTGAGCTTCGGGCAGGTCATGACGCTGGTCGTCATGCCGCAGGCGTTCCGCTCGGTGATCCCGCCCATGATGAGCGTGTTCATCGCGCTCCTCAAGAACACGACGGTGGCCGCCGGCTTCTCCGTGCTCAACCTCGGGTCGCTGCGCGACTGGATGAGCGAGCGCGGCGAGAACCAGCTCGTCGTGATCATCTGGGTGATGGTGGTGTTCGTCGCGCTCGTCATGCTGCTGTCGTGGCTGCAGCGGGCGCTCGAGAAGCGTTGGACGGTGTCGCGATGAGCGGAAGCGTTCTCTACGACGTCCCCGGACCGCGCGCGATCGTCCGGAACCGGATCATCGGCGCCCTCACGATCGTGCTCGTCGCGGCCGTGATCGGATGGCTCGTGTGGCGGCTCGCGGCGACGGGCCAGTTCACGGCGTCCAAGTGGGAGGCATTCACCTACACCGCGGTGTGGGCGCAGATCGCAGCGGCCACGGGACGGACGCTCGCCGCGTTCGGCCTCGCGGCGGTCGGCGCGCTCATCCTCGGCTTCCTCCTCGCGATCGGCCGCCTGTCGGACCACGCCTGGATCCGCTGGCCCATCGCCACCGTGACTGAGTTCCTGCGCGCGGTCCCCGTGCTCGTCATGATGTTCCTCCTCTACTACGGGCTGCCGGTCGTGGGCATCCGGATGGAGAACTACTGGGTCGTCGTCATCTCGCTCATCGCGTACAACGGCTCCGTGCTCGCGGAGGTCATCCGGGCCGGCGTCCTCGCCCTGCCGAAGGGGCAGAGCGAGGCGGGGTACGCGATCGGACTCGGCAAGTCGGGCGTGATGCGCCTCATCCTGCTGCCGCAGGCGATCCGCGCGATGATGCCGGTGATCATCGCCCAGCTCGTCGTCACCCTCAAGGACACTGCCCTCGGCTTCATCATCACGTACGAGGAGCTGCTGTTCTTCGCGCGCTTCATCGGCTCGCGGGCACCGCTCGACTCGCCGATCGTCCCGGCGACGATCATCGTCGCGGCCATCTACATCGGCCTCTGCCTCATCCTCTCGGGCATCGCGAGGTACACCGAGAAGCGGATGAGCAGCTCGCCCAAGGTCCGCGGCGGCGCGCCCGATCCGCGTCAGCACGAGGACGCGACGGTCACGTCGGTCATCGCGCAGCAGGGCGCTGACCCCTTCGGCGAGGGCACGAGCGGCCGCTCGGCCTGAGCACGGCGCCCGTCGGCCGGCGTCGCATCGGGCACGCGGCCCGCTTCTGGAATACTGGCCGCGTGCCTCTCCCCACATCGCGCTCCGACCGGAGCCCTCTGCGTCGCGTCGCGCTCGGAATCGCGGCCGCCCTCGCGATCGCCCTGCTTCCCGCCGCCGGCTCTGTCGCCGCTCCCGTCGCCGATCCGCGTTCCGCGGCGCTTTCGGCGGCCGCCGAGACGGATGTCGCCGACATCCCGACGCCCGAGGACGGTGACTACCTCGGATCGCCCACGGAGGACGAGGCCGACCCGGGTGAGTACTCCGCGCAGGACGACGCGGTCGACGCGGCGACGCTCGCCGGCTTCAACGCGGGCAACCTCATCAGCGACGCGAAGATGTACACCTCGGGCACGATGTCGGCCGCGCAGATCCAGTCGTTCCTCAACGGCAAGGTGCCGAACTGCCATCCGGACTACACGTGCCTCAAGGAGTTCGCGCAGCGGACGGCGACGAAGCAGGCGAACGCGTACTGCGCCGGGACGTATCAGGGAGCATCGCGCGAGTCGGCGGCGACCATCATCTCCAAGGTCTCCCGCGCGTGCGGCGTGAGCGAGAAGGTGCTCCTCGTCATGCTCCAGAAGGAGCAGGGCCTCGTCACGCACACCTGGCCGAGCGACTGGCGCTACGACATCGCGATGGGCTACGCCTGCCCTGACGGCGCGTCGTGCGACGAGCGGTACTTCGGCTTCCAGAACCAGGTGTACATGGCGGCGTACCAGCTGCAGCGGTACGCCAAGGACCCGTACTTCAACTGGTACCCCGTCGGGAAGACCTCGCAGGTGCGCTGGCACCCGAATGCGAGCTGCGGATCCGGCCCGGTCCAGATCGCCAACAAGGCGACCGCCGCGCTGTACTATTACACGCCGTATCAGCCGAACGCGGCGTCGCTCGCGGCAGGCTACGGAGCCTCGTCCGACCCCTGTGCGTCGTACGGCAACCGGAACTTCTACAACTACTACACCGACTGGTTCGGTCCCACGGGCGGCGGGTCGGGCGGCAAGGCCGACCCGCGCGACAGCGTCGCGGTGTACCGCTTCTGGAGCCAGAAGTTCGACAACGCGCACTTCTACACCGTGAACCGGTCCGAGGCGCAGACGCTCCACCGGACCGATCGGAACTGGACGTACGAGGGCACCGACTTCCGCGTGTGGCCGGTGTCCAACGGGAGCTGCCGCGCCGGAACGGTCGCCGTCCACCGCTTCTGGTCGTCGTCGTTCGCATCGCACTTCTACACGACCAACGCCCAGGAGGCGCAGAAGGTCCGCACCACCGACCGGAACTGGACGTACGAGGGCATCGGGTTCTGCACCGCCGCCTCCGCCAACCGCGACACGGTGCCGGTGCACCGCTTCTGGAGCGCGAAGTTCCGCAAGCACTTCTACACCGCGAACGCCGCGGAGGCGCGTCAGCTGCGCGAGGGCGACCGGAACTGGACCTACGAGGGCGTGGCGATGTACGCGCCGTCGTGGGGCCCGCAGCCGCCCGCGCTCTGAGCGCGACGGAGCACGGCGACCGGATGCGCCGTGCTCCGCGGGGCTCAGTCCAGGATCGCCTCGGCCTCGACCTCGACGAGGACGTCCGGCTCGAACAGGCAGTCCACCCCGATGGCCGACAGCGGCGGCAGCGGCTGCGGGATCCCGAGCTCATCGGCGACCCGCTCGATGCCCTCCATGAATGCCGGATAGGACTCCGGGGTCCACCGCGTCACGAAGAAGCGCAGGCGCACGACGTCACCGAAGGTGGCACCGGCGCCGGCGAGACCTCGCGCGGTGTTGCGGAGGGCATGGGCGAGCTGCCCGGCCAGGTCGCCCGGCGCCACGGCGCGGCCGGCCTCGTCACGCGCGATCTGGCCGGCGACATGGACGAGACGCGACCCGGTGCTCACCGAGACGTGGTGGTAGGGCACGGGCTGGAACATCCCCTCCGGAGTCAGCAGTTCTACAGTCACGACACGATTCCTTTCCGTTCAGGGATCTCCTGTGTACTCACCGCCGAGAAGGCACTTCAACGAGACGAGGTTTCATGCCGGATACCGACCCGCTCCGACTCGCCGAAGAGCACCGCGATCTCCTCGACCAGCTCCTCGACAAGTGGTCGCTGCGGATTCTCGACACACTCTGCGAGCGACCGCGGCGCTTCAGCGAGCTGCGCCGGGCGATCCCCGCGATCACCCAGAAGTCGCTCACGACGGCCCTGCGCCGCATGGAGCGCAACGGCATGGTCGACCGTGTCGTGCTGAGCACGCGGCCGGTCGCGGTGGAGTACCGCATCAGCGCCCTGGGTCGAACGCTGCAGGACCTCATCGACGCGCTCTACCGCTGGACCACCGCGGCGCTGCCTGCGGTCGAGGCCGCTCGAGCGGCCTTCGACAGCGTGGAGGACGAGGAGCTCGCGGTGCGGATGCGCCGATCGCCGGGCACATCCCGCGCCCTCGCCCGCGCTCTGAGCGCGGCGGAGCACGGCGACCGGCCGACTAGACTCGACTCTCGTGTCTGATGCTCCCGAGATCACGCCCGAAGGGGTCGAAGCAGCCGTCGCGGCCGCGCTCGCCGCGATCGCCGCGGCCCCCGACACCGCGGCCCTGAAAGCCGCCCGCGCCGCGCATGCGGGGGAGGGGTCGCCCCTGGCCGCCTTCAACGCGCAGATGCGCAGCGTGCCGAAGGAGCAGAAGGCCGAGTTCGGCAAGCTCGTCGGGCAGGCACGCGGACGAGTGACGCAGGCCCTGGCCGCGCGCGAGGAGGAGCTCGCGCAGGCCGAGCTGGCCGCCCGGCTCGAGGCCGAGCGGGTCGACATCACCGCCGTCGCGAGCCGCACGCGCACCGGCGCGCGCCATCCGCTCTCGCTCCTGCAGGAGCAGATCGGCGACATCTTCGTCGGCATGGGATGGGAGATCGCGGAGGGACCCGAGCTCGAGCACGAGTGGTTCAACTTCGACGCCCTGAACTTCGACGAGGACCACCCCGCGCGCCAGATGCAGGACACGTTCTTCGTGGACCCGGTCGAGCGCCATCTCGTCATGCGCACGCACACGAGCCCCGTCCAGGTGCGCTCGATGCTCGAGCGCGACCTGCCGGTCTACGTCATCTGCCCCGGCCGCGTGTACCGCACCGACGAGTTCGACGCGACGCATCTGCCTGTCTTCACGCAGTTCGAGGGCCTGGTCGTCGACAAGGGCATCACGATGGCCCACCTCAAGGGCACCCTCGACCACGTCGCACGGCAGCTGTTCGGCGCGGAGGCGAAGACCCGCCTGCGCACCAACTACTTCCCGTTCACCGAGCCGTCGGCCGAGCTCGACCTCTGGCACCCGACCTTCAAGGGCGGCGCGCGCTGGATCGAGTGGGGCGGCTGCGGCATGATCAACCCCAACGTGCTCCGCGCGGCGGGGATCGATCCGGAGGTCTACAGCGGGTTCGCGTTCGGCATGGGCATCGAGCGCACGCTCATGTTCCGCAGCGACGTGAAGGACATGCGCGACATGGCAGAGGGCGATGTGCGCTTCAGCGAGCAGTTCGGGATGGTGGTGTGATGCGCGTCCCGCTTTCGTGGCTGCGTGAGTACGTCGATCTTCCGCAGGAGGCGACCCCCGAGGACGTCCTCGCTGCGCTCGTGCGCGTCGGGTTCGAGGAGGAGGATGTCGTCCGCTTCGACCTGACCGGCCCGATCGTCGTGGGCCGGGTGCTCTCCTTCGAGGAGGAGCCGCAGAAGAACGGCAAGACGATCCGCTGGTGCCAGGTCGACGTCGGAGAGGAGGAGCCGCGCGGCATCGTCTGCGGCGCGAGCAACTTCTTCCCCGGCGACAAGATCGTCGCGACGCTGCCCGGCGCCGTCCTGCCCGGACCCTTCCCGATCGCGGCCCGCAAGACCTACGGTCACCTGTCGGATGGCATGATCGCCTCCGCGCGCGAGCTCGGCCTGGGCGACGAGCACAACGGCATCCTCCGTCTCGTCGAGCTCGGCCTCGACCCGGAGGTCGGCGCCGACGCGATCGCCCTCCTCGGCCTCGATGACGCGGCGGTCGACGTCAACGTCACGCCCGACCGCGGCTACGCGCTGTCGATCCGAGGCATCGCACGCGAGTACGCGCACGCCACCGGCGCGGCCTTCCGCGACCCCGCCGAGCTCGGCGACGTCGCGTCGGGCGAGGGATTCCCGGTGTCGGTCGTCGACACGCGGCCCATCCGGGGGCGCGTGGGCGCGACGGAGTTCGTCACGCGGGTCGTCCGCGACGTCGACACATCGAAGCCGACGCCGCCGTGGATGATCGCGCGGCTGTCGCTCGCAGGTGTGCGCTCGCTCGGCATCCTCGTGGACATCACCAACTACGTCATGCTCGAGCTCGGCAACCCGATCCACGGCTACGACCTCGACAAGCTCACGGGCGGCATCACGGTCCGCCGAGCGGAGCCGGGCGAGAAGCTCGAGACGCTCGACGGCCAGGTGCGCACGCTCGACCCGGAGGACCTCCTCATCGCCGATGAGTCGGGCCCGATCGGCCTCGCCGGCGTGATGGGCGGCGCGACGACCGAGATGGGCGACGACACCAGGAACGTCCTCATCGAGGCCGCGACATTCGACGCGGTCTCGATCGCGCGCACGGCGCGCCGGCACAAGCTGTCGAGCGATGCGTCGCGTCGGTTCGAGCGCGGGGTCGACCCGGCCATCCCGTACGCGGCGGCGCAGCGCGCGGTCGACCTCATGGTCGAGCTCGCAGGCGGAACGGCAGACGAGCTGGGCAGCGCGCTGTACGCCGAGCAGGTGTCCGAGGGGATCGAGCTCCCCGCGGCCTTCGTGCCCGGCATCGTGGGCGTCGACTACACGGACGACGAGATCGTGGGCGCCCTCGAGATGATCGGCGCCCAGGTGGCCGCCGTCGATGGCGGATGGCAGGTCATCCCGCCGTCCTGGCGTCCGGATCTCACCGACAAGTGGACGCTCGCGGAGGAGGTCGCGCGCATCCACGGGCTCGACCGCATCCCGTCGATCCTCCCGACTCCGCCGTCGGGACGCGGCTACACGCCCCTGCAGCAGGGGCGCCGCCGCGTCGCGAACGCGCTCGCGGCCGCGGGCTTCGTGGAGACCCCCGCCTTCCCGTTCACGACGCAGGAGCAGAACGACCTGCACGGGTCGGCGTCGGGAGAGCGCCTGCCGAGCGTCCGGCTCGCGAACGCGCTCGACGGCCAGGCCCCGGACCTGCGCCGATCGCTCATCCCGGGCCTGCTGCAGACCGCGCACCGGAACCTCGCGCGCGGTCTGACCGATCTGGCGCTCTTCGAGGTCGGCACCGTCTTCCTCCCCGAGCCCGGCATGACCTACGGGACCGACACCATCCCGCCGCTCGCCGTGCGACCGGACGCGACCACGCTCGCCGCGATCGACGCCTCCATCCCGGAGCAGCCGCGCCGGATCGCGTTCCTGCTCGCGGGCAGCATCGCGCCGAAGCAGCCCGGTCGCGCGGCCGAGGCCGCCGGACTCGAGGTCGCCCTCGACGCGGTCCGGCTGATCGCCGCGGCCGCGGGCGTCGAGATCGACGTCGTCCAGGGCGAGCGCGCGGCGCTGCACCCGGGCCGCACCGGCCTGCTCTCCGTGCTCGGCGACGTCGTGGGGTACGTGGGCGAGCTGCTCCCGCAGGTCGCCGACGAGGCCGACCTCGTCGGGCGGGTCACCGTCGGCGAGATCGACCTCGACGCCGTGCTCGATCGCGCGGGCGATCGCGTCGTCGCCGAGTCGCTGTCGACGTTCCCCGCCGCGACGCAGGACGTCTCGCTCATCGTCCCGGCCGATCTGCCGGCGGCCTCGCTCCGCGCCGCGCTCGCCGAGGGGGCCGGCTCCCTGCTCGAGTCGCTGCGCCTCGTGGACGACTACCGCGGTCAGGGTGTTCCCGAGGGGTCGAAGAGCCTCACGTTCGCGCTGCGCTTCCGCGCACCGGACCGCACGCTCACCGCCGCCGAGGCATCCGACGCGAAGCTCGCCGGAGTGGCCGTCGCGAGCGAGCGCTTCGGCGCGCAGCTGCGCGACTGAGACGGCGCGTGCACGGCGAGACCCCGCTCCTGGCGGGGTCTCGCCGCATCCGAGATGCCGCGGCGCGCCGATGCTGCGATCTGCACGCGGGCGCGGATGGCCCGGGTCGCGAGACGCGCGCGTGCGCGTGCGCGGGGCCTCACGATGCGGCACGGCTACCGTGGAGGACGTGATCGAGACCATCGCGCATCCGACCGCGCCCTCCGCACCGGAGGGCGCTCGCCCCGCCGGTGCGCCGCCGTTCCTCCGCCCGGGGGCGCAGATCGACTGGCACTACCGTCGACCCGGGTGGACAGCGGGGGACGCGTCCACGATCGCGCCGATGCGGGTCGTCCGCGATGACCCGCGGGGGCTCGTCGCCTGGCTCGCGCCGGGCACGGTCCAGGAAGCGCAGGGCGCTCCGGACGGGCGCCGAATCCGGACGGTGCCGCTCGAGCGACGCTGGACGGAGCGTCGCATCCGCATCCGCGAGGAGTGGTGGGGCAATGGCATCCTGCGCATCGCGCCGACCGGCACACCGTGGTCGGTGTGGCTGTTCTGGTCGGGGGAGCCGTGGACCTTCTCCGGCTGGTACGTGAACCTCGAGAACGCGCATCTGCGGGCGGGAGAGGCGACCTATTCGTCGGACCACGTCCTCGATGTGTGGATCGATGCGGCCGGGCACGCGCAGCTGAAGGACGAGGACGAGCTCGAGGAGGCCCTCGTGCAGGGGCGGATCGCACCTGAGGAGGCCGCCCACATCCGCCGTCATGCGGAGGCGGCGATCGCGTCGTTCGCGGCCGGGGACTGGCCGTTCGACCCCGCGTGGCGCGACTGGCGCCCCGATCCCTCATGGACGACGCCCACGCTCGCCGACCTGCCTGACTGACGAGCCGACCATCCGCTCCGTGGTACTGTCGTCGGCATGACCTCGCCCGCGACCTCGCGCACGCTCGCTCCGAGCGCGCTCGTCGCGCCCCGACGTCGCAGCGGCCGCCGAATCTAGGCGACACCGCGAGACACTGCGCCTGCGCGCGGTCCGTCGGCCGGTGTCGCCGTCTCCGGCCCCCGCCCACGGACAATAAGGTAGAAGTCATGTCGTATTCGGTCGCCGTCTCCGGCGCTTCGGGCTACGCCGGCGGAGAGCTCCTCCGTCTGCTCGCCGAACATCCGGACGTCGAGATCCGCACGGTCACCGCGCACTCGAACGCCGGCCAGCCGCTCATCCAGCATCAGCCGCACCTCCGCTCGCTCGCGCACCTCACCCTGCAGGACACCACGCCGGAGATCCTCGCCGGTCACGATGTCGTGTTCCTCGCGCTCCCGCACGGCCAATCCGGCCAGTACACCGACGCGCTCGGCGACGCCGCGCTCGTCATCGACTGCGGCGCCGATCACCGTCTCGTCGACGAGGGGGACTGGGACGCGTTCTACGGCGGTGCCTTCCACGAGCCCTGGGCGTACGGCGTCCCCGAGCTTCCGGTCGGCGGCGCGAAGCAGCGCGAGCGTCTCGTCGGGGCCACTCGGATCGCGGCGCCCGGGTGCAACGCGTCGACCGTGAGTCTCAGCCTCGCGCCCGGCGTCGCCGCGGGCGTCATCGACCCGTCCGACATCGTGAGCGTCCTGGCGGTCGGCCCCTCGGGCGCGGGCAAGAGCCTCAAGACGCATCTTCTCGGCGCTGAGCTCCTCGGAACGGCGAACCCGTACGCGGTGGGGGGAACGCACCGCCACATCCCCGAGATCCGGCAGGCGCTCCGTGCCGCGGGCGCGACCGGCGACATCCGCATCTCCTTCACCCCCGTGATCGTGCCGATGGCCCGCGGCATCCTCGCGACCTCGACGGCGCGCATCGCGGACGGCGCGACCGACGCGCAGATCCGCGACGCGTGGGAGCAGGCGTACGCGGGCGAGACCTTCGTGCAGCTCCTGCCCGAGGGACAGGTGCCGCGCACGGCCGACGTCCTCGGCGCGAACACGGCCCTCATCGGCCTCGCGATCGACCGCGCGGCCGGCCGGGTCGTCGTCGTGACCGCCGTCGACAACCTCGCAAAGGGGACGGCGGGCGCCGCGATCCAGTCCATGAACATCGCGCTCGGCCTGCCGGAGGGCCGCGCTCTCACCGTGAACGGAGTGGCGCCGTGAGCGTGACCGCACCCGCAGGATTCGAGGCGGCCGGAGTCGCCGCAGGGCTCAAGTCGACAGGCAAGCCCGACGTCGCGGTCGTCGTCAACCGCGGGCCGCTCAAGGCCGGCGCCGCCGTGTTCACCTCGAACCGGGCGAAGGCGAACCCGATCCTGTGGTCGCAGGAGGCGATCAAGGGCGGCGTGATCGAGGCGGTCGTGCTGAACTCGGGCGGCGCCAACTGCTTCACGGGCGCGTTCGGCTTCCAGACGACGCACCAGACCGCGGAGCGCGCGGCGGAGCTCCTCGGCGTCGGAGCCGTCGGCATCCAGGTCTGCTCGACCGGCCTCATCGGCACGGGCGACGACGTGTTCCGCGCGAAGGTGCTCGACGGCACCGCGAAGGCGATCGCCTCCCTCAGCGTCGGCGGCGGAGACGACGCGGCACGCGCGATCATGACGACCGACACGGTTCCCAAGACCGCGGTGCATCGCGGCGGCGGATGGTCGATCGGAGGGATGGCGAAGGGCGCGGGGATGCTCGCTCCCGGGCTCGCGACGATGCTCGTCGTGCTCACGACCGACGCCGTGCTCGACGCGGCGGCCGCCGACGCGCACCTCCGCTCCGCAACGAACGTCAGCTTCGACCGGCTCGACTCCGACGGATGCATGTCGACGAACGACCAGGTCACGCTCCTCGTGAGCGGGGCCTCGGGCGTGACCCCCGACCCGGAGGAGTTCGCGAGCGCGCTCGCCGCGGTCTGCTCCGACCTCGCGCGGCAGCTGCAGGCCGACGCCGAGGGCGCCAGCCATGCGATCGCGATCGAGGTCGTCGGGGCCGCGAGCGAGCAGGACGCGGTCGAGGTGGGCCGCTCGGTCGCGCGCAACAACCTCTTCAAGGCCGCCATCTTCGGCAACGACCCGAACTGGGGCCGCGTGCTGGCGGCGATCGGCACGACCTCCGCGGAGTTCGATCCCTACCAGGTCGACGTCTCGATGAACGGCGTCCGCGTGTGCAGCGCGGGCGGCCCGGACCGCCCCCGCGAGGAGGTCGATCTCGCACCGCGCGACACGCACGTGCTCATCGACCTGCACGCGGGAGAGGCGACCGCGACCATCCTCACGAACGACCTCACGCACGACTACGTCCACGAGAACAGCGCGTACTCCTCATGACACCGATCGACCTGCAGGACACCAGCCCCGAGGAAGCCGAGTTCAAGGCGGCCACCCTCATCGAGTCGCTTCCGTGGCTCAAGGAGTACCGCGATCAGATCGTCGTCGTGAAGTACGGCGGCAATGCGATGATCTCGGAGGAGCTCCAGGACGCGTTCGCGGCCGACATCGCGTATCTCCGCTACGTGGGCATCAAGCCCGTCGTCGTGCACGGCGGCGGGCCGCAGATCTCGAGCATGCTCGACCGCCTCGCGATCCCGAGCGAGTTCAAGGGCGGCTACCGCGTCACGAGCACCGAGGCGATCTCGGTCGTCCGGATGGTGCTCACCGGCCAGATCAACCCCCAGCTCGTCGCCAAGATCAACTCGCACGGCCCGTTCGCGGTGGGCGTCTCGGGCGAGGACGCCGGGCTCTTCGGCGGCCGGCGCCGCGGCGTCGTCATCGACGGGGTCGAGGAGAGCCTCGGCCGGGTAGGCGACGTCGTCCGCGTCGACCCGACTCCCGTGATCGACCAGCTCGAGGCCGACCGCATCCCGGTCGTCGCGGGTGTCGCGCCCGACCTCGACCACCCCGGTCACACGCTCAACATCAACGCGGATGCCGCGGCATCCGCGCTCGCGGTGGCGCTCGGCGCGCGGAAGCTCGTGGTCCTCACCGATGTGCCCGGCTTGTACGCCGACTGGCCGAACCGCGACTCGCTCGTGTCGCACATCAAGGCCGACGAGCTGCGCGAGATGCTGCCGAAGCTCGAGTCGGGCATGATCCCGAAGATGCAGGCATGCCTCGACGCGGTCGACGGCGGCGTGCCGACGGCCGCCATCATCGACGGGCGCGTGCCGCACTCGGTGCTCGTCGAGCTCTTCACCAGCAAGGGAATCGGAACGGAGGTGGTGGTCGGATGAGCACCTGGCAGGACGACGCATCGCGGGATCTCATGAGCCTGGGCGGGCGCCTCGCGCTCCTCACCCGGGGCGAGGGCTCGCATGTCTGGGACGCGGACGACCGCCGCTACCTCGACTTCCTGGGCGGGATCGCCGTCAACTGCCTCGGCCACGCGCACCCCGTGTTCGTGGAGGCCGTGTCGAAGCAGGCGGCGACGCTCGCGCACATCTCGAACTACTTCGCGAGCCCCGCGCAGCTCGAGCTCGCCGCCCGCCTGAAGCGTCTGGCCGGCACCGGCGACGACGGACGGGTGTTCCTCTCGAACTCGGGCACCGAGGCGAACGAGATGGCGATCAAGCTCGCCCGCCTGCACGGCGGGAAGACCGGCAAGTCGACCATCCTCGTGCTCAACGGCGCGTTCCACGGCCGCACCATGGGCGCGCTCTCGATCACCCCCAAGGCCGCCTACCGCGATCCGTTCGAGCCCGTCCTGCCGGGCGTGCGCTCGATCGACGCCACGCTCGAGGCGCTCGAGGCGGCTTTCGATGACTCGATCGCGGCGCTCTTCGTCGAGCCGATCCAGGGCGAGGCCGGCGTCGTCCCGATGCCCGACGGCTTCCTCGCGAGGGCTCGCGAGCTCGCGACCGAGCGCGGCGCGCTCCTCGTCCTCGACGAGGTGCAGACCGGCTCGGGCCGGACGGGGGAGTGGTTCGCCTTCCAGCGCGAAGGGATCGTCCCCGATGCCGTGACGCTCGCGAAGAGCATCGGCGCGGGATTCCCCCTCGGCGCCCTCATCACGTTCGGCGCAGCGAGCGACCTGTTCTATCCCGGCACCCACAACTCGACGTTCGGCGGCAACCCGCTCGCCAGCGCGGTCGCGAATGCCGTGCTCGGCTACATCGAGAGCGAAGGGCTGCTCGAGAACGTGACCGCGCGCGGCGCTCAGCTGCGCACGGCCGTCGCCGAGCTCCCGCTCGTCTCGGGCACGCGCGGCGAGGGCCTCCTCATCGGCATCACGCTGACCGCGCCGGTTGCGGCGGAGGTGCGCGCGGCCGCCCACGAGCGCGGCCTCATCGTGAACGCCCCCGATGCGGACGTCATCCGCATCGCACCCGCCTACACGATCGGCGATGCGGAGATCGAGGAGTTCCTCACCCTGTTCGGCGAGGCTCTCTCGGCCGTCGCCGCGACCATCCCGACCCCGACGGAGACCCACGCATGACCCGCCACTTCCTGCGCGACGACGACATCACGCCGGCCGAGCAGGCCGAGATCCTCGAGCTCGCGGCCGAGCTCAAGAAGGACCGCTGGGCCGACAAGTCCCTGGCCGGCCCGAAGACCGTGGCGGTCATCTTCGACAAGTCGTCGACTCGCACGCGCGTCTCGTTCGCCGTCGGCATCGCCGACCTCGGCGGCACGCCGCTCATCATCTCGACCGCGAACAGCCAGCTCGGCGGCAAGGAGACGCCCGCCGACACGGCGCGCGTGCTGGAGCGCCAGGTCGCCGCGATCGTGTGGCGCACCTACGCGCAGCAGGGCCTCGAGGAGATGGCGAAGGGCACGCGGGTGCCCGTCGTCAACGCTCTCAGCGACGACTTCCATCCGTGCCAGCTGCTGGCCGACCTGCTCACCGTGCGCGAGCACAAGGGCGAGCTGCGCGGGCTCACGCTGTCGTTCTTCGGAGACGGCCGCAGCAACATGGCGCACTCGTACGCGCTGGCGGGCGTGATGGCCGGCATGCACGTGCGGATCGCATCGCCCATCGACTACGCGCCCCGCGAGGACATCGTGATGGACGCCGACCGCATCGGCATCGAGACCGGCGGCTCGCTCACCCTCTTCACCGATCCGCTCGAGGCGGCCGCCGGTGCCGACGTCGTCGTAACCGACACCTGGGTCTCGATGGGCAAGGAGGAGGAGAAGCTCGCCCGCCTGCGCGACCTCGGCGCGTACAAGGTGACGCCCGAGCTCATGGGGCTCGCCGACGACAAGGCGATCTTCATCCACTGCCTCCCCGCCGATCGCGGCTACGAGGTCGACGCCGAGGTCATCGACGGCCCGCAGAGCGTCATCTGGGACGAGGCGGAGAACCGCCTGCACGCGCAGAAGGCCCTCCTCGTTTGGCTGCTGCGCCAGGCGGACTGACCGGCTGGATCCGGACCCGTCTGGCTCGGCTGGACGGGTCCGGCCGCGCGCCCGGCATCGACCTCGCGCGCGGTCTCGCGGTGATCGGCATGTTCGCCGCCCACCTGCTCGACACGTCGCCCTTCGCCTGGGGTGACCCCGCGGCCTGGATCGACGTCGTCAACGGCCGCTCGTCCATCCTCTTCGCGACGCTCGCCGGCGTCTCGCTCGCGCTCGTCACGGGCGGGTCGACCCCAGTCGACGGCGAGCGGATGGCGGTCGCACGCGGCCGGATCGTCGTGCGGGCGATCGCGATCTGGGTGATCGGCCTGCTCCTGGTCGCACTCGACACGCCCGTGCTCGTGATCCTGCCGGCATACGGCATCCTGTTCCTCCTCGCGCTCCCGGTGCTGCGGATGCGCCCCGCGACGCTGCTCGCGCTCGCCGCCGCGGTCGCGCTGATCGCGCCGTTCGCGGTGTGGGCGACCGACGGATGGGCAGGGTGGGAATCGCCCTCCGGCGAGCTCATCGCGCAGTTGACCGGATGGCACTATCCGTTCGCGCTGTGGTTCGCCTTCGTCGCGGCGGGGCTCGCCATCGGACGCCTCCGCCTCGGTCGGCCGCGGACGGCGTTCGCGCTCGTCCTCGGCGGCGCGGCCGCGGCCGTCATCGGGTACGGGGTGCTGGGCCGCTGGAGGTCGCTCGCCGAACCCGAGAGCGTGTGGGCGCACGTGCTCGATGACGCGGCGCACTCGAGCGGAGTCGCCGAGGCGGTCGGATCCGGCGGGTTCGCAATCGCGGTCATCGGCGTATGCCTCCTCGTGTGTAGGACACCGCTCCGCTGGCTCGCGTGGCCCCTGCGGGCGATGGGCTCGATGCCGCTCACGGCATACGCGGCGCAGCTCGTCGCGTGGGCGCTGCTGCAGCCCGAGCCCACCGTGCTGCAGTTCGGGTCGGATCTCGTGGCGTTCCGTGCGACCGAGCCGTTCTGGCCCCTGACCGTCGCGACGATCGTCGGCTGCAGCCTGTGGTCGCTGCTCGTCGGGCGCGGCCCGCTCGAGGCCGGCATCGCCTGGCTCGCCCGCACGATCGTGCCCTCGTCCCGTCGCGGTGTCTCACTCGCGGTGGGATAGCGACGGGCTTTCCCGCGGTGGGCGAGACATGGATGGTGGTCGGAGCGGGTCCTGGCGCTTCAGTACGCTGGACGGGTGAGCACAGGCGAGACGCGTGGGACGAACGAGGGAGCCCTCTGGGGCGGACGCTTCGCAGGGGGGCCGAGCCCCGAGCTGCAGGCCCTGAGCCGATCGACGCACTTCGACTGGCAGCTCGCGCTCTACGACATCCGCGGATCGCACGCGCACGCAGCGGCCCTCGAGGCCGCCGGCTACCTCACCGCCGACGAGGCGGCGCGCATGCACGCCGGACTCGACGCGCTCGCCGAGGGCGTGCGAAGCGGTCGTCTGCGTCCGCGCGATGCGGATGAGGATGTGCACGGCGCCCTCGAGACGGCGCTCCTCGAGGAGGTGGGCGCCGAGCTCGGCGGCCGACTGCGCGCAGGCCGGAGCCGCAACGACCAGATCGCGACGCTCATCCGCCTGTTCCTCATCGACCACGCGGGTGTGATCGCTCGCGAGCTCGTCCAGCTCATCGACGCGCTCGTGGCGCAGGCCGACGCGCACCCGTCGGCCATCCTGCCGGGCCGCACGCACCTCCAGCACGCCCAGCCCGTGCTCCTCGCGCATCACCTCCAGGCACACGGATGGCCGCTCGTGCGCGACCTCGAGCGGCTCCGCGACTGGCGCGGCCGCGCGGGGGTGTCACCGTACGGGGGAGGGGCGCTCGCCGGGTCGACCCTCGGTCTCGATCCCGCGCTCGTCGCCCGCGAACTCGGCCTCGATCGGCCGGCCGAGAACTCCATGGACGGTACAGCCGCGCGCGACGTCGTCGCCGAGTTCGCCTACATCGCGGCGCAGATCGGCATCGACCTGTCGCGCATGGCAGAGGAGATCATCCTCTGGAACACCCGCGAGTTCGGCTTCGTGACCCTCGACGACGGGTACTCGACGGGCTCGAGCATCATGCCGCAGAAGAAGAACCCCGACATCGCCGAGCTCGCGCGCGGCAAGTCGGGACGCCTGATCGGCAACCTCTCCGGCCTGCTCGCGACGCTCAAGGCGCTCCCGCTCGCGTACAACCGCGATCTGCAGGAGGACAAGGAGCCGGTGTTCGACTCCGTCGCGACTCTCGAGGTGCTTCTTCCCGCCTTCACGGGGATGGTCGCCACACTGCGCTTCGACACCGAGCGGATGGCCTCGCTCGCGCCGCAGGGATTCTCGCTCGCGACGGATGTCGCCGAGTGGCTCGTCACGCAGCGGGTCCCGTTCCGCGACGCCCACGAGATCTCCGGTGCGCTCGTCCGCGCCTGCGAGGAGCGGGGGATCGGCCTGGAGGACGCGACGGACGAGCTCCTCGCCGAGGTGTCCGAGCACCTCACGCCCGCCGTGCGGGAGGTGCTGTCGATCGAGGGATCGGTTGCATCGCGCGCCGGTGTCGGCGGCACCGCTCCCGAGCGGGTGGCCGAGCAGCGCGCGGAGCTCGTCGCACGGACGCAGGCCGTCGCGCACGCGCTCGGCTTGTGAGGACGGGTCCCGGGAAGCCCTAGGCTGGAGCGCATGACTGTACCCGCAACCTCCGTTGCCGTGCAGGCGAACGATCCCTCTTTCGAGACCATCTGGGATGAGCTCGTCTGGCGCGGCCTCGTGCACGTGTCGACCGACCAGGACGCTCTTCGCGAGCTGCTCGCGGGCGAGTCGATCGTGTATTACTGCGGGTTCGACCCGACCGCGCCGAGCCTTCACCTCGGGCATCTCGTGCAGCTTCTCACGATGCGTCGCATGCAGCTCGCCGGCCACCGGCCGCTCGGTCTCGTGGGCGGGGCGACCGGCCTCATCGGGGACCCTCGCCCGACCGCCGAGCGCGTCATGCAGACGAAGGAGACGGTCGCCGAGTGGGTCGCGCAGCTGCGCGCCCAGATCGAGCGGTTCCTCAGCTTCGACGGCGACAACGCCGCTCGGATGGTGAACAACCTCGACTGGACGGCGCCGATGTCGGCGATCGACTTCCTCCGCGACATCGGCAAGCACTACCGCGTCGGCACGATGATCAAGAAGGACGCGGTGACCGCGCGCCTGAACTCCGAAGCCGGCATCAGCTACACGGAGTTCAGCTACCAGATCCTCCAGGGGATGGACTTCCTCGAGCTCTATCGCCGTTACGACTGCGTCCTGCAGACGGGCGGCAGCGACCAGTGGGGCAATCTCACGAGCGGCACGGACCTCATCCACCGCGTCGAGGGACGGTCGGTCCACGCCTTCGGCACCCCGCTGATCACGAACAGCGACGGCACGAAGTTCGGCAAGAGCGAGGGCAACGCGATCTGGCTCGATCCGGAGATGTGCAGTCCGTACGCGTTCTACCAGTTCTGGCTCAACACCCATGACGCCGACGTGGTCGAGCGCCTGAAGGTCTTCACGTTCCTCACGCGGGCCGAGATCGAGGAGTACGCGGCTCTCGTGGAGAGCGAGCCGTTCCGCCGTGCGGCGCAGAAGAGGCTCGCGCTCGAGGTGACGACCGCCGTGCACGGGGCAGAGGCGACCGCTGCGGCCATCGACGCGTCGGAGGCTCTGTTCGGAAAGGGAGATCTCGGTGCTCTCGACGCGGGCACCCTCGCCTCCGCGCTCCGTGAACTGCCCCACGCGACGCTGGCCGCGGGCACGCCCGTCACCCAGGCGCTCGTGGAGACGGGGCTCGTTTCGTCGGTATCGGAGGCGCGTCGCGCGATCTCACAGGGCGGCGTCTCCGTGGACGGCGCGAAGGTCGACTCCGATGAGGCGACGGTGAACGGAACGCTCCCGGGCGGCGTCTCGGTGCTGCGGCGCGGCAAGAAGGCGCTCGCAGGCGTCTTCATCGACGCCTGACATCCAGCGTTCCGCCGAAGGGCGCGTCTCCGTGAGGAGGCGCGCCCTTCGGCGCAACAGGGACCGGATTGCCGTGCTTCCGGGTTGCGACACGCCCGGGTGGTGGGTGGGTTTGCTGGGGGTGGGGGTTCGGCGTAATGTATTCCCTTGTCGCCGCCAAGCGGTGA
>NZ_BSEJ01000015.1 GCF_027921765.1 Microbacterium barkeri
AACCAGCCGAAGCTGGACGAGGATAATTTGGCATTTGACAAGTGCACGCTGTTGAGTTCTCAAGGATCAGACGCACCCAGCCCCACGACTCCCGCCGTGGCCCTCTGGGGCAACTTCTCTATCTTAGCCGCTCTCTCACCAGGATGCGAATCCGACACGCCGTGTCGATCGCAGCCGCTCGAGAGAACGACCGCCACCCCTTCGAGTCGACGCACGAGTGCGTCTCTTCTTCGAGGCGGTTTCTGTCGCAGACCTGGGGCGGGGAACCTTCCGGCTCAACCTCACCGCTTGGCGGCGACAAGGGAATACATTACGCGGATCGGAGGAGGTGGGCAAACCGAGGCCTGCGTCGGGCGTGTCGCGCTCCTGCGCCGAGGCGGGGCGGCCGCCATCGCCACCGCCCCGCCTCTCCCCAGCGTCCCCAGCTGTCAGTAGGCGACCGTGAAGCGCTTGCGGTGGTGCTTCGGCGCCTCGATCTCATCCACGATCGCGAGCGCGAGGTCGGCACCCGAGATGAACGACTCACCGTCCTCGTCCACGAGAAGCACGTCGCCGCCGAGACGGTACGTGCCCTTCGCCTCGCCGGGGTTGAATGCGCCGAACCCGCCCGCGGGGCTGATGAAGAACCAGTCCAGGTCCTCGGGCGAGGCCTTGAGCGCCTCCAGGACATCCGTCATCTCAAGGGCCTCTGCCTTGAACGCCTCCGGGAATCCGCTGTCGAGCACGCGAGGCCCGCCCTCCGACACGTGCAGCGACCCTGCGCCGCCGATCACGCCGATCCGCGTGCCGGCCGCGCGCGCGGCCTCGGCCAGCTGGGCGATGGCAGGCGCGACCGCGCCCTCCATGTCGCCCCGCGGGGCGACGGCGCTGATCACCACGTCGGCATCCGCGACGGCCTGCTTCACCGTGTCGGCATCGGCGATCGACCCCGTCCGGTACTCGACGCCCTCGATCGTCGTCGCGGGAACCGACCGGCTGTACGAGATCACCTCGTGTCCGCGCCCCACGGCGTTCTCGACGATGTGCCCTCCGGCGAAGCCGGTTCCTCCGAAGACGGCGATACGTGTCATCTGGATGTCCTCCTGTAGTCGGTCCGCGGCGATCACCGCGCAATAGTCACTCTAGGAGAGCCTGTTACTGTGGGGAAGCAGGCACTTTTCCGTGCCCTGGTCACCGCGACGTAAGTGAGGCGTGATGGACGCGTGGAATCCCTACGCCAAGGACTGCCCCAGCCGGCAGCTGCTCGACCGCATCGGCGACCGATGGACCGCTCTCGTCCTCGGCACGCTCGAGGACGGGCCGCTTCGCTTCTCTGAGGTCGCCCGCCGCATCGAGGGCATCTCGCAGAAGATGCTCACGCAGACGCTCCGTGCACTGGAGCGCGACGGACTCGTGACGCGGACCGTGTACGCCGAGGTGCCGCCGCGCGTGGTCTACGAGCTGTCCGACCTCGGACGCAGCCTGCGCGAGCCGCTGCGCGCGCTGGAGACCTGGGCGACGACGCACATGCCCGACGTGCTCGAGGCGCGCCAGCAGGCCGACGCCGCCTGACGCCACCGGACGCCTCAGGACAGCAGCGACCGGATCGTCTCGGCCGCCTTGAGCCCCGAGCCGCTGAGCATGACGACCGTCGTCTCGCTGTCACGGATCGCCCCGCGCGCGACGAGCTCGTCGAAGGCGGCCGCGGCGAGCGCGCTGGTCGGCTCGGCGAACAGCCCGCGATCGCACAGCGCGCGCAGGGCGGCGACGATGCCCTCCTCCGAGATCGCGAGAGCCGCGCCATCCGTCTCGCGGAGCGCCTGCAGCATCTGGTCGAGGCGGAGAGGCGATCGGATGGCCGTGCCCTCGGCGATCGTCGGCGCATGCGCGTGCCGCTCTCCCGAGAGCGCGGCGACCACCGGGGAGCATCCCCGGGGCTGCGCGGCGAACAGCCGCGGCATCCGCTCGATCTGACCGGCGGAATGCAGCTCGCGGAAGCCGAGCCAGCACCCGAGCAGGCTGCTCCCGGCGCCGACCGGCACGATGACGTTGTCGGGCGCGCGGAACCCGAGGTCCTCCCAGAGCTCGTAGGCGAGCGTCTTCGTCCCCTCGAGGAAGAGGGCCTGCCAGTTGTGGCTCGCGTAGAACGTCTCGTCGGATGCGCGGATCGCCGCTTCCTGAGAGGCCTCCCGCGGCCCGTCGACGAGCTCGACCTCGGCACCGTATGCGCGCACCTGCGCGATCTTCGCGGGAGACGTCGAGGCCGGCGCGAAGATGCGCACCCCCATCCCGCCGGCCGCGCCGTACCCGGCGATCGACGATCCGCCGTTCCCGGAGCTGTCCTCGAGCACGGCCTCGACTCCGCGCTCGCGCAGGTACGACAGCATGACGCTCGATCCGCGGTCCTTGAAGCTCCCCGTCGGGCTGAACCACTCGAGCTTGAAGAGCGGACGATGACGCCCCCACTCCCGCTCCACGAGCGGCGTGCACCCCTCGCCGAGCGTGATCGGATGCGCGATGTCGACGGGGAGCGCGGCGTGATACCGCCAGAGCGAGCGCTCGCGCGTCTCGATCTCGTCGCGGGCGATCCCGCGCTGCGCACTCACCATGAGGGGCCGCCCCGCGTCGGAGCGCCAGCGCGGCGTGTCCAGACCATAGGCGCGGCCGTCGACAGGATCCACGTACACGGCGACCATGTCATCCCCTCTCGGATGCTCGGACGAGCAGACTATCGAGCGGGGAGTCAGATGCTGTCGCGGTACTCTTCGATCGGCGCACCCGGCGTGCCATCCGAGTACGCGACGCGGATCAGGGGATTGCTCAGCTTGAGGTCGACGAGCGACCTGCCCAGCGTGATCGACGCAGCACCGGAGCCGCCGAACGTGACCGAGCCCGCGGCGGACCCGCCGTAGGTGACGGTCGCCGTCGATCCGGGCTCGCCGACCACCGAGAGCGTGTAGCTTCCGAGCACCTTGATTCCCAAGAGGCTGAGCGTGTAGTTCTCGCTCAGCCCGGCGAACCGGAGGGGATCGGGTGCCGGGGCCGGCGGTTCGCTCGTGGGCGGCGGAGAGGGCTCACTCGTGGGAGGAAGACTCGGGCTCGGCGGCTGTGAGGGCTCGCTCGTGGGCGGCGTCGAAGGCTCCTCGCTCGGCTCGGACGGCTCGCTCGGCTCGGATGGCGACGGCTCAGCGGGCTCAGACGGCTCGCGAGTCGGCGAGGGCTCAGACGGCTCGGACGGCTCGCGCGTGGGCGCAGGCTCCGAGGGCTCCCGGGTGGGCGAGGGCTCGGAAGGCTCGCGCGTCGGAGACGGGTCCGATGGCTCCCTCGTCGGAGACGGCTCGGACGGCTCCCGCGTTGGCGAGGGGTCGGATGGATCGCTCGGCTCGCGCGACGGCTGCGGCTTCGTCGTCGGAGACGGGTCGTCGAGATCGAAATCGAAGTCGGGCCACCACGGGAAGGGGCTCGGGCTCGAGTCCTGGTCCTCGTCCCCATGGTCGTCTCGGCCGCCCCGGTCGTCGTGCCCCTCTCGGTCGTCGCCGTCGCGCTCGTCCTGGGGGTCATCGCCGCCGCCGTTGTCGTCGCCTCCGCCGCCGGAGCGATCGTCGGGCTCATCCGAGCGCAGGTCGTCAGGAAGCGTCGACGGCAGGATCCCGAGCGGCTCGAGGTCATCGGCGGGCGGCTCGACCACCTCGACGGCGAGTCCGCCCTCGCCGTCCGCCTCGGGGGTGCCCGCGTAGGTCCCCTGCTGTGCCTCAGCGAAGGTGAAGCCCGACCCGAGGAGCGTCCCGCCGCCGCCTCCCGGAGTGAACGCGGTCGCCACGGCGGCGATCACCGCAGCCGCCGTGCCTGCGGCGACGAGCTGACCCGCGCGGAACGACGATCCGTTCGCGGCGTCCTCGGTGCGCACGGGCGTGACCGGCGCCGCGAACGGCAGAGCCGCGATGCCCGAGGCACCGCCGCGGCGCGGAGCGGACCCGTACGACGGCAGGATGAGCGGCGTCACGGGCGCCGTGTCGAGACGGCGCACGGGCACCGCCTCCGGGAGGCGGTCCCGACGACTCCGACGCGCGCCGCCATGCGAAGACGCGGCAACGGCGTCGTCTTCGCCAGCGGTCATAGCTGCTCTCCGTGCCATCCGGTCGCGGACCCGCAGTCAGGGCCACGTCTTCCCCCGTGCCAGCCGGCACAGAACACCGGTATTCTAACCAGCCGTCATCTCGGCGCAAGGAATCGCGTCCTCGCGCCGGCTGTCAAGCGCTGGGCGGCGGCGAACGGGGCCTCCTAGCCTGAGCGGATGATCGACCTCACGGCGCCCACGGGACACGAACCGGCATTGCGCGCGCTTCCGCGAGCGGACGGCACACCACCTCGCGCGCTCGTGCTCGGGGCGACGGGCTATGTCGGCGGCAGACTGACGCCGCGGCTCGTCGCAGCCGGATACCGCGTGCGCGTGCTCGTGAGAGACGCCGCTCGTGCACGATCGCTGCCGTGGGGCGACGAGGTGGAGATCGTCGAGGGCTCCGCTGCCGAGGCGAGCGCGGTCGCGCGTGCATGCGACGACGTCGATGTGCTGTTCTACCTCGTCCACTCCATGGGAGCCGGCCGGGGATTCGAGCGCGCAGACGAGCTCGCGGCGCAGACCGTCGGGAAGGCGGCGGCCACGGCCGGTGTCCGCCGCCTCGTCTATCTCGGCGGGCTGCATCCCGCCGATGCCGAGCTCTCACCGCACCTCCGCTCGCGCGTCGCCGTCGGCGAGATCCTCCTCAACTCGGGGGTGCCGACTCTGGTGCTGCAGGCGGGCGTCGTTATCGGCTCCGGCTCGGCATCATTCGAGATGATCCGCCATCTCACCGAGGTCCTCCCGTACATGCCCGCGCCGCGCTGGGTGCGGAACCGCATCCAGCCGATCGCGATCCGCGATGTGCTCCACTACCTGCTCGGAGCCGCACGGGCTCCCAGCGGGATCAGCCGTGCGATCGACATCGGCGGTCCTGACGTGCTCCGATACGGGCAGATGATGAACGGCTACGCGATCGAGGCGGGGCTGCGCCAGCGCGCCATCGCCGCGCTGCCCGTGCTCACGCCGACCCTCGCATCTCACTGGGTGAACCTGGTCACTCCGGTGCCGCGTGCGATCGCGCGCCCGCTGATCGCGTCGCTTCAGAACGAGTGCATCGTGAAGGACGGCGTGCCCGACGACCTCATCCCGCCTCCCGCAGGCGGGCTGACGCCGTATCGCGAGGCGGTGCGCCTCGCGCTCGGCCGACTCGACGCGGACCGTGTCGAGACGAGCTGGCAGGACGCCGAGGTCTCCGGCGCACCGAGCGACCCGCTGCCGAGCGACCCCGAATGGGCCGGCCGCACCGTCTTCACCGATGAGCGCGAACGCTGCACGCGCGCCTCGGCCGAGGACGTCTGGGAGATCGTGCTCGGCATCGGGGGCGAGAACGGCTGGTACTCCTCACCCGTCCTCTGGGCGGCGCGGGGCTGGATGGACCGGGTTGCGGGCGGGGTCGGACTGCGGCGCGGGCGGCGCTCCCGCAGCGCGGCTCGCGTCGGCGACGCGATCGACTTCTGGCGTGTCGAAGCGATCGAGGACGGCCGTCTCCTGCGGCTGCGGGCGGAGATGAAGGTCCCGGGTGCCGCGTGGCTCGAGCTGGGGGTCGAGCCGGACGGCGCCGGCGCCCGGTACCGGCAGCGAGCGGTGTTCTTCCCGCGCGGTCTCGCCGGACGCCTCTACTGGCTTGCCGTCCTGCCCTTCCACGGATTCATCTTCGCGGGGATGGCCGAGCGCATCACGGCGGCTGCGGAGGCGCTCGGCGGCCTCAGCGCCCGATGACACTCGCGACGGCGCCGACCGCGACGGGCACGGCGAGCAGCGCCAGAAGCGCTGCCCGCCGCAGCCGTGTCGCGAGTCGCGCGCCGTCTGCGCGAGGGCTCAGCTCGCCGCCGGGACGATGAGGCCCGACGTCGCCGTGCGCGCGGCCTCGAAGCGGCGCTGCACGTCGGCCCAGTTGACGACCTCCCAGAACGCCTTCACGTAGTCCGCGCGCACGTTCTGGTAGTCGAGGTAGTACGCGTGCTCCCACACGTCGAGCTGGAGAAGCGGCGTGACGCCAAGGGGCGCGTTGCCCTGCTGGTCGAACAGCTGGAAGATCACGGGACGCGCGCCGACCGAGTCCCACGCGAGCACCGACCATCCCGAGCCCTGCACGCCGAGAGCCGTCGCGGTGAAGTGCGCGCGGAAGCCGTCGATCGAGCCGAACGCGTCCTCGAGCGCGGCCGCGAGCTCGCCCTCGGGCGCTCCGCCGCCATCCGGCGACATGTTCTGCCAGAACACGCTGTGGTTGATGTGACCGCCGAGGTTGAACGCGAGGTCCTTCTCGAGCTTGTTCACGTTGGCGAGGCTGTTCGTCTCGCGCGCCTCGGCGAGCTGCTCGAGCGCCGTGTTCGCACCCGTGACGTAGGCCTGGTGGTGCTTCGAGTGGTGCAGCTCCATGATGCGCGCCGAGATGTGCGGCGCGAGCGCAGAGTAGTCGTAGGGAAGATCGGGCAGTGCGTATGCGGGCATCGTTTCCTTCTCTCTGGGTGGGTGCGGTCAGCCGACCGCGGTGGGGTTGAGGACGTGGAAGGCGCGATCGAAGTAGACGACCGGCTCGCCGGCCTCCCCTTCGATCACGTCGAGGACTTCAGCGAGGACCAGGGAGGACGCGCCCACGGGGGTCACCTGCAGAGGCCGGCAGCGCAGCGCGAAGCGCGCCGACGGGAGGTAGGGCTCGCCCGTCTCGAGCGTCGACCACCCCTGCTCGGGAGTGAAGCGGTCGGCGCCGGTGATCGCGAAGGCCTGCGCGGTCTCGACGTGGCGCGCGGTGACGAGGTTCACGACGAACGACTCGGCGCGGAGGATGCCGCCGGCGCTCCCCCGCGACCGGGTCACGGAGAACGCGAGGGCGAGCGGGTCCAGTCCGACCGACGCGACGCTCGAGGCCGTGAGCCCCACGGGCCCCTCCGCGGTGCGAGCCGACACCACCGCGATCCCCGCCGGATGCAGACGGAACGCGGTCTTGAAGGCATCGACGGATGGGCTGTGCATGCTTCGACGGTAGAACCTCAGGTGCACTTGAGGTCAAATCGGCGGCCGATCGCGGCGGACCCTCAGGAAGCGTCGTCGACGTCGAGCCGCCGCGCGCCCGCGCCCTCCTGGCCCAGCTCGTCGTCGGGGTTGAGCAGGCGACACGCGTTCATCGAGAGGCAGCCGCAGCCGATGCAGCCGGTCAGCTCGTGCTCGAGACGCTCGATCGCCTGCCGTCGGCGTTCCAGCACGCGCTTCCACTCGCGCGAGGCCCGCTGCCAGTCCTCCTGCGTGGGCCGTCGGTCGAGCGGCACGTCGGCAAGCGCTCGGCGGACGTCGGCGAGCGGGATGCCGAGCCGCTTCGCCACCGCGATGAGCGTGATGCGGCGGATCATGTGGCGACGGAACCGGCGCTGGTTTCCCGACGTGCGCGAGGCCGCGATGAGTCCGAGCTGCTCGTAGTAGTGCAGCGCTGACACGGCGACTCCGGTTCGCGCGCTCACTTCGCCGACCGTGAGCAGCTGCTCGGGATCGCGTTCGACCTCCGCCATCCGTCCAGGGTAGAGCGCGCTCGCGCCATCCGATCGCCGGTCTCCTCCAACGTGAGAATTCCGGTAGCGTCGTCCGCGGCACCGCGTCGTGCCCTCCCGCGAACCCGATGAAGGGACACCATGCCGCTCGCGCGCACCACCCCGCCCATGGGCTGGAACAGCTGGGACTGCTTCGGCACCACCGTCACCGAGGCGGAGGTCCTCGCGAATGCCGAGTTCATGGCGAAGCACCTCCTCCCCTACGGGTGGGACACGGTGGTCGTCGACATCGACTGGTCCGATCCGACCGCGCGCTCGCACGGGTACAACGACGACGCGCCGCTCGCGATGGACGAGCACGGCAGGCTCATCCCCGACCCGGGGCGCTTCCCGAGTTCGGCCGGCGGCGCGGGCTTCGGGCCGCTGGCCGAGCGCATCCACGCGCTCGGCCTCCGCTTCGGCATCCACACGATGCGGGGCATCCCGCGGCGCGCGGTCGCCGCCGACGCGCCGATCCTGGGCACCGACGCGCGCGCGTCGGAGGTCGCCGACGCCGCGAACGCCTGCGAGTGGAACCCCGACATGGTCGGACTCGACCATGACCACCCCGCGGCGCAGGCGTACTACGACTCCACGCTCGATCTCTACGCGTCGTGGGGCGTCGACTTCATCAAGGCCGACGACATGCTGTGGCCGTACCAGGCGGCCGACATCGAGGCCTACGCGCGCGCCATCGCCCGCACCGGCCGCCCGATCGAGCTGAGCCTCTCGCCGGGCCGCGACCTCTCCCTCACGCGCCTCGAGCACCTCCGCGAGCACGCGACGATGTGGCGGATCTGCGACGACCTGTGGGACGACTGGCACGACGTCGAGGCGAACTTCGCCCGTTTCGCGCGCTGGGCGCCGCACGCGTCGGCGAGCGGATGGCCGGACGGCGACATGCTGCCGCTCGGCCGGATCGGCATCCGGGCCGAGCGCGGCGAGCCGCGTCACGACCGCCTGACCCCCGCCGAGCGGGTCTCGCTCATGACGCTGTGGCTCGTGGCCCGGTCGCCCCTCATGATCGGCGGAGACCTTCCGACGAGCGACCCCGCCACCATCGCGCTCTTCACGAACGCCGATGCGCTCGCGCTGCTGCGCGCCGAGGCGAGTCGCGAGGTGTTCCGCGAGAACGGCCTCGTGCTGTGGACGGCCGATGGCACCGACGGCGAGCGCTACGTCGCCGCCTTCAACCTCCACGATGAGGCGCGCGACATCGCCCTCGACGCGCAGAACGTCGGTCTCCCCGCTCAGCTCGACGGAGAGCTGCGCGAGCTGTGGACGGGTGCCGAGATCGCGACCGATCATGCCGCCGTGCGCGGCGTCGCTCACGGCAGCACGGCCATCCGCCTCTCCCTCGCACCGCACGGAGCCGCACTCCTCCGCTACGTCGCGCGCTGAGAGGTCGGGGTTTCCCCCGGCGGAGCGCCCCCGGGTTTTGACGCCTCGGCAGCCGCGACGTATCATTCTCCGGGCTCTCCATGCCCGTTCCCCGATCCGAAGGCAGGTGATGCGCGATGTCCAGTGATAGTCGCCGCGCCGCCGATTCGCCTTCGTCGATCAGCGTCACTCCTCGCTGACGTCTTCGCCCATCGGCGGCGCCTGCCGCGTGCTCGCTCGGGGATGACGATCCGCCCGTCCTGGACGCGGCCCCGCACCGTGTTCGCGACGGCCACGTCGGCCGTGCGGGAGGCGGCCAACGGGCCCGATGTGATCCTCCGGATCGAGCAGACCCTCGGGCAGCCCCTCCAGGTGCTCGGCGGCGAGCAGGAGGCGCGCTTCACGTTCCTCGCGGTGAGGCGGTGGTTCGGATGGTCCGCGGGCCAGATCCTGCTGTTCGACATCGGCGGCGGCTCTCTCGAGATCGCCGGCGGCGCGGACGAGCTCCCCGACCTCGCCGAGTCGGTCCCGCTGGGAGCGGGGCGCATGACGGTCGAGTTCCTGCCCGACGATCCTCCCGGCGACACCGAGATCGCGCTGCTGCGCGAGCACGCGCGGCGGACGCTCGCACCCGTGGCCGAGCGCTTCGCGGCGCTCCCCCGGCCCGAGCTGGTCGCCGGCTCGTCGAAGACGATCCGCTCGCTGGCGCGGCTCGCCGGCCATCCGATGACGGGATGGTCGGGTTCGCCGCGGATGGTGCTGCGCCGCGATCTGCTCGGCTCGTGGATCCTGGTGCTCGCGCGCGTGCCGGCCGACGCGCGGCGCGAGCTGCCCGGGATCACGGCCGATCGCACGTTCCAGATCACGGCGGGTGCGGTCGTGCTGCACGAGGCGATGGGCGCTCTCGGGATCGACGAGCTCGAGGTGTCGCCCTGGGCCCTCCGCGAGGGCGTGCTGCTGCGCTACATCGAGGACCTCGGCTGGTGACGCCCGGCCCGGCCCGCAACGCCCGCAGGCTCCCGCGCTGACGTCCGTTTCCCGTGCGGTCGACGCCGACGGGCACGGCTCAGAGCAGGGCCTCGGTCGACCGCGGTGTCGCGTCGGGGACAGGCGTCTCCTCGGGCTCGGCGGTGTCCTCGGGTGCGGGCGTCTCCTCGGGCTCGGCGGTGTCCTCGGGTGCGGGCGTCTCGTCCGGCACGGGCGTCTCCTCGGGCGCCGGCGTCTCCTCCGGGGTCGCCTCGGGCGCCGGCTCGGGCGCCGGTGCGGGCTGCTCCTGCTGCCGGCGTTCCCGCTCCTCGGCCTCCGCACGCTCGCGGTCGTACTCGAGGACGGCGCGATGCTGGTCCTCGCGCAGCGCCCCGACCGCCGCGACGAACTCGTCGAGGCGCGCGGCGGCGTCCGCCGGCTCCGCGGCGTCCACGAGCGCCTGGCCCGCATCGGCCGTCGCCGCGGCGATGTCGGCCGAGACGTCCGGGTTCTCCGCGAGCTCCGCCTCGACGGTCGCGGGCACGGTCGCGCGGAGCGCGTCCAGCGACGCGCGCACCTCGCCCTCCGAGGCCTCCGCGGCGGCCACCACGTCGTCGAGGACGGCGCTGCGTGCGGCGATCTCGGTGCTCGCGGTCTCGAAGGCGGCGAGCGCGCTCTCGACCTCGGCGTCGTCCGAGGGGACGCCGTCCTCGACGACGGCCTCTTCCGCGGTGCTCTCCTCGGGCAGCGCGGCCGGGTCCACGGCCGTCCGGAACGCCTCGACCGACGCGGTGGCCGCGGCGCGCGCTTCCTCGTCGACGACGCCTTCCGCCGCCCCGAGCGCCGAGGCGAGCCCGTCCGCCGTGGCCGCCCGCTGCGCGAAGTCCTCGCGCGCTGCGGACAGCGTCGAGCGATAGTCCGCGAGCGCCTCGTCGACCGCGGCCCGCGCCTCCGCGTACTCGGCCGAGTGCGTCGGCGCCGGCTCGGCGGCCGCGTCGTCGCCGGATCCGCCGAGGAGCAGGCCGGCGCCCACGCCCACGACGACGAGCGCGATGAACGCGGCCGGGCCCCAGATCATCCAGGGCCGCAGCCCGCGGCCGCGACGCGTCGCTCGATCGCGCCGCGTCGGCGAGAGGGGCGTGGCTGCGACGAGGGGCGCGGCTGCGACGAGGGGCGCGCCGGTGTCGGCTGCGCGCCCTCGCCGGTAGTACTGCGCGGGGTCGTTGCCGGAGGTGCCCATGATGCCTCCAGCATAGGAAGACTCGCTGGGCTCCCGGTGGCACCCGGGGCGGAGCGGGCGGCGGTCAGGACGCCCGCGTCCACCCGTCGTGCTGCTGCTGGAAGCCGTCGAGCGCTGCTTCCAGCTCGGCCAGCTCCCGGGGGAAGTCGCGTGCGACGTCCGTCGTCTCGGCCGGATCGCGGCGGATGTCGAACAGGGCGCGGTCGACGACGGCGGGCGGGACCATGCCCTCGCGGGCGTCGACGACCAGCTTCCACTCGCGCCGCCGCACCGCCCACTGCCCCTCGTAGGCCCAGAACACCGCTCTGTCCGCCGGCGGTTCGGAAGCGCCCTCGACGGCACGCCAGGCGTCGAGGTGCGTCCGCCCGTCGACGCCTCCGTCCCCGCTGACGCCGCCGTCGCCGCTCGCGTCGGCGCGCTCGATCGCATCGAGGATCGTGGGCAGGACGTCCATCATCAGCCCGACCTCGTCGTAGTCCGCTCCCTCGGGAAGTCCCGCGGGCCACGACACGATCGAGGGGACCCGGATGCCGCCTTCGAACACCGATCCCTTCGTCCCGCGCAGCCCGCCGGTCGAGCCCCCGTCGTAGGAGATCTCCTCACCGTCGAGCCAGTTGCGGCTCTCGGCGGAGGGGCCGTTGTCGGAGGAGAAGAACACGATGGTGTCCTCGCGGAGCCCGAGCCGGTCGAGCGTCGCCAGGATGTGTCCGATGGCGTCGTCCATCGCGCTCACCATGGCGGCCATCGTGCGGCGCCCGTCCTCGAGGTGCGCGTATCGCTCCATGTACTCGGCGGGCGCGTGCATCGGGTAGTGCGGCGCGTTGAACGGCACGTAGCAGAGGAAGGGGCCGTCCGCGTTCTCCTCGATGAACCTCGCAGCGCGGTCGCCGATCACGGTGGTGAGGTACTCGCCGTTGCGCCAGGCCTCCCGGTCCCCCTCCCACAGGTCGTGGACGGGGTTGTGCTCGCCCCAGTAGAAGATGTGCGAGTAGTAGTCGACGCATCCCGCCCGGAAGCCGAAGAACTCCTCGAACCCGTAGTGGAGCGGGTCGTACTCGGGCGCGGCGCCGAGATGCCACTTGCCGAACAGGCCCGTCCGGTATCCGCGTCCCCGCAGCTCGGACGCGATCGTGGCCTGCGGAGGAAGACCCGGCGTCCTTCGCGTGCCGCCGAGGATCGCCTCCACGCCGGCGTGGGCGGGGTATCTCCCCGTCATGAGGGACGCCCGCGACGGAGAGCACACCGGCGAGTTGGCGTACCACTGGGTCAGGCGCAGGCCCGAGGCGGCGAGGGAGTCGATGGCCGGCGTGTCGATGTCGTCGGAGCCGAAGCAGCCGACGTCACCCCACCCCAGGTCATCGGCGTAGATGATGACGACGTTCGGTCGGGTCATGGATCACTCCTTGATGGCGCCCGCGGCGACGCCGGCGACGAGCCGGCGCTGCAACAGGGAGAACAGGACGATGGTCGGCAGGGCGGCGATGACGGACGCGGCCATCACGACGCCCCAGTCGGTTCCGTACTCGCCGAAGAGGCCGGCGAGCCCCACCTGCACGGTCTTGAGCGAGTCGCTCGTGAGGAACACCTGCGCGAACAGGAACTCCTCCCACATCGAGATGAACGCGGTGACGGCGACGGTGACGATGCCGGGCCACGTGAGCGGCGCGATGATGCGCGAGATCACCGTGAGCGTCGACGCTCCATCGACGCGCGCCGCCTCGTCGAGCGTGCGCGGGACGGAGTTGAAGAAGCCGGTCATGAGGAGCACGGCCAGCGGCAGCGTCATCGCGACGTAGACGATGACGATGCCGACATAGCTGTTGAGCAGGCCCAGCTCGGCGAAGAACAGGTACACGGGGGTCACCAGCACGACGAACGGGAGAAGCTGGGTCGCCACGAGCAGGAGCATGACGAGCTTCTTGACGCGGAAGGCGTACCGCGACAGGGCGAACCCCGCGAGGGCCGAGACGACGACGGTGACGGCGGTGCCCGCCAGGCACATGACGATGCTGTTCACCAGGTAGTGCTCGAATCCGGTCCCCGCGAACAGCCGCGAGTAGGCGTCGAAGCTGAGCCCCGAGAAGGCCGTGTCCCACGTGATCCCGCCCGCGATCGCGCTCGCCGGCCGCAGCGAGCTGTACGCCATCCACAGCACGGGGAACACGATGATCAGGAGCACGGCGAACAGCGGGATCAGCAGGAGGAGATCGGATGCCCGCCGGCTCTCCGCGGATACCCGACGACGGCGGGGAGCGCCGGCGGTCACGAGGGCGCGGGTCTGGCTCATCAGGAGTCCTCCTTCGCGGTCACCCGCATGTAGATCACGGCGAACACCGCCATGATCGCGGTCATGACGAGGCCGATCGCGGCCGCTCCGCCCAGGTCGTTCGCGAAGAACGCCGTGGAGTAGAGCTCGGTGGCCAGGACGGACGTGAACGTCCCGGGGCCGCCGCCCGTGGTCAGCCAGACGTAGACGAAGTTGTTGAACGTCGCGATCACGGTCACGAGCACGACGACCGTGAGGACGGGCCGCAGATTGGGCAGCGTGACGTTCACGAACGACGTCCACCGTCCGGCTCCGTCGAGGGCAGCGGCCTCATACTGCTCGTCCGGGATGGACTGCAGGCCCGCGAGCAGCACCATCACGGCGAACGGCAGCTCGCGCCACACGACGATCGCGGCGATGCACCACCACACCGTGCTCGTCTGGGCGAGGAAGGGGACCCCCGCGTCGATCAGCCCGAGCGCCTGGAGCGTCTGGTTGAGGACGCCGGAGTTGCCGTCGAGGATCCACTTCCAGGCGGCGACGGCCACGACGGGCGGGACCATCCACGGGATGAGCGCCATCGTGCGTGCGACCCCGCGCAGGCGCCAGCGCCGCAGCACGGGCGAGTGCAGGGCGATCGACAGCGCGAGCCCGAAGACGAGCCGCAGGACGACCGTCACGAGCGTGAGCCAGAACACCGTGTTGAACGCGGCTCCGCCGAACTGCGGATCGGAGAACACGCGCTGGAAGTTGCGCAGGCCGACCCATTCGCCGTCGCCGGGAGCGTCGTACGGAGACAGCTTCTGGAAGGCGAGGACGACGTTGTAGATGGACGGGAACAGGAACAGCAGCGCGACGATGACGAGCGCCGGGGCGCTCAGAAGATAGGGCTGCAGCCGTTCTCCCCGGCGCTTCGTCAGCGTCGCCATCAGCCCTGAAGACCCTGTTCGATGGTGTCGAGGATGGCGCGCGCCGCGGTCTCGCTGTCGGACTGCCCGGAGTAGACCGCCGAGAACTGCTGGTTGACGAGCTCCTGCAGCGACGCGGTCGTGATCGGCGCGCCGATGTACTTCGCGAACGGCACGGAGTGGGGCAGCTGATCGACGAAGCCCTGCTCGGCGGGGTCGACGTCCAGCTCGGTGAGCGTCTGCGCCGACGCCGGGTACTGCGAGTAGGTCGCGAACGTGTCCGAGCTCATGAGGTACTCGATGAAGGCCCACGCCTCTTCGGGATGGGCGCTGTTCGCGTTGATGCCGAGGGCGCGGCCGCCCAGGTGGGTCGAGCCGTCGACGAGGCCTCCCGGCATGGGCGCGGTGGCCAGCTCCGCGTCGACCTGTTCCTCGACGGTGCGGAAGGCGGCGGGGGGCATGTAGGTCATGGCGCAGGTGCCGTCCTGCAGGGCCGTCGCGATCGCCGGGTCGGCGTAATCGGTGAGCGCCTGCATGGACGCGGGCGTCGTGCCGCTCTCGAAGAACGCGTCGAAGTAGTCGATGGCCGCCGCGAGCTCGTCCTCGGAGACGCCCGCCTGCCACTGCCCGCCCTCGTTCTCGATGAGGTACTGGTCGTGGTTCCAGAGGTAGTAGTTGATCGCGAACCACTGCGCAGCGGGCTGCTGGGCGCCGGCGGCGAAGCAGAACCCGCTGACGGCGCCGTCACTGCCCGTGGTGATGTCCTCCGCGACCTGCTGGAAGTCCTCCCATGTCTCAGGGGTCGCATCGATGCCCGCGTCGGCGAGCACGTCGGGACGGTACACGAGCGCCATCGTGTCGGCCGTCCACGGGACGCCCCACGTGGTGTCGTCGATGACGGTCATCTCGGTCGCGAGCAGCTGGTCGGCGCCGTCGAGCGGCTCCGACGACATGAGGTCGTCGAGAGGCAGGAGCACGCGGGGCTGCGCGAGGAACGCGACGTCCGCGAGCGCCATGTGGATGACGTCGGGACCCGAGCCCGAGTTCGCCTCGCGCGCGAACTGCTGCGGGTTGTTCGGCGTCACGGTCTCGAGGTCGACCTGGATGTCGGGGTGATCCGCGTTCCAGGAGTCGACGGCCTCGACGAGGCCCTCCACCTGGTCGGCGGGATCGAACTGGCGAAACGTGAGGCGGACGACTCCGTCCTCGTCCTCCGCGGCTCCCGAGCTGCATCCCGAGAACACGACGATGGCGAGCACGCTGGCTGCCACGGCTGACAGGTACCTCTGGGTCTTCATTGACGTTGCCTCTCCCTTGATGCGGACAGTGGCCAGTAAATTCCATCAAATTGAGTGTGTCAAGGCCATGTACTCGACTACGATCGGGACATGCCGAGCCGTGCCCCCTCTCCGCTCCCCCCGCGCGGACCCCGGCGGCGCGGGAGCAACCTCCCCCGCGTCGCCGACTACAACCAGATGCTCGTCCTCGACCTCGTCCGGCGCTCGCCGGGGATCAGCCGTGTCGAGCTGGTGCGCGAGACGGGGCTGACCGCGCAGACCGTCTCGAACATCTGTCGGCGCCTGACCGAGGCCGAGCTCATCCGCGAGACGGGCCGGGTCTCGGGGGCGGCCGGCGCCCCGCGGACGATCTTCGAGGTCAACGGCGCGGGGCGGTACACGATCGGCCTGCACATCGATCCCGCGCGGCTCACCTTCGTCATCCTGACGCTCGCCGGCGACACCGTGCAGCGCCTGAGCATGCGCACGCCCGACACCCCCGAGCCCGGCGCCATGCTCGCGGAGATCGAGCTGCGGATCCGCGAGCTGATCGACGCGGCGGACATCCCCTTCGTCCGCGTCGCCGCTATCGGCGTCGCCACCCCGGGGCCGATCGACGTCGCCCAGGGATCCGTGCGCGACGCCCCAAACCTGCCCGGCTGGGAGGACGTGGCCCTTCGCGAGGACCTCGAAGAGCGCCTCGGGCTGCCCGTCGTGGTCGAGAAGGACACGACGGCCGCCGCCCTGGGCGAGCTGTGGAGCAATCCCCATCCGCCGCAGAACTTCGCCTTCATGTACCTCGGAACGGGAGCGGGGGCGGGGATCGTGCTGGACGGCGAGGTCCGACGCGGGTCGAGCTCCAACCTGGGCAACATCGGCCACATGAGCGGGGATCCCAACGGCCCGATCTGCCCCTGCGGCGGCCGCGGCTGCCTGAGCCTCACGGCCCTGCCGGCGACGCTGGTCGGCGAGGCGGCGGCGCGCGAGCTCGTGAGCCCGGTCGATCTGGGAGACGCCCGCGCGGTCGAGCGTGCCCTCGCGGAGCTGTGCGCCGCCGCCGCCCAGCGCCCCGGCGGCGACGAGGCGGCCCTGATCGACCGCGCCGCCCGGAGCTACGCCCGCGTCGCCGGGCAGCTGGCGAACGCGCTCGACCTGGACGCGGTGATCTTCGGCGGCCCGCAATGGCCCGCGATGATGCCGTCGATCCTGCGGATCGCTCCCCCCGCGATCGCCAAGGACTTCCTCTTCCACGCGCTGCACGACGTCGAGGTGCGCGGGTCGTCCATCAACGACGACGTGGGCGCCGTCGGGGCCGCGTCGCTCGCGATGTGGGCCACGACCTTCGACGCCCCCACGCAGCTGTTCCTGCCGGGTCGGACCGGCTGAGGAGGCCCCGGACCAGGGCGCCTCTGGCGGGGCTTTAATCCATATGGTTGACTAAAGCTCGCGTTCAGCGTGGTTCGCGCGACGCTTCCCCGTCATGAGAAGGAGTCCTCGATGACCGAGGTCCGACAGCAGGATGCCGCCACGCAGGTCGTGCGCCGGCTCGACCGCACCCGCCGCGAGGTGATCGTCCCCGGCGAGATCCGCGCATCGGCCCCGTTGTCCGTCGCCGCTCGCGCGGTGGGCGGCGAGCCCGTCTCGTTCGCGGAGGGCACCGATGGCGTCTTCGAGCCCCTGGAGCCCGGCGCGGCATGGGGCCGGGCGTGGGACACGGTCTGGATGCACGTGTCGGGAGCGGTCCCCGACGGCTGGGAGGTCGGCTCCCCGGAACGGCGCGGAGCCGTCCTCGAACTGGCGGTCGACCTCGGCTTCACGGCCGCGCAGTCGGGCTTCCAGGCCGAGGGCCTCGTCTACTCCCCGACGGGCGAGGTGATCCGCGCGCTGTCGCCCCTGAACCACCGCATCGCGCTCGACGGGGAGGCCGGGACGCCCATCGAGTACTGGGTGGAGGCGGCCGCCAACCCGACGCTCAACACCCCCGACGGGATCGACCTCATCCCGCTCTCGCCGCTGGGCGACTGGGACACGGCCGGCGACGAGCCGCGCTACCGCTTCGGCGGCGCGCGGCTGGTCCTCCGCGACGCCGAGGTCTCCGCGCTCCGCCACGACATCGATCTCCTGAGGGGCATCGCCGTCGCGGCGACCACCGAGCGTCGTCGCCGCGAGCTCGTCCTGGCCGCACTGGAGCGGATGCTCGAGGCGCTCGATCCCCAGGACTTGACCGGCACGGCGGCCGCGGCGCGGCGCGCTCTCGAGCCGGCGCTCGCGGCACCGGCGCACGCGAGCGCCATGACGCTGACGGCCGTGGGCCACGCCCACATCGACTCGGCCTGGCTGTGGCCGTTGCGCGAGACCGTCCGCAAGTGCGCGCGGACGTTCTCCAACGTCGTGACACTGATGGAGCAGAATCCGGACTTCGTCTTCGCGTGCTCGTCCGCGCAGCAGTTCCGCTGGATGAAGGACTTCTATCCCGACCTGTTCGCGCGCATCCGCGAACGGGTCGAGGCGGGGCAGTTCGTGCCCGTCGGGGGCATGTGGGTCGAGTCGGACACGAACATGCCCAGCGGGGAGTCGCTGGCCCGACAGTTCGTCGCGGGGCAGGGCTTCTTCCGGCGCGAGTTCGGGATCACCTGCGAGGAGGTGTGGCTGCCGGACAGCTTCGGATACACCGGCGCCCTGCCGCAGATCGCGCGAAGCGGAGGGGCACGCTGGTTCTTCGGGCAGAAGATGTCGTGGAACCGCACGAACCGGATGCCGCATCACACCTTCGAGTGGGAGGGGATCGACGGCACCCGCATCCTCACGCACTTCACCCCCGTGGACACGTACAACTCCGATCTGTCGCCTGCGGAGCTCGTCTACGCGAGCGAGAACTTCGAGGACCACGCGGGCTTCGGCGGCGGCATCGTGCCCTTCGGATACGGCGACGGCGGCGGCGGACCGACGCGCGAGATGCTCGAGGCCGGGAGGCGCTCCGCGGATGTGGAGGGCCTCCCCCGCGTCGCCTTCGGCAGCCCGGCCGACTTCTTCGCGACGGCGGAGGAGGAGGCGTCCGGCATGCGCCCGCCCGTGTGGATGGGCGAGATGTACCTGGAGCTGCATCGCGGCACGTACACCTCCCAGTCGCGCACGAAGCGCGGCAACCGGAGGTCGGAGGCGCTCCTGCGGGAGGCGGAGCTGTGGGCGGCCACGGCGTCGGTGCGGACGGGTGCGGAGTATCCCGCCGAACGGCTCGCCGAGCTCTGGGAGCGCACGCTGCTGCTGCAGTTCCACGACATCCTGCCCGGCAGCTCGATCTCGTGGGTCCATCGCGACGCCGAGCGCCTGCACGCCGAGACCCACGCCGAGCTCGAGGGGATGATCGCCGACGCGATCGCGACGCTCGTCGGAGAGGGCGACACCGAGCTCGCCGCGAACGGGTCCCCGTTCGATCGCGTCGGAGTGCCCGCGCTCGGAATCGCCGAGCGGGGCCCGGCCGACGACGCGCGCGCGATCGTCGCGCACGAGGACGGCGAGGTCATCCTGCGAAACGAGGCCGCCGAGCTACGGGTCGCCCCGGACGGCACGTTCTCGGCGCTCGTCGACCGCGCCACCGGGCGCTCGCTGTTCGATGGCGACACCCGGGGGAACGCGCTCCATCTGCATCACGACGTCCCGACCGACTGGGACGCCTGGGACGTCGACGAGCACTACCGCCGTCAGCGCATCGAGGTCGGTGACGATGCCGCGGTGGAGGAGCTGGACGGGCAGAGGCTGAGGATCACACGGCGATTCGGGGCGTCGACCGTGTCGCAGGTGGTGCGGATGAGCGCGCGCGGCGACGTCGACATCGAGACCACGGTGGACTGGCACGAGCGGCAGCGGCTGCTCAAGCTCGCCTTCCCGTTCCTCGTCGACGCGCGCCACTCCACCGCTGAGACGCAGTTCGGCTCGGTCGCGCGGCCGATCCATGAGAACACCTCGTGGGACGCCGCGCGCTTCGAGATCGTCGCGCACCGCTGGATGCACGTCGACGACGGACGCACCGGGGTCGCGGTCGTGAACGACTCGACCTACGGACACGACGTCACCCGCCTGCCTCTCCCGGGATCGTCCCGCTACGCCACCCAGGTGCGGCAGACGCTGCTCCGCTCGCCGCTCTACCCGGATCCGGAGAGCGACCAGGGCACGCACGTCTTCCGCTCCCGGATCGTGGTCGGGTCGACGTCCGACGCCGTCGAAGCCGCCTACGACCTCGACAGCGCGATCCGCACGGTCCGGGGACGCTCGGGCGTGGAGCCGCTCGTGCGCGTCGGAGGAGAGGGGGTCGTGCTGCACACCGTCAAGCTCGCCGAGGACGGCTCGGGTGACGTGGTCGTGCGCCTCTACGAGTCGCTGGGCGCGCCGACACGGGCGCAGGTCCGCGTCGCGGCCTCCGGGATCGTCCCCGTCGACATCCTCGAGCAGCCCGTCGACAAGCGGGTCGAGATGACACCCGAGGGGGCGTCGTTCGACCTCCGTGCCTTCGAGGTCGCGACGCTCCGCCTCCGGATGACCACGGCGCAGGCCGGCTGACCGGCCCGGCACGCGAAAGGGCGGACGGCCGAAGCCGTCCGCCCTTTCGCGATGCGGGGCTACAGCCCGAGGCGCTCCTCGACCACCGCGGCGAGGCCGTCGGCGTGGCGCTTCGCGGTCTCCTCGTCGGCGGCCTCCACCATTACGCGGACGAGCGGCTCGGTGCCGGAGGCGCGCAGCAGCACGCGGCCGGTGTCGCCGAGCTCCTCCTCGACGCGGCGAACGGTCGCCTGCACGACCTCGTCGTCGACGCGGGCCTTGTCGACGCCGCGCACGTTGACGAGCACCTGCGGGAACACGGTCATGATCGAGGCGAGCTCGGCCAGGCTCTTGCCCTGACGCGCCATCTCGGCCACGAGGTGCAGTCCGGTGAGCACGCCGTCGCCCGTGGTCGCGTGCGCGTTCATGATCACGTGCCCCGATTGCTCGCCGCCGAGCGAGTAGCCGTGCGCGTTCATCTCCTCGAGCACGTAGCGGTCGCCGACGGCCGCGGTCTTCACCGCGATGCCGCGGCCGCGCATGGCGACGTGCAGGCCGAGGTTGCTCATCACGGTCGCGACGAGCGTGTCGTCCGCGAGCAGCCCGCGCTCCTGCATCGACGCCGCGAGGATCGCCATGATCTGGTCGCCGTCCACGGCGACGCCGTCGGCGGTCACCGCGAGGCAGCGGTCGGCGTCGCCGTCGTGCGCGATTCCCACGTCGGCCCCGTGCGCGCGCACGGCCTCCGCGAGGTTGTCGATGTGGGTCGACCCCACGCCGTCGTTGATGTTCAGCCCGTCGGGGTCGGCGCCGATGACGGTGACCGTCGCGCCCGCGTCCTTGAACACCTGCGGCGAGACGCCCGCGGCGGCGCCGTTGGCGCAGTCGAGGACGACGTGGATGCCGTCGAGCCGCGCGGGCAGGGTGCCGAGCAGGTGCAGCAGGTAGCGGTCCTCGGCGTCCGAGAAACGGCGGATGCGCCCGACGTCGCCGCCCGTGGGCAGGAGCTTGTCGCGCTCCAGGTAGCGCTCGATGCGCTGCTCCACGACGTCCGGCAGCTTCACGCCCCCGCGGGCGAAGATCTTGATGCCGTTGTCGGGCGCCGGGTTGTGCGAGGCCGACACCATGACCCCGAAGTCGGCGTCGAGGTCGCCGATGAGGAAGGCGAGCGCAGGGGTCGGGATGACGCCGGCGTCGTAGACGTCGACGCCCGAGGCCGCCAGGCCCGCCGAGACGGCCGCGCTGAGGAACTCACCCGAGATGCGGGGATCGCGCGCGATGACGGCCGTGGCGCGCTTGCCGGCGGCCCGGCGCGCCTCGGCGGAACGCCCCTGGCCCAGGACGACGGCGGTCGCCTGGGCCAGGGAGAGAGCGAGGTCGGCGGTGAGGGCTCCGTTCGCGAGCCCCCGCACGCCGTCCGTGCCGAAAAGCGGCTCTTCGGACATCCGGTGGGGTGAGGGTGGCCGGGCGGTGATTCGGCGGTAGGGGTCGAGGTCCCCGAGGATCAGAAGCGCTAACTCTCTGATTCCGACCGAGGACCTCGACGTGCTTCACCCTACTTCGGGGTGCGCTGACGCGCGCCCCGCCGACTGTCCGTGTGCCCGCTGCGACCTGCTTCTCGGCCTCGACGGTGTCCATGTCGAGCACGTCGAGCGTCGCGACGGACTTCTTGTGGTGACCGTTTCGACTCCGGCGTCCCCGACGGGCTGCCCGGGGTGCGGCGTGCTCGTGACGAGCCGTGGTCGGCGCCTTCGGGTGCTGCATGACGTGCCGGGTGTGACGCGGGTGAGGGTGGTGTGGCGGCAGCGGATGTGGCGGTGCGGCGAGTCCGGCTGTCCGCGGAAGACGTTCGTGGAACAGGTCCCGTCGCTGGTCGCGCCGCGCGGGTCGATCACCGCCCGCGCCGTCGCGTGGGCGATCGGGCAGCTGCGTCGCGAGCACGCCACCATCCAAGGACTCGCCCGGCAGCTCGGGACGTCGTGGAAGACGGTGTGGCGGGCCGTCGAACCCGAACTGGTCAAGCTCGCGGCGGACGAGTCCTTGTTCGAGAATGTCACCAGCCTCGGCGTCGACGAGCGCGTCTGGCATCACGTCGACCCGCGCCGACGGGGGCCGAAGGAGCTGACCGGGATGGTCGACCTCACCCGCGACAGCCAAGGGAAGACGCGGGCCAGGCTGCTGGATCTGGTGCCCGGTCGATCCGGGAAGGCGTACGCGACCTGGCTCGGTGAGCGCGGCGACGCGTTCCGGAAGCAGGTGAAGGTCGCCGCGTTGGATCCGTTCGCCGGATACAAGACCGCGATCGACGACAAGCTCGACGACGCCGTCGCCGTCCTCGACGCGTTCCACGTTGTGAAGCTCGGCACCGCCGCGGTCGACGAGGTCCGCCGTCGCGTTCAGCAGGACACCCTCGGGCACCGCGGACGCAAGGGCGACCCGCTCTACGGGGTGCAGACCATCCTGCGCGCCGGGGCCGAGAACCTCACCGACAAGCAGCGGGTGAGGCTGACCGCGGCGATGGAAGCCGACCCCGCGCACGACGAAGTGTTCGTCGCTTGGCAGTGCGCGCAGCAACTCCGCTCCGCCTACCACCAGGGCGATCTGGCCGCGGGGCGGCGGATCGCTGAGCAAGTCGTCGACACGTTCCACACCTGCCCGATCCCCGAGATCGCACGACTGGGCCGCACCCTCCGCCGCTGGCGCGACGCGTTCCTGGCGTACTTCACGACGGGGCGGTCATCGAACGGTGGCACCGAGGCCGTGAACGGGATCATCGAGCTCCACCGCCGCCTCGCCCGCGGCTACCGCAACCGGCACAACTACCGGCTCCGCATGCTCCTCGCCGCCGGCGGACTCACCCCATGACCCCCACCGGATGTCCGAAGAGCCCGAAAAGCGGCATGGAGTGGATCTCGCCTTAGCGCTTCGAGAACTGCGAAGCCTTGCGGGCCTTCTTGAGACCGGCCTTCTTGCGCTCGATGACGCGGGCGTCGCGCGTGAGGAAGCCGGCCTTCTTGAGGGTCGGGCGGTTGTTCTCGCGGTCGACCTCGTTGAGGGCGCGCGCGATGGCGAGGCGCAGCGCGCCGGCCTGGCCCGAGGGGCCGCCGCCGTTGATGCGGGCGATCACGTCGTACGCGCCGTTGAGGTTGAGCACCGTGAAGGGGTCCGTGATGAGCTGCTGGTGCAGCTTGTTCGGGAAGTACTCCTCGAGCGTGCGGCCGTTGACCGTGAAGGAGCCCGAGCCGGGGATGATGCGCACGCGGGCGATGGCCTGCTTGCGACGGCCCACGGCAGCACCGGGGACGCTCACGACGGGGCGCTCGGCCACGACGACGTCGTTCGCCGGCGTCTCGGTCGAGTAGTTCTGGATGTCGTTTTCGATTTCGTTCGCCACGATGAAGTCCTTAGGGGCGCCGCTTACTGGGCGACCTGGTCGAGGGTGTGCGTCTTGGGCTGCTGAGCGGCGTGCGGGTGCTCGGCACCGGCGTACACCTTCAGCTTCGCGAGCTGCTCACGGCCAAGCGTGTTCTTGGGGAGCATGCCGCGGACTGCCTTCTCGACAGCGCGGACCGGGTTCTTCTCGAGGAGCTCGGCGTACGTGACGGCCTTGAGCCCGCCCGGGTAGCCCGAGTGACGGTAGGCCTTCTTCTGCTGGAGCTTCTGACCGGTGAGCGCGACCTTGTCGGCGTTCACGATGATGACGAAGTCGCCCATGTCCATGTGGGGGGGGGCGAACGTCGCCTTGTGCTTGCCGCGGAGGAGCGCGGCGGCGTGCGAGGCGAGGCGTCCGAGGACGACGTCGGTGGCGTCGATCACGAGCCACTCGCGCTGGGCTTCACCGGCCTTCGGGCTGTAAGTGCGCGTCACAGTAGTGCTGCTTTCTTTTCGAACGGAGACGTTCGTGAATCCCGCTCCGGGCGGTGTGACCGGTCGATCCCGGCCTGCACGCGCGGTGGAGGGCTCACGTTCGCGACACCCAGACGGGTGCCAAAGAGACCGCTTAGCGGACGCGCCCCGCAGAGGCAAAGCGGGACGGGGGATGCGGGCGCCTCACCGGTAGCTCGCGCGGACGAGGATGGGGAGGTGGTCGCTCCTGCCCTGCGGGAGGGTGGTGACGTCGTCGATCGCCAGGCCCGCGGACGTGGCGAAGTCGTAGTGCCCCTTGAAGAAGCGGTAGCGCGTGTAGGTGCGCGAGTCGGACAGGGTGAGGTCGTACCCCTGCCCGCGCACGCGCTCGTGCAGGCGCTCCTTGAAGACGGGGTAGTTGTAGTCGCCGACCATGAGGGTCGGCAGTCCCGGTCCGAGCCGGCCGAGCGCGCCCAGGGCGGATCGGATCTGATGGCGCCGCAGCGAGTTCAGGGCGGTGAGCGGCGCGGCGTGGAAGGAGGCCAGCACCACTTCGCGCCCGGCGTCGATGTCGAACAGCCGCGCGCCGAGGAGGCGCTCGTGCGCGGGCTTGAGCACGATGTCGTGCAGTGAGCGCTTGAGCGACATCATGACGACGTCGCTGAGGCGGAACATGTTCTCGCGGTAGTAGAGCGCGAGCCCCAGGCGGTTGCGCTGCGTGGCGCGGGCGAGCGCGAGCCCGCCGATGTGCGCGGGGAGATCCGCCGTGTCGGCCTCCTGCAGGCACAGCACGTTGGCGTCCCACCGCTCGACGAGCCCTTCCAGCTCGGCGGCCGCGGCGTGCTTGCGCAGGTTGTACGAGATCACCTTCATCCCGTCCAGGGTAGGCCTCTCCCGCCCCTCGGGCGCGGGATGCCGCGGCGAGCGCGGAGAGCCCGCGCCGCTGGCTACACTTCGGGCATGAGCGCAGGCGACGAGGCGGTGACCCCCGGCCTCGTGGACGCGACGAGGTACGGCGGCCCGCTGGCCCGCTCGGTGTGGCGCTGGCAGCTCGTGATCGCCTTCGCCGCGGTCGTGATCGTCGCCGTCGTCGCCCTCCTGGCGCGCGACATCTTCACGCAGCCGGTGTTCCTCCTCGGCATGGGCGTCCTCGTCGCGACGACGCTGGTCTCCCTCGTCGTCCCCTGGGACCGCCTCGGGGCGCGGGTCGCGTACGTCCTGCCCGCCGTCGACATCCTCGCGATCGGCCTCATCTCCGCCAGCAGCGACCTGCGCGTGGCGTACCTCTGGGTCTTCCCCATCACCTGGATCGCGACGTACTACTCCATCGGGCCGATCGTGGCGGCCCTGTGCACCGTGGCCGCGAGCCTGGTCGCGGCGGGGCTCACCACCTCGTTCACCAACCTCCACGCCGTGCGGCTCCTGATCGTGCTCGCCTCGCTCGCTTTCATCGCGACGACCGTCTGGGTCGGCGCCTCCCGCGGCCGGGCGACGCGGCGCCTGCTCATCCGCCAGTCGAAGCAGCTCGAGGGCGCCGCCGAGCGCGCCCGCCACCAGGAGCAGCACAGCGCCGCCCTGCTCAACTCCATCCGCGTCGGCGTCGCCCAGGTCGACGCGGACGGGCGGGTCACGGTCGCGAACGCGGCGTACCGCGACCTGTACGGCATCGGCGAGATCCTGCTGCACCAGCCCACGCCCGCCGTGGAGTACCGCGCGCGGCGGGGCGAGGCCGTCCCGGCGGATGAGACGACGACCGCCCGCGCGGCGCGCGGCGAGACGTTCGAGGACGACGAGGTCTGGCTGTTCGACGTCGACGGCCGCTGGCGGCTGCTGCGGGCCTCCGCGCACCCGAGCCAGGAGGACCCGGCGGGCGACCCGACCACGGTTCTCGTCGTGGAGGACATCACCGACGAGCGCGAGGCCGAGCGCGTGCGCGCGACGATGGCCCGCACGATCTCGCACGAGCTGCGCAACCCGCTGACGGCCATCCTCGGGCACAGCGACCTGCTGCTCGAGCGCGACGACCTGCCCGCCGGCGTGCGCGACCGGCTGGAGGTCATCGACGACGCCGCCCTGCGGATGCAGCGCCTCATCGCCTCGGTGCTGCAGGACCGCGACGGCCGGGCGCCCGAGAGCATGTCGGAGTTCGATCTGGCCGGCGTCGTGCGCGCCTCCGCCGCGGCCTTCGCGGCGACCGCGCAGGCCGCCGGCGTCGTCCTCGACTCGACAGAGGAGGGCGGGCTCCTGCTCGTCGGCGACGCCTTCCGCGTCCGCCAGGTCGTCGACAACGTCGTCGGCAACGCCGTGAAGTACACCCCGCGCGGCGGCCGCGTCGACATCCATGCGGGCGCCGCCGGCGACCACGTGGAGGTGACCGTCTCCGACACGGGGATCGGGATGGCCGCCGGCGACGCCTCCCGCGTGTTCGACCCCTATTTCCGCGCCGCCTCGGCGCCCAGGAGCCACCATCGCGTCGATCGAGGCACCGTGCGATCCGCCGCCAGTCGCCGGATGAGCCGGATCACGTCGGGAACGAGTCGGGCCGCCTCCCGCCAGTCCACGTCTCGCCCTGCCCGCTTCGCCTGGACCCACAGGATGGCGATGAGCCCGAGCCACAGGACGAGGAGCGCGCCGAGCACCGCGAGGAGGATGTCGAGCCAGTCGGGCAGCGGCGTCATGCGGTGCGGAGGGCCGCGGCAGCCTGGTCGAGCGCGCCCTTGTCGATCGCGTAATAGGCCCACTTCCCCCGCTGATCGCGCGTCACGAGACCGGCTTCCGCAAGGAGCTTCATGTGGTGCGACACCGTTCCCTGGGAGAGCCCGACCGGCTCCGTGAGATCGCAGATGCACGCCTCACCGCCATCCGCCGAGGCGATGAGCGACAGCAGCCTCACGCGCGTCGGGTCGCCGAGCGCCTTGAAGACGCGCGCGACGCGCTCCGCGTCCTCGATGCCCATGATCGACGTGATCGGCGGCACGCAGCACGCGCTCGTCCCTTCGATCACCGCAGGAAGACTCATGTCCCCAGTGTCGCACGCATTGACATCTTTCGATAGGTCGGGCACGCTCGTCACATTGACATCTTTCAATCTGAGGAGATCCGATGTCGCTGCTTCCCGTCGTCATCATCGGAGCGGGGCCGCAGGGCCTGGCCGCCGCCGCGCACCTCACCGAGCGCGGACGGGACGTCATCGTGCTCGAGAGAGGCCGCGCCGCGGGCGCCGCCGTGTCGGAATGGGGCCACGTGCGGCTGTTCTCAGCCTGGCCGGAGCTCATCGATGCCGCGGCGCGCCGCCTCCTGACTCCGACCGGATGGACCGCACCGACGGCCGGGTACCCCACCGGCGCAGAATGGGTCGACCGCTACCTCCTCCCCCTCGCCGCCGCCCTCGGCGAGCGCGTGCGCACGGGGATCGAGGTGACCGGCGTGAGTCGCGTCGGACGCGACCGCGTGGTCGACGCCGGGCGCGACGAGCAGGCGTTCACCGTTCACACGAGGGACGCGGATGGTCGTGAGGCGCGGATCCTCGCCGGCTCGGTGATCGACGCGAGCGGCACCTGGAGCCACCCCAATCCCGCCGGTGCCGACGGGCTTCCCGCCATCGGAGAGACCTCGGTAGCAGGCGCGATCTCCTATCGCATCCCCGACGACGTCTCCGCGTTCGCGGGGCGCCAGGTCGCGGTCGTCGGCGCCGGGCACTCGGCAGCGCACGCCGTGCTCCGGCTGGCCGAGCTCGCCAGGAAGACCCCCGGGACGGTCGTCACCTGGGCGCTGCGTCGGGGCGCGGCGCTCCTCGGCTCCGGCGACGCCGACGGGCTGCCCGAGCGCGCCGCACTGGGTGGCCGCGCGCGCCGCGCGATAGAAGAGGGCCTCGTCGAGGTCGTCACAGGGTTCCGCGTCGCGGAGGTGCGGGCTCACGCGGATGGCGTCGACCTCGTCTCCGAGGACGGACGACAGCTCGCGGGGCTCGGCCACGTGTTCGCGCTCACCGGCTTCCGGCCGGACACGTCTCTGCTGTCCGGGCTGCGCGTCGCCCTCGACCCGACCCTCGAGGCCGTCGCGGGGATCGCCTCGGAGATCGACCCGAACATCCACTCGTGCGGCACGGTCGCCGCGACCGGGGCGCGCGAGCTCGTTCAGCCCGAACGCGGTCTCTTCATCGTCGGAGCGAAGAGCTACGGCCGCGCGCCCACGTTCCTCGCACTGACCGGCTACGAGCAGGTGCGCAGCGTCGCAGCCCACCTCGCGGGCGATCACGAGGCGGCCGCACGGAACGAACTCGCCCTCCCCGAGACGGGTGTCTGCGGAGGCGCGGCCGCGTTCGACGAAGGAGGAGGAAGCTGCTGCGCGGCCCCGGTCCTGCAGATCGGATCGCGCCCGACCCCCGTGGAGTAGGAGAGCACGGCGCCATGGTGCCGCGCCGGACCACGCCGAACCGGCCTCGGCCGGCACCCGCGCATCTGCCATAATCTGCGTATGGATGCAGATAAGCGGATATGCGGAATGGATCTCGACAGCCCGTACGTCGAGCTCGCCGTCGAGGTCTTCCGCCTCCTCGCCGATCCGACGCGCGTCCGCATCATCCTCGCGCTGCGGAGGAACGGCGAGCTCTCGGTCAACCGCATCGCCGAGGCCGTCGGCAAGTCGCCGGCGGCCGCGTCGCAGCACCTCGCGAAGCTCCGCATGGCGCGGATCGTCGCGACGCGGCACGAGGGCCAGCGCGTGCACTACCGCCTCGAGAACGAGCACGCGTCACAGCTCGTCGCGGACGCGATCTTCCAGGCAGAGCACTCGCTCAGCGACCATCCACGTCACCATCACATCGAGAGGGCCGGGGCGTGACCGCGCACAGCCATCCGCATCACGACCACGCTCACGCGCCTCACGACCGCGAGCATCACGACCACGACCACGACCACCCGTCGGGGCTGCGCGGTCTTCTGCACGGGATCCTGGTGCCCCACTCCCACGACCCCGCCGACGCGATCGACGACGCGATGCGCGCCCACACCGAGGGCGTCCGCGCGCTGAAGATCAGCCTGGCGATCATGCTCGCGACGGCGCTGACACAGGCGGCCGTCGTCGCGCTGTCGGGCTCGGTGGCGCTGCTGGCCGACACCGTTCACAACTTCTCCGACACACTGACCGCCGTGCCCCTGTGGATCGCGTTCGCGCTCTCGCGACGCGTCGCCACCCGCCGCTACCCCTACGGCCTCAGCCGAGCCGAGGATCTCGCAGGGCTGTTCATCGTGCTCATGATCGCCCTCTCGGCCGTCGTCGCCGCGAGCGAGTCCATCCAGCGGCTGTTCGATCCGCGATCGGTGTCCAACCTCGGCTGGGTCATCGCAGCCGGCGTCGTCGGCTTCGCCGGCAATGAGATCGTCGCAATCTACCGCATCCGCGTCGGACGCAGGATCGGGTCGGCCGCGCTGGTCGCCGACGGAGTGCACGCGCGAGCCGACGGCTTCACGTCGCTCGCCGTCGTGGTCGGCGGGATCGGAGTCCTGCTGGGGTTCCCGATCGCCGACGCGATCGTCGGCCTGCTCATCTCGATCATGATCGGCGTCCTGCTCATCGGAACGGTGCGATCCGTCGGCCTCCGCCTGCTCGACGGAATCGAGCCCGAGCTCGTCGACCGGGCCGAGCACGTCCTTGCGCACACAGCGCGGGTGGATGCGGTCGAGCGCGTGCGGCTGCGGTGGGTCGGGCACCGCCTGCGCGGGGACGCCATCGTCTCCACGCGCGCGACCACGCTGATCGACGCCGACCGTCTCGCGATCGAGGCCGAGCACGCGGTGAAGCAGGCGATGCCGAACGTCGACGAGATGACCGTCCGCGTCCGCTCTGCGCGCACCTGACGCGGACCAGGCCGCCCTCGCCCACGCTGGGATGCGGTCCATCGGTCAACGATGGAAGATGGACGCGTGAGTGGATGGATCGCTCGACGCGCGGAGAGATTCGCGCGCGCGGCGCACGCGGACCAGGTCGACCTCCTCGGGAACCCGTACGTCGACCATCCCGCACGCGTCGCCGCACGAGCCGAGGGCGACCACGTGCTCGCGGCGATCGGATGGCTGCACGACGTGCTCGAGAAGACCGACACCTCCATCGAGGAACTGCGCGCGGAGTTCCCGGCGCACGTCGTCGAGGCTGTCGACGCCCTCTCGATACGCGACGACGAGCCCGTCGAGGCCTACTACGGCCGCGTGCGCGCCAATCCGCTTGCGCGCGCCGTGAAGGAGCACGACCTCGCCGACAACATGCGCCCGGAACGGCTTGCGGCGCTCGACGCTGCCACGCGCGAGGTGCTGTTCGCGAAGTACGAGCGGGGGCAGGCGCTGCTCGGGCTCGGCGCTCCCGCACGCGAGGAGCAGCCGTCGACTCCGCTCGCATCCTGAGCCCAGACCTCCGCCGAAGGACCGGTCCCGCACCAGGTCGAGGTGCTGCCTGACTGATCGCTATGCGTCGGTGAAGAAATCACAGGAAGATAACGCCGAGGGTTGCTCCCGTTACCTCCCCGTTATAGAGTCATCGCACGGCAGCTGTTTTGCTGTGGCAGCTGCCGACATGTGATTGCAGGACACTCTTGGTGCAAGGGACAAGGGCCGGGCGGCTTCCTCTCCGCCCGGCCCTTACTTGTGCCGGCTGAGCCCCTGCGCCCCGATCAACTCCTATAGGCGCGCATGGAACGCTAGCCTGAGAGGCATGGCCGACCGCAGACTCGCTATCGCCGCGTGGGAGAGCCTCTTCCGTGCGCAGCACGAGGTGTTCGAGGACGTCTCGAACGACTTCGTGGGCGGCGACCTCTCGCAGGCGGAGTACGACGTGCTGCTCACGGTCACCCGTGCACCGGACATGACGGCGCGGCTGCGCGACGTCACGGCGAACATGCTCATCAGCCAGCCGAGCGTCTCCCGGCTCGTCGACCGCATGGTCGGGCGCGGGCTCGTCACGAAGTGCAGCGACCCTGACGACGGGCGCGGCGCCCTCGTGACGGCGACGGAGGACGGCGCCCGCGCGTTCCGATCGATCGCCGCGGCTCACGGCAAGAGCATCGCCGAGCGCATGTCGTGCCTCGACGACGACGACCTGCGGACGCTGCTCGACATCACCGAGAGGCTCCGCGCGGGAAGCTACCGGTCGGTCGACTGATCCGGCGCGGCCCGCTCCTCTTCCGCGTGCGGAGTCGCGACGAGCCCCGCGGTCCCCGGCGTCGGAGCGGCCGGCGCCTCGGGTGCCGCGTTCGGCTCTTCGCCGTCGCTCTTCAGGAACTGGGCCGACAGCATCCGGTAGGCCGGCAGGAGGAACGCGCCGAGCGCCAGCAGGATGGCGACGACGCCGGCCGCGACGAACACGAGCGCGATGCCCCGCGCCTCGCCCTCCCCCAGCAGCCAGGCCCACTGCCGTTGACCCGCGTCCGTCTGCATGTACGGGATGACCCAGAGCTGGGCGATCGGCGCGATGAGGAACGAGGTGATGGGCGCCGAGGCCGCTTCGAAGGTCATCGCGAAGCCGAAGACGCGCCCCTGCTTCTCGTACGGCGTCACCTTCTGGATGACCGTCTGCTCGGCCGCCTCGACGGCGGGCATGAGGCACATGAAGACCCAGATGCCGCCGACGTAGAGCCACGCCCAGTCCCTCAGGGTGAAGACCGCCCCGACGACGCCGACGAGCGCGGCGATGAGCAGCATCGTGCGGATCGGGTTCCTGCCGAGCCCCAGCTTCGCGATCACCGCGCCGCCGACGATGAAGCCGGTCGAGCCCACCGCGAGCCAGATGCCCCACATCTCGACCGAGAACATCTCGAGCCCGTACGGGTCCATGAGCGCCATGTAGACGCCGCCCACGAGGTTGTTCAGCGTCGTGAAGAGCACGAGCGTGAGCAGCCCCGGGACCGCGCGCACCGCCTGGAACCCGCCGGCGACATCCACCCACCGGGGCTGCCCCTCGGCGTGCACGATCTCGCGCTCGGGGATGCGGATGGCCATGAGGTGCAGAAGCGACAGCGCCATCGCGACGAGAGCGATGAGCAGCGTCGTGCCCATGCCGAGGAGCCCGACGGAGAGCCCGCTGAACACGCTCGTGACGAGGAATGCGAGGCCCTGCACGGTGCCGACCATGCCGTTCGCGTTCGCATGGCGGTCGACGGGCACGAGCAGCGTGACGGTCGTCGAGAGGGCGATGTTGCGCAGCTGCTCGACCACGGCACCGGCGAGCATGACGACGGCGAAGATCCAGAACCACGGCTGAGTGAGGTCGACGATGCGCTCCTCGCCCAGCACGAAGAAGAAGATCGCGTCGAGGCAGAAGACGCTGAACGCGATGAGCGTCGCCCAGGCCATGACCGCCTTCTTGCGGAAGCGGTCGACGAGGGTCCCGAAGAACATGCTGAACAGCGCGATGAACAGCATGTAGGCGCCGCCGATGACGCCCGTCGCGATGACGTTGCGGGTCTCGAGGTAGATCCAGAAGGTCAGGGCCCACCAGAGGTAGCTCGTCGTGATGTTCGCGAATGCCGTGTTCACGAGCACGTGCAGGAAGCTGCGCATGCCGTTCTCGGGAGGCGCCGGGTTGCCGTCGCCGGGATGGGTCTGGGTATCCGCCATGGTCTCTCTCCGTCGTCGCACGCCGTCGTTCGGATACTTGCAAAAGGCAAGTACGCCGTCAAGAGGATCTGTCGAGGAGAAGCTACGCGCCCCCTCGGACATTCCCGTGGACCGCCTCCGGGCTCCGGATCGGGCGTAACGTCGGAGGTACCGCAGGCAGGCTCGAACGGAGGCACGACCCATGACCGACGTCGCCCAGAACATCGTCGCGACCCTCAGGGCGAACGGCGTCGAGCGCGTGTACGGGATCCCCGGCGACTCGCTCAACGGCTTCACCGACGCGCTCCGCAAGGACGGATCCATCCGCTGGGTCCACGTGCGCCACGAGGAGTCGGCGGCGTTCGCGGCGGCGGCCGAGGCGGCGCTGACCGACGACCTCGCCGTCGTCGCCGGCTCGTGCGGTCCGGGCAATCTGCACCTCATCAACGGGCTCTACGACGCGCATCGCTCGCGGGTTCCCGTGCTCGCGATCGCCGCGCACATCCCGACCTCCGAGATCGGCACGAACTACTTCCAGGAGACGCACCCGCAGGAGCTGTTCCGCGAGTGCAGCGCCTACGTCGAGTACGTCGCGGACGCGAGCCAGATGCCGCGCATCCTCGAGATCGCGATGCGCACGGCCATCCAGGAGCGCGACGTCGCGGTCGTCGTGATCCCCGGCGACGTGGCGCTCGCGGAGGCCGCCTCCGACCGCGTGACCGTCATCGACCGGGCGCGCCCGGTCGTCCTGCCGAACGACGCCGAGCTCGACCGCGCGGCCGAGCTGCTCGACGGCGCGAAGAAGGTCACGATCCTCGCCGGCGCCGGCGTCCAGGGCGCGCACGACGAGGTCGTGGCCCTCGCCGACCGGCTCGCCGCCCCGGTCGTCCACGCGCTGCGCGGCAAGGAGTTCATCGAGTACGACAACCCGTTCGACGTCGGGATGACGGGACTGCTCGGATTCGCCTCGGGCTACCGCGCGATGGAGGGCGCCGACGCGCTCCTGATGCTCGGCACCGACTTCCCCTACCCGCAGTTCTACCCCGAGCACGCGACGACGATCCAGGTCGACATCCGCGGCTCCCAGCTCGGCCGCCGCCATCCGCTCGACCTCGGGCTCGTCGGAGACGTCAAGGCGACCGCGGCGGCGCTGCTCCCCCGTCTCTCCGAGAAGCGCAGCCGGCAGCACCTCGACGACGCGCGCGACCACTACGTTAAGACGCGGCGCAAGCTCGACGAGCTCGCGGTGCCGCGCCGCGGGGCGCACCCCATCCACCCGCAGTACCTCGCGCGGCTCCTCGACGAGGCCGCTGCCGACGACGCCGTCTTCACCGCGGACGTCGGCTCGCCGACCGTCTGGGCCGCGCGGTACCTGACGATGAACGGGCGCCGGCGGCTCATCGGCTCGTTCAGCCACGGATCCATGGCGAACGCGCTTTTGCATGGCATCGGCGCGCAGTCCGCGCAGCCCGGGCGTCAGGTCGTCGCCCTCGCGGGCGACGGCGGGCTCGCGATGATGCTCGGCGAGCTCATCACCCTCACGCAGAACGATCTGCCCGTGAAGACCGTCGTGGTCAACAACTCGTCGCTGAACTTCGTCGAGCTCGAGATGAAGGCCGCCGGCTTCGTGACCTACGGCACGGGTCTCGACAACCCCGACTTCGCGGCGGTCGCGAACGCGCTCGGCATCAAGGGCATCCGGGTGGAGCGGTCGGATGCCCTCCCTGCCGCGATCGAGGAGCTCCTCGCCCACGACGGGCCAGCGCTCCTCGACGTCGTGACCGAGCGGCAGGAGCTGTCGATGCCGCCCACGATCACGGCCGACCAGGTCGGCGGATTCGCGCTCTACGCCATCCGCACCGTCCTCTCCGGCCGCGGCGACGAGCTCCTCGACCTCGCGAAGGCGAACTGGCGCCAGCTGTTCTGAGCCTCCCGGGGGCGGCGATACTGGAACCGTGACCGCGAGCATCCCGACCGATCCGCACCGCGTCGAGCAGCCCGTCGTCGACACCGAGGCGGGCCGCGTGCGCGGGTTCTGGCGCCGGGACTGCGCGACGTTCCTCGGCATCCCGTTCGCGCAGCCGCCGATCGGGCGACTCCGCTTCCAGGCGCCCGCGCCGCACGAGCCCTGGGATGGGGTGCTCGACGCCACCCGGCAGGGGGCGACGCCCCAGCGCGGAGCGACCGGCATCACGCTCATCCCGGAGCCGTCGGTCCCCGGTCGCTCGACGCTCAACGTCAACGTGTTCACCCCGACGACCGATCCGGGGGCGCAGCTTCCCGTCCTCGTGTACTTCCACGGCGGCGCCTACGTCTCCGGCTCGATCGCGAGCCCCTGGTACGACGGGCGCTCCTTCGCCCGCGACGGCGTCGTCGTCGTGACGGCGTCGTACCGCCTCGGCTTCGACGGGTTCGGCTGGATTGCCGACGCGCCCAGCAACCGCGGTGTGCGGGACTGGCTCGCCGCCCTCGAGTGGGTGCAGCGCAACATCCGCTCCTTCGGCGGCGACCCGAACCGCGTGACGATCGCGGGTCAATCCGCCGGCGGCGGAGCGGTGCTCACCCTTCTCGGCATGCCTGCGGCGCAGCACCTCTTCTCGGCGGTCTGGGCGATGTCGGCCACGATCGGCGTGATCACGCCCGAGGAGGCCGAGCGCTTCGGGCGCCGGGCCGCAGCGGAGGGAGGCGTCGAGCCGACCGTGGCAGGATGGCGCGCCCTCACCGAGAAGCAGGTGCGCGACGCCGCGAAGGACCTCATCGCCATGCGCGATCTGCACGGCGCCCAGGCCGTGCTGTCGGATGGGCTGCGGCTGGGTCCTGCGATCGACGGCGAGCTCATCCTCGAGCCGACTCTGCGTGCTCTCGCGAAGGGCGTCGGCTCCGACAAGCCCCTCGTGATCGGCACCACGGACGACGAGTTCTCGATGATCGTCGACGACCACAGCCGGTGGCTCCGCTGGGTTCCGGCCTGGCTCGTCCTGACCGTGCTCGGGCTCCCTCGGAAGCGGCGCCGCGCCTACCTCCGGGCGAACGCGGAGCTGCGGCGCGAGCGCGGCGTTCCCGCCGCGATCGGCCGCTTCGTCACGGACGCGCTCTTCCGCCGTCACGTGGTGCGCATCGCCCGCGCGCGATCGGCCGCGACCTCGGGCGGCCGCACCTGGGCCTACCGCTTCGAGTGGGTGTCGCCGGCGCGCGGGTGGTCGCTCCACTGCCTCGACGTGCCGTTCTTCTTCGACGTGCTCGACGCCGAGGGCGTCGACCTCATGACCGGCGAGGACCCGCCGCAGGAGCTCGCCGACGCCGTCCACGGCGCGGCGGTCGGCTTCATCCGGACCCGCGCGGCCGATTGGAGTCCCTGGTCAGCGGGCTCGACGCCGTCTCGCGTGTTCGCGTACCCCGCGACCGCGGAGACCGAGTCGCTGGACGCGTACGACGGGGCGATCCCGCTCGCGTGAGGCCGCGCGCTCAGCTGAGCGCCGGGATCACCTTCTGCTCGAACAGCTCGACGCCCGACCGGTCGTAGGCGGCCTCGGGGAAGTAGTGGATCGCGTAGGCCAGTCCCTGGTCGCCGAGCGCGGCGAGGCGCTCGGTCACCTGCTCGACCGTGCCCACCGCGACCGCTCCCCGGTACTCGCCGATGAAGCCATCCGTCGCATCGCCGAGATGCGGCCGAACGCGCGCCTCGATCGCCGCGAGGCGCTCCTCGACCTCGGACTCGGTCTCGCCGATGACCGTGTTGTAGTTCGCCGACCGGACGATCTCGGCGAAGTCGCGGCCGATGGCGTCGCAGTGCTCGCGAAGCACGGCGCTCTTGTGGGCGAACGCGTCGGGCGCGCCGGCGAAGTTCGTGTACTGCGCGTACTCCGCGGCGATCTTCAGGGTGACCTTCTCGCCGCCGCCCGAGATCCAGAACGGGATGCCGGGGCGCTGGATGGGGCGGGGCTCGACGATCGCGCCGTCGACCTGGTAGAAGCGGCCGTCGAGGGTCGCCTCCCCCGTCTCCCACGCCTGCTTCATGATCTCGACACCCTCGCGGAGCATCCGGAGTCGATCTCCGATCTTCGGGAATCCGTACCCGTACGCGCGCCACTCGTGCTCGTACCATCCGCCGCCGATGCCCATCTCGACGCGCCCGCGCGAGACATGGTCGACCGTCGCGGCGACCTTCGCGAGGTATGCGGGGTTGCGATAGCCCATGCACGTGCACATCTGCCCGAGGCGGACGCGGCTCGTCGACGCCGCGAACGCCGACATGAGGGTCCACGCCTCGTGGGTCGCCTCGCGCGACGGCACCGGCGTCGTGTGGAAGTGGTCGTAGACCCACAGCGACTCCCACGGGCCGGCGTCCGCGGCCTGTGCGAGCGACAGCATCGCGCTCCACTGCTCGGCCGGATCGATGCCGACGAGGTCGTGACGCCAGCCCTGGGGGATGAAGGTTCCGAAGCGCATGCCGCCAGGGTACCCGCCTTCCCGCTCGCGACATCCGCATGTCATCGGGCCCCCGTAAGGTGTCCCGCGTCGCCACCGCGACGCCCTCTCCCCTCTCCCGAACCAGGAAGGCACTCATGCGCAGAATCATCGCCGCGCCCGCCGCCGCCCTGCTCGTCCTGCTGCCGACGGCACCCGCCGCTTCGGCCGCTCCGGACGACGCAGAGCAGCGCATCCCGCTCACGCTCATGGCCACGACCGACGTGCACGGACACGTCGTCGACTGGGACTACTTCCAGAACGCGCCGTTCCCCGCCGACGACGCACTCGGGCTCACCCGGGTCGCCACCGCCGTCGATCAGGTGCGCGCGGAGAAGGGCGCCGAGTCGGTCGTCGTCCTCGACAACGGCGATGCGATCCAGGGCACTCCCCTCACCTACTACTACGGGATGGGCGACGGAGCACCGTCCGTGCTGTCGGGCGAGCTCGAGCACCCCATGGCGACGGCGTTCGACGCGATCGGCTACGACGCGCAGGTCGTCGGCAACCACGAGTACAACTACGGTCTCGACCTCCTCGCCGCCTACGAGCAGGGCCTCGACGCTCCGCTTCTCGGCGCGAACGTCATCGACGTCGCGACCGGCGAGCCCTATCACGAGCCCTACACGCTCATCGATCGCGAGATCGACGGCGAGACCGTCACGATCGGCGTGCTGGGGGTCGTGACCCCCGGCGTCCGGGTGTGGGACAAGGCGATCGTCGACGGCGTGCTGGAGTTCCGCGACGTCGTCGAGACCGCGGCGGAGTGGGTGCCCGTGGTCGAGGAGCAGGCCGATGTGGTCGTCGTGCTCGCGCACACGGGCAAGGGCACTACTGCCGACGCGGACTACGACCCGGCTCTGCTCGAGGAGGACGCCGCCCGCAACATCGCGACCCAGGTGCCGGGCATCGACGTCGTCGTGGCCGGCCACAGTCATCAGGACGAGCCGGAGGAGGTCGTCGAGAACGCCGCGGGCGAGAAGGTGCTCATCACCCAGCCGGAGTACTGGGCGCGCAGCGCGAGCCAGGTCGACCTGACGCTCGTCGCCGACGGCGACGGCTTCCGCGTCGACTGGTCGGATGGCCACGCCCCGGTCGTCGTGCCGCACTACGGCCGAGAGGGGATCGGCGAGAGCGCCGGGCTCGCCGAGGCGGTTCAGCGCGCGCACGACACCACGGTGTCGTACGTCAACACCCCGGTCGCGACGTCGACCGAGGAGCTGCGCACCGAGACGTCGCGCTACGAGGACACCCCGATCATCGACTTCATCAGCGAGGTTCAGGCCGAGACCGTCGCGAACGCGCTCGACACGACGGAGTACGCCGACCTGCCGGTGCTCTCCCAGGCGTCGCCGTTCTCGCGGACGGCGCGCTTCCCGCAGGGCGAGGTCACCATCCGCGATCTCGCAGGCCTCTACATCTACGAGAACACGCTTCTCGGCGTCGTGCTCACGGGCGCGCAGGTGCAGGACTACCTCGAGCACTCCGCGCGCTACTTCGTCCAGACGGAGGAGGGCGCCGAGTTCGATCCCGAGAACGGCACGAACGCCCGCTACGAGGATGCCCCTGAGGGCATCCCCGACTACGCGTACGACGTGCTCACCGGGCTCGACTACACGATCGACATCTCGCAGCCGGTCGGCGAGCGCATCACGGGGCTCCGCCACCCCGACGGCACCCCCGTGTCCGACGACGAGCAGTTCGTGCTGGCCGTGAACAACTACCGGCAGAGCGGCGGCTCGGGCTACCCGCACGTCGCGGAGGCGCCCGTCGTCTACGACGAGCGCCTCGAGATCCGGCAGCTGCTCGTGGACTGGGCGCAGTCGCGCGGCGTGATCGACCCGGCCGACTTCTTCACCGAGAACTGGTCCCTCACCACCTCGCCCGTCGAGGAGGCGCCGTCGCCGGCGCCCACCCCGGAGCCGACTGCGGAGCCGACCGCGGCGCCCTCGCCGGAGCCCACTGCCGAGCCGACCGCAGCGCCCTCGCCCGCGCCCACCGCAGCGCCCTCGCCCGAGGCCGACGAGGATGCTCCGCTTGCGCCGACGGGCGGCTCGACGGTCATCGGCACCGGCGTCGCCGGCGTCCTCGTGCTCGGAGCGGGGGCCGTGGTCCTCGCGGCGCGCCGGCGCCGAGTCTGAGGCGGGGCGGCGCTACCTGCGGAGAACGACGCGCGCGTCGGGGATGCGGTCTCCCATGATCCGGATGGCGTCGGGGTTGTCGTCGATGAGCACCGCGTCGCGGCCGAGCGCTGCGGCGACCGCTCCGGTCGTGCCGCTGCCCGCGAACATGTCGAGGACGCGATCCCCCGGGCGCGAGGAGGCCTGGATGATGCGGCGCAGGATGCCCTCGGGCTTCTGCGTCGCGTATCCGGTCCGCTCCGCCCCGCTCGTCGGCACGATCGTGTGCCACCAGACATCCGTCGGCAGCTTGCCGCGACGCGCCTTCTCGCGCGTGACGAGCCCGGGTGCCATGTACGGCTCGCGGTCGACGGCCTCGGAGTCGAACCAGTAGCGGTCGGGGTCCTTGACGTAGACGAGGATCGTGTCGTGCTTCGTCGGCCATCGGCGGCGCGACTTCGCCCCGTAGTCGTACGCCCAGATGAGCTCGTTGAGGAACGCGTCGCGCCCGAAGACCGCGTCGAGCATCACCTTGGCGTAGTGCGCCTCGCGGTAGTCGAGATGCAGGTAGAGCGTGCCGTCGTCGGCGAGGAGCCGCCAGGCCTCCTCGATCCGCGGCATGAGGAAGCCCCAGTAGTCGTCGAACCGGTCGTCGAAGGTGCGCAGCGCACCCCGCACGCGCTCGTAGCTGCGGCCGTGGAAGCCCGTGTGCGTCGCCGCGCGGACCTCGGCCTCGTGCGCGTCGATCGCCGCGATGTCGGCGCCGTCCGGGCTCCCGAAGAGCGCGCCGTCCTCGAGGACGGGCTCGGGGACATCCGCCGCGGCCTCGGGCTCGTCCGGCACGTGGATCGAGAAGCCGCGGCGGCTCTCGTCGGTCTCGCGGCCGCGCCCCGTGTTGAACGGCGGGTCGAGGTACGCGATGGTGAAGGCGCCGTCGGGCAGCCGTGCCGCGACGTCGAGGTTGTCGCCGTAGTGGATCGCGACCGCGCCGCGGCCCGGTGTGAGGGCGGCGAGCGGTGCGTCGTCGAGGATGTCCTGGCTCACGGGACGCGGTGGAGCCACGCGTCGGTCGCGAACTTGGTGCGCACGAGCTCCTCGGCCTCTGCGAGCTCGTCGGGCGCGACGTGCCCGCGCTCGGCGCCGGTGAACGCCTGGAACGACGCGATGAAGCGGTCGATGATCTCGCGGCGCGACATGCCCGTCTGGCTGCGGATCGGGTCGACGCGCTTCGCGGCCGACGCCGTGCCCTTGTCGCTGAGCTTCTCGCGCCCGATCCGCAGGACCTCGGTCATGACCTGGCCGTCGATGTCGTACGAGAGCGTCGCGTGGTGGAGGACCCCGCCGTTCGCGAGCCGCTTCTGCGCCGCCCCGCCGATCTTGCCCGAGGGGCTCGCGATGTCGTTGAGCGGCTGGTAGGTCGCCTCGATGCCGAGCCCGCGCAGCGCCTGCAGCACCCAGTCGTCGAGGAAGGCGTACGAGTCGGCGAACGTGAGGCCCGCCACGAGCGATGCCGGCACGTAGAGCGAGTAGGTGATGATCTGCCCGGCGCCCATGAGCATGGCGCCGCCGCCCGAGATGCGGCGGACGACCTGGAAGCCGTGGCGTGCGGCGCCCTCGGGGTCGACCTCGTTGCGGTACGACTGGAACGAGCCGATCACGACCGCCGACTCGTCCCACTCCCAGATGCGGAGCGTCGGCTTGCGGCGACCGTCGCCCACGCGCCCCGTGAGCACCTCGTCGAGCGCGAGGTTGACGAGCGGCGAGACGGCGGGGTCGTCGATGATCTCCCACTCGAAGTCGGTCCAGGTCGACGCCGTCACGAGCGCGCGGCGCACGGCCGTGCCGACGGCCTCGGGCGTGAACCCGAGCATCTGGACGCCCTCGGGGAGGCGCGCGCGGATGGCCGCGGCGATCGCCGGGACGTCGGCAGTGTCGGGCATGCCGATCAGCGCGCGGTTGATGTCGTCGAGCGCCGTGTCGGGCTCGAGGAAGAAGTCGCCCGCCAGGTGGAAGGAGCTGATCCTCCCGGCCTCGACCTCGAGGTCGACGACCACGAGCTTTCCACCGGGGACCTTGTACTCGCCGTGCACGCGTCCAGCCTACGTCGTCGCGTCGAGACGACGCCGAGAGAGCGAGCGCTCTCTCGCACGCTACGACCGCGCCGGCACGCGCGCGTCGAGCCAGGCGAGGATGTCGGCGCGCACGCGCCCCTGCACGGGCTCGTTGAGGATCTCGTGCCGCCCGTCGTAGACGAGCGTCGTCACATCCGTCAGCCCGGCGCGCTCCCGATACGCCTGCGCGAGCTTGCGCACGCCCCGCGGGCCGCCGACCGTGTCGTCGCGCCCGACGAGGAGGAGCACGGGGACGTCGGCCCCCGCCCGCTCGCGGAGGTCGCGGCGGGGGCGCCCGTAGATCCGGGCGGCCTCGACCACGCCGAACAGCTTGACGAGCGGCACGTTGACCGTGAGCGGATCGTCGAGGAACGCCTTCTGCACGGCCGGGTCGGTCGAGAGCCACTCGACGCCGGTCGCGCCCGGCGCCTTCCACGGCGCGTTGAGGTCGCCCGGGTTCAGGGCGCCCGGCCACCGCAGCGACGAGCCGACGAGGACGACCGCGTCGTACGCCTCGGGGTGGGCGTCGAAGAGGATCTGCGCGAGGAAGGATCCCCACGAGTGGCCGAGGAGCACGAGCGGGAGGCCCGGGCGCTCGTCGCGGATCCGCCGCGACAGCTGCCAGACCGCGTCGACCGCCGCGCGGTGCCCGCCGACGCCGAGGCGACCGAGCTTCGCCGCGTCGCCGTGCTGGCGCATGCCCGTGCGGCCGTGACCGCGATGGTCGTCGGCGTAGACCGCGAAGCCGGCCCCGGTCAGCGTCTCGGCGAGCGCGGCATAGCGCCCCGCGTGCTCGCCGACGCCGTGGAGCACCTGGACGACACCGCGGGGCCGCCCCTCCGGCTCGTAGACGTCGTACACGATGGCGACGCCGTGCGCGTCGACGAACTCGGGCATGCGTCGATCGTACACACCCCTTTATTTAGCAAAGCTAATGAGCTATGCTAATGGTTGACATGGCTAAACAATCCGCATCGACGAAGCTCTCCTCCGACGCCTCCGAGATCCGGGCCGCCGTCTTCCGCCTCTCCCGGCGGCTCAAGCAGCAGCGGGCCGTCTCGGACATGACCGACGGGCAGTTCGCCGTGCTCGTCGCCCTCAAGGTGCACGGGCCGCACACGCTGTCCGCGCTCGCCGAGCGTGAGGGCATCACCGCGCCATCCATGAACCGGACGGTCAACTGCCTCGAGGAGCTCGGCCACCTCAGCCGCACCGAGAACGGCGATGACCGGCGCAAGGTCGACATCCAGATCACCGAGAGCGGGCGTCGCGTCGTCGAGGAGACCGCGCGGCGACGCGACGAGTGGCTCTCGAAGGTGCTCGCCGACCTGTCACCCGAAGACCGCCAGACGCTCCGCAGCGCGGCGGCGATCATCATGCGGGAGGTCGAGCGATGAACGCGATGTTCCGGTCGTTCGCCTCGTTCAACTACCGCATCTGGTTCCTCGGGGCCCTCATCTCCAACGTCGGCGGATGGATGCAGTCGACGGCGCAGGACTGGGTCGTCCTGACCGAGCTCACCGACAACGACGCGACGGCCATGGGCGTCACGATGGCGCTGCAGTTCGGCCCGCCGCTCGTGCTCGTGAGCGTGACCGGCTGGGTCGCCGATCGCTTCGACCGGCGACGTCTTCTCATGGTCACGCAGGGCGTGCTCCTGCTCCTCGCGCTCGGGGTCGGCGCGCTCCTCCTCGCGGGCGTGATGACCCTGCCGCTCATGCTGCTCTTCGCGCTGGCCTTCGGCGTCGCGAACGCCTTCGACAGCCCCGCGCGGCAGGCGTTCGTGTCGGACGTCGTCGAGCGCCGGTACGCGGCCAACGCCGTGGCGCTGAACTCGGCGTCGTTCAACATGGCGCGCCTCATCGGCCCGGCCGTGGGCGGTCTGCTCATCGTCGCGGTCGGGAGCGGATGGGTGTTCTTCGTGAACGCCGCCACCTTCCTCGCCATGATCGTGGCGCTCATGCTCATGCGCCGCGACGAGCTCGTGCCGCGCGTGCGCAGCCAGGGCGCGGCGCGCGTCGCCGACGGCTTCCGCTATGTCTCGCGCCGCCCCGACCTCATCGTCGCGTTCGTCATGGTGTTCCTCGTGGGCGCGTTCGGCATGAACTTCCCGATCTTCGCGTCGACCATGGCGATCGAGTTCGGGCACGGTGCGGACGGCTACGGGCTGCTGAGCTCGGTGCTCGCGATCGGCTCGCTCACGGGCGCACTGCTCGCCGCCCGACGCGAGCGCGCCCGGCTGCGCGTCGTCATGATCGCGGCGGGCGGCTTCGGCGTCGCGTCGCTCGTGTCGGCGGCGATGCCGAGCTACTGGACGTATGCCGCCGCCCTCGTCTTCGTCGGCTTCGGCACGGTGACGATGCTCACCACCGCGAACGGCTACGTGCAGACGAACTCCGACCCGGCCCTGCGCGGCCGCGTGCTCGCCCTCTACATGGCGGTCATCATGGGCTCGACCCCGATCGGCGCGCCGATCGCGGGGTGGGTCGCCGATGCGTTCGGCCCTCGCGCCGCCATCGTCCTCGGCGGCACGGCCGGCGTGCTCGCGAGCCTGATCGGGCTCACCTGGGTCATCTGGTCGGGGCGCCTGCACCGCGATGCCGACCGCCGCCTCGGCGTCTCCCTCGACGAGACCCGCCCGCTCGACATAGTCACCAAGGCGAACCCCACTGTCGCGCCCGAGGAGTTCAGCGACCAGGTGGCCCAGACCACGGCCATCCGCATCGACGACGAGGACGAGGACGAGCGGATGGCGCGGCGCGGCCGCTGAGGCTCGGCGGCTAGCATGAAAGCGCTTGCCCGCCATCGAGAGAGGCCCCGCCCATGAGCTCCACGACCCGCGTCTGCTTCCGTCTCCGGGTGAAGCCCGAGATGCTCGACGAGTACATCGCGCGCCACAGCCCGGTGTGGCCGGAGATGCTCGAGGAGATCGCCGCAGCCGGGCGGCGGAACTACTCGATCTTCCACCTGGGCGGCGGGGAGCTCATCGGGTTCTACGAGACCGACGATGACGCCGCCGCGCAGGCCTACCTCGCGGAGTCGGAGATCGCGGCGCGCTGGGAGGAGTCGATGGCCCCCTTCTTCGTGTCGCTCGACGGCCGCGCCGACCAGGCGGCCGAGACGTTCCCCGAGGTGTTCCACCTCGAGTCGCAGCTCGCCGACGCCCGCGGCGCCTAGCGGCGACGACGAAGCCCTCCTGCGCCGGTCGGCGCAGGAGGGCTTCGTGCTGCGGGAGCTCAGACGAGCGACTTCGCGGGAGCGCCGTAGCGCTCCTCCTCGATCTCCTCGAGCGTCCTGCCGCGCGTCTCAGGCGCCCAGATCGCGCCGACGAGCAGGGCGACCGCGAGGATGGCGATGAGCAGCGCGCCGAGTCCGTGCAGACCCATCGTGGTCAGCCAGACCGGGAAGCCGTAGCTCAGGATGCCCACCATGATGCGAGCGGCGAAGAACAGCACGCCCTGCGCCGACGCGCGGTAGCGGGTCGAGAACAGCTCCGCTGTCCAGAGGCCGTAGAACGCCTGCGCGCCGATGCCCGAGGCGAAGCCCCACAGCACCGCGAACGCGAGCATCGTGACGGCGGAGGCCGGCAGGTAGACGAGCACCACCCATCCGGCGATCCCCATGACCGCACCGATCACGTAGAGCAGGCGACGGGAGACGCGGTCGGCGAAGCGCATGAACCCGAAGTAGGTGCCGAGCACGGTGAAGAGCCACAGCAGCGACTGCAGGAAGAACTGCTGCTGCGCGTTGGTGAGGCCCGCCGCGTCGTAGACGCGCGGCATGAAGATGCCGGCCTGGCCCGCGACGGTGTTCCAGAAGCCGTAGACGCCGATGAGGAACAGCAGCGCCGTGAGGTTCTGCTTGCGGCCGAAGAGCGCCTTGAGCCCCTTGCCGCCGATCGCGTTGGCGGAGGCGTCGTCGCGCGAGGCCTTCCAGCGCTTCGACTCGGAGAGCCCCTGCCGGACCCACCACGTGACGAAGGCGACGACGAAGAGGTGCACGAAAATGATGCGCGAGCCGAGCAGTCCGAGCGGCTCGAGCAGAGCAGCGAGCAGGAAGCCGATCATCGGGCCCACCGACCAGGCGAGCTGCGCCGTGCCGACGTGGGCCGCGCGCTTGTCGGCGGGCGCTTCCTCGGCGATGTAGGTCCACGAGGCGGGCACGCCCGCGCCGACGGCGATGCCGGTGATGACGAACGCCGCGAGCAGCATCCACTCGTTCACCGCGAATGCCGCGATGAGCACGCCGACCATGTAGACCATGAGGTCGTAGGTGTAGATGAACTTGCGCCCGAACCGGTCGCACAGCGGCCCGCCGATGATCGCTCCGATCGCCGCGCCGAACGCGTTCGCGCTGAGCGCGGCGAGGAGGCCCGCGAAGCCGTCGGTGAACCCGAACTGCGCCTGCCAGAATCCGAGGCTCGTCGCGATCGCGATGATCGAGCCCGCTTCGATGTAGTTGGACATCGCGACCGAGATGGTGGCCTTCCACCCCGTGGTCGATTTCGCTCCGATGCGTGCCATGTGAGTCGTCTCTTCCTTGAATCCGTTCGACGTCGTCCGCGTCCTCGCGCTCCGATGTGACCGCTCTCATAAAACGATTCAACGACGCCGAGTCGGTACCTTACGCGGCGCGCGGACCATCCGCAAGCCGCCGGACGACAGAAGCCCTCCGACCCCTGTCGGGGCGGAGGGCTTCCGGAGGAACGGGGGTCAGCCGGCGAGATCCGCCAGCACGACCTGGAGCTGCTCGAGCGCCCAGTCGATCTCGGTCGCGCGGATGACGAGCGGCGGAGCGATCCGGATGGTCTGCCCGTGGGTGTCCTTGACGAGCACGCCGCGCGCCATGAGCGCCTCCGACACCTGACGCCCCGTGCCGATGGACGGGTCGATGTCGACACCGGCCCAAAGCCCGGCGACGCGGATCTCGGTGACGCCCTGCCCCACGAGCGCCTCGAGCTTCTCCCGCAGGTGCGCACCGAGCAGCTGCGCGCGCTTCTGGAATTCGCCGGTCGCGAGCAGCTCGACGACGCGAAGCGCCACGGCCGCAGACAGCGGATTGCCGCCGAACGTGGACCCGTGCTCACCCGGGCGGATGACGCCCAGCACGTCGGCATCCGCGACGACAGCCGACACGGGCAGGATGCCGCCGCCGAGTGCCTTGCCGAGCAGGTAGACGTCGGGGACCACGCCCTCGCGATCGCACGCGAACGTCTCGCCCACGCGGCCGAGCCCCGACTGGATCTCGTCCGCGATGAAGAGCACGTTGCGCTCGCGCGTGACCTCGCGGACCCGTCGGAGGTAGCCATCCGGCGGGATCACGACGCCCGCCTCGCCCTGGATCGGCTCGATGAGCACGGCTGCCGTGTCGTCGTCGATCGCCGCGGCGAGCGCGTCGGCGTCGCCGTAGGGCACGGCCACGAATCCGGCCGGGAACGGCCCGAAGTCGTCGCGCGCCTCGGGGTCGTCGCTGAAGCCCACGATCGTCGTCGTGCGGCCGTGGAAGTTGCCGTGTGCGACCACGATCTTCGCGCGGTCGTCGGCGATGCCCTTCACCCGGTAGCCCCACGCCCGCGCCACCTTGATGCCGGTCTCGACGGCCTCGGCGCCGGTGTTCATGGGGAGGACGAGGTCCTTGCCGCACAGTTCGGCGAGTGCCGTCGCGAACGGCTCGAGGCGGTCGTTGTCGAACGCGCGGCTCGTCAGCGTGATCCGCCCCAGCTGCTCCGTCGCGGCCGCGACGAGGTCGGGGTGCCGGTGGCCGAAGTTGAGGGCCGAGTACCCCGCGAGCATGTCGAGGTACCGCTTGCCCTCGACATCCGTCACCCACGCGCCCTCGCCGCCCGCGATGACGACGGGAAGGGGGTGGTAGTTGTGCGCGACGTGGCTCGTCGCGGCCTCGGCCGTGGTCACTTCGCGCCCCGCAGCTCGAGCGTGCAGCACTTGATGCCGCCGCCGCCGAGCAGGAGCTCGGACAGGTCGATGAGCACCGGGTTGTACCCGCGCTCGCGCAGCTGTGCCTCGAAGCCCTTCGCGCGCGGCGAGATGAAGACGTTGTACCCGTCGCTGGCGGAGTTCAGGCCGAAGACGGCGCCGTCCTCATCCGAGACCTGGATCGCGTCGGGGAACCGCTCCTCGAGGATCGCGCGGCTGCGCTCGTCGAATGCGCCGGGGAGATAGGCGATGTTCGCCGGCCCGGTCGTCTCGTCCTCGACCGGGTCGAGCACGCTGAGCGCCGTGTCGAGGTGATAGAACCGAGGGTCGACGAGGTTGAGGCTGATCACCTCTCGGCCGAACACGCGGGCCACCTCGGCGTGGCTGTCGCCCGTCGACCGGAAGCCCGTGCCCGCCAGGATGACGTCGCCCGCGAGGAGGAAGTCGCCTTCGCCCTCGTTGACCTCCTCGGGCACGACCGTCTCGAAGCCGTTCGCGCGGAACCAGTCGATGAACGCGGGCGCCTCGCCCTGGCGCTCGACATAGCGGAAGCTCGGCCCGTAGGCGATGCCGTCGATGACGAAGCCGCCGTTCGCCGTGTAGACCATGTCGGGGTAGTCGGCGAGGGGCTCGATGAGCTCGACCTCGTGCCCCAGCTCGCGGTAGGTGTCGTAGAGCACCTGCCACTGGGTGACCGCCCGCGCGGTGTCGGTCGGCCGCGTCGGCTCCATCCAGGGGTTGATCGAGTACGACACGGTGAAGTGCTCGGGGCGGCACATCAGATAGCGCCGCTTGTGCTGAGTGCGAGTCGGCGCCTCGGTGGGCGCGGGAGACGCGACGGACATATTTCGCTCCTCGTCGTGGCAACGGGCGGCGGACGCTGTCCAGAGGCCCGGCGGAGCTGGAAGCCGCGATCCGGGCACGCCGAGGTCATTCTTCCACGGCGATCCCGAGTCGTCGGTGAGAACGCGGCGTCAGGGCACCACGACGATCTTCCCGAAGGCGTGCCCGCTGTGAGCGCCCGCTGTCGGTGAACGCTCCCGGAATCGGACCGGTGGGGCTGGTGTGAGCTCGTGGGGCCGACACGCGCACACGCGCCCCACCGATCCGAATCCGGACACGCCTGCGCGACCCCCGGCACGCCTGCGCGACTCCGGACACGCCAGCGCGACGCCGGACACGCGACCGCGCCCCGCGTCGGAGACGATCAGCCCCCGCGCCGCGCTGAGCGTCAGATCACGTCGGAGAAGCGGTCGTCGGGATTGCCGAAGCGGTGCGCCGTGATCGAGATCGACTGCTCGCGCAGGAACGGCAGCAGCTCGAGGCGCCCGGCCGTGGTGACCTCTCCCGCATAGACCGCGAGATCGGGATCGCCCTCGACGCGTGCGGCGAGCGCTCGATGCAGACGCTCGACGCTCTCGCGCGATCCGACGAGGCGCGCGCGGGACGGCCGCTCGCGTCGGATCCCGAGGATGTCCTCCGAGGTCGGCACCACCGCGTCGTCGGCCTCCTCGTCGGAGACGTCTCGAGCCTCGCCGCCCTCGAGGGCCTCGTCGGCGGGCGCGGCTCCGGCCATCCGCTCGATCCACTCCTCGTCGCTCTCGACGAAGACCGGCACGTCGAGCTCGCCGAGCGCACGGCGCACGGCCGCCGGGAGCCCCGACGGCACGCTGAGGGAGAACCAGTCGGCGGCTCGGACGCCCGCGATCACGACCCGCAGCACGGCCTGCCACGGAGCGTCGGCGGTCGCGCGGATCGCGACAGAGGCCGCACGGTAGCGGAAGAGGTTGCGCTCGATTCCGAGCCGCGAGACGTCCTTGACGCGGCCGAACTCGCGGTCCCACGCGATCGCGTCGGACAGCGCGCCGCGCCGCAGCCACTCGAACTCGTCGTACGACAGCGAGGGCTGCGCGGCCTCGATGAGCGCGGCGATGCGCGTGTCGAGCCCGCGCAGGTGCAGCGACTGCGACGACGGACCTCCGCTCGTCGCGCGCCACGATCCGAGGCCGACGAGGTAGTTCGGCCCGCCGGCCTTGGCGCCCGCTCCGACCGACGAGCGCTTCCAGCCGCCGAACGGCTGCCGCTGCACGATCGCGCCCGTGATGCCGCGGTTGACGTAGAGGTTCCCGGCCTGCACGGTCTCGAGCCACTGCTCGAGGTCGTCGGGGTCGAGCGTGTGCAGACCGGCGGTGAGACCGTAGTCGACGGCGTTCTGCAGCTCGATCGCCTGCTCGAGGCTCGCGGCGTGCATGATCCCGAGCACGGGCCCGAAGAACTCCTCGCGGTGGAAGCGCGAACCGGGCCGCACGCCGATCCGGATGCCCGGCGTCCAGTAGCGGGCATCAGCGTCCTCGAGACGGCGCGGCTTGAGGAGCCACGACTCCCCCTCCTCGAGCTCCGTGAGGGCCCACGCGAGCTTGCCCTGCGGCTCCTCGATCACGGGCCCCATCTCGGAGAGCGGGTCGTGCGGCGGTCCGACGCGCAGCGACCGGGTGGCGTCGACGAGCTGCCGCGCGAAGCGCCGGGAGCGGCCGACCGGCCCGACGAGGATCGCGAGCGATGCGGCAGAGCACTTCTGCCCGGCGTGGCCGAACGCGCTGCGCACGACATCGGCCGCAGCGAGGTCGAGATCCGCCGACGGCGCCACGACGATCGCGTTCTTGCCGCTCGTCTCGGCGAGGATCGGCAGATCGGGGCGCCACGACCGGAAGAGCCGCGCCGTGTCCCACGAGCCCGTGAGGATCACGCGCTCGACGGCGGGATGCGAGACGAGGCGCTGCCCGAGCTCTGGCTCGTCGAGCGCGACGAGGGCGAGCGCGTCTCGGGGCACGCCCGCGTCCCAGAGCGCCTCGGCGACGACCGCCGCGCAGCGCCGCGACAGGTGCGCGGGCTTGAAGACGACGCCCGAGCCCGCGGCGAGCGCGGCGAGCACGCCGCCCGACGGGATGGCGATGGGGAAGTTCCAGGGCGGTGCCACGACCGTGACGGCCGACGGCTGGAAGACGGCCCCGGCCACCCGGTCGAGCTCGCCCGCGTTCGCGGCGTAGTAGTTCGCGAAGTCGACGGCCTCGCTCACCTCGGTGTCGGCCTCGGCGAGCACCTTGCCGGTCTCCGACGCGGCGACCTCGATGAGCTCGGCCCGCCGCGCCTCGAGCGCCCGGGCGGCACGGCGCAGCACGGCGGCGCGCTCGGCCGCGGGGCGCGCGCCCCACTCGCTGCCCGCCGTGCGCACCCGCTCGATGATCTCGTCGAGCGCGCCGGCGTTCGCCACGTGCGACGTCGCGACGGTGTCGGCTCCTGCGCGCGAGTCGGGAATGCGGGCGAGGATCTCCCGCGCCCATTCCCGGTTCGCGGCCAGGGCGGGATCGGTGTCCGGGGTGTTCCGGAACCCGGGCGCGCCTGCCGCCGCCGCGCTCTCCTTTCGCGCGAAGACGGCGGTCTCGACCCAGTCGTCCTCGAAGCCCGCGGCCGACGCGGATTCGCCGGCCGCGATGTCGAGCACGACCTGCGTGAGCTGGCCATCCCCATCCGACGCCGCGTCGCCCGAGCCGCCATCGAGGTCCGCGTCGTCCGCCCGCCGCTGCGCACGGCGCGGCTCGCGCGCGAGGGACGTGTCGTCGGCTCGGCGCACGGCGCCCGCGAAGCGGTTCTCCTCGCGCGCGAAGAGCGTCTCGTCCTCGTGCAGCGAGAAGGCGGCCGACAGGAAGTTCTCGCTCGACGCGTTCTCCTCGAGACGCCGCACGAGGTAGCTCACGGCGACGTCGAACTCGTCGGGGTGCACGACGGGGACGTAGAGGAGCACGCGCCCGACCTCGCGCGAGACCGCCTTCATCTGGCCCTCGGCCATCCCGAGGAGCATCTCGAACTCGACCGCATCGCGCACCGAGCGCTCCCCCGCGAGCAGCCACGCGTAGGCGATGTCGAAGAGGTTGTGCCCGGCCACCCCGATGCGGACGGCCCGAGTGCGCTCGGGCGAGAAGGCCGCCCGCAGGCAGCGGCTGTAGTTGGCGTCGGTGTCGAGCTTGGTGTCGTACGGCGCCTGCTCCCACCCGTGCAGAGTCGCGTCCACCCGCTCCATCGCCAGGTTCGCCCCCTTGACGAGACGGATCTTGATGGGCGCGCCGTCGCCCTCGACGCGCTCGGTCGCCCAGTCCGTCAGGCGGTCGAGCGCCGGCAGCGCGTCGGGCAGGTACGTCTGCAGCACGATCCCGGCGTGGCAGCCGTGCAGTCTCGGGTCGCCGAGCACGCGCTGGAAGACCGCGATGGTGAGATCCAGGTCGCGGTACTCCTCCATATCGAGGTTGAGGAACGTGCCGTTCTTCGCCGCGGAGAGGTAGAGGGGCAGGAGCCGCTCGGCGACGAGCTCCACGGTCTCGTCGAACGCCCACATCGAGAGGCGGCTCGCGATCGCGGACACCTTGACCGACACGTAGTCAACGTCGGGGCGGCGGACGAGATCGTGGATGCCCTCAAGGCGACGGCGCGCCTCCTTCTCGCCCAGCACGGCCTCGCCGAGGAGGTTGAGGTTGAGCCGCGCGCCCTTCTCGCGGAGCTTCTCGATCGCCGGCCCGAGCTTCTCCGGCCGCGCATCGACGATGAGGTGCCCGACCATCCGCCGCAGAGCGGCGCGGGCCGCCGGGACCACCGCGATCGGGGCGACGGGAGCGAGGACGCCGCCCGCCTGCACGGCGCGGCGGAGGTACCAGGGCAGGAAGCGCGGCGCCTTCGGGGCGATGCGGGCGAGCTGCGACGCCGCTGCCGAGAGGCTCTCGGGGCGCATGACCCCGTCGACGAAGCCGAGCGTGAAGGGCAGGCCGTTCGGATCCTGCAGCACGCCGGCGAGGCGCTTCGCGGCCGGATCGACCTCCGCCTCAGCCGCCTCGTGGACCCAGCGCCGCGCCAGCGCGACGGCGCGCTCGACCAGTTCGTCCGTGCCCTCGGATGGTGTCTGCTCGGCCATGCGCTCAGCCTACGAGCGCGATCCCCGCGGCGGCGGGCATGGATGATGTGGGTCTGCTGAGTCGCTCAGTCCCAGATGCTGGGGGCGGGACGCCGCGTCGACGGCAACGCCGCCGCGTCGGCCCACGTGTGGATCCACTCGTCGACCTCGGGAAGGCCCTCGGGCACGTGCACCGCGGCGAACAGGTCGTCGTGCGGAACCGGCCCGCCGGGGCCGAGGAGGCGCGCCCGCACGATGGCGCGCGCGAAGACCTCGCCGTCGACCACGGCGCGGTGCTCCATGTAGAGCGCGCGGTCGTCGCGGCCGATCCAGCGCGTCTCGAGGTCGAACCGCTGCCACAGGTCGAGCGAGCGGCGGAAGGTGATCGTCTCGCTCGAGACGACCGGGTACCAGCCGCGGGCGCGGAAGACATCGGTGAGTCCGGCCTGCTCGAGCATGTCCCAGCGCCCCAGGTCGAACAGCGACAGGTAGCGCCCGTTGTTGAGATGCCGCAGGAGGTCGATGTCGGTCGGCAGCACGCGGAGACGGATGCGGTAGACGTCGGTGAGGGGACGCGTCCCGCGACGGCGCCTGCGCGCCTTCGCCCGGAGCATCACGAAGAGGGTTCGCCAGAGCACGTTCACGGGTCCGGACGCTACCGGCGGCGCGCGCTCGGACCGCTTTCCTTGTGGTCGTCCCACAACCCCGCGGCCGGCCATCCGCACTCCGATTTCTCCCCTCCTCCGCGCGCGCGTAATCTGACGGCATGGCCACCGAAACGCACGCCGACGTGCTCGTCCGACCTGTCCGCGATGTCGACGTCGAGGCACTCGGACGCGTGCACGCGAAGGTCTGGCACGAGACCTACGACCAGCTGATCAGCAAGGCCACGCTCGAGAACGTCTCGCCCAAGCGCCTGGCCGAGCTCTGGACGCACTACACGGCCCTCGGCCCCGAGTACCGGATGGCCGCCGCTCTCGTCGACGGCGAGATCATCGGCTTCGCGGGCTCCGGTCCGGCGCGCGACACGGACGCCCCGGCCGCCCGGGAGCTGTACTTCGTGTACCTGCTCGACTCGTGGCACCGCAAGGGCATCGGCCGCGCGCTCTTCGACGCGGTCGTCGAGAAGGACGAGCCGCTGTACCTGTGGCTGGCCGAGCAGTACCCCGGCGCCCGCGACTTCTACGAGAAGCGCAACCTGCGCCTCGACGGCGGTCGGCGCGAAGAGGCGTTTCTCGGTGAGACGATCACCGAGGTGCGCTACTCGCGCAGCTGACGCGCGTGCTGCAGATCTGGGCGCTCGCCGGCATCGGCGAGGTCTCGGCGGACGACGACCTCGCCCAGCTCATCGGCGACGCGCTCGCGGCGGCGGATGTCCCGGTGGCGGATGGCGACATCCTCGTCGTCACGAGCAAGATCGTCTCGAAGGCCGAGGGGCGGTTCGTGGTCGCCGACGACCGCGAGGACGCCATCACGCGCGAGACCGTTCGCGTCGTCGCGACGCGCACCGCGCCGTCCGGCCACACGACGCGCATCGTCGAGAACCGGCTCGGGATCGTGTCGGCCGCGGCCGGCGTCGACGCCTCGAACACGCCCGAGGGCACGGTCCTGCTGCTGCCCGAGGATCCGGATGCGTCGGCGCGCGCGCTCGCGGCGGCGCTCCGGGACCGTTTCGGCGTGCGCCTCGGGGTGCTCGTCTCGGACACCCTCGGCCGAGCCTGGCGCGACGGGCAGACCGACCACGCGATCGGCGCGGGCGGCGTGCACGTCTTCGAGGATCTGCGCGGCGAGGTCGACGCGCAGGGCCGTCCGCTCGTCGTGACCCTCCCGTGCGTCGCGGACGAGCTGTGCGCCGCAGCCGACCTCGTCAAGCGGAAGGCGACGGGGATGCCCGTCGCGGTCGTGCGCGGGCGCGGCGACCTCGTCGGCGACCTCGACCTGCCGGGCGCCCGGTCGATCGTGCGCACCGGGGAGCGCGACATGTTCCGACTCGGCGCCGACGAGGCGTACGCCGAGGGCTACGCCGCGGGCCGCGCCGCGCGCTGACCGCCGAGTTAAGCCTTGACTTATATAAGCACCAGGTGAAGAATGGGCGCATGCACGCGCTCGATGTCCTCGGGGACCCGGTCCGCCGACGCATCCTCGAGCTCCTGACCGACGGCGAGACCGCCGCGGGAGACCTCGGCTCGGTGATCCAGGCCGAATTCGGAATCAGCCAGCCGGCTGTCTCCCAGCACCTGCGCGTGCTCCGCGAGCAGGGGTTCGCGACCGTGCGCGCCGAGGGCGTCCGGCGGATCTACGCGGTCGACCCGCGCGGGATGCAGGCCGCGAGCGCATGGCTCACCCCGTTCGAGCGCTTCTGGCGTGGGCCCCTCGCGGCACTCGACACCGAGCTCGCGCGCGGGCGGCGCGCGCGCCGTGCGGAGGAGCCATCCGAGCGCGAAGCCGATGACCGGGAGCCTCCCGGCGACAGAGAGGAATGATCATGGTGGACATCCAGGCGCAGCTCGATGCGGTCTCGCGCGAGCTGCGGGAGGACGAGGTCGACGGGCACGCTGCGCACGTGCAGACCATCGCGCAGGAGTACCCGTCGGGCATCGACGACGTGTGGGAGGCCGTGACCTCGCCTGAGCGCATCGCCCGCTGGTTCCTCCCCGTGTCGGGAGACCTGCGGCTCGGCGGCCGGTACCAGCTCGAGGGCAACGCGGGCGGCGAGGTCCTCGCGTGCGCCGCACCGGACGGCGGCTCGGCGGGCTACCGCGTCACCTGGGAGTACGGCGGAGGCGTGACGTGGCTCGCCGTCCGCCTCAGGTCCGTCGCCGACGGCCGCACCCGGCTCGAGCTCGAGCACACCGCGCGCACGGCGGATGTGCCGCCGGGCATGTGGGAGACGTTCGGGCCCGGGGCGACCGGCGTCGGATGGGACCAGGGCCTCCTCGGCCTCGCGCTGCACCTCGGCGCGGTCGAGGGCGCGGTCTCGCCCGCCGAGGCCGAGGCGTGGCAGCTGTCGGACGAGGGGCGGGCGTTCACGCGCGCCGCTGCGGACGGCTGGGCGGCCGCCCACGTCGCGGCAGGGGCCGACCCGCAGGCCGCTCAGGCGGCAGCCGATGCGACCTACGGCTTCTACACGGGCCAGCAGTGATCAGGCGACGTGCGCGCGCAGCCACGCGCGCACCGTCTCGGTGAACCACTCGGGCGCGACGTTGTACTCCCAGGAGTGATCGGCCGCCGGCGCCTCCTGCACCTCGACGAGCCCGGGGTTCGCCGCCGCGAACCGCTCGGTCGAGTCGAATGGCACCGTGCGGTCGGCCCGCGAATGCACGACCAGCGTGGGCACGGCGAGGCGCCCGGGTCGCGTCCAGTCCAGCTCGTCGAGGTCGACCGGTGCGCGCATGCCCGCGAGCCGCGACAGCAGCGGATGGCCGAGCGCGGCGCACGCGATCCGCGCGGCCGCCCCGGGCAGCGGGACGCGCCCGGCCGCCGCGCCCGAGCGGATGGCCGCGCGCCAGTCGGTCGCGGGGCCGACGAGCACGAGGCCGGCGATCCGCTCGCGATGCGCGCTGCGCTCCGTGAGCCGCAGCGCGATCCCGCCGCCCATCGACCAGCCCACGAGCACGATCCGCTCGGCGCCCCGCTCGACCGCGAAGCCGATCGCGGCATCGACGTCGTCCGCCTCGTCGAGCCCGAGACGGCTCGCGCCTCCCGGAGCAGGGGCCGCGTCGCCGTCGCCGCGGTACGAGACGACGAGGCTCGACAGGCCCTCGGCCTCGGCAGCGGGCACGGTCCGCAGCGCGCCGTCGCGCGTCGAGCGGATGCCGTGGATGTGGATGGCCCAGGTCGCGTTCTCGGCCGGACCGAAGCGCCACGCGGGCGCGGGCCCGCTCGGCGCGTCGATCAGCACGTCGACGTGCGGTCCGACGTCCGAGGGGAGGGCATGCACGTCCCCCTCCCAGCTGACGCCGCCTCGGCCGGGAGGGCGTCCGGAGACCTCGCGCAGCTCGCGCGTCACGGTCCGAGCGTCCTCGGTGACGACCGGGCCGACAAGGGCGTACCCGTCCTGGTACCGCAGGCCGAACACCCCGGGATGACGCGTCTTGAGCGATGCCGCGAGCACGACCATCCGCTCGTCTGCCGCGAGCACGCGCTCGTCGTCGTGCGGTCGCCAGCGGACGACCCGGCGCGCGAACGCCGCGGCGAGCGCGACGCCGAGGGCCCCGACCGCCGCTCCCCCGGCCGCGGCTCCCCCGAGCACGCGGACGACGGTGCGGCGGTCGCGCGGAGTTCCCATGGTGCTCGTCAGCGTATCCGTCTTCCGCGGCCTGCTCTTCCCCTCGCCCCGTCGCCGGGGCAGGATGGCGGAGTGTGCGCGACCCGCGCCATCCATCCGCTCTCTCACGACGAGGATCACGATGCCCTCTCCCTCCCTCAGACGCGTGACCGGCGCGGCCGCCATGACGGCCGCGTGCGCTCTCGCCTTCCTCCCCGGGGCGGCGAACGCCGCCGTCGAGCCCGAGACGACCGATCTCCGCGTGCTCACGATCAACGACTTCCACGGTCGGATCGAGGCGAACGGCGACGAGGTCGGCGCGGCCGTCCTGGCGGGCGCCGTCGCGCAGTTCAAGGCCGAGAACCCGAACACGATCTTCGCGTCGGCCGGCGACAACATCGGCGCCTCGACGTTCACCTCGTTCATCCAGGACGACAACCCCACGATCGACGCGCTCGTCGCCGCCGGACTGGATGTCAGCGCGGTCGGCAACCACGAGTTCGACCAGGGCTTCGCCGACCTGCGCGACCGCGTCATCCCGCGCTACGGCAGCGGCGAGTGGGCGGCGGGTGTGGACTTCGCGCTCGGCGCGAACGTCTACGCGAAGGGCACGACCGAGCCTGCGCTCAAGGAGTACGTCATCCGCGAGGTCGACGGCGTGCGCGTGGGCTTCATCGGCACCGTGACGAGCGACACCGCGACGCTCGTGAGCCCTGCCGGCATCTCGGAGCTCGACTTCGGCAGCCAGCTCGAGGCGGCCAACCGCGTGGCCGCCGAGATCGCCGACGAGACCGACGTCGTCGTGCTGCTCACGCACTCGGGCGCGGCGACCGAGGACTGCGCGGCGATCGCCGGCGAGCAGTCGGAGTACGGCGAGCTCATCCGCGAGGCGTCTCCCGAGATCGACGCCATCGTGTCGGGCCACACGCACCAGCTGTACTCGTGCGACATCGCCGACCGCCCCGTCATCTCCGCCCACCAGTACGGCACGACGCTCGGCTCGCTCGAGATCAGCGTCGACGCCGCGACGCACGAGCTCGTGTCGATCGCGGGGTCCACGGTCGACCTCGCGACGCAGGAGCTGGACGAGAACGGCGAGGAGATCGACGTCCCGCAGTTCCCCGCCGACCCCGAGGTTCAGGCGATCGTCGACGCGGCGACCGAGGAGGCGGACGTGCTCGGTCAGGAGGTGGTCGGCACGATCAGCGCCGACATCCTCCGCGGCGGCAACCCGCCGGGCGACGACCGCGGCGTCGAGTCGACGATGGGCAACCTCGTCGCCGACATCTACCTCTGGTCGACGTCGCCCGAGTACGCGAACTACGGCGGCGAGCCCGCCGACATCGCCGTCATGAACCCCGGCGGCCTGCGCGACGACCTGCTCTACGGCGAGGACGGCACTGTGACGTACGAGGAGGTCGCGGCGGTTCAGCCGTTCGGCAACACCCTCACCACGACGACGCTCACGGGCGCCCAGCTCGAGCAGCTCCTCGAGGAGCAGTGGCAGCCCGGCAACGAGCGCCCGAAGCTGCACCTCGGCATCTCGGACGGCTTCGCGTACGAGTACATCGAGGACGCGCCCGCGGGCGAGCACGTCGTGTCGATGACGTTCCAGGGCGAGCCGATCGCCGCCGAGGATGAGTTCCTCGTGACGACGAACTCGTTCGTCTCCGCGGGCGGCGACGGCTTCACCGCCTTCCTCGAGGGCACGGGCACGTCGGACACGGGTCTCATCGACCTGTCGGCGACGGTCGACTACTTCGCCGCGCACGAGGTCGTCGACCCCGCGCCGCTCGGCCGCGCCGCCGAGTACGTCGCGGAGCCGACGCCCACCCCGACCGCGACGCCGACCGCGACGCCGGAGCCGACCGAGACGCCGACGGCGTCGCCGGAGCCGACGGCGACGGCCACGCCCGAGCCGACGAGCGAGCCCTCGACGCCGCCCACCCAGAAGCCCGAGGACGAGCACCTCGCGCCGACGGGGACGGACGTCACCTGGGCCCTGGCCGCGGCCGCGGCCGGTCTCGTCGCGGCAGGCGCGCTCCTCGTCGCCCGTCGACGCCGCGAACGCGCGTAGCGATCACCCACGGCGCCCCGCGACGATCCGTCGACGCGGGGCGCCGTGCTGTGCGCGCGGAGGGGGCGCCGACGTCGCCGACAGGCGTTCGCCATCCGTTCACGTCGGCGACACCTGCCGACGACAGGGTGGAGCACGGTGCCCGGGCATCCCGACCCGGCGCTCTCTCCGACCACGAGGACAGCGATGCCTTCTTCTCCCTTCCGTCGCGCCGTGGGCGCGGCCGCCGTCGCGGCGACCGCGTGCGCGCTCGCGATCGCGCCCGTCACCGCGGCGAGCGCAGCTCTCGTCCCCGATCCGCTCGTCCACGCCTCCGCGGACGCGCCGTTCGATCTCGTGCCCACGGGCACGTTCGAGACCGGCGTCTTCGACGAGGGCGCGTCCGAGATCGTGCAGGCCCACGGCGACCGCCTCTTCTCGATCAACGCCGCCGAGGGGTCGGTGAGCGTTCTCGACATGAGCGACCCAGCCGCTCCCACCCTGCTCTACACGATCGGCGCCGAGGGCTTCGTCGCCAACTCCGTCGCGATCCGCGAGGACGGGCTCGGCGTCGTCGCGCTCGAGGTCGCCGATGACAAGACCGCGGACGGCGCGCTGCTCTTCTTCGACGCGGATGCCGAGTCGGCGACCGTGCTCGGCACGGTGACGGTCGGCGCTCTGCCCGACATGGTGACCGTCTCACCCGACGGCGCATACGCGCTCGTGGCGAATGAGGGCGAGCCTGCCGACGACTTCTCGAGCGATCCCGAGGGGTCGATCGGCATCGTCACGCTGCCGGAGGCCGGCACGCTCGCCGCGCCCGCACAGGCGGATGTCCGGATCGCCGACTTCCACGCGTTCGAGGGCGGCGCACTCCCCGCCGACGTCCGCGTGTTCGGCCCGCGCCCCCACGGCGACGACCTTCCCGTGTCGCGCAATCTCGAGCCGGAGTACATCACCGTCTCGGGGACGACCGCCTATGCGGCACTCCAGGAGGCCAACGCGGTCGCGGTGATCAACGTGCCGACCGCGACCGTCACCGACATCTGGTCGCTCGGCTTCAAGGACTGGGGCCAGGTCGCCCTCGACCCGTCGGACCGCGATCCCGAAGACGCCCCCACGATCGACCTGCGCACGTTCGAGGGTCTGCACGGGATGTACATGCCCGACGGCATCGCGTCGTACGAGGTGGACGGCGAGACCTACCTCGTGACGGCCAACGAGGGCGATGCGCGCGAGTGGGGCGACTACGTCGAGCCCGCCCGCGTCAAGGACCTCGGCGAGGTCGACGACGAGACCGGGCTCATGACGGGCTACGGGCCCGTGTGCGAGGCCGCCTTCGACGCGGCTCTGCTCGAGGACGACCAGCTCGGTCGCCTCGAGGTCACGACCGAGCTCGGCTTCGACGAGGAGCAGGGCTGCTACGACGAGCTCTACGCCTACGGGGCGCGCTCGTTCTCGATCTACACCGCCGACGGCACGCAGGTCTTCGACTCGGGCGCGCAGTTCGAGGAGATCACGGCCGAGCTGCTGCCGGAGCACTTCAACGCGGGCCACGACGACAGCGAGCTCGAGAGCCGCAGCGACGCCAAGGGCGTGGAGCCCGAGAATCTCGCCGTCGGGGAGGTGGACGGCCGCACCTACGCCTTCATCGGCTTCGAGCGCCTCGGCGGCGTCATCGCGTACGACATCTCCGACCCCGCGTCGCCCGCGTACGTGACCTACGTGAACAACCGCGACTTCTCGGTGTCGGCCGCGGACGACATCGAGGCCGCTCCCGAGCGCCAGGCCGAGATCCTCTCGCAGGCCGGCGACCTCGGGCCCGAGGGCCTCGACTTCATCCCCGCGAGCGCGTCGCCCACCGGCAAGCCCCTGCTCGCCGTCGGGAACGAGGTGTCCGGGTCGACCACCCTCTACACGATCGACGACGGCACGACCGAGGGGCGGATCCTCACGATCAACGACTTCCACGGTCGAATCGAGGCGAACGGCGACGAGGCGGGCGCCGCGGTGCTCGCGGGCGCAGTCGCGCAGTTCACGGCCGAGAACCCGAACACGATCTTCGCGTCGGCCGGCGACAACATCGGCGCCTCGACGTTCACCTCGTTCATCCAGGACGACAACCCCACGATCGACGCGCTCGTCGCCGCAGGACTGGACGTCAGCGCCGTCGGCAACCACGAGTTCGACCAGGGCTTCGCCGACCTGCGCGACCGCGTCATCCCGCGCTACGGCAGTGCCGACCTCGCGCTCGGCGCGAACGTGTACCTCAAGGGCACCGACACCCCCGCGCTCGAGGAGTACGCCGTGCGGGAGGTCGGCGGCGTCCGCGTCGCCTTCATCGGCACGGTCACGAGCGACACCGCGACGCTCGTGAGCCCCGCCGGCATCTCGGAGATCGAGTTCGGCAGCCAGCTCGAGGCGGCCAACCGCGTGGCCGCGGAGATCACGGCGGATGGCGCCGCGGACGTCATCGTGCTGCTCACGCACTCGGGTGCGGCATCGGAGGACTGCACCTCGGTCGCCGATGAGCAGTCGGAGTACGGCGAGCTCATCCGCGAGGCGTCTCCCGAGATCGGCGCCATCGTGTCGGGCCACACGCACCAGCTGTACTCGTGCGACATCGCCGACCGCCCCGTGATCTCTGCGCACCAGTACGGCACGACGCTCGGCGCCCTCGACTTCCAGGTCGACGACGCGACGGGCGAGCTGTTCTCGATCGCCGGCTCCACCGTCGACCTCGTCGCCCAGGAGACCGTCGAGCTGGGCGAGGAGATCGACGTCCCGCTCTTCCCGGCCGACCCCGAGGTGCAGGCGATCGTCGACGCCGCGGCGGCCGAGGCGGATGTGCTCGGGCAGGAGGTCGTCGGGCGCATCAGCGCCGACATCCTCCGCGGCGGCACCCCGCCCGGCGGCGACCGCGGCGTCGAGTCGACGATGGGCAACCTCGTGGCGGACATCTACCGGTGGGCGACGTCCGCGGAGTACGCGAACTACGGCGGCCGGCCCGCCGACATCGCGATCATGAACCCGGGTGGTCTGCGCGACGACCTGCTCTACGGCGAGGACGGCACCGTGACGTACGAAGAGGCCGCGGCCGTCCAGCCGTTCGGCAACACGCTCGTCACCACGACACTCACCGGTGCACAGCTCGAGCAGATCCTCGAGGAGCAGTGGCAGCCCGGCAACGAGCGCCCGAAGCTGCACCTCGGCATCTCGGACGGCTTCGCGTACGAGTACATCGAAGACGCTGCGGCCGGAGAGCACATCGTCGAGATGACGTTCGAGGGAGAGCCGATCGCCGCCGAGGACGAGTTCCTCGTGACGACGAACTCGTTCATCGCGTCGGGCGGCGACGGATTCACGACCTTCGCCGAGGGTGTCGGAACGGCGGACACGGGTCTCATCGACCTGTCGGCGACGGTCGACTACTTCGCCGCGCACGAGGTCGTCGACCCCGCGCCGCTCGGCCGCGCCGCCGAGCACGTCCCGGGTGAGACCCCGGCGCCGGAAGTCCCGGAGGAGTCGCCGGCTCCCGAGTCGCCGGCGCCGGAGTCCCCGGCACCGGAGTCGCCCACGCCGGAGAGCCCCGCGCCGGAGGAGCCGCAGGGCGAGCAGAAGCCGGAGGGCGAGCTCGCACCGACGGGTGGCGACATGGCCGTCGTGGGCGGCATCGCGGCAGCCGTGCTCATCGCCGTCGGGGCGCTGCTGTTCGTCGTGCGACGCCGTCGCGTGTGACGCGACCGGATCAGGGGCCGCCCCGCGACGTGCGTCGCGGGGCGGCCTCCTCCGTATGCGGAATGATCGACCCCGCGTGCATCCATGCACTCGCATGGAATAGTCGGCACGCCGCCCGCGTTGCGCCGGATATGACTCCGCAGCCCGTCGACGTCGTCGTCATCGGCGCCGGGCAGGCCGGACTCTCCGCGGCCTTCCACCTCCGCCGTCGCGGATTCGCGCCCGTCGACGAGGGCGGCGAGCGCACCTTCGTCGTGCTCGACGCGAACGCCGCACCGGGTGGCGCGTGGCAGCATCGCTGGGCCTCGCTGCGCATGGGCACGGTCAACGGCATCCACGAGCTCCCCGGCCATCCTGTGCCTCAGGCGGATCCGGCGAGCGCGAGCCGCGACGTCCTCCCCGCGTACTTCGCGGAGTACGAGCGGATGTTCGACCTGCGCGTGCACCGTCCGGTCGCCGTGCGCGCGGTGCGGCGCGAGGACGACCACCCCGATGGCCGCCTGCGTGTCGAGACGGATCGCGGCGCCTGGTCGGCGCGCTTCGTCGTCAACGCCACGGGAACGTGGACGAGCCCCTTCGTCCCGCGCTACCCGGGCCAGGAGCGCTTCCTCGGACGCCAGCTCCATGTCGCGGACTACGTCTCCGCCGACGAGTTCGCCGGGCAGCGCGTGATCGTGGTCGGCGCGGGCATCTCGGCCGTCCAGCTGCTCGACGAGATCTCGCGCGTTGCCGACACCGTGTGGATGACCCGGCGCGAGCCGCGATGGATAGACGACGACTTCGACGAGGCGGCTCGCATCGCGGCGATCGCCGGGGTCGAGGAGCGTGTGAGCCGCGGCCTCCCTCCCGGCAGCGTCATCTCGGTGACGGGCATGCACTGGACGCCCTGGGCGCGGGCCGCCCGCGACCGCGGAGTGCTCGTGCGCCATCCGATGTTCGCGCGGATCGAGGAGGACGGGGTGCGGATGGCCGACGGCACGTTCATCGCCGCCGACGCGATCCTCTGGGCCACCGGATTCCGGCCGGCGCTGCGTCACCTCGCGCCCCTGGGCCTGCGGACACCCGATGGCGGCATCCGCGCCTCGCACGGGCGCGCCGTCGACGAGCCGCGGCTCTTCCTCATCGGGTACGGGCCGTCCGCGTCCACGGTCGGCGCGAATCGCGCCGGGCGTGCGGCCGTGAATGCGATCGTCGCTGAGCTCGACCGCGCGGGCGCGCAGGCGGCGTGATCGACGCGCCACCGCCGTCCGCTACGCTGTCCGTTACCGTCCCGCACCCGGGACCGCGATGACGCGGCACGACCCCTGCCGGCACCTCTCCGCCGCTCCCCCGAGAGCGACCGCTGCCGCCAGGAGGCATCATGAGCCGTACCCGAATCCGCGACTTCCACGACGACGATCTCGACGGGATCGTCCGACTGTGGGAGGACTCCCACGACGATGACGCACCCGTCTACGCACTGTCGGAGGTCATCGCGTCGTGCCAGGCCGACCACGCGGTCGTCGCCGTGCGCGACGACGAGATCGTCGGCGCCGCCGTCGGCCGTGCCGCGCACGCGCAGGGCTGGGTGGTGTTCTTCGCGGTGGCGCCGCACGAGCGCACCGACCGCGTCGAGGCAGGGCTCCTCGACGCGCTGGAGCGGCGGATGGCTCCGCTCGGCCTGGGCAAGCTGTCGATCCTCGTCGCGGATCGGGCGGGAGCGATCGACGGCCTCACCGCGAACGGATTCGAGGCGCGCACACAGCTGCGGTACCTCGAGCGCCAGATGCCCGTGCAGCGCCGTGAGCTCGATCTCCTGAAGGGCGTAGGTGGGCGCATCCTCCCCCGCCACCTGTGGGATGCCGTGAGCGGCATGCAGCTCGAGAAGGACCTGCTCGAGGAACGGCTCGTCGTGCCGCTGTCGCGACCCGACCTCGCCGATCGGTTCGGGGTCGTGCCGCCGCGCGCGGTCATGCTGTTCGGACCTCCCGGCACGGGCAAGACGACCTTCGCGAAGGCGGTGGCCTCGCGCCTCGACTGGCCGTTCGTCGAGCTGTTCCCCTCGCGCCTGTCGGGTGAGCCGGGCGGGCTCGCCGCGGCCCTGCGCGCGACGTTCGAGATGATCGGCGAGCTCGAGCACGCGGTCGTGTTCATCGACGAGGTCGAGGAGATCGCGGCACGGCGTGGAGGCGAGCCGCCGTCGCCCATGCAGGGCGTGACGAACGAGCTGCTGAAGCTCGTGGCAGAGTTCCGCGAGCGCGAAGGGCGTCTGCTCGTGTGCGCGACGAACTTCGTGCGCGCCCTCGACGCGGCGTTCCTGCGACACGGCCGGTTCGACTACGTGATCCCGATCGGGCTCCCCGACGAGGAGGCCCGTCGAGCGATCTGGCGCCGCTACGTGCCGTCGCAGCTCGTCGACGGACTCGATCTCGACGCGCTCGTCGACGCGAGCGACGGCCTCACGCCGGCCGACATCGAGTACGCCGCCCGACGCGCGTCGCAGGAGGCGCTGGCCCGTGCCCTGCGCGACGGCGAGACGGGAGAAGCGGATCTCGGCACCGACGACTACCTCGCGGCGCTCGGCGCGACCAGGGCGACGGTGTCGGAGGAGACGGCGCGCGAGTTCCGCGACGACGTGCAGACCATCGCGCGGCTGTGACGGCGCGGCCCCGGCCGCCGAGACTAGCGTCGGTCGTCGAGGCCGGTGCCCGGAGCGCTGGTCTCGACGACGGACGCGAGTCTCAGGCAGCCGCGCCTACTTGCGCAGGCGGACCTCTCCGAAGCGCCGGGCGAACGCCGCGATCCACGCGTCCTTGCGGATGGCGAACCAGCCGACCACGAGGGCCACGACCGAGAGCGCGAAGATCCCGAAGCCGAGCCATCCGTCGCCGTCGTTCCCGGCGTACATCGTGTTGAGGTTGCGGAGCATCCCGGTCGTGAGCACGAGCCCCACGTGCACGACGACGAACGCCACGAAGAACAGCATCGTCGGCCAGTGCAGGGCCTTCGCGATGCGCTCGGGGAAGAGCGCGCTCAGTCGCTCGCTCTGGCGCGGCCAGAAGGCGCTCAGGCGGAACCCCGTGATCGCCGCGAGCGGAGCGGCGAGGAAGACGATCGCGAAGTAGCTCAGCTGCTGCAGCGCGTTGTAGTTCGTCCAGCCATCGTGCGTCGGCCAATCGAAGGACGCGTACTGGATGAGCGCCGACAGCGCGTTCGGGAAGACGTCCGCGCTCGTCGGCACGATGCGTGCCCAGTGACCCGACGCGAACAGGAGCACGACGAAGACGACGCCGTTGACCAGCCACAGCACGTCGACCGCGATGTGGCCCCACAGCGCGAGGCTCATCCGGCGCTTCTTCACGCGCTTCGACGACCACAGCCCTCCGGCCACCTTCTCGTTCCGCACACGCAGCCCCGAGCGGATGATCAGCACGAGGAAGAACGCGTTGAGGAAGTGCGTCCACGAGACCCACGCGGGGATGCCCGGGGTGACGAAGTCGGGGAGCGTCGAGTCGCCGGGGTACGCGCGCAGGAAGTCCGCGACGGGCTCCAGGCTGGCGACGACGCGCACCGCGGCGACACCCGCGGCGGCGAGGACGAGGAGACCGGCGGCGCCCAGCAGGTACGCGAGCGCACGCGGCCATGGCGTGCGGGGGCGGGGGGACGTCACGAGAAGATCATGCCAATCGCGGCACCTCATCCGGAAACCGGATGAAACACAACGCACACGGAGGGCTCGCGGCCGCTCAGCCGCGAGCCCTCCGTGTCGTTCAGACCAGTCGGGTCTTCGGCGAGACGCCGTACGTGTCCTCGGGGTCGTCGTTCACGACGCCCTCGAGCGCCGCGTCGATCGCGGCCAGGACTCCGGGCTCGAGGACGACGCCCGACGCCTTGACCGTGTCGGCGAGCTGCTCGGGACGCGAGGCGCCGACGAGCGCGGCCGCCACGTTCTTGTTCTGAAGCACCCACGCGATCGCGAGCTGCGGCATCGTGAGACCCAGGTCGGCCGCGATCGGCTTGAGGCGCTGGACGGCGGTGAGCGTCTCCTCGGTGAGGAAGCGCTGGATGAATCCGGCGCCGCTCTTCTCGTCGGTTGCGCGGCTGCCGGCCGGCACGGGCTGGCCCGGCAGGTACTTGCCGCTCAGGACACCCTGCGCCATGGGCGACCAGACGATCTGCGAGATGCCGAGCTCCTCGCTCGCGGGGACGACCTTGCCCTCGATGACGCGGTGCAGCATCGAGTACTGGGGCTGGTTCGACACGAGCTGGAAGCCGAGCTGCTTCGCGAGCGCGTGGCCCTCACGCAGCTGCTCCGCCGTCCACTCCGAGACCCCGATGTACAGCGCCTTGCCCTGGCGGACGACGTCGGCGAACGCCTGCATCGTCTCCTCGAGGGGCGTCTCGTAGTCATAGCGGTGCGCCTGGAAGAGGTCGACGTAGTCGACGTTCAGGCGGCGCAGCGATCCGTGGATGCCGTCGAAGATGTGCTTGCGGCTGAGCCCGGTGTCGTTCGGCCCCTTCGGACCGATCGGGAAGTAGACCTTCGTGAAGATCTCGAGGCTCTCGCGACGCTGCCCCTTGAGGGCCTCCGCGAGCACCTCCTCGGCCGCGGTGTTGGCGTACGTGTCCGCGGTGTCGAACGTCGTGATGCCGGCATCGAGGGCGGCGTGCACCGTCGCGATCGCCGCGTCGTTCTCGACCTGGGAGGCGTGCGTCACCCAGTTGCCGTAGGTGATCTCGGAGACCTTGAAACCGCTGTTGCCGAGGTAGCGATAGTTGACCATGCCTTCACGCTAGCCGCCCCTGATGGCACCTCGGCGCGAAATCCGGAAACCGCTTGCTACGACTCAGCCCGCGGTCGCTGCCGCAGCCGCCTGATCGTCCTCGGTCGCGACGAGCTGACCGCACGCGCCGTCGATCTCCTTGCCCCGGGTGTCGCGGATGGTCGTGGGCACGCCTGCATCGTTGAGGCGGCGGACGAACTCCATCTGCACCGAGCGCTCCGACGCGTCCCACACCGATCCCGGCGTCGGGTTCAGCGGGATGGGATTCACGTGCACCCAGCCCTTGCCGCGCGCGTTGAGCTTCTCGGCGAGGAGGTCGGCACGCCACGCGTGGTCGTTCATGTCGCGGATGAGGGCGTACTCGATCGAGACGCGGCGTCCGGTCGCGTCGAAGTAGGCGCGCGCGGCGTCGAGCGCCTCGTCGACCTTCCAGCGCGAGTTGACGGGGATGAGCTCGTCGCGCAGCTCGTCGTCGGGCGCGTGCAGCGACAGCGCGAACGTGACGGGGATGTCCTCGGCCGCGAGCTTGCGGATGGCCGGGACCAGCCCCACGGTCGACACCGTGATGCCGCGGGCGCTCATGCCGAGGCCCTCCTTCTTGTCGACCATGACCCGCACCGCCTGCATGACGCGGGCGTAGTTCGCGAGCGGCTCGCCCATCCCCATGAAGACGATGTTCGAGACGCGCTCGGCGCTGTGATCGTCGGCCTTCTTGCCGCCCAGCTCGCCCGACGCGATGACCTGGTTCGCGCGCACGATCTGGTCGACGATCTCGGCCGCCGACATGTTGCGCGTGAGACCCGCCTGCCCCGTCGCGCAGAACGGGCAGTTCATGCCGCAGCCGGCCTGCGACGACACGCACAGCGTGATGCGCCCGGGGTAGCGCATGAGCACCGACTCGACGAGTGCTCCGTCGTGCAGCCTCCAGAGGAACTTGATCGTGTCGCCGCCGTCGGTCTGCAGGCGGCGCACCTCGGTCAGCAGCGGGGGCAGGAGCCCCGCGACGAGCTCCTCGCGCCCTTCCGCGGGGAGGTCCGTCATCGCGGCGGGGTCGCTCGTGTAGTGCGTGAAGTAGTGCTTCGCGAGCTGCTTCGCCCGGAAGCCGGGGAGGCCGAGCTCCTTGACCTTGGCGACGCGCTCCTCGGGCGTGAGGTCGGCGAGGTGCACAGGGGGCTTGCCCCGCTTCGGGCTCGCGAACTGCAGGAGCGGGCGACCGCTCTCGTCCTTCTGCTGCTGCCACCCCTCCGTGCGCGGGCGCACCTGGCGCACGCCGGTGCTCGTCGGGCGTGTCGTCGTGCTCTCGGGGCGCTCGGTCATTCCTCCAGGGTAGAGCCCCGCCCTGCGAAGCCGCTGGTTCCGGCAGGGCAGGATGGCTGCATGAGCATCCCCGTCGACGACATCGCCGTGCCGGACCGCGTGCGCGCCCTCGCGGGGCCCGCGCGGCTCGAGCCCGCCTGGCGGAACGAGCTCGGCGGTCTCACCTTCCGAACCGACGACGGGCGGTACATCAAGTGGGGCCCGCTCGACCTCGAGACGTCCATGGCGGACGAGGCCGAGCGGCTCGCGTGGGCGGTGCGGTGGGCTCGGGTTCCCGAGGTGATCGCGCACGGATCGGATGGCGCCCACGAGTGGATGGTGACGCGCGCGCTCCCGGGGCGGAGCGCGGTCGCACCGCGGTGGCTCGCCGACCCCGCGACGGCCGTGCGCGCCGTGGGCGAGGGCCTGCGGGCGCTGCACGAGGCGCTCCCCGTCGCCGAGTGCCCCTGGTCGTGGCAGGTGCCCGACCGTGTGTCCAACGCCGCGCGCCGCGGCATCCGCGTGCCCGACGCACTCCAGGCCGCGCCGCCCGTCGACCGGCTCGTCGTCTGCCACGGAGACGCCTGCTGCCCGAACACCCTCGTCGACGACGCGGGCCGGTGGGCGGGTCACGTGGATTTCGGCGCGCTCGGCGTCGCCGACCGCTGGGCCGACATCGCGGTGGCCGCCATGAGCACCGAGTGGAACTACGGCCCCGGTTGGGAGGACGCGCTCGTCGAGGCCTACGGCGTCGCACCCGACCGCGAGCGGATGGCGTACTACCGCGACCTGTGGAACGCGACGTGAGCCCGTCTAGAGGAAGACGTCGGGGATGAGGTCCTCGTCGGGCGTCCCGGGCACGGCCGCGTAGCCCGAGAGGTCGGTCACGCCGGCGTCGGCGAGCACGTCCTCGACGATGAGCGTCTGGCCCGAGTACGCGCGCGCCGGCTGGGTGAGAACGACGTGCGCGGCGTCGGCGTAGATCTCCGGCGTCCGGCTGCGCGCCATCATCGCGTCGCCGCCGATGACGTTGCGCACCGCCGCGGTCGCGATGAGCGTCTTCGGCCAGAGCGCGTTCGCGGCGATCCCCGCGTCCGCGAACTCGGCGGCGAGCCCGAGGGTCGCCATGGTCATCCCGAACTTGGCGATGCTGTAGCCGGGATGAGCCCCGAGCCACCGCGGCGTGACGGTGAGCGGCGGCGAGAGCGACAGGATGTGCGGATTGCCGCTCTCGCGCAGGACGGGGATGGCGGCCCGGCTCAGCATGAACGTCCCTCGGACGTTGACGTCCTGCATGAGGTCGTACTTCTTCGCCGCGAGGTCCTCCGAGCCGGAGAGGTCGATCACGCTCGCGTTGTTGACGACGGCGTCGATGCCCCCGAACGTCCCGACGGTCTCCATGACGGCCTGCGCGATCGCGTCGTCGTCGCGCACGTCGCCGACGATCGCGAGGGCCTGCCCGCCCGCGGCGCGGATGGCGTCCGCCGCGGTGTGCACCGTGCCCTCGAGCCGCGGGTGCGGGCTGTCGGTCTTCGCCAGCAGCGCGACGTTGGCCCCGTCGCGCGCGGCGCGCAGCGCGATCGCGAGTCCGATGCCGCGGCTCCCACCCGACATGAGGACCGTCCGCCCTGCGAGGGAACCGTCCTGGATCATCCGCTCTCCTTCGAACGTGCCTGTGGCGCGCGGGCGCGCGCGGGTCCATCCTGCCCCCGCGCGGCACCGACGGGCGAAGGCGTTATCGGATGCGCACAATGCGGCCGCCGCGCTCCCGCCCGCGCACCACCCCGGAGCGGATGCGCCGATCCGCCGCGATCTGCCGTTAGCGTCGGAGTGCGCGGGCCGTGCCGCGCCGCGAGACGAGGAGGTTCGCATGTCGACGTCGCCTGAGCAGACCCCGAAGTGGAAGGTGATCGGCCCCGGCCTGGTCGTCGCGGCGACCGGCGTGGGCTCGGCCGACATGGTCGCGACCCTCGTCGCGGGCTCGAACTACGGCTACATGCTCCTGTGGGCCGTGGTCCTCGGCGTGATCCTCAAGATCGTGCTCGTCGAGGGCGCGGGGCGGTACACGGTCGCGACCGGCCGCACGATCTTCGAGGGATGGCGCTCCCTCGGGCGCTGGCCCGTGTGGTACTTCGCCCCGTACATCGTCATCTGGGGCTTCGTGTACGCGGCGTCGGCCATGAGCTCGACCGCGCTCCCGCTCGTCGCGCTGTTCGGCGGCGAGACCTGGATGTGGGCGGTCGCGATGGGGCTCGCCGGCTTCGTCCTCATCTGGTTCGGCAAGTACCGCTTCTTCGAGCGCATCACGGCCGCGCTCGTCGGCCTCATGTTCGTGACGATCGTGATCCTCGCGATCATCGCGGCGCCCAACGTGTTCCAGGTGCTCACGGGCCTCGTCCCCCTTCTGCCGGATGCCCCGAACGGCATCTTCTACACGCTCGCGCTCGCCGGCGGGGTCGGCGGCACGATCACGCTCGCGGCGTACGGGTACTGGCTGCGAGAGAAGGGGTGGGACCAGCCCCGCTTCCTCCGCGTCATGCGCATCGACAACACGGTCGCGTATGTCGTGACCGGCATCTTCGTGATCTCGATGCTCATCGTCGGGGTCGAGGTCGTGCAGGCAGCGGGTGTGGCGCTGGCGTCCGGCGACCAGGGCCTTCTCGAGCTCGACGCCGTGCTGCGCGAGCGCTACGGCGAGTTCATCGGCGTGTGGTTCCTCGTCGGCTTCTGGGCCGCGGGCTTCTCGTCGGTCCTCGGCGTGTGGAACGGCGTCTCGCTCATGTTCGCCGACTTCATGGGCAACATCACCGGCAAGGGCTCCGATCACGCCGACTCCCGCGGACACGGCAAGTGGTTCCGCGTCTACGTGCTGTGGCTGACGTTCCCGCCCATGCTCATGCTGTTCCTCGACCAGCCGATCTTCCTCGTGCTGCTCTACGGATTCCTCGGCGCGCTCTTCATGCCCTTCCTCGCGATCACGCTCCTGCCCATCCTCAACACCGATCGCGTGCCGACGGAGTTCCGCAACCGCTGGCACCACAACGTCGCGCTCGGCATCACGGCCGTGCTCTTCATCGTGCTCGGGGTGTACCAGGCCTGGAACGCGATCGCGACGGTCATCGCGGGCTGAGCCCGCGCCGCCTCACCAGCGCGGGTGGATGGCCTCGCGCAGGTGGGCGTCGTAGATCCGGCGCACGCCGGCCTCGAACGCCTCGCCGAGCGGGGAGACAGAGCCCGCGGCCGCGTTGCTCCGCGCCTGGGCGATCGAGCGGGCGCCGGGGATGACGCTGCTCACGCCGGGCTGCTGCCAGAGCCACGCGATCGCCGCCTGCGCGGGCGACACGCCCTCGGGTGCCTGCTCGGCGACGAGCGCGCTGAACTCGCGCGCGGCCTGGACGCCGGTCGCGTAGTCGACGCCGGAGAAGGTCTCGCCCACATCGAAGGCCTCGCCCGAGCGGTTGTACGTGCGGTGGTCGTTCGCCGCGAACGAGGTCGTCTCGTCGTACCGCCCGGACAGGAGACCCGAGGCGAGCGGCACCCGGGCGATGATCCCGACCCCGGCCTCCTGCGCCGCGGGGAGCACCTCGTCGAGCGGCTTGAGGCGGAAGGCGTTCACGATGATCTGCACGGTCGCGACGTTCGGCCGTGCGATCGCCGTGAGCGCCTCCGCGACGGTCTCGACGCTCACGCCGTAGTGGGCGATCGCCCCCTCGTCTACGAGCACGTCCAGCGCGTCGAAGACCGCGTCGTCCGCGTACACCGACGACGGCGGGCAGTGCAGCTGGACGAGATCGAGGGTGTCGACGCCGAGGTTGGCGCGCGACCGGTCGGTCCACGCCCGGAAGTTCTCGAGCGTGTAGTTCTCGGGCACCTGATCGACGCGACGGCCCATCTTCGTCGCGACCGTGATGTCGTCGCGCAGACCGCGCTCGTCGAGGAAGCGGCCGATGATCTGCTCGCTGCGGCCGTCGCCGTAGACGTCGGCGGTGTCGAAGAACGTCACGCCGCCCTCCGTCGCCGCCGCGAGCACGCCGAGGGCGTCGGCCTCCGACACGTCGCCCCAGTCGGCCCCGAGCTGCCACGTGCCGAGTCCGACGACGGAGACGTCGCGTCCGGTTCGTCCGAGTGTCCTGTGCTCCATGTCCGCCTCCGCGTCGTGGGTTGTCGAGCCGCGTCCGATTATGCCCGCCCCCGAGGACACCGGGCTCAGCTCGGGCCGAGGATGAAGTTCCACGCGCCCGTCGCGACCGCGACGGCAACCGCGGTGAGCGAGATGCCGAGGCCGATCGCGAGGAGCATCCACTCGCGCGCGCCCCAGGGCGAGCGGCGCGCCCACGTCCGGGCGCGGTCGCTCCCGAAGCCGCGCGCCTCCATCGAGGTCGCGAGGGTCGCCCCGCGACGCAGGGCGAGGACGACGAGGGCGAAGGCCATCCCGAGGACGCGGCGCACGCGCCCGGTATCGGCGACGCCGCGCGCACGACGGGCCAGCTCGAGCTCGCGCCAGTCGTCGAAGAGGAGCCCGACCAGGCGCATGCCGCCGAGCGCGCCGAGCACGAACCGCGCCGGGAGCCGCACGCGCTGCGCGAGACCATCCGCGAGATCCGTCGGATCGACGGTCGCGAAGAGGACGACGCCGGGCAGCGCGAGCGCGAGGATCCGCAGGCACGTCGCGGCGGCGAGGGCGAGCGATCCGTCGCTCACGCGCACGAGCAGCCACTCGAAGTGGACGGTGCCGCTGGGCTCGCCGTACAGCGCGATCGTCACGGCGGCGAGCGGCGCCGCGATCCAGACGGGCGCGGTGCGGCGCCAGAACGTGCGCGCGTCGACGCCGGCGGCGAGGAGCAGCGGGATCTCGAGGAGGAGCGCGACCGCCGCCGAGACGACGTCGATCGTGAGGATGAGCGGGAACGCGATGAGGAGCGCGGCGCCGAGCTTCGCGACCGGGTTCACGTGCGCGAGCGGGCCCCGAGGGATGGGCGGCGCCGGGATCATCCGAGCACCCCCGCTCCGTCGAGGCGGTGGACGCGCGCGTCGAGGGCCGCGAGGACGTCGGCGTCGTGCGTCACGGCGACGACCGCCGACGGAGCGGCGTCTGCTCCGTCGCGCAGCCGCGCGATGATGTCGACGAGCTCGGCCCACGTCGTCGCGTCCTGGCCGAACGTCGGCTCGTCGAGGACGCAGACGCGCGGCCGGGTCGCGAGCATGGCCGCGACCGTGAGGCGGCGCTTCTCGCCGCCCGAGAGGGTATGGGGGTTGGCGTCCGCGAGGTGGGCGAGGCGCAGCGCGGCGAGGAGCTCCTCCCCGCGCGCCGAGATCTCCGCGTCGGGCAGTCGGAGTGCGCGCATGCCCACCTCGAGCTCGGCGCGCACCGTGTTCGCGAGGAGCTGGTGATCGGGCGACTGCAGCACGGTGCCGATCCGGGTGAGGATCTCGCGCGAGCGCCATCGGATGGGCGCGGGGCCCGCCCCTGCCGCGAGTTCGGGTGCCGCCGCCACTCGGCCGTCGACCGGCGGCAGGAGCCCTGCGAGCGTACGCGCGAGGGTCGACTTCCCCGCGCCGTTGCGGCCGGTGATGCCGAGCACCTCGCCGGGGCGCACCTCCAGGTCGACGGGGCCGGCCACGGCCGTGTCGCGCAGGCGCCCCACCTGCAGCGCTTCCGCAGCGAGGAGAGGAGCGCCCGGCGCGTGGCGCGGCGGGCCGGGGCGACGCGGCGGGATGCCCGGCACCCACACGCCGCCCGACGCGAGCTCGGCGCCACGTCGGGCGAGGACGACCTCGGGCGTCCCGTCGGCGACGACGCCCTGCTGACCGCCGCCGAGGACGATCACGCGATCGACGACGGGAAGCCACACGTCGACCCGGTGCTCGACGACGACGAGCGTGGCACCCGTGTGCGCGACGACGCGCGACACCGCGTCGCGCACCTCGACGACCCCTTCGGGATCGAGGTTCGCGGTCGGCTCGTCGAGCAGCAGGAGCCCGGGGCGCATGGCGAGCGCACCGGCGAGGGCGAGGCGCTGCTTCTGCCCGCCCGACAGCGCGGACGTCGAGCGGTCGAGCGGCACGTCGAGGCCGACGATCGCGAGCGCCTCCTGCACGCGCGACCAGATCTCGTCGTGCGGGACGCCGAGGTTCTCGCACCCGAACGCGACGTCGTCCCCGACGCGCGCGAGCACGGCCTGTGCGTCGGGATCCTGCTGCACGAGCCCGGTCCGTCCGCGTGCGGCCTCCGGCGGCGCGCCGTCGACGAGGAGACGGCCCGCCTGCTCTCCCTCGTCCTCCCCGCCGAGCACGCCGGCGAGCGCCTGCAGCACGGTCGACTTGCCCGATCCGCTCGCTCCGAGGAGCAGCACGCGCTCCCCCGGCCGGATCGACAGCGTGACGTCCTGGGCCGCCCATGCCAGGCGCGTGCCGTACCGCCATCCCCACCCCTCGGCGAGGATGCCGCAGGGGCGGGTCTCCGCGGCCGTCACGTCAGACGCGTCGCGCGACGTCGCGCCCCGCGGCGAAGCGGCTGAGCGCTCCGGTCGCCGCGAGTGCGCGCACGATCGCCCAGCCGCCGAGGCCTGCGATGACGGCGCCCGACAGCGTCGTCGACGCGATGTAGATGGCCGTGAAGGCCGCGTCGGCCCCCGCGTACCAGTTGACGATGTCGTTGATGCCGCAGGCGAGGCCCGCCGCAGCGCCCGCGAGCGCCGCGACGACGGGACCGAAGGCGCGGTACAGGAAGATCGCGAGGACGATCTCGGCGCCGAGGCCCTGCACGAGGCCCGAGACGATCGTGAGCGGACCCCACTGGTTGCCGACGAGCGCCGAGATCACGGCGGCGAGCAGCTCGGTGTAGAGCGCGGCGCCCGGCTTGCGGACGACGAGTCCGCCGATCACGCCCGCGATGAGCCACGGGCCGGCGACGAGGCCGCCGAGCCCGGGCAGGAGCGGGCTGAGCAGCGTGCTCGGCAGCTCGTAGGCGATGTTCCAGACGAGGAACACGACCGCGCACGCGACGCCGATCACGCTCGCGACGACGATGTCGACGACCCGCCACGTGAAGCGGCGGCCGGTCGCGGTCTGTCCTGCGGAAACGGACGTGGACATTCGTTCTCCTTCCTTCGCCGGCATGACCCGGATCAGGTTCGACGGTCGACGCGCGGCTCGCGTCCTCTCAGTCCGGCTCGGCGGACTCCCGTGTGATGTGGGCTGATTCTACTCGCATCCCACGAGCCGCTTCCCGTCTTCGCAGGAGCAGCGGGTACCGTATGCGGGTGGCAATCGACGACATCCCTGCGGCGGAGACCGCGCCGTCGCAGGACGCCGCTGCGGCGCTCACGGCGCTCGGCTGGGTCGACCCCGACGCCGTCGCCGCATCGCGCACGGCCGGCGCGCTCCCCACGAGCCGCCTCGTGCCCGTCGAGCCGTCGCTCCTTCCGCCGCGCACGCGCCGCCGGTTCTGGCTCGGGCCGACCGTCACTCTCGGTGTGCTCACCCTCGGCTACGTCGCGTCCTGCGCGGTGTGGCCGCTCACGAACGTCGCCCCCACCATCTCGGATCTCACCGTCGAGACGCCGATCGGCGAGGAGTTCCCCGTCACGTGGCCGGAGGACGGCATCGCCGCCCTCGCGGCGGAGGGCGGCCCCGGCGGCCCGATCGCCTCGAGCGACGAGGCGCTGCCGATGGCGAGCATCACGAAGATCATCACCGCGCTCATGATCATCGAGCGCGAGGGCCTCGAGCTGGGTCAGGATGGGCCGTCCTACGCCTTCACGCAGGCCGACAGCGACGAGTACTGGGCCTATCTCACGGCCGATGAGTCGTCGCTCGATGTCCCCGTGGGCGGCACGCTCACGCTGCGCGAGATGCTGCAGGGCGTCATGCTCGGCTCGGCGAACAACTACGTCGACCGGCTCGTCCTCGAGCTGTGGGGCACGCAGGAGGCCTGGCTCGCCGACGCGCAGGCCTGGCTCGCGCAGCACGAGCTCACGGGCATCACGGTGGCCGACCCGAGCGGCATCGACCCGGCGAACACCGCTGACGCGCGCTCGCTCATCCGCCTCGCCGAGATCGCGCTCGAGGATCCGGTCCTCGCGAGCATCATGGCCGAGGACTCGGTCGTGCTCCCGGGAGCGGGGCTCGTCGAGAACTCGAACCCGCTCATCGGGGACGAGGGCGTGGTCGGCCTGAAGACCGGCTCGCTGTGGTCGACGGGCACGCAGTACTGGAACCTCCTGTCCGCGAAGGAGGTCACGATCGGCCAGACGAGCGTGACGCTCTACGCCGCGGTCGTCGGCCAGCCCGACGACGACAGCCGCGCGATCGTGAGCCGCGAGCTCCTCGCGCAGCTCGAGGAGGGCATGCAGCTCACGACCGCGGTCGCCGCCGAGGTGCCCGTCGCGCACGTCAGGACCGAGTGGGGCGCGCAGAGCACGATCGTGACCGCCGACGAGGCCCAGGTGATCTCGTGGCAGGGCGTCGCGCCATCCACCGATCCGTCGTACGAGGTCGAGCTCGGAGCCGAAGCCGGCGACGAGGTCGGCACGCTGGCCGTGCAGGGCGGGATGGACGACACGAGCGTCGCGCTCACCCTCACCGACGACGTGCCCCCGCCCTCCTTCTGGTGGCGGCTCACGCACCCGCTGTCGCTGCTCGGCCTCGACTGACCCGACCGCCCGAAGCCGGCCAAGCATGTCTCGCTCGGCGCGGGAAGCCGACCGCGCATGTCTCGCTCGGCGCGGGATTCGGCCTCCCTATCCCGCCGGGAGTGAGACATGCAGATCGGGCGACATCCAGAGCGGCCGAGGTGCAGGGCGGGCGGCATGCAGATCGGGCGAGACGCGGACGGACGGGGTGACAGAGGCGGACCGCCCGTGACAGAGGCGGACCGCCCCGGGAGGGAGCGGCCCGCCCTCTGATCAGGCGTCGGCGAGACCCGGAACGACGTACCGGCGCTCGTTGGCGAAGCGGTGCGCGGTGATGGACACCGCCTGCTCGTGGAGGAACGGCAGCATCTCCACGCGGCCGGCCGACGTCACGGGACCGTCGTACACCGCGACGTTGGGGGCGCCGTCCGTCGCCGCCACGACGTCGGCGAGCGCACCGCCGAGGAGGCGGATGCGCCCGCCCGTCTGGGCGAGGCGCGCCGCGCGGGCCGCCCACGCCTCCGCATCCTCGAACGCCACCTCGACGCCTGCGTCCGTCAGCCACGTCGCGACCCGCTCGGGAAGAGCAGTCGGCGTGCTCACGACGAGCTCTGCGCCGACACGCAGCCCCGCGGCCGCCACGCGCACGAGCTCCGCCGACGGGCGTCCGTCGAAGCGGATCGTCACGGGAACCGGCGCGTACCGGAGCACGTTCTGCTCGAGCCGGAGGCCCTGCACATCCCGCGCGACGCCGAACTCCTCCGCGAACGCGACGACGTCGGTCGCGAGCGCCTTCTCGAGCCACTCCGCGCCATCCGCGGTGCCGAGCGCCTCGACCGCGCGCCGTGCCGAGCCATCCACCCTGCTCGCCGTCGCGACGGGTGCATCCGTCCAGGTGCCGAGCCCGAAGAGGTAGCTGGGGCCGCCGGCCTTCGTCCCGGCGCCGACCGCCGACTTCTTCCAGCCGCCGAACGGCTGGCGCTCGACGATCGCGCCGGTCGTGCCGCGGTTCACGTAGGCGTTGCCGACGTCGATGCGCGAGAGCCACCGGGCGATCTCGTCCTCGTCGAGGGCGTGCAGCCCCGACGTGAGGCCGTAGTCGACGGCGCGCACGAGGTCGATCGCCTCGTCGAGGGTCTCGGCCGTCATGATGCCCAGCACGGGGCCGAAGTACTCCGTGAGGTGGAACTCGCTGCCGGGCTGCACGCCGTCGCGGATGCCGGGCGTCCACAGCGCGCCGGAGTCGTCGAGCTGCTTCGGCTCGCGGACCCACGTCTGACCGGGCTCGAGCTCGGTGAGGACGCGGCGGAGCTTGCCCTCAGCGGGGCCGATGAGAGGGCCGATCCGGGCGGCGGCCTGCCACGGCATGCCCACCTCGTAGCCCTCGACGGCGTCGACGAGCTGGCGGCGGAACCGCTCGCTGCGGGCGACCGATCCCACGAGGATGACGAGCGACGCCGCCGAGCACTTCTGGCCGGCGTGGCCGAACGCCGAGTACGCGACGTCCTTCGCGGCGAGGTCGAGGTCCGCCGACGGGGTGACGATGATCGCGTTCTTCCCGCTCGTCTCGGCGAGGAGCGGGAGGTCGCGCCGGAACGACCGGAAGAGCTCGGCGGTCTCGTACGCGCCGGTGAGGATGACGCGCTCGACGCGCTCGTGCGACACGAGACGGCGCCCCAGCTCGTTCTCCTCGACCCGCGCGAGACGCAGCACGTCACGCGGAACGCCCGCCTCCCACAGCGCCTCGGCGAGCACGGCGCCGCAGCGTCGCGCCTGCGACGCCGGCTTGAGGATCACCGGCGACCCTGCGGCGAGCGCGGCGAGGGTCGAGCCTGCGGGGATGGCCACGGGGAAGTTCCAGGGCGGCGTCACGACGGTGAGGCGGACGGGCTCGAACGCGGCCCCGTCGACCTCGGCGAGTCGCAGGGCGCTCTCGGCGTAGTAGTGCGCGAAGTCGATCGCCTCGGAGACCTCGGGGTCACCCTGCTCGATGACCTTGCCGCACTCGGACCCCATGACCTCGAGCAGCTCGGCGCGCCGGGCCTCGAGGATGTCGCCCGCGCGATGCAGGATCGCCGCGCGCTCCGCGGGGGCGAGCGCACGCCATCCCTCGCCCGCCGCGACCGCGCCGTCGACGACGGCGTCGACCTCCTCGAGCGTGCGGAGCGTGTGCGCGGCGAGCGTCTCCTCGCCCAGGGTCGACGCCGCCATGCGGGCGCGGATCTCCGCGGCCCAGGCCCGGTTGCCGGCGATGCTCGGGTCGCTGTCGGGCGCGTTGCGGAAGCCGTCGCGCGGACCCTCGGGCTGCGGCTCACGGCGATCCTGCACCCGGTTGGACGGGGGCACGTCGCTCGGCATGAGGTCGATCGACGCGAGGAAGCGGTCGCGCTCGCGCGCGAACAGGGCGGGATCGGCGTCGAGGTCGAACACGGCCGACATGAAGTTCTCCGGGCTCGCGCCCTCCTCGAGGCGGCGGATGAGGTACGCGATCGCGACGTCGAACTCGTCGGGGTGCACGACCGGCGTGTAGAGGAGGAGCGACCCGACCTCGCGGCGCACGACCGCGGCCTGAGCCTTGGCCATCCCGAGGAGCATCTCGAACTCGAGGCCCGGGCCGCCGGCGATGCCGCGGCGCTTCGCGAGCAGCCACGCGAGCGCGATGTCGAAGAGGTTGTGGCCCGCGACGCCGATGCGCACCGATCGCACGCGCTCGGGGTGCAGCGCGTAGTCGAGCACGGCCTTGTACGACGCGTCGCTGTGCTGCTTGCTCGGCCAGGTCGCGAGCGGCCAGCCGTGGGTCTCCGCGTCGACCTGCTCCATGGGGAGGTTCGCGCCCTTCACCACGCGGACCTTGATCGGGGCGCCGCCTCCCGCGGCGCGCTCACTCGCCCATTCCTGAAGGCGCATCATCGCGCCGAGCGCGTCGGGGAGGTATGCCTGGAGGACGATGCCGGCCTCGACGTCGTGGAACTCCGGGCGCTCGAGAAGGCGCATGAACACCGCGAGCGTGAGGTCGAGGTCCTTGAACTCCTCCATGTCGAGGTTGATGAACGTGCCGTTCGCGCGAGCGGCCGTGTAGAGCGGCGCAAGCGCGGCGACGGCGTGGTCGACGGCCTCGTCGAACGCCCACGGGCTGTGCGGCGCGACGGTCGAGGACACCTTGATCGAGACGTAGTCGACGTCGTCGCGCTCGATGAGGCGTCGGGTTCCGGCGAGGCGCTTGTCGGCCTCGCGCTGGCCGAGGATGGCCTCGCCGAGGAGGTTCACGTTGAGGCGGATGCCCTCGCCGCGCAGGCGCGCGAGCGTCGATCCGAGCTTCTCGTCGCGCGCATCGACGATGAGGTGCCGGACCATCCGGCGCAGGACGGCGCGGCTCGCAGGCACGACGACGCGCGGGAGGACGGGCGCGAGCGCGCCGCCGAGACGGATGAGCCCGCGCAGCGGTGCCGGCAGGAAGCGCGGGATGAGCGGCACGAGACCGGCGAGACAGCGCGCGGCGACGCGCGTGTCCTCGGGGCGCACGACGCCGTCGACGAAGCCGACGGTGAAGGCCAGGCCGTTGGGGTCGCGGAGGACGCCGGCGAGGTTCTTCGCGGCTGCGTCGACCTTCTCGTCGCGCGCCTCGCGCAGCCAGGTGCGGACGAGCGCGATCGCCTCCTCCGCGAGCTGCGGGTCGATGCCGGGGACGTGTGCCGCCTCGTGAGCGGATGACGGGGGTGCGATGGTCATGGCGAGGTCTTTCTCGAGAGGATCGCTCTCATTGTGCGGCCGTCGACCATCCGGCAAAAGCGCACGTTTTCGCGCATGACCTTTCGATATTCTCGAACGATGGCGACTCCCTGGAACAGCCGCGGTCTCCTGCTCCTGCACGAGCTCCGCATGCGCGGCACCCTCTCGGCCGTCGCGGCCGCGCGCAGCTACAGCGCATCGACCGTGTCGCATCAGCTGCAGCAGCTCGAGAGGGAGGTCGGCCTCCCCCTCCTCGAGCCCGAGGGGCGAGGCCTGCGCCTGACGGCAGCGGGCGAGGCGGTCGCCCGCCACGCCGCGCAGCTGCTCGCTGCCGAGGAGGCGCTGCGCGGCGAGCTCGCGGCCCTGGCGCCCGACGCGGCGCCGCTGCGGATCGCGGCGCTCCAGACGAGCGCGCGCACGCTCATCCCCCGCATGCTCGACGCCCTTCGCGACGCCCTCCCCGCGCTGCGCGTCGAGGTGATCGTCACCCCTCCCGAGCACGGCCTCTTCGAGACTGAGGCCGGGGGCTTCGATCTCGCGATGGCCGAGCAGTACCCGGGCCATACTCGGCCGCATCGCGCCGGTCTCGACCGCGAGCTGCTCGGCCGCGACCCGATCCGCTTCGCCGCGGGACCCGCGAGCGGCATCGCGTCGCTCTCCGACGCGCGCGAGGCGGCCTGGGTGATGGAGCCCGAGGGGACAGCCGCCCGCGCGTGGGCGGTGCAGCAGTGCCGGGCTGCGGGGTTCGAGCCCGACATCCGGTATGAGGCGACGGACCTCTCCGCGCACCTCCGTCTCATCGCCGCCGGGCATGCCGTCGGGCTCATCCCGGGGCTCGCCGTCGCGGCCGACGAGGCAGAGCCGCGGCTCGTGGACCTGCCCGGCTCGCCGCACCGCGAGATCTTCACCTCGACGCGCGTGTCGGCACAGCGTCTGCCCGGGCTCCGGATCGCCCGCGACGCCCTCGCGGAGGCGTTCCGCTCGCTCCCCGAGACCTGAGTCGCACCTCAGCGGGACGCCGCGACGAGGATGCCGCCGAGATGTGATGGGCTGGAGTCGTGGATGAGACGCAGTGGCTGTGGGTGGCAGGCGCGGGGTGCGGTGTGCTCCTCATCGCGATCGTGGTGCTCGTCATCGCGAACCGCCGCGGCAGGGAGCGCGCACGTCGTCGTCTGGCGGAGATCGAGGTCGCGAGTGCGACGCGCGCCGCGGAGCTGACCCGCGCGCATGAGGACCAGGTCGCGACGCTGGCGGCCGAGCACGAGAGCCGGCTCGCCGCGGTATCCGACGATCACGAGCGCGAGACCATGCGACTGCGCGCCGAGACGGCGGCGTCGATGGAGGTGGCACGCCGCACGCGCGAGACGCTCGCGACGGGGCTGAAGTGGGAGGCCGCATCGCGTCGGCTCATCCTCGCCGCGTGCGAGCAGCTCGGTCTTCGCGGGAGCCTCCACACGAACGTCGTGTTCATGCCCTCCGACGCGCTCGAGACGCGGACCTTCGTCACGCAGATCGACCACGTGCTCCTGCTCGACGGCGCGCGGCTCGTCATCGAGAACAAGCGCTGGCAGGGCGTGCTCTTCGACGGCGTGCGGCCATCCGCCGTGCACGAGGCGTTCGGCAAGCTCGTCGACGAGAACGACCTCGGCGAGCACTTCGCCGTGCAGCTGCGCCGCGATCCCGAGTCGCCGCAGTCGATCACCGTGAACCGCCATCTCGGCGAGCGGGCGCCCGTCGTGCAGGTGCGGCGTCAGGCGCAGCAGCTCTCGCGCTTCGTCGAGCAGGAGCTGTCGGAGCCGATCTGGTTCGACACCTGCGTGCTCTACTCGCACGAGCGGGCCGAGGCGCACCTCCGACAGCGAGACCAGTCATCGGGCGGGGCGAGCACGTGGGTCGTCGCGGGTGCCGACGGACTCATCGCTTGCCTCGAGTCGTTCGCGAGCCGGACCGGCAACGACGACACGCGGCGAGACGACGCGGCCCTGTTCGAGACGCTGTCCGCCCTCGGCGCCGACGCGACGCGCTTCGGGCCTGACGAGAGCTGATCGACCGGGCGCGCGGGCGCGCGCTTCTCAGCCCGGGACGTGCGCGCGCGTCCAGGCGTCGATCGCTGCGCGCTCGGTCTGCATGAACGCGTTGATCGCGTCGGTCGCGGCGCGATCGTGCGCGATGGCGCGCCCGTCGATCGCGGTGACGGACTGCACGAACGATGCGCCCATCATCCACACCTGGTCGGCCGCGTGCAGCCGCTCGACCTCGACGTCCTCGTAGGCGACCTCGAGGCCGTTCAGCGACGCCCAGGCGAAGAGCTCGACCTGCGTCGTGCCGTGGAGGATGCCGATCCGCGGATGCGGCGTCACGACTCGGGCGCCCTCGCGCAGGACGATCGACGACTGCGGCCCCTCCAGAACGAAGCCGTCGCGGGTCACGTAGACGCCGTTCTGGGCTCCCCGTCGCTCGTACTCGCGCCGCGCCGCCATGTTCGTCGCATACGAGAGGGTCTTGGCGCCGAGAAGCAGCCACGGTGCGCGCTGAGCGGAATCGCGCAGGAGCTCGCGCTCGAGCGTGGCCACCTCGATCTCGGGCTTCTTGGGAGCGAACCCGGGGTCGATGATCGCGAAGACGGTCGGGGACGTCGGCACATCGACCGCCGACAGGGTCGCATCGACCCCGCGCGTGATCACGAGCTTGACGTGGGCGCGGGCGATCGGGCTCATCCGCCGGATGGCCGCGCGCACGAACAGGTCGAGCGCGCGGACGTTCGGGGTCGGCAGGTCGAGCGCGGCCGCTGACTGGAGGAGGCGCCGCACGTGGAGGTGCCAGGCGAGCGGCACGTCGTCGACGATCGTCGTGGCCTCGAAGACCCCGTCGCCGCGGAGCAGCCCGAGGTCGAACGCGGACACGCTCGCGGCGGCGGGGTCGATCGCGCGGATGTCGGGCTCGCCCGCGAAGGACGTGTCGAGGAGCTGGTCGGCCCGCCCGAAGAACACTCCGAAATCGCTCATGGGATCACGCTAGTGCCGGGGTTCAGCGGAGCGAGGCCGCCCACTCGGATGGATCGCTGCCGAACGGGATGGCCATGAGCCCGTGCCAGAGGATGAGAGCTTCGAGCCACGCGCGCTCCGCTTCTCCGAGGGCTCTCACGGACTCGTACCCGCGCCGCAGGCTCTCGCGGGTTGCCACGGAGGTCGGCCGCCAGTCGGTGAACCGGGTGCGCAGGTACACCGACGCGCGTGCGAGGTCGTTCACCCGATGTGAGGTCGCGACCTCGTCGAAGTCCAGCACGGCGGCGACGGTGGAGCCGCGGGTCAGGATGTTCGCGGCCCGGAAGTCGTTGTGCACGAGCTGGGGCGTGTCCTCGAGGTCGGGCAGGTCAACGAGGAGCGCTTCGAGCCGCGAGGAGGCCTCCGGAACCTCACGTCGATCGTGGCGCGCGAGCCAGGTTCGGATCCGTGCTCGCGGGTCGCCGACGTCCATCTGAAGGGCGCTGTCACCGCTTTCGCGGCCCAGGGCGTCGTGGAGTCGAGCAAGGCACTGCCCCGCAGCGTGAACGGCGTCCAGATCAGCCGTGTCGAGCCAGACGCCCGACACCTCGGGGAGGACGGCCATGGAGAGCGGACCGCGCGGGCCGTCCTGCACCGCGCGGGCACGACGTTCCGTCGTCAGGATCGGTTCCGCCACGGGGACCCCGCGCGCCGCAAGCGAGCTGAGGATCTCGGCGGAGGCAGCCAGCCGATCGAACTGCTCCGTCGCGCAGGACCATTTGACGACCAACGGGCCGCTGCCGCTGCGCACCCAGACGATCGCGTTGCGATCGCTGATCACGAGACGGCCGACGCCGTGCAGATCGATGCCCCACACCTCGCGCAACGTGACCGAGAGCCACTCCGAGGCGTCGGGAAGACCGGTGAACCCGAACCGTTCGAGAAGCGCAGCGTCGGGAGAGGTCTGCTCCCACAGCATCGACAGGCCGGCAGGCAGGGTCATGCGGCGATGCTACGGGGAGCAGATCTGGGGACGACCTTCACAGAGCGGTTGTCAGCATCTGAGGTGTTGGGTGAGTTTGGTGTGGAGTCTGGTGCGGGAGGTGGGTGCTGGTCGGTGGCGGTGGTGTCGGTCGATCCAGTTGGGGGCGGCGATGTAGGGCACGCCGTGGTGCA
>NZ_BSEJ01000016.1 GCF_027921765.1 Microbacterium barkeri
AAACGCCCGGCCACATTCCGAACCCGGAAGCTAAGCCTCTCAGCGCCGATGGTACTGCAAGGGGGACCTTGTGGGAGAGTAGGACACCGCCGGACTTAACCTGAACGAAAGGCCACCCAACGCCGGGTGGCCTTTCGTGCATCACACGGCACTCACGCGAACACCGCTTCGCGGCAGTCAGCCGCGCGGCGGCTCGAAGCTCAGCGGAGACCACTCGCCCGCGTGGCGCAGCTCGGCGTACCGCACGTCGGTCGTCTGCGCGGAGACCGATGCCACGCACGCCAGGAGAGACTGCGTCGGGTAGCCGTGCGGGCGGTTGTCGCGGATGATCGCGCGGTCGTCCTCCGGGCTGAGCTCGGCGCTCTGCGCGAGCACGGTCAGCCATGGGTCCCACCATCCGCTCGCATCGCCATCCGTCGGCGCGGCCTCGAAGGCCGCGTGCCACGCCGCGATGCGCGGCGTGGCCGGGTCGTCCGCATCGGTGTGCGCGATCATGTGCGTGCCGGGGGACAGGCGTTCGCGTCGCAGCTCCTGCCCGTCCCACGAGACGATCGACGCGCCCTCTCCATCGACCTCGACGAGGTTGAAGCCCAGGGTGCGGAGCTCTCCTCGCGGGGTGGCGCCGTTGACCGCGTCGAGCACGATTCCCCCGCGCGAGGCGATCTGAGCGGCGGGGAGATCCGGTCCGCCGGCGCGGTTGAGCAGCACGGCGAGGCGGCCCGGCCGGGCTGCGAGCCATGCGCCTCCTGCGAGGCGATCCTGCACGCCGACGACGTCCGGCAGCTGCGGCCACCACGGGCCGAGCGGGTTCCACGGGCGAGCCGGGTCCTCGTCGCGCACGGCGAGAAGGCGGATGGGCTCGGCGGTGGCGCCGGGCTCGGGAATGCGGATGACGACGGTGCACATAGCGATCCCGTTCAGCCTAGGGCCGTGCGGAGGGGTGCCGGGCGGCCAGACGGATGGGAGAATCGCACTCGATGAACATCGTCGTGGGAGTGTCCGGCGGCATCGCCGCGTACAAGGCCGTGCACCTCGTGCGGCTGCTCGTGAAGGACGGGCACGACGTGCACGTCGTGCCCACCGCTGACGCGCTGCGCTTCGTCGGTCTGCCGACCTGGGAGGCGATCAGCCGCCATCCGGTGACGACATCCGTGCATGAGGACGTCGCGAGCGTGCGCCATGTCGCGCTGGGCCAGGCGGCCGACCTCGTCGTCGTGGCGCCTGCCACCGCGAACACGCTCGCGCGGATGGCCGCGGGCATCGCGGACGACCTCCTCGGCACGACGCTGCTCGCGACGACGGCGCCGGTCATCGTCGCCCCGGCCATGCACACGGAGATGTGGCGGCATCCCGCCACGGAGGCGAACGTCGACACCCTGCGCCGCCGCGGCGTGCTCTTCGTCGGCCCGGAGTCGGGGCAGCTCACGGGGGACGACGTCGGGCCGGGTCGGATGGCCGAGCCCGAGCGGATCCACGAGGCTCTGCGCGCGATCCTCGCGCGACGCCAGGATGCCGCCGGGCTCCGTATCGCCGTCTCCGCGGGTGGGACGCGCGAGCCCATCGACCCCGTCCGCTTCCTCGGCAACCGCTCGAGCGGTCGCCAGGGCGCGGCCATCGCGATCGCGGCCGCCGATCGCGGGGCTGAGGTGACCGCGGTGCTCGCGCATGTGGACGAATCCGTCCGGAGCGCCCTCGAGGGCCACCCCGGCATCCGGGTGCGCGTCGCCGGCACGGCCGCCGAGCTCGCCGCGGAGATGCGCGAGGTGGCGCCCGGCGTCGATGTCGTGATCATGGCCGCGGCGGTCGCCGACTACCGCGTCGCGTCGGTGTCCGAGAGCAAGCTCACGAAGGAGGCGGCCGGCGGCGTGCCCCCGACGCTCGAGCTCGTCGAGAACGAGGACATCCTCGCGGGACTGGCCGCCGACCGGAGGCCGGGCCAGACGGTCGTCGGCTTCGCCGCCGAGACGCCCGCGGAGGGGGAGACCCTTCTCGAGCGCGGGGTGCGGAAGCGTCGACGGAAGGGCGTCGATCTCCTCGCGGTGAACGCGGTCGGATGGTCGGAGGGCTTCGAGCAGGCCGACAACGCGCTCACGATCATCGACGCGCAGGACCAGGTCGCGGCATCCGTCACCGGCTCCAAGCGCGAGGTCGCCGATGCGCTGATCGACGCCATCCTCGCCGTGCGGAGCTGACCCCCTCAGTCGTCGCTCGAGTGCAGTCCCCGTCGGACGGACAGGAGCGTCACCTCGGGGTGCTCCTCCGCGAGTACGCGCTCGGCGCGGTCGAGCACGTCGCGCACGTGCGCGAGGTCGGCGCCCACGACCGAGAGCCCGATCGCGGTCCGCCGGTGCAGGTCGTGCGCACCCACCTCCGCGGCGGCGGCCGCGGTGCGGCGGGAGAGGTTCGCGATGAGCGGCCGGATGACGCTCCGCTTCTCCTTGAGGGAGTGCACGTCACCCAGCAGGACGTCGAACTCGACCCAGCCGATCCACATGGCGCCAGTGTCGCATGGCCGCCTCGGCGCGCGTGAGCGCGCAGCGGATGGATCCACCCGAGATGTCCGGGATATCGCCAGCGACGCGGCGTAGGCTCCGCGCATGAGCAGCACCTGGATCGCGCAGCCCACGGTCGACGACGCCACGGTCACGGCGAGCACAGGGCGCGGATGGGACGAGTGGGTCGCCCTCATCGACGCCGGCCCGGGCCCCGAGGCCGGGCACACGGCGATCGCCCGCTGGCTCGTCGACGCGCACGCGGTCGACGCGTGGTGGGCGCAGTCCGTGACCGTCGGCTACGAGCGCATCCGAGGGCTGCGGCTGCCGGGGCAGATGCCCGACGGGACGTTCAGCGTCTCGCGCAGCCGGCGTCTCCGCGTGCAGGCCGACACCCTGCGCGACGCGCTGCTCGATGACGCGCTGCGGCGCGAGCTGCTCGGCGAGGTCGAGACCGAGCTGCTCTCGCGGCCCACGGCGAAGAACCTGCGCTTCCGCGTCACCCACGAGGGCATCGAGACGGGGATCGTGGCGTTCACCGCGGAGGACGCGGGTGACGGCACGCGCCTCACGGTCACGCACGAGAAGCTGCCCACGCCCGAGGAGGCGGAGTGGTGGAAGGCGCACTGGGCCGAGTGGCTCGACGGAGTCGGCTCGAACCCGTGAGCCTCAGTGCGCGGCGTGGTACGTCGCGCCGCTCTCGTCGGCCTTCCAGTAGCCCTTGACGACGATGCGCTCGGGGTCGAGCGACCAGCGGTCGACGGCGAGCGAGCGCCCGGCCTTGACGACCGCCTGCTCGGCGGCGATGAACGCGAAGACGTCGCCATCGGGCCGGTCGGCCTCGGTGAGCTGGTCGAGCCGGGAGATGAGCGCCGATGTCGGGCGGGCGCCGTCCCGATGCACGTACTCCACGGCGACCGGTGCATCGATCCGCACCTCATGCGCGGCATCCGCGACCTCCACGAGCACGCGGGCGCTCGCGCCATCCGGGATCGCCGCAGCGTAGCGGCGGATCTGCGGGATGGCGGTCTCGTCGCCCGCGAGGAGCCACGCGTCGGGCGCGCCGTCGATGCGCAGCGTGCCGCGCGGGCCCCCGACGCCGAGCAGCGAGCCCATCGGGGCGCCGGCAGCCCACACGCCCGCGACGCCCTCGTCGCCGTGCACGGCGAACTCGAGGTCGAGCCAGTCCTCGCCCCACCGCAGCGGGGTGAACTCGCGGCTGGGCGCTTCGCGCATCTCCGCGACGCTCGACGGGGCGCCGTCGGGGAAGAAGATGCGGATGTGGTCGTCGTGGCCGAGGCCCTCGCCGAAGCCCGCGAGATCGTCGCCCTGAACACGCACCCGGACGTAGTCCGGACCGATCCACTCGCGGGAGGCGAGCCGTGTGAACCGGAAGCGGAGGTCGACGCGCGAGCGCTCGAGTGCGAAGCGGGCGTCCGTGGAATTCGACAAGTGCATAAGACTTAGGTTAGCCTTCCTCCGATCCGGTTAGGTTCGGCTTACCTGAATCGAGCGTCCCGAGGAAGAGCGGCGCTCCCGGCATCGTCCCCCACGAGACCGCGGATGACACCGCGCTCTCCGACCCAGGAGGCACCGCTATGTCCACGACCCGTCCGATCGCCGCGCTCTCGCTCGTCGCGGCATCCGCCCTCGCTCTCGCCGGCTGCGCTTCGGCCGCCGATGACAGCGCCGAGGCCGTGCCCGAGGAGTCCGCGGCCGCCGAGCCGACCTCGGTCGAGGTCGAGGACAACAACGGCACGCAGACGGTCGCCGTCCCGCCGACGTCGGTGGTCGCGACCGACAACCGCACGTTCGAGACGCTCGCCGACTGGGGCATCGAGCTCTCCGCCGCCGCCGTGTCGCTCATGCCCGAGACGATCCCGTACACGACCGACGACGCGATCGTCGACCTCGGCACGCACAACGAGCCCGACCTCGAGGCCGTGGTCGCGGCCGAGCCCGACCTCATCGTGAACGGTCAGCGCTTCGCGCAGTACCACGACGACTTCGCGGCGCTCGCGCCGGACGCGACGATCCTCGAACTCGACCCGCGCGAGGGCGAGCCCTTCGACGCGGAGCTCAAGCGCCAGGTCGCCGTGCTCGGCGAGGTCTTCGGCAAGCAGGCCGAGTCCGAGGAGCTCGCGGCCGACCTCGACGCTGCGATCGAGCGTGTGAAGGCCGCCTACGACCCGGCCGACTCGGTGATGGCGGTCATCACGTCGGGCGGAGAGATCGGGTACTCCGCGCCGGGCAACGGCCGCACGCTCGGCCCGGTGTTCGACATCCTCGGTCTCACCCCCGCGCTCGAGGTCCCGGAGTCGAGCGAGGACCACCAGGGCGACGACATCTCCGTCGAGGCGATCGCCGACTCGAACCCGGACTGGCTCCTCGTGATGGACCGTGACGCGGCCGTCGCCGCAGACGACCCGGAGTACACGCAGGCGGCCGAGGTGCTCGAGGACTCCGAGGCGCTCGCCGGGGTCACCGCCGTGCAGGAGGACCAGATCGTGTACATGCCCGCCGACACGTACACGAACGAGGGCATCCAGACGTACACGGAGTTCTTCAACGACTTCGCCGACGCCCTCGAAGCGGGCGCGTGATCCGACACGGCTGAACCGGTGGCGGGCCCGCAGGACGCGGGCCCCCCGTCGACGCAGAGGACCCCATGACTCAGGCCATCCCCACCGCGGCGCCCGCGCGCCGCAGCCGTCTCTTCGACGCTCGGCTACTGATCGGCGTCGCCGTGGTCGCGGCGCTGCTCGTGCTCTCCCTCTTCGTCGGCGTCTACGACGTGCTCGGCGCCGACGACGGCGCCGAGATGTTCGCGATCACCCGGATCCCCCGGACGATCGCCCTCGTGCTCGCGGGCGCGGCGATGGCGATGTGCGGCCTCGTGATGCAGCTGCTCACGCAGAACCGCTTCGTCGAGCCCACGACGACGGGCACGACGGAGTGGGCGGGGCTCGGCCTCCTCGCGGTCATGGTGCTCATCCCCGACGCGAGCATTTTCACGCGGATGGTCGGCGCGGTCGTCGCCGCGTTCGTCGGCACGATGGTCTTCTTCCTCTTCCTGCGCAGGGTCTCGCTCCGGTCCTCGCTCATCGTGCCGATCGTCGGGATCATGCTCGGCGCCGTGGTCGGCTCGGTCTCCATGTTCTTCGCCCTGCAGACCGACATGCTGCAGAGCCTCGGCGTGTGGTTCGCGGGCAGCTTCACCTCCGTCCTGCGCGGTCAGTACGAGCCGCTGTGGGTCGTCCTGGCGGTGGGGATCGCGATCTTCATCGCCGCCGACCGCTTCACGGTGGCGGGGCTGGGCGAGGAGGTCGCGACCAACGTCGGCCTCGACTACAACCGCATCATGCTCCTCGGAACCGCCCTCATCGCGGTCGCAACGGGCGTCGTGACGGTGGTCGTCGGCAACCTGCCCTTCCTCGGGCTGATCGTGCCCAACGTCGTGTCGATGGTCCGCGGCGACGACCTGCGCAGCAACCTGCCGTGGGTCTGCCTGCTCGGCATCGCGATCGTCACGGTGTGCGACCTCGTCGGGCGGACGATCATCATGCCGTTCGAGGTGCCGGTGTCCCTGATCCTGGGTGTCGTCGGTGCCGCCGTCTTCATCCTCCTTCTCCTGAGGCAGCGTCGACGTGGCTGACACCCGAACCGTCCTCGCTCCCGCAGGCGCCGCGGTCCGCCGCAGCGCCGCGCCGCTGCCGACCCTCCGCGCGCGGCGCCGCTACGCCATCCTGCTCGCGGTGCTCGCCGCGCTCGCGGCCGGCGCCGCGTTTGGACTGCTCGCGTGGGACAACCCGATGCCCGTCGGCTCCGAGGGGTTCTGGCGCATCGCGAACCTCCGCGCGACGAACCTCGTCGTGCTGTCCGTCGTCGCGGTGTGCCAGGCGATCGCGACGGTGACGTTCCAGACGGTCACCGAGAACCGGATCATCACCCCGTCGATCATGGGCTTCGAGTCCCTCTACACGGCCGTGCAGACATCTGCGGTCTACTTCCTCGGCGCGGCCGGCGTGGTCGCGCTTCAGGGCGTGCCGCAGTTCCTCCTGCAGGTCGCCCTCATGGTCGGGCTCTCGCTGCTGCTCTACGGATGGCTGCTGTCGGGGCGGTACGGAAGCCTCCACATCATGCTCCTCGTCGGGATCGTCATCGGCGCGGGCCTCGGCTCGGTCTCGACCTTCATGCAGCGGCTGCTTACGCCGAGCGAGTTCGACGTGCTCGCGGCCCGCCTGTTCGGGAGCATCGCGAACGCCGACGCCTCCTACCTGCCCGTGGCCCTCCCGCTCGTGGGCCTCGCGGTGATCTTCATCCTCGCGAACGGCCGCCGGCTCAACGCGATCGCCCTCGGCCGCGACCTGAGCACGAGTCTCGGAATCGACCACCGACGCGAGGTCATGCGGATGCTGTTCTTCGTGTCCATCCTCATGGCGGTCTCGACGGCCCTGGTCGGTCCGATGACGTTCCTCGGCTTCCTCGTCGCAACGCTCGCGTACCAGTTCGCCGACACGTACGACCACCGCCTCGTGTTCCCGGTCGCCGCGCTGACCGGCTTCGTGGTCCTGGCCGGGGCGTACTTCGTCATGAAGAACGTCTTCGCCGCGCAGGGCGTCGTCTCGATCATCATCGAGGTCGTCGGCGGGACCGTCTTCCTCTTCGTCATCCTCAGAAAGGGCAGGCTGTGATCTCGCTCACCGGCGTCCGCAAGGACTACAGCACCGAGGTCGCGATCGGCCCCGTCGATCTGCAGATCCCCGAGGGCGGCATCACGGCCCTCGTCGGGCCGAATGGCGCGGGGAAGTCGACGCTCCTCACGATGATCGGCCGCCTGCTCGGCATCGACGAGGGCAGCATCGAGATCGCGGGCTGCGACGTCGCGAGCACGGCCTCGAAGGACCTCGCTCGCATCGTCTCGATCCTCCGCCAGGAGAACCACTTCATCACGCGGCTGACCGTGCGCCAGCTCGTGTCGTTCGGGCGATTCCCCTACTCCAAGGGGCGTCTGACGCGGGCGGACGAGGAGATCATCAGCCGGGCGATCGACTTCCTCGATCTCACGGCGCTCGAGAACCGCTATCTCGACCAGCTCTCCGGCGGTCAGCGGCAGCGCGCCTACGTGGCGATGGTGCTGTCGCAGGAGACCGAGTACGTGCTGCTCGACGAGCCGCTCAACAACCTCGACATGCGCCACTCCGTGCAGATGATGAAGCAGCTGCGGCGCGCGGCTGAGGAGCTCGGGCGGACGATCGTCATCGTGCTGCACGACATCAACTTCGCGGGCCACTACGCCGATCGCATCTGCGCGGTCAAGGACGGCAGGGTCGTCGAGTTCGGCACGCCCGACGAGATCCTCACCGACGAGGTGCTGACACGCGTCTTCGACACCCCGGTGCAGGTGGTGGCTGGCCCGAACGGGCCGCTCGCGGTCTACTACTGACCTACAGCTCGATGCCGTGATCCTCGTCGTTCACGCCCTGGTTGCGCCCGCGGCGCGACTCGAACGACATGAAGAGGATGAGCCCGACGACGAGGCCGAGCACGATGCCGAGGCCGACGTTGCCCAGGATCAGCCCGACGATGATGGCGAGCGCGAGCACGCCGAGGGCGATGAGCAGGGTGCGGCCGCGGGTCATGCCACCATCATGCCGCGCTCAGCGGTCGCGGTGGTCCTCCATGTGCAGGCGCGGCGCTCGCCGCGGCTCGCTCGCGCCGGACGTGAGGATGAGGCGGATGACGCGGTAGCGCTGCCCGCGCCAGGGTTCGAGCAGCTCGAGCATGCCGTCGTCGTCCGTCCGGCAGCCGGTGAGCGCGTACCCGACCTGATGCGCGAGATGGAAGTCGCCCACGCTCACGGCGTCCGGGTCTCCGAGCGCGCGGATGCGCGTCTCGGATGCGGTCCAGAGGCCGATCCCGCGGATGGCCGTGAGGGCGCGGTCGCGACCGTCGCCATCCGCGGCGGCGAGCACCGCCCGCACGAGCGAGGGTCCGCGTCGGGCCGCCTCGACGATGGTGCGCGCCTGCGGCGGCTCGAGCCCTGCTCTGTGCCATGCCCACGACGGGATGAGCCGCCAGCCGTCGATCGAGGGCGGCGCGAACAGGGGCCGCGGTGTCGGGCCGGGGACGCGCTCGCCGAACCACGTGACGAGGGCGCGCCAGGCGCCGAACGCCTGCCGCAGGGTCACCTTCTGCTCGGTGATGGACTGCGCGAGCGCGTCGAAGAGCAGATCGCTGCGCGCGATGCGGAGGCCGGGGTGCCGCCGGTGCGCGTCCGCGATGAGCGGATGGGCGCGTGCGTCGAAGTCGCCGTCATCGTCGAGCGCGCCGCAGAGGGCGGGCACCTGGGCGATCGCCCACGCGCGCCCCGGGCCCCAGGCCGCGGCGCGCACCGCGCCATCCGCCGTCTGCCGCAGCGCCGTGCACGCGATGCCGTCGGGGGTGCGCGTCGCGCGCCAGACCACGCCGCGGTCGAAGGCCTGCGCCGGATCGCCCGGGCCGCGCTGCAGCACGGCGACCGTCGCGTAGAGGTCGAGAGGGCGCCGCGGGCGGTAGACCGTCTCGAGGCGCGGGCCGGGGTCGGGGCGCGGGTCGCGCTCGCGGGTCGCGAAGCGCGACTCGAGCGCGGCCTGAGGGATCATGCCGCCACGCTACGCCCCGCACCCGACAAAGCGGTGCGCAGCGCGGGTCAGAAGCGGTCGGGCGACGGGGCGCCGGCGCCGTACCGGATGGTGACGTCGGCGTGGCGGTCGAAGCGGTAGCCGACGCCGCGCACGGTGCGGACGATGTCCTCGTAGCGCCCGAGCTTCGCGCGCAGGCGGCGCACGTGCACGTCGATGGTGCGCTCGCCGGGCACGTCGTCCTCGCTCTGCGCTTGCCACAGCGACTCGACGAGCTCGGTGCGCTCGATCGTGCGGCCCTCGCGGAGGACGAGGTACTGCAGCAGCTCGAACTCCTTGAACGTGAGGGCGGCCGACTCGCCGTCGAGCAGGACGCGCTTGCGCGAGATGTCGACGACGACGCCCTCGGCCTGCTCGGGCTCGGCCTGCTCGGGCTGGACGCGGGCGACCGCACCCGGCTCCTTGAGGGCGAGGCGGACGACGTCGACGTCGCGGCCGCCCGCGTTCTGCGGAGCGAGCGCGACGGCCGCGTACGTCTCGGCGCTGGGGGAGAGCTCCGCGATGGTGCGGCGGAGCGCCTCGACGATCGTCGAGAGCGAGACGCCGTCGGCGACGGCCTTGGCCTCGTCGAGCCCGACGTAGAGCGCGAAGCCGCGGGGCGAGACGCCCGACTGCGGGCCGGTCTGCGGCGCCTCGGCGGGGGAGGGGACGGCACGGAGGTGGGTCGGACGGGCGGTGGGAGCGGCGGGGCGGACGGTCGCGGGGCGCTCGAGGAGGGAAGCAGACATGATGATGGAGTCCTTCTGCGGGGGAACCCGGTGGGTTCGGTCGTGCTGAGGTGCGGCCGGATCGGCGGTGATCGCCTGATCGTGAGCTCGGCCGGTGCCGGATGCGGCGGTGTCGAAGCTGCCGGTGTGATCGGAGCTCGGGGGCGTTGCGACCATGGGGGTCTCGCTGTGCCCTGGCGGTGCTGCTGAGGGGTTATCCGACGTCAGCTGCACATTCGACAGCACGTGACAACACAGCCGGCCATCATCATGCCGGCAGTCCCGTTCGCCTCCCAGGCGGACAAGGGCTGTGTGCTGTCAGTCATGTCGCCGATTATGTCCGGGCGTGTCGGGGTGTGTCAAACGGAGTCCAGATGTGACGGTCTGCGTGAAGAAATGTGACGGATGTGCGCGCCTGAGAGCCTCCCGGCAGGGCGATCTGCACGCGCCGTGATGTCGGTGGGTGGGCGTACTCTCGGAGGGTGACCGAGCTCCACTTCACCCACGCACCCGAGGCGTCGCGCTACGAGCTGCGGCGGGGCGACGACCTCGTGAGCATCCTCGACTACCGCGACAACGGGCGCACGGTCGCGCTCACGCGCGCGTACACGAATCCGCGCTTCCGAGGGCACGGCTACGCCGCGGTCGTGACCGAGCGCGCCGTCGCCGACATCGAGTCCCGCGGCGATCGGCGCGTGCTGCCGGTGTGCTGGTACGTGGCCGAGTGGTTCGCGGAGCATCCCGAGCGCGCCGGCCTGCTCGCTTCGTGAGGCTCTGGACGCTGCACCCCTCGCTCCTCGATCGGCAGGGGCTCACCGCCGTCTGGCGTGAGGGGCTGCTCGCGCAGGCGGTGCTGCTGGGGCGGACGAAGGGGTACACCGCGCACCCGCAGCTCGACCGCTTCCGCGTTCACGCGGACCCGGAGGCAGCGATCGGCGCCTACCTCGCCGGCGTGCAGGAGGAGGCGACCCGCCGCGGCTATCGATACGACGCCGAGCGCATCGCGGTCCCGCCGCACGGCGAGGTCGAGGCGATCCCCGCGACCGCGGGCCAGCTCGAATTCGAGTGGGGTCATCTGCTGCGCAAGCTGGCCATCCGCTCTCCTGCGCTCCATGAGGCGCATGCCGCGCGCCTCACGCGCGACAGCCATCCGCTCTTCGTGATCGTGCCCGGCGACGTCGAGCCCTGGGAGCGCGGGCGGGAGTAGCGTGGCGTCCATGCGCATCCTCCTCATCGGCGGCACCGGCAACATCAGCTCGTACGTGACAGAGGAGGCGCTCGCGCGCGGGCACGACGTCACCGTGCTGAACCGCGGGAAGAGCGAGGTGCCGGAGGGCGTGCGCTCGCTCGTCGGCGACGCGGGTGACGCCGCATCGATCGAGCGCGCGGTCGGCGCTGAGACGTTCGACGTCGTCGCGAACTTCCGCAGCTTCTCTCCGCAGCAGGTGGCCGACGACATCCGGATCTTCGAGGGTCGGACGGCCCAGTACATCTACATCTCGAGTGCGTCGGCGTATCAGAAGCCGATCGCGCAGCTGCCGATCGTGGAGTCGACGCCGTTGCGGAACCCGTTCTGGCAGTACTCGCGCGACAAGATCGCGAGCGAGGACCTGCTCGTGGCGGCGTACCGCGCGTCGGGCTTCCCGATGACGATCGTGCGGCCGAGCCACACGTACGGTCCGTCGCTCATCCCGCTCGAGGGCAAGTGGACCGCGCTGCAGCGCATCCTCGACGGGCGGCCGATCGTCGTGCACGGCGACGGCACGAGCTGGTGGACGCTCACCCACTCGCGCGACTTCGCTCGGGCGTTCGTCGGGCTGTTCGGCAATCCGCACGCGCTCGGGCAGGCGGTGCACATCACGAGCGACGAAAGCCTCACGTGGGATGAGATCGCCCGGCTTCTCGGCCGCGCGCTCGGTCGCGAGCCGGAGATCGTGCACGTGGCGTCGGACGCGATCGCGCGCGAGCTTCCCGAGATGGGCCCCGGGCTCGTGGGCGACAAGGCGCACTCGGTGATCTTCGACAACACGCGGATCAAGCAGCTCGTGCCCGGATGGACGGCGACGACGCCGTTCGCGGAGGGTGCGCGCGAGATCGTCGAGTGGCATCGAGCGGATCCGTCGCGTCAGGAGGTGGACGCGGAGCTGGACGCCGCGTTCGATCGGCTCATCGCGAAGCACGGGGCGTAGGGGGCGGGGCCGTCGCCCCCGGTCGTTGAGCGTTCGCCCCCCTCGCGGTCGTTGAGCGAGCGAAGCGAGTCGAAACGCGGCGCGCCGACCTCGGGACCTTCCTCACGCTGGTCTCCGCGCGTCGAAACGTCGCAAGATGGTCCCGGAAGGGATTCCCATGACCCGCATGAAGTCGTCGTTCCTTAAGGTGCTCAACCGCACCCTCAACCCCCTGACTCTGCGCGCGGCGCGGAGCGGGCGGGGTCCGTTCTCGCTCATCGAGCATGTCGGACGGCGCTCGGGTCGGACCTTTGAAGCGCCGCTGATCCTCGCGCGCGTGCCCGAGGGCTTCGTCGCCGAGCTGACGTACGGCCCGCAGGTGAACTGGTACCGCAACGTCGTCGCGGGCGGCGGGCGCGTGCTGCATCGGGGGGAGTGGTTCGAGATCACTTCCGTCGAGCCGTACGGCGTCGAGGAGGGGCTCAAGGCCTTCGGCCCGCCGGCGTCGTGGCTGCTGCGATTGTTGCGGAAGCGGGAGTTCCGGCTGCTGCGAGTGTCCGCGTGAATGTCCGACCTCGCTCCTAACGTGGGACTTGCCCAGAATGGCTGCGAGCCGCCCGCGGGCAGGACAAGTACGATCGCTGAGGGAGCGTGACATGGCGAGGTACTCGGTAGTAGAGGTGTGTGCGGGTGCGGGCGGTCAGTCGCTCGGCTTGCACAAGGCAGGATTCGACCACGCGATCGCGATCGAGATCGACGAAACCGCTGCCGAGACTCTTCGCACGAATGGCGGATGGCGCGTCGAAGTCGGTGACGTCGCGGACCCGGCCGTTTGGCGGCCGGAGGAGTTCGAAGGGGTAAGCCTCTTCGCTGGCGGCGTTCCGTGCCCGCCGTTCTCGGTCGCCGGCAAGCAGCTCGGTTCATCGGATGAGCGTGACCTCTTTGCTTGGGCCATCGAGCAAGTCGCAGTGTTGAGGCCGCGAGCGGTGATGCTCGAGAACGTTCGAGGGCTGTCTGGACCGCGTTTCTCCGCCTATCGGCAGCGAGTGCTGGACAGGCTCAGCGATCTTGGCTATGTCGGAGGATGGCGGCTGCTCCAGGCTTCCGATTTCGGAGTACCGCAGCTGCGGCATCGTGTTTCTCGTGGTGATTCTCTCCCCACACAAGCACTCGCATCACCGGTCGCTCACCACTCCGTCTCCTCTGGGATCAAACTTTCGCTCAGACAATGCCGTCCCGTCCGGTCTCACGGGTCGATTCCCGCATCAGCACGGACGACGGCGTCATGACGATTCGACGCTCACTGTCGGGCTCGGGGTCCTCCATGCGAGCGATTAGCAGCGAAGCAATCGACTCCGCCATCGCATCGTTCGATGGATCGATCGTCGTCAGCCGCGGCACGGAGTACTCCCCGATCTCCGTCGCGTCCCAGCCGATCACCTGGACGTCTTCGGGAATCCTGACGTCGTGGTCGCGCAGGGCACGGATCGCTCCCAAGGCTGCGGCATCCGTCAACGCGAAGATCGCGTCCAGACCGGCATCCGTGTCCAGAAGACCGGCCGTGGCCTGATAACCGTCACGGTGCGTCCATCCACTCTCGACAACGAGAGCGGGGTCGATGGGAACACCGGCCTCCTCCAGCGCGGCTATATAGCCGCGCGTGCGCAGTTCGGGCATGCCGTCGTGATCGGCGATGCGTCCGCCGATGAGCGCGATCCGGCGAGCACCGGTCGCCAGAAGATGAGACGTAGCCAGACGCGAGCCGGCGATATTGTCCATCAGCACATGGTCGTACTGCCGCGAGAACGCACGTTCGCCGATGAGCACGACGGGTTTGCTCGGGCTCACTCGATCGAGGTCTTCGGCCTCCCCCTTGGCCACCGTCAGGATCAGGCCGTCATACCCCTCGAGGTGGGCGTCGTTGAGCGAAGCCAGCTCGGCTTCGACGGCCTCGACGGTGCGCTCGACGACGAGATGGATGCCGCGCGCTCGGAACGCGGAGAACAACCGTTCGGCGAGTTCTCCGTAGTACAGCGACGCCACAGCGGGAACCGCGAGGCAGACCACGCCGGTGCGTCCTTTGCGGAGCGACCTCGCAGACGTGTTCACGCGATAGCCCAGGAGCGCTATGGCGCTCATGACACGCTCGTGCGTCTCGCTGCTCACCTTGCCATCGCGATCGTTGATGACATTCGAGACCGTCATGATCGACACATCAGCCTCGCGCGCGACATCGCGCATGGTCGTCTTGCGCGCGATGGCGCCCGATTCCGCTGACGGCACGACTCTCCCTCCGACCCGCGAATCCTACTCCGGCAGGCAAACTCCTGAGCCGACGGAGGCACCCGGGAGCGGCTGTGGTTTTACGTTACACTAATGCTCGAACACCGAGAGGACCGCAATGCAGCACACGTCCCTGAAACCCGCCGACATCCGGCTTCTCCCAGGCCTCTTCGACAAACGTCGCTCTCTCAATCGCGACTACCTGTTGTCGCTCCGGGTCGACAATCTCTTGCAGAATTTTCTGATCGAGGCGGGGATCGGCGACCAGGCCTGGCATCTGCATCCCTCTTCGGCCGACCCGCGGGATCGCGGCCTGGACCGTCACTGGGGCTGGGAGACGCCCGGCTCGCTTCTTCGTGGTCACTTCCTCGGCCATTGGATGTCGGCGGCCGCGCGCGAGATCGCTGCTACGGGTGACCGGGCACTGCGCGTCGCCCTCGATGACGTGCTGCTCGGGCTGGAGCGGTGTCAACAAGAGAATGGTGGCGAGTGGGTCTTTGCCACGCCGCGAACTTATCTCGACCGGCTTGCGCGCGGACTCAGCGTGTGGGCGCCGCAATACGCCATCCACAAGACACTCATGGGCCTGGTCGACGTTTATCGCGACCTCGGAGACGAGTCAGCCTTGCGCATCGCGGATCGTGCTGCCGACTGGATACTCCGCTGGGCGGCGTCCTTCGACGACGATTCGTTCCAGGCGATCCTGGACGTCGAGACGGGCGGAATGCTCGAGGTGTGGGCCGACCTGCTCGCGATCACCGGCGACGCGAAGTACACGACCCTGCTCGGTCTCTACTATCGACGCTCGCTGTTCGACCCCCTTCTGGCAGATGAAGACGTCTTGACCAACATGCATGCCAACACCAGCATCCCCGAGATACTGGGCGCGGCCCGCGCGTACGAGGTGACCGGCGAGGACAAGTGGCGTACAGCCGTCCTCGCGTACTGGAACTGGGCCGTGCCGCGTCGAGGCACGTTCTGCACCGGCGGGCAGACCTCGGGCGAGATCTGGACGCCTCCGTTCGAATTCGCCGCGCGCCGAGGAGAGAAGACTCAGGAGCACTGCACCGTCTACAACATGATCCGGCTCGCGGATGTCATCTTCCGCTGGACCGGAGAGACGTCGTGTCTGGACTACATCGAACGCAACATCTTCAACGGCGTCCTCGCGCAGCAGCACCCTCGGTCCGGCGCGGTGGCATACTTCCTCCCCCTCGAAGGCGGGGCGCAAAAGAACTGGGGAAGCGCCACCGAGGACTTCTGGTGCTGTCACGGAACGCTCGTCCAGGCACACACGCGTCACAGCCAGTGGGCGTTCTATGCCGCCGAGGACGATGCGCTCGTCATCGCGCAGTTCATACCCTCCCGCGCGCAGGTGACCGTCGCCGCGCACGTGCTGGACGTGCGGGTCGAGCTGCTGGAGACGGCGATGCGTGTCGGACCGGATGCGAACGCCGGTCAGGCCGGCGCCCGTCACCGCCCCGATCGATGGCTCGCTCGCGTCACGATCCGTTCCGACGACGGCGCGGCGGCACCGGTCCGCATCCGGATTCCGGAGTGGGTTGCCGGCGAAGTCGGCGTCCAGGTGAGCGAAGGGACATCGGTTTCGCTGGCGGATGGCTTCGCGCACGTCGGACACCGCGGCGGTGACACCGTTGTCGAGCTCAGCCTGCCCACCGCCCTTCGCAGCATTCCGATTCCCGATGAGCCGAAGACCGTTGCCTTCGCGTCCGGGCCCGTGGTGCTCGCCGGACTCGTGGATCACGAGCCGTCGCTGTCTGCGCGCGGCTCATCGCCCGAGTCGATCCTGGTGCCCGACAACGAGCGTCAATGGACCCAGTGGCTGCTGCGCTATCGCACGGTCGGCCAGGCGAGATCGATTCGCTTCCTTCCGCTGCACGAGATCGAGGATCAGCGGTTCAGCGTCTACTTTCCGATCACGGACGCGCAACCGGCGCACGCGTGAGATCGGCGCCGGCGCGCTCGAGACGGCGCGCCGCCGAAGCGGGTATCGCCGCGGCGTTCGCGACGACCGCCCCGAGGACGGGGACCACGAGGACTGGGAACAGCGCTGCCGCAGCGACGGCGATGATCGACAGGCCGACGTGGGCGAGGCCTCGGACCGGTGCCAACACGGCCAGCCGTCCCGCACTCCGCGCCAACCGCCGGGCGGATGACCGGCCGGTGAGAGCACACGCGATGAACGGGGCGGCGAACACCGCAGCGGCGATCAACGTCGTGCCGATCCCGCGGCTGAGGGCACCCTCGGTCCTCCCCTCCGCTCCGAAGTCGATGGTCACCAGAAGAAGTCCCCACGCGGCGAGCAGAATGAGCAGCGCTCCCGCGATCGATCCACGAACCCACGCGTCACGGGTTGTCGACAGAACCGCCCTCAGCGCAGGGACGAAACCGCCGTGGTTCGCTGCGGCGATTCCCGCAGCGATCGCGACGGGCAGCGTGACGACCGGCAACGCGAGAACGAGAACGATCGCACCCCAGAAAGCCCAGTCGGCGAGATGGGCGAGTGTGCGATTGAGTGCCACGCTCAGCCCTTCAGCCCCGTCAGCGCGACACCCTCGATGATGTGCCGCTGAGCGAAGAAGAAGAGGACGACCACCGGAAGAATGACGATCAGGGTGGCGGCCATCAGGTAGCCCCAATCCGACGTGTACGTGCCCGTGAACGACGCCAGCCCCTGGGACAGCGTGTAGTTCTCTTCGCTGTTCAGGTAGATCACGGGTCCGAGCAGATCGTTCCACACGAAGATGGTGGAGAAGATCGCCACCAGGGTCAGGGGTCCCTTATTCAGGGGCAGGATCACGCGCCAGTACACCGTCCACGGACTCCCGCCGTCGACGTAGACGGCGTTGTCGAGCTCTATCGGTATCTGCAGGAAGAACTGCCTCAGCAAGAAGATGTTGAAGCCCTGCCCGGCCGCGAAGAATGCCGGTGCCGTGAGAGGCACGAACGTGTCGACGAACCCGAGCCACTGCCAGCCGATGAAGCTCGGCACGAGCGTGACCGCCCACGGCAGTAGCAGGCTCGACAGAAGCAGACCGAACACGATTCGCCGACCCGGCCACACCAGACGTGAGAAGGCGAATGCGGCGGCCGACGTGGAGAGCAGCGTTCCGACGACCACCAGAACCGCGATCGTCAGGGTGTTCAGGAAGTACCTGACGAACGGTGCCGCCTCGAAGGCGCCGGAATAGTTTGACCACGTGATGGGATCGGGAATCCACTGGGGCGGGAAGGTGAAGATCTGCTCGTCGCTCATCAGCGAGCTGCGCAGAAGCCAATAGAAGGGAAGCAAGCACGTCAGGCCGACGCCGATGAGCAGGACGTAGACGACGACGGTCGACCACCGCCGGCGCGGTCGCCCGCGACGGCGCGTGGGCCGGGAGTCCTCCTCCATCTGAGTCAGAGCATCGATGTCGACGACTTCGCGAACGCTCATTTCGCCTCCGCCTCATAGAACACCCAGTGGCGGGCAGTCCGGAACAGGATAACCGTGACCACCAGGACGACCAGGAAGAGAATCCAGGCGAGCGCGCTCGCGTAGCCCAGGTTTCCCAGCTTGAACGCTTGACGGAACAGGTAGAAGACGTAGAACGACGTCGCGTAGTTCGGGCCACCGTCGGTCATGACGTACGCGGTGTCGAACGCCTGCAACGCGGCAATCATCCCCGTGATGAGATTGAAGAGGATGATCGGGCTCACCTGCGGAATCGTGACATGCCAAACCCGTCGGATCGGGCTTGCCCCGTCCATCTCCGCGGCCTCGAGCAGCTCGCGCGGAACCCCTTGGAGGGCGGCCAAGAAGATGAGCGCCATGTTCCCGAAGGCCCATGCGCTCATGATGGCGAGCGACGGCACCGCGGTCGCCTCGTCATAGATCCAGCGCAGCGGTGGGAGACCGACGAGCTTCAGAAGGGTGTTGGCGAGACCGCTGTCGGGGGCGAAGATCCACAGCCAGAGGACGGCCGACGCCACGGGGGGCACGAGGACGGGCAGGTAGAAGACGGTGCGGAAGATTCCACGCCCGCGGCCGGCCCGATTCAGCAGGGCGGCGACGAGGAAGGCGACGACGACGCTGAGGGGGACGGCGAGCGCCGCGAAGTAGGCGGTCGCGCGCAGGGATTTCCAGAAGACGTCGTCCTGCAGCATCGCACCGTAGTTGTCGAGCCCGATGAACTCGGGCTCGCCCCCGATCGTCCAGTCCGTCATTCCGACGAAGAACGACGCGACCATCGGGCCCGCGATGAAGACGACGAACCCGATGACCGCGGGGAGCGCGAAACCCCACCCCCAGACGGCCTGAGTACGAGCCAGTCCAGTCGAACGCAGTCGTCGACCTCGTCTGGCGACAAGAGTCATGGTTGGCTCCTCTCGAGACCGGCACAGACGCCGGTCGGCGGATCACTCGACCGCGAACAGCACACGGTCACAGCGTGTCGAGATACGCGCCCTGCATGAGCGGGTTGACAGCCTCAGCCATCGCCTTGCACGTGGCACGAACGTCGGTCTTCTCCGACACGAATGTGGTCAAGAACCCCGCGATTGCCGCGTCGATCTCGGGCCAGTTCTTGATGCGGAAGTCCGGGTACGTGAACTGGTTGTCGAACGCCATGTCGGCCACTGCCGCGCGATAGCCGGCCGGGTGGTCGTCGTTGTCCATCCATCCCGCGCGGAGTGCGTCGTCCGTGTAGAACTTCTCGAGCACCGGCATCCACAGACCCTGCTCGAAGAGCGGAACCTGCGCCGGGTCCGACAGCTGGAGCAGTAGTTGCATCGCGTCCTCCTTGTTGTCGGAACTCGAGAAGACGCCGTTCGCGTTCGACATCGTGGCCGTCCATGCCCCCTGTCCGAAGGAGGGGGCGATGCCGACGTCGAATTGGAACCCCTTCTCCTTGCGAATGGGATTGAGGTCCATCAGCGTCCACTGTCCGTCGAGGTTCATGGCGACGCGGCCGCTTGCGATCGATCCGCTGATCTCGCCCATCTGTGCTCCGTTGGGCGAGACACGGTGCTCGAAGATCATGTCGTTGATCGCCTGGAAGACGGCGATGGCCTCCTCCGTGTCGAAGAAGCACCGCGTTCCTTCGGCATCGAACATATCCACACCGGCGGTCTTCAGCAGTACGGAGTAGGGCGCGAGCCATGTCGGCGAGCCGAAGCCGTACCGCTCGACGCGATCCGCATTGAACCCGCTCTCACTGGGGTGGCGCCCTTCGTCGTCGACGGTAAGCTTGTCGGCGAGAGCGATGAAGGCATCCCACCCCATGACCTGATCGGGCGTCGTCGGCAGAGCATCCATGCCCACCTCACGCAGGGCCGCCTTGTCGTACCACAGCGCATATGCCTCCATGCAGATCTGGCTGACGGCCTTGTCGGGCTCGTAGTAGTGCACGACGCTCGGCATGAACTGATCGAAGTCGGGGTAGTCCAGCGCGTTGACCAGCTTGCCCTGCTCACCGAACCGCATCGCAGCGCCGGGGTTGATGTATCCGGCGTCCGGAGGGTTGGACCCGGCCACGAGGGTGTTCAGCTTCGTCTCGTAGTCGGTGACCGGGATGTTCTGCGCCTTCGGCGTGAGGCCGACGCTCTTTGCGAACGTCCTCACAACATCCGTCACCGCGGTCTTCTCCGGCCCGTTGCCCCAGAAGGTGAAGGTCAGTGTCTTGGCGTCGTTGTAAGGCGACGAGCAGGCAGCGAGCCCGAAGGCGGCTCCGGCTGTCGCAGCCATGCCGAGGAACGCGCGTCGGGTGGTCTGGTGCTGGGCGAGCTGAGCGAGCGGGCCGAGCTGGGCAGGCGATTGCGTGGCCAACTGATACTCCTTTGCATCGTTGAGCGACTCGGTCGCTGTCGCGCTCCGGGATTTCGGACTCGCGAGGTGAAGGGTTGGTTTGACGATACACTAACCACCACTGCGGCGCGTGTGCAAGCGTTCGGAGCCATGGGAATGTATCGATAAAGTATCGAGGCATCGCCGCGATGAATGATGAGGGAGAACTATGAGCGAGTCCGCACGTGCCGTGGTTGATCTGGATGCGCCCGGCGCCACGATCAGCCGCCATCTCTATGGCCATTTCGCGGAACATCTGGGCCGTTGCATCTACGGCGGGTTCTGGGTCGGGGAGGATTCGTCGGTGCCCCACACGAACGGGATCCGCAACGACGTCGTGGAGGCGCTGCGGCGGTTGGACATTCCCAACCTCCGCTGGCCTGGCGGCTGCTTCGCCGACGAGTATCACTGGCGCGACGGCATCGGTCCTCGCGAAGAGCGCCCTCGGATGGTCAACTCCCACTGGGGCGACATCGTCGAGGACAACGCGTTCGGTACGCATGAATTCATGCAGCTGTGCGAGATGCTGGGCGCGGAGCCATATGTCAGCGGAAATGTGGGCTCCGGCACGGTCCAAGAGATGAGCCAGTGGGTGGAGTACCTGACTCGTGACGACGACTCGCCCATGGCTGCGCTGCGTCGCCAGAACGGTCGGGACGAGGCGTGGCGCGTGCCGTTCTGGGGCATCGGCAACGAACCCTGGGGATGCGGAGGGCAGCTGCGTCCCGAGGCGTACGTCGAACTCGCTCGCCAGTACTCGACCTATCTGAGGGACCAGTCCGGGAACCGGCTGTACAAGATCGCGGCCGGAGCGGATGCCGGTGACTACGGCTGGACGGACGCCCTTATGAAGGGCATGGCCCGCAACGACGGCAAGCCGTTCTTCGACGCGATCTCCTTCCATCAGTACACGGTGCCCGGCAAGGGGTGGAGTGGGCGTGGGCGGGCGACAGAGTTCGACACGGCTTGGTATTACGAGACGCTCCTCACCGCCAAGCGCACCGAGGAGCGCATCCGCCGGCACTCGGATGTCATGGACGTCTACGACCCCGACAAGACGATCGGCCTCGTCCTCGACGAATGGGGAACGTGGTGGGATGTCGAGCCGGGAACCGTCCCGGGCTTCCTGTACCAGCAGAACACGATGCGTGATGCGCTCGTCGCGAGCGTGCACTTCGACGCGTTCCACCGCCACGCCGACCGCCTCGTCATGGCGAACATCGCCCAGACGGTGAATGTGCTGCAATCGGTTCTCCTCACCGACCCGGAGACGGACGAGCTGATCTTGACGCCCACGTACCACGTGTTCGAGATGAATCGTGCCCATCACGACGCGCGCGCCTTGGACGTGCGGATGCACGGAGTCGGTCGTCGGACGCTCGAGGACGGATCCGAACTCGACCTCCTGTCGCTCTCGGCTTCGACGAAGGACGACGAGGCGCTCATCTCGCTGTCGAACCTGGACGCGACGCAGTCCCACGAGGTGATGCTCGATCTCCGCGGCCGTCGCGTGGCGGGCAGCGCGGCGAGACTTCTCACCGGCGACACCGTGCAGGCCCACAACACCGCGGCGTCGCCGGACGCCGTCGGCGTACGCAGACATGCGATCCAGGAGGTCGCGAACGACTTCGGCCACGGCATCCGTATCGAGCTGCCCCCGCACTCCTACGCGACGGTCTCGCTTCAGCTCGCCTGACCGCTGGTCCTAGCCATCCGGATCCGCAGTGCGCGCGCCGCCAGCTCGTCCAGCAGTTCGAGTACGAGCTCGCCGGCAGCGGCATCCCAATGCACGCTCGTCGGCAGGCTCGTCGGAAAGACAGCGTCGACGGCGAGCGGACCGCCCGCGCGCCGGGCGAGGGGAACACGTACGGTCGTGGGACCTGAATGGCGCCAGACGGTGAGGTTCAAGCGCGAGCGGGGTCGATTCAGGTCAGGCAGGACGCCGTGGCGGAGAGCCACGGGCTCCAGCCGCGGGACATCTCGCCGCGATTGGTAATGCTCCACACCTTCGCGCATGTCCTCATCAATGAGCTCGTCTTCAGCTGTGGGTATAGTTCCGCGTCCCTGCGCGAGCGGCTCTCCGTATCGCACGCGCCGGGCAAGGAGATGGCGGCCGTGCTGATCTACACCGCAGCGGGCGATTCCGAAGGGACGATGGGCGGACTCGTCCGCATGGCGCGTCCCGAGAACCTTCTCCCAGTTGTGCGATCCGCAATCACCGACACGCGGTGGTGCTCGACCGACCCGGTGTGCATGGACGCCGGCGAAAAGGGCCAGGGAGTGAACTCCTGCAACGGCTCCGCCTGTCACGGGTGCGCGCTTCTCCCTGAAACGAGTTGCGAGGAGTACAACCAGTTCCTCGATCGAGCCCTGCTGATCGGTAGCTTCGTCAAACCCAACCTTGGATACTTCTCGTCCTTCTAACGCGCGTAAGGTGCGCTGCGGGGCAGCACGCAGCACGCCGATTGGCGCGCGCCCAGACGCTAGCGATCCGCGTTTCCGACGCAGGGTGTGTCGATTAACGAGAGGCGCGCGCACCTGAGTAGTCGGCGCTTGGGTCGTGCGGCCTATTCGGCCCCGCGCTATGTCCCTGCACTGGTACGCCGGTCGGGAACACGCCGCCCGTCTGGGCGACCGAGGTCGAGGCGCAGCGTCGACGCGGGAGGCCCCCTGCCCGCCGCGTCGCCGCGGCAATGTCCGACACCCTCCTTACCGTTGAAGCATGCGGATCCTGCACACCTCGGACTGGCACATCGGGCGGACCTTCCACGGGTTCTCGACGCTCGATGCGCTGCGGGGCGTGTTCGATGCCCTTGTCGAGGAGGTGCGCGCCCGGAAGATCGACGTGGTCGTCGTCGCGGGCGACGTCTTCGACTCCGGTACGCCCGCCGCGGCCGCGTTCGAACTGCTCACCGACACGCTCCGGGCCATCCGCTCGGCAGGGGCTCAGCTCGTCGTCACGAGCGGCAACCACGACTCGGCAGCGCGCCTGGGCTTCCAGGCGCCGCTGCTCGGCGCGGCCGGTGTGCACATCATCACCGATCCGCGCTCGGTCGGCACCCCCGTCACGATCGACGACGAGCACGGGCCCGTGCACTTCTACGGTCTTCCCTACCTCGAGCCCGCGATCGTGCGCAGCGTCTGGCCAGACGTCGACCTGCGCACGCAGGAGCAGGCCATCCGTCATGCGATGAGCCTCGTGAACGCCGATCGCTCCGAGCGCGGCGGGCGATCGATCGTCGCGTCCCACTGCTTCGCGGGCGACGTCGAGCCGACCGCGGGCGTCGAGCGCGAGATCCGGCAGGGGTCGCTCGACGTCGTGCCGCTCGTCGACTTCGACGGGCCCGACTACGTCGCGCTCGGGCACATCCACGGGCGGTCGCGCCTCGCCGAGAACGTCCGCTACTCGGGCGCGCCGCTGCACTACAGCTTCGGTGAGGGCGACAAGCCCCGCGGAGCCTGGATCGTCGATCTCGGCGCCGACGGTGTCGAGCGCATCGAATGGCTCGACCTTCCCATCCCGCGCCGGCTCGTCACTCTGCGCGGCACCCTCGACGAGCTGCTGGCCGACGAGCGCTACCGCGAGCACGAGGGCGACTGGGTCTGCGCCGTGCTGACCGACGTGAACCCGCCGCTCGAGCCGATGCGGAAGCTCCGCGCGCGCTTCGACGGATGCGCCACCATCCAGCTCGCACCCGCCGGAGGAGTCAAGGAGGAGCGTCGCACCTTCCGTGAGCGAGTCGAGAGCGCGCGCTCCGACCGCGAGCTCGTCGACGACTTCCTGACGCACGTGCGCAACGGCGAGGGCGCGACCGACGTCGAGCGGGAGATCATCGGCGAGGTCGTCTCGACCCGCGAGGCCGCGGAGACGCGCGCATGAGAATCCACCGCGTCGAGATCGAGGGCTTCGGCCCCTTCCGCGCGCGCCAGGTCGTCGACCTCGACGCATACGCCGCCGACGGCCTCTTCCTCATCGGCGGGCGCACGGGCGCCGGCAAGTCGAGCATCCTCGACGCGATCACCTTCGCGATCTTCGGCTCGGTTCCGCGCTACGAGGGCGGAGAGAAGCGCCTCCGCAGCGACCACTGCGAGCCCGACGACCCGACGAGCGTCGCGGTCGAGTTCACGACCGGCGGCACCCGCTGGCGCATCGAGCGATCGCCCGAGTACGAGCGCCCGAAGAAGCGCGGCGACGGGATGACCACGGCTCCCGCACGCGCTCAGATGGGCGAGGTGGTCGGCGACTCCGTCGACTGGCGCGCCACGAAGGACCGCGACGTCGCGAACCTCGTCGCCGAGGTCGTCGGACTCAACCAGCAGCAGTTCCTCCAGGTCATCCTGCTCGCGCAGGGGCGCTTCGCCCGCTTCCTGCTCGCCGACAACAACGATCGGCAGAAGCTCCTCCGCACCCTCTTCGGCTCGCGCCGCTTCGAGGACTACGAGAGGGAGCTCGATCAGCGGCGGGCATCGGCTGAGGCGACGGTCGCCGAGGGGCGTCAGCTCCTCTCGGTCGTGCTCGACCAGGCCGATGGCATCGCGGCCCGGCTTCCGTCCTCGTCCGAGGCCCAGGCGGATGGCGAGGGCGGCGCGGGTGCGGCGACAGCGGATGGACCGGGCCGAGAGGCGACGGAGGCTGCGGCCGGGCGCGCCTCTGAGGACATGCGGATCGCCGAGCTCGAGCGCGCCGAGCAGCGCTCGCGCCACGAGGTGGAGATCGCGGAGGCCGCGGAGGCCGAGGCGCGTCGCCGCCGCGAGACGGCCGCCGAGACCTTCGACCGCCTGCGCGGCGAACGGGAGAGGCAGGAGCAGCGTGACGGTCTGCGGCGCCGGCTCGACGAGCTCGAAGCGCGCATCGACGACATCGAGCGCGCGCGGGCAGAGCTCACCGCGGCGCGTCGGGCGGAGAGCGTGCGCGGCGCGCTCGATGGCGCCGGACGCGCCCTCGCCGCCGTAGCGACCGCTGTGAGCGCGGTCGAGGGCGCGGCGGAGCGGTGGTCCGAGTTCGCGTCGGGCGAGGTCCTCGAGCCCGCCGATCTCGAGCGGATCGCGACGGGGGCGCAGCAGCGGATCGGTGAATGGCGACCGGTTCTCGCCGTCGAGCAGAGCCTCGTCGCCGACGAGGAGGCCCTCGCCGCCCTGCGCGACGAAGCCGCACGAGCGCAGGAGCGCGCCGACGAGGTCGCGGCGCGCCTCGCGGAGATCCCGCGTCGACGCGGCGAGCTCGATGCCGCGGCGAAGTCTGCCACGGAGACCGCGGGGCAGCGCCGCCACGCGGAGGACCGGCTGACCTCGGCGACGGCGCAGCTCGAGGCTGCGCGTGAGGTTGCACGACTCGCGTCCGAGTACGAGCGCGCCGCCGCGGCGGCCGAGGAGGCGCTGCGTGCGCGCGACGCCGCCGATCGCGAGCTCGCCGAGCTCCATCGGCGTCGCCTCAGCGGCTACGCCGCCGAACTCGCGGCGGAGCTCTCCGACGGCGTCGCGTGCGCGGTCTGCGGGTCCACGGCGCACCCCGCGCCAGCCGAGCGGGACGACGATCATGTCTCCGCTGAGGAGATCGACGCCGCGGAGGAGCGGAAGGCGCATGCGAGCCGAACCGAGCTCGCGGCATCCGAGACCCGTCGAGAGGCGCAGCGCGCGCTCGCCGAAGCCGAGGCGAAGTCGGGCGGGCGGAGCGTCGAGCAGCTCGAGTCCGAACGCGACGCAGCGGCAGAGGAGCTCCGCGCGGCGACGGCCGCGGCAGAGGAGCTCAAGGCCATCGAGTCGGCCCAGCGCGAGCTCGCCGAGGAGGAGCAGCGTCTCGGGGCCGAGCGGACCGCGGTGGAGACCGAGAAGACCGAGCTGGCCTCGCGCATCCGCTCGGCGGAGGACGGGCTGGAGAAGAACCGCGCGACGGTCACGGCAGCGAGAGGCGATGCCGAGTCGGTCGCCGATCGCATCGAGGCGGAGACCCGGCGCGCGGCAGCCGCAGAGGCCTACGCCGAAGCGCAGAACGATGCGCTTCGTGCGGAGCGAGCCGCGACAGAGGCGGCCGAGGCGCTCGATCGGGCCGTCCGCGACGCGGGCTTCGCCGATGTCGAGAGTGCGCGCACGGCCATCCGCGACGTCGCCGCGCAGGAGCAGCTCGAGCAGCGGATCAGCACCCACGACGGCGATCTGCGCAGCACGAAGGCCGCGCTCATGGAGCTCGAGTTCCTCGTGCTGCCCGAGGAGCCGATCGACATCGACGGCGCGCACGCCGCCCTCGCCGCGGCCGACGACGCCCGCGACGCGGCTGTCGCGCACCTGTCGTCGATGCGTCAACTCGCTGCAGCGCTGCAGGACGCGCTCCGCCGGGCGCAGGAGGCGCATGAGAGCATCGCCGCCGCGGTGCGCGCGGCGACGATCATCCGCGACCTGGCCGACGCCGTCGCCGGGCGGAACATGAAGAAGATGGACCTCGAGACGTTCGTCCTCGCGGCCGAGCTCGAGGGCATCGTCGAAGCCGCCAACCGCCGCCTCGACGAGATGTCGGATGGCCGCTACGCGCTCCAGCACACCGACGCGCTCGCGTACCGCAACGCGGCGAGCGGCCTGGGGCTCGAGGTGCTCGACCGCTTCACGGGGCAGCCGCGGTCACCGCGATCGCTGTCGGGCGGAGAGACGTTCCTCGCCTCCCTCGCTCTCGCGCTCGGCCTCGCCGAGGTCGTGACGAACCGCGCAGGGGGGATCACGCTCGACACCCTCTTCATCGACGAGGGCTTCGGATCACTTGACAGCGAGACGCTCGAGGTCGCGATGCGCACGCTCGACGGCCTCCGCGAGGGCGGCCGCACCGTGGGCGTGATCAGCCACGTCGAGGCGATGAAGGAGCAGATCCCCGCGCAGCTGCGCGTCGATCGCACGCCTCAGGGCTGGAGCACCGTGACCCAGGAGACCGTCAGTCCGCTCGGACAATGATCTGATCTCCGGACAGCTCGAACTGGAGAGCGGTTCCGACGGGGAAGATGTCGCGAAGCGGCGCCGGCGCGCTTTCGTCGATCATTGTCGCGATGGTCGCGGGGAATGGCCCGAACGCACAAGCCGCGAACCCGAAGAAGTACCGCGCTCCGTCATCGGGGAGCGGAGCTGATGCCTGCATGCACCGTGTACCGGCTGCCGTACGCCCCGAACCGCTGAGCGGGTAGGTCACAAAGCTGATGTCGTGGAACTCCTCGAAGACCGTGACATCTCCCGGCATATCGAGTTCCGGCGGCAGCTCGCCGTCGGGGTCGACGTGCAGCACGGCGACGCGGTGCACGTCGATGCTCGACACGGCGGCCCCGCCCCCGAGGGTGACCGCGACGGTGAGGACGAGCGATGCAGCCCAGAGAGCGAGGAGTCTGGTCGAGGGAAGCCCGCGCATGTGCGCCGCAAGCCGTTCGATCCATCGCCATCCCGACACGCCATCCGCTGGAGCGGACAGCACTGGATCGCCCTCCGATGCCGCGCTCTGCGTGTCCGCTGCCGCACCGGGCTGCGCCGACCCGTCCGCCGCGAGCGAAGGGGATGCAGCCGCGACGCCCTCGTCACCCGCGGTGTCGACCTTCGCGGTCCGGGCCGCACCGTCGAGTTCCGCGAGGCGGGCGAGTGCGGCGGCGCGCGTCGCGCCGTCCGCCCCACGCCCGAAGGCCTGCTCGCGAAGGAGTCGCAGTTCGTCGTCGGTCGCGGGAGCCATCCCGCTCATCCTGCCATCGCGCGCGGGTGGCGCTGCGGGCCGCTAGGCGGACAGGCGGTCGAGTTCTGCGATCTCCTCCGGCGCGAGCTCGAGGCGTCCGGCGGCGAGGAGATCCGCCACCTGGTCGACGCGCGACGCCGACGCGATCGGGGCGACGACGGTGGGGCGCGACCGAAGCCACGCGAGCGAGATCGTCGCGATCGACACCCCGTGGGCCTGCGCGATCCGCTCGATGCCGTCGATGAGCGCGAGGTTCTTCTCGGAGATGTACTCCTTCGCAGCGCCCGCACGCGGAGAGCCGGCGTCGGCCGCCGAGCGGTACTTGCCCGCGAGGAAGCCCTTCGCGAGGGAGAAGTAGGGCAGGACGCCGAGGTGGAACTCCTCGGCGAGAGGGAGGATCGTCTGCTCGATGCCGCGCTCGACGAGGTTGTAGTGGGGCTGCACGGCGACCGGGTCAGGGGCGCCGATCTCGCGCGCGATGCGGATCCACTCGTGGATGCGCTCGGGCGTGTAGTTCGAGATCGCGGTGTACTGAACGAGGCCGTCCTGCACGAGCTCGCCGAACGCCGCGACGGTCTCCTCGAGCGGCGTCGACTCGTCGTCGAAGTGCGCGTAGTAGAGATCGATCGACTCGACGCCGAGGCGCTCGATGGACGCCTCCGCGGCGGCGCGGACGTTGGCGGCGGAGAGGCCGCGGAAGTCGGGGTGCTGGCTGACCTTCGTCGCGACGGTCACGCCCTGCGGCTTGCGATCGGCGAGCCAGGCTCCGATGATCCGCTCGCTGTCGCCGCCGCTGTTGCCGGGAACCCACGCGCTGTACGAATCGGCCGTGTCGATGAAGTCGCCGCCTCCTTCGACGAAGGCGTCGAGGATGCGGAACGACTCGTCGCGGTCTGCCGTCCACCCGAACACGTTTCCGCCGAGATTCAGGGGGAAGACGTCGAGCTCGCTCGTGCCGATCCGTGCCATGGTGCCTCCAGTCGTTCGGTGATCCGGCTTCCAGACTATGAGCGGTCGGATGGTCGGGGCGCGGATCGCGGGGAGATCAGCGGATGCTGCGGCTGCGTCCGCGGGGGAGGGACGTGCGCTCGTGTGCGAATGAACTCGAAGAAAACTTCTAAAAACCCTTGCGCGGACAATCGAACAGAACTACTATGGAGTCATGTCGAGGATGACATCAGCACTCAGCGAGAGCCTGGCGGCCCTGCGTGCCGACGTCGCTGACCTCGATGTGGATGGTCTCGCTCCGGACGAGCTGAGGGCGCTGACCGATGTGCTCGGCGCCCTCCGGCGGAGCGTCGATGCGTCGCTCGCCGCGGCCTCGGGAGAGATCGCCCGCCAGTCGCGCCGCGAGCTCGGCAAGGACGGGTTCGCGCGCAGGCAGGGGTACTCCTCGCCGGGCACCTTGCTCTCGGCCACGACGGGTGTGACGACGGGCGAGGCTGCTCGGCTCATGCGTGTCGGCGAGGCGATCGCGCCGCGGATGAGCCTCGTCGGGGAGCGGCTGCCCGCGAAGCACCCGCATGTCGCCGAGGCGCTTCGGTCCGGCGCCCTCGGCCTCGCCGCAGCGGAGGCCATCGTCGGCATGCTCGACCGGGTGGCCGTGCGCGCCGGCACGGCGGCCTGCGACGAGATGGAGTCGATCCTCGTCGCGCAGGCCCCCGGGCTCACGAGTGACGAGCTGCGGCGCCTGCTGCTCGATGCCGAGATGCGGCTCGATCCGGATGGCGCAGAAGACCGAGAGCAGGATCGCCGCGATCGGCGCATGCTCGCGTGGCGCACCGAGCGCGACGGCTCGGTGTCCTTCACGGGACGCGCCGACCCCGAGACGGCGGCGCCGATCGTCGCGCTGCTCGACGGCATGGTGACGCAGCGGATGCGCGCGAACGAACACGAGCCCGACGAGGCGCGCCGCGATCGTCGCACGCGGCTGCAGATGCAGATCGACATCCTCGCCGACGTCGCGCGGCATGCGCTCGGCTGCACCGCCATTCCGACCCGCCCCATCGCCACGATGGTCGTGCGGATGGACTACGACACCTTCCGCGCGGCACTCGATGAGCAGAACGGCGATGCGTCGGGCGGCGGCATGGCGACCATCGACGGAATCGAGCAGCCCGTGACCGCCAAGGCGGTGCGGCGCATGGCGGTCGATGCGCAGATCATCCCGTGCGTGCTCGGCGGCAAGAGCGAGATCCTCGACCTCGGACGCAGAGAGCGCCTCTTCACTCCGAAACAGAAGCTCGCGATCTCCATCCGCGACGAGGGGTGCGCATTCTGCGGCGCCCCGCCCGGGCACGCTGTGGTGCACCACATCGAGTGGTGGTCGCGGGGAGGAAGGACCGATCTCGATAACGGGATCCTCCTGTGCGTGGCCTGTCATCATCGGATCCACGACGACGGATGGGATATCCGCATCGAGGGCGCCGGGGTCGACGCGGTGCCGTGGTTCATCCCGCCGCCCTGGCTCGACCACACGCGCACGCCGCGTCGTGGCGGGCCGACCCGGTACCGGGTGGCCTGCTGATCGGCGGGCCCTAGGCTGGAGTCATGAACAAGAGCACCATCTGGACAGGCCTGGGCGTCATCGCCGCGGTCGTCATCGCGTGGTGGCTCGTGAACATCCTGTTCTCGGTGATGTTCTGGATCTTCAAGCTCGCGGTCGTCGCCGTCGTGGCCGTGGTCGTCTTCTTCGTGCTGCGGTCGCTCGTGAGCTCGCGGCGCGACTGAGTACCGCCGAGCCCGGAACGCTCAGCGCGGGAAGAGCGCGCGCAGCGAGAACCAGCGCTCGTCCGCGCTGATCGAGAGCGAGCCGCCGTACCGCTCGACAGCCGCCTCGATGTTGCGCAGACCGTAGCCGTGGCCGGCCTCGCGCTTGCGTGAGACGATCCGGCCATCCGAGCGCTTCACGATGCCGTCGAAGGTGTTCTCGACACGGAGCATCACGAAGTCGTCCTGCGCGAAAAGGGCGACCCGCACGAGGCGCTCGTCGGCGTCCGCAATGCGCTTCGTCGCTTCGATGGCGTTGTCGAGGGCGTTCCCCAGCACCGCCGTCACGTCGAGCGGGCTCATGAAGTCGAGCAGCCGTCCATCCGCCACGTACGAGACGTCGACTCCGTCCTCGTTGGCGCGCAGGCGCTTGCCGGTGAGGACCACGTCGACCACGCGGTTGCCCGTGCGCACCTGCGCCCCGTAGTCGCGGATGGACTCCTCGAGGTCGTCGAGCATCCGCTCGCGCAGCCCCGGATCGGTCTCGGCGCGCAGCGCATCGAGGTGATGCTTCATGTCGTGGTACTTGCGGCTCACCTCGTCGATCGCGCGTCGCGAGAGCTCGTACTGGTCGTGCTGGCTCCGGAGCAGCTGCGACATCGCCTCCGCGTCGCGCCGGGTCTGCATCTCGCGGCGCACCTCGTGCTGCACGTAGAGCGCGATGTAGCCGCAGAGGTCCACCAGTGTGCGGATGTAGAAGATCTCGGGGCCGAGCCGGCTGCTGAACGGGGTGTTGGCGTTGGCGAAGCTGAGGTTCGAGATCCCGAAGGTCGCTGCGGCGATCGCGAGCGCGCTCACGAGCTCGCGCCATCCGACCTCGATCTCCGCGCCGCGCGTGAGATGCCGGCGCTCGGCGAGCCAGGCGAGCACGAGCACGCCGCCGTAGACGAGGGCGAGGAACGCCGCCCGCGCGACGCCCTCGGCGTCGGGCAGGTAGAAGCGCTCGAGCTGCCAGTGCAGCGACGCGACGAACTCGGCGAGCACGAACGCCCGCGCTGTCAGGTACCCCGCCGTCACCGCGGTGATCCGCAGCGACGCGAAGAGGAGCGCGAACATCGTGAGCGCGGCGCCGAGCATGCCGGGGATCCACAGCGCGAGAGGGAGGGTGTCTGCCCACAGCTGCAGGCCGACGAGAGCCGCGAGCCCGGCCAGGGCGACGCCGACGGTCGGGAGCCACCGCATGCGCCGGCGGACGATCGCGATGAACACCACGCAGGCGCCCCACTCGGCGAGAGCGGTGAACAGGCGGGGGATCTCGGCGAGCTCGCTCGTGACGACGTCGCTCATGCCGTGATCCCGCGCGAGCCGATGTAGCTCGCGAGTGCCGCGAGGAAGTCCTTCTTGCGCGGACGGCTGATCTGCAGCCGCGCGCCGCCGCGCATCCGGCAGTCGCTGCCCTCGACGCCCGTGACGTGGCGCAGATTGACGAGGTATCCGCTGTTGCACCGGTGGAAGCCCTCGTCCGTGAGCTCGGCCTCCATGGCCTTGAGCGTCGCGACCACCGTGTGGTCGGTCTCGAGCGTGTGGATCAGCACGTTGTGCTTCGCGCTCTCGAGGTAGACGATGTCGGCGACGTCGACGCGGTGGCGCGCCCCGTCGGTGGTCGAGAAGAGGAGGTGACGGCGCTCGCGCCGCCGCAGGCGGACGAGGCACCGCTCCATCTCCTGCTCGAAGGCCGCGTAGGACACCGGCTTGAGGAGGTAGCTGAGCGCGTCGACCTCGTATCCGCTGATCGCGTACTGAGGCGAGCTCGTCACGAACACGATGATGACCTCGCCGTCCACCTCGCGGATGCGGCGGGCCGCGGTCATGCCGTCCACGCGCTCCATCTGGATGTCGAGGAGGAGGACATCCCAGTCGGGCCGGTAGTCGTCGAGGATGTCCGCGCCGTCATGGAACGCGCCGATGTGGAACCGCTCGTCGTGCTCGCGCTGGAACCGGTCGAGGTGCGAGAGGAGACGGTCGATGCTCCCCGGGTCGTCCTCGACGACGGCGATGCGGATCATCCTCTCTCCCTCCTCGGATCAGCTGAAACCGACGACCCGGCGCGCGACGCTGTACGCGAGCGAGGTCACACGGCGCCCGGCATGACCGGGCAGGTTGCTGCTCGCGCCCATGAAGCTCCGTCGGAGCCTCGTGTAGACCCACGGGCTCTCCGCCTTGACCTCGCGCCAGAAGGCGTCGCGCTGAGCGAGGTGCGCACGCGTTCCTCCTCGCGCGAGAGTGGCGGAGGTGACCGCGCAGATCGCCTCGATGTAGTGCAGCAGCGCGGCGTACAGGGGCGCTGGCACCTCTCCGGTCGCGACCTCGGCGGGAGAGGGGAGCGCGCGCAGGGCGAGGCGGTTCACCCGCAGCTGCTGGTCGACGCGGCGCAGCATCGTGTCGGCCTCGACCGACTGCCCTTCGCGGCCGATGACGTAGTGGTAGAGCTTCACCGGCAGGTAGTACATGCTCCGCACGCGCGCGAGGGGCACGACGACGTAGAGGTTGTCGACGTAGAAGGTGTTCTCGGGCAGCCGGAGGCCGGATGCCCGCACCATCTCGGTGCGGTAGATGATCGCGTGCATCATGAGGTACTGGCGACGGCTGAATCGCTCGGTGTCGCCCCATTCGAAGACCCGTCCCGCGGGGAAGACGCTGTCGAACCGGGAGACGCGGTTCGACTTGCCGACGCGGTCGTGCACGTAGTCGGTGAACACGGCGTCGACGCCGCCGCACTCCTCGAGGGTCCGCAGGATCTGCAGCACCTGCTCGAGAGCGGGGATGCTGAGCCAGTCGTCGGCGTCGAGCACCTTGAGGTACGTGCCGCGGGCCTCGGCGAGACCGGTGTTGATCGCCCCGCCGTGCCCCCGGTTCGGCTGATGGATGGCCCGGAACACGTCGGGGCGCCGACGCGCGTAGTCGTCGGCGATCTCGGCGGTGGCGTCGGTCGATCCGTCGTCGACGACGATCACCTCGATGTCGTGCCGCATCCGCAGAAGGGGGACGAGGGCACGGTGAAGGTGGTCGGCCGCGTTGTAGGCGGGGACCACGATCGAGAGGAGGGGCATGGCTCTAGTCTGCCTGTGCGGTGGGCGCGGCCACGGCGGCGGCGTCGGGCGTCTGGCGGAAGATCAGCTTGAAGATCGGGTAGAAGACCCAGAACGAGATCGCCGAGTTGATGATCATCGTCGCGACGTCGGCCACGACCTCGCCCGTGCCGCCCCACATCCCGATGAGGAGGTCGTAGATCGGGGCCTTGTAGAACCCCTGCGCGGCAGCCGCGACGAACGTGATGACGACGTAGGCGAGCGCGTACCATCCAGCCGCGACCCACGGCGAGGTGTTCGACTTGAACGTGATGTTGCGCTGGAGGAAGAAGTTGATGACCTGCGCGATGAGCAGCGTGATCTGGACGGCTAGGAAGTAGGCGAGACCGCCGCCCCCTTCGGGGAGGGCGCCGGCCGCGTAGTCGAACATGAAGTACGTCGAGCCGTCGACGTTCGAGCCGACCGGGAGCACCTGGAAGTCGACCCCGACGAGACCCGTGAAGCTGTCGAACGCCCAGCGGAAGATCGGCATGAGCGCGAGCTGCAGCACGGTCACGCCGTTCGAGAGCACGAAGAACATGAGGAACTTCGACAGCTCGGGGTGCCGGTCCTGGAAGCCTCGCCACCAGTCCTTGATCGCGGTGAACATCATGCGCTCCTGTTCGAGGTGGGTGCGTCGGCGGCGGAGAGGAAGGCGTCGCGGGTGCGCCTCTCCTCCCGGCGTCCGCGGAAGAAGGCGGCGACGACGCGGCCCAGACCGCGGATCGTCTGCCCGTTGACGAGGGTGAGCAGCGCGTCGGTGAGCCGGCTCGTCGCAAGGCCGCCGCTCATCTTCGAGATGACGCGGAACGGCCCGTTGAAGAGGAAGAGGATGTTGAGGTCGGGCTCCCCGGACGCCTCGGCCTTGCGCCGACGACCGTCGACGATCCGGAACACAAGACGCGCGAGGGGGCTGCGGGCGACGCGGAGCCGATCGATCGGATCGTTCACCCCGAGCGGGCCGTCGCCCCATTCCGAGTCCGGGCGCGGGCGGCCGAGCAGCGCGGTGAAGTCCGCGTCGGAGACGTCGTGCACGCGTCCCGTGGCATAGACGGCGAGTGCTGCCTCCGGCGCCCGCTGCGGCACGGTGCCCCCGATGGGCACGACGGCCTCGAGCGGCAGATCGCGCACATTCGGGCCCACCTGCACGAGGTAGTCGCCCTCCTCGATCTGCCAGGCGCCCGTGCGGACGTCGAAGAACCGGAAGGCGCGCGCGCCGAGCGGCACGGTGATCCGCGCGGACTCGCCGGCCGCGAGCCGCACCTTGCGGAAGCCCTTGAGCTCGCGCACCGCGCGCGGAACGCCGCCCGTGCCGCGGCGGCCGACGTAGACCTGCGCCACGTCGGCGCCTGCGACGCCGCCCGTGTTCGTCACGGTGAACGAGACCGCGTCGTCGCCCACCTGCAGGTCGGAGTACGCGAACGTCGTGTAGCTCAACCCGAATCCGAAGGGGAATGCGACATCGACGCCCGCGGTCTCGTAGTAGCGGTAGCCGACGAAGGGGCCCTCGCGGTACTCGGCGGTGCGGTCGACGCTCGGGAAGCGTTCGGCGGTCGGCGTGTCGGCGAGGCGGTGCGGCACGGTCTCGGCGAGGCGACCGCCGGGGTTGACGGCTCCGGTCAGCACGTCGGCGAGCCCCTCCGCACCGGCCTGTCCGCCGAGGTATGCGTGCACGAGGGCCGCCGCGTCATCGGCCCACGGTGTCTCGACGACGCCGCCCGCGCTCAGCACGACGACCGTGCGCGGATTCGCGGCCGCGACAGCGCGCAGCACGTCGACCTGCGCGGCGGGCAGCGCGAGGGAGCCGCGGTCGAGCCCCTCCGACTCGGAGATCTCGGGGAGGCCGAGCGCGAGGACCGCGACCTCGGCCTCGCGCGCCGCGGCGACGGCACCTGCGAGGAGAGCGGAGTCAGGGCGGCCGTCCCGGTGGAACCCCGGCGAGAACGAGAGCACCTCGAGGTCGGTGTCGGCGAGCGCATCCCGCAGGTTCGTCACCCGGGTGGCGTTGACCGCCGACGATCCCGCGCCCTGGTAGCGCGGGGTCTCGGCGAAGTCGCCGATGAGGGCGACGCGCGTGCCGGACGAGAGGGGGAGGAGCCCGCCCTCGTTGCGCAGGAGGACGGCCGACTCGGCCGCCGCGCGTCGGGCGAGGGCGTGGTGCGCGTCGGCGTCGAAGCGCGATCGGGCGCGCGTCGTCCGCGTCGTGACGCGCCGCACGAGGTCGAGGATCTCGGCGACCCGCGCATCGAGGTCCGCCTCGGCGAGCTCGCCGCGCTCGACGGCGGCGACGATCTGACGGGTCGAGTCGAACCCGGGCGAGGGCATCTCGATCGAGCCGCCCGCGCGCACGGCGGCGACGGCGTCGTTGCCGCCACCCCAGTCGGAGACGACCGCGCCGTCGAAGCCCCACTCCTCGCGGAGGATCTCGGCGAGAAGATGCGCGTTCTCGTGCGCGTAGGCGCCGTTCACGAGGTTGTACGACGACATGATCGCCCACGGCGCCGCGTCCTCGACGACGATCTCGAACGCGGTCAGGTAGATCTCGCGCAGGGTCCGCTCGTCGACGACCGAGTCGCTCACCATCCGGCGCAGCTCCTGGCTGTTGACGGCGAAGTGCTTGGGCGTCGCGGCGACGCCCTGCTCCTGGATGCCGCGCACGTACGCGGCGGCGAGGCGCCCCGCGAGCTCGGGGTCCTCGGAGAAGTACTCGAAGCTGCGCCCGCCGAGCGGGCTGCGCTTGATGTTGAGACCCGGCCCGAGCAGCACGTGCACGCCCTGGGCGGACGCCTCCGCACCGAGCGCTCGGCCGATCTCGGCGGCGAGCTCCTCGTCCCAGCTGTTGGCGATCGTGGCCGCGGTCGGGAAGCAGGTCGCCGGCTCGGAGGCGTTGAGACCGAGGTGGTCCGCGGAGCCGACCTGCTTGCGCACACCGTGCGGGCCATCCGACATCCAGATCGCGGGGATGCCGAGACGCGCGATCGCGCGCGTCTGCCAGGTGTTCTGACCGCTCAGCAGGGCGGCCTTCTCGAGGAGGGTGAGCTGGGCGAGGAGCGCCGGTGTGTCGTTCACGATGAGGTCTTCCTGTGCGGGGCCGGGAGGTCGCCCTCCCGGCCCCGGTTCATGGCTGGGTCAGTACGTCGCCGCGTCGGCCGGGGCGACGGTCGGGCGAGCGCGGTGACGGCGCACGCGCATGACCATCCAGACCACGCCGGCCACGACGAGCAGCGCGAGCAGGATCGTCCCGACGATGACGCCGATCTCCCAGCCCGCCAGCTGGTACGTGAGCGTCGCACCCGAGGCCATGCCGTTCACCGCGTTGGAGTTCGCCACGGTGTAGAGCACGTTGTGGATGGCGTACCGCAGGTTGTCCTGCGCGGCCGCGCTCGTCGAGTCCGCGATCGTCTTCGAGCCCTCGAACGTCAGCATGTGATCCGTTCCCCTGGCGTTCCACGCCTGGTCGGGGTACATGAAGTCGTACAGGTTGAAGTCGGTGATCGCGAAGCCGCGGAAGCCCCACTCCTCGCGCAGGACGTCGTGCATGAGCGCGGACGAGCCGCCGGCCCACGTCGCGCCGATGCGGTTGAAGGAGCTCATGATCGCGGTCGAGCCGATCTCGCTCGTCTGCAGCTCGCCATCCGCGTCGTAGTACTCGACCTCGCCGCGCGCGTCCTTCACGACCATCTCGAACGGCTTGAGGTACAGCTCGCGGATGGTCTGCTCGGTCGCCCAGGTCGAGAGCCCGCCGCCGTTCACGCGGTTGGTCTCCTGGTCGTTCATGGCGAAGTGCTTCGTGAACGAGTACACGCCCTTCGTGAGCGCGCCGTCGACGACCTGGGTCGCGAGGGCGCCCGAGAGCACCGGGTCCTCCGAGTAGTACTCGAAGTTGCGGCCCGCGAACGGCGAGCGGTGCAGGTTCACCGCGGGGGCGTACCAGCCGTTCGCACCCATGTGCAGCGCCTCGTTGCCCACGGCCACGCCCATGGCGTTCGCGAGGTCGCGGCTCCACGTCTGGCCGATGAGGTACTCCGAGGGGAACGCGGTCCCGGTCCAGAGGTCGGGGTTGATGAACGACGAGAAGCCCGCGGGGCCGTCGAGGTCGTTCGTGCGGATCTTGCCGATCTCCGGCAGCCCTGCCGTGTTGTACGCGCCCGACGTGAGGAGCGTGAGCACCTCGTCGGGGTCGAGCTGGTCGAGGAGCTCCTCCCACGCGGGGTCGTCGTACGGCAGGCCGCGCAGATCGACGAGGGACAGGTCGTTGTCGGCGTTCCACGTCGGAGCCTCGGCGCCCTCGGCGTCGGACGCGGCGGCTGCGGCGTCGAACGGCTCGTACGCGGCGATCGTCGCCTCGCTCGCCTCGAGGTCGGCGCCCTCGGGAGCGGTCGGGAACGTGCCGGCGAAGTCCGCGCGCGAGAACGCCGTGCGGGTGCCGTCCTCGAACGCGGCCGTCACGTCGTCGAAGCGGTTGGTCGCGGGGACCTCGTCGCTCGCGCGTCCGTCCGTGTAGACGACGGTCTCGTCGACCGTGTAGACGAGCGGCTCGATGCCGTCCTTGAGGCTGTGCGAGTCTGTCTGCAGCTTCAGCTCGTAGTCGCCCTGCTCGAGCACGTAGGCCGCGGCATCGGCCGCGTCGTACGAGGCCATGTCCTCGACGGCGAGCGTCAGCGTGACGGTCTCCGTCGCGCCGGGCTCGAGGAGCTCCGTCTTCGCGAAGTCGCCGAGCACCACGTGTGCCTTCTCGATGCCGCCCGGGGTGTACGGAGCGGTGTAGTAGAGCTGGACGACGTCCTTGCCGGCGACGTCGCCCGTGTTCGTCACGTCGACGTCGATCGAGATCTCGCCGTCGACCTCGCCCAGGCGCGCGTCCGCGACGCTCCAGCCGAAGGTCGTGTAGCTCAGCCCGTAGCCGAACGGGTAGACGACGGCCTCGTCGTAGTCGATGAAGCCCTCGACCGCGGCGGTCTCGTAGTAGCGGTACCCGCTGTAGATGCCCTCCTCGTAGTCCACGAAGTACGCGTCCTCGAGGTTCGAGTAGGCGAAGTCGCCGAAGTTGACGAACGTCGGGTCGGCCGTGAAGTCGGCCGAGAAGACGTCGACGGTGTGACCCGACGGGTTGACGGCGCCGCTCAGGATGCTGCCGAGGGCGTTGAAGCCCGAGACACCCGGCGAGCCGGCGAACACGATGCCGTCGACTGCGGGGTCGTCCTCGAGGATGCCGAGCTCCATCGACGTCGACGCGTTGACGACGACCACGACGGTCTCGAAGTTCTCCTCGGCGAGGGCGACGAGGTCCTTCTCGTCCTGGTTGAGCTCGAGCTGGTGCTGCCCCGGCTCGGCGGTCTCGTCCCAGGGGGTCATGTCGGTGGCGAGGTCTCCGCCCTCGCCGCCGGCGCGTCCGATGACGACGATGGCCGCGTCGCCGTACTCCGCGAAGCTGTCGAGCGCGTCCTGCGAGTACTCCTCGATCGGCATCTCGCCGATGTTGTAGTTCGACTCCTCGGGCTTGTCCATGACGATGTTCGTCCGGCCGCCCTCCGCTGCGGGGTTCGCCTCGGCGAAGGCCGCGAGCTCGTCGAAGACCGTGTCGTTGACCGTGAAGCCGGCGTTCTCGATGCCCTGGCGGATGTTCACGGCCGTGCGCGTGTCGGCGGTTCCCGATCCGGAGCCGCCGTACACGGGGTCGGCGGCGCCACGACCGAGGAGCGTCACGGCGCTCGTCTCGAGCGGCAGCGCGCCGTTGTTCTTGAGGAGCGTCATGCCCTCGTCGGCGATGTCCTCGACGAGCTCGGCCGACGCCGCCTTGGCGTCGTCCTGCGTCGCGTGATCGCTCTCGTAGTAGGTCGTGTCGAGCTCAGCGCCCTCGGCGGTGTTGCTGACGACGTACGTGCCGGTGCCCATGAACGATTCGATCGCCCCGCGGAACATCCCGATCGCGATGTTCGCGCCGACGGCCAGGACGGCCACGAACGCGACGATCGGGATCCAGATCGCGAGGAACCTCCTGTTCGACATCGGCGCCTTGGCCTTCGTTGAACCCACGTGTTCTCTCCTCTTGATGCGGGCCTCCCTCGGCGGAGGCCGGCGTCCCGCCTCGGTGCGCAGACGCCGCCACCCATTCCACCGATGTTCATGCACCTGCATGGGCGCTGCCGCACAATCTGTCGTTTCCGGCGGATGAACTGTCGGTCGCCCGCGGTCCGTCACACGGCCGACACAAGCGTGGAGCATGCTGGCGTCATGGAGTTCCCACCCCTCGCCACCTCGTACACGATCTCCCTTCCCGCCTGGATCGCGGAGGAGCTCGCCGACGTTCCCGATGTCATCCCGACCCTCGAGGAGCGCATGGCCCTCGTCAACCGGCTCGCCGACCGCAACTGGCGCGAGGGCAACGGCGGCCCGTTCGCGGCCCTCGTCGCCGAGGCCGACACGGGCCGGATCGTGTCGGTCGGCGTGAACGTCGTGCTGTCCACGGGCATCACGTCGGGGCACGCCGAGGTGACGGCGCTCGGGATGGCTCAGGCGCGGGTCGGCTCGTGGGACCTCGGCGCATCGGACCAGCCTCGGCACGAGCTCGTCGTGAACTGGCGCCCGTGCGTGCAGTGCTACGGCGCAGCGATGTGGTCGGGCATCACGACCCTCGCGATCGCCGGGTCGGGGCCCGAGTGCGAGGAGATCACGACGTTCGACGAGGGCCCGATGGTCGCCGACTGGGCGGAGGCCTTCGAGGCCCGCGGCATCGCCGTGATCGACGGCGTCGCGAAGGACGACGCGGTCGCGGTCTTCCGCGCGTACCGTGCAGCGGTCGACGCCGGCGCGATCACGGTCTACAACGCGCGCGGCTGAGGGTCAGCGCCGCGTGGCCGCGAGCGCGCATCCGCCCGCCGCGATCGCGAGCGCGCCCAGGACGGTGACGACCGCGGGCCATCCGGACGCCGTCCACGCGGCGCTGCAGAGCCATCCGAACAGGCTCGATCCGCCGTAGTAGAAGACGTTGTACATCGACCCCGCGCTCGCGCGGTCGGTGCCCGCGAAGCCCGCCACGGCCGAGCTCGCGACGGAGTGCGCGAGGAACATCCCGGTCGTGAGCAGCACGACGCCCGTGATCACGAGCGGCAGCGGGGTCGTGCCCGTGAGCAGGGCGCCCGCAAGCATGAGCGCGCATCCCGCGAGCAGGGGCGTGCGCAGGCCGAAGCGGAGCGAGAGGCGCCCGGAGAGCTGCGCGGCGGCCGTCCCGCCGAGATAGGCGAGGAACACGAAGGAGACGACCGCAGCCGGCAGGGCGTAGGGCGGGGCCTCGAGGCGGAACGTGATCGCGTTGTACATGCCGATCATCGCCCCGAGCAGCATGCCGCCCATGAGGAACAGCGCGCGCAGGCGCGCATCGCGCAGCTGCCGCAGGAACACCCGGAGCGTGCGCCCGGCGGGGGCTCCGCATGGCGCCGTGCGCGGCAGCAGGACGGCCATCGTGATCGTGATCGCGGCGCCGACGAGATCGAGGAGGAGCAGGCCGAGGCGCCATCCGCCGATCTCGGCGAGGAGCGGCGCGACGAGCCGCCCGGACAGCCCGCCGATCGAGGCCGCCGCGATGTAGCCGCCCGCCACGACCGCGGCGCGGCGCCCCGAGATCACCTCGTGCACGAGGGCGACGGCCAGCGCCGGGATCCCGCCCAGCGCCGCGCCCTGCAGGAACCGCCCCGCCACGAGGAGCTCGAGGGTGGGCGCGAGCGGGAGGAGCAGCGCGATGAGCGCCGACGTCGTCGCCGAGACGCGCATCGACCACGCCACCCCGCGCCGTGCCGCGAGCACCGCCCACAGCGGAAGCGAGAGGGCGAGGCCGAGCGTCGCGCCGGAGATGATCCACGCCACGGCGGCGGCGGAGCGGCCGAGGTCGGCGGCGACGAACGTGAGCAGCCCCTGCGGGGCGTGGAGGAGCGCGAAGCTCGCGATGCCCGCGCACCACATCGCGATCGAGAGGCGGCGCGACGTCGGCACGGCGGACTCCCTCGCGGTCGGGAGGGAGGCGGTCGCCGTCATGCCCTCGACGCTAGCTCGCCCGATGCATGCGGATCCAATACCGGATCGGCTTGATGCATACCATGAGAGCATGGAACCGGATCGGATCCGCGGCGTCCTCCCGCTCGTGCCGGTGCTCGTCGCGCTCGGCGACACCGAGCACGTCACGGCGGCCGCCGAGCGCCTCGGCATGCCGCAGCCCAACGTGAGCCGCGCCATCCGCACCCTCGAGCAGCGCCTCGGCGTCGCGCTCGTCGAGAGGGAGGGCCGCGGCATCCGCCTGACCGCCGCCGCGCGCACGCTCCTGCCCGCGTTCCGACGTGCGATCGAGCTCATCGAGGACGGCGTCGGCGCCGTCACGGGCGCGGCCTCGTCGACGGTGTCGCTCGCCTTCCAGACCTCGCTCGGGGAGCGCTTCATCCCCGAGGTCGTGAGCACCGTGCGCCGCGACCGCCCCGATCTGCGCTTCGAGCTGCACCAGGGCGCCCGCTCGCTCCTCATCGAGCAACTGCACGCGGGTCGCGTCGCCATGGCCCTCGTCGTCGACACCCCGGCGATCGGCGGCGACATCGAGGTCGTGCCCCTGTTCGAGCAGCCGCTCGTCGCGCTCCTGCCCGACGACCATCCGCTCGCGCGGCGCGCGTCGGTCTCGGTGCCCGAGATCGCGGAGTGGCCCATCGTCACGCTCGCGCGCGGCTTCGGGCTGCGGGACTCGCTCGACGCCCTCTTCGCGCGCAGCGAGCGGACGCCCCGCATCGCCTTCGAGGGCGAGGACCTCATCACGGTGCGCGGTCTCGTGACGGCCGGGCTCGGTCTCGCGGTCGTTCCCGAGCAGCCGGTCGTGCCCGCGGGCTGCGTGTCCGTGCCGATCCGCAGCCGCCTCGCGTCGCGGCGGATGTGCGCGGTGACGGCCGCGGGGGAGTCGCGCCCTGCGGTGCTGCTCGTGCGCGACGCGGTCGTCCGCGTCGCGCACGAGCGGCGGATCTGGGCGGAGGGCTGATCAGGCGTCACGCGACGTCGTGCAGCGACACGGGCTGCACGAGCGTCCTGCGCCGGTCGCGCACCCACACGTCTCCGCTCTCGCGCTTCTCGGCGCGCGAGGCGAAGCGGTAGCGGTAGGTCACGACGCGGACGAAGCGGGGAGGCTGGCCGTGGAACGGGTCGCGCGCGAGGAGCCGGAGCGTCGGACGGTCGGCTTCGAGCATCCGCACGAGGAACACGAGGAACCAGTCGTCGATGCGGTGGCCGAGCGGGAGGAACCACATCAGCCAGTCGAGCCGCAGATGGTACGGAGCGACCTGAGGGGGCCTGCGACGCACGTCGCCGGGCTTCCCGCGGAAGCCGTACTCGTGCCACTGCGCGTGCTCGGGATTCGCGTCGAGCGTGCCCTCGACGACGAACTCGATGCGCTCCTTCGTGACCGTGCCGAAGGCGCCGTACGCGTTGGCGAGGTTCCAGCGGTTGAAGCTCGCGTTCATGAGCTGCCGATGCGCGAAGAGGTTGCGCAGCGGCTGCCCGCTCAGCACGACGTAGAGCACCGCGACGGCGGAGGTGACCACGAGCCAGGGCAGGGGGAGCTCGCCGCGGTCGTCGCCCGCGGGGATGCCCACGACCGAGAACGCGAGGATGATCGTCGCCGCGTTCAGCCATGCGAAGTTGCCCGTGAGGACGAGCCAGAGCTGCGTCGCGATGATCACGGCCGCCGCGCACGCGCCGATGAGGAGCGGGATCGCGTCGGGCAGCCACAGCCCGAGGAGCGGCGCGAACACGAGCCAGGGCACGGCGAGCTGCGCGATGTGATTGCCCACGACCTCGAGCCTGTGGAACCAGCGCGGCAGCAGATGCGCCAGGCGGCTCAGGGGCCCCGGCATCGGCTGCGTCTCGTGGTGGTAGGTCAGGGCCGTGAGGTCTCGCCACTCGCGTCCGCCGCGGATCTTGATCATGCCGGCGCCGAACTCGAGGCGGAACAGCAGCCACCAGAACAGGACGATGATCGCCGTCGCGGGCGGCTGATCGTGCGAGCCGAGGAACGCGGCGAGGAAGCCCGACTCGAGGAGCAGCATCTCCCATCCGAAGCCGTAGAAGGTCTGCCCGATCGAGACGATCGACATGTAGCCGAACCAGATCGCGAGGAAGCACAGCATCGGCAGCCAGGGCGGACCGAGCTGGGGGAGGCCCGCCGCGATCAGCGCGCTGACGGCCATCCCGCCGATGCAGAGCGCGACGAGACGACGATCCGTGTACCGGATCCATCGGAACAGAGTGGGCCGCAGCGCCCGGGCGGCACGGTCGGAGGAGCGCGCCCACGCGAGCAGCTCGGGCGCCCGGAGCAGGCCGTGCTCGCCGAGGAGCGCGCGGAACTGGTTGAGCGTCGAGAGGAACGCGACGAGGTACAGCGCCGCGATGCCGCGCTGGAGCACCTCGCGCGCGAACGCGAAGTCGACCGCCGCGAAGCCGTCCATGCCGCCACGATACGACCGTCGCGCCCGGCTCTCACGGGGTTGACGGAGGGGTCTGGCCTCGCATCCGGATCCCGGCATATATTGAGGCATGGAAGGTACGACCGGAACCATCGTCGCCGTCGTCGGCCCCGGTGCCGACGACGTGCTCGCCTCCGTCGATGCGCTCGACGGCGTCTCCGCGCTCTCGCTGCGCGGTTCCGAGCCGTCTCTCGCGGCGCACCGCATCTCGGCGTCCGGCACCCCCTGGGTGGTGCACGACGCCGACCCGCTCGAGCACGTGGCCTCCGCGTGGATCGAGCTCTTCGAGGAGCGCGCGACCCTCGGCGTGCTCGAGGCGGAGATCGGCGACACGCTCCGCCAGTTCGAGCGCGGCGACGCGCTCATGCCCGACTACTACCTCGTGCTCGAACCCGACGAGGCCCCCGAGATCTGGCGGCACTGGTGGTGCGGCGCGCTCGGCCACCGGGCGCCGCGGCGCATCGTGCCCGTGCACGCGCCCGAGGCCGAGCGCCGCGAGCAGGCGGCGCGGATGCTCCGCAGCCTGCCGACGTCGCGCCCGTGGCCGGATCCCGCGACGTGGCTCCCGGGCCTCGCGATGCAGATCCCGGATCGCGTCGGCCTGCGCGACCGCGACCCCGAGTGACTACTCGACGAGGTCGGGCAGCGCGGCCTTGAGCTCGGCGAGCCAGGCCCTCGCGTTCCCGTCGGACGGCGCACGCCAGTCTCCGCGTGGCGAGAGCGAGCCGGCGGGCGACACCTTCGGCCCGTTCGGGATGGCCGACCGCTTGAACTGCGAGAACCCGAAGAAGCGCTTGAGGAAGACCTGCTCCCACTTCACGATGGTCGCGAGGTCGTAGGCGTAGTGGTCCTCCGCGGGGAACCCGGGGGGCCACGCGCCCGCCTCGGCGTCGCCCCACGCCCGCTCGGCGAGGAAGGCGATCTTCGACGGCCGCATGCCGTAGCGCAGGATGTGGAACAGCGTGAAGTCGTGGAGGGCGTACGGACCGATCGTGCTCTCGGTCGACTGCACCTTGCCGTCCTGGCCGGCCGGCACGAGCTCGGGGCTGATCTCGGTGTCGAGCACCGACTGCAGCACCTTCCGCTCCGCCTCCGACACGCCCTCGCCGTGTGCGATGACCCAGCGGATGAGGTGCTGCATGAGGGTCTTCGGGACGCCGGGGTTGACCGAGTAGTGGCTCATCTGGTCGCCCACGCCGTAGGTCGCCCAGCCGAGGGCGATCTCGGACAGGTCGCCCGTGCCGACGACGATGCCGCCGTGGTGGTTCGCGAGCCGGAAGAGGTAGTCGGTCCGCAGGCCCGCCTGCACGTTCTCGAACGTCACGTCGTAGACCGGCTCGCCCTGGCCGAACGGATGGCCCATGCGCGAGAGCATCTCGGTCGCGGCCGGGCGGATGTCGATGGTCTCGATGGTCGCGCCGACCGACTCCGCGAGGGCGATCGCGTTCGACTTCGTGTGCTCGCTCGTCGCGAATCCCGGCATCGTGTAGGCGAGGATGTCGCTGCGCGGGCGGCCCATCCGGTCCATCGCGCGGGCGATGACGAGCAGCGCGTGCGTCGAGTCGAGACCGCCGCTCACGCCGATGACGGGCTTCGGGCTGCCGATCGCCGACAGGCGCTGCACGAGCCCCGACACCTGGATGTTGAACGCCTCGTAGCAGTCCTGCGCGAGACGAGCGGGGTCGTCGGGCACGAAGGGGAACCGGTCGAGCGCTCGCCGCAGGCCGACGTCGCCGCGCGGCGGATCCACCTCGAAGCGGACGGTCCGGAAGCGCGTCTGCTCGGCGAAGGTGCGCCGGTTGTCGTCGAACGTCCCCTGGCGCAGGCGGTCCTGCCGGATGCGGTCGAGGTCGACGTCCGCGACGGAGTGGCGCGCGCCATCCGGGAAGCGCTCGGTCTCGGCGAGGAGGGTGCCGACCTCGTAGACCATCGTCTGGCCGTCCCACGAGACGTCGTTCGTCGACTCGCCCTGCCCGGCCGCGGCGTACGCGTAGGCCGCGATGCATCGGGCAGAGGCCGACTTGCAGAGCAGGTGGCGATCGTCGGCGCGTGCGATCGTGATCGGGCTGCCGGAGAGATTGAGGAGCACGGTGGCGCCCGCGAGCGCCGCGAGCGACGAGGGCGGAACGGGCACCCACATGTCCTCGCACACCTCGACGTGCACGACGAGGCCGGGCACGTCCGCCGCCTCGAAGAGGAGGTCGGGGCCGAACGGCACCTCGCGACCCGCGACCGCGATCGTGCCGCGCTGGTCGTCGCCCGGGGCGTACCAGCGGCGCTCGTAGAACTCGCGGTAGGTCGGCAGATACGACTTCGGCGCGACGCCGAGGATCTCGCCGCGGTGGATGACGACGGCCGTGTTGAAGACGCGGCTGCCGCGCTGGAGGGGCGCGCCCACGACGAGCACGGGGAAGAGATCGGCCGAGGCCGCGACGATCGTCGCGATCGCGTCGTCGACCGCGTCGAGGAGCGGGTCCTGCAGCACGAGGTCGTCGATCGCGTAGCCCGAGAGGCACAGCTCGGGGTACACCGCGACCGCGACGGCGTCGTCGCTCAGCTCGCGGGCGGTCTCGATGACCGCCTGGGCGTTCGTCGCCGGGTCCGCGACCGCGAGCGGGATGGTCGCCGCCGCGATGCGGGCGAAGCCGTGGCCGTATGCGCTGCCGAAGTCGAAGTCGCTCACGTCGTCCAGTCTGTCACCGGAGGCGGCGCGCCGCCCCGATCGCCGCTAGAGCAGCCGTCGCGCCGACGCCCACGCCGTGAGCTCGTGCCGCGACGAGAGCTGGAGCTTGCGGAGCACGGCCGACACGTGGGTCTCGACGGTCTTCACCGAGATGAAGAGCTCGGCGGCGACCTCCTTGTAGGCGTAGCCGCGGGCGATGAGCCGCATGACCTCCTGCTCGCGCGCGGAGAGGCGGTCGAGCTCGTCGTCGGCGACCGCGGTCTCGCCCGAGGCCGCGCCGAAGGCGTCGATGACGAATCCGGCCAGGCGCGGGGAGAAGACCGCGTCGCCCGATGCGACGACCCGCACCGCGCGGGAGACCTCGGCTCCCGATGCGCCCTTCGTGATGTAGCCGCGGGCGCCTGCGCGGATGACCCGCACGACGTCCTCCGCCGCGTCGGAGACGCTCAGGGCGAGGAAGCGGGTTCCGGGTGAGAGCGGCGACGCCTGCCGCAGGACGTCCTCGCCGCCCGCGCTGCCGGCCGCGCCGCCGGGCAGGTGCACGTCGAGGAGCACGACGTCGGGCGCGGTCTCGGCGATCACGGCGACCGCGGACGGCACGTCGGCGGCCTCGCCGACGACCCGGAGCGCGCCGTCGAGGTCGGCGCGCAGCCCCGAGCGGAAGATGGAGTGGTCGTCGACGATCACGACGGTGAGCTCAGGCACGGGCACCTGCCGAAGGGTAGCGGATGTGCACCTGCGTGCCGACGCCTCCTGCGCCGCGCGTGACCGAGGCCATCCCGCCCGTGCGCCGCATGCGGCCGACGATCGACTCGCGCACGCCGAAGCGGTCCTCGGGAACGGCGTCGAGGTCGAACCCGGCACCGCGGTCGCGGACGAAGACGTCGACCGCTCCCGGGGCGCCCTCGATGTAGACCGAGACCTCGCCGCCCGCGTGGCGCGCCGCGTTGAGCATCGCCTCGCGGGCCGCCGCGGCGACCTCGCCGCTCGCCCGCTCGGTCGACGATCCGGCCGAGACGACCGAGATCGCCACCTCGTAGTCGAGCTCGAGCGCTGTCGCGTAGTCGCGCAGATCGGTCGCGAGGTCGCTGTCGGCGGGCGCGTCGTCGTCGTAGAGCCAGGCACGCAGCTCGCGCTCCTGGGCGCGGGCGATCCGGCCGACCTCGCTCGAGGCACCAGCGCGGTTCTGGATGAGCGCGAGCGTCTGCAGCACGGAGTCGTGCAGGTGCGCGGCCATCTCGGCGCGCTGCTCCTCGCGGATGCCCTGGATGCGCGCGGCCTGGAGCTCGCGGAACCGCGCGATCCAGGTCGACGACCACACGACGGCGATGCCGAGCGCTGCCGCGAGCGCGATGAGGAGCATGACCGGCGCGAGCTGGGCCGCGACCGAGCCCGTTCGGGTGAGGATGAGGATGGCCACGGCCGCGAGCACGGCCGACGCGATGCTTCGCAGGAGGAGGTCCTGCTGGGGGCCGCGGGCCGGGTCGGCCCGGTCGAGGACGGCCGACCACACGCCCCCGGCGGTCGCGAGCGCGATCGCGAAGACCGCGGGGAGCAGGCTCGCGGGCGGGAGGACGCCCTGAGTGAGGCTCCAGTAGTTCATCTGGAGCGCGACCAGGAGGAACAGCGCCGCCCCCGCGAGGAGGATCCACGCGACGGGAGCCCGCCGCGTGACGCGCGCATCGCCATCCTGCAGGGGCGTGAAGGCCCAGAGCCACAGATAGAGGAGCGCGCCCGCGCCCCAGATGCCCGCCGTCGCGGCGAACAGGAGCCGTGTGACCGGCACGCGCCATCCGAGGTGCCGCGCGACGCCCTCGGCGACGCCCGCGACCACCGCGCTGCGCGAGCGCGCGAGGCGCGAGGCGGGAGGCGCGGCGGTCATGCCCCCATGCAACCACGCGCGGGCCGCCCTGAGCGGGCGAATCAGGGGAGGACCGGGGTGATCCCTCATGGCGGCGCCGGCGCGCAGCGCGCGAGGATCGGACCATGACCGAGAGCGAACCGCGGGGAACCGAGATGACGAGCGCCGTGGGGGCGGATGGCGGCGCTCCCGCCGTCGAGGCGCCGTCGCGTCGTCCGGGAGGAGGGTTTTTCGACTGGGTGCGATCGCTCGGCCTCGTGCGCACGGAGGGCTGGATCGGCGGCGTGTGCGCCGCGATCGCGCGTCGCACGGGCGCCGACCCCGTCATCGTGCGGGGCATCTTCGTCGTCGCCGCGGTGCTCGGGTTCCCCGCGCTGTGGCTGTACGCCCTCGGATGGGCGCTGCTCCCGGATGAGCGGGGCGACATCGCGATCCGGCTGCGGACCGGCTCGGGCCCGGCGCTCGTCGGCATCGCGATCATGATCGGCTTCGGCGCACTCGCCAGCTGGGCGAGCGCGACGCTCATGGAGGACTTCCTCGCCCTGGCGTACCCGGGCCGGATCGTCTGGACCGCCATCGAGGCCTCGTTCTGGATCGCGGTCGTCGCGGCGGTCGCCGCGTTCGCGCTCTGGCTCGTCCGGCGCGAGCGGCCCGTGGGCGGCGTGGCCGCGCTCGGTCCGGGACGGACGGCGCTCATCGTCCTCGTCTGCGTCGCCGCCGCCATCCCGATCCTGGGGATCGGCTTCGGCGTCGTCGTGCCCGCGATCTTCGGGTACGGATCGCCCGTCGCGCTGCTCGTCGGGCTCGCGGCGGTCGCGGCCATCGCCGCGCTCGGCATCTGGGCCGGCCGGCGCATCGCGTCCCCCGTGTCGGGCGGGGGCCTCGGCGGGGTGCAGGGAACCCCCGCCGCGCGCGGGACGGCCGGGGGGCCGGCCGTCCCGCCCTTCGAGCCGGCTCCGTCGCCCGAGCCGCCCGCCGACGGCGACTTCGACGCCTGGCGTCGCCAGCACGAGGAGTGGCGCGAGCAGCACGACGCGTGGCGCGCGCAGCAGACCGACGCGGAGCGCCTCGCCCGCGACGAGGAGCGCGCCCGCCGCCAGCGGGCCGCGCGCGCGTTCGCGGAGGAGGCGGCGCGCGTGCGCGCGGCCCGCAGGGCGGGTCGTCCGAGGATCTCCCTCGCCTTCGGCGCGTCGACCCTCGGGCTCGCCCTCGTCGCGGGATCGGCCGCAGCCCTCGTCGTCCTCGGCGGAGGGACCTGGCCGATCGAGCCCGAGCGCGCCTCGGCCGCCCTTGCGGCGGCGGCCTTCGCGATGTCGGCGGTCGCGGCCGCCGGGATGGTCATCGCGGGGGTCCTGCGCCGCCGCAGCGGGGCGCTCGCGGCCCTCGCCGCGATCGCGCTCGCCGCAGGGGCCGGCACGGCGCTCGGCGCGAACAACGTGATCGGCGCGAACAGCTGGCAGACGATCGCCGTCGACGGCTCGTCGTACGAGGTGACGCGCGCCTACGGCTCCCTCGAGCTGTGGCTGATGGCCGATGGCGGCGGGGAGGGCAGCGCCACGGTCGTCCGCCGTGCCGGCTTCACGCAGGTGACCGTCCCTCCGGATGTCGCGGCGGACATCCGGATCCACGCCGACGACGACACGCGCGTCATGGTGACCCGGATGAGCGACGCGGGCTTCTACGAGTCGGAGGACCTGCCGGTGCCGCGCGACGGGATCGTCGAGTGGGCGCAGGACGGCGCCGAGGCGGATGCGCCCCTGCGCACGGTGGACATCACGCAGACCGAGGGCGGTGAGGTGTCGATCTGGGTGCTCGACGAGGCCGAGTTCGGCGCGGTCGAGCCGACGCCGTCCGCTGACGAGGAGAGTGCACGATGAGCGAAGAGCAGCGCGTCCCCGAGGGCGCCCCGGCCGCGGGCCCCGAGCCTGCCGAGCGGCCCCGCATCCGCTGGGCGGCGATCATCTGGGGTGCGCTCATGCTCGTCGTCTCCCTCGTCGGGCTGGGACAGGTGCTCGACGCGACGCGATACGCCGCGCTCCAGGCGGCGGTGGCCGACTGGATCCTCACCGCCGACCCCGTGTCGACCGCGGTGACCGTCGTCCTGGCCGCGGGCGCGGTCATCCTCGTCGCCGGTCTCGCCGGGCTCGCGCGCGGCGTGCAGAAGCGGTCAGCGCGGCGCTGAGCCGGGCCCCGGCGCCTGCGCCGCCTGACCGGGCTCAGGCCTCGAGCACGTCGGCGATCGCGGCGGCGAACGTGTGCCCGTCGAACGGGCCCGGCTCGTCCATGCCCTGCGCGGCGCTCGTCACGACGACGCGGCCGTCCGGCGTCGTGAGGACGCTCGTGGGGTGCTCGGCCGGGACCTCGATGCGCGCGAGCCGCGCGCCATCCGCTCGGTACACGTCGAGGCGTCCGCCGTCGTACACGGCGCTCCAGATGCGTCCCTGCGCGTCGACGTGCAGGCCGTCGGGCGACCCGTCGACCGCGGCGAACACGTCGAGGCGGTCGGGTGCCGCGAGCGGCGCGCGCAGGATGCGGCCGCCCACGGTGTCGGCGATGAGCACGGTCTCGCCGTCGGGATGGAAGGCCGGGCCGTTCGGGATGTCGATGCCGGTCGCGAGGCGCGTCACCTCGCCGGTGCCCGCGTCCCAGCGCCAGACCGAGCCCTCGGGATCGGAGCCGTCCCGGACCATCGTCCCGAACCACAGCGATCCGTCGGGCGCGATGGTCCCGTCGTTGACGCGATGCCGGGCGGGATCGAGACCGGTGTCGCCGAGAGCGGTGTGGCGCCCGAAGATGTCGAGCTCGACGACGCCCGTCCCCGCCGCGGCGAGCAGGCGTCCGTCCGGCGCCTTCTCGGCGAAGCCGACCGGGCGGTCGAGCCGATGGGTCGCGGCGTCGCCGCCCTCGGGGGTCCAGGCGTGCAGGACGCCGCCTTCGAGGTCGACCCAGTGCACGACGCCGTCGATGAGCCGCGATCCCTCGCCGAGGGGATGGGCCGCGGCGCTCAACCGGGTCCACGGGCCGGGTCGCTCGTCCATGCCGTCTCCTCCGCTCGCGGGCATCAGAGCCATCGTGTCATGCCGGCGGACGGGGATGTCCGAGACCCGGGCTACCGTCGGAGTGTGAGATTCATCCCGACAGAGCAGCGCCTCGTGTGGAGCGCGAGCGACCTCAAGGCCGCCGCCGAGTGCGAGTTCGCGTGGCTGCGGGCGATCGACGCGAAGCTCGGCCGCGTCGCCGCCGTCGAGGATCCGGAGGACGCCATGCTCGAGCGCGCGGCCCGGCTCGGCGATCGCCACGAGGAGCGCGTCCTCGAGCGCTACCGCCAGGAGTTCGGCGCCGGGGTGGTCGAGCTCGAGCGGGTGTCGTCGGCCGACTCCGCGGCGCTCGCCGACGTGGCGGCCCAGACGGTCGACGCGCTGCGGTCGGATGCGCGGGTGCTGTTCCAGGCGGCCTTCACCACGGACGAGTTCGTCGGATTCGCCGACTTCCTCGTGCAGGAGGCGGATGGCCGCTGGCGCGTGCAGGACAGCAAGCTCGCCCGCACGGCCCGCGTGACGGCGCTCATGCAGCTCGCGGCATACGTCGATCAGCTGCGCCGTCTCGGCATCCCGACCTCCGACGAGGTCGACCTCCTGCTCGGCGACGGCTCGGTGTCGACGCACCGGGTGGACGACCTGCTTCCGATGTTCGACGTGCGCCGTCGGCGCCTGCGGGCGCTCATCGCGGATCGCGGGATCGAGCGGGGCGCGTCGGCCGAGGCGATCGCGTGGGGCGACGAGCGCGGCGAGCTCGAGGTGTCCGCCTGCGGGCGCTGCGCGACCTGCGAGCTCGAGGTCGTCGCGCATCGCGACCTCCTGCTCGTCGCGGGCATGCGCCCGTCGCAGCGCGCTCGCCTGCGCGACATCGGCATCCGCACGATCGACGACCTCGCGGCGGCCGAGACCGGCCCCGCGCGGATGAACTCCGACGTCTTCGCGTCGCTGCGCACGCAGGCGCGCCTCCAGCTGCAGAGCCCTGCGGGCGTTCCGGGTGACGAGCCGGCCGACGCGCACCCGGTTCCCGCGTACGAGGTCGTGCAGCCGCTCGCGCTCGGCGCGATGCCCCGCCCGAGCCAGGGCGACGTGTTCTTCGACTTCGAGGGCGATCCGCTCTACAGCGAGCAGGTCGGCTCGGCCGCCGTCTGGGGCATCGACTACCTCTTCGGATGGGTCGACCTGCGCGAGCAGTACTCCGCGCTCTGGGCGCACACCCTCGCGGAGGAGAAGGCCGCCCTCGAGCGCTTCTGCGACTTCGTCGCGGCGCGCAGGGCCGCGCATCCCGACATGCACATCTACCACTACGCGCCGTATGAGCCCACGCACCTGGCGGCGATGGCCGCTCGGCACGGTGTGCGCGAGGCCGACGTCGACCGGATGCTGCGCGACGAGCTGTTCGTCGATCTCTACCCCATCGTGCGCCGGGCCCTGCGCATCGGCTCGCGGTCGTACTCGATCAAGAAGCTCGAGCCGCTCTACATGGGCGACGAGGTGCGCACGCAGGACGTGCAGAAGGGCGACGACTCGATCGTCCGCTACGTCGAGGCGCGCGCCCTGCAGGCCGATGGGCAGGAGGCGGCCGCGCGGGCCATCCTCGACGACCTCGCCGACTACAACCGCTACGACTGCGTCTCGACCCGGCGCCTGCGCGACTGGCTCGTCGAGCGTGCGCGGGAGACCGGCGTGACCCCTGCCCCGCCCGAGGTGCCCGACGAGCTCGCGTACGCGCCGTCTCCGCTCGCGCTCGCGCTCGACGCGCATGCCGCTGCGCGCCGCGATGCCCGCGTGGCGGCGGACCCGCTGTCGGCCCCGAGCGCCGACGAGGACGCGCTGCGTCTCGCTGCGGCCGCGATCGACTACTACCCGCGCGAGGCGAAGAGCTTCTGGCACGGGCACTTCCAGCGGCTGCGGGAGCCGCTCGGCCTCTGGCTCGACACGCGCGATGTCCTCGCCGTCGACGCCTCGCGCTGCCGCGTCGTCGAGGACTGGGGGATGCCCGAGGGCGCGCGATCCGTCCGCCGCGTGGTCGAGCTCCGCGGCGAGCTCGCACCGGGAACGCGACTGAGCGAGGGCGTCGAGCCGTACCTGCTCTATCCGCGGCCCGCTCCGTTCCCGAACCAGGCCTCCCCGCGCTGGGTGCACGTGCCGCGCCAGGCACGCGTCATCGAGGTCCTCGACGACGGTGCCGTCATCGAGGAGCGCGCGGCCGACGGCGAGACGTGGCAGGAGCTTCCGGTCGCCCTCACCCCCGCGCCCCCGCCGCGTGCCGGCAACCAGCAGGGGGCCATCGACGCATGGGCCGAGACGGTCGTGCGCGCGGCCGACGCGGGGGAGCTCCCGGCCGACCCGGCCACCGACATCCTGCGCCGCATCCCGCCGCGCGGTGCCGGGATCGCGCCGTCCGACGGCGACGACGTGTCCGCGATCGTCCGGACGGTGCGCGGCCTCGACCGCTCCTACGTCGCCGTCCAGGGGCCTCCCGGCACCGGCAAGACGTATGTCGGCTCGCACGTCATCGCGCGCCTCGTCATGGAGCACGGCTACCGGGTCGGCGTCGTCGCGCAGTCGCACGCCGTGGTCGAGAACATGCTCGACCGCGTCGTCGCGGCGGGGGTGCCCGGCTCGCGCGTCGCGAAGGCGCCGAAGTCCGGAGCCGAGCCGCGCGACCCCGCCTTCACGCTGATCCCCAAGAACGGCGTGGCCCGCTTCGTCTCCGAGCAGCAGGGCGGCTACGTCGTCGGCGGCACCGCGTGGGACTTCACGCACACCGGCCGCATCGCGCGCGGCGGGCTCGACCTGCTCGTCATCGACGAGGCGGGCCAGTTCTCGCTCGCGTCGACCATCGCGGTCTCGACGGCGGCGCGCAGCCTGCTTCTGCTCGGCGATCCGCAGCAGCTTCCGCAGGTGAGCCAGGGGGTGCATCCCGAGCCCGTGGACACCTCGGCCCTCGGCTGGGTCATGGATGGCCAGCAGGTGCTCCCGGAGACGCACGGCTACTTCCTCGCGCGGTCGTGGCGCATGCATCCGGAGGTGTCCGAGGCCGTCTCGCACCTGTCCTACGCCGGGCGTCTCGCGTCGCGCGCCGGCGCGGAGCGCCGGTCGGTCGACGGCGTCGCGCCGGGCCTGCACGCGGTGCCCGTGCGTCATCGGGGCGATGCGACCGAGTCGCAGGCCGAGGCCGACGAGGTCGTGCGGATCGTCGGCGAGGTCGTCGGGCGGGCGTTCACCGACATCCGCATCGACGACGACGGCGTCGCCCACGCGTGCCCGCCGCGCCCGCTCACGGAGGACGACATCATCGTCGTCGCGCCGTACAACGCCCAGCAGCAGCTCGTCGAGCAGACCCTGCAGCGTGCCGGATGGCCGCGCGTGCGCGTCGGGACCGTCGACCGGTTCCAGGGGCAGGAAGCCGCGATCTCGATCGTGACGCTCGCGGCCTCATCGGGCAGGGACGCCCCGCGCGGGACGGAGTTCCTGCTGCTCCAGAACCGGCTCAACGTCGCGATCTCGCGCGCGATGGTCGCGGCGTACCTCGTGCACTCGCCCGCCCTGCTCGACGACCTGCCGCACACGCCCGCCGGCGTCGCGCGCATGAGCGCGTTCGCCCGCCTCGTGGCCCCGGAGGAGCGCGCATGACCGACGCCGACGCCATCCGCCGCGCAGCCGCCGAGTGGGTCTGGCTGCCCCGCGACTCCGATCACGTCGTCGACGGGATGGTCGCCGTGCGGTATCCCGCGCGCTTCGGCGGCGGGGTGCGGGTCTCGGCGTTCGACCGCGAGGGCACAGCCGATGAGGCGGTGGACGCCGCGCTCGAGCGCGCCCGCGACTGGGGCGAGCGGCGCACGACCTTCTGGGTCGGCGCATCCGACCGCCCGACAGGGCTCGCGGACGCGCTGCTCCGGCGCGGCGCGGTGCACGAGGACACCGTCACGGTCTTCGCGCTCGCCCTCGACGAGGCGACGCCGGGGGAGTCCCCGGGCGTCACGGTCGAGACGGTGCGCACACGAGAGCAGCTGCGCGACGTCGACGCGGTCAACGTGCCGGTCTGGGAGCAGGCGCCGCTCGACGAGGCGGGGCTCGACGCCGAGCTGCGCGAGCTCGAGGCGGATTGGAGCGCGGGGCGCGGGTTCCGCGTGCTCGCGCGCATCGACGGCCGCCCCGTGAGCACGGGCGGCGCGACGATCGTCGGGGAGTTCGCGCGCCTCTGGGGTGCGGCCACCCTCGCCTCCGACCGCGGGCGCGGCGCGTATCGGGCCGTGCTCGCGGAGCGGCTCCGCCTTGCCCGCGCGTTCGGTGCGTCGACCGCGCTCGTCAAGGGGCGTGTGTCGACCTCGGCGCCGATCCTCGCGCGCGCCGGCTTCCGGACGTACGGCGAGGAGCGGGCCTACCGGGTCGACGTGGACTGAGGTGCGGCCCGAGCCGCCCCGGCTCAGACCGTGCCGTACAGGCGGTCGCCCGCGTCGCCGAGCCCCGGCACGATGTACCCGTGCTCGTTGAGGCCCTCGTCGAGCGCGCCGAGCACGAGCGTGATGTCGCGGTCGCCCACGAGGCTCTCGATCGCGTGGACGCCCTCCGGGGTGCCGAGAAGGCACACGGCGGTGACCTCGGTCGCGCCGCGGTCGAAGAGGTACTTGATCGCCGCGGCGAGCGAGCCGCCGGTCGCGAGCATCGGGTCGAGCACGAAGCACTGGCGGTCGCTGAGGTCGTCGGGCAGGCGCTCGGCGTACGTGGTCGGAAGGAGGGTCTCCTCGTTCCGCACGATGCCGAGGAAGCCGACCTCCGCGGTCGGGACGAGCTTGGTCATCCCCTCGAGCATCCCGAGCCCGGCGCGCAGGATCGGGACGACGAGCGGCTTCGGGTCGGCGATCCTGACGCCCTTCGTCTGCGTGACGGGGGTGTCGATCGTGACCGGCTCGACGCGCACGTTGCGCGTGGCCTCGTAGGCGAGGAGCGTCATGAGCTCCTCGGTCAGCTGACGGAAGACCGGCGACGGCGTTGCCTTGTCGCGGAGCACCGTGAGCTTGTGCGTGATGAGCGGGTGGTCGGCGACGTGCAGGCGCATAGGGCAAGGCTACCGGGACGCGGTTGCGCGGATGCAGAGAGCCGGGGCCGTTCTAGGCTCGGAGGGTGAATTCCTCGCCATCCGACGTGTCCGCGATGCGCCGCGCGCTCGCGCTGGCCGACGCGGCGGGGGAGCGCGGGGACATCCCGGTCGGAGCCGTGGTGCTCGGGGCGGATGGCACGGTGCTCGGCGAGGGGCGGAACCTCCGTGAGGAGACGCACGACCCCGCGGCGCACGCCGAGATCGTCGCCATGCGCCGCGCGGCCGAGGCTATCGGATCCTGGAACCTCGAGGGATGCACGCTCGTCGTGACGCTCGAGCCGTGCGTCATGTGCGCGGGAGCGGTCCTGCAGGCCCGCATCGGCCGGCTCGTCTTCGGGGCGTGGGACGAGAAGGCAGGGGCCGCGGGATCGATGTACGACGTCGTGCGGGACCGGCGCCTTCCCCACCGCGCGGAGGTCGTCGGCGGCGTGCTCGAGGACGAGGCCGTGGCGCTCCTGCGCGCCTTCTTCGCCGAGCGCCGCTGAACGCAGAGAGTCCCCGCGGCCGCGCCGCGGGGACTCTCGAGCGATGGGCTCAGATGCCGAGGCCGCCGAGGAGGCCGAGGAGCGTCTCGAGGAGTCCGGAGAGGAGGCCGAGGAGATCTGCCATGGTCGTTTCCTTTGTTCTGCGGGCCGGAGCCCAGGTGGGAGAGGTGCGCCGGTCGGGCGCAGTCCCTAGCCTCGCCTACTGAAATATCGGAATGCAAGACCCTGACGGCGATTCGCTCAGCGCAGGCGCGGCAGCACCTCCTCGCCGAGATACGCCACGTGATCGAGGTCGCCCATGTCCATCAGCTGGAAGTACAGCCGAGACGCGCCGAGCTCCTTCAACCGGGTCGCCTTGGCGACGATGTCGTCGGCGGAGCCGGCGAAGCCGTCTCCCGCGCGGAACGCCGCGAGGTCGGTCCGGGTCGCGGCCGCGCGCCGCTCGAGGTCGGCCTCGCTGCCGCCCGCGAGGGTCGTGAGCGCGACGCTGAGCTTCAGCGTCTCGGGGTCCCGTCCGATCCGCTCGCACGCCGCGCGCACGCGGGCGAAGCGGTCGGCGATGACGTCCTCGGGCTGGAAGGCGATGTTGAACTCGGTCGCGTGCTGCGCCGCGAGCTCCGGCGTCCGGGTGAGGCCTGCGCCGCCCACGATGACGGGCACCCGATCCTGCACGGGCTTCGGCAGGGCGGGGGAGTCGACGAGCCGGTAGTGCTCTCCCTCGAAGCCGTAGCGCTCGCCGACCGAGGTGGACCACAGGCCGTTCACGATCTCGAGCTGCTCGGCGAGCATCCCGAACCGCTTCCGGGGGAAGGGGATCGCGTACGCGAGATGCTCCGCCTCGAACCAGCCGGTTCCGAGCCCGAGCTCGGCGCGGCCATCCGACATCGCGTCGACCTGCGCGACCTGGATCGCGAGGATCCCGGGCCAGCGGTAGGTGACCGACGAGACGAGGGTGCCGAGCCTCAGGCGGGTCGTCTCGCGCGCCAGGCCGGCGAGCGTCGTCCAGGCGTCCGTCGGACCCGGCAGCCCCTCGCCGCCCATCGTCAGATAGTGGTCCGAGCGGAAGAAGCCGTCGAATCCGACGCGCTCGGCCTGCTGCGCGAACGCGAGCTGGGTGTCGTAGCTGGCCCCCATCTGGGGCTCGGTGAAGACGCAGAACTCCATGCGCCCCAGTCTGTCAGCGCAGGGAGCCGTCAGTCGGAGGACTTGAGGATGAAGGTCTCCGTCGGAGGACCGGGCTCGTGGGGAGCGCGATAGACGTCGGTCTCGAGGTAGATGATCCGCGCGGCCGGCACGGCCTCGCGGATGCGCGCCTCGACCGCATCGATGTCGCGCGCCGCATCGGCCACGGAGATGTCCTGCGGGAGGCCGACCTTGCCGGCCACCATGAGCTCCTCGGGCCCGACGTAGAGCGTCTTGACGTGGATGAGCTTCTCGACCTCGGGCCCCGCCTCGATCGCGGCGACGATCCGCTCGAAGTCGGCCTCCGATGCGCCTTCGCCGACGAGCAGGCTCTTCGTCTCGATGCCGAGCACGATCGCCACGAGGATGAGGAGCACGCCGATGCAGATGGTGCCGAGCGCGTCGAAGACGGCGTCGCCCGTGAGCACCGTGAGGCCCACGCCGAGGAGCGCGAGGGTGAGGCCGATCAGCGCCGCGAAGTCCTCGAGGAGGACGACGGGCAGCTCGGGCGCCTTCGCGCGGCGGATGAACGACACCCAGGACTGTCCGCGCTCGCGCACGGCGTTGCTCTCCTTGACGGCGGTCCGCAGCGAGAAGCTCTCGAGCCCGATCGCGATGACGAGGATGGCGATCGGCAGCCAGGCGTTCTCGACCGCGTGCGGGTGGGTGAGCTTCTCGACTCCCTCGTAGAGCGAGAAGACCCCGCCGACCGAGAAGAGGATGATCGCGACGACGAACGCGTACACGTAGCGCTCGCGGCCGTGTCCGAAGGGGTGCTCGCGGTCGGCGGCCCGCCGCGCGCGGCGTCCGCCGAGCAGGAGGAGGAGCTGGTTGCCGGAGTCGGCGACCGAGTGGATGGCCTCCGCGAGCATCGATGCGGAGCCCGAGATGATCCATCCGATGAACTTCGCGATCGCGATCCCGATGTTCGCCGCGAAGGCCGCCAGGATCGCCTTGCCACCGCCGTGTGCGCTCATGCTCGCAGTCTAAGGCGGGCACTCGCGCCTCGCCCGCCCGTCGGCGCGCCGCACGCGATCCCTAGGATTGACGCATGACTGACTCGCTCCCCTCCGTCGCGTTCCTCGGTGCCGGCTCGATGGGCGGTGCGATCCTGCGGGGTCTCGTCGCGAGCGGCCTCGACGTCGACGGCGGCGTCTTCGCGACCAACCGCTCGGCGCAGAAGGCGGCCGAGCTCGCCGCGCTCCCCGGGGTCACGAGCATCGCGCTCGAGGACGAGCCCGACGGCAACGCGCGCGCCGCGTCGGAGGCGCGCATCGTGCTCGTCGGCGTGAAGCCCGCGATGGTGCCCGACCTCCTCCGCGAGATCGGGTCCGCTCTCCGCGACGACGCGATCGTCGTGAGCCTCGCAGCGGGCGTGACGCTCGACACCTTCCAGAGCATCCTCGGCTCCGAGACCGCGGTCCTCCGCTCGATGCCGAACACCCCCGCGCGCATCGGCAAGGGCGTCACGGGCCTCGCTCGGGGCGCCGCCGCGAGCGACGAGGATGTGCGCCTCGTGCGCCGCCTCTTCGAGACGGTGGGCACCGTGATCGAGGTGCCCGAGGAGCGCATCGACGCGCTCTCGGCGATCTCGGGTTCGGGGCCCGCATACGTCTTCCTCCTCGTCGAGGAGCTCACGCGCGCGGCCCTCGCGCAGGGGTTCGCGGAGGCGGATGCGCGCGCGATGGCCGAGGGCACGTTCATCGGCGCGACGGCGCTCCTCGACGCGACGGGGGAGGACCCCGCCGAGCTGCGTCGGCAGGTGACGAGCCCCAAGGGCACGACCGAGCGGGCGATCGCGGTGCTGCAGGACGCTCGCCTGAGCGAGCTCTTCCGGACGGCGACGGATGCCGCGATCGCGCGCGCGAAGGAGCTCGCCGCGGGCGCGTGACGCGTCAGCGGCCGACGCGCTGGCACCTCAGCGGTCGAGGGAGGCGAACCGCTCGATGTCCTCGTTCGTCCCGGACACGATGATGAGGTCGTGGTTCGTCACGACCGTGTTCGCCTCGGCGTAGCGGAACGGCTTGCCGGGGCTCTTCACGCCGACGACGGTCACGTTGTACTTCGAGCGGACGCCCGACTCGTTGAGACCCCGGCCTCGGATGAACCGCGGCGGGTACATCTTCGCGAGCACGAAGTCGTCGTCGAAGCGGATGAAGTCGAGCATGCGGCCGCTCACGAGGTGGGCGACGCGCTCTCCTGCTTCCCGCTCGGGGTAGATGACGTGATTCGCGCCCACGCGGGCGAGGATCTTGCCGTGCGACTGGGAGACGGCCTTCGCCCAGATCTGCGGCACCTTGAGGTCGACGAGGTTGGCGGTGATGAGCACCGACGCCTCGATCGACGAGCCGACGGCCACGACGGCCACCTGGAAGTCGCCGGCGCCGATCTGCTGGAGCGCCTCGAGACTGCGGGCATCCGCCTGCACGGCGTGCGTGACGCGCTCGGACCACTTCTGCACGAGATCGAGGTTGTCGTCGATCGCGAGGACGTCGCGGTCAAGTCGGTCGAGCTCGCCTGCGCAGGCGGCGCCGAAGCGCCCGAGTCCGATGACGAGGACGGGCGCGTCGCTGCGGATCTGCTCAACCAACGATGGGCCTTTCGACGGGCAGCGCGTACTGCTGCGACTTGGAGGTCGCGGCCACGGCCGCGGCGAGGGTCACTGTACCAACGCGCCCCATGAAGACCGTGACGGCGAGCACGTAGACGGCGGAGTCGGGCAGCTCAGCCGTGAGGCCGGTGGAGAGCCCCACGGTCGCGAACGCGGAGATGACGTCGAACAGCACCTCGGCGAGGGGCGCCTTGGTGATCTGCGCGATGATGATGGTCGACAGGGCGACGATCGTGGCGCCCCAGGCGAGAACCGCGACGGCGACGCGCTGCACGTCGCTGGGGATGCGCCGCCCGAAGACCTCGACGCTGCGTCGGCCCTTGGCCTCCGACCACACCGAGAGGGCCAGCACGGCGAGGGTCGTGACCTTGATGCCGCCCGCGGTCGACGCCGAGCCGCCGCCGACGAACATGAGCATCGACGCGGCGAGCATCGATGACTCGTACAGCTCGCCGGGGTCGATCACGGAGAAGCCCCCGGACCGGGTCATGGCGCTGAGGAAGAACGCCTGGAAGGTCGTGTCCCACGCATCGCTCTCGCCCCAGGTCCCGGGGTTGCCGTACTCGAGAACCAGGAACACCGCCGCGCCCGCGACGAAGAGGATGACGGTGGTGATGAGCGTGAGCTTCGTGTGCAGCGGCCAGCGGTGCGGCTGGGTGAGCTGCCGCGAGAGCGCGTAGATGACGGGGAACCCGATGCTGCCGAGGAACACCGAGATCATGAGGACGGTCAGGAAGAAGTAGTCGGTGTGGAACGACTCGAGCCCGCCCACGGTCGGCGTGAAGCCCGTGTTCGTGAACGACATCGCGGCGTAGTACGGCGCGATCCACGCGGCGTCGAGCCAGCTGTACCCGGCCCAGACGATCGGGAAGTAGAGGAGCACGGCGACGACCACCTCGATGACGAGGGTCGACAGGGCGACGACGCGCAGCAGCTGGCCGATCTCGCCGAGGCGAACCGCCTGTCCTTCGTTGACGACGCCCCCGTGCGATCGCAGCGGGTTGGTGTCGCCAGCGGCGATCAGCTTGGCGCGCAGGCCCAGCCGCTTCGAGATCACGAGGCCGAGCAGCGACGCGAGGGTCAGTGCGCCGAGCCCGCCGATGTTGACGCCGATGAAGATGACGGCGTGCCCGAACGCCGACCAGTGCGTCGCCATGTCGACCGTCGACAGGCCGGTCACGCAGATGGTCGAGACGGCCGTGAAGAGCGCGTCCGACAGCGGGGTGCGCGAGCGGTCGTCGCTCGCGATCGGCAGAGACAGCAGCGCCGTGAAGATGAGGATCAGCGAGACGAACACGAGGATGGCGAATCGCGCCGGCGAGGAGGTCGTGAAGTCGCGGAAGAACTGGCCGAGCTCGCGGCCGGCATCCTTGAACGCGCCGGCCAGTGCCGTCGACCGGCTCGTCGCCATCCGCTCTCCCCCTTCGCGCCGAAGTCGCCCATCATGGTACTCCGCGGCGCGCGCGGCTAACCTATCGGCATGGCGGACATCTTCGACGTGATCGCGGACGGCACGAGGCGCGACATCCTTCAGCTTCTGCTTCGCCGATCGTCGGATGGCCAGGACGGCACGAGCGTGTCGCAGATCGTCGCCGAGATGGGGGTCAGCCAGCCCACCGTCTCGAAGCATCTCAAGGTGCTGCGCGAGGCCGGTCTCGTCTCGGTGCGCGAGGAAGGGCAGCACCGCTACTACAGCCTGTCGCCCGAGCCGCTCGAGGCGGTCGACGACTGGCTGGTGCCGTTCTTCGTCGACGAGTCCGATCTCGCGGAGGAGGCCGCATCGTACGCGCCGACCCTGCCGGAGCCGGCCGCGCGAGTGGCGGAGTCGGTCGGCCGCGCTGCGGCGTCCGCCAAGAACGTGGTGCAGTCGGCGCTGCGTCGTCTCGGTGCCTGAGCCACCTCCCGCCCCGGGCGCGCTTCCGCGCCTCCGGTCCCTCTCACATGCGCCGCGGCGCCGATGTGACCGCTCTCGTTCGGTAGGGGAGCGCTCTCACCGCTGACCGACGATTTTCGTGACGCGGAATCGCTCGAGCGCGCCTTTCCGACGCTGAGAGGAACATTCTGATCGGCTGTGGACAACCTGAATGTGATCCCGTAATACTGGCATCACGAGCGCGCTCGGTCGACCCGTGTCGGCACTTGGGGGAGTTGCGTCACATAGAAGGGCGAAGGTTGATGCGTCAACAGCGAAATCTGCCGCCGGCTCGGGGTGGCACGAGGGGGAGGAAGCGCTGGCAGCTGCCCAGCCTTCTGACCGGGACAGCCGCGGCGGTCGCCGCGGCCATGATCGTCTCGACGACGAACCCGGCGCTCGCCGCCGGACTCGACACCTATCCGGACGAGCCCGCTGAGGCCGAGGCGAGCGTCATCGACACGACGATCCTCGGCGGAACCGACCTCGCGGGCGCGGCTCACTCGCACGCCGGTTCGGTCTCGAACCCAGGCCCCAACGACGAGGCCTTCCAGGCGTCGCTGCTCGGAGGCGAGCTCATCGATCTCGGTGGGCTCACGATCCCGGTCGATCAGCTCATCGACTACGGGCAGGCGGGCGCGCTGCTGAGCCGCTCGACGGCAACGGACGCGCAGAACGCGGAGGCGATCTCCGGCATCGCGGGAGGCGACGGCGGAATCACGCTCGACGGCGACCAGGCCGGCTTCGGCACCGCCTCGATCGACCTGCTCTCGCTGTTCGACGCTGCCGGAGTCGGTGGGATCACAGACCAGATGGTCGACCAGGCCGACTTCACCTTCGGCCTCGGCGGTGCCTGGGTTCAGGCGATCGACGGCGTGCTCCAGGACCCCGACGGCGTGGGCGGAGACGGGCAGTACCGCATCGCCGACGCGAAGCTCGAACTCCACTCCCCGGCGATCGCCACCGCGGGGGCAGGTGTCAGCGACGCCGCGGGCGCGATGGAACAGGCGGTCGTCGATCAGATCAACAGTCTCCTCGATCTCACGAGTCTCCTGGCGCTCGTGCCGGGGCTCGAGCTCAGCACCTCCGTCACGAGCGAGATCCGTCAGAACGTCATCGACGCGATCCTGCTCGGACCGATCACCACGGATGACGGTCTCGCATCGATCAACCTCGCCGAGGGCACCCTCACGGTCGATCTCGGCCGCATCGGCGGCAACGACGATGGCGTGATCCCGGACCGCCCGATCGGCCTGAACAACCAGAACCCGAACACCGAGCTGATCGACGACACGACGTATCCGTTCATCGCGAGCAGCATCCACGACGTGATCGAGGAGGTCATCGACGTTGCCGTGAACACCGCCGTCGAGTCTCTCGACAGCGTGGTGGTTCACTTCGACGCGACGGTGCCCGGTGTCTTCCCGCTGCCTGACCTGACGGGATCCTTCGGAATCAGCCTCGCGGGCCAGGTGGTCGAGCCCTGCACGGGAACGGCATGCACCGTGCTCGCACCGGTCATCGCGCTCGCGCAGACGCTCATGGCGCCGATCAACGCGGCGCTCACCGACCCTGCGGGGCTGCTCTACCAGGCCTTCACCACGATCAAGACGGACCTCATCACGGTTCCCGTTCGAGCGGCGCTCGACCCGTTCATCGAGATCCTGGCGCAGGCGATCTCGCTCCAGATCAACCATCAGGAAGCGACGACGACGACCTGCACAGCGGGCGGCGATCCTCTCACGTCCGGTCTCGAGGTGTCGGCTCTGAGCCTCGGCCTGCTGGGCGGCGACCTGGCGCGTCTGAACATCGGCAACGCAGGCGTCCGCTTCGACGCCTGTGCGGCTGCCGCCCCCGTGGTCGACGCGTCGTCGCCGGTGCCCTCGGGCTCCTGCACGACGATCACGTCGTCGGGTTGGACGCCGGCCACCGAGGTGACGTTCCAGCTGCGCGACGCCGCGGGCAACGCGGTCGGCGAGCCGCTCGTCGTCACGACCGACGCCGAGGGCAACGTGCCCGCCGACACCTGCCTGCCGATCCCCGCGGGGTCGACGCCGGGTGACTACACGGTGGAGGGAACGGACCCCGACGGAAACACCAGCAGTGACACGGTCACCGTGTACACGCCGACGCTCACGGCCCAGTCGCCGGTCCTCCCGGGCGAGTGCTCGGTTCTGACGTCCGGTGGATGGCTGCCGAGCACGGAGGTCACGTTCCAGCTGACCGACGCGGCGGGCAACCCGGTCGGCGACCCGGTGGTCGTCACGACCGACGCCGAGGGCAACATCCCGGCTGACACGTGCGTCCTCGTCCCCGAGGGCACCGAGCCCGGCGACTACACCGTCGTCGGCACCGACCCGAACGGCGCCGAGATCACGTCGCCGCTCGTGGTGTCGCCCGCCGGCGCGCCGATCCTCGACGCCTCCTCGCCGGCTCCCGCCGGTGACGAGACCGAGATCACCTCGTCCGGCTGGGACCCCACGGTCGACGTGACGGTCCAGCTGCAGGACGTCGACGGCAACGCGGTCGGCGATCCGATCACGGTGACGACCGACGACACCGGCGCCTTCCCCGCGGGCACGACGCTGCCGATCCCGGCCGGCACGCCGGCGGGCGACTACACAGTCGTCGGAACGGACCCGAACGGCGAGACCGCGCAGGACACCATCCAGGTGTACCTGCCGACGCTCGAGCCGCTCACCCCGGCCGCTCCCGGCGCGTGCGTCGCGATCGTCTCGGGTGGCTGGCAGCCGAACACGGAGGTCACCTTCCAGCTGGCCGACGCGGCAGGCAACCCGGTCGGCGACCCGGTCACGGCGACCACCGACGGCGCGGGCAACGTCCCGGCTGACACGTGCGTCACGATCCCCGAGGGCACGGAGCCCGGCGATTACACGGTCATCGGCACCGACCCCGAAGGCGGTCAGGTCGAGGGCCCGATCGAGGTCTACGCGCCGACTCTCGAGGCCACGTCGCCGGAGATCGCCGGTGGCGAGACCGAGGTGACCTCGGGCGGCTGGCTGCCGGAGTCGGAGGTCACGCTCCAGCTGACGGACGCTGACGGCAACCCCGTGGGCGACCCGGTTCCGGTCACGACCGACGCGGACGGCAACGTCCCCGCCGGCACGGTCGTCCCGGTTCCGGCTGATGCACCCGCGGGCGCCTACACCGTCGTCGGCACCGACGCGAACGGCACGGAGGTCTCGGCCCCCGTCGACGTCATCGCGCCGACGATCGAGGCGACGTCTCCGGTTCCGGCCGGTGGCGAGACCTCGGTGACGTCGGGCGGCTGGCTGCCCGAGTCGGAGGTCACGCTCCAGCTGACGGACGCTGACGGCAACCCCGTGGGCGACCCGGTTCCGGTCACGACCGACGCGGCCGGCGACATCCCGGCCACGGCCGTCCCGGTTCCTGCAGGCACGACTGCAGGCGACTACGCCGTGACGGCGACCGACGAGAACGGCAACGCGATCTCGGCTCCGGTCGCGGTCTACGCTCCCGTGATCGACGTCACGTCGCCGGAGATCGCTGGCGGCGAGACCGAGGTGACATCGGATGGCTGGCTGCCCGAGTCGGAGGTCACGCTCCAGCTGACGGACGCTGACGGCAACCCCGTGGGCGACCCGGTGCCGGTCACGACCGACGCCGAGGGCACCGTCCCCGCGGGCACCGTGGTCCCGATCCCGGCCGACGCCGCCGAGGGTGACGTGTTCACCGTCGTCGCGACGGACGCGAACGGCGCCGAGGTCTCCGACACGGTCGAGGTCGCGGCCATCGCGCCGACCCTCGAGGCGGAGTCGCCGGTTCCGGCCGGCGGAGCCTCTGACATCACGTCGGGCGGCTGGCTGCCCGAGTCGGAGGTCTTGCTCCAGCTGACGGATGCCGACGGCAACCCCGTGGGCGAGCCCGTGGTCGTCACGACCGACGCGGACGGCAACGTCCCCGCCGGCACGGTCGTCCCGGTCCCGGCCGACGCTCCTGCAGGCGACTACACGGTCGTCGGCACCGATGAGAACGGCGTCCAGACGGAGCCGGCCGCGATCGAGGTCTACGCGCCGTCGATCGAGGTCACCTCGCCTGAGTCGGCCGGCGGTGCGACCGAGGTGACGTCGGGCGGCTGGGTGCCCGAGTCCGAGGTCACGCTCCAGCTGACGGATGGCGGGGCGCCGGTGGGCGACCCGGTGGTCGTCACGACCGACGCGGACGGCAGCGTCCCCGCCGGCACGACGGTCTCCATCCCCGCTGACGCCACGGTCGACGACGTCTTCACGGTCGTCGGCTCGGACGCCAACGGCGCCACGGTCTCCGACACCGTGGAGATCATCGCTCCGACGCTCGAGGCCACGTCGCCGGTTCCGGCCGGTGGTGCGACCGAGGTGACGTCGGGCGGCTGGGCTCCTGAGTCGGAGGTCTCGCTCCAGCTGACCGACGCCGACGGCAACCCCGTGGGCGACCCGGTGGTCGTCACGACCGAAGCGGACGGCAGCGTCCCCGCCGGCACGCCGGTCCCCGTTCCCGCTGACGCTCCCGCGGGCGACTTCACGGTCGTCGGCACGGACGCCAACGAGAACACGGCTGAGGCTCCGCTCGCGGTCTACGCGCCGGTCATCGAGGCCACGTCTCCGGTCGAGGCCGGTGACGCGACCGAGGTCACGTCGTCCGGCTGGATCGGCGACAGCGAGGTCTCGCTGCAGCTGACGGATGGCGAGGGTGCGCCGGTGGGCGACCCGGTGGCCGTGACGGTCGACGCGGACGGCAGCGTCCCCGCCGGCACCACGGTTCCGGTTCCCGCCGACGCCGCACTCGGTGCGCACACGGTCGTCGCGACTGACGCGAACGGCGCGGAGGTCTCCGCACCGGTCGAGGTCATCGCGGCCTCCGGTGAGCCGACCTTCGACGCGGAGTCGCCGGTTCCGGCCGGCGGCGAGTCGGAGATCACGTCGGGCGGCTGGGCCCCTGAGTCGGAGGTCACCCTCCAGCTCTCGGACCCCGAGGGCGCGGACGCGGGCGAGCCCGTGGTCGTGACCACCGACGCCGAGGGCGACGTGCCGGCCGGCACGGCCGTGCCGATCCCGGCAGACGCCGAGGCCGGTGTCTTCACCGTCACGGCGGCCGACGCGGAGGGCCTGCAGCTGTCCGACACCGTCGACGTGTACTCGCCGACGCTCGAGGTCGAGACCCCGGCGGCGCCCGGTACGTGCGCCGACGTCGTCTCGGGCGGCTGGCTGCCGAACTCGGAGGTCACGATCCAGCTGACGGATGCCGATGGCAACCCCGTGGGCGACCCGGTGGTCGTCACGGCGGACGCCGACGGCAACCTGCCGGCCGGCACGTGCGTCCCCGTTCCCGCTGACGCGGAGCCCGGCGACTACACGGTCGTCGGAACCGACGGAGACGCGGTCGTCGAGGCGCCGCTGACCGTCGCGAACGAGGGCGACGCCGACGACAGCAGCAACGCCGACAGCGACGCGAACGCTGACAGCAGCAGCAACGCTGACAGCTCCAGCAACGCTGACAGCTCCAGCAACGCGGACAGCTCCAGCAATGCGGACAGCTCCAGCAACGCGGACAGCTCCAGCAATGCGGACAGCTCCAGCAATGCGGACAGCTCCAGCAACGCGGACAGCTCCAGCAACGCTGACAGCTCCAGCAACGCTGACAGCTCCAGCAACGCGGACAGCAGCAGCAACGCCGACTCCGACAACGAGTCCGACGCCAACGCTGACAACGACAGCACCGCGGACAGCGACAGCAACGCGAACGCTGACAACGACAGCGACGCGAACGCGAACAGCTCGAGCAACGGCAACGGCGACAGCGGCGGCAAGAAGCGCCCGCTCTCGCCGACCGGCGGCGAGTTCGACGCGATCCCGCTGGCGCTGCTGGTGATCCTCGCCGGCACGGGCATCCTGCTCGGCGCCACCCGCAGCAAGTGGCTGGTCCGCAAGGACTGACCATCTGACGCGCACACCGGCGGCGGCCTCGGAGACGGGGCCGCCGTCGGCGTGTGCGGGGGAGGAGTTCTGTGAGAATCGAGAGCATGCGAAGGCGAGCGGGGGCCGCGTTGATCGCGCTGGTGGCGGCGGGTGGCCTCGCCGCCTGCACGGATGAGCCGCAGGCAGCGCCCGAGGAGGCGCCGCACGCCGCGACGTTCGACTGCGATCAGGGCGAGCCGCTCGCGAACGCCCTCGAGAACGGCGCCGAGTGGGCCATGTGCTGGCAGGTCGATCCCGATCGCGGCCTCGTGCTCACGGACATCCGCTTCACGCCGACCGATGCCGAGCCCGTCCTCATCGCCGAGGAGCTCTCGCTCGCGCAGCTCGAGGTCCCGTACGACTCGGGCGAGAACACCACGTACGACCTCACCGACGCCGGCTTCGGCGGCACGAAGATGCAGACCCTCACCGAGACGGAGTGCGTCGGGGAGCGGATCGCGACGGACATCCCCGACATCGACGACGGCACGTACGGCAAGACCCGTCACCGCGAGGTGCTGTGCTCGCTCATCGTCGACGGCGGGCTCGGGTACCGATCGGGGGAGTTCGGCGAGGTCGTCGCCGCGCGACGCGAGGACTGGCAGCTCTCCACGATCTCGAAGGTCGGATGGTACGAGTACGTCACGCAGTACTCGTTCGGCTCGGACGGCGTCATCCGATCCGACCTCGGCGCGACCGGCGACATCTCGCCGATCGACTTCAGCGACCACGAGCACGGCTCGGCGGTGGGCGAGGGCGATCATGCGCACGCGACGAGCCACTCCCACAACGCCGTCTGGCGGGTCCACTGGGCGCTCGACGATCCGGGCGCGCTCGCGGTCGAGCAGTACGACGCGGAGGACACGGGGGAGATGGGGCCGAAGGCGCCGATCGTGGAGGGCAGTCTGCGGGCCATCGAGCATCCGGCGATCGCGCAGTGGGAGGATCGGCGCTGGTGGCGCGTCCTGGCCCCGGGCGTGCTCAACGCCGATGGCCGTCCGATCTCCTACGAGATCGATCTCGGCAAGAGCGACACCTTCACCTTCACCCACGATCACCTCTTCCACGGCGAGGAGGAGGCGTACGACGTCGCGTTCACGAATGCCGACCCGTGCGAGCTGCTCGCCGTCCGCAACGGGGCGGGGTCGACCTGCGGGCAGAGCGTGCACGACTACATCGAGGACTCCGCGGACGAGGAGCTGCGCGATGTCGTCTCCTGGGTCGCCGTGGGCTTCCACCACGTCGTCCGCGATGAGGATCAGTCGCCGATGGACATGCACTGGCAGGGGTTCGCCCTGCGACCGCGCGACCTCACGGCGCAGCGGGTCGCCGTGCCGGACGGGCGCGAGGAGCTCAACGGCGAGCTCGAGGGCGAGTTCCGGACGTGGTACCGCCTCGACGAGGAGGACTGAGCAGGGGAGGGAGCGGGCGGAGGTGCGCGCCCTCCGCCCGCCTGCTCAGCGGCGCCCTGCCTTGCGCTGGAACAGCCATCCGCCCCAGGCCACCGCGATGACGAGGATCGCGGCGCACCAGAGCAGCGCCCAGGCTCCCTGTGCACCGATGTCGGTGCCGAAGAGCAGGCCGCGGATGGTCTCGATGATGGGCGTCACGGGCTGGTAGGTCGCGATCGGCTGCAGCCAGTCGGCCAGGGAGTCCACCGGGACGAACCCGCTCGAGAGGTACGGCAGGAAGAGGAGCACGAAGCCGTAGGCGTTGGCGCCCTCGGGGCTCGACGCGGCGAGTCCGATCGCGGCGAAGAGGTACGTGATGGCGAGGATGTACAGCGCGATGAGCGCGGCGGCGCCGACCCACTCGAGCGGACCGGCCGTCGGGCGGAAGCCCACGAGCAGGGCGACGCCGACCACGATCGCCGTCGCCACCAGGTTGCGGATGAGGCTCGCGACGACGTGTCCCGTGAGGACGGCGCTCGCTCGCAGCGGCATCGTGCGGAACCGGTCGATGATGCCCGCCTTCATGTCACCGGCGACGTAGACGGCGGTCGAGGCCGCGCCGAAGCCCGCGCACGTGAAGACGATCCCGGGCACGACATAGTCGACGTAGCCGCCGGACGGATCGATCGCGCCGCCGAAGATCCACGTGAACATGAGCATGAGCATCACGGGGAGGAGGATGGCCATGAGCAGCGACTCCCCGTCGCGCAGCGAATGGCGGAGGCTGCGGCCGACGAAGACCGACTCGGCGGTCAGGCCGCGCAGGCGCGGGCGGGCGAGGTCGACGGCGGTCATGCGGACTCCTTGAGCTGAGGCGTCCGGGCGGACGCGGGTTCGGTGAGGGCGAGGAAGACGTCGTCGAGCGTCGGGCGTCGCAGCGAGACGACGCCCTCGGCGCCGGACTCGTCGAGCACGTCGAGGGCCCGGCGCAGGCCCGACACGGTGCCGTCGGTCGGCACCTCGCGGAGGAGGTCGCCACGGGCGTCGTGGAGCTCGACGGTGTCGCCGCCCACGCGCGCCTTCAGCTGCGAGGCCGTGCCGAGCGCGGCGACCCGGCCCTCGTGCAGCACGGCGATCCGGTCGGCCAGCTGGTCCGCCTCCTCGAGGTACTGGGTCGTGAGGAAGACGGTGGTGCCGGCTGCGGCGACGGCGCGGATGACGTCCCACAGGTCACGGCGGCTGCGGGTGTCGAGACCGGTGGTCGGCTCGTCGAGGAAGAGCACCTCGGGCGTCACGACGAAGCTCAGTGCGAGGTCGAGACGGCGGCGCATCCCGCCGGAGAACGTGCCCACGCGCCGTGCGGCGGCATCGGCCAGGGCGAAGCGGGCGAGGAGATCCCGTGCGCGCTCGGCGGCGGCTCGGGGCGACAGGCTGGCGAGACGGCCGAACATGACGAGGTTCTCGGACGCCGTGAGCACGTCGTCGACCGCAGCGGACTGACCCGTCAGGCTGATGCGACGGCGGACCTCGTCGGCCTGCGTCGCCACGTCGTGGCCCGCGACGTGCGCGATGCCGTCGTCCGGGTGCATGAGCGTCGTGAGGATGCTGATGGTCGTCGTCTTGCCCGCGCCGTTCGGGCCGAGCAGGGCGAAGACCTCTCCGGGCTCGACCGAGAGGTCGAGCCCGTCGAGGACGGTGTGCGCGCCGAACCGCTTGCGCAGTCCTCGCACCTCGATGGCGGGACGCATGGCGTCTCCCTTCTGTGTATGAGTGAAACTGTTTATGACAGTAACACACTGTTTATGTCATATACAGGCCTAGGCTGAGACGCATGAGCGAGATCGAGCAGACCCCCGTCGAGCTGCCCCGCGGCATCGCGCTCGCATGGGGAGTCGCCGCGAATCCGCAGCGGGGGCCCAAGCGCGAGATGAGCGTCGAGCGCATCGTCGAGACGGCCGTCGAGCTGGCCGACCGCGAGGGGATCGGCGCCGTGTCGATGGCCGCCGTCGCGAAGAAGCTCGGCTTCACGCCCATGTCGCTCTACCGGTACGTCAGCGCGAAGGACGACCTGCTCCTCCTCATGCAGGAGGAGGCGACGGGGCTGCCCCCCGAGGAGCATCGGACGGCGGATGGCTGGCGCCGGGCGCTCGAGGTGCTCTTCCGCGCGCAGGTCGAGATCTACCTCCGCCATCCGTGGATCCTGGCTCTGCCGATCGCGGGCTCGCCGATCACGCCGAACAGCTCGGCGTGGCTCGATGCGGCCCTCGGCGCGCTGGCGGAGACGCCCCTCGCTCCGTCGGAGCGGCTCGCGGTCGCGCTGGCCGTCACGGGGCAGGCGCGGTGGTGCGGGATCGTGAACGCCGGCTACAGCGAGGCCGCGCGCGCAGACGGGCTCGCGCCCGAGGAGGTGGCGGCGCGCGAGGCGGCCCTGTTCGATGCGGTCATCGACGCCGACGGGTATCCGGCGCTGCGCGGCGCGATCGACGCGGGCGTCTTCCTCGACGAGGCCGATCCCTTCCGATTCGGGCTCGCCCGCCTTCTCGACGGCGTCGAGGGCTACATCGCCCGGCTCGACCGCGGTGAGCCCCCTGCGAGCGAGGGCGGATGGATCGAGCTCGACGACGCCGACGTGCTCGAGGACAAGCGCTACCGCGCGGCGGCGAAGGCGTCCCGAGACGCGCAGAAGGCGCTCGTCGCCGCGGAGAAGGCCCTGCGCCAGGCGCGCAGGGCTCAGGCTCAGGCTCTCAAGGAGGCGCGGGAGCGCGCCGCGCGCTGACGGGTGCCCGGGTCACACGGGTCACTCGGGTTTACAGGCGTCTCCGCTAGCCTCTAGAGTTGTCGGGATCGAACAGAGAGGGTCGTGGGGGAATGGCTGAACTGCCGGATGTGCGGTTTCTCACGGTCGCCGAGGTCGCAGACATCATGCGCGTCTCGAAGATGACCGTCTATCGACTCGTCCACTCGGGCGAGCTCCCCGCCGTCCGGTTCGGCCGTAGCTACCGCGTCCCCGAGTCCGCCGTCACGGCCGCTCTCGAGATGCCGTCGGAGCGTCCCATCGCCGACGCCGGCTGAGCGCTCCGAGTCGGCGTTCAGGCGCCGCTCCCATCATGGGATAAGATGCTCTGAGGCACTTTTCCATGGTGCCCGATCCCGGATGTCAGCGACGGCCGTCGCGACCGGACATCCAACCCCTGACATAGCGAGGTTTCCGTGGGTTCTGTCATCAAGAAGCGCCGCAAGCGCATGGCGAAGAAGAAGCACCGCAAGCTGCTTCGCAAGACTCGCCACCAGCGCCGCAACAAGAAGTAGCGGCCCCCGCGAACGCCGGCTCCGTGATCCACGGGCCGGCGTTTCTGGTATCCGGGCGTCATCGCCGGTCGTCACCTGTCGTCGCGACTCGTCACATGATGACTCGCCCCCGACCCCACGGGTCCGTCCACCGCCGCGACGCTCGTCGCGGAGTTCCTGGGCACCTTCCTCCTCGTCCTCGGCGGCGTCGGCGCGGCGCTGTTCGCCGCCGACTTCGGCGCGAGCGATGCCGGCACGAGCCTCGGCATCGGCTTCGTCGGCGTCGCGCTGGCGTTCGGGCTCACCGTCGTCGCAGGGGCGTACGCCTTCGGGCCGATCTCCGGCGGGCACTTCAACCCGGCCGTCACCCTCGGCCTGGCCGCCGCCGGCCGGTTCCCGTGGGGCGGCGTCGCCGGCTACGTCGTCGCGCAGGTCATCGGCGGCGTCGCGGCGACGAGCGTCATCGCGCTCATCGGCTCGTCCGGCGACGGATGGCTCGCCGCGGCCCAGGAGGGCGGGTTCGCGAGCAACGGGTTCGGCGAGCTCTCGCCGGGCGGCTTCGGCATCCTCGGCGCGATCGTCGTCGAGGTGCTGTTCACGGCGCTCTTCGTGCTCGTCATCCTCGGCGTCACGCACCCCACGCGCGGCAACCCCGCGCTCGCGGGTCTCGCGATCGGCCTCACCCTGACGCTCATCCACCTCGTCACGATCCCCGTCGACAACACGTCGGTGAACCCCGCGCGATCGATCGCGTCGGCGATCTTCGGGGGAGGCGACGCGCTCGCGCAGCTCTGGGTCTTCCTCGTGTTCCCTCTCGTCGGCGGACTCATCGCGGGCTTCGCCTACAAGCCGCTGCTCGACACGGCGCGCCGCTGAGCCGCAGCGCGAGCGGAGCGACGGCCCGTGATCCACGGGATACTGGAGGGATGAACGAGATCACGGTCCAGGAGCTCCGCTCGCGCGAGGGCGTTCCGCTCATCGACGTCCGCGAGACGCACGAGTTCGCGGCAGGACGTGTGCCGGGCGCCGTCAACCTGCCGATGTCCGAGCTCGGGATGCGGCTCGACGAGCTGCCCGCAGAGCCGTTCGACGTCATCTGCGAGGTCGGCGGACGCTCCGCCCGGGTCGTCGAGGCGCTCACGGCCCGGGGCTACGAGGCGACGAACGTCGCGGGCGGCACGAGCGCGTGGCGCGCGGCTGGCTACGACATCGAGGCCTGAGCCGGATGACGCAGCTGACGCTCATCGGCAAGCCCGACTGCCATCTCTGCGACGTCGCGCGCGAGGTCGTCGACCAGGTCCTCGCCGAGCTCCCGGATGAGACGGCCGACCGCGTCGAGGTCGTCGAGCGGTCGATCGCCGACGACGAGGAGCTTCACGCGCAGTGGTGGGAGAAGATCCCCGTCGTCCTCATCGACGGACGCCTGCACGGCCACTGGCGCGTGTCCCCCGACCGCCTGCGCGACGCCCTCGTCGCCGCATCCTGAACCGAGAGGCTCTGCCATGGCCATCCGCCACATCGTCCTGTTCCAGCTCGCCGCGTCCGACCCCGAGACCCGCGCGGCGCACGCCGCCGAGGCGAAGGAGCGCCTCGAGGCGCTCGTCGGCGTCGTCCCGGGTCTGCTCGAGCTGACCGTCTCGCGCAATGCCGCCTACGAGGGTGAGAACCACGACATCGTGCTCGACGCGCTCTTCCCCGACCTCGCCGCGCTCGAGGCGTACCAGGTGCACCCCGCCCACGTCGAGGCGGCGCGCTTCGTCGGCTCTGTCCGCAGCGGGCGTGCGGCGATCGACCTCGAGGTCTGAGACCCGTCCCTCATGCACGACGCCCCCGCCATCCGGCGGGGGCGTCGTGCATGAGGGCGGGAGAGGCTCAGGCCTCGTCGTCCTCCTCGGGCTCGTAGTCGACGCCGGCCTCGGCGCGCTGCTCGGGCGTGATCGGGGCCGGAGCGGCCGTGAGCGGGTCGAAGCCGCTGCCGATCTTCGGGAACGCGATGACCTCGCGGATCGACGGGGCGCCCGCGAGCAGCGACACGACGCGGTCCCACCCGAACGCGATGCCGCCGTGCGGCGGGGCGCCGAACTGGAACGCGTCGAGCAGGAAGCCGAACTTCTCCTGCGCCTCCTCGGGGCCGATCCCCATGACGTCGAAGACGCGCTCCTGCACGTCGCGGCGGTGGATGCGGATCGAGCCGCCGCCGATCTCGTTGCCGTTGCACACGATGTCGTACGCGTACGCGAGCGCCTCGCCCGGAGCCTCCTCGAAGCGGTCGATCCACTCCGGCTTGGGCGACGTGAACGCGTGGTGCACGGCGGTCCAGGCGGAGTGGCCGAGGTCGACGTCGTCGTCCTCGCCGGTCGGCTTGAAGAGGGGTGCGTCGACGACCCACACGAACGACCACGCGCTCTCGTCGATCTGTCCCGTGCGCTTGGCGATCTCGACGCGCGCGGCGCCGAGCAGGGCGCGCGCCTCGCTCGTCCTGCCCGCAGCGAAGAACACGGCGTCGCCGGGCTGAGCGCCCGTCGCGGCGGCGAGCCCCTCGCGCTCGGCGTCGGAGAGGTTCTTGGCGACCGGGCCGCCGAGCGTCCCGTCCTCGCCGAACGTGACGTAGGCGAGGCCCTTCGCGCCGCGCGACTTGGCCCAGTCCTGCCACGCGTCGAACTGACGACGGGGGAGCGAGGCGCCGCCGGGGTGCACGACCGAGCCGACGTACTCCTGCTGGAAGACGCGGAAGGTCGTGTCGGCGAAGTAGTCGGCGAGCTCGACGATCGCGTTGCCGAAGCGCAGGTCCGGCTTGTCCGAGCCGTACAGGCGCATCGCGTCGGCGAAGGTGATGCGCTCGATCGGCGTCGGGATCTCGACGTCGATGAGGCGCCACAGCGCCTGCACGATCTCCTCGCCGAGGGCGATCACGTCCTCCTGGTCGACGAAGCTCGCCTCGATGTCGAGCTGCGTGAACTCGGGCTGGCGGTCGGCGCGGAAGTCCTCGTCCCGGTAGCAGCGTGCGATCTGGTAGTAGCGCTCGATCCCGCCGACCTGCAGCAGCTGCTTGAAGAGCTGCGGCGACTGGGGGAGTGCGTACCAGCTGCCCGGGCTGAGGCGCGCGGGCACGAGGAAGTCGCGCGCGCCCTCGGGCGTCGAGCGGGTGAGCGTAGGGGTCTCGACCTCGACGAAGTCGTGCTCCTCGAGCACACGGCGCGCGGCCGCCGACGCCTTCGAGCGCAGGCGGATGGCCGCGGCGGGCGCGGGGCGGCGGAGGTCGAGGTAGCGGTACTTGAAGCGCGCGTCCTCGCCGACGGTCTCGGTGCCGTCGAGCGCGGTCGAGACCTGGAAGGGGAGCGCGGCCGACTCGTTGAGCACCTCGACCTCGGACGCGATGATCTCGATCTCGCCGGTCGCGAGGTTCGGGTTCGCGTTGCCCTCGGGGCGGCGCGACACCTCGCCCGTGACCTTCAGGACGAACTCGCTGCGCAGCGGGTGCGCGATCTCCTCGTCGCGGATGACGACCTGTGCGATGCCCGATGCATCGCGCAGATCGATGAAGGCGACGCCTCCGTGATCGCGGCGGCGATCGACCCACCCGGTGAGGGTGACGGTCTGACCGATGAGCGAGGCGTCGAGCGAGCCTGCCTTGTGGGTGCGCAGCACGGAGAATCCTCCTGGTAGGAAAGGGAACCGCACCATTCTACGGACCGCGCGCGTCCTGGCCATCCGCTTGCGGGAGCGGGCGGGCGGCGGATGGCGCCGGTCCGTCGAGCGCGATCCTGGGGTGTGGCTAGCGCGCGGGGCGGTCCCGCTCGGTCGCGACAGATGCATGTAAGCGTTTCGCTTACACGTCCCGGAGGATGTCGGTGGTCGGGACAAGGATGGGCCCCTTCTCTTGGGGCCCTGGGCACGCGAGAGTGCGGGCGACGGATCTTCGAAGAATCTTCGAGAAATGTCTTGTGCCTGGTCGTAGTTGTGTTCTATCATGGGGTATGGCCTTCCCATGGGCGCCCGATGAGGGGCAGGATGATCCGGCCGGCGCGGTGTGCGCCGCGGTCGGGCTGCTGGACGGGCTGTTCACACGGGTGGGAGAGGTGGCGTCGGGCGATCTCGCGGGGCTCACCGCGCAGCTGGAGCAACTGGGGCGGGTCGTGGACGCGCTGCGGGTGCGGGCGGCAGGAGAGGTCGCATGGCGGTCCCGACGGGGCCTGGAACGGCCCCTCGCAGGAGAGCTGGGCTGCCGGGACGGGCGGGAGCTGCTCGAGCGTCTCACCGGGATCCCCGGGCCGGCGGTATCCGCGCGGGTGCGGCTGGATGAAGCCACCCGCGACCGGGAAAGCCCCACCGGGCTCCCCCTGCCGCCGGCGCACCCCGCGGTGGCCGCGGCAGTGGAAGCGGGCCTGCTCGGGGAGCTTGTCAAGTTGTGTGTGTAAGGAGTTGGGTCCTCGGGGTCAGAGGTAGGGCTCGATGCGCTCGGGGTAGACGAGGGCGAGTTGTTCGAGGGCC
>NZ_BSEJ01000017.1 GCF_027921765.1 Microbacterium barkeri
TCCGACGCGCTTCCCGCGCCACCTTGTCGATCGCCAAGTGCGTGCTTCCTTTCGTAAGGAGAACCAGCACCCCTTACACACACCATTTGACACGCTCGACCACCAGCGACCCGGCCACCAGGGCCAGCGACCCGGCCACCACGGACCGGCGACCCGGCCACCGGGGGCGGGTGGTGGCACGGCGAAGGCCCCGAGCCGGAGCCCGGGGCCTTCGCGGATGGCCTACTCGCCCTGGGGCGGGAGGGCGGCGATGAGGGGGTGGTCCTTCTCGATCACGCCGACCTTCGACGCACCGCCGGGCGACCCGATGTCGTCGAAGAACTCCACGTTCGCCTTGTAGTAGTCCTGCCACTCGTCGGGCAGGTCGTCCTCGTAGTAGATCGCCTCGACCGGGCACACCGGTTCGCACGCACCGCAGTCGACGCACTCGTCCGGATGGATGTACAGCGACCGCTCGCCCTCGTAGATGCAGTCGACCGGGCACTCATCGATGCACGCGCGGTCCTTGACGTCGACGCAGGGGAGCGCGATGACGTACGTCACGAGCGTGCGAGCGCGTCGGCGCGCGAGATCTCGACCTGCTCCTCGCGGGGCACGACCTTGACGCGCTCCCGCTGGTGGCGGTGCGTCTCGCCGAGCGTGCGCTCGTGCGCGTCGAGGGCGAGCCATCCCTGCCACGTGGTGTACTCGACGTCGCGCTCGTCGAGGAGCGCGACGACGTCGTCGGCCGCGGGGGCCGTGAGCGATCCGGCGGCCGCGTCCTCGACGAGGTGCTCGACCGTCTCCATCGCGTCGGACTTCGTGTGGCCGATGAGGCCGACGGGCCCGCGCTTGATCCATCCCGTGGCGTACAGGCCGGGAACGCCGTCGACACGGCCCTCGACGTTCGGGATGACGCCGCGGGCGGCGTCGAACGGCGCGCCCTCGACGCGCGTGCCGTAGTAGCCGACGGCGCGGTACACGGCCTGCAGCGGGTAGTCGACGAACGCGCCCGTGCCGACGACCCGGTCGCCCTCGACGCGCGTGCGCTCGAACCGCATGCCCTCGACGCGCTCGTCGCCCAGCACCTCGGCGGGCGCGTGCCAGAAGTGCAGGTGCAGGCGGCGGGGAGCGCCGGTGAGCTCGCGTCCGCGCCACGAGTTCAGCGTGCGGAGCATGATCTTCATCTGGTTGTTCGGCGCCGCGGCCGGGTCGACGCCCTCGAAGTCGGCGTCGTCGAGCACGATGTCGACGCCGCGCACCTCGCCGAGCTCGCGCAGCTCGATCGGCGTGAACTTGATGTCGGCGGGTCCGCGACGGCCGAACACGTGCACATCCGTCACCGCCGAGCCCTCGAGGCCCTCGAGGACGTTGTCGGGCACCTCGGTCGAGCGGAGGTCCTCGGGCAGCTTCGCGAGCACGCGGGCGACGTCGAGTGCGACGTTGCCGTTGCCGATGACCGCCACCTGCTGCGCGTCGAGCGGCCAGGTGCGCGGCACATCCGGGTGGCCGTCGAACCACGCGACGAAGTCGGCGGCGCCGTACGAGCCCGCCTTGTCGATGCCGGGGATGTCGAGGGCCGCGTCGCGGATGGCTCCGGTCGCGAGGATGACGGCGTGGTACCGCTCCTGGAGCTCCTCGATCGACACGTCGCGGCCGACCTCGATGTTGCCGAGGAAGCGGATGCGGCCCGAGTCGAGCATCTCGTGCAGCGAGTTGACGATGCCCTTGATGCGCGGATGATCGGGGGCGACTCCGTAGCGGATGAGTCCGTAGGGCGCGGGGAGCGACTCCAGCAGGTCGATCGAGACCGATCCGCCCGCCTCCTCGACGGCGTTCGCGAGGAGGTTGCCGGCGTAGATCCCGGCAGGGCCCGCGCCGACGATCGCGACGCGCAGGTTGTCGAGGCTCACAGGGCTGCCTTTCGTTCGGAGTCGCGACGCACGGCGTCGACGAGCTCGGATGGTGCATAGGGGCTGAGGGTGACCACGTCGCCGATGACGACGACGGCCGGATTGCGCACCTTCCGCTGAGCGGCCTGGTGCGCGATGGTCTGCAGGGTGCCGAAGGTGACGCGCTGCCGGGGCCCGTATCCATCCTCCACGATCGCGACCGGGCAGTCGCCGCCGCGGCGGCCGGCTCCCAGCACATGCGCGGAATGGGGGAGGGTGCCCACGCCCATGAGCAGCACGACCGTGTGGTCGCGGCCGCCGCCGACCTCGTCGATCTGATCGTGCCCGGAGACGACCGTGAAGGAGGTCGCGAGCCCGCGGTGCGTGAGGGGGATGCTCGCGATCGCCGGCACGGCGCTCGCGCTCGTGACGCCCGGCACGACCTCGACGTGCAGGCCGGCCTCGCGGCAGCGGAACAGCTCCTCGCCGCCGCGGCCGAACACGAAGGGGTCGCCGCCCTTGAGCCGCACGACGTCGCGCCCGGAGAGGGCGATCTCGACGAGGAGCTCCGAGATGGCCTCCTGCGGGATCGGATGGTGGCCCGGCGTCTTCCCGACATCGATGACCTCCGCACGGAGCTCGATGCCCTCGGCAGCGAGGCCGTCGAGCACGCCGCGCGCGCCCAGGCGGTCGGCGACGATGACGTCGGCGCTCTCGAGCGCGCGGAGGCCGCGCACGGTGAGGAGGCCGGCGTCGCCCGGACCCGCTCCGACGAGGGTGACGCGCCCCTCGCGGCGCGCGGTCTCAGTCACGGACGGTGCCGGCGGCGATCGTGTGGCCGTCGGCGGGCCGGATGACGAGGAACGAGCCCGAGTGGCGGGACACGCTGTACGGCTCGAGGGGGAGCGCCTCGGCGAGGCGGATCCGCGCGCGGCCGATCTCGTTCGCGCCGAGCTGGTCGGCCGGCACGTGCGCGAGGGAGTCGAGGTCGCGGCGCTCGACGATCTCGTCGACGATCGCCTGCACGGTCTTCGTGCCGTGCTTGACGAGCACGCGGGCACCCTGCGTGAGGGGGCGCTCGTCGAGGAGGAACAGCTGCGCGTCGATCTCGCGCGAGAGCTGCGGCGGGGCATCCTCCGCCACGATCACGCTGCCGCGCGCGGCGTCGACGTCGTCGGCGAGGCGCACGGCGACCGACTGCGGTGCGGCCGCCTCGTCGACCTCGACGCCCGCGATCTCGACCGCGGTCACCGTGGTCGAGATGCCCGCGGGCAGGACGCGCACGCGGTCTCCCGCGCGCACGGTTCCCGACGCGATGCGGCCGGCCGACGCGCGGTAGTCGCGAAGGCGCTCGACGGCGTCGGGGTCGGTCGCGGCGATCTCGGGCGAGACGCCGCCCTGCGGGCGCAGGACGATCTGCACGGGAAGCCGGAACGGCTCGAGCTCGCGCTCCTCGGCGTCGGCGGCCGGCAGCTGCTCGAGGAGCTCGAGGAGCGACGGGCCCGTGTACCAGGGCGTGCGCGCCGAGCGCTCGACAATGTTGTCGCCCTCGAGGGCGGAGACGGGGAGCACGTGCACATCGGCGACGCCGAGCTCGTCGGTGACCTCGCGCACCTGGCGCTCGACGGGTGCGAAGGCGTCCTCAGCGAAGCCGAGGAGGTCGATCTTGTTGACGGCCACGATGACGTGCGGGACGCGCAGGAGGGCCGTCACGGCGAGGTGCCGGCGGGTCTGCTCGAGCACGCCCTTGCGACCGTCGATGAGCACGACGACGGCGTCGGCCGTCGTGGCGCCCGTGACCATGTTGCGCGTGTACTGCACGTGGCCGGGGCAGTCGGCGAGGATGAAGCTGCGCTCGGCGGTCGCGAAGTAGCGGTAGGCGACGTCGATTGTGATGCCCTGCTCGCGCTCGGCGCGCAGGCCGTCGGTGAGCAGCGCGAAGTCGATGCCGTCTGCGCCCGCGAAGCCGCGCTCGCGCGAGGTGCGCGCGACCTGCTCGAGCTGGTCCGCGAGGATGGCCTTGGAGTCGTGGAGCAGCCGGCCCACGAGCGTGGACTTGCCGTCGTCGACCGACCCGGCGGTCGCGAATCGGAAGAGGGTGGAGGGGGCGAGCGTGCTCATCAGAAGTAGCCGTCCTTCTTGCGGTCTTCCATCGCCGCTTCGCTGATCCGGTCGTCGGCGCGGGTCGCGCCGCGCTCGGTGAGGGTCGACACCGCCACCTCGGCGACGATGTCCGAGATGCCCGAGGCGGCCGACTCGACGGCGCCCGTGCAGCTCATGTCGCCGACCGTGCGGTAGCGCACCGTGCGGGTCTCGACCGTCTCGTCGGCGCGGGGCTCGGAGAACGGGCCCACGGCCATCCACATGCCGTCGCGACGGTAGACCTCGCGCTCGTGCGCGAAGTAGAGGGGCGGCAGGGCGATGCCCTCGCGCTCGATGTAGCGCCAGATGTCGAGCTCGGTCCAGTTCGAGATCGGGAAGACGCGCACGTGCTGGCCGGGCGTGTGGCGGCCGTTGTAGAGGCTCCAGAGCTCGGGGCGCTGGTTGCGCGGGTCCCACTGGCCGAACTCGTCGCGGAGGGAGAAGATGCGCTCCTTGGCGCGCGCCTTGTCCTCGTCGCGGCGCGCGCCGCCGAAGACCGCGTCGTGCTTGCCGGCCGCGATGGCGTCGAGCAGCGGCTGCGTCTGCAGCGGATTGCGGGTGCCGTCGGCGCGCTCGAGGAGGCGCCCGTCGTCGATGTAGTCCTGCACGCTCGCGACCTCGAGCGTGAGGCCGAGGCGCTCGACGGTCTCGTCGCGGAAGCGGATGACCTCGGGGAAGTTGTGCCCCGTGTCGACGTGCAGCACGGGGAACGGCACGCGCCCGGGCAGGAACGCCTTGGCGGCGAGGTGCAGCACGACGACGGAGTCCTTGCCGCCCGAGAAGAGCAGCACGGGGCGCTCGAACTCGGCGACGACCTCGCGGATGACGTGGATGGCCTCCGCTTCGAGCAGGTCGAGCGTGCTCAGGCGCGTGGCCGGCGCGGCGGCGGTCGCGGTCAGGGTGTCGCTCATGTGTGGAGTCCGCATTCGGTCTTGTCGAGTCCGGCCCAGCGGCCGGAGCGGGGGTCTTCGCCCGGGGCGACGGGCTTCGTGCAGGGGCGGCATCCGATCGAGGGATAGCCGAAGTTGAGCAGGAGGTTCATCGGCACCTGGTGGAGCGAGGCGTAGGCCTGCAGGTCGTCCCACGTCCACGCGGCGACCGGGTTCACCTTGACGAGGCCGTTCTTCGCGTCCCACGTGACGAGCGGCGTGTTGACGCGCGTGGGCGCCTCCTCGCGGCGCACGCCCGTGAACCACACCTCGTAGCCCTGCAGGGCGTCGTGGAGCGGGGCGACCTTGCGCAGCGCGCAGCACTGGGCGGGGTCGCGGGCGAAGAGGTCCTTGCCGTGCGCGGCGTCCTGCTCGGCGACGGTCTGCTCGGGGAGCACGTCGACGATCCGGACGTCGAGGCGGCGCTCGACCTCGTCGCGCGTCGCGACGGTCTCGACGAAGTGGTAGCCCGTGTCGAGGAAGAGCACGTCGACACCGGGCAGCTGCTCGGCGACGAGGTGCGGAAGGGCGGCGTCGGCCATCGAGCACGCGACGGCGACGGCGCCGAGGCCGAAGTTGCGCGCGACCCAGTCGACGACCTGCGCGGGCGTGGCCTCGTGGTCGGTGAGGCTGCCGAGTTCGGCGGCGCCGGCCTCGGCGAGCGCCTCGAGCTCGGCGGCGGAGCGGCGCGTCTGCAGACGCGGCGCGAGGCTGACGGTCATCGCAGGACCTCCTCATCGACGCGGTGTGCCCACTGCGCGAAGCTCTCGTCGCCCTCGCGGCTCTCCGCATAGCGGGTGGCGAGGCGCTCGACGTAGTCGGCGATGCCGGTGGCCTCGACCTTGAGCCCGCGCACGGTGCGGCCGAGGCCGGCCTCCTCGCGGTCGTGCGCGGTGAGCCCGCCGCCGAGGTGCACCTGGTAGCCCGGGACCTTGTTGCCGTCGTCATCCGTGATGATCTGGCCCTTGAGCCCGATGTCGGCGGTCTGGATGCGCGCGCACGAGTTGGGGCAGCCGTTGATGTGCAGGCTGAGCGGCGCGGGGAGGTCGACCCCCGCGAGCCGCTTCTCGAGCTCGAGGACGGCGATCCGCGCGTTCTCCTTCGTCTCGACGATCGCGAGCTTGCAGAACTCGATGCCCGTGCACGCGATCGTGCCGCGGCGGATGAGGCTCGGTCGCGCGCTGAGGCCGAGCTCGTCGAGCCCGGCGATGAGCGACTCGACGCGGTCCTCGGCGATGTCGAGGAAGACGAGCTTCTGGTGCGGGGTCGTGCGCAGCCGTGTCGAGCCGTGCGCCTCGAGCAGGTCGGCGAGAGCCGCGAGCTGCGTGCCGGACGAGCGCCCGACGATGGGCGTCGCGCCCACGTAGAAGAGGCCGTCCTTCTGGCGGTGCACGCCGATGTGGTCGCCGGGGGTCGGCGGCTTCGGAGCGGCGGGGCCGTCGGCGAGGCGGTAGCCGAGGTACTCGGTCTCGAGGACCTCGCGGAACTTCTCCACGCCCCAGTCGGCGAGGAGGAACTTCAGGCGCGCCTTGTTGCGGAGGCGACGGTAGCCGTAGTCGCGGAAGATGCGCGCGACGCCGTACCAGACCTCGGCGACCTGGTCGGGGGAGGCCCATGCGCCGAGGCGCTCACCGAGGCGAGGCACGGTCGACAGCGCGCCGCCGACCCACACGTCGTAGCCGACGCCGTGCTCGGGGTGCTCGACGGCGACGAACGCGACGTCGTTGATCTCGTGGACGACGTCCTGGCTCGGATGGCCGGTGAGTGCGGTCTTGAACTTGCGCGGGAGGTTGGCGAGCTCGGGGTCGCCGATGAACCGGCGCGTGATCTCGTCGATCTGCGGGGTCGGGTCGATGAGCTCGTCGGCCGCGATGCCCGCGACGGGCGAGCCGAGGACGACGCGGGGGACGTCGCCGCACGCCTCGGTGGTCGACAGGCCGACGCTCTCGAGGCGGCGCCAGATCTCCGGCATGTCCTCGACCTGCACCCAGTGCAGCTGGATGTTCTGGCGGTCGGTGAGGTCGGCCGTGCCGCGCGCGAAGTCGTTCGAGATGCCCGCGATCACGCGCAGCTGCTCGGTCGTGAGCTGGCCGCCGTCGATGCGGACCCGCAGCATGAAGTACTCGTCCTCGAGCTCGTGCGGCTCGAGGGTCGCGGTCTTGCCGCCGTCGATCCCGGGCTTGCGCTGGGTGTAGAGGCCCCACCAGCGGAAGCGGCCGTGCAGGTCGGTCGGGTCGATCGAGGAGAAGCCGCCCTGCGCGTAGACGGTCTCGATGCGCTCGCGCACGTTGAGGCCGTTGTCCTCCTGCTTGAACTGCTCGTTGGCGTTCAGCGGCTCGGTGCCGTCGATCTTCCACTGCCCGTTCGGCTTGCTCGACGGGCGAGGCGGACGGATGCGCGCCCCGCGCGCCGCCGCCGGTGCGGCCTGCGTGCCGGTCTCGCTCAAGGTCATGCTCGTCTCCCGCTCGCTCGATGTGGGTCGAGCTTAGGGAGCGGAGGGTGAGGGGCTCGCGCGCATGCGCAACAGACCGTCACACGCGGCGAAACAGAGCGTCACATGACGCAACGCGGGTCGTCCTCGGGGCCGCAGCGCGGCCATCCGATCAGCCGTGCGACTCGCGACGGATGGCGGATACGCCGCACGGCGGATGCCGCGCCGCGCGCCGGCCCGTACCGTGGAGGGGATGGACGGCGCCGGAACGAGCACGAGCACGCCCCTGCGCACACGGTGGCGGGGGCTCTTCCGACGCGTGTCGGCGGCGCAGTGGATCCTCGACGGCTTCACGGGCGCGTTCTTCCTCCTCTTCGCGGCCGTGCTGCTGCCGACCTACGACGACGGCTTCTCGTGGATCGGGGGCGCCGCGACGCTCGCGCTCATGACGACCGCGCTCATGCTGAGCCGCTGCGCACCGGCGCTGTCGCTCGCGGTCGCGTGGATCGGCGCGTTCGTGCAGATGGGCACGGGGCAGCAGCCGATGGCGGCGAACGTCGCGATCTTCGTCGTGCTCTTCGCGGTCGCCGCCTACGGCTCGCGCGTCGTCTTCTGGGTGGGCTTCGCCTCGGCGTGCGCGGGGGCGCTCTGCGTCGCGCTGTACCTGTTCGTCTTCGGCCCCGCGATCGCGGGCATCGGCTACGTCGGATACGTCGGGGGAGCGAGCTCGCCGCTGCAGGCGGTGCTGTCGCTCATGCTCGTGTTCGGCGCGGCGCTCTTCAGCCTGCTTCTGGCCTGGACGCTCGGCGCCCTCTTCCGCGTCGTCATCCGAAACCGCGAGACACGGCGCGCGCAGCTGCTCGCCGAGGAGCGAGCCACGGCGGAGGAGGAGCGCGGGCGCATCGCGCGCGACATGCACGACGTCGTCGCGCACTCGCTGGCGGTGGTCATCGCGCAGGCCGATGGCGCCCGGTACGCGGCCGCCGCGGACCCCGAGGCCGCGACCCAGGCGCTCGCGACGATCAGTCAGACCGCGCGCTCCGCGCTGTCGGATGTGCGGATGCTCCTGACCCAGCTGCGGCATCGGCAGGCCGAGGGGCCGCAGCCGACGATCGCCGACCTCGAGCAGCTCTACGCGCACGTGCGCGCCGCGGGCGTCGACCTCCGGGTGACGGTCGACCCCGCTCCGCCCGGCGAGCCGCCCGCGTCCGTGCAGCTCGCGGTCTACCGCATCCTGCAGGAGGCGACGACGAACGCGATGCGGCACGGCGACGGCGGGCCCGTGCACGTCCATCTCGCGTGGCTGCCGGGAAGCGTCGCGCTGTCGGTGCGCAACCGGAGGGTCTCGTCGGACACGCGTCCGGTGCCGGTCACGACGGCGCGGACGAAGGTGCTCCACGCTCCGCCCGTGCAGTCGGCGGGCCACGGGCTCATCGGCATGCGCGAGCGCGCCGAGCTCGTCGGCGGCCGGTTCGATGCCGGCCCGCAGAGCGCCGACTGGGTCGTGCAGGCGACGCTCCCCGTATGACCCGCCGGGCCCGGCGCGCCCCGATCCTGCATGTCTCGTTTCGTGCGGGTATGGCGCCGGGAAAGCCGGGGAAAGTGAGACACGTGCGGGTGCGTGAAAGAGTGGAGCGAGGAAGGGGAGACGGATGATCAGGGTCGTGCTCGTGGATGACCAGGCGCTGTTCCGCGCCGGGATCCGGATGGTCGTGGCGTCGCAGCCCGACCTCGAGGTCGTCGGCGAGGCGGGCGACGGGCAGGAGGCGATCGCCGTCGTGCGGGCGACCCGTCCTGATGTCGTCCTCATGGACATCCGCATGCCCGTCATGGACGGCCTCGCCGCGACCTCGCACCTCCTCGCCGAGCCCGACCCGCCCAAGGTCGTCATGCTCACGACATTCGACCTCGACGAGGCCGCCGCGCGCGCGATCCGGGAAGGGGCGAGCGGCTTCCTGCTGAAGGACGCCGACCCCGAGTTCCTCCTCGCGGCGATCCGCACCGTCCATGCCGGGTCGTCGGTCATCGCGGCATCCGCGACACGGGAGCTCTTCGCGCACTTCGCGGAGGCGCCGCGGCCGGCGCCGCCCGCGTTCGGCGAGCTGACCGACCGCGAGAAGGAGATCTTCGCGCTCGCCGCCCGCGGGCTCAGCAACGCCGAGATCGCCCAGCGCGAGTTCCTCAGCGAGGCGACCGTGAAGACGCACATCAGCCGCATCCTCACGAAGCTCGCCCTGCGCGACCGCGTGCAGCTCGTCGTCTTCGCGTTCGAGCACGGCCTGGCCTGAGCATCACGGTCGCGGCTGCCGAGCTGCCGGCGCCGCTCGGCAACGACCTGCTCGACCCGTGCATGCGATAATGCATGCATGGTCGCCATCCAGATCCGCGACGTCCCCGAGGAGACGCGCGCCGCGCTCGCCGCGGAGGCGGCCGAGCGCGGGGTCTCACTCCAGGCGTACCTGCGGCGGGTCCTCGACGAGGAAGCGCGCAGGCACCGGAACGCGTCCTGGCTCGCCCAGATCCGCTCGCGAGTCGCCGGGCAGGAGACGCGCGCGTGGGAGGGCCCGTCGATGGCTGAGCTCATCAGGCGCGATCGCGAGCGCGACGAGCCGGGCTCGGCATGACGCTCGTGGTCGACGCCTCGGCGTTCGCTGACGTGATCGGCCGTTCTCCGAAGGCGCTGGCAGTCATCGATGTGCTCGCGACCGATCCGCACTGGGCCGTTCCGGAGCACCTGCGTCTCGAGGTCGTGAGCGCATTGCGAGGGCGGCTGCTCGGCGGGCACCTCTCCGCCGAGGATTTCCGCGAGGCCGTCTCCGAGGTGTCGCGCGCCGAACTCGATGTGCACGCGACCGGGCCTCTGCTGTCGCGGATCGTCGACCTCTCGCCGAACGCGAACCCCTACGACGCGGCGTACGTCGCTCTCGCGGAGCACCTCCAAGTGCCGCTCATCACGACCGACGCGAAGCTCGCACGCATCCCCGGCGTCGGCTGCGAGGTCCGCGTCATCTCCTGAGGCGCGCGGGATCATCCTCGCGATGTAGCCGGATGAGCCGGGCGGGCGATGACCGCGACGGGGGTCGGTTCCTAGCGTCGTAGGCATGGAGATCACGACCACCGACATGGGGCTCGCCGCGCGCGTGCAGCAGCTCACCAAGCAGTACGGCGCTGGCGAGAACGGCGTCCGTGCTCTCGACGGCGTCAGCGTCGGCATCCGACGCGGCCAGTTCACCGCCATCATGGGGCCGTCCGGCTCGGGAAAGTCCACGCTCATGCACATCATGGCGGGGCTCGACGCGCCGTCGAGCGGACGCGTCTGGATCGGCGACACCGAGATCACGGGGATGCGCGACGAGGAGCTGACGATCCTCCGTCGGCGCCGCGTGGGATTCGTCTTCCAGGCGTTCAACCTCGTGCCGACGCTCGACGTGCAGGCCAACATCCAGCTCCCGTTCGACCTGGATGGCCGCAAGCCGTCGAGCGCCGAGCGCGCGCGCATCGACGGGCTCATCGAGACGCTCGGCCTCGCGCCGCGCCTGCGCCACAAGCCGCACGAGCTGAGCGGCGGGCAGCAGCAGCGCGTCGCGATCGCGCGGGCGCTCGCGACGGCTCCCGACCTGCTCTTCGCCGACGAGCCCACCGGCAACCTCGACTCCCGCACGGGGCGCGAGGTGCTCGCCCTCCTCGCCGCCGCGAGCCGCGAGCACGGCCAGAGCATCGCGATGGTGACGCACGATCCGTTCGCCGCGAGCTACGCCGACCGCGTGCTCTTCCTCGGCGACGGCCGCATCGTCGCCGACAAGCCGCGGCAGACGCCCGAGCAGATCTCGGTGCACATGCTCGCGGCGGAGACCGCTCCCGCGACGTCGGCCATCCCCACGGCGGGAGCCGCGCGATGACCGCGGTCGCCGCGGCACCTGCCCGGACGGCCGCAGTCCGGCCATCCGCTCGGCTCGCCTTCCTGCGCGAGCGCGGCATGGGCGCGAGCGTGCTCGTCGCCGCGCTGTCGGCGGCGTTCGGCGTGACCCTCGTGACGACGACCGGCTACATCGGCGCCGTCCTGCAGAACGACCCGTACATCGGCGACTCCGAGACGCTCGCGATCGTCGTCGCCATCCTCAGCGTGCTCCTCACCGCGGTCGCGATGTACGTCGCCGCGGTCGTGACGGCCAACACGTTCTCGACGATCGTCGCGGGTCGCGTGCGCCGGATCGCCCTCATGCGCCTCATCGGCGCGTCCGCGCGCTCGCAGCGCTCCGAGGTCGGCCGCCAGGGTCTCGTCGTCGGGGCGATCGGCGCCCTCATCGGGCTGGCTGCGGGCGTGGGGCTCTCCTACGCGGGAACGGCGCTGGGCGATCGGCTGCTCGGCGTCGCAGGGCACGGCTACGTCGTCGCGCAGCCCGTGCTCGTGCTCCCCGCGGCGATCGTCGTGCTCACGACGTGGGCGGCCGCGTGGGTCGGCTCGCGTCGCGTGCTCACCGTCACGCCGCTCCAGGCGCTCGGCGGCTCCGTCGAGCGGACGCACGACGCGGTCTCGCAGCGCCCCGCGCGCAACGTGCTCGCGATCGTGCTCTTCGCGATCGGCGCCGTGCTCCTCGGGGTCGGCGTCGTGGGCGGCTTCGTGACGCCGCTCGGCGTCCTCCCGGCCTTCGCGGGCGGGCTCCTCTCGTTCACGGGACTCGTCCTCGGCGCGACGACGGTCATGCCCCCCGTGCTCCGGATGGTCGGGCGCTGGTTCGGCAGGTCCGCGACCGCGGTGCTCGCGTCGGAGAACGCACTGCGTCATCCGGAGCGCTCGAGCCGCATGTCGATCGGCGTGGTCATGGGCGTGACGCTCGTGACGATGTTCGCCGTCGCGACCGAGACCGCCAAGGCGGTGCTCACGGCGAATGCGGGCGGCGCGCTCGACAGCGAGTTCTCGGTGATCATGGACACCTTCGCGAACATCATGATGGGCCTCGTCGCGGTGTCGGCGGTCATCGCCGCGGTCGGCCTCGTGAACCTCCTCACGATCGGCGTCGTGCAGCGGCGCCGCGAGCTCGGGCTGCTGCGCTCGCTCGGCCTCTCCGGGCGCCAGGTGCGCGCGATGGTGCTCCTCGAGGCGACGCACATCACGCTCGCCTCGCTCGTCACGGGCCTCGTGCTCGGGATCGCCTACGGATGGGCCGGGGCGCAGTCGCTGCTCGGGTCGGTGCCGGCGTATCCCGGCGGCCCGGCCGGCTCGCTCGTCCTGCCCGCTGTGCCGTGGGCGCCCGTGCTCGCGATCGTCGCCGCGATGGCCGTGCTCACCGTGGTCGCGGCGGTCACGCCGACGCGACTGGCCACGAGCATCGCACCCGTCGAGGCGCTGGCCGCCGACTGACAGGAGCTCAGCCGGCCTCGGCCGCGTCCGCCTCCGGATCGAACGCCCACGTGCGGGCGAGCTTCCGCAGGCGGACGCCGCGCACCTGCCACATCGCCCACAGCGGCAGCCAGAGCAGGGGAGCGGTCGGCCCGCCGATCGTGAGCCGCTCGCGCCACAGCGTCCGGCCATCCGCCGTCGCCGAGACCGCCATCTGGTGGTCCCAGACGTCGAGCGAGCCGAGCGGACCGGTGAGCGGCATCCCCACGTCGCGGAGGATGCGGACGGCGCCGCCCTCCTTCTCGCGGTCGACGGTCGCGATGAGCTGAGAGCCGAGCGGGATGGCCCCCGTGTCGAGCTGGACCGCCGCGTCCGACCCCGACTCCCACTGGAGCGGCATCGGATCGGCGCCGAGCGGCCGCATGCGCACGATCGGGCCGTAGAGCTCCGCGAGCACGGCGGGCGAGTGCAGCGCGCGCCAGGCGGCGTCGGCGTCGCAGTCGAGGACGAGCTTCTGCAGGATCCGCATGCTCCAGTGTCGCACCGGGCGGGGGCTCACGCGCGGGACGACTCCCTGGCCATCCGCAGCTCGGGGAGGGGCGTGCCGTCGGCCGCGTCCTCGACGCGCTCGACGCCGTCGAGCGCGAAGCCGTGCTTCTCGTAGAAGCGGATGGCCCGGGCGTTGCCCGCGAGCACCCACAGGTAGGCGGGGCGGTCGCCGATCGCCTCGCGGATCAGCGCGTCGGCGACGCCCGAGCCGTGGCGATCGGGGTCGAGGTAGAGCGCGTACAGCTCCCGCTCGGCGGGCGGCTCGGGATCGCGGGCCGGGCCCGACGACGCGAACCCCAGCACGCGTGGCCCCTCGAGCGCGATCCATGTCGGATTGCGGTTCTGCCGGAGGATGCGCTCCCACCGCCGAGCCCGTGCGGGCACCGACAGACGCGAGAGCGTCTCGGCCGGCAGGAGGTGAGCGTAGGCGATGCGCCAGGTGCGGATGTGCACCTCCGCGAGCCCTCGGGCGTCGTCGGGTCGCGCTCGCCGGATCTCGATCGTCGTCTCCACCTCAGCACGATGCCGCATCCGGCGACGCCCGCGCCAGGGGCTTGCGCCGAGCACTCGGACGGTCGGGGAGAATCGAGGGATGGCCTCCGCGTTCGATCAGTCCTCGTATCAGGTGCGCTTCGACTGGGGAGTCGACGGGCTGCGGCGCCTCGCGCCCGCCGACGTCGTGATCGTGGTCGATGTCATCCGCTTCACCTCGAACGTCGCCGCCGCGGTCGCTCGCGGCGAGCAGGTCGCGCTGGCCGACGCGCACGCCGTCTCGATCAACGGCGCCGCGGTCGCGCAGGCCGCCGCTGGGCTGGAGCACGCACCGGTCGTGCTCGCCGGGGCGCTGCGCAACGCGGCGGCCGTCGGCCGCGCCGTGCTCGCCGAGCAGGAGCGCCGCGGCGCCCGAACGAGCATCGCCGTCATCGCGGCGGGCGAGAGGGATGGCGCCGGGCTGCGGTTCGCGGTCGAGGACCAGCTCGGCGCGGGCGCCGTGATCGCCGCACTGTCGGACCTCGGCATCGACCACTCCTCGCCCGAGGCCGTGGTGCCGGCCGAGTCGTTCCGGGCGCTCCGTCGCGCGGTGAAGCACCTGCTGACCGCGAGCGGCTCGGGCCGCGAGCTTGACGGCGACCCACGGCACGCCGACGTGAAGCCCGCCGCCGCGATCGACGACCTCGACATCGTGCCCGTGCTGCGGGACGGGGTGTTCACGGCCCTGGACTGAGGGGCGCGGCCCTGTTCAGGTCGCAGTTTTGGCCGCTATTCGGCCGTTTGGGGACGGTTACTGCGACCTGGGCGGGGTGGCGGGGTCGGGGCCCTATTCAGGTCGCAGTTTTGGCCGCTATTCGGCCGTTTGAGGACGGTAACTGCGCCCTAGGGCGTGTTGCTAAAGGGGTGTCGGTGGCGCGCGGGTGACGCTTGAAGCGTGTCGCGTACTGAGATCTCCGATGAGGCCTGGGCTGTGATCGGCCCACTGTTCCCGGTCGCGAAGGCGACGGGCCGACCGCCGGTGGACCGGCGTGCAGTGGTCGAGGCGACCGCATGGCGTTACCGGACCGGGGCTCCGTGGCGGGATGTGCCGGAGCGGTTCGGGAACTGGAACACGATCTACAAGAACTTCAACCGCTGGTCGGAGCAGGGCGTGTGGGCGCGGGTGCTCGAGAAGGTCCAGTCGCTGACGCATCTGCGCGGCGAGCTCGACTGGATGGCCTCGATCGACTCGACGATCGTGCGCGTGCATCAGCACGGCGCGACCCTGAAGCGGGACACAGGGGGCCGGGTCGAACTACAAGAAGTTCGGGGCCGAGCCTCCTGATCACGCGATCGGCCGCTCCCGCGGCGGGCTGACGACGAAGAATCACCTGGTCCGCGACGGGAAAGGCCGCGCGCTCGCGTTCGTGCTGACCCCGGGCAGGCCACGGACACGAGCATGCTGAATGACACGCTCTCCGAGATCCGCGTGGCCGGGCACACCGGCAGGCCGAGATCGCGACCGGATCGGGTGCTCGCCGATAAGGGCTACCCGTCGAAGGCGAACCGGGCCTGGCTGCGCGAACGAGGCATCGCCACGATGATCCCCGAACGCGACGACCAGATCGCCCACCGCCGCAAACGGCCAGGCCGGCCCATCGACTTCGGGCGCGAGCAGAAGGAACGTTACAAGCGCCGCAACGTCGTTGAGCGCTGCTTCAACAAGCTCAAGCAGTGGCGCGGCATCGCGATGCGCTCAGACAAGACCGCCCGGAACTATCACGCCGCCATCTGCCTCGCCGCGACCCTCCAATGGGTTTAGCAACACGGCCTACTGCAAGGTCCGCATCGACCACCGCGTCGTCTCCCAAGCCGTTGTCGTCGCGATCGGTGTCGCCGCCGATGGCCGCAGGGTCGTGCTCGGCTTCGACGTCGGTGACAGCGAGACCGAACAGTTCTGGAAGCAGTTCCTGCGCTCGTTGAAGACCCGGGGGCTTTCCGGGATGAAGCTGGTGATCTCCGACGCCCACGCGGGGCTGAAGAAGGCTGCAGCGACGGTGTTGCAGGGCGCGGCCTGGCAACGCTGCCGCGTCCATTTCATGCGCAACGTCCTCACTGCCCTGCCAAAGGGCCGTCAGGAGATGGTCGCCAGCGTGATCCGCACGATCTTCGCCCAGCCCGACGCCGAGCACATCGACGCCCAGTTCGACGAGGTGCAGCGCATGATCGAGCGCGTCCACCCCAAGACCGCCGGCATGCTCGCCGACGCCCGCGACGACATCCTCGCGTTCAAAGCGTTCCCTGCCCGCCGTGCCCCTCCCCTCACCGTCGCGCGAGGGCGCGCATCGTCGGCGCCGTCGCGCCGGCGAGATCCCGCCACAAGCCGTAGGCCTCGTCGTATCGTTCGACGAGAGGGGGCACGGGATCGATCGTGTCGCCCGCGCGCACCACCTCGAGCGCCTCCGGCCAGGCCGCGAACGATCCCGCTCCCATCCCGGCCGCGAAGGCGGCGCCGAGCGACGCACCCGGGTGGTCACGCACCGTGCGCAGCGGCGTCGCCAGCACCGAAGCGTGAATCTGCTTCCACAACAGCGAGGTCGCACCACCGTTGGTCACTGTCGCCGATGTCAGCGCCACCCCGCGCGAACGCAGCACCTCGGCGTTGTGACGGAAGCCGAAGGCGATGCCCTCCAGCGCGCACCGATACACGTCCGCCCCATCGTGACCGAGATGCAGGCCCGCGAACACACCCCGCACGTCCGGGTCGTTCAGCGGGCTCTTCTCGCCGAGGAAATACGGCAGGCAGAGGATCTCCGCGGCCTGCCGCTCGGCTGCCACCGCATCCATCGACCGCAGATCGTCGATGCGCAACACCGACTGCACCCACCGCACCAGGCTGCCGCTCGTCGCCATGCACCCGTTCGGCAGCCACAGCCCGGGAACAGTATGCGCATCGAGGAAGAACCGCTCATCGACCACTGGCGCATCCGTGACGGCGAGGATGTCTCCCGCGCCGCCGAGCTTCACCAGCCAGTCCCCCGCCGCGGCGAGTCCTGCACTGTACGCCGAGAGCACGTGGTCCGCCCCGCCCACCACGAGCGGGACGCCCGCCGGTAGCCCGACCCGGTCGGCGACCGCCGCACTCAGCCCTCCCACGACCTCCCCGGAGACTCGCACGGGCGCGAGCCGATCGGCGAGCCCCGGAACCGCCTCGGCCATCGGGGCGAACACCGCGCCGTCGAGATCGAACAGCCCCGACTCGAGCGCCCAGTTCGCCTCCACGTGCAGCGCAGCGCCGAGCTGCATCAGCACCCAGTCGTACGAGCCGACGAGTGCACGGGTACGACCCCACGAGTCCGGCTCGTTCGCCGCGACCCACATCGCCTTCGGCGCCACCGACTGCTGGCTCGGAACCGACCCGGTCGACGCCAGCGCGCCCGCATCCGCGGTCTCGTCCGCCAGCATCCGCACCTCGTCCCTCGCGCGCGCGTCGTTCTGCAGGATCGCAGGACGCACCGGCTGCCCGTCCTCGTCGACGAAGACGAGGGACGGCACCATCCCGGTCGTCGCGATCGCGCCGACCGCACGCCCGCCGGCGCGAGACACCACCTCCGTCAACGCGGACAGCACGTTCTCGCGCCACTGCGCCGGGTCCGCCTCCGCCCACCCCGGATGCGGCGAGCCGAGCCGGTTCGCCCGGGTGGCCTGCGCGACCACCCCCACGCCGGGGTCGACCAGCACCACCTTCACCCCGGTCGTGCCGATGTCGATCCCGACGAGCAGGCGCTCCGTCATCCGTTCTCCCGTTCCATCCGCTGCGCGTTCCGCCGCACTCTACGCGTGGGCGGCGTCGACGAACCGACGCGCGCGGTCGGCATCCACCGGGTTCCAGGTGTAGCCGTCGACCTTCAGCGACGACCCCACGATGCAGCCGTCGGCGATCGTCAGCATCTGCGCGATCGTCTCGGCCCGCGCCCCCGTGTTCAGCAGCACCGGTACCTCCGCGGGAACCGCCTCTCGCACCTCTCGCAGCACCGAGGTGTCAGGCCCCGCACCTGCCATCGGGCCCGAGACCAGGATCGCATCCGACAGCGACGAGACCACGGTCGACTTCGCGATCTGCGCGAACGACCGCGACCCGATCGGCGACGCGAACTCCGGAGAGATGTTCATCAGGACCGCGACCTCGGTCGCGTCGAGGCGACGCCGCTCCCGCAGCGTCTCGGCCGCATCCGTGTTCCACAGCCCCATGTCCGACTCCCAGACGCCCGTGACGACCTCACGGAGGAAGGACGCCCCCGTGGCGACGGCCGTGGCCAGGGCGATCCGCGGATCCCAGAGATAGTCGACGCCGAACGGGATCGACGTCGGCCGGCACTCGGTGACGACCCGCGCCATCACCGCGGCCGCCTCCGGCCCCGCGTGCAGCTGATACGGGCGGTCGTTCTCGTTGCAGAACATGACCGCGTCGAAGCCGGCATCGACGAGCACGTCGACATCACGCCTGACGTGCTCGACGAGCGCATCGACGCCGCCCTCGGCGTCGTACAGCGGGGTGCCCGGCAGCGCCGGAACGTGCGCCATCGCGACCAGCGGCGTGTCGGTGTGCGGAAAAAGGGCGCGAAACAGAGAGGTCATGATGCTCCATCACTCGATTGAAAGGAAAAAGTCAGCGGCGCGGGACGCCCACGCCTACACGGGACGCGACGCCGGCGCCGGCGCGAACACGACCTCGGTGCCCGCGGCCTGGGCCTCCAGCACGGTCGGATGCGACGCCTCGGCGTCGGTGACCAGCACCTCCACGGCCGCGAGCGGTGCGATGTTCACCAGGTGCACGCGCCCGAGCTTGGCCGCATCCGCCCCCACGACCACACGCCGTGCGGCGGCGACGGCGGCGCGCTTCACGGAGGCCTCCTGCGGGTGGTACTCGGTGAGGCCCCGCTCGGCGTCCACTCCGGCGACGCCCGCCACATACGTGTCGCAGTTGTACGCGGCGATCACCCGCTCGGCCTCCGAGCCGATCACGCTGAGCTCCCCCGGCCTGACGACCCCGCCGGCGAGGATGACGGTCGTGTCGGGTTCGTCGGCCAGCGTCGCCGCGACCGTCAACGACGGGGTGACGACCGTGAGCCCCAGGCCTCGACCGCACAGCGCCCGCGCCACCGAGGCGACCGTCGAGCCGCTGTCGAGGATGACGGTCTCACCGGGCGACAGCAGATCGGCGATGGCCCGGGCGATATGCGCCTTCGAATCGACCGCACGACCTGCGCGCGACCCGTAAGAGGGCTCGAACGCCGTGCCGCCGACGGCGATCGCGCCGCCCGCGATCCGGCGCACGACACCGGCCGTCTGCAGCGCCTCGATGTCGCGCCGGATCGTCATCTCGCTGACGCCGAACTCCTGCGCGAGCTCCGCGAATTGCACCTCGCCGTTGCGGATCACACGGTCCTCGATCGTGCTCCGCCGCTCCGTCACGTCCATGATGATCCCCTGTCACCCCGTGCGATCCTCGACACCAGGATGTCGTAATCCCGCTGCTGCTGGGCGAGCGCGGCGGCGACATCCACAGAGAGCACCTCCCGGTCGCGCATGAGCCATCGCCCGGCGACCATCGAGTCGCGCACCGAGGCCCCGCTCGTCCCGTAGACGAGCCCCGCCTCCAGGCTCTGCGCCCCCACCGGTCCGCGAGCGATCTCGGCCAGCGGAATCGCGAGCAGATCCGCGACGGCGCCGGGCTCGATCCGGCCGTCCTGCGGCGCACCGCCGAGCGCACGGTGCCCGTTGACCGTGGCGATACCCAGGATCTCGCGCGGCGTCACCTGGTTCGGCACCTGCGAGGTGAAGGCCGCCAGCTTGCCGAGCAGGCGCATCTCCTCGAACAGATCGACGTTGGTGTTGTTGCAGACGTTGTCGGTGCCGAGGGTCACGGTGACCCCCGCATCCAGCGCCGCCCGCACGGGCGCCGCCGGCACCCCCGACTGCATCGCGACCGACGGGATCACCGCCATGGCGGCCGACGTGCCCGCCAGCAGAAGCAGCTCATCGACCGGCACCGTGTTGCAGTGGGCCAGGATGGTCGGCACCGAGAGCATGTCCATGCGGCTCAGCTGCTCCAGCGCCGACGTGCCGTACGCCGACCGGCAGTACTCATCCTCCTCACCGGAGGTGGAGAAGTGCACATGGAGTCCGACCCCGAGCCGGGCCGCCGCCTCGCGCTCGGCGAGCATCGCGTCGGGCCGGTTGTCGACGAAGAAGGCGTGCGGCCCAAGCCAGCCGCGCACGACGTCCGAGACGCCCTGCATCGACTCCGCGAACGCCGTCGCTGCGGCGATCTCGCGCGCCCGGGCCTCGTCGTCGCCGAGCTCGACGATGCCCCACGCCAGCGCGGCGCGAAGGCCCGACTCGATCACCGCGGGGGCGATGCGGTCGGCATAGAAGTACTGGTCTGCGAAGGTCGTCACCCCGTGCCGGATGAAGTCGGCGCAGCTCACCGAGACGGATGCGGGCACGAGGTCGGGCGTCAGGTGCGCCTCCCGGGTGCGGAGCACCTGCAGGAAACCCTCCATCGTCAGCAGCGAATGCCCCTCCGCGACGCCCCGCATGAGCGACATCGGGGTGTGGGCGTGGGTGTTCACCAGGCCGGGCATCACGAGCGCCTCTCCGAGGTCGACGACGCCCGGACCACTCGGCCGGCTGTCGCGCACCGGCCCGACGGACACCACCCGGCCGCCGTCGATCTCCACGACGCCCGGGGAGTAGGTGATGCCGGGCGGGGTCCACACCACATCCGCCACGATCAGGCGGGGATCCGCGTGCTCGGTCATACTGCGGCCTTTCCCGCCGCCATGATGCGGCCGATGCGTTCCCGATCGACATCCGCCCGATCGAAGGGGCCCACGAGCTCACCGCGGTACATCACCGCGACGCGATGCGACAGCGCGAGGACCTCATCGAGCTCCGTCGACACCAGGACGACGCCGGCCCCGGCCGAGCACGCGTCCAGCAGGGCGCGATGGACGAACTCGATCGAGCCGACATCGAGACCGCGCGTCGGCTGGTTCGCCAGGACGACCGCCGGCTCGCCCGCCAGTTCGCGGCCGATCACGATCTTCTGCAGGTTGCCGCCGGAGAGCGACCTCACCGCGCGGCCCGCCGCGGCGCCGCGCACCTCGTAGTCGGCGATCAGCTTCTGTGCGAACCGGCGCCGGGCACGTCGGCGGATGAGCCCGAAACGGCTGAACCGTCGCGAACGGAATGCCGTCGCCGCGGCGTTCTCCTCCAGCGTCGCATCCAGGTTCAAGCCGACGCGCATGCGGTCGGCGGCGATGTGCGCGATTCCGGCGGCACGCCGCTGCGCAGGCGAGGACGCCGTGATGTCTCGATCGGCCAGCCGGATGCGACCGCCCGCGATCGGGGTGAGTCCGGCGATCGCCTCGACCAGCTCGTCCTGACCGTTGCCGCTGACGCCGGCGATGCCGACCACCTCGCCGCGCCGCAGGCCGAGGCTCGAGCCGTCGCCGTGGTCGTGGCCGCGGCGGTCGTGGCGGTCGCCGTGGCCGTGGCCGGCCAGCCGCACCCCCTCCAGGCTCAGGACGACCTCGCCCTCCTGGGAGCCGCGGGTCGCCGAGGCCGCGTGGACGTCGCGCCCCACCATGAGACGGGCCAGTTCCGCGTCGTCGGCATCGCCGCGCGCGAGGGTCGCGACCACGCGACCTCGACGCATCACGACGATGCGGTCGGCCACGGCCTGTACCTCCGGAAGCTTGTGAGAGATGAACAACACCGACCGGCCCCCGGAGGCGAGCCCTCGGATCATCGTGACGAGCTCGTCGGCCTCCGCCGGGGTCAGCACAGCCGTCGGCTCATCGAAGATGAGGGTCTGCGCATCGGCGGCGAGCGCCTTGAGGATCTCCACGCGCTGCTGCGAGCCGATGGACAACTCGCCCACCTTCGCCGCGGGATCGATCGACAGCCCGCTCTCGGCGGCGACCCGGGCGACCCGATCACGGGCCGCCCGGTCGTCGTACAACCCGGAGCGAACCGGCTCGTGACCGAGCAGCACGTTCTGTGCGACGGAGAAGCTCGGCACCAGCTCGAAGTGCTGATGGACCATGCCCAGTCCCGCGTCGATCGCATCCTGGGTGGTGCGGATGTGTCGCACGCGTCCGTCGACGAGGATCTCACCGGCATCGGCGCTGTGCACCCCGAACAACAGGTTCATCAGCGTGCTCTTGCCGGTGCCGTTCTCACCGATGATCGCGACGACCTCGCCGGGCCAGACCTCGAGTGAGACATCCGCGACGGCGAGCACTCCGGTCGAGGCGAAGTACTTGCGAAGGCCCCGCAATTCGAGTCGCGGCGCGGGCACCGAGGTCTGGCCCATGGTCATCTCCTGTCCGGTGTCGGTCAGCTGCTGAGCCCGAGGGCGGCGCACTGATCGGACGTCGCGTCGTTCAGCGCGTCGCACACCTCGATCTGCCCGTCGAGGATCTGCTGCGACAGCTCTGCGACCTTGGCCTGCACGTCGGGCAGCAGCGCGACCATGTCGGCGGGGCCGTTGTCGGCGAAGACGGTCGACTCGTCATCCCACGACAGCCCGCTCACGCCGTCGGCCATGCCGGCCGCGACGAAACCGGACTGGAACTCGCCGTCCATCGCGGACTTGATGAGGTTGAAGGTCGTCATGTCGACGCGCTTCATCACCGACGTGATGACGGTGCCCGGGGCATCGCCATCCTGGTTCGAGTCGACGCCGATCGCGTACTTGCCCTCCTGCTCCGCGGCGGTGAAGACGCCCTGGCCCGACAGCCCGGCCACGGCGTAGACGATGTCATTTCCGTCCTGGTAGAGCGCGAGCGCGGCCTCCTGCCCGACCGAGGGGTCGGAGTACTCGTTGTTGAGGTAGCTCGGGGTGACCACACAGTCCGCGCACGCGGCAAGCACACCCTGCTTGAATCCGTAGAAGAACTGGTTGATGCCCGGGTTGTCACCGCCGAGAACGGCGCCGACCTTCTTGGTCGTGGTCATCGCACCCGCGACGTACCCGCCGAGGAAGCTCGACTCGTTGACGTTGATCGAGTACGCCTGAACGTTGTCGGGCAGCTCGTCGACGAAGATGTCGCTGGGGACGCCGAACAGCTGGTCGGGGTTCTCCTCCGCCACCGCGAGCAGCGAGTCGGGGTCCAGGCCCGGGGCGAGGATGATGTCCGGGTGGGTCGCCACGGTCGAGCGCAGCACGCTCTCCTGCTGCGACACCGACTCGGCTTCCACGACGCGACCGGTGACGCCCAGCTGTTCCTCGGCCAGCTTCGCGCCGGCGATCGAGGAGTCGATGTAGCCGCCGTCGCCGGCAGCACCGGGGGTGACGAGCGCATAGGTGAACGCCCCGTCGGCCGAGTCGCTGGATGCGGCCGTGCTCGCGCCCGAACAGCCGGTCAGAGCCAGCGCGGAGACGACACCGACGGCGAGCGCGAGACCGCCGGTTCTGTGGATGCGGGACATGGTTCCTCCTGGAGATGAGATCGACGCGAGCCGCGTCGATGGGATCAGTGGTGCAGGGTGGAGCGTCTGGGGGCGTCCGGCGCGGTGTCGTCGGCCGGGGGGTCGGAAGGAGCGACGCCGGCATCCGGTCGTGGAGCGACGGCGTCAGGTCGTGGAGCGACAGCATCCGGTCGCGGAGCGACGGCGACCGTGCGCCTGCGTCGAGGCAGTGCCAGCGAGATGCGGGAACTGTTCGACCAGAGGCGAAGAACCTGGCCGCGCGAGGTCGAGCGCAGTCCCACCAGCACGAGGGCGACGAAGGCCGCTCCCTGGGGGATGAACTGGGTGAGGTTGGCGGGGACGTCGAACTGCTGCAGGCGGATGCTGGCGGCGCTCGCGAGCCCGAACACCCCGGCGGCCGGGATGAGGAACGCCGGCTTGTTGAGCGCGAGCAGTGCGGCGGTGATCCCGATCCATCCGCGATCGGCGCTCATGTTGCGCGTGAAGAGCCCGAGATCGCCCACCGAGAGGAACGCGCCGCCCAGACCCGCGATCGCGCCGGCGACGATCAGCGTCAGCACCTGGGACCGGCCGACCTTCAGACCCGCGCTCGCCGCAGCGAGCGGCGCCTCGCCGACCGCGAGCAGATGACGACCTGCCCGGGTGCGGAACCACAACGCGATCGCCGGCACCAGCAGGTAGGCGAGGTAGACGAGCCAGTTCAGGCGGGAGAGCAGGTTGCCGGCCACCGGCAGGTCGCTGAGCACGGGGACGCTCACGGACGCGATCGGGTCGATGTCGGGCTTGTAGGTTCCGACACCGCCGAGGAAGGAACGCATCAGGAACACCGTGAGCTGCAGCACGAGGATGTTCAGACCGATCGCCAGCACGACGAGGTCGACACCGAGTCGGTGCGCCGCGGCCATCACCGCACCGATTGCGGCGCCGGCGGCAGCCGCGGCCACGACGCCGAGGAGGGTGTTGCCGGTGCCGGCAGCGACGAGGATTCCGACGAAGGCGCCGATGAGAACCTTCGACTCGATGGCGAGATTGAGGATCCCCGCCCGTGCGGAGAGCATCGAGGCGATCGCCGCGAACAGGATCGGCGTGGTCAAGCGGATGCCGGAGTTCAGGAAGTCGGCCAGGACGAGGATCATGCGGATGCTCCGATCCGGGGTGGAACAGCGAGGTTCCGGTCGATGAGCCGGTTGGCCCGCCGCCGTTCTCGGGCGCGTTCGATGCGGGTCGTGAGGGGTGCCTGCACGGCGACGAAGACGATCATCAACGCCAGCACGGTCGAGCCGATCTCCCGGGGGACGCCGAGCACGATCTGCAGTCCGTTGACCGCCCCCACCGTGATGCCGGCATAGAGGAACCCGACGATCCCCGCACCGATCGCCGTGGTGCCCCCGAGGATGGCGGCGGTCAGCCCGGTCAACCCCGTGCCGTCGCTGAAGCCCTCGATCACCCGGTAGTTGGCACCGAGCACCTGCACGGCTCCGCCGATCCCGGCGAGGGCACCGCCGATCACCCCGGCACGCAGCACGCTGGATGTCGCAGACATCCCCGCGTAGCGGGCGAACATCGTGGCCTCGCCGCTCATGCGCTGCTCGTATCCACGGGTCGTGCGCGAGAGGTAGAACCAGACCGCGACGCAGGCGATCGCAGCCAGCACAAAGGCCAGTCCCGACTTCGTCGACGCGTCGAAAACGGGCAGCTTCGCCGTGTCCGCGATCGAGGGCGTGTACCCCACGGTGGAGGCCTCCGCCCGCAGCGGATAGTTGACGAGGAAGTCGACGAGCAGCCCCGCGATCGCGTTGAGGACGATCGTGATGATGAGTTCGTTCACCCCCAGGTACACCTTGAGCGCCGCGGGGATGAGACCCCAGCCGGCGCCGACCGCGGCGGCTGCCGCGATGCACAGCACGGGGTGGATAGCGGCCGGCGCTGGGACAGCGAACCCGACGACCGCGGCAGCGAGGCCGCCCAGCGCGTACTGCCCCTCCTGGCCGATGCTGAACAGGCCGCTTCGCAGGCTGACGACGGCGCCGAGGGCGCAGAAGATGATCGGACCGGCCAGCGCGAGAGTACCGCCCACGTTGCAATAGCCCGGGTCGCAACCGAAGCCCGCCTGCACGACCGTGGCGGCGGCATCCAGTGGCGGCACACCGAGGGTCGAGATCAGCAGCCCTCCGACGAGCAACGCCAGGACGACGGCAGCGACCGGCAGGGCGGCGCGAAGCGCGGCCTGCTCGACACCTTCTCGCGTCACGGCACTTCCTCTCCCTCCGGCCCGCAGGAGCGGGCACATAGCAGAATGACGTGACCGTGTAACAGAATCACACTGTTTGCGTTTCTCGGATGTAACAGATTCACATCCGCGTGCGTGCCGGCGCGCCGAATCGGTTGCACGCGCGAGACTTCTGCTCGACCTCCCACCGATATGCTCCGAAGCGTCGCTCACCGATTCAGTCGCTCGCCGATTCAGGGGGAACCATGAACGGCTACACGGGCGCCGGACTCGGCGTCGGCATGTTCCTGATCTTCGCGCTCATCTACCTCTGCATGATCGCGCTCATGCTGTGGGTCGGCTACCTGGTCATCCGCACGGCCGTGAAGAACGGCATCCTGCGGGCAGATGCCGAACGCGCCGCGCGATACACGGCGGCCTCTGTGGGCCCGCCCTCCGGCGGCCCCGCCGGCCCGCCCGCGCCGCCGGTCCGATGAGCGCCGACACACACGCCGGCTGGTACCCTGACCCCTGGTCGCCCGGGCCTACCCGCTGGTGGGACGGCTCCGGGTGAGCGCCCCCTCGTCTCCGCCTCCCCGGGGCGAGCCTACGGATGGCGCGGGCGCGGCGGCATCCCCCGCACGGGTGAGATGCGGTGGGGCTCAGATGCGGCCGCGCCGGGCGCGTGCGGCGAAGGCGTCGAGAGCGTCGAGGACGTCGGGTGCCTGCCAGATCCGGTAGCGGGCCTTGCCCGAGGCCTTCGTGAGGATCCCGGCGTCGGCGAGGCGTGAGATCGCGGAGGCCGCTGCGACGTCGCTGATCCTCAGAATGGTCGCGAGAACGCGGGTCGTGACGACGGGCTGGGTGAGCAGCGCGTCCAGCGCACGATGGACCGAGGAGCCGATCGTAACCGAAGGCTATCGCCTTAGCCTTTTGTCAGAGCGCGAGACGTCCGCGCACGACGCGGCCCCGGCCATCCGACCGGGGCCGCGTCGCAGCGGATGAGCGGGACTTATCGCCCGGCGCGCACCTCGTCGGTGCGGATCACGCGCGAGATGGGCGACGGGCCCTGGCCGTCCTCGGGGAGCTCCGGCAGGTTCGAGAAGTCGGGCTCGTCGTGGTCGTCGGTCATCGTCTCCTCGTCGAACGGCCGCTCGCCGCGGAGCACCTGGCGCGCCTGGTCGCGGTCGAACTCGCGCGTCCACGTCGCGATGACGATCGAGGCGACGGCGTTGCCCGTGAAGTTCGTGAGCGCGCGGGCCTCCGACATGAAGCGGTCGATTCCCGTGATGATGCCGACGCCGTCGACGAGGTCGGGGCGGTAGGTCTGCAGGCCGCCCGCGAGGGTGGCGAGCCCCGCGCCGGTGACGCCCGCGGCGCCCTTCGACGCGATGATCATGAAGACGAGCAGCCCGATCTGCTCCGAGATCGACAGCGGCGTGCCCATCGCGGTGGCGATGAACAGCGACGCCATCGTGAGGTAGATCGCGGTGCCGTCGAGGTTGAACGAGTAGCCGGTGGGCACCGTGATGCCCGCGACGGGCTTCGAGACCCCGAGGTGCTCCATCTTCGCGATGAGGCGGGGCAGGGCCGACTCCGACGACGACGTGCTCACGATGAGGAGGTACTCGCGGGCGAGGTACTTCATCACGGAGAAGATGTTGATGCGCGCGGTGAACCACAGCACGGCGGCGAGCACGACGCCGATGAAGAGGATGCACGTGACGTAGAAGCCGATCATCAGCGTCCCGAGCGCGAGCACGGCGCCCCATCCGGTCGAGCCGACGACGCCGGCGATCGCGCCGAAGGCGCCGACCGGGGCGACCCAGAGGATCATCGTCAGCACGCGGAAGACGACGGCCTGCACGAGGCGGATGCCCTCGAGGATGCGCTCGCCCTTCGCTCCGAGGCGCTGGATGGCGAAGCCGACGAGCAGCGAGACGAAGAGCACCTGCAGGACCGACTCGCCCGTGAGCGGCGAGAAGAGCGTCGCGGGGATGATGCCCATGAGGAAGTCGGTCGTCGACTCGGCCTCGCCCTCGACCTCGTAGCCCGGGTTGCTGAGCTGGAGTCCCTCGCCGGGGTGGATGAGGTTGCCGACCACGAGGCCGATGAGCAGCGCGAAGGTCGACATCACGAGGAAGTAGCCGAGCGCGAGCCCGCCGACCTTGCCGACGGTCGCGGCCTTCGCGATGGAGCCGATGCCGAGCACGATCGTGCAGAAGATCACCGGGGCGATCATCATCTTGATGAGGCCGACGAAGGCCTTGCCGATCCAGGCGAGCGATGCGCCGAAGTCGGGCCAGATGAGTCCGACCGCGATGCCCGCGACCACGGCGATGATGACCGCGATGTAGAGCCAGTGCTGCTTGTCGATGCCGCGCCTGCGCTGCGCGGCCTGTGGCGTCGTCGCCATGGTGCGTCCTCTCCTTCGGGGCACCGGAGCCTCGGGTTCGCGGTCCGGCGTGCGGGGTTCATCCTGTTCCGGGGCGGATGGCCCGGACGACTTGCGTGCATAGTGTTCGCGTCGAGAGGCGGATGATGAGGGCGCGCGGCCGACACAATGGGGGGATGGCACGACGAGGCGCCGGGATCGGCGCGCGCGGACGACGACGCAGCGTGGCGGCGTGGGTGCTCGGCGTGCAGACGGCCGTGCTGCTCGCCGGCGGGGCGATCGTGTTCGGCGTGCTCGCGTGGGACGCGCAGACCGCGGCGCACGCGGACGCCGAGGAGCGCTCGACGAGCCTCGTGCTCACCCTCGCGAGCGAGCCGACGGTGATCGAGGTCGTCTCGGCCGCTCACGCGCGCATCGGCGCCGACCCGGAGGGCGCCGTCGCGACGGCGTCGGCCGAGCTGCAGCCGTACGTCGAGCGGATCATCGCCGCGACGGGCGTCTCGTACGTGACGATCATGGACACCGATCGCACCCGCTACACGCACGCCGACCCCGCGCGGATCGGCGGAGCGTTCATCGGCACGATCGCGCCCGCCCTCGAGGGGGAGACGTTCACCGAGGTGTACTCCGGCACGCTCGGGCCCTCGGTGCGCGCGGTCGCTCCCGTCGCGGACGACGGCGAGATCGTCGGCCTCGTCTCGGCCGGCGTGACGCTCGAGAACGTGACCGGGTCCATCCTGCTGCGTCTGCAGCTCGTCGGCCTCGCCACGCTCGCGGTCGTGGGGCTGGGAGCGCTCGCGACCATCCTGCTGTTCCGCCGCCTCTACCGCGTGACCGACGGCCGCGATCCCGACGAGCTCGCGCGGCTCTTCGCCGCGCACGAGGCGGTGCTCCACTCGCTCGAGGAGGGCCTGCTGCTCGTCGAGCGCCCGCGATCGGATGGCGCGGCGCGCGTCGTGCTCGCGAACGACCAGGCGGGCGTGCTGCTCGGCATCGCGGAGGAGCCGCCGTTCGCGGTCGACGATCCGGCTCTCCCGGCCGAGGTGCGCGACGTGCTCACCGGGCGAGACGGCGGAGCCGTCGTGCGGGTGGGTGCGCGCGAGCTCGTCGTCGACCGGTCGGAGATCGAGCTCGGCGGCCGTCGCGCGGAGATCCTCGCGCTCCGCGATCGCACCGAGCTGCGGCGGATGGCCGGCGAACTGTCGTCGGTGAAGACGATCTCCGATGCGCTGCGCGCGCAGGCGCACGAGTTCGACAACCGCCTGCACGCGATCGCGTCGCTCATCGAGCTCGGGCGACCCGACGAGGCGCTCGCGTTCGCGGCGTCGGAGCGCGACCTCGGGCAGAGGCTGGCCGACCGCGTGCTGCACGCCGTGGACGAGCCGGTCATCGCGGCGCTCGTGCTCGGCAAGGTCGCGCAGGCGCATGAGCGGGCCGTGGAGATGCACTTCGAGACCCATCTCGCCCCGGGAACGCATGGCCTCCCGCCGGCCGACGTCGTGACCATCCTCGGCAACCTCATCGACAACGCGATCGAGGCGTCGGCGAGGCGGGCGGCGCGCACGGGCGTCCGCGATGCGTGGGTGGAGGTGTATCTCGGCGAGACGGAGGACGATGCGCTCGTGTTCCAGGTGACCGACAGCGGAGACGGCGTCGCGGCGGTCGACCGCGAGCGCATCTTCGAGCGCGGGTTCTCGACGAAGGCCGATGACGCGCAGGGCCACGGCTACGGTCTCGCGCTCGCGCGTCAGGCCGCGCGCGGGCTGGGCGGCGACATCGAGGTCGCCGACGCTCCGGGCGGGGGAGCCGTCTTCACGGCGACGCTGCCGCGGCCGGATGGCGCGGGAGCCGCGGGGGAGGACGCGGCCCGCGCGGGGGAGCGGTCATGACGCCGATCCGGGTCCTCGTCGTCGAGGACGACCCCCGAGCGGCGCAGGCGCACGGCGCGTACCTGGCCCGCCTCGACGGGTTCGCGCTCGTCGGGACCGCGCACACCGCGGCATCCGCGCGCCGGGCCATCCGCCATGCATACGCGACCGACGAGCGCATCCATCTCGTGCTGCTCGACCTCAACCTGCCGGATGGCCACGGGCTCGAGCTGTGCCGAGAGCTGCGGGCGGCGGGGATCGCGATCGACGTGATCGCCGTCACGGCCGTGCGCGAGCTCGGCGCGGTGCGGCAGGCGGTCGCCGTCGGCGTCGTGCAGTACCTCATCAAGCCGTTCACGTTCGACGTGTTCGCGGCGAAGCTGCGGGCGTACCGCGAGTACTTCGAGCGAATGCGGTCGCCCGTGTCGGCGCTCAGCCAGCGCGAGGTGGACACGGCGTTCGCGGCGCTGCGGACGACGAACCTGCCCGGGCTGCCGAAGGGCCTCTCTCAGGAGACGCTCGACGCGGTCACGGAGCTCATCGCGGCCGAGGGGCTCTCGGCATCCGAGGTGGCCGACGTGCTCGGACTGTCGCGGGTGACGGCGCGCCGGTACCTGGAGTTCCTCGCCGACGGGGGCGTCGTGGCGCGCTCGCCGCGTCACGGCGGCCGCGGGCGCCCCGAGCTGGAGTACCGGCGCGTCGAGTGAAGGCCGCCGGGGTCTTACCGCGGCGTCATCGCGGCGACGCGGTCAGCGCGCGTGATCTCGCGGCGCTCCCACGTGAAGAGGAAGCGCCGGTCGAACGTCGGCGCGCACTTCACGCACGACGACGCCCGCGCCGGACGCCGATGCCGGTACACCGTGTGGCCGCCCGGGCACGTGCCGACCCAGGGCGCGAGTTCGGTCGCCGTCTCGCCGTCGTGCGTCGTGCCACCGACGTAGCCGAGGTCGCGGGCGATGCGCTTCCAGGCCTTGCCGTGCCCCGCGGCGCGCCCCGCGAGGGCGTGCGCGACCTCGTGCAGCAGGGTCTGGTGGTTCGTGTCGTCGTCGTACCGTGCGGCGAGGTAGCGCGAGACGGTGATCCGCTTGCGTGAGAAGTCGCACTGGCCAGCCCGGCGCTTGGCGTTGTCGAAGGCGAAGCTCCAGCTCTCGTCGAGGTGCTGGGCGATGAGGGCTTCGGCCCATCGGGTGACGCGCTGCAGATCCGACACGCTTCGAGGCTAAGCGCCCCCGCCGACAACGCGGCCCAGCGCTGGCCCGCGGGTGGGCGTGTGTCGCGCGGCGCGTGGGGCGTGGTGCGGAGGCGTGGGGCGCGGAGGCGTGGGGTGTGGGGTGTGGGGTGTGGGGTGTGGGGCGTGGGGGCGAGGGGCGTGGGCTTCCATGTCTCACTCGGCGCGGCCATCCGCCGGTCTTTCTGGTCCGCCGTGAGACACGCGTGGTTCGCCGGGGTCACCTGCCTCGGCACACGGCACGTCGTGTCTCACCTGGTGCGGGTATCCCGCGGCTTATCCCGCCGGGGGTGAGACATGTGGTGTCGGCAGGGCCACCGTGTCTCGGTCAGTGCGGGTATCGGCCCGTCTTTCCCGCCGTGGGTGAGACACGCAACGCCCCCCAACCGCCCGTGTCTCGCCCGCCGCGGTTATCGGCCCGTCTTTCCCGCCGGAAGTGAGACACGCAACGCTCACCCAACCGCCCGTGTCTCGCCCACTGCGGCTATCCGCCCGTCTTACCCGCCGAAAGTGAGACACGCAAAGCCCCCACACCCCCCCCCGCGTCTCACGCCCCACCGCCATCCGCTCGTCTTTCCCGCCGAGAGCGAGAAATGCATAGACTGGGGCGCATGGGGACTCTGTGCAGCGCGCTGACGGCGTGCGTCTACGTCCGCGACCGCCGCGCCTGACGGCGCGTTCGCAGGTCGACCTTCTCCGCGCCGTCGTTCCGGATGCCATCGCGCCCGGACGCGCGTCCTCGCTCACGCCCGACGTGCCCGGGTGCTCCGAATCCTTCCCAGGAGCGCTCGCATGCGACCCCGATCCATCCATGGCGGACGCCATGAACTCGGACAGAACTTCCTCATCCACCAGCCCACCATCGACCGGCTCGTCGCGCTCGTCGCCGACACCACCGGTTCGGTGCTCGAGATCGGCGCGGGAGACGGCGCCCTCACCCGCCGCCTTGCGACGCTGCCGCGTGACCTCACGGCGCTCGAGATCGACGAGACGCGGGTGCGCGGGCTCCGCCGACGCCTGCCCGGCGTGCGGATCGTCCGCGCCGACGCGCTCGGCCATCCGCTCGACGCCGACGTCGTCGTGGGCAACCTGCCGTTCCACCTGACGACGCCCCTGCTGCGTCACCTGCTCGCCGCGCGGCGCTGGACCGACGCCGTGCTCCTCACTCAGTGGGAGGTGGCGCGCAAGCGGGCGGGCGTCGGCGGCGCGACCCTCATGACGGCTCAGGCCGCGCCGTGGTTCGCCTTCGCGCTGCACGGGCGCGTTCCGGCGCGGGGCTTCCGCCCGGTGCCCGGCGTCGACGGCGGCATCCTGACGATCTCGCGCCGGGCGACCCCGCTGATCCCGATCCGGGAGCGACGCGGCTACGAGCGCTTCGTGCGCTCCGCCTTCACCGGCCAGGGGCGGGGGATGGCCGAGATCCTGCGCCGTGCGACGGGTGCGGATGGCCGCAGCGCGCGCCGTGCGCTCGCGGCGTGCGGCATCGACGCGGCGCGTCTCCCGCGCGATCTCCAGCCCGAGGACTGGGCGGCGCTGTGGCGGGAGGTGTCGCGGCGGTAGCCGTCAGCTCGCGACGGCGGAGCGGGGGCGACGGCGCTCGGCGGCCTCGATCGCCGACATCGTCGCCTCGAGCTGCTGCTCGGGGGCGCCCATCTCCTGGCGCAGGAAGAGCACGCGCTTGAAGTCCTGGCGGGCGCCCTCGAAGTCACCAGCGTCGAAGCGCGTCTTGCCGCGGTGCTGGAGCGCGAAGGCGGCGATGCCCGCCCACTCCTGGCCCTCGGCCTCCTCGATGCAGGTCGACAGCTCGTACTCGGCGGCCGCGTACGCGCCGCGGAACTGCTGCACCGTCGCGTGCAGCACACGAGCGCGCAGGAGGTCCTTGCGGGTTCCGGCCATCCGCGCGACGCGGACGGCCTGCTCCGAGATCGAGAGGGCCTCGTCGAGCTCGCCGAGCACCTTCAGCAGCCACACCCGCTCGAGCAGAGCGGGGAGGCTCCGCTGCGGGCCGATCTCCGCGAGGCGCTCGCGGCACTCGGCGGGGTCGACGACCTCACGAAGGGTCTCCGGATCGTATCCGTGGATGTAGCTCAATTCCCACTCCCTTCCGCGCAGTCGCCTGTCCAGTGTGCAACGCGTCCGCGCATCCGCCGGGCAGGCACACCGGGCCGGGTCGGATCGATCGCGGATCGGAAGAAACGCGCCCGCGTCAGCGCTCGAAGAGCAACGCGGATGGCTTGGGCGAGGCCGTCGCATCCGCGTCGGTCGCGGGGATGGCGCCGCGCACGAACTCGTCGATCTCGCGGCCCTCGGCGACCTTCGCGGGGTGCGGCCCGGCCGCCATGAGCCGCGGCAGCCACTCGGTCGGGAGGGGTGCGGCGGACGCCGCGACGACGAGGTTGCCGAAGCGCCGGCCCTTGAGCACCTGCACCTCGGCGAGCACGACGACGTGCGGCAGCACGTCGCGGATGGTCGCCACCTGCCTCCGCGCGAACGCGAGGCCCGCGCCATCCGCGACGTTGACGAGCAGCACGCCGTGCGGCGCGAGGAGCGCGGCGGCCGCGCGGTAGAACTCGACCGTCGTGAGGTGCGCGGGCGTCTGCGCGCCCGAGTACACGTCGGAGACGAGCAGGTCGACCTGCCCCGTCAGGGCGGAGGGGAGTCGTCCGAGGCCCTCGCGTGCATCGCCGATCCGGATGCGGATGGCCGCGCCGCGAGGGAGCGGGAGCTGCGCGCGGACGAGGTCGACGAGCGCCTGCTCGAGCTCGACGACCTGCTGCCGCGACCCCGGCCGCGTCGCGTCGATGTACCGCGGGATCGTGAGGCCCCCGCCGCCGAGGTGCACGGCCGTGAGCGGGCCGGGCGGCAGCTGGTCGATGACCGCGCCCATCCGCGCGACGTACTCGAAGTGCAGGTGCGTCGGATCGTCGAGGTCGACGTGCGACTGCGGGGTGCCGTCGACGATCAGCTCCCAGCCCGAGCCGAACTCGCTCGGCGCGATCCGTGCGATCGACCCGTCCGACAGACGCGCCTGCGGCTCGTCGCGCTCGTCTCTCCGCTGGCGTCCCATGCGTCCATCCTCTCGCGGGGCGATGCGTCTCGTGCCGCAGGGCCTCTCGCGGGGTCAGGGACGATGCGCGTCGGCGAGCCAGCGCAGGTACCGGTGCCACGGGTCGCCGTCGGCGAGCGACGCGATGTGCGCGAGCAGCTCGGGCGCGGCCGTGAACCACTCGCCGCCCTCGCGCAGGTGCGCGAACTGCGCGTGCCGCGCCTGCTCGACCGGCCTCCCGCCCGGCTCGAACGCGAGCAGCTCCTCGTGGCGGATGGCGCGGAGCCGGCGGCGGGGATCGGCCGACGTCCCGATCTTCACGCGCTCGGCGTAGCGGAGGTAGTAGACGACCTCGACGCGCGGCGGGGCGAGGTCCGCGTCGGGAACGTCGCCGACGATCCATCCGCACCGTGCGCACCGCGGCCATCCGCCGACGCGCTCGCCCTCGCGCCCTCCGCAGAAGGCGCACGGGTCGGCCAGTGTCGTCACCCGCCGAGGCTACGCCGGGGCGCCGACACCAGCCGCAGCGCCGCTGGGCGCGCATTTATACCGGACAGTCCGAGCGAGGTCAAGGACTCCGCTTGCCACGGCGCGTCAGAGGGTCTATGCTTGAGATTTGCGCTCTTATGGGTCATCCATGCCTTCATATGGTGGTCGGCTGGCTCCCGTGATCCCCGCAGATAGCGGCGTGCGAATCACAGGATAGACCCGAAGCGCACCTCACCTGTCGACAAGGAATCTAGCGGCCCCGCACGCGGGGCTCATGGAGGTTTTCCCCTTGGCTGCTGCGCGCAACGCATCCACCACCACCCCGAAGAACGGACGCGGAGCATCCCGCCTCTCGTTCGCCAAGATCTCCGACACGCTCACGGTCCCCGACCTGCTGGCGCTGCAGACCGAGTCGTTCGACTGGCTGGTCGGCAACGAGGCCTGGAAGGCCCGCGTCGCCGAGGCGAAGGCCGCCGGACGCACCGACGTGCCCGAGCGGAGCGGTCTCGACGAGATCTTCGAGGAGATCTCGCCCATCGAGGACCTGAGCGAGACGATGCAGCTCTCGTTCACCAACCCCTACCTCGAGCCCGAGAAGTACACGATCGAGGAGTGCAAGGACCGCGGCAAGACCTACGCGGCCCCGCTCTACGTCGAGGCCGAGTTCATGAACCACCAGACCGGTGAGATCAAGACTCAGACGGTCTTCATGGGCGACTTCCCGCTGCAGACCGACAAGGGCACGTTCATCATCAACGGCACCGAGCGTGTCGTCGTGTCGCAGCTCGTCCGCTCGCCCGGCGTCTACTTCGACAAGACCCCCGACAAGACGTCCGACAAGGACATCGTGTCGGCGCGCGTCATCCCCAGCCGCGGCGCCTGGCTCGAGTTCGAGATCGACAAGCGCGACCAGGTCGGCGTCCGCATCGACCGCAAGCGCAAGCAGTCGGTCACGGTGTTCCTCAAGGCCCTCGGCCTCTCGAGCGACGACATCCTCGCCGAGTTCGCCGGCATCTCCTCGATCGAGGAGACCCTCGCAAAGGACACGATCCTCACGCAGGAGGAGGCGCTCCGCGACATCTACCGCAAGCTGCGTCCGGGTGAGCAGGTCGCCGCCGAGGCCGCGCGCTCGCTGCTCGACAACTTCTACTTCAACCCGAAGCGCTACGACCTCGCCAAGGTCGGCCGCTACAAGCTGAACCAGAAGCTCGGCCTCGACAAGCCGCTCACCGACTCGGTGCTCACGGTCGAGGACATCGTCGCGACGATCAAGTACCTCGTCCGCCTGCACCGCGGCGACGAGACCTTCGAGGGCGTCCGCAAGGGCGGCGAGGTCGTCGACCTCCGCATCGAGGTCGACGACATCGACAACTTCGGCAACCGTCGCATCCGCGCGGTGGGCGAGCTCATCCAGAACCAGGTCCGCACCGGTCTGTCGCGCATGGAGCGCGTCGTCCGCGAGCGCATGACCACGCAGGACATCGAGGCGATCACGCCGCAGACCCTGATCAACGTGCGCCCCGTCGTCGCCGCGATCAAGGAGTTCTTCGGAACGTCGCAGCTGTCGCAGTTCATGGACCAGAACAACCCGCTCGCGGGTCTGACCCACAAGCGCCGCCTGTCGGCGCTGGGCCCCGGCGGTCTCTCGCGCGACCGCGCGGGCGTCGAGGTCCGTGACGTCCACCCGTCGCACTACGGCCGCATGTGCCCGATCGAGACGCCGGAAGGCCCGAACATCGGCCTCATCGGCTCGCTCGCGTCGTTCGCGCGCATCAACGCGTTCGGCTTCATCGAGACGCCGTACCGCCGCGTCGTCGACGGCCGCGTGACGAACGAGATCGACTACCTCACCGCCGCCGAGGAGACGCGCTTCAACGTCGCCCAGGCCAACGCGGTCCTCAACGAGGACGGCACGTTCGCCGACGAGCGCGTGCTCGCGCGTCAGCGCGGCAACGAGGTCGACCTCGTGCCCGCCGACGAGGTGTCGTACATGGACGTCTCGCCGCGCCAGATGGTGTCGGTCGGAACCTCGCTCATCCCGTTCCTCGAGCACGACGACGCGAACCGCGCGCTCATGGGCGCCAACATGCAGCGTCAGGCCGTTCCGCTCCTCGTCGCCGAGTCGCCGCTGGTCGGCACGGGCATGGAGCGCTACGCGGCCATCGACGCGGGCGACTCGATCATCGCCGACAAGGCGGGCGTCGTCACCGACGTCACGAGCGACTACGTCTCGGTGCAGCTCGATGAGGGCGGCCGCCGCGACTACTTCCTGCGCAAGTTCGACCGCTCGAACCAGGGCAACTGCTACAACCAGCGTGCGATCGTGACCGCGGGCGAGCGCGTCGAGGTCGGCGAGGTCATCGCGGATGGCCCGGCGACGGAGAACGGCGAGCTCGCACTCGGCAAGAACCTGCTCGTCGGGTTCATGTCGTGGGAGGGCCACAACTTCGAGGACGCCATTATCCTCAGCCAGAACCTCGTGAAGGATGACACCCTCACCTCGATCCACATCGAGGAGTACGAGGTCGACGCCCGCGACACGAAGCTCGGCAAGGAGGAGATCACCCGCGACCTCCCCAACGTGAGCCCCGAGCTCCTGAAGGACCTCGACGAGCGCGGCATCATCCGCATCGGCGCCGAGGTCCGCCCCGGCGACATCCTCGTCGGCAAGGTCACGCCCAAGGGCGAGACCGAGCTCTCGGCCGAGGAGCGCCTGCTCCGCGCGATCTTCAACGAGAAGAGCCGCGAGGTCCGCGACACGTCGCTCAAGGTGCCGCACGGTGAGCAGGGCACGATCATCGCGGTCAAGGAGTTCAACGCCGAGGAGGGCGACGACGAGCTCGGCTCGGGCGTCAACCGCCGCGTCGTGGTCTACATCGCCCAGAAGCGCAAGATCACCGAGGGTGACAAGCTCGCCGGCCGTCACGGCAACAAGGGCGTCATCGCGAAGATCCTCCCCGTCGAGGACATGCCGTTCCTCGCGGACGGCACGCCGCTCGACGTCGTGCTGAACCCGATGGGCATCCCCGGTCGAATGAACTTCGGCCAGGTCCTCGAGACGCACCTCGGCTGGATCGCCAAGCAGGGCTGGAAGATCGAGGGCGAGCCCGAGTGGGCCGTGCACATCCCCGAGGACGCCCGCGAGGTCGACCCCGGCACGAAGGTCGCGACCCCCGTGTTCGACGGCGCCTACGAGTCGGAGATCGCGGGTCTGCTCGACTCGACGCTCCCGACGCGCGACGGCGACCGCCTCATCGACCGCTCGGGCAAGGCGCAGCTCTTCGACGGCCGCACCGGCGAGCCCTACCCGGCTCCGATCTCGGTCGGCTACATGTACATCCTGAAGCTGCACCACCTCGTCGACGACAAGATCCACGCGCGCTCGACGGGCCCGTACTCGATGATCACCCAGCAGCCGCTCGGTGGTAAGGCGCAGTTCGGCGGTCAGCGCTTCGGCGAGATGGAGGTGTGGGCCCTCGAGGCCTACGGCGCCGCGTACGCGCTGCAGGAGCTCCTCACGGTCAAGTCCGACGACATCCTCGGCCGCGTCAAGGTGTACGAGGCCATCGTCAAGGGCGAGAACATCCCCGAGCCCGGCATCCCCGAGTCCTTCAAGGTGCTCATGAAGGAGATGCAGTCGCTCTGCCTGAACGTCGAGGTCCTCTCGTCCGACGGCACGGCGGTCAACCTCCGCGACACCGACGACGAGGCCTTCCGCGCTGCGGAGGAGCTCGGCATCAACATCTCCAGCCGATTCGAGTCCGCCTCGATCGACGAGATCTGATCCGGCCAGCCGATTTAGAGATTTCCGAATACAGGAGAACTAGTGCTCGACGCAACAACTTTCGATGAGCTTCGCATCGGCCTGGCCACCGCCGACGACATCCGTCGCTGGTCCTTCGGCGAGGTCAAGAAGCCCGAGACCATCAACTACCGCACGCTGAAGCCGGAGAAGGACGGCCTCTTCGGCGAGCAGATCTTCGGTCCCAGCCGCGACTGGGAGTGCGCCTGCGGCAAGTACAAGCGCGTCCGCTTCAAGGGCATCGTCTGCGAGCGCTGCGGCGTGGAGGTCACCAAGAGCTCCGTCCGCCGTGAGCGCATGGGCCACATCGAGCTCGCCGCGCCCGTGACGCACATCTGGTACTTCAAGGGCGTTCCGTCGCGCCTCGGGTACCTGCTCGACATGGCGCCGAAGGACCTCGAGAAGGTCATCTACTTCGCCGCCTACATGGTCATCTCGGTCGACGAGGAGGCGCGTCACCGCGACATGCCGACTCACGAGAACAACCTGCGTCTCGAGATCAAGAACCTGAACGACCGTCGTGACTCGCGCATCGCGGCTCGCCTCCAGAAGCTGGAGGAGGAGCTCGCGGCTCTCGAGGCCGAGGACGCCAAGGCAGACCAGAAGAAGAAGGTCCGCGACGCCGCCGAGAAGGAGATGGCGACCATCCGCAAGCGCGCGGACGAGTCCATCGCCAAGCTCGAGCGGATGTGGGAGGAGTTCCGCTCCCTCAAGGTCGGCGAGCTCAAGGCGGAGGACGACGTCTTCCAGGAGCTCCAGGACCGCTTCGGCCAGTACTTCGAGGCGCACATGGGTGCCGAGGCGATCCAGCGTCGCCTCGCGGAGTTCGACCTGGAGGCCGAGGCCGAGTCGCTGCGCAACCAGATCGCCGAGGGCAAGGGCCAGCGCAAGATCCGTGCGATCAAGCGCCTCAAGGTCGTCAACTCGTTCATCTCGACCGGCATGACGCCGGCCGCGATGGTGCTCGACGTCGTCCCGGTCATCCCGCCGGAGCTGCGCCCGATGGTCCAGCTCGACGGCGGCCGCTTCGCCACGAGCGACCTGAACGACCTCTACCGTCGTGTGATCAACCGCAACAACCGTCTGCGCCGCCTTCTCGACCTCGGGGCTCCCGAGATCATCGTGAACAACGAGAAGCGCATGCTGCAAGAGGCCGTCGACGCGCTGTTCGACAACGGCCGCCGCGGTCGCCCCGTCACCGGCACCGGCAACCGCGCCCTGAAGTCCCTGAGCGACATGCTCAAGGGCAAGCAGGGCCGCTTCCGCCAGAACCTGCTCGGAAAGCGCGTCGACTACTCGGGCCGTTCGGTCATCGTCGTCGGCCCGCAGCTCAAGCTGCACCAGTGCGGTCTGCCCAAGCAGATGGCGCTCGAGCTGTTCAAGCCGTTCGTCATCAAGCGCCTGATCGACCTCGGTCACTCGCAGAACATCAAGGCCGCCAAGCGCGCGGTCGAGCGCACGCGTCCCGAGGTGTGGGATGTGCTCGAGGAGATCATCCGCGAGCGCCCGGTTCTCCTGAACCGCGCCCCCACGCTGCACCGTCTGGGCATCCAGGCGTTCGAGCCGCAGCTCGTCGAGGGCAAGGCCATCCAGCTGCACCCGCTCGTCTGCGCGGCGTTCAACGCCGACTTCGACGGCGACCAGATGGCCGTGCACCTTCCGCTGTCGGTCGAGGCCCAGGCCGAGGCGCGCATCCTCATGCTCGCGTCGAACAACATCCTGAAGCCGTCGGACGGCCGTCCGGTGACCCTGCCCTCGCAGGACATGATCATCGGCCTGCACCACCTGACCACGCTCAAGGACGGCGCGACCGGCGAGGGCCGCGTGTTCGGCTCGGTGTGGGAGGCGCAGCTCGCCAAGGAGGAGGGCACGCTCGACCTCCAGGCGAAGGTCCGCATCCGCATCCCGGGTCTCGAGTTCCTCGAGGGCCAGGCTCCGGAGGGCTACGACAAGCACGGCCTCGTCGACACCTCGCTCGGCCAGGCGATCTTCAACGACCAGCTGCCGAAGGGCTACCCCTTCGTGCGCGAGCAGGCCGACAAGGGCAAGCTCTCGCAGATCGTGAACAAGCTGGCCGAGGAGTACCCGAAGGTCGTCGTGGCGGAGACGCTCGACAAGATCAAGGACGCGGGCTTCTACTGGGCCACGCGCTCGGGTGTCACGGTCGCGCTCAGCGACGTGCTCACGCCGCCGAACAAGGCCGAGATCGTCGCGCGCTACGAGCAGCAGGCCGCGAAGGTCACCGCTCAGTACGAGAAGGGCCTCACGACCGACGAGGAGCGCCGCACCGAGCTGGTCCGCATCTGGACCGAGGCGACGGACGAGATCCAGAAGGAGATGCGCGCCAACTTCCCGGCCGACAACACCATCAACCGCATGGTGTCGTCGGGCGCCCGTGGTAACTGGCTGCAGATCCGGAACATCGCGGGTATCCGCGGTCTGGTGAACAACCCGAAGGGCGAGATCATCCCCCGCCCGATCATCTCCTCGTACCGCGAGGGCCTGTCGGTGGCGGAGTACTTCATCGCCACGCACGGTGCGCGCAAGGGTCTCGCCGACACGGCTCTCCGTACGGCCGACTCGGGCTACCTCACGCGTCGTCTCGTCGACGTCTCGCAGGATGTCATCATCCGCGAGGAGGACTGCGGCACGTCGAAGGGCCTCGAGTACCCGATCGCCGCGGCCGACGCGTCGGGCGTGCTCGTGCGCGACGCGAACGTCGAGAACTCGGTGTTCGCCCGCAGCCTCGCGGTCGACGTGGTCGGGGAGGACGGCACCGTCCTCGCGCAGGCCGGCCAGGACGTCGGCGACGTGCTGATCGACCAGCTCGTGGAGTCGGGCGTCACCTCCATCAAGGTGCGCTCGGTGCTCACGTGCGACTCGGCGGTCGGCGTCTGCGCCCGCTGCTACGGCCGCTCGCTCGCGACCGGCAACCTGGTCGACATCGGCGAGGCCGTCGGCATCATCGCGGCCCAGTCGATCGGCGAGCCCGGCACGCAGCTCACGATGCGCACGTTCCACACCGGTGGATCGGCGTCGGCAGACGACATCACGCAGGGTCTTCCCCGCGTGCAGGAGCTGTTCGAGGCCCGCACCCCGAAGGGCGCATCGCCCATCGCGGAGGCGGATGGCCGCATCACGATCGAGGAGACCGAGAAGCAGAAGAAGGTCATCCTCACGCCCGACAACGGCGACGAGCCGCACGTCTACCCGGTGCTGAAGCGCGCGACGCTTCTCGTCGAGGACGGCCAGCACGTCAAGGTCGGCGACCCGCTTCAGGTCGGCACGCTCGACCCGAAGGAGATCATGCGCGTGCAGGGCGCCCGCGAGGTGCAGAAGTACCTCGTCGGCGGCGTGCAGGGCGTGTACCGCTCGCAGGGTGTGCCGATCCACGACAAGCACATCGAGGTCATCGTGCGCCAGATGCTGCGGAAGGTCACCGTGGTCGACCACGGCGAGACCGACCTGCTGCCGGGTGAGATGGTCGACATGCGCCGCTACCAGGACATCAACCGCGCGGCGATCGCCGAGGGCAAGCGCCCCGCGTCGGGTCGTCCCGAGCTGATGGGTATCACGAAGGCGTCGCTCGCGACGGAGTCGTGGCTGTCGGCCGCGTCGTTCCAGGAGACGACGCGCGTGCTCACCGAGGCCGCCATGCAGGGCAAGCGCGACCCGCTGATCGGTCTCAAGGAGAACGTCATCATCGGAAAGCTCATCCCCGCGGGGACGGGCCTGTCGAAGTACCGCGATGTCGTGGTCGAGGCGACGGAGGAGGCGAAGAGCGAGCGGTACCCCAACCGCATCTTCGCGTCGGACGGCGCCTACGCCGAGGGCGACTACTCGTTCGTCGACTTCGACGCGTTCTCGACCGACGACTTCACGCCCGGGACGTACAACTGATCCGGCTGTGAAGCACGCCAGGAGGCCCCGGGGTTCGCCCCGGGGCCTCCTTCGTCGTCCGGGGCCGGATGGCACTCCCAGCGGACGCGTGTCGCGCGCGGGCGCCGGGTGCGGGCTCTACCCTGGTGCCATGGCGATCGGGGGACGCAATCTCGCAGCCACGTGGATCGCGGGGCTGCTCATCGTGGGGATCATCGGCGCGATCCTGTGGGTCGCGTTCCCGTCGCTGCACATCGTCGGCGACTGGGTCGTCGCGGCGGTCGACTTCTTCTTCGACTGGCTCCGCTCGATCACGCCGACACGCCCGTAGAGCCCGACATTCCGCGGCGAGGCTCCGGCGACACGCCGCGCCGCGTAGGTATTCTCGCGGGCAGGGGAGAGTCCCCGTCGTGAGGAGTGCTTCTGATGAGCGACGCCCAGGGTTCGAACGGCGGACCGCGCAACGGCGATCCCATCGAGGAGTCGGCACCCGCCGACGCGCCCGAGACCGCCGTGCCCGAGAACGACGACGCCCGCGCCGCCGAGGCGTGGTCGCCCGCGGATGGCCAGGGCGCGGAGAGCGCTGAGGTCGCGAACTCCGACGGGCGCGTCGCGGGCACCTTCACGGAGTCCGCGGAGCCCGCCCCCGCTGCGCCCGCGTCGAGCGAGGCCCCGGCGGACGACTCCGAGGCAGGGCCTGCCGACGCGGCCATCCCGGCGGCGTCCTCGGACGAGCCCCACGTGCCGGCCGCTCCCGAGGACGACGCCACGGCCGCCGATGCGCCCGTCGCGGACACTCCCGCCGATGCAGCCGCGTCCACGCACGTCCCGCCGGTCGACAACGACCACGACGGCGAGCCCGACTACGCGGCCCTGGCCGCCGAGCTCGAGGAGTTCGAGCGCCGCAACGCGGACGCGAGCGACTCCTTCTCCGCGCCGGGCGCCGCAGGGCCCACGGCCGCGGGCGTCGCAGCCGCGGGTGCCGCCGACGCGCAGGACAAGCGGAACGACCCGTGGTTCGAGCCGGCCAAGACCGAGACGTTCTCGGCCTCGGAGCCGGCGGTCACCGCATCCGAGCCCGTGGTCGAGCCGCAGACGACGGCTGCCCCGGTCGCACCCCAGCCGATCTTCGTGCAGGCGCCCGAGCCGCCGAAGGTCCGCGGCAACCGCGGCGCGGCCGGCCTCATCGGCCTCGTCGCCGCGATCGTCTTCGCCATCCTCTACTTCGCCGCGACCCTCGGCTGGCGCCTGCTCGCCGGCGAGGCCGAGCTCGCGACCATCGCCGAGCCCGCCGTCGCGCTTCTCACGAGCTTCGAGTTCTGGGTTCCCGTGGTCGTGTTCTGGCTCGGCTTCTGGCTGCTCGGCGCCCTCGTGAACCGCGCCCGCTGGGGCAAGTGGGTCATCTTCGGCCTCCTCGTGGGCGTGATCTCCTACGGCGGGCACCTCCTCGGCCAGCTGTTCCAGGCGCCGTTCTGGATGCTCACGCCGTCGCAGGGGTTGGAGCTCGTCGCCGAGAGCCTGCTGTCGCCGGTCGCGATCGTCGCGTTCATCCTCGGCCGCGAGATCACGATCTGGTTCGGAGCCTGGGCCGCCCGCCGCGGCGCCAAGGTCACGGCGCAGAACGCCGAGGCTCAGGCCGAGTACGAGCGCACGCTCGAGGCAGGTCCGCAGCTCTCGCAGTGACCGCACCTCTTCGCGAAGGCGAGGGGCTTCCCGCAGGGACGCTCCTCGCCTTCGCTGTCGCTGCCGACGGCGCGCTCGTCGTCTGCGGGCTCGGCTTCGGCAGCCTCCTCACGGGCAGCGATGTCATCGAGACCCCGGGCATCGGGATCGTCCCGGCCGCTCTCGCGGTCGTCGTGAGCATCGCGGTGTTCGGCCTCGCGCTGTGGCCCGCGCTGCGCATCCCTCATCCGAGCTTCGTCCGCGTGATCGGGGTGCTGTTCGCGTCCGCCGCGGCTTACGGTGCGGCGCTCTGGCTGCTCGCGCTCGCGTTCGGCGCGGGCATCGCGTCGGCGACGGCCGCGGTCGCCGACGTGACGATCGGATGGCCGGTGCCGGTCATCGCGGGCGCCGCGGCGGTCGCGGCCTGGGGCGCGATCGCCGTGCGGCGCACGCGCGCGCGGCGCCCCCTCTGGCCGTGGGAGCGCCACGATGACGACGAGTAGCCGAGAGTCCGCACCGCGAGAGCCCGGGCGTCATACCCTGTGATCATGGAGCGCGCGCTCGACTCGCAGGTGGCGCAGGCGGTGGATGCCTGGCTCCGCTGGCTGCCGCGCTGGCAGCCGGCGACGCACCGCGGTCGATCCGCGCCCTGCCGCCGCTGCTTCGGCTCGCCCGTGCTCTCCGCCGCGGGGGTCGGATCGGATGTCCCGCACGGCGTCCAGCACGGCCTCTCGACCCGCATGAAGAAGATCGTCGACCTCGCGGTCGCCGAGTACACCGCCCGGAACCTGCCGCTTCTCCAGCTCGAGCTCGACCAGCAGGCGGCGCGGAATCAGGCGCGCTCGTATCGTCCGGGGGAGGACCTCGCCCCCGAGTACGAGGGGCTGCCGCTCGACCCGGATCCCGTGCCGGGCGCCCCGTTCCTCTTCACGATCGAGGGGCTCGCGAGCGAGGCAGACGCCGAGGTGCCGAGCCTGCCGCCGCTCTCCGACGAGGCCAAGGAGGCTCTCCGCCGCGAGGTCGGCCTGGCTGACGAGTATGCGAACCTCGTCGGGCGGGAGATCTGCTCGCTGCTCCTGGGGCACCGACTGCGGATCCAGGCCGCGATCGTGGAGTTCGTCGAGCCTCAGGTCGAGGCCATGCTGGCCGAGCTGACGCGCTCCCTCGACACGCCGTTCGGCCCCGACGACTTCCTCCCCGGGCCGGGCAAGACCGCCTGAAACGCGACATCCCCGCCTCCGAGGAGACGGGGATGTGTCCATTCCGATGGGCAGTTGTGCCCATCGAAATCGTCGAATCAGCTCTCGCGAGCGAGCGATCCGAGCGGCTCGCCGGTCTTGTCGAAGACCTCGAGAGTGGTCTCTCCGACCGTGATCGTCTTGACCTTCGAGAGCCACGTGTCGACCCCGGGGCAGCCCTTCAGCGTGCTCGCCGCGAACGTCACGGTGACGGTGTCGCCGTCCTGCTCGTAGCGGCCGCCGATGCCGTTGCACCCGTCGTTTCCCTGGAATTTCCCGTCCTCCGAGAAGGTCAGGTACGGCTCGTTCTCCTCGCTGCTCTGCCAGGTTCCGACAACCGAGTTCACGTCTTCCACCCCTTCTCCGCTGGTCGCGTTCGACGCGCAGCCGGCGAGCGCGAATCCCGCGAGCATCATCGCCGCTGCGGCCGTGATCCGCTTCCTGACCATGTCGTCCCCCGTTCATGTCGGCGAATGTGGACTTGCGTTTCATAGTAGGTGTGCGGATACTCTGGGTTCGCTGTGTCTCTCCCGAGAGACCCAAGCTTCCGGGGGCTGTGGGCCGAACCAGGCCTGGACCCCTGTTCCGAGAAGTTCGCACAAACGAGATCTGGGGGACTGGGTTTGAAGTCTTCAATTACGCGCGTCGCGCGTCTGGGAGCGCTGGGCGTCGCATCGGCGCTGGCGTTCGGCGGTGTCGCCGCGACGTCGGCGACCGCCGCCGAGGGCGCGGTCGCGCCGACCGAGGGAGAGGCCTTCGAAGCGCTCGCGCTCGACCTGTTCAAGGACGAGGCCGTCACGGGCGTCCTCCATGACGGCGCGGGCAATGTCGTCGTGCAGCGCCTCGAGGAGACCGCGGGCTCCGCCTCGGCCAAGATCGACGCGTCCGCCGCGGCTGCGGAGATCGCCGGCGCGTACGAGAACGTGAAGATCGTCCCGGTCACCGAGGACGAGCTCGCCAAGCCGACCGCCGCGACCGACGTCGTCGGCGGCTACGGCATCGGCCTGTTCGACAACTCCGGCAGCGGCGGCGTCTGCTCGGTCGGCTTCCCCGCGTGGACGCCCGACGGCAAGCCCGCCGTGCTCACCGCCGGCCACTGCACGGGCGATGGCGCCTACAACAACGTGTACCTCACCGACCCCAAGGGCGACACGGCCGGTGGCGGCGCGGAGGACCTCTCGACGGTCACGCCGACGCACGAGGTCGGCCAGGTCGGCTTCAACCAGTTCGGCGGCTCGGGCAACACCGCCGGTGAGCCCGGCAACGCGACCGACATCGCCGCGATCGACGTCACGAACGCCGACCTCGACCTCATCGCCGCGATGACGGACTGGAAGAACACGAACGACCTGTCCGCGTCGCTCGCGTCGAACATCACGGGCGTCGGCACGGCCGAGGTGGGCGAGACGGTTCAGCGCTCGGGCCGCACGACGGGCTACTCGTCGGGCGTCGTCGACACCGACCAGATCAACCCCTACGTCGACTACGAGGGCTACATCGAGGTCGACGGGCGCCTGGTCAAGGGCTTCTCGGCCGCGACCGAGGTCATCCCCGGCGACTCGGGTGGCACCATCCTCCAGGGCAGCACCGCCGTGGGCGTCGTGACGGCCACGTTCGAGTTCAACGGCGAGCCGCACATGTGGGGCGCCGACCTCAAGACGGGCCTCGAGGCCGCGGCCGGCTACACGGTCAAGCTCGACCTGCCCGAGGCGAAGGTCACCTCGGTCAAGGACGGCGCGAACGTCTCGTGGAACGCCGAGCTCTCGGGCACGGCCGGCGCGAACGCCGAGGTCGAGTACGCGTTCGTGAAGCAGGGCGCGAAGGCGTCCTGGAAGAACAGCGCGAAGACGAAGGCCGACGGCGAGGGCAAGTGGACGCTCACCGGCCCCGCGACCCCCGGCGACTACACGATCTACGCCCGCTCGACGAGCGGCTTCAACACGTCCGACGTCACGTCGATCGACGTGCAGGTCTTCCCGACCGCTCCCGGCATCACCTCGCCCGAGAACGGCAAGACCTACACCGACCCGGTGACGAAGATCACGGGCAACGCGGCGCCGAACACCGAGGTCACGCTCTCGGGTGACGTCAACGCCAAGGTCACGTCGGACGCCGACGGCAACTGGTCGCACAGCGTCGACCTCGCCGACCGCCGCGAGTACACCGTCAGCGCGCAGCAGACGATCAACGGCAAGACCTCGGACCGCACCACGGTGACCTTCACGGTCGGCGCGGCTGCTCCCGCGGCGCCGGAGTTCATCAACCCGGTCGACGGCGGCTCGTACGTGGAGGGCCAGGTTCCGACGACGATCACCGGCACCGGCACGAACGGCGCCACGGTCGAGCTCCGCGTGGGCGACAAGGTCGTCGGCACGGGCACGGTCGACGCCAACGTGTGGTCGATCAAGATCGAGCAGCTGCCGGTCGGCGAGCACAAGCTCGCTGCTCGCCAGATCGTCGACGGCGTGGCCAGCACCGACGCCGTGATCACCATCACGGTGACGGCCGCTCCGCAGGAGCCGCAGCAGCCTGAGCAGCCGCAGGGCGAGGAGAGCCCGACCCCGGCTCCCCAGGACCCGCAGCAGCCCCAGAAGCCCGAGCAGGAGAAGGACGGCAAGCTCGCTCCCACGGGCGCGGAGTTCAACGCCACGGCCCCGATCGCCATGAGCCTCGGCCTCGCGGTCGTCGCCGGCGGTGTCCTCCTCATCGCGCGTCGGCGTCAGCTGAACTCGGAGCGCTGAGCACGAGTTAGCGCATAGCGCAGAAGGGGCGTCCCGTACGGGGCGCCCCTTCTTCGTGCGTGCGGATCGCCGTTTGACCGCGTGTCGCGCGACCCGTATCATGGGACGGGTGTGCGTACACGCGTCTGCGTGCGTGCCCACGATCGGGATGGGCCTGCGAACAGGTCACCCCCACGGCATATCCACCAGAAGTCTCTCGCTCTTTCGGCGTGGGGGTGGGTTTTCGTGAAACATCACGCGCTGTCACCGTGCAGCAACGAACAAGGAGAAACGTGCCAACTATTCAGCAGTTGGTTCGCAAGGGCCGTTCGCCGAAGGTCTCGAAGACCAAGGCTCCGGCGCTGAAGGCGAACCCGCAGCAGGCGGGTGTCTGCACCCGCGTCTACACGACCACGCCCAAGAAGCCGAACTCGGCGATGCGCAAGGTCGCCCGTGTCAAGCTGCGCAACGGCACCGAGGTCACCGCCTACATCCCCGGTGAGGGTCACAACCTTCAGGAGCACTCGCTCGTGCTCGTCCGCGGTGGTCGTGTGAAGGACCTCCCCGGTGTGCGCTACAAGATCGTCCGCGGTGCGCTCGACACCCAGGCCGTCAAGAACCGTAAGCAGGCGCGCAGCCGCTACGGCGCGAAGAAGGGTTGAGTTAGATGCCTCGTAAGGGTCCGGCCCCCAAGCGCCCCGTCGTCAACGACCCGGTCTACGGCGCCCCGATCGTCACGCAGCTGGTCAACAAGATCCTCGTCGACGGCAAGAAGTCCATCGCCGAGCACATCGTCTACACCGCTCTCGAGGGTGTGGCCGCGAAGAATGGCCAGGACGCTGTCGCCACGCTGAAGAAGGCGCTCGACAACGTGCGCCCGACGCTCGAGGTCCGCAGCCGCCGCGTCGGCGGCTCGACGTATCAGGTTCCGGTCGAGGTCAAGCCTCACCGCGCCAACACGCTCGCTCTGCGCTGGCTCGTGAGCTACGCGAAGGGTCGCCGCGAGAAGACGATGACCGAGCGTCTCATGAACGAGATCCTCGACGCGTCGAACGGCCTCGGTGCCGCGGTCAAGCGCCGCGAGGACACCCACAAGATGGCCGAGTCGAACCGCGCCTTCGCGCACTACCGCTGGTAGGAAGCGCCCCGAGCCGGTCCCGGATCGCTCCCCGGGGCATCCGGGGCCGGCTTCCTGCTTCATTCCCTCTCCACACGTAAGGAAGAACGCAAGTGGCACAAGACGTGCTCACCGACCTCAAGAAGGTCCGCAACATCGGCATCATGGCGCACATCGATGCCGGTAAGACCACGACGACCGAGCGCATCCTGTTCTACACGGGCGTCAACCACAAGATCGGCGAGACCCACGACGGTGGCGCGACCACCGACTGGATGGAGCAGGAGCAGGAGCGTGGTATCACCATCACCTCCGCCGCTGTGACGTGCTTCTGGGACAAGAACCAGATCAACATCATCGACACCCCCGGTCACGTCGACTTCACCGTCGAGGTGGAGCGCTCGCTCCGCGTCCTCGACGGCGCGGTCGCCGTGTTCGACGGCAAGGAGGGCGTTGAGCCCCAGTCCGAGACGGTGTGGCGTCAGGCCGACAAGTACAACGTCCCCCGCATCTGCTTCGTCAACAAGATGGACAAGCTGGGCGCGGACTTCTACTTCACGGTCGACACGATCATCAACCGCCTGAAGGCGAAGCCGCTCGTGCTGCAGCTTCCCATCGGTGCCGAGAACGACTTCGTCGGCGTCGTCGACCTCGTCAACATGCGCGCACTCACGTGGCCCGGCGACGCCAAGGGCGACGTGACCATGGGCGCCAAGTACGAGGTCGGCGAGATCCCCGCCGACCTCGCCGACAAGGCTGCCGAGTACCGCGAGAAGCTCCTCGAGACCGTCGCCGAGAGCGACGACGTGCTGCTCGAGAAGTACTTCGGCGGCGAGGAGCTCACGGTCGACGAGATCAAGGGCGCCATCCGCAAGATGACGATCGCCAGCGAGGTCTACCCGGTCCTCTGCGGCTCGGCGTTCAAGAACCGCGGCGTGCAGCCCATGCTCGACGCGGTCGTGGACTACCTCCCCTCGCCCCTCGACGTGCCGGCCATCGAGGCCCACGACCCGAAGGACGAAGAGAAGATCATCGAGCGTCACGCCGACCGTGACGAGCCCTTCGCGGCTCTCGCGTTCAAGGTCGTCTCGCACCCGTTCTTCGGCCGTCTGACCTACATCCGCGTCTACTCGGGTCACCTCGAGTCGGGTGCGCAGGTCGTCAACTCGACCAAGGGCAAGAAGGAGCGCATCGGGAAGATCTTCCAGATGCACGCCAACAAGGAGAACCCGGTCGAGTCGGTCACCGCGGGCCACATCTACGCGGTCATCGGCCTCAAGGACACGACCACGGGCGACACGCTCAGCGACCCGAACAACCAGGTCGTCCTCGAGTCGATGACGTTCCCGGAGCCGGTCATCGAGGTCGCGATCGAGCCCAAGACGAAGGCCGACCAGGAGAAGCTGGGTCTCGCGATCCAGAAGCTCGCGGAAGAGGACCCGACGTTCCGCGTCGAGAACAACGCCGAGACCGGTCAGACCGTCGTCAAGGGCATGGGCGAGCTGCACCTCGACATCCTCGTGGACCGCATGAAGCGCGAGTTCAAGGTCGAGGCCAACGTCGGCAAGCCGCAGGTGGCGTACCGCGAGACGATCCGCAAGGTCGTCGAGCGTCACGACTACACGCACAAGAAGCAGACCGGTGGCTCGGGTCAGTTCGCGAAGATCCAGTTCAAGCTGGAGCCGCTCGAGGTGACCGCCGACAAGACCTACGAGTTCGTCAACGAGGTCACCGGTGGTCGCATCCCGCGCGAGTACATCGAGCCGACGAACCAGGGCTTCCAGGACGCGATGAACACCGGCGTGCTCGCCGGCTACCCGATGGTCGGCGTGAAGGCGACCCTCGTGGACGGCGCATCGCACGACGTCGACTCCTCGGAGATGGCGTTCAAGATCGCCGGTTCGATGGGCTTCAAGGAGGCCGTCCGCAAGGCGAACCCGGTCATCCTCGAGCCGCTCATGGCCGTCGAGGTCCGTACGCCCGAGGAGTACATGGGCGACGTCATCGGCGACCTGAACTCGCGTCGTGGCCAGGTCCAGTCGATGGAGGACGCTCAGGGTGTGAAGGTCGTCAAGGCCCTCGTCCCGCTCTCGAGCATGTTCGGCTACATCGGCGACCTGCGTTCGAAGACGTCGGGCCGCGCTGTCTACTCGATGGAGTTCGACAGCTACGCCGAGGTCCCGAAGGCTGTCGCCGACGAGATCATCCAGAAGGGCAAGGGCGAGTAATTCGCCCGAGCCTCATGGCTCGCCGGGGCCGGCTGCGTGGCCGGCCCCGGCACCTCAAAACTTCATAACGAGTCTCTACTAGACTGTGAAACATCCCCGTAGAGGCCCGGTCGCAATCCGGCGACCGTGATCTCTGCACGACCGTCCTGAGGAGGACCCAGTGGCTAAGGCCAAGTTCGAGCGCACCAAGCCGCACGTGAACATCGGAACGATCGGTCACGTCGACCACGGCAAGACGACGCTCACCGCGGCGATCTCGAAGGTGCTCGCTGACAAGTTCCCGTCGGCGACCAACGTGCAGCGCGACTTCTCGTCGATCGACTCCGCTCCTGAGGAGCGCCAGCGCGGCATCACGATCAACATCTCGCACGTCGAGTACGAGACGCCGAAGCGTCACTACGCTCACGTCGACGCCCCGGGTCACGCCGACTACATCAAGAACATGATCACCGGTGCCGCCCAGATGGACGGCGCGATCCTCGTGGTCGCCGCGACTGACGGTCCCATGGCTCAGACCCGTGAGCACGTTCTGCTCGCGAAGCAGGTCGGCGTTCCCTACCTGCTCGTCGCGCTGAACAAGGCCGACATGGTCGACGACGAGGAGATCCTGGAGCTCGTCGAGCTCGAGGTCCGCGAGCTCCTCTCGTCGCAGGACTTCGACGGCGACAACGCTCCCGTCGTCCGCGTCTCGGGCCTCAAGGCTCTCGAGGGCGACGAGAAGTGGACGCAGTCGATCCTCGACCTCATGGAGGCCGTCGACGAGTCCATCCCGGACCCGGTGCGTGACAAGGACAAGCCGTTCCTCATGCCCATCGAGGACGTCTTCACGATCACCGGTCGTGGCACCGTCGTCACGGGCCGCGCCGAGCGTGGCACGCTCGCCATCAACTCCGAGGTCGAGATCGTCGGCATCCGCCCGACGCAGAAGACCACGGTCACGGGTATCGAGATGTTCCACAAGCAGCTCGACGAGGCGTGGGCCGGCGAGAACTGCGGTCTTCTCCTCCGTGGCCTCAAGCGCGAGGACGTCGAGCGCGGCCAGGTCGTCGTGAAGCCGGGCTCGGTCACCCCTCACACCAACTTCGAGGGCACCGCGTACATCCTCTCGAAGGACGAGGGTGGCCGTCACAACCCCTTCTACACGAACTACCGCCCGCAGTTCTACTTCCGCACCACGGACGTCACCGGCGTCATCACGCTGCCTGAGGGCACCGAGATGGTCATGCCCGGCGACACCACGGACATGACGGTGGAGCTCATCCAGCCCATCGCCATGGAAGAGGGCCTCGGCTTCGCGATCCGTGAGGGTGGCCGCACCGTCGGCGCCGGCACGGTGACCAAGATCATCAAGTAAGTTCTTCCGAACCTGCTTCGTCAGCGGGGTCGCCCTTCGGGGCGGCCCCGCTTTCGTGTGTCCGCGGTTCTATCGCGTCCACGTGCGGGCATTTGCCGCGATCGGCCGGTGAGGATGGCGGATGCCGGCCACTCGCGGCAAGCCCCCGCGGCGGATGGCCCTGCCCCGGTCGTTGAGCGAGCGGAGCGAGTCGAAACGTGGTGACCTTTCGAGGGTCGGTCGCGTCGTTTCGTCTCGGTCGCTGGCGCTCCCTCGCTCAACGACCGGGGGCGAGCGGATGGGCACCTTCCGGTCGTTGAGCGAGCGGAGCGAGTCGAAACGTGGTGACCTTTCGAGGGTCGGTCGCGTCGTTTCGTCTCGGTCGCTGGCGCTCCCTCGCTCAACGACCGGGAGGCGTCGTTTCGTCTCGGTCGCTGGCGCTCCTTCGCTCAACGGCCGGGGTCGGGGCGTTTCGTCTCGGTCGCTGGCGCTCCCTCGCTCAACGACCGGGAGGCGAAGCTCGCCACCGACCCGCGAGAACCGCCGCGACATCCAATCGCGGTGTCAAGCCGCTCGCGCCATCCGCCGTCGCCGTCTAGGAAAGACGCATGACCATCCCCACCTGGACTGCACATGGCGGGCTCGAGCTGCCCGTCCTCGGATTCGGAACCTACCGCCTCAAGGGATCGGATGGCGCGGATGGCGTCGCGCGCGCCATCGAGAAGGGCTACCGGCTCATCGACTCTGCCTTCAACTACGAGAACGAGGGCACGGTCGGCGCGGGGGTGCGGCGGGCCGGGATCGACCGCGACGAGGTCATCGCCACGTCGAAGCTCCCGGGTCGGCATCACGCGTACGACGAGGCGCTGGAGACGATCGAGGAGAGCGTGTTCCGGTCTGGGCTCGGCGATCTCGACCTCTATCTCATCCACTGGCCCAACCCGAAGACCGATCGGTACGTCGAGGCGTGGGAGGCGCTCATCGAGGCGCGCGAGCGCGGGCTCGTGAAGGCGATCGGGGTGTGCAACTTCCTGCCCGAGCACCTGGAGCGGCTCGAGCGCGAGACCGGCGTGCTGCCCGAGGTGAACCAGATCGAGATGCACCCGTACTTCCCGCAGGAGGAGCTGCTGCGGTTCGATGCGGAGCACGGCATCCTCACCGAGGCCTGGAGTCCGCTCGGGCGCGGCAACGACCTCCTCGAGAACGAGGTCATCGTCGACATCGCGCGCAAGCACGGCGCGACACCCGGCCAGACGGTGCTCGCATGGGCGATCGCGCGGGTGTCGATCCCGATCCCGAAGGCGGCGAGCGACGAGCGGCAGCTCGAGAACCTCGGCGCGCTCGAGGTGGAGCTCGACGAGGACGACATCGCGGCGATCACGGCGCTCGGGCGCGCGGATGGCCGACTCGCCGACCAGGACCCCGCCGAGTACGAGGAGTTCTAGGTCGCGCGGCGAGCTCGTGCACGCAGCACGTGCTCGCCCGCCTCGACGTACGACGTGAACAGCTCGGTCACGTCGTGCAGTCGGTCTGCGGTCTCGGGCGTCTCGGTGAGGCTCTCGGCCGCCTGCAGCGTGCGGATGAACGCGCGTGCGCGCTCATGGCTCGCCGCGAGCAGGCTCTCGAATCCGCCTGTCGCCTCGATGAGGAGGCGCCGGCTGCCGGGCTGGGGGATGGTCCGGGCGAGCCCCCACGCCACGAGCTCGCGGACGGCGGTGCTCACGGCTCCCGCACTGAGCGAGAGTTCGGCGCGCAACTCCTCTGCGCGGGACGGCTCATCCTGGAGCAGGAGATAGCCGTAGACTCGGCCGGTTGCGCGAGGGAGGTTCCACGCGGCGAGTCTGTCGCCCATCGCGTCGATGAACTGCTCGCGGTCCGCGCTCATCCGCGCCGCCCCAAGGGCCCGGGCTTCGCGGCACGCCACTCGTCGAGGATCTCGCACAACGCGCGAGACGTCTCCGCGGGCGCATCCCAGGTGAGGATATGCCCGGCGCCGGGAATGACCCGTTCGCGCACGTCCTCGGCCGCCGCCCACCGCGCCATCGCCGACGCGATGTTCCCCGTTCGATCCTCCGCGCCGCGCACGAGGCCGAGCGGCACGGGGGAGAGGTAGGTGGGATCCGGCTGCACGAACGAGGTCGTCGCCCGCCAGACGTCGAGGAAGACGCGCTTGGGCATCCGCGCGAACACCGACTCGGCTCGAGTCACCGCCTCCGGCCGCACAGCCGACGCACGGGCCATCAGGCGCGCCATGGTCCGCGCCGGCATCGCCGCGAGCGCAGGCGCGGCGAGCCGGAGGCCGAGCCGCTCCATCGCGGACAGAGGGCCGGTGTTCCACGTCGACCCGAGCACGATCAGACCGCTCACGCGATCAGGGTGCGCACGCGTGAAGGCCTGGGCGAGGTTGCCGCCGAGCGAATGCCCCACGAGCACCGGCGACGGATGGTCGCAGGCCGAGAGAAGAGCGTCGAGATCCCGCAGCGCGTCCTGCGCGGCGAAGCGCGTGCCCGCCTCCATCGCGGATTCTCCGTGCCCGCGCAGATCGCAGACGACGACGCGGATGCCGCGCTCGATCAGGGCGCCGGCCTGGTCGTCGAACATCGTGTGGTCGAGGCCCGCCCCGTGGAGCAAGACGACGGCCTGCTCGCCGCTGCCTGCGTCCTCGTACGCGAGCTGCGCGTCCCCTCTCTCGAGCCGCTTCGTCAAATTCACCACTTTCTGAAAATAACCCATCCGACACGACGCGGCCACCCACCCCGGTCACCCAACCGTTACCCGAGGCACCGATGATTGCCAGGTGACACCGCCTATCGTCGAGGGCATCATCTGCTCCAGAGGAGGCACCGCATGACCGACGTCCTCGGACCGAAGCCGCCCCGCAGTCGCGCTCGCCTGTGGGTCGCCACGCTCCTTCTTCTCGTCTACGCGGGCTTCGTCGCTCTCGTCACGCTCTGGCCCAACCCGAGCGACCTCGAGTTCGGCGGCATCGCCGACCGTGTGCTGAACGTGCTGTACCGCTTCGGCGTGCCCGAGTCGTTCGGCTTCGACGAGCTCGAGTTCACGGCGAACATCGGCATGTTCGTGCCCCTCGGCTTCTTCCTCGGTCTCGCGCTGCCGCGGCGCGGATGGTGGCTCGCGCTGTTCCTCGTGCCCGGCTACTCCGGCTTCATCGAGTTCACGCAGGCGACGGCCCTCGAGTCGCGCGTCTCGAGCATCCTCGACGTCTTCGCGAACACGACCGGCGGCTACATCGGCCTCCTCTTCGCGATGACGATGCGCGCCATGATCTATGCGCGCGACCGGCGGATCATCGCGCGTGCCATCTGGGAGCGCGACGCGGAGATCATCCGCGCCCGGCAGCATCCGCTTCCGCAGCAGCGCGTGACGCAGCGGGAGCCCGACCCGGCGACGCGGATCTTCGAGCAGCGGCCCGCCTGGCGCGACCCCCAGGACGCCCCGACCGAGCGGCTCCCGTTCTGAAACGAAAAGTTAACTTGGCTAATCGCTTCCATGTCTAGTAACCTCCGAAGTGTGGGCAGACGCTCACAGGTCGACGAACGAGGGGGCACGTCATGGGCAGGATCTTCTACGGCACGAGCGACCAGGCGATCGAGATCGAGGACCGGCTCCTCGCGCACGTCCAGGCCGTCGTCATCACCAAGCTGCGGCGCGGGGAGTCGTTCTCCCTCACCTGCCGCGCCGCGGATGGCTCGCGCGAGACGATGTGGGTCAACTCCGCGATCCCGATCCGCATCGTCCTCGACGAGGAGACGGATGGTCGACTCGACCGGGAGCTGCTCGTGCAGCTCGTCGAGGCGGCGAACTCGAACCGTGGGCTCGACGTGACCGAGCTCATGGCCGAGTCGGCGTCTGCACGACGCCGGGATCTGCCGCGCGCCGCCTGAAGGGGCAGGCACCTGCATCCGGTGGGGGAGCCGGGCACAGGGGATGACGCGCAGCGAATATGACCGAGAGGAGACGGGCCGAACGCCGGGGGACGTTCGGCCCGTTTCGCATATCCGGATGGTGCGGGCTCAGGAGGCGCTCGTCCCGGTCGTCGAGCGAGGGAGCGCGAGCGCCCTCTCCCCGGTCGTTGAGCGAGGGAGCGCCAGCGCACTGTCCCCGGTCGTTGAGCGAGGAGCGCGAGCGCACTCTCCCCGGTCGTTGAGCGAGGGAGCGCCAGCGACCGAGTCGAAACGCGGTGACCGTTCCTCCACAGCTCACCCCGTTTCGTCTCGCTTCCCTCGCTCAACGACCGGAAGCGCCGCCCGCCGCCCGCTGGAGGCGCGCGGCGAGCCGTTCGAGCGCCGCGACGACCTCGTCGCCTTCGAGCACCTCGATGTCCGCGCCGAGCTGCGTCAGTGAGAGCGCGAGCCGGTCGGGGTCGTGCGAGCCGAGCTCGAAACGGCACGTGCTCTCGTCGATCTCCTCGATCTCGATCGGGATGGGGATCCGCGCGGCGACCTCGGCGGCCGGCGCGTGCACGATCACGCGCGCGCGGTACGTCCAGGTCGACCGCGCGACGCGGCGCACGACGAAGTTCACGACCTCCTCTTCGGGGATGACCCGCGGTCGGAACCGCGCGCCCGTCGGCGTGTGCGGCACCATCCGATCGACGCGGAAGATGCGCCAGTCGTCGCGAGCGAGATCCCACGCGAGCAGGTACCAGAGCGGCCCCCAGTTCACGAGCCGCTGCGGCTCGACGTGGCGCGGCTCGGTGCGGCCGTCATGCGTCGTGTATCCGAAGCGCAGCCGCTCATGGCTGCGGATGGCCGCCGCGACTGCGCCGAGCACGGGGAGCTCGACCGGCCCGCCCGGATCGGGCACGGCGCTCGTCGCCGCGCGCACGGCCTCGACACGCCGGCGCAGGTGCGACGGCAGCACCTGCTCGAGCTTCGCGAGGGCGGTGAGGGATGTCTCCTCGACGCCGACGCCCCGGGTCACGATCGCGCCGAGCCCGAGCCCGAGCGCGACGGCGACCGCCTCGTCGTCGTCGAGGAGAAGCGGCGGCATCGCCGTGCCGGCGGCGAGGCGGTACCCGCCCGAGACGCCCGGGCGCGCGTCGACCGGATAGCCGAGCGCGCGCAGGCGGCCGATGTCGGCGCGCACGGTCCGCGTGCTCACGCCGAGGCGCTCCGAGAGCGCCGAGCTCGTCCAGTCGCGTCGCGCCTGAAGGAGTGAGAGCAGCTCGAGCAGGCGGGCCGAGGTCTCCAGCATGCCTCGATCATCCTCCGAATCGCGGAAGCTCATCGTCCGCATTGCCTGGAAGCGTCGATGTCATGACCGAAAGCACAGCTCTCACACCCTTCCGCATCGACATCCCGCAGGCCGACCTCGACGATCTCCGTGACCGGCTCGCGCGCACGCGCTGGCCGCACCCGGTGCCGGGTCGCGACGACCCGCATGACTTCAGCCGGGGCATCCCGCTTCCGTACCTCCGCGAGCTCGCGGAGTACTGGCGCGACGGGTTCGACTGGCGTGCGCAGGAGGCTCGGCTCAACGAGCTCGAGCAGCTGACGACCGTCGTCGACGGCCAGACCCTCCACGTCGTGCACGTGCGATCGTCTGACCCCGCCGCCACGCCGCTGCTCCTGAATCACGGATGGCCCGGCTCGTTCATCGAGTACGAGCGGATCATCCCGCTGCTCGCCGACGACTTCCACCTCGTGATCGCCTCACCGCCCGGGTTCGGCTTCTCGACTCCGCTCGCGAGCACCGGATGGGAGCTCGCGCGGACGACGGATGCCTTCGCCGAGATCATGTCGAGGCTCGGCTACGAGCGGTTCGCGGTCCACGGCACCGACATCGGGTCCGGCGTCGCCGGCCGTCTCGCCGCGGTCTACCCCGAGCGCGTGATCGGCATGCACCTCGGCATCGACCGGGCGGTGCTCGGGCTCGTGGGTGCGGTCTTCCCGCGACCCGACGGGCTGTCGGAGGTCGAGGCTGCGGAGCTCGACGCGATCCTGGCAGCGAGCGCCGCCGAGCGCGGCTACCTCGAGATGCACAACCACCGCCCCGACACGATCGGTGCGGCGCTGACAGACTCACCCGTGGGGCTCCTCGCGTGGATCGGGGAGAAGTTCAAGGTGCGGTCGGGCGACGGGTACGGCGCGCCGGTGGTGGATCGCGACCAGCTCCTCGCCGACGTGAGCCTGTACTGGTTCACCCGCAGCGGCGCATCGAGTGCGCAGTTCTACTACGAGGGCGCGCATTCGGGGGTGATGCCGCTCATGGGCGGCCCGGTGCCCTCGGCCTGGGCGGCGTTCGACACGCACCCGCTGCTGCGTCGCACGATGGATCCGGCGAACCGCATCGAGCACTGGAGCGACTTCACTGAGGGTGGTCACTTCCCCGCGATGGATGCGCCGGAGCTGCTCGTCGCGGATCTGCGGGGGTTCCTCCGCGGGCTCAGCTGAGGGTTGCTCGGCCGCACCAGGGGGTGTCTCTCGGCCGCACCGGGGGTTGCTCGGCCGCCCCTGGCTGTCCCCTCGGCCGCCCCTGGCTGTTCGGGTCGCAGTTTCGGCCCCTAAACGCGGGGTTGAGGACGGTCTTTGCGACCTGGGCAGTTGGGTCGGCTGTTCAGGTCGCAGTTGCGGCCCCTAAACGCTGGTTGGGGGACGGCTTCTGCGACCTGAGCGGTTGGGCCGTGGTGTTCGGGTCGCAGTTTCGGTCCCTAAACGCTGGTTGTGGGACGGCTTCTGCGACCTGAGCGATTGCTCTTCCCCGGTCGTTGAGCGAGGGAGCGCCAGCGACCGAGACGAAACGTGGTGACGGTTCTTCGGGTTCGGCGGCGTTTCGACTCGCTTCGCTCGCTCAACGCCCGGGGAGACGGCACCCGCCCGCTCCACATCCCGAAGCGGCACTCATCACCCCACCCCACCCCCGCCGCCCCTCACCCGCGCGGGGGAGGCGCGGCGGTGCCGGGGCGCGGCACGATGGAGCCGTGACCGCAACCGACGCCGACCGTCGCGGGCCGCTCGTCGCGGCGGCGCTCCTGTGCGCGATCGCCCTGCCGATGACGATCGCGATGCTCGTACAGCTCGTCGCGCCCGTACAGGGCGGGGCGTGGGCGACGTGGATCGGCGCGCTCGCTGTCGTGCTCCACGCGGCCGCCTTCGCATCGCCGTGGCTGCCGCGGATGGCGTTCGCCGTCGGGGCCGCGGTGATGCTCGCACTCGCCCTCATGGCCGACGCCGGAACGTCGAGCGCCGCCCTCGTGCCGTCCGCGGTGGCGTTCCTCCTGCTCGAGTGGCAGGTCGCGTCGACCCAGGGGCGTGCGACGGCCGTCGCGGCGCTGGTCGTCGGCATCGTCGGCGCGTTCGTCATCACGGGCGTCGACGTCGTCTCGACGCGGCAGGCCGACCCGGCGCTCATCGCCTTCGAGGTCATCGCGCTCGCCGCGGTCGTGGGCGCGGCGTGGGCGCTCGGAAGGTCGGCGCGGCGACGCCGCTTCGCGACGGCCGAGCGCGAGCGGCAGCAGGTGCGGGATGCTCTCGCCGCCGAGCGCGCGCGGATCGGGCGCGACCTGCACGACGTCGTGTCGCACTCGCTCACGGTCATGATCGCCCAGGCCGAGGCGGCGCGCGTGCTCACGAGCGAGCCGCGTGCGGCGGATGCCCTCGCCCGCGTGGCCGACACCGGGCGCTCGGCGATGCAGGGGCTGCGCGGGATGCTCCGCGTGCTCGACGAGGCGGATGCCGGTCGAAGCGCGCTCGACGAGACCGCGCCCGCCCCGGACCTCGCGTCGCTCGCCGCTCTCGTGGCCGGCGCGGGGTCATCCGATCACCGCCTCTCGTTCATCGAGACCGGGCATCCGCTCCCGCTCGCGCCCGACGCCCAGCTCGCGCTCTACCGCGCCGCGCAGGAGGCGATCACCAACGCCGTGCGCCACGTGCGTCCGCCGGTCGAGGTGCGCGTCGAGCTCACATGGGGCGAGCGCGATGTGCGCCTCACGGTCGCGGATGACGGCGGCTCCGGCCGGCGCGACGATCCGGGCGGCGGCACGGGACTCATCGGGATGGCCGAGCGCGTGCGCCAGGCGGGCGGCGTGCTCGAAGTGCGCAGGGGAGCGGGATGGACGGTGCAGGTGACGATGCCGGTGGAGCAGGGCGCATGATCCGGGTGCTGCTCGCCGATGATCAGGAGCTCCTCCGCGACGCGCTCACGACCATCCTCGGCGCGGACGCGCGCCTCGAGATCGTCGGGGGAGTGGCGGATGGCGCGGCCGCGGTCGAGCACGTGCGCGCGCACGACGTCGACGTGGTGCTGATGGATGTGCGGATGCCCGGGATGGACGGGATCCGCGCGACCGAGGAAGTGCGGCGGGTGCGCCCGTCGACCCGCGTGCTCGTGCTGACGACGTTCGACGTCGACGAGTACGTGTTCGGTGCCATCCGCGCCGGAGCGAGCGGGTTCCTCACGAAGGACGCGCGCCCCGACGCGCTCGTCGACGCGATCGTGCGGGTGGCCGCGGGCGATGCCGTCATGGCGCCGCGGGCCACGGCGCTCCTGCTGCAGCACGTGCGGAGGCAGGCGGCTCCTGCAGGCGGCGACCCGCTTGCCGTGCTCAGCCCGCGCGAGCGCGAGGTCGCGCTGATGCTCGCACGCGGAGCGTCGAACGACGAGATCGGGCGGGCGCTGTACCTCACGGGCAACACGGTCAAGACGCACGTGAAGGCGATCCTCGCGAAGCTCGGCCTCGCGGATCGGATCCAGGTCGTCATCTGGGCGTACGAGCACGGCGTCGTCGAGCCGGGCGCTCAGCCTCACCCGCGCGGGTGATCCGCTCCCGCTCCCACGGGCGAAGCGCGGCACGGGGTCTCCGCGCGACCGTGGAGCCATGGACATTCGCACGCAGATTCCGAACCCGGCTCCGACCATCCGCCCGCCCGCGTCGCGGCCGCTCACGTGGGTCGGCGTCGCGCTCGCGACCGTGGCGCTCGCCGCCGCGGGGGTGTGGCTCGTCGCTCCCGACGCCGGCCCGTTCGCGGAGGGCGGCACTCCGCTCGAGCAGCTGCTCGGCGGGCCCGCGCCGTTCGCGTCCTCCGCGGCGGGCGCCATCCTCGCGCTCGCGGGAGTGCTCGCGCTCGCTGCGGGGCTCGCCTCGCTCGCCGGATGGCGGTCGCTCGACCGCGCGGCACCCGCGTTCGCGCTCATCGCGTCGCTTGCCGTCGCACTCGGCCTCGTCGGATTCGACGGCATCGTCATCGCGGGGTACACGCTCGCGACCCTCGTGCCGATCGGCGTCGTCGTGGTGATCGCGCTGCTCGCGCGGCGGCGTCCGCTCGCAGCGGTCGCGCTCGCGGTGCCCGTCGTCGCCGTCGTCGTGCTCGCGGTGACGGGGGTGTTCCCGATCGGGATGTTCTACGCCCGGTTCACCGAGAGCGTCCTCGACGACCCGGTCCGCTTCGTCGGGGCGCTCGGGCTCACCGTGTTCGCCGGAGTCTGGATGGGCTGGGCCGCGACCTCGACGGCGGCCGCGCTCCCGCGCATGGGCGCGTTCGTGCAGCGGCATCGCGTGGTGATCACGGTGTTCGCGGCCCTGTGCCCCGCGCCGTACGTCGTCGCGCGTCTGACCTGGCTCACGCCGTGGCCGCTCTTCGGAGGCGACCTCGAGGCCTTCGCGGAGCACCCCGACATGTTCGTGACGGGGCTGCTGCTCGGGGCGGCGATGCTGCTCGGAGCCGTGCTCACACTCGGCCTCGTGCTGCCGTGGGGCGAGCGCGCGCCGCGGTGGGTGCCCGGCATCGGCGGGCAGCCCGTTCCGATCGCGCTCGCGGTCGTGCCGGCGCTCTCGGTCGCGGTGCTCTTCACCGCCGGCGGCGTGCAGGAGCTCGGGCTGATCGTCTCGGGGCAGCTGCACGGCGCGAGCGCGCTCGTGCTGCCGTTCTGGGCCTGGGGTCCGCTGCTCGCCCTCGCGACGTGGGGGTATGCGCGGAAGCGGATGGCCGAGGTGCGGTGAGCGCGGGAGCTCGGCTGTCTTCCCCCCCCCCCGGTCGTTGAGCGAGGGAGCGCCGGTGCCTTCCCCCGGTCGTTGAGCGAGGGAGTGCCGGTACCTCCCCTCGGTCGTTGAGCGAGGGAAGTAGTGCCCCTTAACGTGGTGTAGTTCGCGGTGGCCGGTCTCGTCGTAGACGTGGGCGCGGTCACCGTGTAGTCCCTTCGAGGAATCTCCTACAACCCACTCGAAAGGCATCTTCACGATGACCGCACCTCATATTGTCGACCCTGCCGGCCTGCTCAGCGAAGCCCTGACCGACGCGTCGCCGGATCTCATGCGTTCGCTGTTGCAGACCATGATCAACGCACTCCTCTCGGCCGACGCGGACGCCGTGGTCGGCGCGGAATGGGGCCAACGCAGCGACGACCGCACGACGCAGCGCAACGGCTACCGACACCGGAACCTGGACACCCGGGTCGGCACGATCGACGTCGCGATCCCGAAGCTGCGTCAGGGCACGTACTTCCCGGAGTGGCTGCTGGAGCGCCGCAAACGTGCGGAGACCGCGCTGATCACCGTCGTCGCGGATTGCTACCTGGCCGGGGTCTCGACCCGTCGGATGGACAAGCTGGTGAAGACCCTCGGGATCCACTCGCTGTCGAAGTCGCAGGTCTCACGGATGGCGGCGGAGCTCGACGAGCACGTCGACCAGTTCCGCCACCGCCCGCTCGGCGACGCCGGCCCGTTCACGTTCGTCGCCGCCGACGCGCTCACGATGAAGGTCCGCGAGGGCGGCCGCGTCATCAACGCCGTCGTGCTGATCGCGACCGGTGTGAACGCCGACGGCCGCCGCGAAGTCCTCGGCCTGCGGGTCGCGACCAGCGAGACCGGCGCGGCGTGGAACTCGTTCTTCGCCGACCTCGTCGCCCGCGGACTCGGTGGCGTCCGCCTCGTCACCTCCGACGCGCACCAGGGGCTTGTCGAGGCGATCGCGGCGAACCTGCCTGGAGCTGTCTGACAAAGGTGCAGAACCCATTACGCCGCGAACCTGATGTCCGTGACGCCGAAGACCATGTGGCCGGCGGTGAAGGCGATGCTGCACTCCGTCTACGACCAGCCCGACGCGGATGCCGTGCACGCGCAGTTCGATCGGCTGCTGGACTACGTCGACCAGAAGCTGCCCGACGCGTTCGAGCACCTCGACACCGCCCGGGCCGACATCCTCGCCTTCACCGGGTTCCCAGAGGGCCTCTGGCAGCAGATCTGGTCCAATAATCCGAACGAGCGGCTCAACCGTGAGATCCGCCGCCGCACCGACTCGGTGGGCATCTTCCCGAACCGGGACGCGATCATCCGCCTCGTCGGCGCGGTGCTCGCCGAGCAGACCGACGAATGGGCCGAAGGCCGCCGCTACCTCGGCCTCGACATCCTCGCCAAATCCCGCCTCACCCTCGTCGCCGACACCGGAGGCGAGGTGGACACCGACATCGTCCTCGAGCTCAGCGCCTAACCCATCAACAGTTCGAAGGAACCCGAGCTACACCACATCCTGGGGCTTGACCGCGAGGGAGCGCCAGCGACCGAGACGAAACGTGGTGACGGTTATTCGGCGGCGTTTCGTCTCGCTTCGCTCGCTCAACGACCGGAAGGGGCTTCGTTCGCTCAACCTCCCGAGCGGGAGTGCCGCTACCTCCCTCCGGTCGTTGAGCGAGGGAGCGTCAGCGACCGAGTCGAAACGTGGTGACCGTTCTTCGGCGGCGTTTCGTCTCGCTTCGCTCGCTCAACGACCGGAAGGGTTTCGCTCGCTCAACGTCCGGAAGGGGCTTCGTTCGCTCAACCTCCCGAGCGGAAGCGCCGGTGCCTCCCCCTCGGTCGTTGAGCGAGGGAGCGCCAGCGACCGAGACGAAACGTGGTGACCGTTCTTCGGCGGCGTTTCATCTCGCTTCGCTCGCTCAACGCCCGGAAGGGGCACCAGCTCGCTCAACGCCCGGAAGGGGCACCAGCGCGCCAACGCCCGGAAGGAGCGCCGACGTCGCCGGAGGTGCATCCAGTCTGCTGCGGGCAAGGGACCTCCCGCGTCACCGGTACTCCGGCGCCGCCGGGAGCCCGAAGAACGCCTCGAGCGAGTGGTACCCGCCGTCGTGGTAGACCCGCGCGAGGTCGGGGCCGATGTACCGCAGGTGCCACGGCTCGGCGTTGTACCCGGTCGTGCCGGTCTGGCCCGACTCGTAGCGCACGATCCACCCGTAGCGCCACGAGTTCTCGCGCACCCAGCGCTCCTGCGCGGTGCCGGCGAAGCTGTACAGCGAGCCGCATCCGCCGCCGCACGACACGACATCCGCGGCGAGGCCGAGCTGGTGCTCGCTGTAGCCCGGCCGGGCCGCGAGGCGCTCGCCCTGCTCCTGGCCGAGCGTCTCGACCTGGTAGCGGTGGATGCCCGCCTGGGTGCCGTACGAGCGGTAGCCGCTCGTCAGCGCGATGCGGCCGGCGCCCGATGCGGCGACGTCGCGTTGCAGCTGCTCGAACGATCCGACGGCGTCGGAGCGGATGCCGCCGTCGACGAGAGAGCCGGATGGCACGGTGAGCGACGCGGGGACGTAGTCGAGCGGAGACACGGGGCGCTGCTTGTTCACGACGACCCACGGCAGCGCCGGATCGTCGAGCGGCACGCACGCCGCGCGGCCGTCGGCGATCGCGTCGCGCAGCGCGCCCGCCCCGCCGAAGAGCTGCGTGATGCGCCCCGCGTCGTGGGCGGCGAGCGCCGCGGGCATGTCGGGTGACTGGCAGCCGACGCGAGGTGCCGGCTGGCCCGTGATCGGAGGCGACGCCGCCCCCGAGGTGGGCGCGTACATCGCGACGCCCTCGTACGTCCAGTTGCGGTCGCTCGTGCGCAGCTTCTGGGCCTCGTCGGCGTTGGCGGTGTAGAAGTGCTTCTCGAAGCCCGGGCTCCAGAACCGGTGGACCGCGACGGTCCCCTCGGTCTGCTGCGACGCGGCGCAGAACCGCACGCCCTCGTACGTCCAGTTGCGGTCGGTGCGGCGCACCTCGTCGGCCTCTGCCGCGTTCATCGTGTAGAAGTGCGACGTGTAGGCGGATGACCAGAATCGGTGCACGGGCGAGGTCCCGGCCGGGCAGGCGCCCGAGGCGAGCGGCCAGACCCGGAAGTCCGTTCCCTCGTACGTCCAGTTGCCGTCGTTGCTGTGCAGGCTCTGCGCCTCGGAGTGGTCGAGCGTGTAGAAGTGGGCGTTCTCGTAACCCTGGCTCCAGAACCGGTAGACGGGGCGGCTCGAGCTCGGGTCGGGCGAGGCGCTCGCCGCGGCGGCGGGCGCGACCGTCACGCTCGGCGCGACCGCGGCCATCCCGCCGAGCAGGATGGCGGCCGCGAGTCCGCTCGCGAGCCTGCGGATCGCGGAACCCGGCTTCCGCCCTCGTGCACGTGCTCGCCCCAGCGCTGCGCGCGCCATCCCCCCGGAAGTCATGATCCCGATCGTATCGACGGGCCGACGGCGGAGGGGAACGGAGCGACCCGGGCACCCGAGCGGATGGCGCGCGCTGGCTGCGGCGCTACGGTGCGCCTTCCTCGACGGCGGGGCGGCAGTCGGCGAAGGCCGCGGGCAGGAAGAACTCCTGCAGGTGCGTCGCCACCTCGGCGCCGTCGCCGGCCTCGAACGCCCGCTTCAGCTGCGAGATGGTGGGAGCCATGTCGATGTCGTGGCTCAGACCCGTGCGCACGACGTGCCCCACGTGGAACAGCAGCGTGATCCGGGCGGCGTTCCACGCTTCGAGAAGGTGCTCGTTCTCGGCGGCGCGCGCGAGCGCGCTGACGAAGCGGGTCGAGCTCAGGAGCAGGTCGCGAGGTTCGGCCGCTGAGGCCAGGGCAGCCAGCTCGGCGGAGGCCGCCGCGTGCAAGGTCGTGCCGGCGAGCTTCGGGATGGCGACCCGCGCGACGCCGCCCGCCAGGTAGGCGGCGAACTCCGCCGCCGCCTTCGTCGATGCCGGCGTGACCGGGGCGACGCGCGTCCAGCGGCTGGCTTCGACGTCCACGAGCCCGAGCGGAACGAGGCGTCGGATGGCCTCGCGCACGGGCATGCGCGAGATGCCGAGCTCCTGCGCGATCTCCGCGAGCTCGAGGGCCTCGCCGGGGGAGTAGCGCCCCTCGCAGATCTCACGCGCGAGATGCTGGAACACGTTGTCGGTCAGGGACTCCGTGTGGGCGCGGATACGCGGCTGCATCACATCGACTCCTTCGCAGTCGCACTCGGGTATGCGACTGAAGGTACGGCCCCTGCGACACTTCGCGCACGGGGTTGTTAGGGTACGAACATATTGGCATAATCCCCGGCGCTGGGGCGGGATCCGGCGGGGTCGAATTCCGCCCGCCGCCCCTAAACTGGCCCTCGTGTCCGCTCTCGCTCAGGGCATCGGCGCACAGCCCCGCATGAGCGGCGGGCGCGAACCGAGCCACCTCCGCCGCGACGTCCAGGGTCTGCGCGCCGTCGCGGTGCTCGCCGTCATCGCGAACCACGCCGTCGGATGGCCCGCGGGCGGATTCCTCGGCGTCGACGTCTTCTTCGTCATCTCGGGCTTCATCATCACAGCGCTGCTGCTGCGCGAGAGCGACCGCACAGGCCGCATCTCGCTCGCCGAGTTCTATCGGCGTCGCGTCCGCCGGATCATGCCGGCGTCGGTTGTCGTGCTCGTCGTCACCGTCGGCGCAAGCTGGGTGCTCCTCGGCGGCGAGCAGGCGCGGTCGATCGCACTCGACGCGCTCGCCGCGGTCTTCTTCGTGAGCAACTGGCGATTCGCGGCCGAGGGCACCGATTACTGGGCCGACACCGGCGCCGTCTCGCCGCTGCAGCACTACTGGTCGCTCGGCGTTGAGGAGCAGTTCTACCTCGTCTGGCCGGCCATCCTCATCCTCTGCCTTCTGCTCGCGGCTCGTCGCCGTGTGCCCAGCCGTCGCGTCCTGGCGATCGCGCTCGGCGCCATCCTCGTCGGGTCGCTTGCGTGGGGTGCGCTCGAGACGCTGCAGCGGCCCGGCATCGCGTACTTCTCATCCCTCACGCGCGCATGGGAACTTGCCCTCGGCGCGCTCGTGGCGGTCGGCGCGCCGCTGCTGGCTCGATTGCGCGACGCCTGGCGCCCGCGGATCGTCTGGGTGGGTCTCGCCGCCCTCGCGTTCGCGCTCCTCACCAGCGGCAGCGAGGGGATGCCCGTGCCCGGCGCGCTGCTCGCCGTGGTCGCGACGGCCGTCGTCATCGCCGGCGGGACCGGCGGAAGAGAGCCCGACATCTGGCCCCTCACGAATCGCGCCTCCACGTATGTCGGAGACCTCTCGTTCTCGCTCTACCTGTGGCACTTCCCGGTCGTGGTGTTCCTCGCGCCGCGGTTCGATGCGCACGAGCGGAAGTTCCTCGCGGTCGTGCTCGCGGTCACGCTCGTCCTCGCGGTCGTCACATATCACCTGGTCGAGAACCCCGTACGGCGGTCGGCATGGCTCGCGCGGGGCAGCGGGCGGATGGTCTGGGTCGCGACGATCGGGGGAGTCGCGCTGCTGATCGCGGGGCTTGTCGCCGCGGGAGCGGTGCGACCTCCTGCACCGGCGGCCGCCGCGGCGGAGCCTACGGCGATCACCTCGCAGGCCCAGCTCGACGGACTGCTTCGCGACGCGCTCGCCGCAACCGCGTGGCCCGCGCTCGACCCGGCTCCGGCTGATGTCGCGGTGCAGGGGATGCCGGAAGAGGATGGCGCCGGCTGCTCGAACGTGGATCTCGCCGACCCGTCGGCGTGCTGGTTCCCCCACGAGGGGGCAGAGCGCACGGCTGTCGTCATGGGCGACTCGACGGGCATCGTGCTGCTGCCGATGATCCGCGCCGCGCTCGGAGACGGCTGGAACGTCAAGGCGCTGACCATGGCCGCCTGCTATCAGGTCGACATCCCGCGCTGGTATGACAACGCGGAGCACGAGCGGACGTGCGAGGAGCATCAGGCAGGAGCCCTCGCCGAGGTGGAGCGCCTCTCGCCCGATCTCGTCTTCGTCAGCAACCTGTACTCCGGGGTGTGGCACCTCGAACCGGCGGTCGACGCGCTCGATGGCGGCGGCGTGTATCAGTGGGCGCTCGAGACCGAGCGTCTCGCGGAGCAGCTGAAGAGGGTGACCGACGACGTCGTCTTCGTGCAGTCGCCGCCGCGCCGGGAGGCGCTCGGGGAGTGTGCTGTGGCCGGATCATCGCCCTCGGCCTGCGTCCATGAGGTGGACGCGCTCTACCGCGAGGTGGCGGAGGGCGAGAGGGCCGCGGTGCGGTCCGCCGGCGCGGCGTACGTCACCGTCGAGGAGTGGTTCTGTGCGGATGGTCGCTGCCCGGCTTTCGTGGGCACGACGCCGACGATGCGCGACGAGATGCACGTGACGCGGCAGTACGCGGAGATGCTGGCGCCGCTGCTGCGGGAGAAGCTCGGGGAGCGGATCCGAAGTCGCTAGAGCCATGCAAGGGTCGCCCTTAGCCCACGTCTCCCAACAGCAGGGGGCCAAGCACCTCACCTGATACCGGCGTCAGAGGGGCGGTGCCAGTCTTCAACATGTGCTCAGCGACAAAACTGGGCAGTGCCCCTCCGAACAGAACCAGCGAGTGGTCTCGGCAAGCTTCCCGTTCGGGTGCAATGTGATGGCCGCGCGCTCTGCGGCAACCTTCTTGGCGGACGCATCCGACAGCGGCGAGAGACCCCTTGGTGCCTGAATTCCAGAGGCGATCTTATCGACAACCGCGCCAAGGCCTGGCGGCGAGCTCCGCCGTGGAGCGACCAAGGCACGACCGGTCGCCCGGATCGCGCTTGCTAGCCTCGACTGGTGCAGAAGCGGGTCGATATTCAAGGGCTCAGGGCCCTCGCCGTGATCTTGGTGGTCGCCTATCACATCTGGCCGACTACCGTGCCGGGCGGCTACGTCGGCGTTGATGTGTTTTTCGTGGTTTCTGGGTTCCTGATCACGAGCCACCTCGTAAGCGAGGTCATGCGCACGGGTACGGTCGACGTCCCGCGGTTCTGGGCGCGGCGCATCCGACGTCTGCTCCCGGCGTCGTTCCTCGTGCTGTTCGCCGTGCTCGTGGCCACGGCGTTGTGGCTGCCAAGAGTGCTCTGGGAGAAGACATTCTCGGAGGCTGCCGCGAGCGCGCTATACGTCCAGAACTGGATGCTCGCGGTCAGCAGCGTGGACTACCTTGCTGCCGAGAACACGGAACCATCGCTCGTGCAGCACTTTTGGTCCCTCTCCGTTGAAGAGCAGTTCTACGTAATTTGGCCGCTCCTAATTGTAGGTGTTGTCTTTCTTCTCAAGGGGGCTCGCTGGATCGGGATCGCGCTCGCTGTTGTATTCGTAGCTTCTCTTGCTTTCTCGATCTATGAGACATCGGCAAGCCCGTCGGTCGCATATTTCGCGACCACCACGAGAGCCTGGGAGTTCGCCGCCGGCGGTCTGCTCGCTTTCCTTCCCCCGGTGCGCTTCGTGGTGGTTAGAATTGCCGCGTGCTGGGGTGGAGTTCTCGCTATATTGTTGTCGAGCTTCCTGATGGATGGCGCGACGCCATTTCCGGGATCCGCTGCCTTGATTCCGGTGCTCGGGGGTGCTGCCGTGGTGTGGGCCGACGCGCCGGTGAAGAACGTCTGGTCGCCTGCGTTTGCGGCGAGAACTGGACCGGTCCAGTTCATTGGCGATCTCTCGTACAGCCTCTATCTCTGGCACTGGCCACTTGTTGTCCTTTACCCATACATCCGTGGGAACGACCCAGAACTGAAAGGCGGCGTCTTGATCCTGTTCGCGAGCGTCGTGCTCGCGTGGGGAACAAAGGTGTTCGTGGAGGACCCTTTCCGGCGAGGTTTCGTTTGGGGCGTCAGCCGCGCACGAACCTACGGATTCGCTGCAGCAGGAATGGTTGCGGTCCTCTGCGTCGTCGGCGCACAGCTCCACGCTCTCGGGCAGCAGCGGGCTGAGGCGGAGGCTGTCGCGATGCGCGCAGCAGACAGCGGTATTGAATGCTTTGGTGCTGCAGCGATGGTCGACACTGAATGCCAAGACGTCTTCCGTGCTCCGGTTGGGTTCGACACTGCGTTCGGCCAAGGAGATCGCGGCGTGCTTGGCACTGATTGCCTCGGCGGGCCGAACGACGTGGTGGTCACGAAGTGCGACATGGGGGCAGAGGATGGGTCGACGCGCATCGCGATAATCGGCAACTCGCACGCGGCGGCGCTATCGAGCGGACTCGACTTGTACGGGAGGTCGCACGGATGGGAAGTCGTGACCTACCTGCGGCAGGAGTGCCTAGGGCACTCGTCGACACGGGAGCGGAATCTGCCGTCGGCCACGTGCCTGCAATGGACTGAGTCAGTTCACGAGGATCTATTACGCGACGACGAACTGGACGCAGTCGTCTTCCAGAGCTACGTCTTCGCAGCACCTGCTGGCATGGACGAGCTGTTCGCGGAGCAGGCTCACGACACCTGGGACAAATTTGAACGCGACGGTATCGATGTCATCGTGGTGAATGACGTCCCCGGAAGCCGGAAGAACTTCACTCCTTCCTGCCTCGCGCGGCACCTCCAGGAGGACGATCCATGCTCCGTACCGCGAGACGACGCGGGGGTGCATCTAACGAACGCGATGTGGGAAGCTGCGCAGTCGGCAGCCGCGGTGACTACCGTCGATCTGACGGAATTCGTCTGCGACGACGACCGTTGTCACGCTCTGATCGGTGGTGTCATGGTCTACTTCGACGAGCATCACCTCACCGGGATGTTCTCCAGCACTCTCGCGCCGTTCGTCGCGCGTGAGATCGAAGCTGGAATCGCAGCTTCCGCGAGCCCAGCCCGCGGCGGCCCGTGAACCCTAACCCCGGCGCGACCTCGTCGCGGGGCGCAGGACATGCGGCAGCGGACTGTGCCAAGCAACAAGCGCCACCGCGAACGACCGCGGTCGCGTCGTCGCCTCGCTCGTTATGCTGGTGCGGTGCCGCACCGTGAAACGCCCGCGCCCCGCATAGGCCTGATCCCATCGCTCGATGGGCTTCGCGCTGCCTCAGTCGCCATCGTGTTCTGGGCGCATGCAGAGATGCCGGGCGGAGTGCGCGGTGGGACAGGCGTGACGGTGTTCTTCTTTCTCAGCGGGTACCTGATCACCACGCTGATGCGGGTCGAGTACGACCGCCACGAACGGCTTTCGCTAAGAGACTTCTACCTTCGACGCGTTCTACGCATTTTCCCTCCCATGTACCTCGCGATCTGTTTGGGGCTGATCCTGACAGCGCTCGGGACTCTGACGGCGCCAGTGAGTGCCGGAGGCGTGGCAGCCTCAGCATTCTTCTACGCGAACTATTGGAAAATCGCTGAACTCGAAGGCATCCCCGAAGGGTTGGGGGTGCTTTGGTCGCTGGCAGTCGAGGAGCATTACTACCTGCTCTTTCCTCTTCTTTATGTTGCGATGCGTCGATTTCTTCCGAGACGTGGACATCAAGCGTTGTTTCTGGCGCTCATCTGTGTAGCCGTACTTGTCTGGCGGAGTTGGCTGCTGTTGCACGACGGCGTGAACCCGGTGCGCGTATATTACGGGACCGACACGCGGATAGATGGAATACTGCTGGGTGCGATATTCGCGATCGTGCTCAATCCCGTATATGGAGACGTGAGGTTGCCGAGGCGAGGCGTCCTCGGAGCTCTCGCCGGCGCGTCGACTCTCGCTTTCATGGCGTTTGCATTTTCGCGCATCGTCGCCACGGATGAGGCGTATTCGTGGGGCTACACGGTGCAGGGACTTCTGCTCATTCCAATCTTTGCGTACTTGATCACTGCACCGACCTCGTGGGCAGGACGAGTGCTCAACTGGAAGCCCGTCGCGTTCCTCGGTGTGCTCTCGTACGTCATGTACTTGGTGCACGCACCGTTCTTGTACGCCGTGCAGCATGTCCTCGGTTTGCCCCATGTGGTCGAGGTAGCCCTCGCTGCTGTCGCCACCTTCCTGTTTGCCTGGGGCGTGAACCTCGCTGTCGAGCGTCCTCTCGCTACCCTCCGGAAGAAGATCAGCCACGCCGGAGAGTCGACCACAATGATGGCTGCGTCGCGGTAGTTGACTCTGTCAACACGTCCGCTTCAGGTACAGCGCAGACACCGCTTGTAGCATCGGACCTTCCAGATCGACGCTCCCCTAGATGAAGTCGTCCAACCAGAAGGCCAGTGACGCTCATGACGCTCCTGCGCGCGACCGCCATCCTCTTGATGACGATCTTTCTTGCGCCGACGGCCGCACCGACCGCGGCGGCCGCAACCGCCGCGCTGGCCTCTGCATCCCCATACGAAGTGAGCGCCAACCGCGATGGTGGGGTGACCATAACGCAATATCGCGGTTCGGAAGAGGAACTGTCCATCCCTGCAAGGATCGATGGTCAGCGCGTGACAAGGATCGATGCCAGTGCTTTTGCCGGAACTGGGCTCAGGTCGGTCCGCATACCGGAAACTATCCGCGAGATTGGGCGCGATGCTTTCCGGGGTAACGAACTAACAGACGTGACCTTGGGCAGTAAGGTGTCTTACCGCCCAGCTGATGTGCTCGGTCAGCTCAGAATCGAAGGCAACCGCGTCGTGGGTGAACGGGGTCAACCAGCGCAGCTGCGCGGCACGAGCCTCTTCCACAGCAACTGGGCGGGCGAATACTACACAGCAAGCACGATCAATACCCTCGTGGACGATTTTCAGGTGTCGGTGGTGCGCGCCGCGATGAACGTATCGAATCGCGGCGGCTATCTTCAGAATCCCGCCCAGAATTTCGAGCGCGTTGCTTCGGTGGTGGACCAGGCGATCGAGCGAGGCATCTACGTCATCGTCGACTGGCATGACCACCATGCCCAAAACCACGCCGACGAAGCGAAACGCTTCTTTGCCAAGATGGCCGAGAGGTACGGCGGGGTTCCGAATGTCATATACGAGATATTTAACGAGCCACGACCCGACGTGCGATGGGCCGACATCAAGAACTATGCGGAAGAGATCGTGCCGGTGATACGGGAGGAGTCGCCGAACGCGTTAGTCATCGTGGGCACGCCCAACTTCTCGAGTTCAGTGGGAACTGCGGCGCGCGACGCGTTGCGTCTCCCCAATGTCGCGTACGCGCTTCACTTCTACGCGGGAGGTGGAGGTCAACGAGCTGTGCGAGAGGAAGCTGCGCGTGCACACGCGAGTGGTCTACCGCTCTTTGTTACAGAGTGGGGCGTTGGGGACTACTCAGGTGACGGCGATTTCGATCATGCGGAAGTTCGGAATTGGATGAAGTTCCTCGATGAGCGCGGCATAAGCCATGTGATGTGGAGCGTATCCAAGACGCCGGAAACGTCGGCGATGCTTCGCGGTGGCGCGGGCATTTCTCGCTGGAACACTGAGCAGCTAAGCGAAGCGGGTGTATTCATCCGCAGTTACCTGCGTGACGCTAATGCGCTTACGGTGCACCACGGCGCGTTCTTTGATAACGAAATATCTAGGATCGACGTCCGGGGCAGGATCTACGGATGGGCAAAGGCGTTCGACGCCACATCGACGAGCGTCGCTGAGTTCGCGCGCGCACGCACTTCTCCCGCATCGAACCCGTTTGGGTATAGCGACATCCCCGGCGCCGTCATCGTGAACCCCGCGGAACTCCTCGTCCATGTGGAAAGCGCGGACGGCAGGGCGATTCGTGTGGACGGCTCATTCTTTGGGGACGGTCTCACTTCTTTCGAGCGCGCTGCAAATCCGACCGCCGACTTTTCGCGCTACTACCGCGTCGGGGAAAAGCGGATTGTTGATCCGCTCGGGGACGAGCGACTCGAGGTGAGAGGAGGTGCGGAAGTGACGTTTTCCGAGAGGAAAATTGAGAAGACAATTGCCTACGTTCCCACGTCGGGTCCTGCGATGAGGCGCCTTCATGAGCCGAGTCCGCTCGCCAGCGCGTTCGCTCTGTTTCACGCACCCAGCCTCTGGGTTGTCCTTGTTTCTGTTGGAACGCTCAGTATCCTTGCGGTGCTCATGGTGCGGCGCCGCCGCAGGTCCGCGCCAGAGCGCGAGGTGTCACCTGGCTGATGGGGATAACGCCTTTCGAGAAGCGCAATGGGCGGTAGTGCTGGCGAGATGGGGGTCGGCGCGCTCGCGCGCGCTCCGTTGCAAGCCCTGTCCTTCGTCATCCTCGCGCGGCTGCTGAGCAAAGTGCTGAACCGGCGCGGCCGGCGCCGAGCTTGCCCTACTGCTGTTTGCCCGTTCCCAAGGTCGAGAGCGGAGCGGCCCGGAGAGCCCAGTGCCTTCGCGGGCGGTCCTTGGTGCGGACGACGACGGCGACGTGGGGGGTCATGTCAGCGGCCCATGCCGTGGTAGGTCCAGCCGGCGTCGCGCCAGGTGGTGGGGGTGAGGATGTTGCGGCCGTCGATGACGACGGGGC
>NZ_BSEJ01000018.1 GCF_027921765.1 Microbacterium barkeri
CGCCGGTGCCGCCGGTCCCGCCGCAGGTGCCGCCGGTGCAGCCGCCGCCGCAGGTGCCACGGCCGCCGCCGCAGCAGGTGCCGCAGCCGCAGCGGGCGTCCCCGCCGCCGGCCCCGCGGCCCCAGCCGCAGGCCCCGCCGGACCACGCGAGGAACCGGCCGCGGGCGCGCCCCCGGCCGGAGCCGCGGCCGCACCGTGTGTGAGGACGCGCGCGATCATGAGCTCGAGCTGGAGGCGAGGCGACGTCGCGCCGGTCATGCCGTCGAGGGCGGCGCTCACGATGTCGGCGGTGCGCGAGAGGCGCTCCGCGCCGAAGCGCTCGGCCTGCTGCCCCATGCGCTCGAGCTCATCGGACGGGATGCCGCGCAGCACGGCGGACGCGCCGGCGCCCGTGGCCGCGATCACGATGAGGTCGCGAAGCCGCTCGAGCAGGTCGTCCACGAAGCGGCGGGGGTCCTGCCCCGTCTGCACGACGCGGTCGACCGCGCCGAACGCGGAGCCCGCGTCGGCCAGCGCGAACGCGTCGACGACCTCGTCGAGGAGCTCGGCATGCGTGTAGCCCAGCAGCGCGACCGCGCGCTCGTAGGTCACGCTGTCGTTCTCGGACCCCGCGATCAGCTGATCGAGGATCGACAGCGTGTCACGGGGAGAGCCTCCGCCCGCGCGCACGACGAGGGGCAGCACCCCCTGCGCCACTGCCACGCCCTCCTCGGCGCACAGCTTCTCGACGTACGCGAGCATCGCGGCCGGCGGCACCAGCCGGAAGGGGTAGTGATGCGTGCGCGAGCGGATGGTGCCGATCACCTTGTCGGGCTCGGTGGTCGCGAAGATGAACTTCACGTGCGCGGGCGGCTCCTCGACGAGCTTGAGCAGCGCGTTGAAGCCCTGCGGCGTGACCATATGGGCCTCGTCGAGGATGAAGATCTTGAACCGGTCGCGTGCGGGGGCGAAGATCGCTCGCTCACGGAGGTCGCGCGCGTCGTCGACGCCGTTGTGGCTCGCGGCGTCGATCTCGACGACGTCGAGCGAGCCGCCGCCCGTCCGCGAGAGCTCGACGCAGCTGTCGCAGCGGCCGCACGGCGTGTCGGTCGGACCCTCTGCGCAGTTGAGGCAGCGCGCGAGGATGCGCGCCGAGGTCGTCTTGCCGCAGCCGCGGGGCCCCGAGAAGAGGTACGCGTGCCCGATGCGATCGCCGCGCAGCGCGGTCATGAGCGGATCCGTGACCTGCGCCTGGCCGATCATCTCCCCGAAGGTCTCCGGCCGGTAGCGGCGATACAAGGCGGTGGTCACGGATCCAGCCTACGGCTCCCCGCCGACATCGCGCTGTGACCCTCGATCGGCGCTCACGCCGCGAGGGCGGCCGCGATCGCGTCGTCGGCCATGCCGCGCGCGAGCAGCTCGGCGAGGAGGATGCGCGCCTGGCCCGCACGGAGCGTGCGCGCCATCGCGGCCCCCGCGACGACGAGGTCGTGACCGCCGCCTCCCCCGCCGTAGGTCGCGGCGAGCGCCCCCTCCGGCACACGGCTCGTGACCGCGACGCGCACGCCCTGATCGACGCAGCGGCGCACGCCCTCGACGATGGCCGGCGACGCGTTCCCCGAGCCGAGCGCCTCGAGCACCACGGCCCGTGCGCCGGCCGCCGCGCTCGCGCGCAGGTGCAGGTCGTCTCCGCCGGGGACGACCGCGACGACATCGACGCGGACACGCGCGACGCCGTCGTGCGCGCGTCGGGCCGTCGCGAGAGCGGGCGCCGCGAGAGCGGGCGCCGCGAGAACGGGCGCCCCGGAGGCGTCGCCGCTCCGTCGGAAGGCATCGGCGTCGTCGGTGCGCGCCTTAGACGCGCCCCACGCGGGGAGGACGCGCCCGCCGAACACGATGACGGCGCCGCCCGTCGCAGGGTGGCGCGGCGCGGCCGCCTCGCCCGACGCGATCGCGAGGGCCGCCGCGACGTTCGCCGGGCCATCCGACCGCGGATCGTCGGGCAGGAACTGCGCGCCGGTCAGCACGATCGGACGCGGGTCGGCTCCGCACTGCAGGCCGACGAGAAGCGCGGTCTCCTCGAGCGAGTCGGTGCCGTGGAGCACGACGACACCCGTCGTGTGCGGGTCGGCGAGCGCGTCGGCCACGGCGTCGGCGATCTCCTGCATGCGCGCGAGGTCGAGCGCGGCCGAGTCCTCCGCCATCAGATCGACCACGCGGACGGGCGCTGACGCCCCGGCCGACGCCGTGATGGCGTCGCCGCCGAGCGCGGGCGCCGTGCCGCCCTCGGCTGACGGGCGGCTCGCGATGGTGCCGCCCGTCGCGACAACGACGACGGCCGGGGCGGGCGTCACTCGGCCCGTCCCGAGCGGGTCGCGGTCGCGCGGTGCGCGAGCGCGGCGAGCGTGCCCGTCCGCTCGGCCGTGAGCGCCCGGATGCGGTCGCGCGAGAGGAACCAGCCCGCGATGAGCGCCGGCACGATGAGGACGAGCGACGCGACCGTGGCGCTGCCGATCGGATAGTCGAGGGCCATGAGCACGACGACGGCGCCGAGGAAGACGAGCGTCGCGTAGCCCGTGTAGGGGGCGCCGGGCATCCGGAACGCGGGGCGCTCGAGCGCGCCGCGCTCGGCGAGGCTGCGCAGCTTCAGCTGGCAGAGGACGATGACCGCCCACGCGCTGATGATTCCGAGCGCCGAGACGTTGAGCGCGATCTCGAACGCCTGCTCGGGCACGACCGCGTTGAGCGCCACCCCGATCGCGGTGACGACGGCCGTGACGGCGATCCCCATGTAGGGCACGCCCGCGCGGTTCATGCGGGCGAGCGCGGCGGGAGCCGAGCCCGAGACCGCCATCGAGTGGAGGATGCGCCCGGTCGAGTAGAGACCGGCGTTGAGCGACGAGAGCACCGCCGTGAGCACGACGAGGTTCATGATGATGTCCGCGCCCTCGACGCCGATCGCGCCGAAGAACGTCACGAACGGGCTCTCGCCCGCGGCGTACGACGTGGTCGGCATGAGCAGCGTGAACAGGAGCACCGAGCCCACGTAGAAGACGACGAGGCGGAACACCACCGTGCGGATGGCCTTCGGCATGACGGTGCGGGCATCCTGGGTCTCCCCCGCGGCGGTGCCGACGAGCTCGATCGAGGCGTATGCGAAGACGACGCCCTGGATGACGATGAAGGCGGCGAGCACGCCGTTCGGGAAGACGCCGCCGTTGTCGGCGATGAGGTGGAACCCCGGCGCGACGCCGTCGACCGGCGTGCCGGTCACGACGAAGAAGACGCCGACGACGAGGAACGCGACGAGCGCGAGCACCTTCACGAGCGCGAACCAGAACTCGAGCTCGCCGAACACCTTCACGGACAGCAGGTTCATGCCGAGCACGAGCACAAGCGCCACGAGCGCGAACACCCACTGGTCGATCGCCGCGAGCCACGCGACGTACTGCTTGAAGAAGTTCATGTAGAGGGCGACGGCCGTGACGTCGGCGACCGAGGTCATCGCCCAGTTCAGCCAGTACATCCAGCCGGCGAAGAACGCCATCTTCTCGCCGTAGAACTCGCGCGCGTACGACACGAAGGAGCCGCTCGACGGACGGTGCACGATGAGCTCGCCGAGGGCACGCAGCACGAGGAACGCGAAGAACGCGCAGACGGCGTACACGACGACGAGGGCCGGACCGGCGCTCTCGAGCCGGCCGCCGGCTCCCATGAACAGGCCGGTGCCGATCGCGCCGCCGATGGCGATCATCTGGATCTGGCGGGGACGGAGCGCCTTGCGGAATCCGGACTGCTCGTCGGGGAGCGACGAGGGGGCGGAATCGGGGGTCTGGGTCGACACGGTGTCTGCCTTCGGTCGGGCGGCGACGTTGCCGCGGAATCTGGCTAGCTGCCAAACAGCTTGCGACATCCGACCACGCGAGCCGTGAGATGTCAAGTCGGAAGTCCGAAAATCTGTCTGGTAGCTTTACAGGCACGTTCCGCCTCAAGGAAGAGAGCAGTGATGACGAAGACGCGCAGCGAGCACGACCTCCTCGGCGACCTCGAGGTCCCGGCAGACGCCTACTGGGGCGTCCACACGGCCCGGGCGGTCGCCAACTTCCCCGTCACGGGCACGCCGATCGGACGATTCCCGTTCCTCGTGCGCGGGCTCGCGGCCGTCAAGCAGGCCGCGGCGCTCGCCAACCGCGATCTCGGCCTGCTCGACGCCGCCCGGTGCGACGCGATCACGGCCGCGTGCGCGGAGATCCGCGCGGGCGCTCTCCACGACCAGTTCGTCGTCGACCTCATCCAGGGCGGAGCCGGCACGTCGACGAACATGAATGCGAACGAGGTCATCGCCAACCGCGCGCTCGAGCTGCTCGGGCACGAGAAGGGCGACTACGCGCGTCTGCACCCCAACGACCACGTCAACATGAGCCAGTCGACCAACGACGTCTACCCCACCGCGATCAACGCGGCGCTCACGGAGGCGGTCGACGAGCTCGAGGCGGCGATGGCGCACCTCGAGGCGGCGTTCGCGCGGAAGGCCGCGCAGTTCGCCGCGCATCTCAAGGTCGGCCGCACGCAGCTGCAGGACGCGGTGCCCATGACCCTCGGGCAGGAGTTCGGGGCGTTCGCCGTCATGCTCGGCGAGGACAGGGCGCGGCTGCGGGAGTCGGCCGCGCTCCTGCTCGAGGTGAACCTGGGCGCCACCGCGATCGGCACGGGCCTCAACGCCCCCGCAGGCTACGCCGCCCGCGCCTGCGCGCACCTCGCCGAGCTCACGGGGCGCCCGTTCGTCACCGCCGCCGACCTCGTCGAGGCGACGCAGGATCCCGGCGCGTTCGTGCACGTCTCCGGGGTGCTCAAGCGCATCGCGATCAAGCTCTCCAAGACGTGCAACGACCTGCGCCTGCTGTCGTCCGGTCCGCGCGCGGGGCTCGGCGAGATCTCGCTGCCCGCCGTGCAGGCCGGCTCGAGCATCATGCCCGGCAAGGTGAATCCGGTCATCCCCGAGATGGTCACGCAGGTGGCGTACACCGTGATCGCCGACGACCTCGCCGTGACGCTCGCCGCGGAGGCGGGCCAGCTGCAGCTCAACGCCTTCGAGCCGGTGATCGCGCGCGCCCTCTCGCAGAGCTTCGCGCATCTCACGGCGGCGTGCCGGCTCCTGGCCGACCGCTGCGTCGACGGCATCGAGGCGCACCCCGAGATCATGGCGGAGCGCGTCGCGTCGTCGATCGGCCTCGCGACCGCGCTCAACCCGCTGCTCGGCTACCGGATGGCCACCGAGATCGCGCAGGAGGCGCTGCGGACGGGCCGATCCGTTCCGGATGTCGCGCTCGAGCGCGGGCTGCTCACGCCCGACGAGGTGCGCGCCGCGCTCAGCCCCGAGCGGCTGGTCGTGTCAGGGGGATGACGACGCGCTCGACCTCGCCGAGGTGCGCGCGCATGGCCTCGCGGGCCTCGATGGGCGAGCCGACCGCGATCGCCTCGGCGATCCGCCGGTGCTCGCGACCGGAGGGCTCCTGGCGCGACGCGACGAGGTTCACGACCTGCGACTGACGCGAGAGGGCATCGCGGATGTCGGAGACGGCCTTCGCGAAGACCGCGTTCCCCGACGCCTGCGCGACGAGGGAGTGGAAGCGGGTGTCCAGCGCGACCCACTCCTGGGGGTCGTCGCACCCGTCCATCGCGTCGCACAGGGCGGTGAGCTCGTCGCGCTGCTCGTCCGTCCGGCGCTCGGCGGCGAGCCCCGCCGCGGGGACCTCGATGTGCGGGCGCGCCTCCATGAGGTCGCGCGCGGAGAACTCGCCGTACACGGTGGCCGGATCGATCCGGTCCGCCGTCACGTACGTGCCGCTGCCGGTGCGCGTCTGGGTGAGCCCGAGGGTCTGCAGCGAGCGCAGCGCCTCGCGGATGACCGGCCGGCTCACGGCGTACCGCTCCGCGAGCAGCGCCTCCGACGGCAGTCGCGTGCCGACCGCGAGCGCCCCCGAGGTGATCGCGCCGCGCAGGTCCTCGATCACGGACTCCGCGACGCTGCGGCGCACGACGGGCGCGGGGCGCGAGGTCCATTCGTCGGGCATGCCCTCCACTGTCTGCGCCCGGCCGCGCAAAGTCAAACCGTGCGCGGCCGGGCGCGGACGACGCTCAATCGAGCGTGCGCGGGTCGGTCGAGCGCTCCACGAGGTCGTCGGCCACGATCGGGATGGCCGTGGTGACCGGCGGCAGGGTCGGCTCGAGCTGCGAGCCGTCCTCGCGGTGCATCGACGAGTACTTGCGCATGGTCGGGCGCCCGGGGCGCACGGGCCCCTGATCGGCGAGCGGCACGATGGCCGGCGCGGACGCGCTCGCGGTGTGGGACACGCCGCGCACCGTGAACGTCACGGGGTCGCCCGAGCGGACCGACACCCGCATCTCGTCGCGCCGGATCGAGACGTCCAGCTGCGAGCCCTGCCACGCGAGGGCGTACTGCAGCTCGGGCCAGTCGCGCGGGAGGCGCGGGTCGAAGCTGAGCTCGCCGTCGTGGTCGCGCATGCCGCCGAAGCCCGCCACGAGCGCCGTCCACACGCCGCCCGCCGACGCCACGTGCACGCCGTCGGACGTGTTGCCGTGCATGTTGGCGAGGTCGACGAACAGCGCGTGCTCGAAGTACTCGAGCGCGAGGTCCTGGTACCCGACCTCGGCCGCGAGGATCGACTGCACGACGGCCGACAGCGTCGAATCGCCCGTCGTGAGCGGGTCGTAGTACTCGAAGTCGGCGAGCTTCTCCTCGTCGGTGAAGTGGTTGCCCTGCAGGTAGAGGGCGAGCACGACGTCCGCCTGCTTGAGCACCTGGAACCGGTAGATGACGAGCGGATGGAAGTGCAGCAGCAGCGGGCGCTGCTCGCGCGGAGTGTGCTCGAGGTCCCACACCTCGCGCTCGAGGAACAGGGAGTCCTGCGGGTTGATGCCGAGCTTCTCGTTGTACGGGATGTACATCGCGTCGGCCGCGCGCTCCCAGGCCTCCGGCTCGCCCGGATCGAGCTGCACGCGGTCGACGAGGTCGCGGTACGCGCGCCCGGACTTCTCGGCCATCGTGCGGACGACCCGCGCCGCGGCACGGAGGTTGAAGCGGGCCATCACGTTCGTGAAGAGGTTGTCGTTGACGACGGTCGTGTACTCGTCGGGCCCCGTCACGCCGTGGATGTGGAAGCTCTCCTCGCCCTCGTTCTGCCGCCAGAACCCGAGCGTCGTCCACATCCGCGCGGTCTCGACGAGGACATCCGCGCCCTCGCGCGCCATGAAGTCGACGTCGCCCGTCGCGCGGACGTAGCGCACGAGCGCGAAGGCGATGTCGGCGTTGATGTGGTACTGCGCGGTGCCGGCCGCGTAGTAGGCCGACGCCTCCTCGCCGTTGATCGTGCGCCACGGGTAGAGGGCGCCCGCCTCGCTCATCTTCGCGGCGCGTCGACGCGCCGCGGGGAGCATCTTCGTGCGCATGCGCATGGCGTTGCGCGCCCAGAGCGGCGTCGTGTACGCGAGGAACGGGAGGATGTAGATCTCCGTGTCCCAGAAGTAGTGGCCGCTGTAGCCCGAGCCGGTGACGCCCTTGGCCGGCACGCCCCATCCGTCCGCGCGCGCCGCCGCCATGGCGAGCTGGATGAGGCACCAGCGCGTCGCCTGCTGCAGGTCGTCGTGGCCGACGATGCGGACATCCGACCGGTCCCAGAACCCCGTCATCCAGCGACGCTGCGCCTCGAAGACCGAGGCCGCGCCCGCCGCGAGCACGCGGTCGAGCGTGCGCCGGCAGCGGTCGATGAGCTCGCCCGTCGGCACGCTGCGCGACGTGTGGTAGCTGATCGTCTTGGTGACGGTCACGGGCACGCCGGCCTTCGCCTCGACGCGGAAGACGTTCTTCGCGATGTCGGGCTCGATGAGCGCGCGGTGCACGTGCGGGTTCTCGGTCTCGATGACGTGGTCGGCGACGACCGCGAGCGACATGCCGGAAGACGCCGTGCGATACGACAGCGCGGTGCGCGTGCCGTCCTGCCAGTGCTCCTGCGGCATGAGCACGCGCTCCGCTTCGATGCGCTCGGCGCGGCGCGGGTCGACGGTCGCGCCCGGCGCGTGCGGGTGGCCCCCGTACACGTCCTGCCCGTCCTGCCGGTTGATGAGCTGGCAGTTGATGACGACCGGAGCGTCCGCGTTGCGGACCGTGACGGTCATCCGCTCGATCGCGAGGTGCCGGTCCTCGAACGGCACGAGGCGCTCCGACTCGAGGAGCACCTCCTTGCCCGACGGCGTGACCCACAGCAGACGGCGCCGCAGGACCCCGTCGCGGAAGTCGAGCGAGCGCTCGTACTCGCGCACGTCCGCGAGGTCGAGCGAGAGGGGCTCGTCGTCGACGTAGACGCGCATGACCTTCGGGTCGGGCACGTTGACGATCGTCTGCCCCACCTCGGCGAAGCCGTAGGCGCTCTCGGCGTGACGGATCGGCCACGTCTCGTGGAAGCCGTTGATGAACGTGCCGTGCTCGTGCGCGTGGCGGCCCTCGGGGTAGTTCCCGCGCAGCCCGAGGAAGCCGTTCCCGACGGCGAACAGGGTCTCGGTGACACCCGCGTCCTCCTCGGAGTAGCGGGTCTCGACGAGGCGCCAGGGGTCGACGGGAAAGCGGTCGCGATCGATCATGCGTGTGCTCCGGATGGTCGGGTGCCGGATGGACGGAGGGCGGAGGTCAGCGGGTGGCCGGGCCGACGAGCTCGGCGAGGTCGGACACGACGACGTGCGCGCCCGCGGCCGAGAGGGTGGCCGCCCCGGCGCCGCGGTCGACGCCGACGATGAGGGCGAACCCGCCGGCGGCCGCCGATGCGACCCCGCTGAGGGCGTCCTCGACGGCCGCGCAGCGGGCGGGGGCGGCGCCGAGCTGGCGGGCGCCCGCGAGGAACATGTCGGGCGCGGGCTTCGACGGCAGTCCGTCGCGCTCGGCCACCGCGCCGTCGACGATCACGGGGAACCGGTCGAGGATGCCGGCGGCGGTCAGCACGTCCTTCGCGTTCTTCGAGCTCGAGACCACGCCCACGCGCGCTCCCACCGCCGCGAGCGCGTCGAGGAGGGCCAGCGAGCCCGGGTACGGCGCGATCCCCTCGTCCGCGAGCACGCGCGAGAACACGGCGTTCTTGCGGTTGCCGATGCCGCACACGGTGTCGAGCGAGGGATCGTCGGACGGGTCGCCCCACGGGATCTCGACGTCGCGGCTGCGCAGCAGGGCGGCGACGCCGTCGTAGCGCTTCTTGCCGTCGAGGTGCGCGAAGTAGTCGTCGTCGGTGTAGGCGGGCTCGATGCCCCACTGGGCGAAGAGCTCCTCGAACATCGCCCGCCACGCGTGCATGTGCACCTCGGCCGTCGGCGTGAGCACGCCGTCGAGGTCGAACAGCACGGCGTCGTAGCGTCTCAGGTCGGGAAGGGGCGAGTCGGGCAGAGAGGTCACAGATCCTCCGTCGCGCGGGATGGCCGGTTCACCCCAGCGTAGTGGCGGTCAGCTCGCCGCGGCGAGGGACTGGCGGGCGATCTCGAGCTCCTCGTCGGTCGGCACGACGAGCACGGTGACGCGCGACGCGTCGGTCGAGATGACCGCGATCTCGCCGCGCGCAGCCGCGGCGTTCCGCGCCGCGTCGATCTCCACCCCCGCGAACCCGAGCGTGGCGAGCGCCGCGGCGCGGACATCCGGGGAGTTCTCCCCCACTCCGGCCGTGAACGAGATGACGTCGACCCCGCCGAGCTGCGCGAGATACGCGCCCGCGTACGCGCGGAGCCGGTGGACGTACACGTCGAACGCGAGCTGGGCTGCCTCGTCTCCCGCCGCCCTGCGCTCCTGCACGTCGCGCATGTCCGAGACCCCGGCGAGGCCCTTGAGACCGCTTCGCGTGTTGAGGAGCCGGTCGAGGTCGGCGATCGTCAGGTCGGCCCTGCGCGCGAGCTGGAAGAGCACCGCCGGGTCGATGTCGCCCGACCGGGTGCCCATCACGAGGCCCTCGAGCGGCGTCATGCCCATCGAGGTCTCGACCGACCGGCCGCCGTCGACGGCGGTGACGGACGCGCCGTTGCCGAGGTGGAACACGATCTGGCGCAGCTCCGCGAGCGGTCGTCCGAGATGGCGCGCCGCCGCCTCCGAGACGTACTTGTGGCTCGTGCCGTGGAACCCGTAGCGGCGGACGCGATGCGCCTGCGCGATCTCGCGGTCGATCGCGTAGGTGTACGCGGCGGGCGGAAGGGTCTGGTGGAACGCCGTGTCGAACACCGCGACGTGCGGCACGTGCGGGAACGCCGCGCGCGCGGCGCGGATGCCCTGCAGCGCGCCGGGGTTGTGCAGCGGGGCGAGCACCGAGAGCTCGTCGATGTTGATCTCGACGAGGTCGTTCACGACGGTCGGCTCGAAGAACCGCGCGCCGCCGTGCACGACGCGGTGCCCGACGGCGGCGAGCGCGTCGGCGTCGAGCGCGGGGCCGTGCGCGGCGAACGCGTCGAGCATCACACGGAACCCGGCGGTGTGGTCGGGGATCTCCGTCTCACGGCGGTGCGTCTCGTCGGCGATCGCCGGCGCGGGCTCTCCGGGGCCGGCCGCGAAGCGGACCGTGTGGGCTGCCGCGCCCTGCGCCTGCCCGATCCGCTCGACGAGCCCCGAGGCGAGCACCCGCTCGGCGGCCATGTCGATGAGCTGGTACTTGAACGACGACGACCCGCTGTTGACGACGAGGACGCTCCGCCCGGTCATCGCTGCTCCCCCTGCGCCTGGATGGCCGTGATCGCGACGGTGTTGACGATGTCCTCGACGAGCGCGCCGCGCGACAGGTCGTTGATCGGCTTGTTCAGGCCCTGCAGGACCGGCCCGATCGCGACGGCGCCCGCCGACCGCTGCACGGCCTTGTAGGTGTTGTTGCCCGTGTTGAGGTCGGGGAAGACGAAGACCGTCGCGCGCCCGGCGACCTCCGAGCCCGGGAGCTTCGCCTTCGCGACCGCGGCGTCGGCCGCCGCGTCATACTGGATCGGGCCCTCGATCGGCAGCTCGGGCGCGCGCTCGCGCGCGAGCCGCGTCGCCTCGCGCACCTTGTCGACATCCGCGCCCGTGCCCGACTCCCCCGTCGAGTACGACAGCATCGCGACGCGCGGCTCGACGCCGAACTGGCGCGCGGTCTGCGCCGAGGTGATCGCGATGTCGGCGAGCTGCTCGCTCGTCGGATCGGGGATCACCGCGCAGTCGCCGTAGACGAGCACCCGGTCGGCGAGCGCCATGAGGAAGACGCTCGAGACCACCGAGACGCCGGGCTCGGTCTTGATGACCTCGAATGCCGGGCGGATGGTGTGGGCCGTCGTGTGCGCGGCGCCCGAGACCATGCCGTCGGCGAGCCCCATGTGCACCATCATCGTGCCGAAGTAGCTGACGTCGGTGACGGTGTCGGCCGCGCGCTCGTAGGTCACGCCCTTGTGCGCCCGCAGCCGCGCGTACTCGGTCGCGAACTTGTGCACGTGCACGGGATCGAACGGGCTCAGGACGTGCGCCTCGCGGATGTCCACGCCGAGCTCGATCGCGCGGGCGCGGACCTCGAACGGCTCGCCGAGGATCGTGAGCTCCGCCACGCCGCGCTGGAGCAGGATGCCCGCCGCGCGCAGCACGCGGTCGTCGTCGCCCTCGGGCAGGACGATGTGGCGGCGGTCGGCGCGGGCCCGCTCGAGCAGGGTGTACTCGAACATGAGCGGCGTGACGACGGTCGCCCGCGCGACCCCGAGCACGCGGGTGAGCTCCTCGACGTCGACGCTGCTCTCGAACAGCGACAGCGCGAGGTTGTAGCGCTGGGGCGAGCCTGCGGCGAGGCGCCCGCGGGCGCTCATGACCCGCACGGCGGTGGTGTAGGTGTCGCCGTCCGCTCGGATGACGGGAAGGCGCGAGCCGAGGCCCTCGAGCAGGCGCGACACGGCCTCCGGCACCTCGAAGGGCCCGTTGAGGATGATCCCCGCGATCGACGGGAACGTGCCCGAGGCGTTCGCGAGGAGCGCCGCGAGGAGGACCTCGCTCCGGTCGCCGGGCACGATGAGGCAGGCGCCCTCGGTGAGCCGCGGGAGCACGTTCTCCATCGACATCGCGGCGATGACCACGCCGAGCGCCTCGCGCGTGAGCAGCGCCTCGTCTCCGTTCACGAGCCGGCCGTCGACCGCGCGCAGCACATCGCCCATCGACGGGGCCACGAGCATCCGGTCCTCGGGGATCGCCCAGACCGGAGCCGACGGGGTGACCGCGCCGACCGCTGCGAGGATCTCGTCCCGGCGGGCGCCGTCGGCCCTGTTCACGATCGTCGCGAGCAGCTCGGCGCGCTCGCGCACGAGCTCCGACACCGCGAGCTCGGCGATCTGCGCGACCTCCTCTGGCGTGCGCGGCGACGTCGTGCCGAGCTGCTCGGTGTGGCCCTGCTGCGCGCGTCCGCCGAGGACGAGCAGAACGGGCGTGCCGAGGTTCACCGCGACGCGCGCGTTGTAGGCGAGCTCCGCGGGGCTGCCGACGTCGGTGTAGTCGCTCCCGAGGACGACGACCGCGTCGCACTTCGCCTCGACGGCCTTGAAGCGCTCGACGATCCGCGCGAGCGCGGCGTCGGGGTCGGCGCGGACGTCGTCGTAGGTGACCGCGACGCACTCCTCGTACGCGAGGTCGACGCCGTCGTGGTCGAGCAGCATCTCGAGGACGTAGTCGCGCTCGGCGGACGACCGGGCGATCGGACGGAAGACCCCCACGCGCGGGGTCGCCCTGCTCAGCGCATCCAGGACGCCGAGCGCCACCGTGGACTTGCCGGAATGCCCCTCGGCCGACGTGATGTAGATGCTTCTCGCCACGTCATCCACCCTAGGTCGAACACCTTCGACGCGGCAGGACGACGGGCGGATTCCCGCCTGGGCATGAAAAGGCTCTCCGCGCACCCGACAGAGCCCGGTTACCCTTGCTACGTTTCCGTCCTGGGGGAGTTGGCCTGGATGCCGCCACGCGGAGAGCTGCAGATAGTCTAACCCCGAATGCGAGGTGGCCTGTGCCAGAGACCATGACGGCCGAGAGATTCCTCGAGGCGGCGAACGGGATCGCGCGCGCGATCTCGAGCGTGATCGACGGCAAGCCCGAGGCCGTGGACAGCGCCCTCATCTCGCTCCTGGCCGAGGGTCACCTGCTCATCGAGGACGTGCCGGGCGTCGGCAAGACGCAGCTCGCGCGCGCCCTCGCCGCCTCGATCGCGGCGAGCGTGCGACGGATCCAGTTCACGCCGGATCTCCTGCCCAGCGACGTCACGGGCGTGTCGGTCTTCGACCCGGTCAGCCGCGAGTTCGAGTTCAAATCGGGCGCCGTGTTCGCCAACGTCGTCATCGCCGACGAGATCAACCGCTCCTCCCCCAAGACGCAGTCGGCCCTGCTCGAGGCGATGGAGGAGGCGCAGGTCACGGTCGATGGGCGGACCCACCGGCTGCCCCGCCCGTTCCTCGTCGTCGCGACCCAGAACCCGCTCGAGATGGAGGGCACGTACGCGCTCCCCGAGGCCCAGCGCGACCGCTTCATGATGCGCATCTCGATGGGCTACCCGGACGCCGAGGCCGAGGCGCTCATGCTGCGCCAGCGCGACACCGCGAATCCGCTCGACGCGCTCACGGCGGTCGTCGACGTCGAGACGGTCGCGGCGCTCATCGCGTGGGCGCGCGCCGTGCACGTCGCGCCCGTCGTCGAGCAGTACGCGGTCGCGCTCGCGCAGGCCACGCGCCGCCATCCCGACCTCCGTCTGGGCGCGAGCCCGCGGGCGACCATCCAGCTGGTCCGCGCGGCCAAGGTGCGCGCCGCGCTCGACGGGCGCGACTACGTCATCCCGGACGACCTCATGGCCCTGCTCACGCCCGTGTTCGCGCACCGTCTCATCCCGACGCGCGCGGCCGCCGCGCACCGCGGCGAGGCGGACGCGATCCCCGCGATCCTCGAGCGCATCGTGCACGCCGTCCGGGTCCCGCTCGCGACGGCGCGCTGAGCGCGATGCGCCGCCACCCGCTCACCGTGCGCGGCGCCGGGGCGCTCGCTCTCGGCGCCGCGCTCTTCGTCGCGGCGCACGCGGTGGGCTCGACAGAGGCTCTCGCGTACGCGATGCTCCTCTTCGCGCTCGTGGCGGCGTGCGCGCTCTCGCTGTACCTGCGCCGGAGCCCCGAGCGCGTGATCCGCACGCTCCGCCCCGAGACCGTCGCGGTCGGCGAGGAGAGCACGGTCGCGCTGCGGATCTCGGGGCGCTCTCCGCTGCCCACGCCGGGCGGGACGTGGGCCGACGAGCTGCCGGGCGGCTTCGCGGGCGATGCGACCGGCGCGCTGCCCGCGTCGCTCCTGCCGAGCCGCGGCGCGTCCGGAGCGCTCGAGCTGACGTACGCGGTCACGGGAGTCCGCCGGGGCGCGTGGACCCTCGGGCCGCTCACGGTCGTCGAGCACGACCCGTTCGGCATCGCGCGCCGCACGCGACGTCTGGGCGGGATGACGCCCGTCACCGTGACGCCGCGCATCGTCCCGCTCTCGCCCCTGCCCCGCCTCGCGGGCGACTCGGGCGTCGCGCTCGCGAGCGCCGAGCGGCGCGGCCAGGGCAGCGACAACCTCATCCCCCGCCCGTACGCTCCAGGGGACTCGATGCGCCGCATCCACTGGCGCGCCTCCGCGCGCCTCGGGGAGTTCATGGTGCGGGAGGAGGAGCAGGAGGCGTCGCCGCAGGCAGTCGTCGTGCTCGACCGGGGCACGTCGCGCTGGTCGCCCTCCGCCGCGTCGCCCGGCGGCGACAGCGCGTTCGAGGCCGCGGTCTCGCTGTGCGTGTCGGCCGCGTGGCGCCTCGCGGCCGACGGCTACATCGTCCGGGTCATCGACGGCGACGGCGCGCCGCTCGCGTCGCTCGGCCAGCGCGGCGCGGCCCAGGGCGACGAGCGCGCCGAGCTCCTGCGCGCCTTCACGACGGTCGGGACGCGCTCCGCCGACACCCTGCCGCGCCTCGACGAGGTGCTCGCGGGCGTGACCACGGGGCCGCTCGTGCTCATCGCGGGGCGCCTCGAGCCATCCGACGCCGCGGTGCTCGCCCGCACGGCGCATCGCGGCGCGCTCCCCCTCCTCTTCGCATCCGCCCCGCAGCGCGACGCGCTCGACGAGGCCCGTCGCGCCGGATGGCGCTCTGTCGCGCTCGAGGCGGACGTCGAGGACGCATGGCAGCGCGCCGTGAACCCGGGGGCGCGATATGGACGCCGCTGAGCTGCGGGCGCGCGCGGCCGAGCGCCGCGGTCGTCCCGCCGACCCCGTGCTCGCCCTGTGGACGGCGATCGCCGTCCTCGCGTCCGCCCTCCCGCTGACGCGGGTCGTCGTCCCGATCTGGCTCCCCCAGACGGTGTTCACGGTCGCGGTCGTGTGCGCCGCCGGCTACGCGGTCCGCCGCACGCGGCACCGCGCCTGGGCGTTCCTCGCCGAGGCGGCCGTATGGATCGCGTGCGCGATGATCCTCCTGCCCGCCTCGGTGCCGCGGTACCTCGTCGTCCCCTCCCCGCAGACGCCGCGCGCGGTCGAGGCGCTCCTCGGCGCCGTGTGGGATGAGGTGCTCCACGGCGTCGCGCCGCTGCGGCCGTCGAGCGGACTCGCGTGGGTGATCACGGTCGCGGTCGGCCTCCTCGCGATCGCCATGTCGCACGTCGCCCTCACCGCACGGCTTCCCCTCCTCGCGGCGGTGGGGTTCGTCACGGTGTCGCTCATCCCGTCGCTCGTCGTGCCGCAGCGCGTGGAGGCGGTCTTCTTCGTTCCGCTCGCGGTGTCGATCCTCCTCATGCTGCGCGCCGACACCCGCGCGCGCGATCCGCGGACGGGCGTCGGGCACACGGCATCCGCGTCCGTCGTCGCCGCGATCGTCGGCACTGTCGCGGTCGTCGCCGCCATGGCCATCCCGCCCCTGCTCCCGCAGCCCGTCGCGCGCCCCGGATCCGGCTTCGGCCCCACGACGACGATCGACGCCGACCTCGATCTCGGCGCCAGCCTGCGCCAGCCCGCCCAGACCGAGGTGCTGCAGGTCAGGACGGCGGCCGGCGCGGCTCCGTACCTGCGCGTCGCGACCCTGTCGTCCTTCGACGGGGAGGTGTGGACGCCCGACACCGGCGCGCTCACCGCCGTCGGGGGCGGGCTTCCGCCGGTCGAGGAGATCGCGGTCGAGCGCGAGCGCGGCACGGCGTCCGTCGACATCACGCGGCTCACCGGCGGCTACCTGCCGGTGCCGTACGCGGCCGTCGAGCTCGAGGGCGTCGACGACGCGTGGTCGATGCTCACCGCGAACCGCACGCTCGTGACGAACTCGGCGTCCTCCCTCGGCGCCGAGTACACGGTGACGTGGGAGCGGCCCGACCCGACGCGGGAGCAGGCGCAGGCCGCGGCGATCGGCGAGGCGCCGGAGCAGGCGCTCGCACTGCCCGAGCTGCCGGCCGTGATCGGCGAGCTCGCTGCCGAGGTGACGGCCGACGCGCAGACCCCCTACGACGCCCTGCGCGCCCTGCAGGGCTGGTTCCGCGGAGGCGCGTTCCGGTACTCGCTCGAGGCGCCCGTCGCGGAGGGCTTCGACGGCTCGGGGGTCGACGCGATCGCCGACTTCCTCGAGGTGCGCGCGGGCTACTGCGTGCACTTCGCGTCGTCGTTCGCCGTCATGGCGCGCACCCTCGGGATCCCCACGCGCGTCGTGGTCGGCTACCTGCCGGGAACGGCGACGGGCCCGCCGGCGGACGACGGGTCGGTGACGTACTCGGTCACGAGCGCGCAGCTCCACGCGTGGCCCGAGGCGCATCTCGAGGGCATCGGCTGGGTGCCGTTCGAGCCCACGGCCTCCCTGGGCGTGCCCACGAACTTCCTTCCGCAGACGAGCGACGGCGGTCAGACGCCGGTCGAGGAGGACGAGCGCCCGAGCGACGCGCCCACGCCGACCGCGAGCGCGCGCCCCTCGGCGGATCCGGGTGCGGGCGGCGCGGACGGCGCCGAGGTCGCCGCGTGGGATCCGCGCGGCGCCCTCGGCGCGATCGGCATCGCCATCCTCGCTCTGCTCGTCGTCGCGCTCCCCTTCGTCGTGCGGAGCGCGCGGCGGTCGCGGCGACTGAACGCCTCGGGAGCGGCCCGGTCGCGCGCCGTGTGGCTCGAGCTCGTCGACACCGCGATCGACGCGGGCGTCGACGTGCGCGCGAGCGAGTCGCCCCGGGCGCTCGGCCGGCGCCTCGTGACGCAGTGCGGAGCTCCCGAGGCGGATGTCGCGCTGCTCGTGGGCGCGGTCGAGCGTGCGTCGTATGCGCGGGCATCCGACGAGCTCCCGGCCGAGACCGCCGCGGCCGCCCTGCGCCGCATCCGGCGCGCGCTCCTGCCGGGCGCGGCTGAGCGGGCGCGCGCGAGCGCGCTGCCGCGATCGCTCGTCGTGCGCCCTCGTGTGGAGGACGCGCTCTGAGCGCTCGCGCCGTCAGGACGCGGTGACCGTCGCGCCCTTTCCGACGAGGGTGATGCCGCTCGGCGTGATCGCGAAGCCGCGCGCGGCATCCGCCTCGCGCGAGAGACCGATCGACGCGCCCGCCTCGACGACGACGTTCTTGTCGAGGATCGCGCGGCGGACGGTCGCCCCCGGCTTGATCCGCGCGTTCTCGAACACGATCGAGTCGCTCACGTGCGCGCCCGACTCGACGATGCCGCCCGAGCCGAGCACGCTGCGCTCGATGTGCGCGCCCGAGATCACGGTGCCGCCCGCGACGATCGAGTCGATCACGGTGCTCAGCGTGCCCCGGGCGTCGCGCGTGAACTTCGCCGGCGGCAGGTTCACCTGCTGCGTGAAGATCGGCCACTCCTGGTTGTAGAGGTTGAACACCGGGAGCACCGAGATGAGGTCCTGGTGCGCCTCGAAGTACGAGTCGATCGTCCCCACGTCGCGCCAGTAGTAGCGGTCGCGCGCCGAGGCGCCCGGCACGGTGTTCTGCTTCATGTCGTACACGCCGGCCGTGCCGCGCTTGACGAAGGCGGGGATGATGTCGCCGCCCATGTCGTGCTTCGAGTCGGCGCGCTCGCCGTCGCGCAGCACCTCCTCGATGAGCGCCTCGGCCGTGAAGACGTAGTTGCCCATCGAGGCGAGCACCTCGCGCGGCGAGTCGGGCAGGCCCTGCGGGTTCGACGGCTTCTCGAGGAACTCGCGGATGCGGCTCGGGTTCTCGGGGTCGATGTCGATGACGCCGAACTGGTCGGCGAGCGAGATCGGCTGGCGGATGGCCGCGACGGTCGCCTCGGCGCCCGAGGCGATGTGCGCCTCGATCATCTGGTCGAAGTCCATCCGGTAGACGTGGTCGGCGCCGACCACGACGATGTAGTCCGGGCGCTCGTCGTACACGAGGTTGAGGCTCTGCAGGATCGCGTCGGCCGAGCCCTGGTACCAGCGCTTCCCGAGCCGCTGCTGCGCGGGCACGGACGCGATGTAGGAGCCGAGCAGGCCGTTCATGCGCCACAGCTGCGAGATGTGGCGGTCGAGGCTGTGCGACTTGTACTGCGTGAGCACGACGATCTGCCGCAGCCCCGAGTTGATGAGGTTCGACAGCGCGAAGTCGATGAGGCGGTACTGTCCGCCGAAGGGCACGGCCGGTTTCGCCCGGTCCTCCGTGAGCGGCATGAGCCGCTTGCCTTCTCCGCCTGCGAGCACGATGCCGAAGTACTTGGACATGGCCTCACCCTAGTGAGAACCGGAGGAGAAAGGCAGGCTCGAATCGCGGGGAGAAATGTGCAATTCTCGACCTGTTCCCCGCGCGGCCCCCAGCGGCGCTAGGTTGACTGCATGCGAGTCGATCTCCTCTCCCGCGAGTACCCGCCCGAGGTGTACGGCGGTGCCGGCGTGCACGTCGCCGAGCTCGTCAGAGCGCTCCGCCGAGATCTCGACGTCGTCGTGCGCGCGTTCGGCGCTCCGCGCGACGAGGAGGGCGTCTTCTCGTACGGGACGCCCGCCGAGCTCTCGGGCGCGAACGGCGCCCTGCGGACCATGGGCACCGACCTCCTCATCGCCCGCGATGTCGAGGGCGCCGACCTCGTCCACTCGCATACCTGGTACGCGAACTTCGCCGGACACGTCGCGAAGATGCTCCACGGCATCCCGCACGTGGTCACCGCCCACAGCCTCGAGCCGCTGCGCCCGTGGAAGGCCGAGCAGCTCGGCGGCGGCTATCGCCTGTCGAGCTGGATCGAGCGCGAGGCCCTCACGTCGGCCGACGCGGTCGTCGCGGTCAGCGAGGGCATGCGCCGCGACCTGCTGCGGGTGTACCCCGAGCTCGAGCCCGAGCGCGTGAAGGTCGTCTACAACGGCATCGACCTCGACGGCTGGCAGCGCGTCGACGACCCCGACACCGTGCGCGCCCTGGGCGTCGACCCCGACCGCCCCTCGATCGTGTTCGTCGGCCGCATCACGCGGCAGAAGGGGCTGCCGTACCTGCTCCGCGCGGCGCGCGCTCTGCCGCCCGAGGTGCAGCTCGTGCTGTGCGCGGGCGCTCCCGACACGGCCGAGATCATGGCCGAGGTCGAGGGCCTCGTCGCCGAGCTGCGCGCCGAGCGCGACGGCGTCGTCTGGATCGACCGCCACCTGCCCCGCCCCGAGCTGTGCGCCCTGCTGAGCGCGGCCACGACGTTCGTCTGCCCCTCGGTGTACGAGCCGCTCGGCATCGTGAACCTCGAGGCCATGGCCTGCGGTGCGCCGGTCGTCGGCACGGGCACCGGCGGCATCCCCGAGGTCGTCGCGGACGGCGTGACGGGAGCGATCGTCCCGATCGAGCAGGTGGACGACGGAACGGGCACCCCGATCGACCCCGAGCGCTTCGTCGGCGACCTCGCCGCGGCGCTCACCGAGATGGTGTCCGACCCCGATCGCGCGCGTGCGCTGGGGGCCGCAGGGCGCGAGCGCGCCGAGCGCGAGTTCTCGTGGACCGCGATCGCCGACCGCACCCGCGCGCTGTACGCCGACGTCCGCGGCGTGTAGCTCCCGCTGACATGTCAGAGGCCCCGTCCGGCGAACCGGACGGGGCCTCTTCTGCGGAAGCGACAGGATTTGAACCTGCGATGCGAGTTACCCCGCATACTTGGATTCCAGCCAAGCTCCTTAGGCCTCTCGGACACGCTTCCAGAGGAAGACCTTATCACGCGAGCCCGCGCCTCTCCTGCCGAGCCCCCTCGGGAGGCCGCTCCCTCGCATGTCTCGAATTTGCAGGCAATCGCGGCCCGTAAGGCTGCACAAGTGAGACATGCCGCGTGTCCGGAGCGGGGCGCGGGGCAGGCTAGGGTCGCCGTGTGGATGCGCCCCCTCTCTCCCGCCGGGCCCTCCCCGTGCGCAGAATCGAGGCGCACCCGCTCGCGCCCGCCGATCTGCGGCGCTGGCCCGCTACGCTCGTTCCCGTCCGGCAGGTGCTCGAGGAGGGACTGGACCTCGGCGCCGTGACGGTGCTCACGGGCGAGAACGGCGTCGGCAAGTCGACCCTGGTCGAGGCTCTCGCCACGGCATACGGCCTCAACGCAGAGGGAGGCTCGAGCGGCGCCCAGCACGCCACGCGCGCGTCGGAGTCCGACCTCGGCGACCACCTGCAGCTCGTGCGCGGGGCCGGTGCGCCGAGGAAGGGCTTCTTCCTGCGGGCGGAGACCATGCACGGGTTCTACACGTACCTCGAGGACATCGGGATGGGCGCCCCGCTTCACGAGCGCAGCCACGGCGAGTCGTTCCTCGACCTGGTCTCCGAGCGCCTGCGCATCCGCGGGCTGTGGGTGCTCGACGAGCCGGAATCCGCTCTCTCCGTCTCTGGCTGCCTCGCGCTTCTCGGGCTGCTGCGCGAACTCGTCGCAGACGGCTCGCAGATCGTCCTCTCGACGCACTCGCCGGTGCTCGCCGCATTCCCCGGAGCCGACCTGCTCGAGCTCGGCTCGTGGGGCATCCGTCGATGCGCGTACGACGACCTCGACCTCGTGCGGACGTGGCGATCATTCCTCGACTCCCCCGGCCGGTTCCTGCGTCACCTGGAGTGAACGCGTCAACCGTCGCGGGCGGCTGAGCCGGGCGCGGGGGGGCGGTCAGCCCATCCGCTCGGCGACGATGCGCGCGGTCGCCGCGGGATCGGGGCGGTGCATGACGGACTCCGGCACCACGACGAGCTCGGCGTCGGGGCGCGCGGCCGCGAGGCGGTCGGCCGCCTCGACGAGCACGGGGAACGTCTGCTCCCCGCGCAGGATCACGATCGGCTGCCCGACCTCGAGCATCGCGGCGGTCGGCCCTCCCGCGTCCCGGACGAGCCGCGCGTCGTAGACGGTCGACTGCGCGAGCGGCGCAAGGAGCGTGAGTGCGCCCCGCGCCCGCATCCCCTCGACCATCTCGCGCGGAAGCCCGACGCCCTCGACCTGGAATGTCGCGACCGCGTCCTCGAGGGCGCCGTCGTCGACGAGCGCCTGGAGGCGATCGGGGAGGTCGTGCGGCGCCGGCTCTCCTGCGTGGAGCGGGGGCTCTGAGAGGAACAGCCGGCGGATGGGCACCCCCAGCGACGCCGCGAAAAGCGCGAGCACGGCCCCCGACGAGTGCCCCAGCACCGCGGCGTCGCCGCCCTCGGCCTCGATCACGGCCGCGAGGTCCTCGCTCTCGCGCTCGGGGGCGGAGTCGCGTGCGTCGCCACTGTCACCGCGCGCGCGTCGGTCCCAGGTGACGGCCCGCAGGCCGGAGGCCGCGAGCGCCTCGGCGAGGCCCGAGGCGTCCGCCGCGGTCGAGAGCGCGCCGTTGACGATGACGACCGTGGGCCCGTCGCCGAGGGTGCGGAACGCGATGGGGGTGCCGTCTGCGGAGGTGACCGTGTCCATGACCCCAGCGAACCATGCACCGCCGACATCCGGAACCGGTCCTGGTCGCGAACGGCCGCCATCCGCCGCCGTCAAGCGGCCGGAAGCGGCAAGTGGTCCGCCTCAGCCGCAGTTCGGGCAGACGCCCGTGAGCGGCATCTCCATGAAGCAGGTCGGGCAGACGTCGGCCACGCGCTCGGGCACGACGGGCTTGCGGACCGTCTCGCGGCGCGGCGCGCTCGAGCGCGCCGGCGCGACGCGCACGGCGTGCGTCACAGGGTGCGTGACACCCCACGAGCCGTGGAAGCGGCGGCTCGGCCAGCGCTCGAGGTCGCCCGCGAGGCGGGCGGCGTCGGACTCAGATCGGAAGCCGTTCGTGTAGCCCGCGTGCACCTCGAGTGCGGCGCTGCCGCGGCGCTCGATCTTGAAGTACGTGCGGTACCCGACGAAGCCCGTGACGTCGGAGCCGTCCACGATGCGGCGGATGACCGCCTGGTTCTCGGGAGGCGTGCCGTGCTTCTGGAAGGCCTCGTCGAGCGTCGCGTACCGCTTCGCGCGCCCCTCCCGGCCCTGGTCCACGCTGGTCTCCGGCGATTGGCTCACGATGCGCTCCTTCTCCCCACCCTTCGACGGTACCCGCGCCGGGCGCTCGACAGGAACGCGTGTCGCGTCACCGGGCCACGGGCAGCGGGAGCGCCGCCGCGGGCTCGCTCCCGACCGGCGACGGGATGGCGCGCCGCGCCCACTCGGGCGCGTTCGGGTTCGCGGACGGCGGGATCACCACGCCCTCCTCCTCGAGGCGGCGCGCGGTCGCCGCCTCGTCGACGAAGCGCCCCACCGTCGCCGCGCCGGCGGCCGGCACCACCGTGTGCATCACCGTGCGCTCGTAGACGTGGACGAAGTTGACGCTCTGCGCCGCATCCCTTCCGCGCGTCCCGCGACCGGGCGTGAAGAGGTCCTGCGTGTAGCAGGTCGACGAGGCGACCGACACGGGGATGCCCTCGAACCCCGCGGTCGTGCTGTAGTGCAGGTGGCCCGCGAGGATGGCCCGCACATCCGTGCCGCGCAGGACGTCGGCGAGGGCCGCCTGGTCGCGCAGCTCGACCGTGACGGCGAGGTCCTGCAGACACGGGACGGGCGGGTGGTGCATCGCGAGGATCGTCCCCTCGGGCGCGGGCGTCGCGAGCACGTCGGCCAGCCAGGCGAGCTGTCCCGGCTCGAGCTCGCCGTGCGCGTGCCCCGGCACGGTCGAGTCCAGGACGACGAGCCGCAGCCCGCCGAGCCACTCGACGCGGTCCAGCGGCTCGGTCGTCGGCGCGGCGTCGAGGAGCGTGCGCCGCAGCGTCGCGCGATCGTCGTGATTGCCCATGACCCACACGATCCGCGCGTCCATCTCCGCGGCCGCGCGCTCCACGATGTCGCGCAGCTCGGCGTACGCCTCGGGCTCGCCCCGGTCGGCCAGATCGCCCGTGAACACGAGCGCCTCGGGGCGGATGCCCGTCCCGGCCAGCGAGCCGAGCAGCTCGCGCAGGCGCTCGCTCGCCTCGGCGACGCCGCACAGGCGCTCCCCCGGCATGACGAGATGCGTGTCCGAGATGTGGACGAGGAAGTGATCGGGCAGCGGATGCTCGGACTGGCGGATGGGCACGCGGTTCCCTCTCGTCGGCGGCGGGCGCCGGCAGGGCTCTCGGGGCCGGCTCCGCCTCGCCCGCAGGGTGCCCCCTCGGGATGTCGTCCGGCTGGCGCGGCGGCGACGCGCCGGTGAACGGGGCGTCGCCGCCCGGCGAACGGCCGAACCGCGCGCTCAGCCGCGCGGAGGCCGGCCGAGCGTCTCGATCGCCGCGGCGACCCGCGCGTGCGTCTCCGCATCGCGCGCGACGATGCGCACCTCCTCCGCCCGCGTGCGCGACGCCGCGATCGTCTCCACGGCAGCCGCGATCGCATCGTCCCGAGGCCATCCGTAGACGCCCGCGCTGATGAGCGGGAAGGCGACGCTGCGCGCACCGAGCTCGTCCGCGACCGCGAGCGCTCGCCGATAGCAGGATTCCAGGAGCGTGCGGTCGCGCTCGCCCGCCGCGTGGTTCGGGCCGACGGTGTGCACGACCCACCGCGCAGGCAGGCGACCGGCGGTCGTCCACCCCGCGTCGCCCGTCGCGAGCCCGCGCGGGAACCGCGCGATGCATGCGCGGAGGATCTCGGGGCCGCCCGCGCGGTGGATGGCGCCGTCGACACCGCCGCCTCCGCGCATCGCCCTGCTCGCCGCGTTGACGACGACGTCCACCTCCTGCTCCGTGATGTCGCCCAGAACGGCGGTGATGGCCGTCATGCGGCGGCCCCGCGTCTCTCGGCGGCCTCGCGCAGGGCCTGCGACAGCTGCGGGCTCAGCCGCGGCACGTCCTCGATCGGCACCGCGAGCGCCTGGAGCGTGCGGCTGAAGAGGTTGCGCGCCCCTGCGGCGAGCGCGATGTCGACGATCTGCCGGTCGGAGAAGCCGACGGCCCGCAGCCGCGCCGAGTCGTCGTCCGTCATCGAGGCCGCGTCCTGCGAGAGACGCGCCGCGAACGCCATCACGGCGACGTCGCGCTCGTCGAGGCCCGCGGCCTCGGGATCGCGGAGCACGAGCGCGAGCCCGTCCTCGTCGAGGAGGCCTGCGTCGAGCGTCTTCCTGCCGTGCGCGAGGAGGCAGTGCACCGACCCGATCGCGGCAGCTCCGGCGAGGGTCGCGAGCTCGTAGACGCGGAGCCCGATCGACGGGACGACGGCGCGCACGAGCGCCTCGAACGCCGCGTGCGCCGCGGGGTTCACCGCCATCGCGCGGGTATGGCTGAACACGAGGCCGTCCGCCTCGAGGTCGTGCGCGTACATGGCCGCGACCTGCGGGTCGGGGTCGTCCTCATGGGGCGTCGAGATGATCATGCCCGCCTCCTGACTGCGTCGGATGCGACCAGGATGCTCCCGCATCGCCTCCGCGTCGAGGGGATCAGCTCTCGATGGCGCGACCGGGGTCAGGCGACGGGCTCGATGCCCGTGAGCCGCAGCTCCTCGAGGTCGAGCCGCGCCTGGATGCGGTTCACGACGCCGTCGTCGACCGAGCCGTCGGCCCGGAGACCGTAGAGCACCTCCCGCTTGCGCGCGAGCAGCGCGAGCCGGAGACGCGTGTGCTCCTCGTGCCGCGTGATCGGCGACATCGTGAGCACCTCGATCGCCGCAGCCTCGGCGGCGCGCTCGGCGTCGTCGGACGGGCCGAGCATCCCCTCGAGCACGGCCACCTCGCGGTCGACGCGCTCCTGCTCACGCGCCTGACGTTGCGCGTTCGCGAGCTCGAGCGTCTCCGAGACGTCGTCGCGGATGCGGTCGCGCACCTCGTCGCTCACCGCGTGCGCGGCCGCGAGCTCGTCGAGCGACGCGAGCGCCGCACCCGTGATGGCCCGCTGCGCGAGCTCGTACTCCTCGTCGCTCGCCCGGTCCTCCGGAAGGCGCGCCCAGCGCACGACGACGGGGAGGAGCGGCCCCTGCACGAGGAGGGTGAGCACGATGACGCCCGCCGTGACGAACACGATGTCCTCGCGCCCCGTGAGCGCGGAGCCGTCCGCGGTCGCGAGCGGAACGGACAGCGCGATCGCGAGCGAGACGGCGCCCCGGAAGCCCGCGACCGTGCTCACCACCCGCGCGCGATGGCTCATCCGCCGCTCGCGCTGCGACGGACGGCGATCGAGCAGGCGGATCATCGTGACCGTGGTCATCTGGAACGCGAACCGGACGACGAGCGTCACGAGCCACACGACGACCGTGACGCCCAGAAGCCGGCCGACCTCGCGCGCGTCGATCGTGTGCGCGACGTGCTGCACCTCGAGCCCGATGAGCACGAACAGCGCGCCATTGAGGAGGAACGTCCCGAGCGGCCACGCGGCCTCGGTCTGGCGTCGTGACGCGGCTGTCGTCGTGCGCGGCGCGACCCAGGCCGCGATGAGCCCCGCCACGACGACCGCGAGCACGCCCGACGCGTGGACGAGCTCGGCGACGAGGAACGCCGCGAACGGCGTGAGGAGGAGCGCGATGTTGATCGTCAGCGCGTCGCGCAGGCGGCGCATGAGCAGGTAGGCGACGCCGGCCACCGCGAGGCCGGCCACGACCCCGCCCGCGTACGACAGCACGACGAGGCCCGTGATGGTCCACGGCGTGTACTGGCCACCGATCGCGACGCCGACGGCGACCGACGAGATGACGAGGGCGGTGCCGTCGTTCGTGAGGCTCTCGGCCTTCAGCACCATGAAGTTCCGGTGCGGCAGGGTCCGCCCGAGCGCGGCGACCGCCGTCGCGTCGGGAGGGGCGACCGCGGCGCCGAGGATGAGCGCGATCTCCCACGGCAGGCCCATCAGGTGCGCGGCGCCCGCGACCGCGAACGCGGTCGCGACGACGAGGAGCGTGCTCATCAGCACGATGCCGCGCAGGTCGCGCCGGATGGCCCTGAGCGAGGTCGTGAGGCTCTCCCAGAAGAGCATGACCGGCAGGAAGAGCAGGAGCACCGTCTCGGGCGGCAGCTGCACCTCGCGCAGCTCGGGCACGAACCCCAGCACGAGTCCGAACGCGAGCAGCAGCAGGGGAACCGCGACGCGCAGCCGCGGAGCGACCAGCGCTCCGACGAGCACGGCGGCGCCCAGGAGCACGGTGATCTCGAGTCCGTCCATCGGTGTCCTCTCTCCCTGGCGCGGCCCACGCCGAGGGGATGACGTGCGCAACGACGCGCGGCGCCCGCGCATTCCGGCGGACCGCCCCCTGGGCATCTCCGGCGCATCCCCTGGCACGTCCCTCCGTATGCGCGACGCCGCATACGGCGAGGGCTAGCCTGAGACCAGCGATCGGCATCCGCCCTTGGCTCCAGGAGCCGAACGGCTGCCGACACGACAGGAGAAGTCCATCTCCCTCACCCAGACCGCACCCGTGGCCTCCCGTCTCGGCGCTGTGCGCCAGACCTACTCCGGAACAGAGACGTTCCCTCCGATGGCCAAGGCGTACACGAAGGTGTCGCAGGTCGTGCGCGAGACGGGGCTGCTGCGCCGCGCCCGCGTCTTCTACGCCCTCGTCGGCGCCGGGATCCTCGTCGCCCTCGGCGGCGCGATCGCCGGTTTCCTGCTCCTCGGCGACAGCTGGTTCCAGCTGCTCATCGCGGGCGCGCTCGGCGTCATCTTCACGCAGGTGGCGTTCCTCGCGCACGAGGCCGCGCACCGCCAGATCCTCGCGAGCGGCCCCGCGAACGACCGCCTCGCCCGCATCCTCGCCGGCAGCATCGGCATGAGCTACGCCTGGTGGGACGCCAAGCACAGCCGTCACCACGCGAACCCGAACCGCGTCGGCAAGGACCCCGACATCGAGATCGACACGATCTCGTTCGTCGAGGAGGACGCCGCCGGGGCGAGGGGCCTGCGCCGCCTCATCACGCAGCGGCAGGGCTGGCTGTTCTTCCCGCTCCTCACGCTCGAGGGCGTCAATCTGCACTACCTGAGCCTGAAGCACCTGCTGTCTCGCGGCCCGGTCAAGGGACGCTGGACCGAGCTCGGCATCATCGCGCTGCGCTTCGCGCTCCTCCTGACGCTGCTCTTCCTCCTGCTCCCGGTGGGCATGGCCTTCGCCTTCCTCGGCGTGCAGCTCGCGGTCTTCGGCGTGTACATGGGCGCGTCCTTCGCGCCGAACCACAAGGGGATGCCGGTCATCGCGCCCGATGCGAAGCTCGACTTCTTCTCGAAGCAGGTCCGCACCTCGCGCAACATCGCGGGCGGATGGTGGGCCACCTGGCTCATGGGCGGGCTCAACTACCAGGTCGAGCACCACCTCTTCCCGAGCATGCCGCGCCCCCACCTCGCCAAGGCGCGCGAGATCGTCCGCGACTTCTGCGCGACGAACGACGTGCCGTACACCGAGACGAGCCTGCTGCGCTCGTACGGCATCGTCATCGCCTACCTCAACCGCGTGGGCCTGGCCGCGCGCGACCCCTTCGACTGCCCCATGGCGTCGCAGTACCGGCGCGCCTGAGCCGCCCGGACAGCAGAGGGGCCCGTCACCGCGGTGACGGGCCCCTCTGCTGTCCGATGAGCGGGTCAGGCGGGAGCGTCGGATGGCGCGGAGGCGCCTCCCGCCTCCGGCGACGTCGCCGACGCGGCCGTGTGCTCCGCGGCGGGCGCCGCAGCGGGCTCAGCCGACGCGGCGTCGTCGGCGCGCTGGCCCGCGGCCATCCCGCGTCCGACCGCGTGTCCCTGGATGACGGCCGACAGGTCGACGCCGGTCGCCGCGCGGACGCTGTCGAACATCGACCGCATGCCGGCCGCCGTCTCCCCCGCGAGGTGCGCGCTCGCGCCATCCGCACCGCCGCCCGAGAGCACCGTGACGGAGCCGACGTTCGCGTAGCCCTTCGCGAACTCCGTCATCATCGGCACGAGCGCGTCGAGCGCGCGCTGGGCGAGGAACGCGTCCTGGTTCTTCGCGAGCGCCGCCGCTTCGGCCTCGATGGCCGCCGCCCGCGCGTCGCCCTCGAGGCGGACGGCCTCGGCGTCGGCCTCGGCCTTGATCCGGATGGCCCGCGCCTCCTGCTCGGCGATCAGAGCCTCGGCCTCCGCCTCCTTGACGCGCGCGTACGCGTCGGCGTCGGCCCGCTTCTGCCGCTCGTAGAGCGCCGCGTCGGCGACGCGCTTGACGTCGGCGTCGAGCTCGGCCTGCTTGTTCTCGGCCTCCTGCATGAGGACGCCCTGCTGAGCCTTCGCCCGCGCGAGGGCCTCCGCCTGCTCGGCCTCGGCGCGCGCCTGGCCGACCTCCGCCGCGGCCGACGCGGTGTTGCGGTCGAACGCAGTCTGCTCGACGAGCGTCTCCTCGCTCGTCGCGATCTCGCGCGCCTTGATCTCGCGCTCGGCGTTGATCCGGGCGATCTCCGCCTGGCGCTTGACCTTGGAGACCTCCTCGGCGCCCAGGGCGTCGATGTAGCCGTTCTGGTCGGTGATGCCCTGGATCTGGAAGCTGTCGAGCACGAGGCCCTGGTCCTCCAGGTCGCTCTTGATGAGCGTCGCGATCTGGTCGGACAGCTCCTGGCGGTCGCGCATGAGCTGCTCGACCGTGAGCGTCGCGACGACGCCGCGCAGAGCGCCCTCGAGCTGCTCGGTCGTGAAGACCTCGATCGCGTCGTCCTGCGAGACGAAGCGCTCGGCGGCGCTCGCGATCGCCTCCGGCGTGGAGCCGATCTTCACGAGCGCGACTCCCGTGACGTCGACCGTCACGCCCTGGATCGACTGCGCGGTCGGCTTGACCATGATCTGCCGCGCCCGCAGCGAGAGCGTCTCCGCACGCTGCGTGATCGGGTTGACGATCGCGCCGCCGCCGCGGATCACCGCGACGTTCGACGAGGTGCCGTCCTTCGCCTTCTGCTTCTTGCCGACGATGATGAGCGCCTCGTCGGCGCGCGCGACCTTGTACCACGCGCGCAGCACGAGCGTTCCGATGAGCGCCGCCACCGCGAGGACGACGACCACGATCACGACGGCGACGACGATGCCGATGCTCCCGGCCGTGTCGACGATTCCGTCCATGCACTACCCCCTTCGGCCGACCGCGGCGCGCCGGGTGCGGGCGCGTCGGACGCGGACGGTCTCGGGGCCACCCTATCGAGCCGGCGCGTCGTCCATCCGGGCGAGGTCCTGCGTCGCGGGGCCCTCGAGCACGCGGCCCTCGGGATCGAAGCGCGATGCGTGCAGCGGGCAGTCCCACGAGCGCTCGGCCGGGTTCCACTGCAGGATGCCGCCGAGGTGGGTGCAGACGCCGGAGACCGCGCACAGTCGCCCGTCCACGCGCGAGACCGCGACGGGATGCGCGCCCCGGGTCTCCACGCGCCCCTCGCCCTCCGCGGGCGGTTCGGCATCGCGGCTCACGAGCGCCTTCGTCCATCCGCTCGCCATCTCCTTCGTCACGCGCGCGTTCGCGCCGACCGCCGTCGCGGCGTCCCGCACGCCCACCTGCGGCGAGCGCAGCCCGTCGACCCAGCTCGGGCGCTCGCCGAGGATCTCGCCCGCCATCGCGAGCGCGCACGCCGCCCCGTTCGCCATGCCCCACTTGTCGTATCCGGTCGCTGTGAGGACCCGCCCGTCCGTTCCGGGCTCGGCGCCCGCGAAGGGCAGCCGGGTGATCGTGCGGTAGTCCTGCGCCGCCCACCACGTGACGCGGCGGGCCCCGGGGAAGGCCTCGGCGGTCCACGCGTCGATGTCGGCGAGCATGGCGCCCGCGTCGCCGCGGCCGGTGCGGAACCCGCCCCCGCCGACGAGCAGGAGGCGCCCGCCCGCGCCGTCGTCGGCGGTGCGCAGCGATCGGGCCTGCGGGTCGACCGAGAGGTGCATGCCCTCCGGCAGCGGGCCGTCCACGGCATAGGCGCCGACGACCGAGCGCGACGGCTCGAGCCGCGCGAAGAACCCGGCGCGGTCGATCGCGGGCGACCCCGTCGCGACGACGAGGTGGGCCGCGGCGAGCACGCCGCGTGTCGTGGCGACGCCCACGCCGTCGGGAGCGTCCTCGAGGCCCGTGACGCGGCATCCCTCGACGATCGTGCCGCCGCGGCTGCGCAGCTCGGCCGCGAGCGCCGCGAGGACGCGGCGCGGGTGCAGGGCCGCCTGCCCCTCCATGCGCAGCGCGCGCGAGACGGCGAAGGGCAGGCCGGTCTGCTCGGTGGGCCCCCAGACCGCGTCGACGCCAGAGGCCTCGAGCGCCTCGGCCTCCCGCTCGAGCGCCGCATCGCCCTCGTCGGTGGTCGAGAAGGTGAACGCCGGCTCGTCGCGCAGGGCGCCGTCGACGGACTCCGCGATCGCACGCAGCCAGTCCGCTCCCGCGCGCTGAGCGGCGGCGTAGGCGCGCAGCGCCTCGACGCCGGCGTGCGCGCGGATCTCTCCGTACACCGAGCCCTGCAGGAGCGACAGCTTCGCGGTCGTGTTGCCCGTCGCGACGGCGCCGACCGTGCGCGCCTCGCACACCGCGACGCGCCGACCGGCGCGCGCGAGCGCCACCGCGGTCGCGAGTCCGGTCAGCCCCGCACCTGCCACGACGACGTCCGGGTGGAGCACGTGCTCGCGGTCGACGGGGATGGGCGGACCGGTGCGGATCCACAGCGGCTCGGGCGCGACGGGCGTCATCGGGTGTCCTCTCTCGATGACCCCACCCTGCCCTGTGTGCGCGCGAGAGGGCCAGCGGGTTGACACCCTCCGGCACGCGCCCTATCGGCCAGGGCCGAGACGCTGTCAACCCCTGGCGGGCGGACGCGCCGCGCGGCACTCTGGAGACACCGAGCGAGGAGGACGACATGGCTCACGTCGAAGGAACCGACCCCGACATCCAGACCCGGCCCATCGAGCCGGCGCCCACGCGGCACGAGGTCCCGGCGGATGCGGACCTCGATGCGCTCGAGGACGACCGCGACCCGGCCGACCTCGCGGACGACCGAGGACCGCTGCCCGAGACCGCGGCCGATCATCCCGTGCTCCCGGACGACGAGCGCGAGGTCGACGACGGGTACCTGGGCGAAGAGGATGTCTTCATCGCGGACGACGAGGAGGGCATCCGATGACCTCCGAGCAGCACGACCGCGCGGCGCACGAGGTGCCGGCGGGGCGCGGCGGTGCCGACAGCGGGGCCGCCGACCTCGTCGACGTCGAGGGCACGGCGCCCGCGTCGCCCGAGGAGGGCGACCAGAACGACATCGCGGGTGTCGGGCCCGCGGGCCCCGAGGACGACAGGGGCCTGCAGACCGAGCCGCGCGAGGACACGCACGACACGACCTCCGACGAGCGCGTGCGCGGCATCCTCGTGCAGGTGCAGGGCGACCTCGCGACCGGCCGCGCGTCGGAGGAGGAGCTGCGGCGGATGCTCCGCCGGCGCCTCGACGACGCGGGAATCGAGCTGGGGGACGAGCAGTTCGACGGTCTCATCCGCGAGGCCGTCTCCGGCGAGCCCGACACGACGATCGAGGGCGCCGAGCCCGGCGCCGACGCCTGAGAGCCGCGGGCGCGGGCGGTTCTAGACTGGAGTCCATGCCCGACTCCGCTGCCCCCGCGACCCCCGGCGTCTCGCCGCGCCGCATCACGGTCCTCGACGCGCTCCGCTTCCTCTCGGAGCTGCTGGCGATCGCGGCCCTCGCGGTCTGGGGGTTCGTCGCGTGGGCGTTCCCGTGGAGCATCGTGGTCGGCATCGCGGCTCCCGCGCTCGCGATCCTCGTCTGGGCCCTGTTCGTCTCGCCCAAGGCCGTGTTCGCCGTGCACCCCTTCGTGCGCGCGGTCGTCGAGCTCGCGGTCTTCCTCGCGGCGACCATCGCGCTGTGGGATCTCGGCCTCGCGTGGGGCGGCATCGCGTTCGGCGTGGCCGCGGTCGTGATCGGCCTCCTCCACAACCGCCGCGAGCTGTGATGGCCGACGCGCTCGCCCGGCTGCAGGACGCCCTCGGCGAGCGGGTCGACACGCACGCCGCGTCCCTCGAGGAGGCGCGCGCCGACCGCTCGGGCTTCCGCTCCGACGGCCCGCCGCTCGCGGTCGTGCACGCCGAGTCCGTCGCCGACGTGCAGACGGTGCTGCGCATCGCGCACGAGACCCGCACGCCCGTCGTCACGCGCGGCGCCGGCACCGGTCTCGCGGGTGCCGCGAACGCGGGGCCGGGCGAGATCGCCCTGTCCGTGCGGCGGATGACCCGGATCCTCGAGATCTCCCCCAACGATCTGCTCGCCGTGGTCGAGCCCGGCATCCTGAACGACGATCTCGGCGCGGCGCTCGCCCCGCACGGGCTGTGGTGGGCGCCTGACCCGGCGAGCCGCGCGATCTCGACCGTCGGGGGCAACATCGCCACGGGTGCGGGCGGCCTGCTCTGCGCGAAGTACGGCGTCGTCCGGGACGCGGTCCTGGGCCTCGACGTCGTCCTCGCCGACGGTCGGCTCATCCGCACCGGGCACCGCAGCGTGAAGGGCGTGACGGGCTACGACCTCACGTCGCTCCTCATCGGGTCGGAGGGCACGCTCGGCGTCGTGGTGGGGGCGACGCTCAAGCTGCGCCGCCTCGTGCCCGGCGACGTGTGCACGCTCTCGGCGTTCTTCCCGTCCGTGCGCGCCGCCGCGCGGGCGTCTGCCGCGGTCACCGCGGCCGGCGCGCAGCCGGCGATCATGGAGCTCCTCGACGCCGCCGCGGTCGCCGCGATCAGCGCGCTGCTGCGGGTCGCCGAGGCGGCGCCGGGCTCGGCGCAGCTCACGATCCAGACGGATGGCCCGGGCGCCCGCGCGGAGGCCGAGGCGATCGCGCGCGTGCTGCGCGACGCGGGCGGCGAGGTCGCGATGACCGACGACGCCGACGAGGGCGAGCGCCTCCTCGCCTTCCGCCGCGCGATGCACCCCGCGATGGCGGCCCTCGGCACCTCGCTCATCGAGGACGTCTCGGTGCCGCGCAGCCGTCTGCCCGAGATGTTCGACGAGATCGCCCGCGTCGAGCGCGAACACGGCGTCGTGGTCCCCACGGTGGCGCACGCGGGCGACGGGAACCTGCATCCGAACTTCGTCTTCGACGGCGACGAGGTCCCCGCGCACGTGTGGGCCGCCGCCGACGATCTCTTCCGCTCGGCTCTGCGCCTGGGCGGCACGCTCACGGGCGAGCACGGCGTGGGTCTCCTCAAGCGCCGCTGGCTCGCCGATGAGCTCGGCGACGACCAGTGGCGCCTGCAGCGCGACATCGCCCGGGTGTTCGACCCGCGCGGGATCCTCAACCCCGGCAAGGTCTTCGCGCCGTGATCCCGCTCGGCCGGTCAGACCCGGCCGAGGGCTGAGCGGATGGCCAGGGCAGCGCTCTCGTCGGCGGTCTCGTAGGCGACGGCGCCCGCGCCCGCGCCGGATCCCAGAGCGACCGGCACGGCGTCGACGACGGCGCGCTTGGCGGACGCATGGACCGCGTCGACGCCCGTCGCCGCGACGTCCGCCGCGTTGCCGGCATCGACACCGCCGCCCGCCATGATCTGGATGGCGCCGTCCGCGCGGCGCACGAGCGCGCGGAGCTCGTCGAGGGCGTCCGCGGCGCGCGACGCGCCTCCCGACGTGAGCACGCGGGTGACGCCGAGCTCGGCGAGCTCGTCCACGGCGCGCGCCCTGTCGCCGAGCGCATCGAACGCGCGGTGGAACGTCACCTCCCTGCCCTCGGCCGCGTCGCGCGCCGCCCGCACGAGGTCGGCGTCGACGCGGCCCTGCACGAGGCCCCCGACGACGACGCCCGCGGCGCCCGCTCGGATCGCCGCGCGCACGTCCGCCGTCATGAGGGCGCGGTCGTCGGCGTCATAGGCGAAGCCGCCCGCGCGCGGACGGACGAGGACGTGCACGGGAATGCCCGACGCGACCGCGAGCTCGATGAGCCCGGCGGACGGCGTGAGCCCGCCCAGCGCGAGCGCGGTCGCGAGCTCGATGCGGTCGGCCCTCACGTGCGCCGCGACCGTCACGCCCGCAGCGTCCTGCACCGCGAGCTCGAACGCCGTCATCGTCAGATGCCCTGCCAGTCGGGCTTGTTGTCCCACGCGTAGCGGTAGTAGTCGGCGTCGCGCAGCCGCGACGCCGCCGCCTCGTCGACGACGACCGTGACGTGCGGGTGGAGCTGGATCGCCGACCCCGGCAGCGAGGCGCTGACGGGTCCCTCGACGGCGCCCGCGACCGCCTCCGCCTTGCCCGCGCCGAACGCGAGGAGCACGAGGTGGCGCGCCCGCAGGATCGTGCCGAGCCCCTGCGTGATGCAGTGCATGGGGACGTCGTCGATCGAGTCGAAGAACCGCGCGTTGTCCTCGCGCGTCTGCCGTGTGAGGGTCTTCACGCGCGTCCGCGACGCGAACGACGATCCCGGCTCGTTGAACCCGATATGGCCGTCGGTGCCGATGCCGAGGATCTGCAGGTCGACGCCCCCGGCCTCCTCGATCGCCGCCTCGTAGGCGTCGCCCGCGTGCTCGATGCCCTCGAGCGACCCGTCCGGCGTGCGGATCCGCGCGGGGTCGAACCCGAGCGGCTCGACGACCTCGCGCGAGATCACCGACCGGTACGACTCGGGGTGGGCCGGGTCGATGCCGACGTACTCGTCGAGGGCGAAGCCGCGCACCTGCGAGACGTCGACGCCCGACAGGCGCGTGCGGAGCGCCTCGTAGACGGGCAGCGGCGTCGATCCGGTCGCGAGACCGAGCACGGCGTCGGGCCGCCGGCGGATGAGTCGCGCGATCTCGTCGGCGACGATGGCGCCGCCCGCGGGGGCGTCGGGGACGATGATGACTTCGGCCATGCGGTGACCTTCTCTCAGACGGGGACGGGGGCGTCGATGAGCGAGGCGCCGAGCGCCGCGGCCGGCGACCCTGCCGGCAGCACCTCGATCCTCTCACCCAGGTGCAGGGAGCGGAGGAAGCCCGATGCGGCCGACGACCGCCGCAGCTCCTCCGACACGATGTCGGCCACCCGGTCGCCGAGCGCCGCGAGTCCGCCCGCGAGCACGATGCGGCGCGGGTCGACCGCGAGCGCGAGCAGGCGGATGGCCGCGGCGGCGCCGCGCACGAAGTCCGCCCGCAGACGCAGCGCGAGCGGATGGCCCTCGTCGGCGGCATCGAGCAGGTCGCGGACGGGGAACGCTCCGGGCCGCGCCCAGCGGGCGGCGAGCGCGCGGCCGCCCGCGAGCGCCTCGATGCAGCCGGTCTGCCCGCACGCGCACACGGGGCCGGCCGGATCGATCGGCACGTGGCCGATCTCGCCGGCCGCGCCGCCCGCGCCGCGCCAGAGGCGGCCGTCGACGACGACGCCCGCGGCGATGCCGGTGCCGAGGTTGAGCAGCGCGAGCGGGCCGGCGACGGGCGCGAGCGCATGCGCGCCGAGAGCGGCGGCCTTGACGTCGTTCTCGACCGCCACCGGAACCCCGCACCGTGCCTCCACCGCGTCGGCGAGGCGCAGCTCCCGGACGTCGAGGTTCACGGCGTGCCGCACGGTCCGCCCGTCGGTCTGACCGGGGATGCCGATCCCGATCGAGGTGATCGACAAGGACCCGGCCCGAGTCGACACGGCCTCCACGGCCGCGACGATCGAGTCGACCACGCCGACGTCGCCGCGCTCGGTCGCGCTGCGCCGGCGCGCGAGGATCGAGCCGCCCGCGGCGACCGCCACGGCGTCGGTCTTCGACCCGCCCACGTCGAGACCGATCCGCACCCCGGTCATCCCTTGACCGCCCCCGCGACCATGCCCTGGGCCATCCGCCCCTGCACGATGAGGAAGAAGACGACCACGGGGATCGCGCACAGGGTCGAGCCCGCCATGATGGCGGCCCAGTCGGTCTCCTTGGTGGCCTGCACGAAGGCGCGCAGCCACACGGGCAGCGTGCGCGCCTCGGGGCGCGTCATGATGACGAGGGCGTAGACGAACTCGTTCCATGCCTGGATGAAGGCGAAAACTCCCGTCGCGGCGAGGCCGGGACCGAGCAGCGGGAAGGTCACCCGCCAGAAGGCGCCCATCCGCGTGCAGCCGTCGACGCGCGCGGCCTCCTCGAGCTCGATCGGCACGCCGTTCACGAACCCGCGGAGGGTCCAGATCGTGAACGGCAGGACCATCGCGATGTAGACGAGCGCGAGCCCCACGGCCGAGTTGAGCAGCTGCCATCCGTCGAGCACGCGGTAGGTCGAGATGATGAGCGCCTCTGCGGGGATCATCTGGATCGCGAGCACCGCGACGATGAGGGCGCGTCGGCTGCGGAAGCGGAATCGGCTGAGCGCGAGGGCCGCGAGGAACGCGAACAGGAGCGCGAAGACGACGGCCGCGAGCGTCACGCCGACGCTCATCGCGAGCGCGGGGAGGAAGGCGATGCTGCCGCTGGGCTCCGTGACGACCTCGACGAAGTTCGCGAGCGTGAACCGGTCGGGCCACCAGTGCGGCTCGGACGAGGTCACGACGGCGTTCGGCAGCAGCGCCGAGTTCACCATCCAGTACACGGGGAACGCGCTCGCGAGGAACACGACGACCGCGAGGGCGTTCAGGCCCGCGCGGGCGACGCGCGAGCGGGGGCGGCTGCTCATGCTCTCGACTCCTCCTCGCGCAGGGTCGCGACGACGTAGTACCCCGCGACCGCCATCATGAAGACGACGAGGATGACCGAGATCGCCCCGGCCGCACCCTGATCGCCGCCGGCCGTCGCGGTCGCGTAGATGTAGACGCCGATCGTGTCGGTCTCCGCGCGGAGGCCGCCGATCGTCTGCAGCGCGTAGATCTGGGTGAACACGCGCATGTCCCAGATCACCTGCAGGATGAGCAGCACGACGAGCACGCTGCGGATGTACGGGACCGTGACGAGGCGGAACCGCTGCGCGCCCGTGGCCCCGTCGAGGCTCGCAGCCTCGAGCACCTCGCCCGGCACCTGGGTGAGCGCGGCGAACGTCGTGAACGCGACGAAGGGCACGGCCATCCACGTCACGATGACGGTCGCGACGAAGAAGAACCCGATCGGCTCGATGAGCCACGAGTGCCCTCGCATGTCCAGCGGCGTGAGCGCCGTGAGGACGTGGTTCACGAGGCCCGCGCGGGTGTCGAAGATCCATCCCCACACCGTCGTCGCCGAGATCGGCGGCATCGCCCAGGCGAGGAGCAGGCCGATCGAGACGAGCCCCTTCAGGAAGCGGCCGAGGCGCGTCATGAGCAGGGCGACGCCGACCCCGAGCACCATCGTGAGGACGACGTTGACCGCGCAGAAGGCGACGCTCCGGGCGAGGACGGCCCAGAATCCGGGGTCGGAGAGCACGCGGACGTAGTTGTCCAGCCCCACGAACTCGGGCGGTGCGCCGAAGATCTGCGCGCGCCCGAACTCCTGGAACGACATGACGATGAGCTGGACGAGCGGCCAGGCCGTGAGCGCCGCGATGACGGCGCCGGCGGGCACGAGCAGCAGGGCGGGTCCGCGCAGGAACGTCTCGCGGCGCCGCCGTCGCGGGGGCGACGGCGGCGGCGCGAGGTCGTGCGCGCGCGGCGCGGTGAGGGTGGCCATGTGCGGGTCAGCCGTTGAGGATGGCCTCGATGTCGGCGTCGAGCTCCTCCGCGAGCGACGGGATGTCGCCGCCGCTCGCGATCTGGACGAAGAAGTCCTGCAGCAGCTGCGCGGCCTCGACGTCGGCCCACTTGGGCGAGGCCGGGGTGAGCTTCGCGTTCGCCGCGGCCTCCGCGATCACGGCGGCGAGCTCGGGCGTCGCGGCCGCGACATCGCCCCCGAGGGACTGCAGAGCCGGCACGAGGCCCGCCTCCGCGAGGATCGACTGGTACTCCTCGCTGAGCATGATCCGCAGCGCGCCCTTCGCGAGCTCCTGGTTGTCGGAGGCCGCGGGGATCGCGATGTTCGACCCGCCAGCGAAGACCTGGGCCGCTCCGCCGTCCTTGCCGGGCAGCGCGAACGAGCCGAGGGAGTCCGCGAGCGCCGTCTCCGCCTGATCCTCGTCGGCCACGATCGACCAGTAGGCCCAGCTCGGCGCCGACAGCATGGCGGCCTGCTCCTCGCGGAACGGCACCCAGGCGTCGGTCTCGTCGCCGTCCTTCGGCGCCTGCGAGGTCGCCATGAGCGCCTGCACCTGCTCGAGGCCCGCGATGGACTCGGGGCTCGAGAGCTGCGCGTCCCACTGCTCCCCCTCGAGCACGGCGATCTCGCCGCCGTTCTCCCAGATGAACGGGAGCGCGTTGTACCAGTCCTTGCCGGGGTACCAGACGCCCGAGACGCCCGTCGTCTCGGCGAGCCGCTCGGCCGCCGCGACGTACTCGTCGAGCGTGGTCGGCACCTCGATGCCCGCCTCCTCGAACATGGCCGTGTTGTAGAAGACGACGCGCGAGCCCGAGTAGTACGGCGCCGCGTAGAACGCGCCGTCGAACGAGCCGGCCTCGACGAAGCCGGGCAGCAGGTCGTCGCCGCCGAGCTCCTCGTACATGTCGGTGAGATCGGCGAACGCGCCGGCCGACGTGAACGCCGCGGCCTGCGTGTTGCCCATCTCGACGATGTCGGGGCTGTCGGAGCCCGACATCGCGGTGGTCAGCAGGTCGACGATGCCGGTCCACTGCTGCTCCTCGATGACGAGGGTCGCGCCCTCGTTCTCGGCCTCGAACGTCTCGACGAGATAGTCGCGCGCCTCCTGGGGCGTGTCCTCGCCGACGAGCCAGACGCGCAGCTCCGCGCCGTCGGCTGCGCCGCCGCCGGCCGCGTCGCCGCCGGCGGCATTGCCGGAGCAGCCCGCGAGGGCGAGAGCGCCGAGGACGGCGCTCGCGCCGATGAGCTTCCTGTTCATGGGGGTTTCCTTCACTCGGATGGGTGGGGTGGGGGTCAGCGGATGCCGAGTCGGGCATCCAGGACCATGGCGAAGGCGCCGCGCAGCACGACGTCGTCGCCCTGGGCGGACAGGCGCACGCGCGCGTGCGTCGTGAAGGGCTCGAGCGTGCGCGCGCGCAGGGTCTCGACCGCCGCGTCGCGCAGCGGGCCGTCGAGGAGGTCGGCCGGCCCCGACAGGACGATGTCGTCGATGTCGAGGGTGCCGACGACGGGCGCGAGCGCGATGCCGAGCCGCTCCCCCGCGTCCCGGAGCACGCTGTCGCGGTCGCCCTCGGCGATGCGGGCCTGCAGCGCCGGCACGGCGAGCCACGCCTCGAGGCAGCCGTCGCGTCCGCATGCGCAGCGCGGGCCGCCGTCGGTGCCCACCGTGACGTGCCCGATCTCGCCGGCGGCGTCCCGGCTCCCGCGCGTCAGCTCGCCGCGCACGAGCAGCCCCGAGCCGACACCGCGGCCGATCCGCACGAGCATGAGGTCGTCGCTCGCGCCGCCGAGGGTGTACTCGGCGAGCGCGGCGGCGTTCGCGTCGTTCGCGACGACGACGGGGATGCCGAGCTCCTCGCCGAGCAGCGCGCGCAGGGGCATGCCCGCCCAGCCGACGTTCGGCGCCGTCAGCACGACGCCGTCCGACGTGATGACGCCCGGGGCGCCCACGCCGACGCCGAGAAGGCGGGAGGTCGCCTCGCGCGCCACCGCCGACGCGAGCTCGAGCACGGTCGCGCGCGCGGCGTCGGCCTCGCCGTCGGCCGGTCGCGGCACGGCGGCGCGCGCGACGACGGCGCCCGTGAGGTCGAGGAGGGCCCCGCGGTACTCGTCCGCGGCGGAGAGGTCGATCGCGACGATCTGCAGGCCCTCGCGGTCGATGTCGACGAGCGTGGCCGGCTTGCCGGGGCCCGTCCGCGTCTGCACGCCCTGCTCGACGACGACGCCCTCGCCGATGAGCTCACCCGCGAGGTCGGACGTCGTGACGCGCGTGAGGCCCGTGGCGCGCGCGAGATCCGCGCGGCTCATCGCCCCCTCGTGGAAGAGCGCCTGCAGGACGAGCGCGCGGTTGTGCGCCCGCGCGTGCTCGGGCAGCACCTTCGCGCGGACGGCGCGGCGCGGTGCGGGGACGGTCTGCGGCTCGCTCATATTTGTAAGTTGTATTTACGAATACGACGCGGCGCAAGCCCTGCGATCGATTTACGCAGGGAAGTTTACATATTCGTTACGCCACACACACGGGAGCGCGGCTCCCTGCTACCGTCCCCTCATGCCGCTCCCGCTCATCCCCTGGCCGCGACGTGTGACGCCGGGCCCCGGGTCTGCCCTGCAGCTCGCGGCTCGGACGCGGGACGAGGCGATCGACCGCGCGCGCTCCGCCATCCGGCACGCCGACGATCCGACCATCCCGCGGGAGGGCTACGCGCTCCGCGTCGACGCGGACGGCATCGCCGTGCGCTCGAGCGACGCGGCGGGCGCCGCCTACGCCGCGGCCACGCTCGCCCAGCTCGTCGAGTGCGACGACACGGGGAGCTGGGTCATCCGCGCCGTCGAGATCGAGGACGCCCCGCGCTTCCCCTACCGCGGAGCCATGCTCGATGTCGCGCGTCACTTCCATCCCGTGCCGACCGTCGCCTGGTTCATCGACCGGCTCGCCGAGCTGAAGCTCAACCACCTCCACCTCCATCTGACCGACGATCAGGGATGGCGGATCGCCCTGCGGTCACGGCCCGACCTCGTCGCACGCGGCTCCGCGACCGCGACGGGAGGCGACGCGGGCGGGTTCTACACGCAAGACGACTGGCAGGCGATCCTCGCCCACGCCGCAGCATGCCACGTGACGGTCGTGCCCGAGATCGACCTCCCCGGACACACCCACGCGGTCGGGCTCGCGCATCCCGAGCTCATGGCGCCGCCCGTCGTGAGCGACGAGGTCCGGGAGACCACGCGTCGGCTCGGCGGCTCGCTCCCCGAGCCGGGCGTCCCGTACACGGGCCTCGCGGTCGGGTTCTCCTCCCTGCGGCCGCTCGACGCCGAGGTCGACGCGTTCCTCGTCGACGTGCTCGGCGAGCTCTGCGCGATCACGCCGGGCCCGTTCGTCCACATCGGCGGAGACGAGGCCCTCGGGACGGCGCCGGAGGACTACGCGGCCCTCACCGCGCGCGCGGCGCGCATCGTCGCCGACGCCGGCAAGACGCCCATCGCGTGGCACGAGGCGGCGAGCGCTCCGCTTCCGGACGACGCGATCGGGCAGTACTGGGGCTTCCTCGTGCCGACGGACGGACACGACGCGAAGGCGCACGCCTTCGCCGACCGCGGCGGCCTCATCCTCTCGCCCGCCGACGCGGTCTATCTCGACATGAAGTACGACGAGCGCACCCCGATCGGGCTCACGTGGGCCTACGGCCCCACGAGCATCGAGCGCTCGTACCGGTGGGAGCCCGACGATGTCGTGCCCGGTCTGCCCGCCCGCGCCATCCGCGGCGTGGAGGCGCCCCTGTGGACGGAGACCGTGCGCGACCGGCAGGACATCGAGCGGCTGGTCTTCCCCCGCATCGCGTCGGCCGCGGAGATCGCGTGGTCGACGGCGCGCGATCCCGAGCGGACCTGGCCGGCGTACCGCGCACGCCTCGCGGAGCTGGTGAGTCGCTGGGAGGATGACGGTATCCGGGTCGGCGCGATCGTGCCCACATCGTGATTCCGATGTGCCCTGAGGTAGGGTTCTCGCCCTTACGATGAAGATTCGGACCACGCCGTGCACATCGGCGCGCATCTGGGGGTAGGAAGATGACCGATCTCGCGACCAAGCCCGCACCGGGGGCAGACGACGCCGGCGACGCCGCCGCGGCCGCTGCCGCACCCGTCGAGTGGGCGCCCGCGGAGCCCGAGCCGCGCAAGCGCCGCCTCGGCCTCTGGATCGGCATCCCCGCCGCCCTGCTGCTCGCGGGCGCGGGCGCGTGCTCGGCCATCCTCATCGCCCCCGGGGTCGAGGCCGCCGGCGCCGACATCGGCTGGCAGACCCCCGGCGCGGCCGGCGAGGCGATCGCCGCGGGCATCGCCGACACCGAGGTCACGATCACGACCGCGGCGGGCGAGGCGACCTTCACGGGCGCGGAGCTCGGCGCCTCCGTCGACGCGCAGGCGGTCGCAGAGAAGGCGTTCGGCGACCATCCGCTCTGGAACGTGGGCGCCTGGAACCCCGGCGCCGTCCCGGTCGACGTGGCCGTCGACGTCGACACCGCGCTCGCGGCCGTCGAGGCCGAGATCCCCGGCATCTTCACCGCGCCCGTGAACGCCGAGGTCACGTACGACGAGGGCGCCGGCACCTACTCGGTCGTGGACGCGAAGGCGGGCTCCGGGATCGACGTGGACGCGCTCGCGGCCGACATCTCGCGCGCGCTCAGCGCGGGCGGCGACGTCTCGGTCGAGGCGCAGGCCAGCGAGGTCGAGGCCGACATCACGACCGCCGAGGCGCAGGCCCAGGCCGAGGCCCTGAACGGGCTCATCCACGATGCGGGCTTCTACGTCGAGGACGAGAAGGTCGTCGGCATCGACCCCGCGCAGGCGGCCTCGTGGGTGCAGGTGAGCAGCGAGGGCGAGGAGATCTCTCTCTCCGTGGACCAGCAGGCGGTCGCGGCCGCCGTCGCCGAGACGGTCGCCTCTCTGCCCGAGAAGGTGAACCGCGAGGTCGTGAACGAGGAGATCGTCACGAACTCCGCGGGAGACCACCTCCGCACGATCCAGGAGGGCCAGAACGGCTGGGGCCTCGAGTCGACCGACGGCATCGCGGAGAAGTTCGCCGAGCAGCTCGCCGGCGGCAACGGCGTGTACCAGCTGCCGGTCAAGGAGATCCCGTTCGAGACGACGCTCCTCCACCGCTGGATCGAGGTCGACAAGAGCGCCGGGACGACCATCCTCTACGAGAACGACAAGGTCGTCGACACCTACGCGATCGCGCTGGGCAAGCCCGGGCACGACACCCAGGAGGGCCGGTTCACGGTCTACGGGCAGCTCACCATCCAGGACATGGGCTCGTGCGACGCGGAGGGCAACTACGTGCCCGGCGGGAGCTTCGACTACTGCACGGCCGACGTCCCCTGGGTCACGTACTTCAACGGCGACCAGGGCTTCCACGGCACCTACTGGCACAGCAACTTCGGCGCCGGCGCGTACATGAGCCACGGCTGCGTGAACATGACGATCGCCGCCGCCGAGCGCGTGTACTACTTCGCGCAGACGGGCACCGAGGTGTGGGTGCACGCCTGATTGCGCGCTAGCCTGTCGATATGACCGAACTGCGCCTCGTCGAGCTCTCGGCCGACACCATCGTCCAGGTGAACAACCTGTCGCTCAAGCCGGGACAGGAGCAGTTCCTCGCGCCCGTCTCCTACGGCATCGCCGCCTCCGTCCTCAACCCGAAGACGACCTGGCAGCGCGTGGTGCTCGACGACTCCGACGTGGTCGGCTTCGTCAGCGCCAACTTCGACCGCGACGCCAAGCCCGAGTACTTCCAGTCGGTGCTGTGGCGCATCAACGTCGACGCCGACGACCAGGGCCGCGGCGTGGGGCGGTTCGCGGTCGAGGGTCTCCTCGACGAGGCCCGCAAGCGCGAGTTCGACCGCCTCAACGTGATCTACGAGGCGGGCGAAGGCGGCCCCGAGGCGTTCTTCCACCGTGTCGGCTTCACGCCCGTGGGCGAGACCGAGTACGGTGAAGTGATCGCAGAGATCCGCCTCTAGGCGCCCCGCGGCCCTGCCGCGGACGAACCCGAGAACCTCAGCACCGCGTCACCCGCCGCGGCGCCGACACCTGGCCGGCGGCGGGGCCTCGAATACCCCTCCCCCATCGAGACCCCGTCGCCCTCCTCATGAGAATCGCCCCGGACATCCGTCCGGGGCGATTCCCTTTCGCGCAGACCCGCGTCAGACGAGCGAGCCCTTCCACGCGGCATGGAGCTGCGCGAAGCGGCCCGTGCCGGCGATGAGGGCGTCGGGGGTGTCGTCCTCGACGATGCGGCCCTGCTCCATGACGAGCACGCGATCGGCGATCGCGACGGTCGACAGCCGGTGCGCGATGATGATCGCCGTCCGGTCGGCGAGCAGCGTCTGCAGCGCGTCCTGGATCATCCGCTCCGACGGGATGTCGAGAGACGCCGTCGCCTCGTCGAGGATGAGCACGGCCGGGTCGGCGAGGAAGGCGCGCGCGAACGAGATGAGCTGGCGCTGCCCGGCCGACACGCGCCCGCCGCGCTTGTTGACGTCGGTGTCGTAGCCGTCGGGGAGCGTCTCGATGAACGCGTCGGCGCCCACGGCCCGCGCCGCCTCCTTGATCTCGTCGAGCGTCGCGTCGGGCCGCCCGAGCGCGATGTTGTCGGCGACCGTGCCGCTGAAGAGGTACGCCTCCTGCGTCACCATGACGATCGCGCGGCGAAGGTCGCGCCCGTCGAGCTCGCGCAGGTCGATCCCGTCGAGCGTCACGCTGCCCGCGGTCGGGTCGTAGAAGCGCGACAGCAGCTTCGCGAGGGTCGACTTGCCGGCGCCGGTCGTCCCGACGAGGGCGACGGTCTGGCCGGCGGGGATGTCGAGGTCGAACGAGGGCAGGATGGTCCGCCCGCTCGCGTAGCCGAACGTCACGCGGTCGAAGCGGAGGTGGCCCCGCGCCTCCTCGAGTCGGACCGGACGCACCGGGTCGGGCACCGTCAGCTCCTCCTCCAGCACGCCCGAGACCTTCTCGAGCGCCGCGGATGCCGCCTGGAACGAGTTCAGGAACATCGCGACCTCCTGCAGCGGGCTGAAGAAGTTGCGCACGTAGAGCACCGCGCTCAGCAGCAGGCCCGCCGTGAACTCGCCGGTCGTCACGCGCACCCCGCCCCACAGGACGACCGCGCCGATGGCGCACGCCGAGATCGCCATGAGCCCGGGCTCGAACGTGCCGAACAGGCGGATCGAGCGCATGTTGACCTCGCGGTACTCCTTCGCGAGGCCGCCGAACTCCACCTCGTTGCGCGGCTCGGTGCGGAAGGCCTTGCCGGCCCGGATGCCGGTCATCGTCTCGACGAACTTGACGATGAGCTTCGCGCTGACGACCCGCGAGACGCGGTACGCGCGCTGCGAGTTCACGTAGAACCAGCGCATGAGCAGCGCGAGCGGGACGAACGCCGCGACGAGCACGAGCGACGACCGCCAGTCGACGAGCGCGAGGGCGATGAACGTGAACGCCCCGTAGAGGACGCCGTGCACGAGCTGGTTGAGCCCGCCGTTCAGCAGCTCGCGGATCGTGTCGAGGTCGCTCGTCTGCCGGGAGATGATGCGGCCCGACGTGTAGGTCTCGTGGAACTCGAGGCTCAGGCGCTGGGTGTGCCGGAAGACCCGCGTGCGCAGGTCGAGCAGCACGTTCTGGGTCACCCGGGCGGCGAGCATGTCGTACCAGGCGAGCAGCGCCGCCCCGCCGAGCGCCGTGACGATGTAGGCCGTGCCGACGAACCACGCCGGGCCCCAGTCGGCGCGGTCCAGCACGGCGGGCAGCGCGCTGTCGATGCCGAGGCCGATGAGCGCCGGGCCGAGCACGCGCACTCCCGTCTGCGCGACGACGACGGACGCGACGAGCACGACCTGCCACTTCAGCGGCGCGAGCAGCGACAGGAGGAGCCGCCACGAGCGCCGACGGATCGCGCGGTTCTCCTCGCGCGTGAACTCGGAGCGGTCCTCTCCCGCTGTGCCGTGGACCGTGCTGCTCATCGGAGCGCCCCCTCGTCGTTCTGGTCGTGCTCGCCCGCGGCGCCCCCGACGATCGGGATGGCGCCGGTGACGACGTCGAATCCGTGCTCGGGATCCATGCGCCGCGCGCTGTCCTCCGAGTCCTCCTTCTCGAAGCTCGAGATGACGCTGCGGTAGTGCGCGGACGTCGCCATGAGCTCGGTGTGGGCGCCGACCGCCGTGATGCGCCCGCCCTCGAGCAGGGCGACGCGGTCGGCGAGCGCGACCGTCGACGGACGGTGCGCGACGATGAGCGCCGTCGTGCCCTGGAGCACACGGCGCAGGCCCACCTGGACGCGCTCCTCCGTGTCGACGTCGAGCGCCGACAGCGGGTCGTCCATGACGATGACGGTCGGGCGCGCGGCGACGGCGCGCGCAAGGGCGAGGCGCTGCCGCTGGCCGCCCGACAGGCTCATGCCCTCCTCGCCGATCATCGTCTCTGCCCCCTCTGGCAGGTGCGCCACGAACTCCGCCTGCGCGACGTCGAGCGCCTCCTGGAGGACGCGGTCGGCCTCGGGCGAGTGGATGTCGAGGTCGTCGCGCCCGAGGAGGACGTTCTCGCGCACCGATGCCGAGAAGAGCGTCGCGTCTTCGAACGCGGTCGCGATGTGCGTGCGCAGCTCGACGAGCGAGAGGTCGCGCACATCGACGCCGTCGAGCGTGACCCGGCCGCCGGTGACGTCGTAGAGCCGCGTCGGCAGCGTTGTGAGCGTCGTCTTCCCCGAGCCGGTGAGCCCGACGAGCGCCATGGTCTCGCCCGGCCGCAGCGCGAGGTCGATGCCGTTCAGCAGGTCGGGCTCGTCGGCCCCCGCGTCCTGGTAGCGGAAGTGCGCGTCCTCGAACACGAGGGCGCCCTGGGGGTCGGCGAGAGTCGTCGGCGCATCGGGATCGGCGATCGTGTCGACCGCGTCGAACACCTCGAACACGCGATCCGCCGCGGTGCGCGCGTCGAGGAGGAACGAGAAGAGGAAGCCGATCGACTCGAGCGGCCAGCGCAGCACGGTCGCCATCGCGAAGTACGCGAACAGCTGCGAGACCGAGATCTGATCCGTCGAGGCCAGCCAGATGCCGAGCACGAGCGAGATCGCGAAGGCGAGCTCGGGCGCCGCGACGAGCCAGAAGTCGATGCGCGCGATCGCCCCGGCCTTGCGCATCTCGGTCTCGCGGAGGTTCTCCGCCTGGCGCGTGAAGCGGCGCAGGGCGTGCGGCCCGCGGCCGAAGGCCTTGAGCACGCGGATGCCGTGCACGCTCTCCTCGACGCTCGTGGCGAGGTCGCCCTGCTGGTCCTGGCTCTGCCGGCTGAGCACGCCGTAGGTCTGCTCGAACCGGAACCCCTGGTACCACACCGGCACACCCGACGCGATGAACACGACCGCGAGCGCCCAGTGCCACTGGAACAGCAGCACGGCGCCGATGAGGATGGTGAGGACGTTCACGACGAGCATGACGAGGCCGAACGCCATCCAGCGTCGGATGAGGCCGATGTCCTGCATCATGCGGCTCAGGAGCTGGCCGCCCTGCCAGCGGTCGTGGAACTCGACGGGGAGACGCTGGAGGCGGTTGTAGAAGCGCGTGCGGATGTCGTACTCGACGCTCGTGGCCGGGCCGAGGATGAACCACCGGCGCAGCCACACCATCGCGGCCTCGGCGAGGCCGAGCGCGAGCACGGCGGCGGCGCCCCAGGCGATCGCGGAGACGACGCCGGAGGCGATCGGGCCGCCGACGACCCACTCGAGCACGATCGGGATGAGCAGGGCCAGCACCGCCGCGGTGAGCGCGCTGAGCCCGCCGAGCACGAGGCGCGGGAGAACCGGCTTCGCGAACGGGAGGAGACGGAGGAGGGAGCGGAGGGTCGACGGATTCTGGGGAGATGTGGTGGGGCGAGACATGATCCTCGAGGGGCCCGCGGGAGAGCGGGCCGGGAGATGGCTTTCCGACCACCCGAGCGGGGGTCAGCCTTTCAGCCTATCCACACCTCGGCGTTCAGGAAAGGGATTTCGCGTCTTCCCCGCCAAATCGATCGGAACCGATCGCGACGGGGCGCGCAGTGTTGCTCCATGCGCTCCAGGACCCCGCGAAGAGGCGCGGTGCGAAGCCCGCGACCGTGAGCGCGACGAACGCGTGCGAGGCCGTGACCCCCGAGCCGCAGTACACGCCGACGGGCTGATCGGGCCGCGCGCCGACGGCCTCGAACCGCGCGCGCAGCGCGTCGGGAGGCAGGAGGCGCCCGCTCTCGTCGACCGCGTCGCCCGCGAACAGGTTCCGTGCGCCCGGCACGTGCCCGGCCCGCGGGTCGACCGGCTCGACCTCGCCCCGGTAGCGCTCGGGCGCGCGCACGTCGATGAGCACGCCGTCGCGCGCGAGCACGGCGGCCGCATCGATCGAGAGCTGCGGCAGCCGCCCCGCCGTGAGCGTGATCGAGCCGGGAGCGGGCACGACGTCGCCGCGCTCGAGCGCGTGACTCGACGCGACCCACCCGCGCAGGGCGCCGTCGAGGATCCGCACGTCCTGCACGCCCGCGTCGGTCAGCAGCCACCACGCACGCGCTGCGGACAGCGACTTGAGATCGTCGTACACGACGACCGTGTCGCCGTCGTCCAGCCCCCAGCGTCGGGCGGCCCGCTCGAGCGCGGGGGTGTCGGGCAGAGGGTGGCGTCCGTCCGACGCCGCCCCGTGCCCCGACAGCTCGCTCTCGAGATCGACGTAGACGGCGCCGGGGATGTGCCCCTCGAGGTACTCGGGGCGACCGTCCGGCCGGTCGAGGCGCCAGCGCACATCGAGGATGCGGACGCGCTCGTCGCGCGCGGTCAGCTCGGCCAGCTCGTCGGGGGTGATGAGGATCTCGGAGCCCATGACCGCCACGCTACGCGGCGCCCCCGACGCCCGTCACGGCACGGGTAACGCTTCGACATCGGCTGCGGGTGCGCCCGCAGCCGCGCCCGCGCGCTCGCGCGCGAGGAGTGACCGCTTGACGTCAACACCCCACGCGAAGCCGCCCAGGGAGCCGTCGCCGCGGAGCACCCGGTGACACGGGACGAACAGCGCGGGGGCGTTGCGCGCGCAGATCGACGCGGCGGCCCGCACGGCGCGCGGCGAGCCGAGCGCCGCGGCGAAGCCCGTGTACGTGAGCGGCTCCCCGGGCGCGATGTCGCGCAGCGCCGCCCAGCCCGCCTGCTGGAGCACGGTGCCCTGCTGCCGCACGGCCACCGCGCGGATGGCCGCGAGGTCGCCCTCGTAGTACGCGGCGACGGCGTCGCCTGCCGCGGTGGGCTCCTCGCGCAGCTCGGCGGGACGCAGGCGCGGGTGGATGCGCGCGAGCACGAGCGAGGCGTCCGGCGTCCAGCCCGAGGCGAGCACGGCGCCGTCGGCGTCGGCGATCAGGGTGAACGGGCCGTCGGGCGTCGCGACGGTCTGGAGGCGAGCGGTCATGACGGGGTCTCCTTGCGGGATCGGGCGGGCTGCGCGGCGAGGGCCGCGCGCCACAGGTGCATCGAGAGGTAGGAGCGCCAGGGCGCGACGCGCGCCGCCCACGCGACGAGCTCGCGCGGTGCGGCGGGCAGTCCCGCGGCGGCCGCACCCGCGCGGAGCGCGACGTCGCCGGGCAGGATGATGTCGGAGTCGCCGAGCACGCGCATCCGCACGTAGTCGGCCGTCCACTCCCCCACGCCCCGCAGCGCGAGGAGGCGCTCCCGCTGGGCGTGGGCGTCATCGCCCGCGCTGAGGGCGAGGCCGCCCGACGCGAGCGCGGCAGCCGCCTCGGTGATCGCGCGGATGCGGGCCGCGGGGCCGCGGAGCACGTCGGCTCCGCGCTCCGCGATCGTCGCCATCCGCGGGAAGAGACGCCGCCGCTCCCCCGCGATCTCGACGTCCTCGCCGAGCGCCTCGACGAGACGCGTGAGATGGGTGCGCGCGGCCGACACGGAGATCTGCTGGCCGATCATCGCGCGGATGAGCATCTCGTGCGGGTCGGCGGCGCCGGGCAGGCGGATGCCCGGGGTCGCCGCCACGAGCCCCGTGAGCTCGGGGTGCGCGCCGAGCGCCGCGTCGATCGCGAGCGGGTCCGCGTCGAGGTCGAACAGACGCCGCACGCGCGCGACGAGCGTCGCGAGGTCCGCGAGGCTCTGCAGCTGCGCGTCGAGCCGCAGACGACCGTCGAGGCGCAGCCGGAACCATCCGGCCCCGGCGGGCAGGCGCACGGTGCGCGCGAACGACGCCCCGTCGCCGGCCTCGACGCCGGGGAGCGCGCGCACGGACATCCAGGCGAACAGCCCGGCGTGGTCGAAGGGCTCGCGGACCGGCAGGGCGAGCGAGATGCCGGCCGAGGCCGTGCGACCGCGCCGCGTCGCGCGCAGCTCGGTCGGCGTCAGCCCGAACACCTCGCGCACGGTCTCGTTGAACTGGCGCACGCTCGCGAACCCCGCGGAGAAGGCGACGTCGGCGGCCGGCAGATCGGTGCCGACGAGCAGCAGCCGCGCGGTGTGGGCGCGCTGGGCGCGTGCGAGCGCGAGCGGGCCGGCGCCCAGCTCGTCGGCGAGCAGCCGCGACAGGTGGCGCGACGAGTACCCGAGCCGCCCCGCGAGGCCCGTGACGCCCTCGCGCTCGACGACCCCGTCGGCGATGAGGCGCATCGCTCGGGCGACGACGTCGCCCCGCAGATTCCAGTCCGGCGATCCGGGCGCCGCCTCCGGGAGGCAGCGCTTGCACGCGCGGTAGCCGGCCTCGTGCGCGGCGGCGCTCGTCGCGAAGAAGGTGACGTTCGCCGGCTTCGGCGTCCGCGCGGGGCAGCTCGGCCGGCAGTAGATCCCGGTCGAGCGGACGGCGGTGACGAACTGGCCGTCGAAGCGGGTGTCGCGCGACGAGATCGCGCGGTACCGCTCGTCGAAGGTCATGCTCGTCGTCATGGCTCCAGCCTGTCACGCTCCGAGGGCGCGGGCTGGCGGTTTTCGGACACGGCGGTGGGGACGGCGAGAACGGCGCGAGCCGACCTCGGGATGGTGCCGAGGTCGGCTCGCTAGGGCCGGAAGCCGCGTGTCAGTGGAAGAAGTGACGCTCGCCGGTGAAGAACATCGTCACGCCGTTGGCGCGGGCGAGCTCGATCGTCTCGTCGTCGCGCACCGAGCCTCCGGGCTGGATGATCGCGCGCACACCCGCGTTGATGAGCACCTCGGGTCCGTCCGAGAACGGGAAGAACGCGTCCGACGCGGCGATCGATCCCGCCGCGCGCCCGCCCGCGCGCTCGACGGCGAGCTTGCACGAGTCCACCCGGTTGACCTGGCCCATGCCCACGCCGACAGTCGCGGCGTCCTTGGCGAGCACGATCGCGTTCGACTTCACGGCGCGGCACGTCTTCCACGCGAAGATGAAGTCGCTCATCTCCTCGTCGGACGGGCGCTCGCCCGACACGAGCTGCCAGCTCTGCGCGACGGACTGGATGTCGTCGGGGAACCGGTCGGAGTCCTGCAGGAGCAGGCCGCCCGAGACGAGGCGCACGTCCATCGTCTCCTGCCGCCAGTCGGCGGGCAGCTTGAGGAGGCGCAGGTTCTTCTTCGTCTTGAACACCTCGAGCGCGGCGGGCTCGAAGTCGGGCGCGACGATGACCTCCGTGAAGATGTCGCGGAGGTTCTCGGCCATCTTGAGCGTGACCGGTCGGTTCGCGGCGATGACGCCGCCGAACGCCGAGAGCGGGTCGCACTCGTGCGCGCGCAGGTGGGCGCTCGCGATCGGGTCGAGCGCGTTCGGCGCCGACAGCGCGATGCCGCACGGGTTCGCGTGCTTGATGATTGCGACCGCGGGGTTCACGTAGTCGTACGCGGCGCGGAGGGCGGCATCGGCGTCGACGTAGTTGTTGTACGACATCTCCTTGCCCTGGAGCTGCGTCGCCTGCGCGATCCCGTGGCCGTCCACGCGCGAGTAGATGGCGGCGCGCTGGTGGGAGTTCTCGCCGTAGCGCAGGTCGCCGAGCTTCTCGGCCTTGATCGTGAGGTGCTCCGGCAGGTCGGCGCCCTCGCCGAGCGTGCCCTCGGCGAACCATGCCGCCACGGCGGCGTCGTAGCCGGCGGTGTGCGCGAAGGCGCGCGCCGCGAGCTCCCGGCGCTGGCCGAGCGTCGTGCCGCCCGCGGCGACCGCGTCGATGATCGCCGGGTACGACTCCGGCGAGACGACGATCGCGACGTTCGCGAAGTTCTTCGCCGACGCGCGGACCATCGCGGGCCCTCCGATGTCGATCTGCTCGACGACGTCGTCGCCCGCGGCGCCCGAGCGGACGGTCTCCACGAACGGGTAGAGGTTCACCACGACGAGCTCGAACGGCGAGATGCCGAGATCGCCGAGCTGCTGCTCGTGGTGCTCGAGGCGGAGGTCGGCGAGGAGGCCCGCGTGCACGCCCGGGTGCAGCGTCTTCACGCGTCCATCGAGCGACTCGGGGAAGCCGGTCACGCTCGCGACGTCGGTCACGTCGAAGCCCGCGTCGCGGATGGTCGACGCGGTCGAGCCCGTCGAGACGATCTCGACGCCCGCGGCCGCGAGCGCCTCGGCGAGCTTCAGGAGGTCGGTCTTGTCGCTGACCGACACGAGCGCGCGCCGGATCGGGACGACATCGCGGTCGCGGTAGAGCGAGTGGTCGTGGCGGGGGCCGGCCATGAGGACTCCTTGTCGGGGTTCGGGGTTCGGGTCAGCGCGAGGGGTTCTCGAGATCGATCTCGCCCGCGGCGATCCCGCGGACGACGTCGATGAGCAGGCGGCGCTCGACGGGCTTGATGCGCTCGTGCAGCGCGGCCTCGTCGTCGCCCGGGAGCACGGGTACGCGCTCCTGCGCGAGGATCGGCCCGCTGTCCACGCCGTTGTCGACGATGATGACGCTCGCCCCGGTCTCCTCGACGCCCGCGGCGAGCGCGTCGCGCACGCCGTGCGCGCCCGGGAACTCGGGGAGGAAAGCGGGGTGCGTGTTGATCATGCGCGGGGCGAACTCGTCGACGAGCGCGGAGGGCAGCAGACGCATGAGGCCGCTCAGCACGATGAGATCCGCGCCGATGCGGCGCAGCTCCTCGGCCAGCGCGGCGCCCCAGGCCTCGCGCGACGGATGGTCGCGATACGGGACCGTGAAGGTCGGGATGCCGAACTCCTCGGCGTGGGCGAGGCCCGCCGCGTCGCGGTCGGCGCCGACGGCGACGATCCGAGCGGGGAATCCGGGTTCGCTCGCGGCTTCGAGGAGGGCGCGGAGGTTCGAACCGGTGCCAGAGATGAGGACGGCGACCGAGAGCACGCGGCCAGTCTACCGGCGCGCGAGTTCGTCCCCGTCGGCGAGCGCGGCCGCCCCGTCCGCTGTCGCGGCGGCATGCCCGTGCGGGCGGGGCGAGAGGAGCAGGATGGCCGCACCGACGAGCACCTCGAGGCCCACCGCGAGGGCGACGGGACCGGGATCGGGGCCGACGGTCGCGAGCCGCCCCGGGCCGATGGATCCCGACGAGAGTGCCGCGATGCCGGCCGCCCCGGCTCCCGCGATGGCGGCGATGGCGATCGCGAGCACGACCCGAGGCGACACGGGCTCGTGCGGCGAGGGATGGTCGTCGTCCTCGGGGCGTTCGATCTCCCACTCCGCCGCGAGCGCCGAGCGCACGTGCCACCCGGCCAGCGCGCCCGCCGCGACGGGCAGGAGCGCGACGAGCAGCAGCCATCCCGAGCCCTGCTCCGGGAGGAGGCCGAGCATCGGGATGCCGGGCACGACGCCGAGCTGCGTGCCGGCCGGGGAGACCGTGGTCGCCGCGCCGACCGCGAAGCCCGGCCCCGCGATCCAGGACACGCCCCAGCCGATGAGCGTCGGCAGGTACGCGACCTGCGCGAGCGCGAGGGCGGTCGCGCCGAGCGCGTCGACCTGCGCCTGCTCGAAGAGGGCGACGACGGCGTCCGCGCGGACGAGCACGGCGACGACGACCGCGAGCGCGGCCGCGCCGACGACGGCAGCGAGGGCGACGGCGCCGCCGCGCACCGCGAGCGTGGGGACCTCGCGCCACTTCGACGACCACCCGTCGACCCGCTCGTGCACGAGGTCCGCGAGGCCGCCGTCGCCCTCGCTCCAACCCTCGGCCCACGCGCCGGCGACCGCCCCGACCGCGTAGACGGCGGTCGGCAGGAGCACAGCCTGCCAGGCCTCGACGCGTGCGAGCTCGCTCCCCGAGGTCGCGAGGACGACCGCCGCGATGATCGCGGTCATCGCGATGCCCGCGAGGACGCCCACCGCTCCGGCGCCCGAGCGGACCGCGCGCCGGCCGGAGCGGGCCGCGAAGAACGCCGCGAAGACCGCGAACGCGAGCGGAGCGAGGGTGAGCGTGAAGGTGGCCGCCTCGTCGGGCAGGCCGAGCGCCACGACGGCGTCCTCGTCGAACGCGAGCGACAGCGGGACGAGGTTGCCGAGCTGCCAGATCCGCGCCGTCGTCGGCCACAGGCCCGCCCAGTCGGCCGTCAGGCCGAACGTGAACGTCCACAGGAGCGTCAGCGGCGCGAGGACGACGGCGAGGCCGACCAGCGCCGCCACGAGCGCGTCGAACGCGGCGAGCAGGGCGATGAGGATCCGATGCATGGCGTCACGACCCTACCCGCGGGCCCCGGGAGATCCCCGGACCCGCGCCGGGGCCGCCCTACGCCGCGATCGGCTCGAGGACGAAGACCGCGATCCGGCGCTCCGTGCGCTCCTGGTACTCGGCGTACGGCGGGTACGCCGCGACGGCGCGCTCCCACCACTGGGCGTACTCGTCGCTGTCGACGTCGAGCTCGCGCGCGAGGTAGTCGCGCTTCACGGCGCCGTCCTGCAGCTCGACGTGCGGGTGCGCGGCGATGTTGAAGTACCACGCGGGCGGCTTCGGCGCCCCGCCCTTCGAGGCGACGAGCGCGTAGACGCCCTCGTGCTCGACGCGCATGAGGGCCGTCTTGTGCAGCTTCTCGCTGCGGGCGCCGACGTTCGTCACGACGACGATCGGCCAGGACGTGCCCGGCAGGACGGAGGCCTCGGCGCCGTTCGACGCCTCGTAGGCCTCGGCCTGCTGACGTGCCCATTCGGATGTGCTCGGTGCGTACTCTCCCTGAAGCGGCATGCTCCGAGCCTACGATCCCGTCGGGCCATCGGCTCCGGCCATCCGCATGCACATCCGTCCCCTCCCCTTGACACCCCGCGATCGTCCTGCCGATAGTGAGGCGTACACGGCTGGCGCTGGCATCGACGCGAGGGAGCAGGGATGTCCGGATGGGCTCGGAGGAGCAGGCGATGAAGAAGCTGATCGGCGACACCGCGGCGGTCGTCACAGATGCCCTGGTCGGCATGGAGGCGGCCCTGCCGCAGCTCCGCGTGGACCACGAGAACCGGGTCGTCCTCCGCGCGACACCCAAGGACGCCGGCAAGGTGGCGCTCGTGTCGGGCGGCGGATCGGGACATGAGCCGCTGCACGGCGGCTACGTCGGCTACGGGATGCTCGACGCGGCGTGCGCGGGCGAGGTGTTCACCTCCCCCACCCCCGACCAGGTGCTGGCGGCCACGAGCGCGGTCGATCGCGGCGCGGGCGTGCTGCACATCGTGAAGAACTACACGGGCGACGTCATGAACTTCGAGATGGCGGCCGAGCTCGCGGAGGCGGAGGTCGCGTCCGTCCTCGTGCACGACGACGTCGCGGTGGAGGACTCGCTCTACACGGCCGGGCGCCGCGGGGTGGGCCTCACGGTGCTCCTCGAGAAGATCGTGGGCGCTGCCGCCGAGGAGGGCGCGCCCCTCGACGAGGTCGTGCGGATCGCGGAGGCGGTGTCGGCGCAGGGACGCTCGATGGGCATGGCGCTCACGAGCTGCACGGTGCCCGCGGCGGGCAAGCCCACGTTCGACCTGCCCGACGACGAGATGGAGATCGGCATCGGCATCCACGGCGAGCCCGGGCGACGCCGCGTGAAGGTCGCGCCCGCACCGGAGATCGCCGAGATGCTCGTCGACCCGATCCTCCACGACTTCGACGCGGCGGGCGGGCCGGTGATCGCGATGCTGAACGGCATGGGCGGCTCCCCGCTTCTCGAGCTCTACCTCATGTACGGCGAGGTCGCGAAGCTGCTCGAGAAGGCCGGCGTGCGCGTCGCACGCACCCTCGTGGGCGACTACATCACGTCGCTCGACATGGCGGGGTGCTCGCTCACGCTCCTGCGCGCCGACGACGAGATGCTGCGTCTGTGGGACGCGCCCGTCGAGACGCCCGGCCTGCGCTGGGGGCGGTGATCGGATGGCGTTCGACATCGCAGCGCTCGGACGCTGGGTCGCGCTCTTCCGCGATCGCGTCTCCGACGAGCAGGAGCGGCTGACGGCGCTCGACTCCGCGATCGGCGACGCCGACCACGGTGCGAACATGGCGCGCGGCACCGCGGCGGCCGTCGCGAAGCTCGAGTCGGCGACGCCCACGACCGTCGGCGAGTTCGGGAAGGCGGTGGGGATGGCGCTCGTCTCGACCGTGGGCGGTGCGAGCGGCCCGCTGTACGGCACCTTCTTCCTGCGCTTCGGCGCGAGCGGCGGCGACGGCGCCGAGCTGGATGGCCCCGCGCTCGCCGCCGCGCTGCGCGCGGGCCTCGAGGGCGTCGTGTCACGCGGCAAGGCGGAGCCGGGCGACAAGACGATGATCGACGCGATGACCCCGGCGGTCGACGCGTTCGAGGCGGGCGCATCCGACCTCGTCTCCGCCGCACGCTCTGCCGCTCGGGCTGCGCGCGCGGGAAGCGACGCGACCGAGCCGCTCGTCGCACGCAAGGGACGCGCGAGCTATCTCGGCGAACGCAGCGCGGGGCACCTCGACCCCGGTTCGGTCTCGACCGCCCTCCTGTTCGAGGCGCTCGCCGCGGCGGCCGAGGAGGTCTCGGCATGATCGGCTTCGTCGTGGTCTCGCACAGCGTCGCCCTCGCGGAGGCGGCTGTCGCGCTCGCGAGCGAGATGGCCGGCCCAGTGGCGCCTCGGATCGCCGTCGCGGCCGGAACGGCGGAGGGCGGGATGGGCACGGATGCCGCGCTCATCGCGCGGGCGATCGAGTCGGTCGCCTCGCCCGACGGCACCCTCGTCTTCACGGACCTCGGATCGGCCATCCTCAGCGCCGAGCTCGCCTTCGATCTCGCGGACGCCGCCGAGGGGCCGGTGCGCCTCGCTGCGGCTCCGTTCGTGGAGGGCCTCGTGGCCGCGGTGGCGCGAGCCGGCGCGGGCGGCGACCTCGTCGAGGTCGAGCGCGAGGCGCGCCGCGCCCTCGACGCCAAGCTGCGGCATCTCGGCGTGGAGGGCGAGTCCGTCCCCGTTGAGGAGAAGCCCACGGGGCGCTCGGAGTCGTTCCTGCTGACGAACGAGATCGGGCTCCATGCACGGCCGGCGGCCGCGCTCGCGGGCGCCCTGCGCGGGCTCGACGCGGTCGTCCGGATCGGCACCGCCACGAAGCCCGCCGTCGACGGGCGCAGCCTCGTCGGACTCATGGCGCTCGGCGCCCGCAAGGGCGACACGATCGATGTGACCGCCGACGGGCCCGACGCGGAGCGCGCGATCTCGGCCATCCGCGACCTCGTCGCGTCGGGCTTCGGCGAGTAGGCGCGCCGTGGCCTCCGAGCGCGTCACGCTCACGATCCCCGGACCGGATGGCGACCGCGAGGTGAGCCTGTCGAGCCCGGGGCGCGTCGTGTGGCCCGAGGCCGGGGTGACCAAGCGCGACCTCGCGGAGTACCTCATCGCGGTGTCGGGCCCGTTCCTCGCGCACAGCGGCCATCGGCCCGTGTCGCTCGAGCGCTTCCCCGGGGCCGTCGACGGCGAGAGCTTCTTCTCGAAGAACCCGCCCAAGGGCGCACCCGCCTACGTCGAGTCGGTGCCCGTGACGTACAACAGCGGCAGGCGCCATCCGCAGCTCGTCCTCACCGAGCCGGCGTCGGCCGTGTGGGCCGCGCAGATGAACACCGTCGTGTTCCACCCGTGGGCGTCTCTTGCAAGCGACGCCGACCGTCCCGTCGAGCTGCGAATCGACCTCGACCCGCAGCCGGGCACCGACTTCGCCGACGTCGTCTTCGCGGCGCACGCGATGCGCGAGGTGCTCGACGAAGCCGGCCTCACGTCGTGGATCAAGACGAGCGGCAGCCGCGGCATCCACCTCTTCTGCCCCATCGAGCCGCGGTGGGAGTTCCTCGAGGTGCGCCACGCGGTGATCGCCGCGGGGCGCGAGCTCGAGCGGCGCCATCCGTCGCGCGTGACGATGAGCTGGTGGAAGGAGGAGCGCGGGGAGCGCGTCTTCATCGACTTCAACCAGGCCAACCGCGACCGCACGATGGCGGGCGCCTACAGCCCGCGGGCGCTCCCGCAGGCGACCGTGTCGACGCCGCTCTCCTGGGACGAGCTCGACGACGTCGATCCGCTCGCGCTCACCGTGCGCACCGTGCCCCGGCGCCTCGAGGAGGTCGGCGACCCGTGGGCCGCGTTCGGCGATGCGCCCGCCCGCATCGACACGCTCCTCGAGTGGTGGGAGCGCGACCTCGCCGACGGCCTCGGCGAGCTGCCGTTCCCGCCCGACTTCCCGAAGATGCCCGGCGAGCCGCCGCGCGTGCAGCCCTCGAAGAAGGTCGCCGAGCACTGGGACGCGCAGGGCAACCGCGTCGACGACTGAATGCAGCGAGCCGCCCCCGGGATGATCCCGGGGGCGGCTCGCTGCGTTTCGACTCGCTGCGTTTCGACTCGCTGCGTTTCGACTCGCTGCGCTCGCTCAACGACCGGGGGCGGCTCGCTGCGTTTCGACTCGCTGCGTTTCGACTCGCTGCGCTCGCTCAACGACCGGAGGCGGCTCGCTGCGCTCGCTGAGTCTTAGAGGGACTCGATGATCTCGCGCATGAGGGCGGCCGTCTCGCTCGGGGTCTTCCCGACCTTGACGCCGGCGGCCTCGAGGGCCTCCTTCTTCGCCTGCGCGGTGCCGGCCGAGCCGGACACGATCGCGCCCGCGTGGCCCATCGTCTTGCCCTCGGGGGCGGTGAAGCCCGCGACGTAGCCGACGACCGGCTTCGTGACGTTCGCCTTGATGAACTCGGCCGCGCGCTCCTCGGCGTCGCCGCCGATCTCGCCGATCATGACGATCGCCTTCGTCTCGGGGTCGGCCTCGAACGCCTCGAGGGCGTCGATGTGCGTCGTGCCGATGACGGGGTCGCCGCCGATGCCGATGGCCGTCGAGAAGCCGAGGTCGCGCAGCTCGAACATCATCTGGTAGGTCAGCGTGCCCGACTTCGAGACGAGGCCGATCGGGCCCTTGCCCGTGATGTTCGCGGGCGTGATGCCGACGAGCGACTCGCCCGGCGTGATGATGCCGGGGCAGTTCGGGCCGATGATGCGGGTCTTGTTGCCCTTCTCGATCGCGTACGCCCACGCCTCCGCGGTGTCGCCGACGGGCACGCCCTCGGTGATCACGACGAGGAGGGGGATCTCGGCGTCGATGGCCTCGACCATGGCGTCCTTCGTGAACGCGGGCGGCACGAACGCGATCGACACGTCGGCGCCGGTCTTCTCGATCGCCTCGGCGACCGATCCGAAGACGGGGAGCTCGACCTCGCCCTCGCCGGGCTTCTCGTGCGTGACGGTGGTGCCTGCCTTGCGGGCGTTCACGCCGCCGACGATGTTCGTGCCGGCCTTGAGCATGAGGGCGGTGTGCTTGGTGCCCTCGCCGCCCGTGATGCCCTGGACGATGACCTTGGAGTCCTTGTTGAGGTAGATCGACATGTCTCTAGTCCCTTTCCCGGCTCAGGCGTTCGCCAGCTCGGCGGCCTTGTCGGCGCCCTCGTCCATGCCGGCCGCGAGCGTGACCAGCGGGTGGTTGGCCCCCTGCAGGATCGCGCGGCCCTCTTCGACCTGGTTGCCGTCGAGGCGCACCACGAGCGGCTTGGTGGCGTGGTCCCCGAGGATCTCGAGGGCCTTCACGATGCCCTCCGCCACGGCGACGCACGACGTGATGCCGCCGAAGACGTTGACGAAGACGCTCTTGACCTGCTCGTCGCCGAGGATGACGTCGAGGCCGTTGGCCATGACCTGCGCGTTCGCGCCGCCGCCGATGTCGAGGAAGTTGGCGGGCTTCACGCCGCCGTGCTTCTCGCCCGCGTACGCGACGACGTCGAGCGTCGACATGACGAGGCCCGCGCCGTTGCCGATGATGCCGACCTGGCCGTCGAGCTTGACGTAGTTGAGGCCGTTGGCCTTGGCCTTCGCCTCGAGCGGGTCGGCCGCCTCCTTGTCCTCGAGCTCCTCGTGCTCGGGGTGGCGCACCTCGCTCGCGTTGTCGTCGAGCGAGACCTTGCCGTCGAGGGCGACGATGTCGCCGGCGCCGGTGAGCACGAGCGGGTTCACCTCGACGAGCGTCGCACCCTCGGTCTTGTAGACCTCGTAGAGCTTGACGAACACGTCGGCGACCTTCTCGACGAGCTCCTCGTCCCAGCCGCCCGCGCGGGCGATCTCGACGGCCTTCTCCTTGTCGATACCGCGCAGCGGGTTCACCTCGACGCGCGCGAGCGCCTCGGGCTTCTCGACGGCGAGCTGCTCGATCTCCATGCCGCCCTCGACGCTCGCGAGCGACAGGTAGGAGCGGTTGGCGCGGTCGAGGAGGACCGAGAAGTAGAACTCGCGCGCGATGTCGGCGCCCTGCGCGACCATCACGCGCTTGACGATGTGGCCCTTGATGTCGAGGCCGAGGATGGCCTTCGCGGCCTCGTATGCCTCGTCGGGGGTCTTCGCGACCTTGACGCCGCCGGCCTTCCCGCGCCCGCCGGTCTTGACCTGGGCCTTGACCACCACGACGCCGCCGATCTTCTCGGCTGCCGCCTTCACCTCCTCGGGGGTGTCCGCGACGATGCCGGCGAGCACCGGCACCTCGTACTTCTCAAAAAGGTCTCGAGCCTGGTACTCGTACAGATCCACGTTGCATTCCTTCGATGGGGCCACGGGACAAGACGCGTGGAAACGTCTCGACGTCGAGAGATCTCGACCGATGCTCAAGCCTACTACCGCGCGGTGACCGCGCCCTGCGGGCCTCCCGGTGAGCGGCGCGAGCGGGCATGAAGAAGGCGGCCCCGGATCATCCGGAGCCGCCTGCACGCGGAGGGAGGGCGGTGCTACCTCGCCTTGGTGTGCATGGGCAGGGCCATGGCGAGGCACACGAGCAGGATGCCCGCCGCGAACACCAGGGCCTGGAACGCCGGCACCATGAAGGCGACGCCGAACAGCGCCAGCCCGCCGAGGAAGAGAACCAAAGCGACGATGAACATCTCTGCTCCTTTTTGAAGACTTCCTCCAGCTTAGATGATCCCGGGCGGGGCCCCTGCCTAGCCTGTCGCCATGGCAACGGAGCTCCTCCCCGGCGAGAAGGTGTCGACGTACGACGTCGCGAAGGTTCTGGACATCGACTACTACGCGGTGTTCTCGGATGTCTCGGGCGAAGACCGCGAGGTCTGGTCCCGCGCGCGCGAGATCGGGGAGCGCCTCGCTCCCCGCATGCGCGAGGCGTGGGAGCGCGCGGAGTATCCGCTCGAGGTCCTGCCTGAGCTGGGAGCCGCCGGCCTCTACGCGGACGGCATCGATCATCCGGCCATCCCCCGCCTGTCGCCGCTGGCCGCGGGGCTGGTCAACATGGAGATGTCTCGGCACGACGGCTCGCTCGGAACGATCCTCGCCGTCCAGGGCGGGCTCGCCCTCCGCACGCTCGCGCTGTTCGGCAGCGAGGCGCAGCAGGAGCGCTGGCTCGGGCTGCTGCAGACGGGCGAGGTGCTCGGCTCCTTCGCGCTGACGGAGCCCGATCACGGATCGGATTCGACGTCGCTCGAGACCGTCGCGCGTCGAGACGGCGACGGGTGGGTGCTGCGCGGCGCCAAGAAGTGGATCGGCAACGGCGCATCGGGCGGCATCACATTCGTCTGGGCGCGCGTGGATGACGAAGGCGACCCCGACCATGGCGCCGTCCGGTGCTTCCTCGTGGAGCAGGACGCGCCGGGCTATGCGGCCGACGTCATCGCGGGCAAGGTCGCGCTGCGCGCCATCCATCAGGCCCACATCCGCCTCGACGACGTGCGAGTGCCGGCCGACGCCGTGCTCCCGGGCGCGCACTCGTTCAAGGACGCGACGACGGTGCTCTTCGCGACCCGCTCGGGGGTCGCCTGGTCGGCGCTCGGGCACGCGACGGCCTGCTTCGAGGCCGCCCTCTCGTACGCGACGCAGCGCGAGCAGTTCGGCCGCCCGCTCGCGCGCTTCCAGATGGTGCAGGAGCGCCTGACGCAGATGCTCGCCCAGCTCACGTCGATGCAGCTGTTCCTGCGCCGCCTCGCCGACCTCGAGGCGGCCGGCGGCATGCGCGCGACGCAGGCGTCGCTCGCGAAGTACCACTGCACGCGGACGGCGCGCGATGTCGCCCGGACCGCGCGCGACATGCTCGGCGGGAACGGCATCCTCCTCGAGAACGTCGTCATGCAGCATCTCGCGGACATCGAGGCGATCCACACCTACGAGGGCACCGAGAGCGTCCAGGCGCTGCTGCTCGGCCGCGACCTCACCGGGATGAGCGCGTTCGTCTGACCTCGGCGGCCCGGCCGTCGCGGGCCCCTGGCAGGATGGGCCTATGACGACTCGGCGCGCGACGGTGGTGGGCAGCGGACCGAACGGGCTCTCCGCCGCGGTGGCGCTCGCGCGGGCCGGCTTCGACGTCACCGTGATCGAGGCGCACTCCGGGATCGGCGGCGGAACCCGCACGGCCGAGCTCACGCTCCCGGGGTTCCGTCACGACGTGTGCTCTGCCGTGCATCCGGCCGCGTTCACCTCGCTTTTCTTCGACGCGTTCGGCATGCGCGAGAAGGTCGGATGGCTCGTTCCCGACGCGTCGTACGCGCATCCGCTCGACGGCGGCCGCGCCGCGATCGCCTGGCGCGACATCGCGCGGACCGCCGACGGGCTCGGGGTCGACCGCCGGGCGTGGAACGCGATGCTCCGCCCGCTCGCGCGCCACATCGACGCGGTCGCCGACGTGACCGGCAATCAGATGCTGCGCGTGCCGCGCCATCCGGTCACCTTCGTGCGCTTCGGACTCAGGGCGCTCGAGCTCGGCTCACCGCTCGGCCGGCACTCGTTCCGCAGCGAGGAGGCGCACGCGCTCCTCACGGGCGTGATCGCGCACGCGAACACCGCTCTGCCCTCGGTCGCCGCGTCGGCCGCAGGGCTGCTGCTCGCCTCCCAGGCGCATGCCGGGGGCTGGGGATTCCCCGTCGGCGGCGCCCAGGCCATCCCCGACGCCCTCGCGGAGGACCTGCGCGCGCACGGCGGCCGGATCGAGACGGGTCACCGGGTCGACGATCTGTCCGCGCTCGACTGGGGCGACCCGGCGCGCGGCGACGTCCTCGTCCTCGACACCTCGCCGCGTCTCGCGCTCACGCATCCCGACGCGCACGGCTCCTGGGCCGCGGCCATCCGCCGATTCCGGTACGGGCCGGGGGCCTCGAAGGTCGACTTCGCGCTCGACGGGCCCGTGCCGTGGGCGCACCCCGATGTGCACCTCTCCCCCACCGTGCACATCGGCGGAACCCGCGCCGAGATCGAGGCGGGCGAGAACGCCGTCGCCCGCGGGCGCGTGCCCGAGCGGCCGTTCGTGCTCGCCGCCCAGCCGTCCATCCTGGACCCCACGCGCGCTCCGAAGGGCAAGAGCGTGCTGTGGACGTACATCCACGTGCCGCCGGGGTCGAGCGTCGACGCGACCGAGACGGTGACGCGGCAGATCGAGCGCTTCGCACCCGGCTTCCGCGACCGCATCCTCGCGTCGCACGCCACGACCGCCACCGAGTTCGCCGTGTACAACCCGTCGGCCGTGGGCGGCGACTTCGCCGGCGGCGCCGTGACCTTCCGGCAGCTGATCGGCCGCCCCGTCCTCTCCACCTCGCCGTGGCGCACCCCGATGAAGGGCGTCTACCTCGCGTCGGCGTCGACCCCGCCCGGCCCGGGCGTGCACGGGATGGCCGGCTGGTTCGCCGCGCGTCTCGCGATCGCCGATGCGACGGGTGAGCGCGTCGAGCTCGAGGACCTGTTCTAGGACGGGCCGCTCAGATCCACCCCTTCTCCCGGGCGATCCGGGCCGCCTGTGCGCGGTTGGACGCGCCGGTCTTCCCGATGGCGGACGAGAGATGGTTGCGCACGGTCCCGGCGGACAGGAACACCTCCGCCGCGATCTGCGTGACCGCCCGCCCGTCCGCGGACAGCCTCAGCACCTGCTGCTCGCGCTCGGTCAGGGGGTTCGCGCCCTCGGCGAGCGACGCGACCGCAAGTTCGGGATCGACGACGCGCATGCCCGCGTGCACGCGGCGCACGGCGTCCGCCAGCTGCGCGGCCGGGGCGTCCTTGACCACGAACCCGCTCGCGCCCGCCTCCAGGGCAGCGCGGAGGTAGCCGGGGCGCGCGAAGGTGGTCACGATGAGCACGCGGGTGCCGGGGCTCGATGTTCGGATCGCGCGTGTGGCGGCGATGCCGTCCGCGCCCGGCATCTGGATGTCCATGAGGCAGACGTCGGGCGAGAGCCTGAGGGCCTCCGCAGCCGCAGTCGTCCCATCGCCTGCCTCTCCGGCCACGACGAGGTCGTCCTCGAGCTCGAGCAGGGCGCCCATCGCGCCGCGCACGAGCGCCTGATCGTCGACCAGGAGGAGTCGGATGGGGGCGGGGCTCACCACGTCACACTCACCTTCGTGCCGCCCGCACCGCGCGCCTCCACGCTCAGGGTCGCACCGGCCGCCGTCGCGCGCTCCGCCATCCCGCGCATCCCGTTGCCCGGCGGAGCGCTCGTTCCGCTCCCGTCGTCCTCGATCACGAGCGTGCCGGGCGCGACCTCGATGCGCGCACGCCGCGCGCCGGCATGGCGCAGGATGTTCGTGGTCGCCTCCCGCAGGATCCAGGCGGCGGGAAGGGACTGCGCAGGCGAGAGCGCGTCGGCGGCTCCGACCGTCTCGACGTCGAGACCCGCGGTTTCGAGCGCCGCCCTGCTCGAGACGAGCTGGTCCGCGAAGCCGACCCCCTGCAGCCCCGTGACCGTGCTGCGCACGCCGGCGATCGCCTCGGTCGCGAGCCGGACGATCGCGTCGAGCTCGGCGCGGGCGCGCTCCGGATCCCGGTCGACGAGCCTGCTCGCGAGCTCGGCCTTGAGCTTCACGACCGTGAGCGAATGACCGACCAGGTCGTGCACGTCTCGGGCCACCGAAGCACGCTCCTCGGTGGTGGCCAGCTGCACCCGCAGCTCCTCCGCCGCGATCGATCGCCTGATGAGCCAGGTGTTGACGGAGTTCACGACGGCGAGCATCAGCATGATGGCGAGCAGCTGCGCGTGGCCGGACAGGCGCCCCGTGAGGAGAATCGCGCCGATGGCCAGCGCGATCGACACGGCGTTCACGGCCCAGTGCCACCATCGCCCGAGGCCGTACGACGCATAGGCCATGACGAACGGCAGGAAGCTGAGCGCCTGCGTCTCGATCGCCGGCACCGTCGCCGCCGCGCACGCGATGAGGCACCAGAAGATCACGACGATGCTCGGAGCCGGGCGGTGCCATTCGCCGCGCATGCCGCGCACGAAGCCCACGACGTAGAGCACGGCGAACCCGACCGTCGTCGCCCAGCCGAGCACGCGCCATCCGATCGGCGCGGTCGAGTTCACGAGGCTCATCACCGGATAGATGAGGAAGACCATCCATACGACGGCCATCAGCCATCCCCACCGCTCCCAGGGGCCCTGGAGCCGGCGCGGGCCGGCTGCAGCGGGCGCGACGGTGCTCATCCGTCGAGCCTAGCGACGGCGTCGCGAGCGCAGGACGCCGAACCGTACGAGCGCAGCGAACACGGCTGCCCAGGCGGCGACGTTCAGCAGCACAGCCCACAGCGGATCCGAGCCGCCGGACACGAGCGCTCCGTCCGTGGCGGGCCAGCGGACGAGGGCGACGTACCCGTACATGGGCGTGAACGTCGCGATGTCGAGCATGACGCCCTCGAGCGGGACGAACACGTTGCCGAAGAACCCGAAGAACGTGATCGAGATGGATGCGAGCGCGGCGGCGGAGTCGGAGTTGAAGGAGAGGCCGACGCCGAGCCCGAACAGGCCGTAGACGAGTCCGAGCGCGAGGGTCAGCCCCGCAGCGGCGAGCCAGCGCCATCCATCCGCGGCCTCGGCGCCGGTCGCGATGCCGGCGAGGTAGACGGCCGCGACGGAGAGCGCCGCGAAGGTGACCGCGGCCGTCAGCTTCGTGACGGCGTACCCCGCGGTCGTGAGTGGGGTCATCGCGAGCTGACGGCCCCATCCCTGACCGACTTCCGAGGCGGCGAGAGAGCACAGAGAGCTCATCGCGGTGGCCGTCCCGAACGCGCCCATCGACACCATGACGTAGAACGAGACGTTCGCGTTTCCGACGCTCTGCCCGCCGTACTCCATGCTCGCGCCGAAGAGGAGGTACATGGCGACGGGCATCGCGAGCGTGAATGCGAGCGTGTACGGGTTGCGCAGCTGGCGCATCGCCTCCGTGCGATAGAGCGGCGGCGAGACGAGGGCGGTCATGCGGGCTCCTCCGTGAGCGAGGTGAAGGCGGATTCGAGGGTCGGGGCGGCGATCTCGAGATCGTGCGCGCCGATCGAGAGGAGGCGTGCGGCGAGTTCGTCGGACGCGGCTGTCCGCACGGTGATCCGGCCCGCGTCGACGACGAGCTCCGCGACGCGGTCGTCTGCCTCGAGCTCGCGCACCAGTCCGCCGGCGAGCTCTGCGGACGGCGGGAGCGACGCCGAGACGGTGCGCCCGCCGAGCGATGCACGCAGACTCTCCGTCCGGGCGTCGGCGACGACCCGGCCGCGGTTCATGACGACGGTCCGTCGCGCGAACTGCTCGGCCTCTTCGAGATAGTGCGTCGCGAAGACGATCGTGCGGCCGGCGTCGGCGTCGGCGCGCATGGCCTGCCAGAAGCGTCGGCGGGCGGTGACGTCCATGCCTGCCGTGGGCTCGTCGAGGATGAGCACGTCCGGGTCGGGGAGCAGAGCGAGGGCGAACTTGACCCGCTGCTGCTCGCCGCCCGAGCACTTCCCCACGCGCCGACGCCCGATGCCCACGAGGTCAGCCCGCTCGAGGACCTCGGGAACCCGTCGCTGCACGCCGTGAAGTCCTGCGACGACCGAGACGGTCTCGCGCACCGTGAGATCGGCCAGCAGTCCGCCGCTCTGCAGAACCGCGGCCAGCCGGCCGGCCGCCACCGCGCGGCGCGGACCGTCCCCCAGCACGGCGACGGTGCCCGCATCGGGCTCGCTCAGCCCGAGCAGCATGTCGATGGTGGTGGTCTTCCCCGCGCCGTTCGGCCCGAGGAGCGCGACCACCTCTCCCCGCTCGACGCGGAGGTCGACGGCGTCGACCGCCCGCACACGCCGCTCCCCCGAGCCGAAGTGGCGCGTGACGCCGGCGAGTCGAACCGCAGGAGGCGCAGAGGATGTCTGTGTCATATCCCGAGCCTCGCGCGTGGGGCACGCGTCCGCAGGAGGGCGCTGTCACGTCATCGACATGACGTCTGTCACGCTCGGCGGTCCCTCGGCACCGCCGCTTAGGCTGGGAAGCCTATGACTTCGCGCCTCGAACCCGGTACCGCCGCTCCTGCCTTCACTCTGCTCGACCAGGATGAGAAGAGCGTCTCGCTCTCCGACCTCCGCGGGCGGAAGGTCGTCCTCTACTTCTACCCGGAGGCGCTCACGGTCGGATGCGCCAAGCAGGCGTGCGACTTCCGCGACAGCCTCGGCTCGCTGCAGAGCGCCGGGTACACGGTGGTCGGCGTCTCGCGCGACGAGCCCGAGAAGCTGCGCCGCTTCCGTGAGCGCGACGGCCTGACCTTCGACCTGCTGAGCGACCCCGACCACGCTGTGCACGATGCGTACGGCACGTGGGGCGAGAAGAACAGCTACGGCCGGATCATCGAGGGAGTCATCCGCTCGACGTTCGTGCTCGACGAAGAGGGCGTCATCGAGAAGGCCCTCTACAACGTCAAGGCGACCGGGCACGTCGCGCGGCTGCGCCGCGACCTCGGCATCGACTGACCCGCCTCACCGCTCGCGCCCGCGGTCCCCGACACTCTCGTCGGCGGCCGCGGCGCTGTGCCATTCGGTGGTGGGTCAGGTGCGGATGCGGGTGAGGGTGCGGCGGATGCGGGTGCGTATGCGGGTGGCGGATCCTTGTGCGGGGCGGGGTGTGCAGTCGCGGTCGATCCAGCGGGGCGGGACGATGTAGGGCACGCCGTGGTGCATGTGGATGGTCCAGCCGGAGGTGTCGAGGTGGTGGTGGTGCCACCAGCAGAGCAGGACGCCGTTGTCGGTTTCGGTGGGGCCGCCGTGGGCGTGGTCTTCGACGTGGTGGATCTCGCACCAGGCGGCGGGGATGGTGCAGCCGGGGATGATGCAGCCTCCGTCGCGGGCGACGATCGCTTTGCG
>NZ_BSEJ01000019.1 GCF_027921765.1 Microbacterium barkeri
CTGGAACATCCACATGCACCACGGCGTGCCCTACATCGCCGCCCCCAACTGGATCGACCGACACCACCGCCACCGACCAGCACCCACCTCCCGCACCCGACTCCACACCAAACTCACCCAACACCTCAGATGCTGACAACCCCGCAGATGCCGAACCGCGCGCGACGAGCGCACAGGCGATCCCGGCCCTTCGCACAGGGAACCCGGATGCGCCGTCGATAGCGTCGAGCCCGACCCCACCGCCCGCGCCGACGGAAAGGCCGCACCGACATGACGACGACCGAGATCACGGCCGCCGCCGACGGAGGATCCTGGCTCTCCACTCTCGTGGATGCGGTCGTGGGGCTCATGGACGTCATCGGCCCCTACGGCGCCGGCGTCGCGATCGCCGCCGAGAACCTCTTCCCGCCGCTGCCGAGCGAGGCCATCCTCCCCATGGCGGGCCTCGCCGCCCATCGCGGCGCATTCGCGCTGTGGGAGGCGATCCTCTGGACGACGGTCGGGTCCGTCGTCGGCGCGCTCCTCCTCTACGGCATCGGCGTCTGGTTCGGCGTCGACCGCCTGCGCCGCATCGCCGAGCGCCTGCCGCTCGTCTCGGGAGAGGACATCGACCGGACGGTGGCCTGGTTCCACCGGCACGGCGGCAAGGCCGTCTTCCTCGGCCGGTTCGTCCCGATCTTCCGGAGCCTCATCTCGATCCCGGCCGGCGTCGTGCGGATGCCCGTGTGGCGCTTCGCGCTGCTCACGGCCGCAGGGAGCGTCATCTGGAACACCGTCTTCATCCTCGTCGGCTGGTATCTCGGCAGCGGGTGGCACATCGTCGAGCAGTACATGGACATCGTCCAGAACGTCGTCATCGTGGGCGTCGCGGCCGCGGTCGTCTGGTTCGTCGTCGTCCGCATCCGGGCGCAGCGTCGCCAGCGGGCGGCCGGTGCCGTCGCTCCGCGCGGCGAGCGCGAGGCGCCCGCGGCCGACTGAGCGTTCGTAGACTGGGCCTGTGCCCGCCGAACGCCTCCATCTCGTCCGCCACGGCGAGGTCTTCAATCCGCGGCGCGTGCTGTACGAGCGCATGCCCGGATTCCGCCTGAGCGAGGACGGGCGGCGGATGGCCAGGGCAGCGGCCGACTACGTGCGCTCGCTCGATCGCCCGCTCGCCGAGCTCGTGTGCTCTCCGCTCGAGCGCACGCGCGAGTCGGCCGAGCCGTTCACGGCGCTGTTCGAGCTCGAGCCGCGCGCCGACGAGCGCGTCATCGAGCCGTGGAACGCGTTCGCGGGGAAGCGCATGAGCCGCGCCGTCTTCATCCCGCAGAACTGGTGGCACCTGCGCCGCCCGTCGCGGCCGAGCTGGGGCGAGCCGTACCGCGAGGTCGTCGATCGCATGCACGCGGCCCTCGACGACGCGTGGGACGCCGCCGACGGCGGCGACGTCGTCATCGTGACGCACCAGGCGCCGATCTGGATCACGCACCTCTCCGTCGCGGGCCTGCCGCTGCGGCACGATCCCCGCACGCGCCGGTGCGCCCTCTCGAGCGTGACCTCGTTCGAGCGCAAGGGCGACGTCTGGCGCGAGATCGACTACGTCGAGCCCGCGTCGACCGCGGGCGCGGTCGACGTCGGGGCCGTCTGAGACCGGCACCGCGCCATCCTTCACCCCGCCGTCGCCTCGCGGGCACCTTCCGGACCCCTCGCGTTCACGCAGTGCGCTGACCGTAGAAGGTCAGCGGGAGACGCCCGCTGACGGAGGTCACGTGAGCGGTCTGAGGCGAGAGGCGATCGACGCCCGAGCGGTCGTGACCGACTTCGACGGAGTCCACACCGACGACACCGCCTTCGTCGACGCCGACGGGCGCGAGTTCGTCCGCGTGAGCCGCTCCGACGGGATGGGCGTCTCGCTTCTGCGCAGGGCCGGCATCCCCTTCCTCATCCTCTCCACCGAGACGAACGGCGTCGTCGCCGCGCGCGCCCGCAAGCTCCGCGTCGACGTGCGCCAGGGGCTCGACGACAAGGCGGCGGCTCTGCGCGAGTGGGCGGATGCCCAGGGCGTCGCGCTCGCGGATGTCGCGTACCTGGGCAACGACGTGAACGACCTGCCGTGCCTGCGGATCGTCGGCTGGCCCGTCGCGGTTCCGCGCTCCCATCCCGACGTGCTCGCGATCGCCCGCGTCGTCCTGCACCGAGCGGGCGGCGACGGCGCCGTCCGCGAACTGGCCGAGCGCGTCCTGCGCTCCCGCACGGGCCTCGTGCCCGAGCGCGCGGGCGCTGCGCTCCGCGCGTCCATCCCGTCCTCGTCACAACCGGAGGAGCACTCATGACGGTCACGATCGGCACTCGCACGCTGGGCGATGCGCACCCCACCTACGTCATCGCCGAGATCGGCCTGAACCACAACGGCTCGGTCGAGATCGCCAAGGAGCTCATCGACGTCGCCGCGGCCGCCGGCGCGGACGCGGTCAAGTTCCAGAAGCGCACCCCGGAGATCTCCACGCCCGAGCACATGCGCGACGTGCCGCGCGAGACGCCGTGGGGCACCATGACGTACCTCGAGTACCGCTACCGGGTCGAGTTCGGCCGCGACGAGTACCTCGAGATCGGCGCGCACGCCGCCGAGCGCGGCGTCGACTGGTTCGCGTCGCCGTGGGACGAGCCCTCGGTCGCGTTCCTCGAGGACCTCGACGTCGTCGCGCACAAGGTCGCATCAGCGAGCCTCACCGACGACGGGCTCCTCGCGGCGCTGCGCGAGACGGGCAAGCCGATCATCCTCTCCACGGGCATGTCGACCATGGAGCAGATCGACCGCGCGGTCGACCTCCTCGGCACGGAGAACCTCGTCCTCCTGCACGCGACGTCGACGTATCCGATGCCGGCGGAGGAGGCGAACCTCCGCATGATCCCGACGCTGAAGGACCGCTTCGCCGGCGTCCCGGTCGGATACTCGGGGCACGAGCGCGGCCTCGCGATCTCGTTCGCCGCCGTCGCGCTGGGCGCGGCCGCCGTCGAGCGCCACATCACGCTCGATCGCGGCATGTGGGGCTCGGACCACGCCGCCTCGATCGAGCCGACCGAGCTCGCGGCCCTCGTCGCCGGCATCCGCGACATCGAGCCCGCCCTCGGCGACGGCATCAAGCGCGTCTTCCCCGGCGAGCTCGCGCCCATGGCCAAGCTGCGCCGCGTGGGGGCGGGCGCCGCGGTCTGACCCGCCTGCCGCGCTTCGCGGCGAACCGGCGCCCGATCGCCGCATTTCGGGGGCAAGGCTCGCCGAGCCTTGCCCCCGAAGCCACCGCCCCGGCCATACAGCATCGACCCAGGCACCTCGAACACGGGAACGTAGGATGGGAGCCGTGCGCACGCCTGCCGTCCCGAGCCTGTCTCCCCGCATCCGCCGGGGCGCGAGAGCGGCCGCCGCGCTCGCCGTCGCGACGCTCATCGCCGGTCTGGCCGCGTGCTCCGCGGACCCCGTGACGCAGGCCTACCTCGACGGCGACGACAAGGGCTACATCGCGAGCGACTTCCGGGTGAAGGAGATCCCCGTCGAGGAGCGCGGCGAGCCCGTGAAGTGGTCGGGGGTCACGGAGGAGGGCGACGAGCTCTCGAGCGACGACACCGCGGGCGATGTCACCGTCGTGAACTTCTGGTACGCCGCGTGCGGCCCCTGCCGGGCCGAGGCCGCCGACCTCGAGTCGGTGTGGCAGGAGTACCAGGGCGAGAACGTGTCGTTCGTCGGCGTGAACACCTACGACCAGGCCGACACCGCGCGCTCGTTCGCCGAGCGGTGGGGCGTGACGTACCCGAGCATCATCGACGTCAACGACGGCAGCGCGAAGCTCGCCTTCGCCGGCGCGACCTCGATCCAGGCGACGCCCACGACGCTCGTCCTCGACACCGAGGGGCGCGTCGCCGCGGTCCTCATCGGCCAGCTCGAGGGCGCGTCCATCCTCTCGACGCTCGTGGCCGACACGCTCGCGGAGTCGGCATGACCGCCGCGGGCGCGGCATCGTGAGCCTCGACGCCGTCGTCTTCGGCGGGGCCCTGTGGCTCGCGATCCCGATCGCGATGCTCGCGGGGCTCGTGTCGTTCGTGTCGCCCTGCGTGCTGCCCCTCATCCCGGGCTATCTCGGCTTCATCGGGGGAGCCGTCGCGCCCCGCGGCGGGGCGGCGGATGGCGCCGCGCCGGGCGGCTCGCGCGGTCGCCTCGTCGGCGGGGTGCTCCTGTTCATCGCGGGCTTCACGCTCGTGTTCGTGACCCTCATCGTGCTCGGCGGGCTCGCGGGCAGCGGCCTGCAGCAGTTCAGCCTGCTCTACGGCGACCTCATCACCCGCATCCTCGGCGTCGTCATCATCCTCATGGGCGTCGTCTTCATCGGCTTCCTCGGGTTCGCGCAGCGCATCGCGCGCCCGCAGGTCAAGGGCGACCTCGGCCTCATCGGCGCTCCGCTGCTCGGGATCGCCCTCGGCATCGGGTGGGCGCCGTGCATCGGCCCGACCCTCACGGCGATCATGTCGCTCGCGATCATCCAGGGAGACGGATGGCGCGCCGCGGTGCTGGGCCTCGCCTACTCGCTCGGGCTGGGCATCCCGTTCCTCCTCGTCGCCCTCGGCTTCGGCTGGGTCACGCGATCGACCGCGTTCCTGCGTCGGCACATCCGCGTCGTGAACATCGTCGGCGGCGTGCTCCTCATCGTGCTCGGCCTGCTCATGGTGGCGGGCCTGTGGACCGACGTGATGTCGCGCCTCGGCGTGCTGTTCGCCACGATCGAGCCGCCTCTATGACCGCCGAGAAGGGCGCCGCGACCGCCCGGAAGGACACCGTGACCGATCAGCGCACCGCGCCCCAGCGCGACGGCAGCGAGCCGCTGCGCCCCTCCGACCACGTCGACGCCGACGAGGCGATCGCGCAGCCCGCGCTCGGCTTCGTCGGATGGCTGCGGTGGGGATGGCGTCAGCTCACGAGCATGCGCACGGCGCTCGTGCTGCTGCTCCTGCTCGCGATCGCGGCCGTTCCGGGGTCGATCTTCCCGCAGCGCATGGCGAACCCGAACGGCGTCACGCAGTGGGAGCGCGACAACCCGGATCTGTTCCCCGTGCTCGACGCGCTGCAGCTGTTCGACGTGTACCAGTCCGCCTGGTTCTCGGCGATCTACATCCTGCTCTTCGTCTCGCTCATCGGCTGCATCCTGCCCCGCACGAAGCACCACGCGAAGGCCCTGCGCACGAAGCCGCCGCGCACGCCCGCGCGGCTCGCGCGCCTCGACGACTTCCGCGAGGACCGCATCGCGGCCGAGGACCCGGAGGCCGAGGCCGCCCACGCCGTCGATCTCGCGGCCGCACAGCTCAAGGCGCAGGGGTATCGGGTCGAGCGCTACGACGGCCGCGGCGCGTTCTCGGTGTCGGCCGAGCGCGGGTACCTGCGCGAGACGGGCAACCTCGTCTTCCACGCGTCGCTCGTCGGCGTGCTCCTCACGGTCGGCATCGGCGGCGGATTCGCCTACACGGGCCAGCGCGTCGTCGTCGAGGGCACGACCTTCGTCAACTCGCTGCTCGACTACTCGTCGATGAACCGCGGCCGCTTCGTGTCGGAGGCCGCCCTCACGCCGTACTCGATGCGGCTCGACTCGTTCGACGTCACCTACCAGGAGTACGGCGGGCCCGGGTCGGGGCAGGCGGGCGACTTCTCCGCCAACGTCACGGTCACGCATCCTGACGGGTCGACGTCGGAGGACGCGGTGCGCGTCAACCACCCTCTCCAGCTCGAGGGCGACGCGATCTACCTGCTCGGCAACGGGTACGCGCCGACGATCACCGTCCGGAACCCCGAGGGCGAGGTCGTGTACCGCGACTCCGTGCCGTTCCTGCCGCAGGACACCGCGATGACGTCGACCGGCGTCGTCAAGGTGCCCGACGGCCTCTCCGAGCAGCTCGGCCTCGTGGGCTTCTTCTACCCGACTCAGGTGCCGCTCGACACGGGCGCATTCGCCTCGGCGTACGGCGACCTGCTCAACCCCATGCTCACCCTGAACGTGTACGCGGGCGACCTCGGCATCGACGACGGCACGCCGCGCTCGGTGTACGCCCTCGACGTGACGGGGCTCGAGCAGCTCACGGGCGGCGACACGGGCGTCGACTCGATCGAGCTGGCACCGGGTGACACCGCCGACCTGCCGAACGGCATGGGCACGATCACGTTCGAGGACGAGACGCCCGAGGGCACCGATCCGGCCCTCGGCTACACCGAGTCGGTCAAGCGGTTCGTGTCGCTCCAGATCCACCACGATCCCTCGGCGCTCGGCGTGCTCGTGTTCGCGGTCCTCGCGACGCTCGGCCTGCTCGTCGCGCTCTTCGTGCCCCGGCGCCGGATGTGGGTCAAGGCCACGCCCGACGGAGACGGCGTGCGCCTCGAGTACGCGGCTCTCGCCCGCGGCGAGGATCCCGCGCTCGCCGACGCGGTCGAGCAGCTGCGCGCGAAGCACCGGGCCGCGCTCGACGACTGATCCTCGCGCTCGGCTCCCGACCGCGCGCGACCCCCGAAACCTAGGATGGACACCATGCAGCTCGATCCCGTGACGATGGACAGCTTCTCCGTCGTACTCGTCTGGACGGCCATCTCGCTCTACGTCCTCGCGTTCATCGCCTACGCGGTCGACCTCGCGAACCGCTCGCAGGCGTCGCTGGCCGCGAAGGACGCCCGGCAGCTCGTCGGCGTCGGCGCCCGCGCCGCGTCTCCCGCCGCGAGCGAGCCTGTGGTCGCGGCGGCCCCGCGCTACGTGTGGGGCCGGATCGGCACCTCGCTCACGTGGCTCGGCTTCGTGTTCCACCTCGGCGCGACGCTCCTGCGCGGCCTCGCGGCGGGGCGCGTGCCGTGGTCGAACATGTACGAGTTCGCGATGACCGGCACGCTCCTCATGACGGCGGTCTACCTCGGCGTCCTGTTCTGGAAGGACCTCCGCTTCCTCGGGTCGTTCATGACGGGCCTCGTGACGGTGCTGCTCGGCTCGTCGTCGCTGTTCTACGTGCAGATCACGCCGCTCATGGACCCGCTCAAGTCGGTCTGGCTCGTCATCCACGTCTTCGTCGCGTCGCTCGCGACCGCCTTCCTCGCGCTCGCCTTCGCGCTGTCGGTGCTGCAGCTCCTGCAGGCACGGCGCGAGCGGATGGCGGTCGAGGCGGCCGAGGCGCCTGCGCGCCGCAGCATGCTCCGGACCATCCCGAGCGCCGAGGCGCTCGAGGGCCTCGCGTACCGCTTCGCGATCATCGGCTTCATCTTCTGGACGTTCACGCTCATCGCGGGGGCCATCTGGGCGAACGACGCCTGGGGGCGCTACTGGGGCTTCGACACGAAGGAAGTCTGGACCTTCATCATCTGGGTGCTCTACGCGGGCTACATCCACGCGCGGGCGACGCGCGGCTGGCGCGGCACGCGCTCGGCGTGGCTCTCGATCGTCGGCTTCGTCGCCGTGATCTTCAACTTCACGATCGTGAACATGTTCTTCGAGGGGCTGCACGCGTACAGCGGCCTCAGCTGAGCGTGGGAGGAGCCTGAGCACCGCGCTCCGCTCGGTTGCCTAGGCTGATCGGATGGCCGCGCCCCGACCCGCACGACTGCACGCGCTCGACGGCGTGCGCGGAGCGGCCGCGCTCGTCGTCGTGCTCTACCACGCGAGCCTCATCGCCCGGCCGTTCGCCGACGACGGGACGGCCCGCCTCATCTGGGAGACGGCGACCGAGTCGCCCCTCAAGCTGGGGTTCGCGGGAACCGAGGCGGTCCAGGTGTTCTTCGTGCTGTCGGGCCTCGTCGTGACGCTCCCCGCGCTGCGCGCGGGGTTCTCGTGGCCCGGCTACTTCGTCTCGCGACTCGTGCGCCTCTACCTGCCCGTGTGGGCGGCCATCCTCTTCGCCGTCCTCCTCGTCGTGGCCATCCCGCGCGACTCCTCCCGGGTGACGCCCGACGTCTGGATCGTGAACGCTAATATCACCTTCCCCGACTGGGCGCTCGCGTTCGACGAGGCCACCCTCATGCCCGTGACGTACGACACGGTGAACACGCTCTGGTCGCTGCGCTGGGAGATCGTCTTCAGCGTGCTGCTGCCGGTGTTCGCGGCCGTCGCGCTGCTCCTGCGGCGCTGGGCCTGGCCGGCCGCGGTCGCGTGCATCGCGGCGATGGTCGCCGGCCGGGTGCTCGACGAGCGGCCCTTCGACCTCGACGCGCTCGTCTACCTGCCGACGTTCCTGCTCGGCTGCCTCATCGCCGTCCGCCTCGACGAGATCACCGCGTGGGCGCGGCGCCGGCCGCGGCCCATCCTGTGGCTCGCGCTCTTCGCCGCCTCCTGGCTGCTGCTCATCGCGTCGTGGTGGACGCGCCCGCTCGTGCCGCCCTCGAGCACGCTGGGGGAGGCGCTGTGGGGTCTCGCGGGCGCGGGCGCGGCAGGGCTCATCCTGCTCGCCGTGTGCTCCCCGCTCGCCGAGCGCGTGCTGCAGACGCGCCCGCTGCGCTGGCTGGGCGACATCTCGTTCAGCCTCTACCTCGTGCACGCGCCGATCCTCGCGACGCTCGCGTTCGCGTGGGGCGACGAGAACTGGGCGCTCGTCGCTCTCGCGGGCGTCCCGCTGAGCCTCGCGGTCGGGTGGCTCTTCCACCGCGGTGTCGAGCGGCCCTCCCACCGTGCCGCGCGCGCGGCGGGGCGCCGCGCGGAGCGCGCGTTCGCCCGCGTCACCGCCTGAGCAGGCGGTGCTTCCTGCGGTGCGCGCGGCGCATCGCCTGTCCCCACGCGCGGGTGACGTCCTCGTCGGAGAAGCGCTGCGCGCTCTCGACGGCCGCACGGCGCATCCGCATCCGCTCCTCCTCTGACGCTCCGACGAACCGCGCGACCGCGGCGGCCAGCGCCTCCTCGTCGCCTGCGGGAACGAGGAACCCGTTCTCGCCGTCGCGGATGATGTCGGCCGCCCCGTAGGGGACGTCGTACGCGATCGGCACGCAGCCCGCGGCGAGCGCCTCGATGAGGACGAGCGGGAAGCCCTCCGAGGTCGACGTCGACAGCAGGAAGGAGGAGCGCTCGAGGTGCGCGGCCGCGTCGGGCGCGTACCCGCGCAGCCGGATGCCGTCGTCGGCGAGCGGGGCGAGGCTCGCGCGGTCCTCGCCCTCGCCCCACACGTCGAGCTCGACGTCGAGGCCCGCGGAGCGGGCCGCGCGGACGGCCGCCATGGCGTGCGCGATGCGCTTGCGTCGGGTCAGGCTCGCGAGCATGATGCCGGCGCCGGGCGGCCGGCCCTCGAGCGGCGGCGCCTCGGGCAGGTCGCGGCCGTTAGGCACGACGTCCAGGCACGCGTGCTCGCCGAGCAGGGCCACGACGTCGTCGCGCTGGCGCTGCGTGAGGAGCACGACGGCGTCGAACGCGTCCAGGTTCTCGAACACGGGCCTCCGCGACTCCCGCAGGCGCCCCATCGGCCGCCGGCGTCCGACGAGATGCGACGCGTGCACGACGTGCATGGTCACCGCGTGCGGGCGGCGGTAGTCCATCGCCCAGCGTGCGACGGTCTTGCTGTCGACGACGAGGTACGACGGCTCGTCCTCGGTGAGCGCGTCGAGCCACGCGCGGTAGAGGCGCGCGATGCGGCCCCACGACCGCACCGGCCGGCCGTCGCCGTCGCACAGGACGACGGACTTCCCGCCCGGGGTCCCGCGCTCGGCGACGTCGCGGCGCTCCGAGAGGAGCAGCGAGCCGTCCGCGCGGAAGTGGTCGGTCTGCAGGATCTCGCCGCCCTCTGATGCGCGCACGCGGCTGAGGACGATGTCGCCCCGGCGCCGCTCGGACAGCCGCTCGCCGTCACGCGGCGGCAGGGTCGCGAGCGGCGTGAACGGGTGCCGGTCAGGGCGGAGGGAGCCGCCGGGCAGGGGGTTCTCGCGCAGCCAGTCCCACAGATTGAGGAGGGTCATCCCGTCGACGATCATGCCCTCGCGCCGCAGACGCTCCTCCCTGGCCGGGTAGTCCGGGTCCGGATCGAACGTGAGCACGGTCACCGGCCGGTCGGCGAGACGCACGAACGCGCGGCTGCGGTGGAGCATCGCGGAGGTCATCCCGCCCCACGTGTCGTCGACCGACCACGTGAGCGCGTACTGACGCCCGCGGGGAAGCATCGGGCGGAGGTGCAGCATCCGGAGAGCCTAAGTCGGCGGCCTCAGCGGTCCCAGGGGATTGCGCGTGTGGCGGACGGTCTGCCAGGGGATCCATAACTCTGTTGCTTTGTGTGGGTTTCGGTTGTATTGTGTGGGAATCCGAAGGAGGATGCCGCATGTACGCAACGGAGCGCAGAGAGCTCATCGAGCAGGCGCTGCTCGCCGACGCCCGCGTCGCGGTCGCCGATCTGGCCGAGCGCCTGGGCGTCACGACCGAGACCGTGCGCCGCGACCTCGCCGTCCTCGAGGAGGCCGGCGTCCTCCGCCGCGTCCACGGCGGCGCGGTTCCCGCCGACCGCGGCAGCCTCGCCGAGACCGACCTCAGGGAGCGCGTCGGCCGCCACGGCGTCGCCAAGCGGCGGATCGCGCAGCGTGCGCTCGACGCCCTGCCCTCCGGGTTCACGGGCTCCGTCCTCATCGACGCGGGCACGACCACCGCGGCGCTCGCCGATCTGCTTCCCGCCCGGTTCGGCGGAGCGCGGGTCGAGGTGGTCACGCACTCGGTCGCGATCGCCGCCGCCCTGAGCGCGAGCGAGGGGGTGGCCCTCTCCGCGATCGGCGGACGGGTCCGCGGCGTGACCGGAGCGGCGGTCGGCGCGCGGACGGTCGAGGCGATCTCGTCCCTCCGGCCTGAGATCGCCTTCGTCGGCGTCAACGGCCTCTCGGCCGCATTCGGCGCGAGCACCCCCGACCCCGACGAGGCCGATGTCAAGGGCGCGATCGTGCGCGCCGCGCGCCGCGTCGTCGTCCTCGCCGATGCGTCGAAGTTCGGCGAGGAGTCGCTCCAGCGCTTCGCGAGGCTCGACCAGCTCGACGTGCTCGTCACCGATCGCGCCCCCGACGCGGCGCTCGCCGCGGCGCTCGAGGACGCGGGAACGGAGGTCTGGGTCGCATGATCGTCACGCTCACCGCCAACCCGGCGCTCGACCGCACGATCGCGCTGGACAGCGCCCTCGTGCCGGGTGAGGTGCACCGGGCCTCCTCCGCGCAGGAGGACGCCGCGGGCAAGGGCGTCAACGTCGCCCGGGTGCTCCACGGCTCCGCGGTCGAGACCCTCGCGGTCCTGCCGCTCGCCGCGGACGACCCGTTCGCGGCGCTGCTCGACCCGACCCTGGCCATCCGCGCCGTGCCGACGACGGCGCACGCCCGCGCGAACATCGCGCTGACGGATGCCGCCGGCGAGACGACGAAGATCAACCTCGCGGGCACCCCGCTCGGCGACGACGTGCTCCGCGCGCTCGTCGACGCCGTGGTCGCGGCCTCGGACGGCGCCGACTGGCTCGCCCTGTGCGGCTCGCTGCCCGCGGGCGCCCCCGGTGACCTCTACGCGACCGTCATCCACGCGGTGCGCGCCCGCGTCGCGCATCCGCCGCGGATCGCCGTCGACGCGACCGGGCCCGCGCTCGAGACCGTGCTCGCCCAGGCCGACGAGATCGGCGCCGTCGACCTCATCAAGCCCAACGAGGACGAGCTCGTGCAGCTCGCGGTCGACCTCTCGGCGCCGGATGTCGACCGGCCCGCGCTGCACTCGCGTCTCGTCCGCGAGGTCGAGGCCGACCCGATCGCCGCCACGGCGCGCCTCGCGCGGGAGCTCGTGCCCGGCACGGTCCGCGCGGCGCTCGTGACGCTCGGCGGCGACGGCGCGATCCTCGTCGACGCGCACGGCGTCTGGCACGCCGGCATCCCGGCGGGCGTCGACGTGCTCAGCACCGTCGGAGCGGGCGACAGCTCGCTCGCCGGCTACCTGCTCGCCGACCGGGCCGGGGCCGCCCCCGCCGAGCGGCTCCGCACCGCCGTCCGCTACGGCTCCGCGACCGCGGCCCTGCCCGGGACGCGCCTGGCGACCCCCGCCGATCTCCCGACCGGCGACATCCCCGTCCGCGCGCTCGACTGAGCGCACCCGAATCCCGCACCGCACCCATCCAGGAGGGCACCGTGTCCACCATCACCCCCCAGCTCGTCAGCCTCGACGAGGATCTCGGAGCCGACAAGGAAGCCGTGCTCCGCTCGCTCTCGGCGCGCTTCGTCGCGCAGGGCCGCGCCCGCGACGCCGAGGAGCTCTTCGCCGCCGCGTGGGCGCGCGAGGAGACCGACGCGACCGGCTTGCCGGGAGGCATCGCGATCCCGCACGCCAAGAGCGCGACCGTCACCCAGGCCTCGCTCGCCTTCGCGCGGCTCTCGCCGGGCGTCGACTTCGGCTCGTTCGACGGCCCGAGCGACATCGTCTTCATGATCGCCGCGCCCGACACCGCCGCCGAGGAGCACCTCGCCGTGCTCTCCACGCTCGCGCGGCACCTCATGGACGAGGACTTCCTCGCCGCGCTGCGCGGCGCGAAGGACGCCGATGAGGCCGTCGCGATCGTCCGTCACGCGATCGGCGAGGGCGACGGAGCTGCCGACGCGGAGCCGGTCGCGGCGGCGCCGACGCCGGCGGCTCCCGCCGACGGCGGACGGCAGATCGACGGGCGCCCCGTGCGGATCGTCGCGGTCACCGCGTGCGCCACCGGCATCGCCCACACGTACATGGCGGCCGACGCGCTCGCCGCCGCCGCGAAGAAGGCCGGCGTGGAGTTCGCGGTCGAGCCGCAGGGCTCGAGCGGCTTCGACCGCTTCGACGCCGAGACGATCGCGCAGGCGGACGCCGTGATCTTCGCGGTCGACGTCGACGTGCGCGAGCCCGAGCGCTTCGCCGGCAAGCCCGTCGTGCGGCGCTCGGTGAAGGCGGGCATCGAGCACGCCGCCGAGCTCATCGAGACGGCCGCGAAAGCCGCGGTCGACCCGGCGGCGGAGCGCGTGAGCGGAAGCGCGGCGGCGTCGACCGCCGCCGCCTCGGCGCAGAAGGAGTCGTTCGGCGCGAAGGTCAAGCGCGTGCTCCTCACGGGCGTCTCGTACATGATCCCGTTCGTCGCGGGCGGCGGCCTCCTGATCGCGCTCGGGTTCCTCTTCGGCGGGTTCCGCATCGATCAGGTCGCGAACCAGATCGTGATCGAGAACGCTCTGTGGAACCTGCCGGAGGGCGGCCTCTTCCAATACCTGGGCGCCGTGTTCTTCTCCATCGGCGGCATCTCGATGGGCTTCCTCGTCGCAGCGCTCGCGGGCTACATCGCGTTCGCGATCGCCGACCGCCCGGGCATCGCGCCCGGCTTCGTGGCCGGCTCGGTCGCCGTGCTCATGAGCGCGGGCTTCATCGGCGGCATCGTCGGCGGCGTGCTCGCCGGGCTCGCGGCCTGGTGGCTCGGCTCTCTCAGCGTCCCGCGCTGGCTCCGCGGCCTCATGCCCGTCGTGATCATCCCGCTGCTCGGCTCGATCTTCGCGTCGGGCCTCATGATCCTGTTCCTCGGCTGGCCGATCGCGGCGCTCATGAGCGCCATGACCGACGGGCTCAACGGGCTCGCGGAGTCGGGCCTCATCGTCGTCGTGGGCATCGTCCTCGGCCTCATGATGTGCTTCGACCTCGGCGGCCCCGTGAACAAGGTCGCGTACGCGTTCGCCGTCGCGGGCCTGGGAACGGCGACCGAGGGCAACGGCGTGCCGTACCTCATCATGGCCGCGGTCATGACCGCCGGCATGGTGCCGCCGCTCGGCATGGCGCTCGCGTCGACCGTGCTCGCCCCCAAGGCGTTCACCGCGCCCGAGCGCGAGAACGGCAAGGCCGCGTGGCTGCTGGGCCTGTCCTTCATCTCGGAGGGGGCGATCCCGTTCGCGGCGGCCGACCCGCTGCGCGTCATCCCCGCCTCGATGCTCGGCGGGGCCGTCACGGGCGCGCTCTCGATGCTGTTCTCGGTCGGCTCGCGCGCCCCGCACGGCGGCCTGTTCGTGTGGTTCGCGATCGACCCGATCTGGGGCTTCGCGCTCTCGCTTGTCGCCGGCACCGTCGTCACGGCCTTCGCGGTCGTGCTCCTCAAGCGGTTCGCGCGTCGCCGCACCGACGCTCCCGCACCGGCTCTCGAGGAGGCCGTCGCGATCGCCTGATCCGCGCGGCGCACGGCGCCCCATCCGCTCGCCGGATGGGGCGCCGTGCTGTCGATCAGCCCCGCAGCTCGGCGAGCGCCTTCTCGAGGCGGCGCTCGCGCGTCGCCTCCTGCTTGGCCTCCGCGATCGACCGTGCGATCTCCTTGCGGCGCGAGTACGCGAGCGCGTCGAAGGCGGCCTTCGCTGCGGGATCCGCCGCGAGCGCCTCGGCGAGCGCGGGCGGCACCTCGACCGTGCGCTCTGCCGCGTCGAGGGCGATCTCGACCTCGACCTCGTCGCCGATCTCGACGCCCAGCTCGGCGCGCGCGGCCTTGCTGAGCCCGAGCATGTTCTCGCCGCCCATCCGCGCGATGCGCAGCCGTGCGACTCGGTCGCCGATCGTCACGACGACAGGCGGGTTCTTCACCGAGCCGAGCGCGGCCACCTGCTCGTCCGAGAGCAGGATGGCCGCGGCCGGTCCGCGCGCATGGATGGTGGTGTGCAGCTGCAGGGCGTTCATGCGGTCACGATAGCGGCCTCGGATCCGTGTTCGGATGCGTCGCGCCCTGCACATGTGCCGCGAGTGGCCGGTCAGGCGGGCGGATGGCGGCCGGACGCGGCAAGGACGTCGGGCGAAGCCGGGTGGGCCGGGCGACCTCCCCCGCCGCCCGGGGTCGCGGCGTCCGGCTCAGCTTGCGAGCAGGGCGCGCGCCGACACCGTGCGCCGCGCGGCGACCGCGATCGAGGTCGCCGCGAACGCCAGCACCGCCCAGACGACGAGCCCGGCGATCGCGGCGCCCGCGCCCGGCGCATCGGCGATGACCGCGAGCAGGGCGCGGTGCGCCGGGGCCGTGGGCAGGGCCGCGGCGAGGTCGCCGAGCACGCCAGGGGTCGTCGACACGATGCCCGTGGCGATCGCGAGCGTTCCGGCCACGGCCGCGATCCAGCGGCCCGCCCCACCGAGGATCGTGACGAGCGCCTGGTGCACGGCGGCGAACGCGACGCCCGCGAGCGCGCTCAGCCCGAGGAGCGCCCAGAAGGTCGACGCCTCGTAGCCCGCCGCGAGCTGCACGACGCCCGCGACGAGCACGCCCTGCGCGGCGCCGATGCCCGCTGCGGGGAGGAGTCCGCCGCCCGCGAGCAGGACCGATGCGCGGCGCGAGGTGAGCGTCCGGCCGGCGACGGGGCGGAGCGCGAGGAACGTCGCGAGACCGCCGAACCACAGCACGGCCGCGATGAGGAGCGGGATGGCCGAGGCGCCGAAGAGCTCGAGATCGGACGCGCTCGAGGCGACCGGGTCCGCGACCGCCGAGGCGAGGTCGGCGGCCTCCTCGTCGGTGTACGAGGGGAGAGCCTCGGTCGCCTGATCCAGCCCGTCGCCGAGCGTGGTCGCTCCCGACCCCAGCTCGCCGATGCCGTCGCCGAGGTCGGTCGCGCCGTCGGCGAGCTGCCCGATGCCGCCGCCGAGGTCGGTCGCGCCGTCCTCGAGCTGCCCGATGCCGCTGCCGAGATCGGCCGCGCCCGTCGCGAGCTGCGCGATGCCGTCCGACAGGTCGGTCGCGCCGCCGGCGAGCTGCCCGATGCCGCCCGACAGGTCGGTCGCTCCCGTGGCGAGCTGCGTCGCGCCATCCGCGAGCGGGGCCGCGCCTCCCTGCAGCTGGCGCGCGCCGTCGCCCAGCTGCGTGGCGCCGCCCGCGAGCTGCGCGACCCCGTCGGCGAGCGCGCCGGCCCCGGTCTGCAGCTCGCTCGCGCCCGACGCGAGCGCGTCGGCACCCGTCGCGAGGGCGCCCAGGCCCTCGTCGCCGGCGAGAGCGCCCGCGCCGCCCGCTGCCTCCTGCAGCTGCCCCGCGATCTGCGCCGTGGCCTGCGCGTCGAACGCCGACAGGCCGCCCGAGGTGCCGGCCGCGGCCTGCTCGGCCTGGTCTGCGGCTCCCGCGATCGCCGACAGCTGCGCGCAGTACTCCGCCGCCGCTCCCGAGGCCGCGCAGCCCGCGACGAGGGCGTCCAGGCCGTCGGAGACGCCGGTCGTCGCCTGCGCCGCTCCGCTCGCGGCCGCGAGGAGATCGTCGGGCACGAGTCCGCTCGCGGTGAGGGCCGCCGCCCCGTCGGACAGCTGCGTCTGCATCTGCGCGGCGCCGTCCTGCGCCTGCCGGATGCCGGCGGCGAGCTGGGTCGCCCCGTCCGCGAGCGCGCCCGCTCCGTCGGCGAGCCGGGTCGCGCCGGCCGAGGCGTCGGTCGCTCCGGTCGCGAGCTGGTCGGCGCCGTTCGCGAGGTCGCCGGCGCCCGTGCCGAGCTGACCGATGCCGTCCGCGACCTGCGTCGCCCCGTCGGCCAGCTGCGTCGCGCCGGTCTGCGCGGCGCCTGCTCCATCGGCGAGCTGCGTCGCGCCGTCGCGGGCCGCTCCGGCTCCGTTCGCGAGCTGGACGGCGCCATCCTGCGCCTGACCTGCTCCGTTCGCGAGCTGCATCGCCCCGTCCTGCGCCTGCGTCGCTCCGTCGGCGAGCTGAGTCGCCCCGTCCTGCGCCTGCGTCGCGCCGTCGGCGAGCGCGTGGGCGCCGTCGGCCGCCTCGCCCAGCTGGTCGCCGAGCGTCGTGTAGCCGACGAAGACGTTCTCGAGCGTCGACTCCGACAGCGTCGTGCCGAGCGTCGATGCCGCGACCGAGGCGATCTCGCTCGTGATCGCGCCGTCGACGACCCGGGCGTCGGGGGCGGTCGTGACCTCGATGAGCGCCTGCTCCGGCTTCTCGTCCTCGCCCGAGAGCGACTGCGCCGACGACATCGCCGCGGCCGAGAACTCGGCGGGGATCGTCACGACGGCCTGGTAGGTGCCGTCCGCGAGGCCCTCCTCGGCGTCGTCCTCGTTCGAGAGCACCCAGTCGAGGTTGCTGTCGAGGTCGTCGGAGCCCTCGACGAGCCCCGCGGCGAGCTGGCGGCCGAGCGGCACGGTCTGACCGTCGATCTCGGTGCCGTCGTCGTCGTTCACGATCGCGGCCGTCATGTTGTCGAGTCGCGCGGTCGGGTCGTCGAGCGCCGACACGAGCACGCCGCCGAGCAGGGCGGGCAGAGCGAGCGCTCCGATCACCGCGAGCCAGCGCACGCGGCTGCGGTCTGCGGATGGCCGGAAGGGCGTCATGCGGTCACCTCGAGGGTCTCGTCGGGCGTGCGGATGTCTGCGGTGCCGCCATCGGGGAAGCCCGCGGCGGCGAGGAGGGCGAGGGCCGCCCGGGAGTCGCGCGCCGCGGCGACCACCGTGAGCGGCGCGGTCGGGTCCTGCGCGTGCGCGGCATCCCTCAGGAGCGCGGCGACCTGGTCGCCGGTCGCGGGGGAGAGCGTGTCGAGGCCGTCCACGACCACGAGCCGCGTCGCGCCGGAGAGCGCGGCGCGCAGGTCGGCGGCCGGGTCGTCTGCGCCGTCGAGGAGGGCGACGCCGACATGGCCGCGGACCCAGGCCCCGCGTCCGGGCAGGAGATGGCCGGCGACGCGCAGGCGGCCGTCGGCGATCGGCAGGCGGCCGGCGATCGCGAGCAGCACGGCGCGCGATCGGGCCGGGTCGTCCGCGGTCACGACGAGCGCCTCGCCGGGGTCGACGCGCAGACCGGCGCCGGACACGAGTGCGCGGTCGCCGTCGGCGATGACGAGTCCCTCGGCTGCGACGACCGCCGTCGAGCCGGGCTCCGGCCAGTCGGCGAGCTCGCGTTCGCGCTCGACGGCCTCGCCCTCGATGTCGAAGTGCGGCAGGGCGCGCTCGAGCCACGCCGGCATCCACCAGGCGTGGCGTCCGAGGAGCGCGAGGACCGCGGGCACGAGCGTCATGCGGATGAGGAACGCGTCGACGGCGATGCCGACGGCGAGCGCGAGCGCGATCGGCTTGATGCTGCTGTCGCCCTCGGGGACGAAGGCCGCGAACACCGCGAACATGATGACCGCGGCGGCCGTCACGACGCGGGCCGAGGCGGCGAAGCCCGTGTGGATCGCGCCCACCGCCACCTCGCGCGTGCGGCCGCGTCGCCGCGCGGCGTGCACGTAGTCCTCGCGCATGCGCGAGACGAGGAACACCTCGTAGTCCATCGCGAGGCCGAAGAGCACGCCCATGACGATGATCGGCATGAACGCGATCACGGGGCCCGTGCGCGCGACGTGCAGGAGGTCGGCGCCCCAGCCCCACTCGAAGACGGCGGCGACGACGCCGAAGGCGGCGAGGACCGACAGCAGGTACCCCGCCGTCGCCTTGAGCGGCACCCAGATCGAGCGGAAGACGATCATGAGCAGGACGAACGAGAGGCCCACGACGAAAACGCCGAACGGCAGGAGCGCCTCGCCGAGCCGGTCGGAGATGTCGATCGAGACCGCCGTGAAGCCCGTCACGACGAGGTCGACGCCGTACTCGTCGAGCCACGCGTCGTGGTGCGCGCGCAGCTCGCGCACGAGCTCGCTCGTCGCGGGGTCGGATGGCCCGGTCTCGGGGATGATCTGGACGATGCCCGTGTCGGCGGTCTCGTTGGGGGTCGCGAGCGCGACCCGGGCGACGCCGTCGATCTGCTCGACCTCGTCGGCGAGATCCTCCATGAGGCCGAGCGGGTCGTCCGACGTCACGATCGTGCCGGTGAGGATGAGGGGCCCGTTGAACCCCTCGCCGAAGTGCTCGCCGACGAGGTCGTAGCTCTGCCGCGCCTCGCTGTCCTCGGGCAGAACGCCCGCGTTCGGCAGCGCGAGGCCGAGCTGGGCCGACGGGATGGCGACGATGCCGAGCCCGAGCACGACCGCGACCGTCGTGATCCAGGGGTGGCGCGTGACTCCGCGCACCCAGCGCAGCGCGAACCCGAGGCGCGCGCCTGCGTCGCGGGCCGGCTCCGCGCCATCCGCCGGGGCCGTCGGGCTCTTCCGTGCGCGTCGGGCACGGGGCGGCCGGCCGGCAGCCCGGCCCTTCACGAGCCCCAGGAAGGCGGGCGTGAGCGTCACCGCGATGAGCACGGCGACCGCGACCGCGACGGCGGCGGCGATGCCCATCGTCGTGAGGAAGGGGATGCCGGCGAAGCCCAGGCCCACGAGCGCGATGAGCACCGTGACGCCCGCGAAGACCACCGCCGATCCGGCCGTGCCGGTGGCCCGGGCGGCGGACTCCTCGGGGTCGACGCCGCTGCGCACCTGGTCCTGGTGTCGCGCCGCGATGAAGAGCGCGTAGTCGATGCCGACCGCGAGCCCCAGCATGAGGGCGAGCATCGGCGTCGTCGACGACACGGTCGCGAACGCGGTCGACGCCACGATGCCGAGCATCGACACGCCCACGCCGAGCAGGGCGATGCCGAGGGGGAGGCCAGCGAGGACGAACGAGCGGAACGTCACGATGAGCACGAGCAGCGCGATGACGACGCCGACGGCCTCGACGATCGAGAGGGCGGGGAGCTCGGTCGCGTAGAGGTCGCCGCCGAGCGCGACGCGCGCGCCGTCGGGCAGCTCGCCGCGCAGCTCGTGCACGGCCTCGGCGAAGCCGTCCTTCGTCTCATCGGAGATCGTCGAGCTCTGGCCGGTGAACTGCACCTGCACGATCGCGGCCTCGCCGTCGTCGGAGACGAGGCCGTCGACCATCTCGCTGTACGGCGAGGTCGTCGCCTCGACCCCGGGGAAGTCGGCGAGCTCATCGACCTTCTCCTCGATCGGCTCCCGGTAGGCCGCATCGTCGATGCGGTCGCCATCGGCGGCCACGACGACGAACTGCGCGGCCGTCCCCGAGACCTGCGGGAACGTGCGGCTCAGCTGCTCGATGCCCTCCTGGCCCTCAGTCCCCGGGATCGAGAAGCTGTTGTCGAAGCCGCGGTTCAGGCCGAGGGCGCCTGCCCCCACGACGACGAGGAGGAGCAGCCAGCCGCCGAGGACGCGCCAGGGGTGGCGGAACGACCAGCGGCCGAGCGAGAACAGCAGAGTGGACACGGTGGCGCCTCCGGGGGCACGTCAGGCGGGCTTCGATACAGCGCTGTATCCGATACAGGACTGTATCGTAATCGACCGAGCAGGATCCCGGGCTGAATCCCGGGTGTGAGATCGTGAACAGCGCGGGACGCGCCGATGGCGCGCTCCGCGGGAGGAGGCCGAGGTGGCAGAAGAGGTGCGGAGCGGGACGCGGAGCCGCGAGAACACGCGCGCGCGGCTGCTGGAGGCGGCTGCCGAGGTGTTCGCGGAGGTGGGGCTCGGCGAGGCGTCGGTCGAGCGCATCTGCGAGCGGGCGGGCTACACCCGCGGCGCGTTCTACTCGAACTTCGCCACGAAGGACGAGATGTTCCTCGAGCTCGCGAAGGTCGTCGCCCGCGACCGGGTGGCCGCGGCGCGGGCGCGTGTCGCCGAGATCGACGTCGCCGCGACGATCGGCGTCGAGGCCTCCGACGTCGCGGCGATCATCCGGGTCCTCGACGTGATCGGCGACGACCGGCTGAGCACGCTCCTCATGTACGAGATCAATCTCCACGCGATGCGCGACCGGGACTTCGCCGTCGCCTACGCGGTGCAGGAGCAGGAGATGGTCGACGAGGTCGTCCAGCTCATCGAGGAGGTCGTCGAGAACGAGCGGCTGGAGCTGCGTGTGACCTCGCTCGAGGCCGCGCGCATCATCCTCGCCGTGTGGGGCGACGTCTCGGGTCGTGCGGCCATCGCGGGCCTCGACGCGGACGCCGCGCGCGAGCTGCGCAGCGTGGAGGTCGGCCGCGTCGTGCAGCTGCTCATCGAGCGGTGCTGACCGTGCTTCAGCCGGGGGCCGCCGGGCGCTAGGTTTCTGCCCAGGGGTCCGCGTCGGGCGCGGACGGAGGGGGAGTCGTCGTGAGGCGCAGGCACAGCGGCCCGGGGCCGGCCGGACTCGAGGGGCCGGGCTCGGCTCTGCGGCAGACGCTCCTGCGGCTCTCGGCCAAGGCGATCACCGACCTCTACGAGCTGTACCGCATCCATCCGGTGGTCTGGCGGTGGACGGCGCGGCACTTCCAGCCCGGGATGGCGCGGTTCGCGAGGTTCAACGCGTGGATGATGTGCCAGCTCGCGAACCTCGACGTGCCGGCCTATCAGCGCCACCTCCGTGCGCACGGGTTCCGCTTCCGGTGGTTCCAGCTCGACAGCTTCCCCGAGACCGACAAGCACGGCTACGTCACGGCGCACTCGGAGGACGACCGCTGCTGGAACGGCGAGATCGACACGATCGGCACGGTCGTCGACGAGTCGTCCGGCTCGTCGGGCACGCCGTTCAACTGGATGCGCGGCCGCCACGAGCTGAAGACCATCCACAGCAACGTCGCGGGGTACGTGACGCTCCTGTTCGGCTCGAAGCGGCTGTTCTGCATCAACGCGTTCTCGATGGGCGCCTGGGCGACGGGGACGAACACCGGCCATGCGATGTCGAAGATCGCCATGGTGAAGAACACCGGTCCCGACCTCGACAAGATCGTCGACACCATCCGCCACTTCGGACCGCGCTTCGTGTATCTCGTGAGCGCGTACCCGCCGTTCCTCAAGCACCTCCGCGACCGGCTCGACCGCGAGGAGTGGTTCTCGTGGCGCGACTACCAGCTGAACGGGTTCGTCGGCGGCGAGGCCATGACGGAGGGCCTGCGCGACTACCTCGAGGTCTGCTTCGGACGCGTGTACTCGGGATACGGCGCGAGCGACCTCACGATCGGGATGGGCGGGGAGTCGGATGTCGCGGTGTGGCTGCGGCGGTCGATGTACGCCGACGAGCGGGTGCGCGAGCGGCTGCTCGGGCCCGATGAGACGCGCATCCCGATGGTGTTCCAGTACAACCCGCTCGAGACCTTCCTCGAGGTGAACGGCGCCGGCGAGCTCGTCGTCACGCTCAACTCGACCGCCGTCATGAGCCCCAAGCTCCGCTACAACATCGGCGACGAGGCGAAGCTCATCTCGCTCCCCGAGGTCTTCGACGCGCTCGCCTTCGACCCCGAGCTGCAGCGCGCGTTCCACCGGGCGTTCGCGGTGCAGCGCATGCGCCTGCCGTTCCTCTTCCTGTTCGGGCGGAAGGACTCCACGATCTCGTACATGGGCGCGAACCTCTATCCGATCGACATCGAGAACGGGCTCTACCGGGACAACCGGTTCGCGCCGCAGATCGAGTCGTTCAAGCTCGCGCTCGTCGACATCGGCGCGCACGAGCAGCGCCCGCTCGTGCATGTGCAGCTGCGCGAGGGAGCGGCCCTCGATGCGGCGGAGCGCGACGAGCTCGCGCAGGCTGCGCGGGGCGGGATCGTCGCGCACCTCGAGGCGGTCTCGCGCGACTTCGCGCAGTCGCTCGAGGAGGACCCGACAACCGCCGACATCCGCGTCGAGGTGCACGCGCACGGCACGGGGCCGTTCGCAGGCGGCGAGTCCAAGATCAAGAACGTCTATCTCGTGAAGGACTGACGTGTTCACCGAGGACTTCTCCCGCGCCCCCGTGCAGGGCCGCGCGGCCGCTCTCGTGATCGCCGAGGGCCGGTGCGCGGCGGGCCGCCGCGACGGCGTGACGTGGCGGCGCCGACTGCGTGACGGGTCGATCCGCGCCGAGCTCGTCCTGTTCTCGTCGGTCGCGGCCGCCGAGGCCGCCGCCCGCGCGCACCGCGGGCGCGTGCGGCTCCTCGTGGCCGAGCCGCGCGGCTACACGAACGGCGTGTGGCGCGCGGAGGACAGCGGGATGGCGCACAACGAGCGCTTCCACCCCGTCTCCACCGAGCTGCGCGACGGCCGGGAGCCGCCCGAGATCGCCGGGCCGGTGCGGCGTCCGCGACGGGAGCGCCGTCGCCCCGAGCCGCGTCGCTGGACGATCTTCGATGGGGAGTCGATGTTCCTCGGCGCGACGCGCTACCGCCATCCGCTCGCGTGGCTCGCCACGAACCGACACTGGTGGCCCATGGTCGCGAAGATGCACCGCATGCCCGGGACGGTGTGGCACGGCGTCTACGCCGAGTGGCCGTTCACGCTCGGCACGCTCGCGACCTATCGCACGCGCGACGACATGATGCGCTTCGCGCGCATGCCGGAGCATCGCCACCTCATGCAGTGGATCGTCCGCGACACGGTCAACGCGACGGGCGGCTTCATCCGGATCTTCTCCTCGCGCGGCGAGCTCGCGCGCCAGGCATCGGCGGCCGAGCAGGCGTCGGCCCGCGTTCCGGCGGATGGCCCAGGCGGCGACGATGGGGAGCGGCTGCGCCTCGAGCGGGTCGAGACCGAGGCGCAGCTGCAGGAGTTCCTCGCGGTGTCGCGCCGCGGCGACCCCGCGCACCTCGCGGTGCCGCTCCTCGAGGACGTGGTGCGCGCGTGGTTCGACGGGTCGGCGGCGGCGGATGGCCGCACCGAGCTGCTCCTCGCACGCCGCGGCGACGAGACGGTGGGGCGCACGACGATCCACGCCGACCGCGCGCTCGACGAGAAGCTCGGCACGCGCGCGACGCTCTTCGGGGCGACCTGGGCGGCGACGCCCGACGACCTCCGGGCCCTGCTCGAGCTCATCGCGGATCGCGGGCGGCGCGACGGCAGCGCCGAGGTGATCGGCCCCGTCTCGCTGCTGCCGAACCAGACCGGCGGGGTGATCACGAGCGGATTCGACGAGCCCGGCTTCTTCGACGGGGCCTGGAATCCGGACTGGGTCCCGCGCGTGTACGAGGAGGCGGGCTTCGCGGTCTGGAACGCATCCGACACCTGGATCGCCGACCTCGATGCCGCTCCCGCGCCATCCGCCCCGTCGGCCGAGGAGCTCGCCGCCGCGGGCATCCGGATCCGGCGCGCGTCGCGCGTGCGGTTCGCGCGCGACGTGGCCTGGCTGCGGACGCTCGTCAACGCCGCCTTCGCGCAGCTGCCGTACTACACCGAGATCTCGCGCGCGCAGATGCGCGACGCGACGAGCGGGCTCGTCGGGCTCATGGACCCAGGGCTGTGGCTCTTCGCCGAGGACGCGCGGACGGGCGAGCCGGTCGGCTTCGTGCTCGTCGTGCCCGACCCGGTCGACGTGCTGAGGGGATCCGGCGGCCGCGTCGGGCCGCGCGAGGCCCTTCGACTGCTGCGCGGCGGGCGCGGCCGCGACGCCGTGCTCGTCATCCACGGCGTCGTGCCCGAGCGCCAGGGGCGGGGCATCGCCGGGCTTCTCTGGCGCGCCGTCGCCGAGCGGCTCCGCGAGGGCGGCTACCGCATCCTGCGGACGACGTACATCGGGCGCGAGAACGCGGCCTCGGCCCGACCCATCGAGCGGCTCGGCGGCCGTCCGCTGCACGGGACGGCCTTCTACCGCCGCCGGCTGGAGGAGTCATGACCGATCTTCGCGACATCGTCGCGGCGGCGTCGAGCGCGCCGTCCGCGCACAACACGCAGCCGTGGGAGGCCCGCATCCGCTCGGACGCGATCGAGCTGGGCGTCGCGGAGGGGCGCACGCTCCGCGTGGGCGACCCCACCGGACGCGACACCGTGCTCGCGCTCGGCGCGTGGACCGAGGCCGCCGCCGCCGCGGCGCGTGCACGCGGGCGCGCGCTCGACGTGCAGACCCTGCCGGCCCTCGCGGACCCCGCGGTGATCGTCCGCGCCGAGCGCCGCGACCCGGTCGCACGTCTCACGCTCGGTGGCGAGGTGCCCGTGCAGCGCACGGCTCTGGATCGGCGGCTCACCTATCGCGGGGCCGTGCGGCGCGTGCCCGGCTTCCTCGAGGCCGCGTCTGCCGTCGTGCCGCCGTGGATCCGGCTCGTGCCCATCGCCGCGGGCGACCTGCGCCGGCTGTCGGCACTGGGCACAGCCGACACGCTCACCCGGCCCGGCGTCGCGGAGGAGCTCGCCTCCTGGCTGAGGCTGTCGCCGCAGCACCCCCGCTATGGCCTCGACGGGCTGAGCGACCGCGTGCTCCTCCTGCCGCCGCGCCTCGCGGCACTCGCCGCGCCGTTCACGCGACGCCGCCGGCTGCGCGACGGCGCGGCCCGCGTGGCGCGCATCGGCGGCGACCTCGTGCGCCGCGTGCTGCTCGAGGTGCCGGTGCAGGCCGCAGGGGAGGCCGCCGACGCGGACCACTTCGTGCTCGTCGTGGAGTCGGACGAGCTCGACCTCGGCACCGGCGCCGCGCTCACGCGGATCCTCAACTCGCCGCTCGGCCTGCCCGCGGAGACGGTGTTCGAGGCCGGCCGCGCGCTCATGCGGGTGTGGCTTCTCGCCGCGGAGCGCGGCATCGCGTTCGCGCCCCACTCGGAGGTGCTCGACTCTGCACTCGCCCAGGGCGAGCTGCAGTACCGGCTCGGGCTCGGGCGCCGCACGGTGCCGCTCTTCGTCACATCGGCCGGGCGGCCGCTGGCGGTGCCGCCGCGCTCGCCGCGTCTCGGCTGATCTCGTCCGCAGAGCGACCGCGACGTCGTCCGGGTCGCAGTTGGCGTCGGTATCGGCGTCTGTGGGGATGGAAGTTGCGACCTGGGTGGGGTGGTGTGTGGTTCGGGTCGCGGTTTCCGTCGGTGTCGGCGTCTGTGGGGACGGGAGTTGCGACCTGGGTGGGGTGGTGTGTGGTTCGGGTCGCGGTTTCCGTCGGTATCGGCGTCTGTGGGGACGGGAGTTGCGACCTGGGTGGGGTGGTGTGTGGTCCGGGTCGCCGTTGGCGTCCGCTACGTCAGGAGCGCGTGGCAGCGGGTGATACGGGCGCGCCACCACTGCTCGCGCTCGGCGGATGCCCCGTGCGCGTCGAGCAGGGAGGGATCCGGCTCCGGCCGGGTGACGGGGATCGCGCCGCCTGAGGGAACGAGGGGCGGATCGACGACGTCGGCCGCGAGCAGTGCGGTCGTGCCGAGGCCGCAGTCGTATGCCAGGTCAGGGAGAGCTGCGGCGAGGGCCGCGCCCTGCGCGAGGCCGATCGACGTGTCGAGGGCGCTCGAGACGACCGCGGGGAGCCCAGCCGCCTGAACGATGTCGAGGGCGCGCCTCGTGCCGCCCAGGGGCTGCGCCTTCACGACGAGGATGTCGGCCGCTCCCGCGCGGGCGACCCGCAGCGGGTCGGCCGCCTTCCGCACGCTCTCGTCGGCCGCGACCGGGATGTCCCAGTCATGCAGCCGCCGTCGGATCTCGGCGAGTTCGTCGACGCTCGCGCACGGCTGCTCCGCGTACTCGAGGTCGAACTCGGAGAGGGCGTGGAGGGCCCGCTCGGCCTCGTCGACGTTCCAGCCGCCGTTCGCGTCGACGCGGATGCGCGCCTCGACACCCAGAGCCTCGCGCGCGGCCCTCACGCGGGCGACGTCGTCGTCGAGCGTCTGCCCGCGCTCGGCGACCTTGACCTTCGCCGTGCGGCATCCGTCATAGCGGGCGAGGATGGCGGCGACGTCTGCGGCGGCGACGGCGGGCACCGTCGCGTTGACGGGGATCGAGGATCGATGCGCCGCGGGCTGCGGGTTCCACGCGAAGTCGATCGCCGCCGCGAGCCAGGTGCTCGCCTCCTCGTCGTCGTACTCGAGGAAGGGGGAGAACTCGGCCCACCCCTCCGGCCCCTCGAACAGCGCGGCCTCGCGGTGGTCGACACCCCGGAACCGCGTCGCGAGCGGGAGCGAGACGATGCGCGTGCTCGCGAGGATCTCGGCGAGCGGGGGCAGCGGAGCGGTCATGGGACCATCCTGCCCCTCGCCGCCGGACGCAGCGTGTGCGACCCGGGTCAGTAGTGTCTATTGCAATAGTGTGTGTCGCACAGTAATGTGAAGCGCATGAGCGAGAACGAGGCCTTCGAGACGCACCTGCAGGAGCTCCGGCGCGGCACGATCGTGCTCGCGTGCCTGCAGCTCCTGCGGGACGCGGGCTACGGGTACGGGCTGCTCGAAGACCTCGAACGCCACGGCTTCGCGACCGACGCCAACACGCTGTACCCGCTGCTGCGTCGCCTCGAGAAGCAGGGACACCTCACGAGCGAGTGGAACACCGACGAGGCGCGGCCGCGCAAGTTCTACCGCACGTCGGCGGCGGGCATCCGCCTCGCCGAGACCCTCACCGGCGAGTGGCGCGCGCTCACCGCCTCCATCGCCTCCCTCACCGATCCTTCGGAGGACTGACATGACCGGCTACACCGAGCGGTACATCGCCGCCGCCATCCGCACGCTCCCGCCCACCGCCCAGGGCGACGTCCGCGATGAGCTCCAGGCATCGATCGCCGACGCGATCGACGCGCGCGTCGACGCGGGACAGCCGTTCGTCGACGCCGAGCGCGCCGTGCTCACCGAGCTCGGCGACCCCGACGTGCTGGCGGCGCGCTACGCCGACCGGCCCCTGCAGCTCATCGGCCCGCGCTACTACCTCGTGTGGTGGCGGCTCCTCAAGCTCCTGCTGTGGATCGTCATCCCGTGCGCCATGGTCGGCCATGCGATCGCCCTCGTGCTCACGAAGCGTGCGGCCGGCTTGGACGCGAGCGCGAACCTCATCGGGGAGGTGATCGGCGGGTCGATCGCGCTCGGCCTCTCCGTGGGGGTCCATGTCGCGTTCTGGACGACGCTCGTGTTCGCGATCCTCGAGCGTACGGGCACCGACACCGGCGTGCGGTGGAGCGTCGATCAGCTGCCCGAGCCGGGCGGCGACGGCACGGGGCGCAGCGACCTCATCGCGTCGCTCGTCCTGCTCGGCGCGCTCGCGGGGGCCATCCTCTGGGACAGCGCGGTCGGGTTCGCGCGGACGCCCGAGCGATGGATGCCCGTGCTCGACCAGCGACTGTGGCCCTGGGGGATCGCGTGGCTGTTCGCGACCCTCGTGCTGTCGGCGCTCGTCGCGATCGCGGTGTATGCGAAGGGGCGGTGGACGAGCGCGCTTGCCGCGCTGAACGCGGTCGCCGCTCTCGCCTTCGCGGTGCCGGCCCTCGTGCTGCTCGTGCAGGACGGTCTGCTGAGCCCCGCGTTCACCGCGACGTTCCTGCCGGGCGCGGCGCTCCCGGTCACGAAGGCGGTCCTCGGGATCGTGATCATCGCCGTCGCGGGGTGGTCGATCGTCGACGGCTTCGTGAAGGCCCGTCGCGCAGCGCGCTGACTGAGAAGGGCGCCTCGCCGGCGGGCGGTGCGCCCCTCCGGTGCACGGGCGACCGGTACCATGCCCGCATGGCGCTGACTGCCGATGCCCTCGTCGCCGAGCTCGAGGCGGCGGCGGATCCTCTCGCGCACCCGAACCGCCACTACCGCGGCGACGCCCGGGTCATGGGCGTGCGGATGGGCACGGTCTTCGACATCGCGAAGGCCTTCGCCGCGCTGCCGCTCGATGAGATCGGCCGGCTGCTCGACGAGGATCCCTACGAGGCGCGCCTGGCGGCCTTCTGCGTCCTGGACTTCGCCGTCCGATCTCCGCGCATGGCCGACGCCGACCGGGCGTCATGCTTCCGCCTCTACCTCGACCGGCATGATCGCATCGACTCGTGGGACATGGTCGACCGCGCGGCGCCGCGCGTCGTCGGAGGATTCCTGCGGGAGCGCCCGCGTGACATCCTCTTCGATCTCGCGGCGTCGCCGGACCCGCTCCGGCGGCGCACGGCCATGACCGCGCCGCTCGCGTACACGCGACCGCCGCACCCTGCGGGCATCGACGACCTCCTCCGCCTCGCCGAGCTGCTCGCGGACGACCCCGATCCGCTCGTCTCGAAGCCGGTCGGCATCGCCCTCAAGCACGCCGGGGCCGCCGCGCCCGACGCGGTGCAAGCCTTCCTGGAGCGGGTGGGGGAGCGCCTCCCGGCGTCCGTCCGGAGAGAGGCGCGCGCCAAGCTCCCGTGAGCGGCCTGCCGTCCGAGCCCGCACCATCCGCGCGCCCATAGGCTGGCCACATGCCTCTTCTCGACACCCCGGTCCGACTCGGCGTCCAGATCGCGCCGCAGCACTCCTCCTACGCCACGATCCGCGACGCGGTCTCCCTCCTCGAGGACATGGGCGTCGACATCCTCTTCAACTGGGACCACTTCTTCCCGCTCTCGGGCGACCCCGAAGGCACGCACTTCGAGGCCTGGACGATGCTCGCCGCGTGGGCCGAGCAGACCGAGCGCGTCGAGTTCGGCTGCCTCGTGAACTGCAACTCGTACCGCAACGCGGATCTCCAGGCCGACATGGCCCGGACCGTCGACCACATCTCCGCGAAGGGCGGCGAGACCGGGCGCTTCATCTTCGGCACGGGAGCCGGATGGTTCGAGCGCGACTACGACGAGTACGGCTACGAGTTCGGCACCCCGGGCACGCGCCTGAAGGACCTCGCCGCGGGGATGGAGCGGATCGAGCGCCGCTGGGACGCGCTCAACCCGGAACCGACGCGGCGGATCCCCGTGCTCATCGGCGGCAAGGGCGAGCAGAAGACGCTGCGCCTCGTCGCGAGGCACGCGGACATCTGGCACAGCTTCACGGAGGGCGAGGAGCTCGCGCGCAAGCTCGATGTGCTCGCGAGCTGGGGTGAGAAGGAGGAGCGCGACCTGTCGCAGCTCGTCGTCTCGAACGAACTCAAGGGGCGCGACGAGGCGAAGGCCGATGAGCTCTTCGCGGCCGGCGTGCGCCTGTTCACGCTCGGGATCAGCGGCCCCGAGCTCGACTTCGACCTCGTGCGGCGCTGGCTCGCCTGGCGCGACGCGAAGAACGGCTGAGGCGCGACGGGTTCGCCGCGAAACGCGGCGAACCCGAGCCCGTTCGCCGCGAAACGCGGCGAACCGCCTCCCCGGGCCCCGGAATAGGCTGGTCCACGTGAGCGACGCCTTCGTATCCGACCTGTTCGACCCCGCCGAGTGGGACGCCGCGCCCGGCTCCGAGGACTACCGGGACATCACGGCGCACGTGTCGAAGGACGGCCGCATCGCGCGGATCGCGATCGACCGGCCGGAGGTGCGCAACGCGTTCCGTCCGGCGACGGTTGACGAGCTCTACCGCGCTCTCGACCTCGCGCGCACCGACCCGCGCATCGGCGTCGTGCTCCTCACGGGCAACGGCCCAAGCCCCAAGGACGGCGGATGGGCGTTCTGCTCGGGCGGGGATCAGCGCATCCGCGGCCGCGACGGGTACAAGTACTCCGAGGACGAGACGTCGGTCACGGACTCCGCGCGCGCGGGGCGGCTTCACATCCTCGAGGTGCAGCGGCTCATCCGCTTCATGCCGAAGGTCGTCATCGCCGTGGTCCCCGGCTGGGCCGCAGGAGGCGGGCACTCCCTCAACGTCGTGTGCGATCTCTCGATCGCGTCGGAGGACGCGAAGTTCAAGCAGACGGATGCCGACGTCGGCTCGTTCGATGCGGGATACGGCTCGGCGTACTTCGCGCGGCAGATCGGCCAGAAGTTCGCGCGCGAGATCTTCTTCCTCGCCGAGACCTACTCGGCGCAGCGGGCGTACGAGATGGGCGCAGTCAACCGCGTCGTCCCGCACGCGGAGCTCGAGCGCGAGGCGATCGCGATGGCCCGGACCATCCTCGGGAAGTCGCCCACGGCCATCCGCATGCTGAAGTACGCCTTCAACGCGGTCGACGACGGCCTCGTCGGGCAGCAGCTCTTCGCGGGCGAGGCGACGCGTCTCGCCTACGGCACCGACGAGGCGGTCGAGGGCCGCGACGCGTTCCTCGAGAAGCGGGATCCCGACTGGGCGCCGTTCCCGTGGCACTTCTGATCCGGATGGCGCGGTGAAGCTCGAGCGCTTCGCGGGCGACGACCCGCGCGACCTCCTGCGGGCTCTGCGCAGCGCGCTCGGGGCGGGCCCCGCGATCGCCGTGGGGGCGGCGGATGGCCTGCCCGCGGATGTCCCGGCGGGCACCGCGGTCGTCCTCACGACCTCGGGCTCGACAGGGGTGCCCAAGAGCGTCGTCCTGTCGCGGCACGCGCTCACCGCGAGCGCCCTCGCGACGCGCGAGCGGATCGGCGCGGGGCAGTGGCTCCTGCCCCTCGCGCCGACGTACATCGCCGGCGTCCAGGTGCTCGTGCGCGGGCTCGTCGAGGGCACCGAGCCTGCGGTGCTGTCCGGGCGGTTCTCCGCGCGGGCCTTCGCGCATGTCGTCTCGGGCATGCGATCGTCGCGTGGCGGCGAGCGCGTGCCGACCTACACATCCCTCGTGCCCGCGCAGCTGCAGACCCTCGTCGATGCCGCGGCCGAGAGCGCCGAGGTGCAGCGCGCGCTCGCGTCGTTCGAGGCCATCCTCGTCGGCGGGCAGGCCCTGCCGGTCGCCCTGCGCGAGCGCGCGGCCGAGCTCGGTGCGCGGATCGTCCGCACCTACGGCTCGACCGAGACGAGCGGCGGCTGCGTGTACGACGGCGTGCCGCTCGACGGCGTCCGCGTCGCCGAGGTCGGCGGCGAGCTGCGGATCGCGGGCCCCGTGCTCGCCGACGGCTACCTCGACGCCGAGCTCACGGCGCGCACCTTCGCGACGGATGGCGACGGCATCCGCTGGTACCGGACGGGCGACGCGGGAGCGGTCGCGGATGGCGCGGTGTCGGTCACGGGCCGGATCGACAACGTCATCGTCTCCGGCGGCGTGAACGTCTCGCTCGACCGTGTCGAGCGCGCCGTCCGCGAGCTGCCCGGTCTCGCCGACGCGGTCGTCGTCGGCGCGCCCGACGAGCGCTGGGGAGAGACGCCCGTCGTCGTCGCGACGCGCAGAGCGGAGGACGCGCCGTCGCTCGACGTCGTGCGCGCGGCCGTCGCAGCGGCCGTCGGGAAGCCGGCCAGGCCCTCGCGCCTCGTCCTCGTCGACGCGCTGCCGCGGCTCGCCTCCGGCAAGCCCGACCGTCAGGCCATCCGGAGCCTCGTGCGCGGTCAGGGCGAGCCTGCGTCGTAGGATCGGAAGCCGTGGCACAGGCGAAGAACCGCAGGAAGAACGTCAGCGGCAACCCGGCGAAGCGCGGCAGCGTCGTCGCCCCTCCGCCGAAGCCCGTCACGCTCGGAGACTGGATCGGCGCGGCGCGACTGCGCACGCTGCCGCTCGCGATCACCCCGGTCGTCATCGGAACGGGCGCCGCCGTGCTCGTCGGCGACCTCTTCCACTGGGTCATCGCGCTCGCGTGTCTCGTCGTCGCGGTCGCGCTGCAGATCGGCGTGAACTTCGCCAACGACTACTCCGACGGCGTCCGCGGCACGGATGACCACCGCGTCGGCCCGGCACGGCTCACCGCGTCGCGACGCGTGTCCGCGAAGTCGGTGCTCGTCGTCGCCCTCGTCTTCTTCGGGATCGCCGCGGTGGCCGGGCTCGCCATCGTCATCCGCACGCAGCAGTGGTGGATGCTCGCGGTCGGCGCGGTCTGCATCGTCGCCGCCTGGTTCTACACGGGCGGCAAGCGCCCCTACGGCTACAACGCTCTCGGCGAGGTGTTCGTGTTCGTGTTCTTCGGGCTCGTCGCGACGCTCGGGACGACGTGGGTGCAGGCGCTCGCCCTCCCGCAGGAGGCGTGGTTCGGCGCCGTGGCAGCGGGCTTCCTCGCGTGCGCGGTGCTCCTCGCGAACAACCTCCGCGACATCGACCAGGACCGAGCGGCCGGCAAGCGGACGCTCACGGTGCTCATCGGCAAGCGCGCGACGCAGGCGCTCTTCACGGCGCTCGTCGCGCTCGCGTTCGCGATCGCCGTGTACCTCGCGTTCTTCTATCCGATCGCGTGGCTCGCGCTGCTCGCGCTCCTGGCGGTCGGACCGGCCATCCTCATCGTGTGGACGTATCAGACCGCGCGCGAGCTCATCCTCGCGCTCGCCCTCACGTCGCTCGGGTCGCTCGCGTACGGCGTCTTCCTCGCCTGGGCCTTCGTCGGCTGAGCCCATCCGCATGTCTCACTCGCCGCGGCTTAGACCGGGCCATTCCGGCAGAGCGTGAGACACGCACCGCCGGGAGGGAGACTCCCACTCTGCATGTCTCACTCGCTGCGGCTTAGACCGGGCCGTTCTCGCCGGCAGTGAGACACGCACCGCCTGGCGTGAGACATGCACGGCAGAGCGTGAGACACGCACGGCCTGGAGCGAGACATGCACCCGCGGGACGCCGCGGGGCGCGTCACGCGCCGGTGGCGGAGTCCTCGGCCTCGGCGTCGAGCTCGGCGGCGGAGCGGCGGCGCGACTGCTTCTGCTGACGCGACGCGTACAGCCCCGTCGAGACGTCGTCGAGCGGGCGACGCAGGAGGAGGATCGACAGGCTCAGCCCGATGAGCGCCGCGAAGATCGCCGCGAGCCACCACAGCTGCTGGAAGACGGGGAAGATCATCAGCACGCCGAACGGCACGAGGAACGCGAGCAGACGCAGCACCGAGTAGACGACGACAGACCGGATCTTCACGCTGACATCCTACGGAGCGTCGTCTGAGGGAATCCGGGGCACCCGGGCCGCTCCCGGTTCCCCCGCCTAGGATGTGAGGATGGCCCGCGCTCTCATCGTCCTGGCGGTCGCCGCTGCTGTGTTCTGGGTGTTCAGCATCGTCGACTGCTCGGTGCAGCCGCCGTCGCGTCACCGCGGCGTCTCGAAGCGCGCATGGATCGCCATCGTCGTCCTCATCCCCGTCATCGGCGGGATCCTCTGGTTCGTCATCGGGCGCACACGCCCCGACGCGCAGCGCCAGCGCCCGATCGCGCCGGACGACGACCCGACCTTCCTCGGCACCGTGCGGCCGATCCCCGACCAGGACGAGCGCATCCGCCAGCTCGAGGAGGAACTCGCCCGGCTTGACGCCGAGGACGACCCGACCCGCGACGACAAGCGCGACGATCCCGACGGCGACGGACGCCTCCGCTGACATGCCGGACGCCATCGCCTCCCCGGCCTCCGCGGCCGCGTGGCGGCTGCTCGACGAGCTCGTCCGCGGCGGGGTCTCGCACGTCGTCCTGAGCCCGGGGTCGCGGTCGCAGGCGCTCGCGCTCGCCGCGGCGCGTCTCGAGCGCGAGGGGCGCATCCGCCTGCACGTCCGCATCGACGAGCGGGTCGCGGGGTTCACGGCGCTCGGCATCGGCCGCGAGCTCGGCGTGCCGGCTGCGGTCGTCTGCACGTCGGGGACGGCGGTCGCGAACCTCCTCCCGGCCGCCCTCGAGGCGCACCACTCGGGCGTGCCCCTGCTCCTCCTCACCGCGGATCGGCCGCCCGAGCTGCGCGGCGTCGGCGCGAACCAGACCACGCGGCAGCCGGGCCTCTTCGACGCGCTCGCGCGGTTCGCGACGGATGCCGAGACGCCGACGGGCGCGGATGGCGAGGGCGAGCGGATGGCGCGGCTCGCGGCGCTCGCGCTCGCGCACGCGACGGGGCGGGCGGGAGACGCCGTGCCGGGCCCTGTTCACCTGAACCTGCCGTACCGCGAGCCGCTCGCGGGCGCCATCCCGGAGCCGGACGGGGAGCCGGGGCTGTCGGCAGACGTCCCCCCGAGCGCACGCGCGCGCACGACGACGATCCTGCCGCGCGGCCCGCGGACGGTCGTCGTCGCGGGCGAGGGCGCGGGCGCTGACGCCGAGCAGCTCGCGCACGAGGCGGGCTGGCCGCTCGTCGCGGAGATCGTGAGCGGCGCGCGGTTCGGTCGGCGGATCATCCACGGCTACCGCGCTGCGCTGCGCGACCCCGAGCTGGGCGGCCGCGTCGAGCGGGCGGTCGTGCTCGGCCATCCGACCCTGAGCCGCGAGGTCGCCGCGCTCCTGTCCGACCCCGCGGTCGACGTCGTGGCCGTCCGCCGTGGGGGCGAGGAGCTGAACCTCAACGGCCGCACGCGCCCCGCCGACGCCGTCGCGGTCGAGGACGGACCCGTCGACGACGCGTGGCTGGGCGCGTGGATGCGCTTCTCGCACGCGCATGCCGCCGACCTCGACGCGCCCGCGCCCGACCTGCCCGGGCTGCGCTCGGCGGATCCGCACGAGCGCCTCGACGCCGTGCGCGCCGAGCTCGACGCCGTGCGGCGGCCCCTCGACCGTGCGCAGCTCGTGTCGGCAGTTTGGGCGGCGACCTGGCCGCACGACCGGCTCGTCTTCGGGTCGTCACGGCTCGTGCGGGTCGCCGACGCGCTGCTGCCGGGCAAGAAGGTGCCTGTGCACGCGAACCGCGGGCTCGCCGGCATCGACGGCACGGTCGCCACGGCGATGGGCGTCGCGCTCGCGAGCCAGGGCCCGGACCGGCCGGGCGTCACCCGCGTCCTGCTCGGCGACCTCGCCTTCCTCCACGACGCCGGCGCGCTCCTCCTGCCCGATTTCGAGGACGAGCCGCGTGTGCAGGTGATCGTCGGCAACGACCGCGGCGGAACGATCTTCGACGGGCTCGAGGTCGCGGCGACGGCCTCCGACGAGGACATGACGCGTGTGCTCTACACGCCGCAGTCCGCCCGCATCGAGCAGCTCGCCGCGGCGTACGGGTGGGAGCACCACCGCGTCACGACGCGCGGCGCGCTCGACCAGGCGCTCACCTCGACCGTCGGCCGCCGCCGGATCATCGAGGTCCCGCTCGCGCGCTGACCCGCCCTGGCGCCGCGGCGACCGTGCGCGGCAGGATGGGGACCATGATCGCGAAGAGCCAGGTGAAGTGGACCGAGGACGCGCTGACCGCGCTCCGAGCCCCGGCGGGGTTCCGCCTGGCCGATCTCGATCCGGACGCGACCCCGGGCTACGCGGGCGACAAGAAGGACGGCGCTGTCGACCTCGCCTCCGGTCTGACGCAGCTGGCCGAGTACCAGGAGCGCCTCTACGCCGAGAGCCACGGCGGCGACGGCCGCGACAGCGTGCTGCTCGTCCTGCAGGCGATGGACTCGGCGGGCAAGGGCGGCATCGTGCGCCACGTCGTCGGCGGCGTGGATCCGCAGGGGATCGAGCTCGTCGCCTTCAAGGCGCCGTCACCCGAGGAGCTCGAGCACGACTTCCTCTGGCGCATCGAGCAGCGCGTGCCGCGCCCGGGCTTCATCGGGGTCTTCGACCGCTCGCACTACGAGGACGTGCTCATCGGGAGGGTCCGCGCCCTCGCGCCGGCGGACGAGATCGAGCGGCGCTACGACGCGATCAACGCGTTCGAGAAGCGCCTCGTCGAGCAGGGCACGCGCATCGTGAAGGTCATGCTGCACATCTCCTACGACGAGCAGGGCGAGCGGCTCATGGAGCGCCTCGAGCGCCCGGACAAGCACTGGAAGTACAACCCCGGCGACGTCGACGAGCGCGCGCAGTGGCCCGCCTACCAGGAGGCGTATCAGACGGTCTTCGACCGCACCTCGACCCCCGAGGCCCCGTGGTACGTCGTCCCGGCGAACCGCAAGTGGTATGCGCGGCTCGCCGTTCAGGAGCTCCTCCTCGAGACGCTCGAGCAGATCGACCCGCAGTGGCCGGCCGCCGACTTCGACGTCGAGGCCGAGAAGGCGCGGCTGCGCGCGACCATGCGCTGACCGCGCGACGGCGGATGGCCGCGGTCCGTGCGCGCTCCGCGGATGCGGGAGGATGGGGGCATGGCTCGCATCGTCATCGCACCGGACAGCTTCAAGGGCACGATCGCGGCGGCCGATGTCGCCGCGGCGCTCGCCGCGGGATGGACAGCGGTGCGCCCCGACGACGAGATCGTCGCGCGGCCGATGGCCGACGGCGGCGAGGGCACCCTCGCCGCGTTCGCGGAGGCCGTCCCCGGAGCCGTGCGCGTGCCCATCCGCGTGACCGGGCCGTCGGGGTTCGCCGTCGACGCGTCGTGGCTGCGGCTGCCCGCGACCGACGCCGCCCCGGGCGGCATCGGCGTCGTCGAGCTCGCATCGACCTCGGGCATCGAGCTGCTGGGCGACGCGCGTCGTCCGTGGGAGGCGTCGACGCTCGGCTTCGGGCAGGCGATCGCGGCCGCCCTGGACGCCGGCGTCTCGCAGCTCGTCCTCGGCATCGGCTCGAGCGCGTCGACCGACGGCGGAACGGGCCTGCTCACCGCACTCGGCGCGCGCTTCACGGACGCGTTCGACACGTCGATCGCGCCCGGGGCATCGGGCCTCGACGACGTCGCGAAGGTCGACCTCTCTCGGCTGCGCCCGCTGCCGGAGGGCGGGGTCCAGGTGCTCTGCGACGTCACGAACCCGCTGCTCGGCGGCCGGGGCGCGGCGGCCGTGTTCGGCCCGCAGAAGGGCCTCGACGAGGAGGGCGTCGCGCGCGCTGACGCGGGCCTCGCGCGCCTCGTGGATGTGCTGCGCGGCGTGAGCGGCGACACCGTCGCCGGCTCGCTCGCGCGCGTCGCCGACCCCGAGGAGGCCGGCGCGGGTGCCGCGGGCGGCGCGGGCTACGGGCTGCTCGTGTGGGGCGCCGAGATCGTCCCGGGAGCGGAGCGCGTGGCGGAGCTCACCGGCCTCGGCGACGCGATCGCCGGCGCCGATCTCGTCGTGACGGGCGAGGGCTCGTACGACGGCCAGTCCGCCTCGGGCAAGGCGCCCGCGCACGTCTCGGCTCTCGCCGAGGCCGCGGGCGCACGCGTCGCGATCGTGGCCGGGCGCATCGCCGCCGACACGTCGGGGCTCTGGCGCGCCCTCTCGCTCACCGAGCTCGCGGGGTCATCCGAGGCGGCGATCGCCGACCCCGCGACACACCTGCGCGCGGCCGGATCCGCGCTCGCGGAGGCGCTGTGAGCGGCGCGGGGGAGGAGGGGCGCCATGGCCGCCACCCTGCGTGATGTCGCGGAGCTCGCCGGCGTCTCGATCAAGACGGTCTCCAACGTCGTGCGCGGCTACAAGCACGTCAAGGAGTCGACGCGGACGGCCGTGCTCGCGGCGATCGAGCAGACCGGCTACCAGCCGAACATCTCCGCGCGCAGCCTGCGGATCGGGCGCAGCGGCGTCATCGGCCTCGCGCTGCCGGAGCTCGCCCTGCCGTACTTCGCCGAGCTCGCGGGAGCCGTGATCTCGGAGGCGAAGGAGCACGGGGTCACGGTGCTCATCGAGCAGACCGGCGCCGAGCTCGACGCCGAGTACGACGTGCTGCGCAGCCCGAGCCTCCAGCTGACCGACGGGCTCATCTTCAGCCCGCTGGCGATGAGCCAGGACGACGTCGCGCGCCTCGAGGTCGACTACCCGCTCGTCATCCTCGGCGAGCGCATCTTCGATCCGCCCTGCGACCACGTCGTCATGGACAACGTGGTCGCCGCGCGCGCGGCCACCGAGCACCTCATCGCGGCCGGATGCCGGCGGATCGCCGCCATCGGCGCGCACCTCGGCGAGGACCAGGGCTCCGCGGCCCTGCGCCTGCGCGGATACCGCGAGGCGCTCGAGGCGGCCGGCCTGCCCTACGACGAGAGCCTCGTCGGCTACGTCGGCCTCTGGCACCGCCTGGACGGCGCGCAGGCGATGCACGAGGTCCTCGCGCGCGGCGTCGCCGTCGACGGCGTCTTCGGCATGAACGACACGCTCGCGTTCGGCGCGCTCCGCGCCCTGCAGGACGAGGGGCGCCGCGTGCCCGACGAGGTCAAGATCATCGGCTTCGACGACCTCGACGAGACCCGGTACACGGCGCCCTCCCTCTCGACCGTCGACCCCGGGCGCCTCCAGATCGCCCAGCAGGCGGTGCGGGTGCTGCTGTCGCGCATCGAGGAGCGCCGCTCGGGCGGCGCTGCAGCGGCTCCGCGCCGCTACACGACGCCGTTCCGGATCGTCGAGCGCGAGTCGACCCGGCGCGCCGACGCCCCCGCTGCCTGACGGCGCCGCGTCGTCTTGACGTCGTGGGGTCGGCGGTCTATCTTTACAACGTTGGCTTTACAACGTTGGAAACCAGGCTCGGAGAAGAGCGTTTCGAGCGGCGCTGTCGCCGCCTGAGAAGAAGGAGGTCGCGATGGCGAGGAAGATCGCGATCGCGGGGATGACCGCCGTGCTGGCGATCGCCGCGCCGGTGCTCGGCGGCTGCGCCGCTGCGCAGGACGAGGACACCCTGACGTTCATGTTCCGCGGCGGACCCGCCGAGGAGGAGGCGTACACCGCCGCCATCGAGCAGTACGAGGCCGACACCGGCATCGACGTCGAGATCATCATGACGACGGCCGACGAGTACGCGACGAAGCTCCGTGCGGCGATCGTCGGCGGCCAGGTGCCCGACGTGTTCTACATCGATCCGGGCAGCGTCGAGTCCTACGTGAACGCGGGGGTGATCCAGGACATCACGGAGTACGTCGAGGCGTCCGACGCGATCGACCTCGACAACATGTGGGATTACGGCATCGACTCGTACCGCTACGACGGCGAGAAGCTCGGGCAGGGGCCGCTCTACGCGCTCCCCAAGGACGTCGGCCCGTTCTCGTTCGGCTACAACGCGACGATGCTCGACGCCGCGGGCGTCGAGCGGCCCGACCCCGACGACCCGTACACGTGGGAGGAGTGGGTCGAGGTCCTCAAGGCGATCACGAAGGACACCGACGGCGACGGCGAGCTCGACCAGTGGGGCACGGGCCTCAACGTGGTCTGGAACCTGCAGTCGTTCGCGTGGTCGAACGGCGCCGACTGGATCGACGAGGACGCCGAGAGCGTCACGGTCGACACCCCCGAGTTCGCCGAGGCGCTGCAGTTCTTCGCGGACCTGCAGAACGTCCACGCCGTGACGCCCTCGGTCGCCGAGGCGCAGACGCTCGACACCTACCAGCGCTGGATGCAGGGCGAGATCGGGTTCTTCCCCGTCGGCCCGTGGGACGTCCCGATCTACAAGGACCTCCCCTTCGAGTGGGACCTCATCCCGTGGCCGGTCGGCGAGACGGGGGAGACCGCGTCCTGGATCGGCACCCTGGGCATCGCCGTGTCGGCCTCGACCGCGAACACCGAGGCGGCCGTCGACCTGGCCGCGTACCTGTCGGCGGACCGCGAGACGCAGCAGGCGCTCGTCGACGCGGGCGTGCAGATCCCCAACCTCATCGACATGGCCGAGGAGTACGCGGCCGACGACTCCACCATGCCGGCCAACAAGGAGGAGTTCTTCCAGGTCCTGCAGGACTACGGCCGCGCGCTGCCCGCCACCTACACGTACAACGCGCAGTGGTACGACGAGCTCTTCACGAACATCCAGCCGGTCATCGACGGCAAGGTCACGGCCGAGGAGTACCTCGCGCAGGCGCAGCCGAGGATGCAGGAGTTCCTCGACATGGCCAACGACCAGTCCGAGATGGCGAGGACCGGCGGATGATCGCGGCGCCGCTGCCCCTGCCCTCCCTCTCCCTGTCGAACGAAGGAGCTCGACGATGACCACCACCTCCGCCGTCGCCCCGCCCAGGGCGACCCGCCGGCGCAGCGCGCTGCATCGGCGCGAGCACCGGGCGGCCGCGCTCTTCGTGGCGATCCCCGTGATCGGGTTCCTCGCGTTCGTCGCGTACCCGCTCGTGTTCGCCGCGGCGACGTCGTTCACGAACTGGAACGGCATCACGGCCCCCGCGCCCAACGGGATCGCCAACTACGTGCGCATGCTCGGCGACGAGTACTTCTGGAAGTCGCTCGGCAACACCGTCTTCCTCATGCTCGGCATCCCGCTCGGGCTCATCCTGTCGCTCCTGCTCGCGCTCGCGATGAACCGCAAGATGCGCGGCACGACGTTCTTCCGGACGATCTACTACATCCCGGTCATCTCCTCGATCGCGGCCATCGCCATCCTCTGGCAGTGGGCGTACAACGGCGACTTCGGTCTCGTGAACCAGGCGCTCGCGTACGTCGGCATCGACGGGCCGAACTGGCTGCAGGATGCCGCGACCGCGAAGCCCGCGATCATCCTCATGACCGTGTGGAAGGGCCTCGGCTACTCGATGCTCCTCTACCTCGCGGCGCTGCAGTCCGTTCCCCGGCAGCTGTACGAGGCGGCGAGCCTCGACGGGGCGTCGGCGTTCCAGCAGTTCCGCGCGATCACCGTGCCGATGCTGCGGCCCGTGACCTTCTTCCTCGTCGTGACCAACATCATCGGCGGAGCGCAGATCTTCGTCGAGATCAACATCATGACCCCGACGGGAGGCCCGGAGTTCTCCACGGCCACGATCGTCTGGTACATCTGGCGCCAGGCGTTCGAGTACCTCAACATGGGCTACGCGACGGCGATGTCGATCGTCCTCGGCATCCTCGTGTTCGTCGTCACGGCCATCCAGTTCGCGCTCAACCGGCGCAGCACGTTCTCGATCGAGTGAGGCCGACGATGACCGCTCTCCAGACCCCCACCCCGACCACGACGCAGAGCCTGTCGACGCGCGCGCTCGTGCAGCCGCAGAAGGGCGGCCGCCGCCCCGAGGGCAGCCGCACGCGCCGCTCCCGCCTCGGCAACGTGATCGTCGCGATCATCCTGTCGCTCGGCGGCATCACGATGGTCGCTCCGCTCCTGTGGATGCTCACGACCTCGCTCAAGACCCGCGAGGCCGTGTTCTTCCTGCCGCCGCAGTGGATCCCCGACCCCGTGCAGTGGGACAACTACGTGCGCGTGTGGACGGCCGGGCCGCTCCTCACGGGCATCGCCAACAGCGCGATCGTCGCCGTGAGCGTGACGCTCATCGGCGGTGCCGCGTCGGCGCTCGCGGCCTACGCGTTCGCCAAGATGCGCCTGCCCGGCAAGGGAGCGCTGTTCCTGTCGCTGCTCGCGGCGATCATGATCCCGTTCCCGACGCTCATGATCCCGCAGTTCCAGATGTTCGCCCGCGCGGGCCTCGTCGACACCCTCTGGCCGCTCATCCTGCCCGGGATCTTCGGGAACATCGTCATGGTGTTCTTCCTGCGCCAGTACCTCGACACGGTGCCCGACTCGATCATCGAGGCGGCCGTGATCGACGGCGCGAGCCACTTCACGATCTTCTGGCGCCTGATCTTCCCGATCATCCGCCCGGCGATCGCGGCGCAGTTCATCCTGTGGTTCATGGCCGTGTGGAACGACTACCTCGCGCCGATCATCTACCTCAACTCGCCCGAGGTGCAGACCCTGCAGCTCGTGATCGCGCGCTTCAACGCGACGTACGCGAGCCAGACCGACTATCCGCTCATCATGGCGGCGTCGTGCATCGCGCTCGTGCCGGTCCTCGCGGTCTTCGTGATCTTCCAGAAGCAGATCATCGAGTCGATCGCCCTCACGGGATCGAAGGGCTGATCGTGGCGACGACGGATGTCCGGGGCGCGGCAGGCGAGGAGGCGATCGGATGGTCGGGGCGCGTCATGGACGTGCTCGGCCACGTCTCGCGGCTGCTGCTCGTGCAGGGGCTGTGGTTCGGGGGCGCGCTCGCCGGCCTCGTCGTGCTCGGCGTCTTCCCGGCATCCGTCGCCGCCGTGCGCGCGCTCGAGGCGCCATCCGCGTCGGTCCGCGCGTTCGTCGCGGCCTATCGCGAGGCGTTCGGGCGCGCGAACCTCGTCGGCGCCGGGTTCCAGGTCGCGTGGCTCGTCATCGCGCTCGACGTCGCCGTGTCGTCGTCGCTGCCGGCGGGCGTCGCGTCGGCCGCCCTCGCGGCCGTCACGATCGTGGGCGCCGTCTCCGCCGTGTCGGCGGCGTACGCCGTCGTCGCCCTGGCCCGTGCGCCGCAGGCGACGACCCGCACCGTCCTGCGGTTCGCGGTCGTGGCGCCCTGGCTGACCCCGGGCCGGGCCCTCGTCGTCCTCGCCGCGCTCGGCGCCGTCGCCGCGGCGCTCCTGACCGCACCGCCCATCGCGCTCCTCTTCGGAGCGAGCGCGCCGCTCCTCGTCCACGCGGCCCTCATCGGCCCCGCCGTCGACCGCGCGACCGCGTGACATCATGGCCGGCACCGGCCACCCCCTGAGAGAGAAACCGAGAGGTACGCATGTCCACCGCGAGCATTCGCATCGACCCCGAGGCCGTCGTCGCACCGATCGACCGCCGCATCTTCGGCTCGTTCGTCGAGCACCTCGGTCGCTGCGTCTACGACGGCATCTACGAGCCCGGCCATCCGCAGGCCGATGAGAACGGCTTCCGGAAGGACGTCACCGCCCTCGTGAAGGAGCTCGGCGCGACGACCATCCGCTATCCGGGCGGCAACTTCGTGTCGGGCTACCGGTGGGAGGACGGCGTCGGGCCGCGGGAGAGCCGCCCCGTCCGCCGCGACCTCGCCTGGCACGCGCTTGAGACGAACCAGATCGGCCTGAACGAGTTCGCCTCGTGGCTCCAGGAGATCGGCAGCGAGCTCATGCTCGCGGTGAACCTCGGCACGCGCGGCATCCTCGAGGCGCTCGACCTGCTCGAATACGCCAACCACCCGTCGGGCACCGCGCTCAGCGACCTGCGCGCCGCGCACGGCTACCCCGAGCCGTGGGACATCCGGATGTGGTGCCTCGGCAACGAGATGGACGGCCCCTGGCAGACCGGCTACATGACGGCCGACGACTACGGCAAGCTCGCTGCGCGCACCGCGCAGGCGATGAAGGCCGCGCAGAAAGACCTCGAGCTCGTCGTGTGCGGGTCGTCGGGATCGTCGATGCCGACCTTCGGGGAGTGGGAGCGCACCGTCCTCGAGCACGCGTACGACTACGTCGACTTCGTCTCGTGCCACGCCTACTACCAGGAGTTCGACGGCGACCTCGACTCCTTCCTCGCGTCTGCCCTCGACATGCGCTACTTCATCGAGACGGTCGTGACGACGGCCGACGCGGTGGGGCATCGGCGCAAGACCGACAAGAAGATCATGCTGTCGTTCGACGAGTGGAACATCTGGTACCTCAAGGAGCACCAGGAGTCCGACGAGGTCAACGAGACCTGGCCGATCGCTCCGCGCCAGCTCGAGGACGTGTACTCGGTCGCGGACGCGGTCGTCTTCGGCAGCCTGCTGATGACGCTGCTCGAGCACCACGACCGCGTGCGCTCGGCCTCGCTCGCGCAGCTCGTCAACGTGATCGCGCCGATCATGACCGAGCCGGGCGGCGACGCGTGGCGCCAGACGACGTTCTTCCCGTTCTCGGTCACCTCGCGCCTCGCGCAGGGCCGCGTGCTCAAGCCGCGCGTCGAGGCCGGGACGGTCACCTCGAAGAAGTACGGAGAGGCATCGGCGGTCGACGCGGTCGCGACCGACGGCGACGAGGGCTCGGCGGTGTTCCTCGTGAACCGCTCGCGCGAGGCCGTCGACGTGACGATCGACGTCTCGGGTCTGGGGCGCGCGGCGGTGGCGGAGGCCGTCACGCTGTGGGATGACGACGTGTACGCGAAGAACACGATCGACGACCAGGAGCGGGTGGGGCTCAAGCCCCTCGACGCCCGGCTCGACGGCGGCACGCTGCGGGTGCGGCTCGAGCCCGTGTCGTGGTCGGCCATCGCGCTGCGCTGAGCCGCGCTACGGTCGGGAGGGCGGGGCGCGGATGCGCCCCGCCCTCAATAACGCTATAGTGGCAACAAATCAACGGCGATGAAGGAGACGAGGATGGCGCAGGCCAACTGGGCGGGGAACGTGCGCTTCGGCGCGCAGCGGGTCGAGACGCCGTCGAGCGTCGACGAGGTCCGCGCGGTGCTGGCCTCGGCCGGCCGCGTGCGCGCGCTGGGGTCGGGGCACTCGTTCAACCTCATCGCCGACACCGACGACACGCTCCTGTCGACGGCGCGGCTCACGGCCGCGCCGCGCATCGACCCAGGCGCCCGCACCGTCACGGTCGGCGCGGGCATGCGCTACGGCGAGCTCGCGCCCGCGCTCGAGGCCGAGGGATGGGCGCTCGCGAACCTCGCATCGCTGCCGCACATCTCGATCGCGGGCGCGATCGCGACCGGAACGCACGGATCGGGCGACACGGTCGGGACGCTCTCGTCCGCGGTCGCGGCCCTCGAGCTCGTCACGCCGACGGGCGATGTCGTCACCCTGCGCCGCGGCGACCGCGACTTCGACGGGGCCGTGGTCTCGCTCGGCGCGCTCGGCATCGTCACCGAGGTGACCCTCGACATCGAGCCGACCTTCGCCATCCGCCAGCGCGTGTACGAGCGGCTGCCGCTCGAGGTCGCGCTCGCGGAGTTCGACGTGCTCATGGCCTCGGCGTACAGCGTCAGCCTCTTCCACCGCTGGGACGACCCCGACGTCATCGACCAGGTCTGGACGAAGGCGCGCGGCGATGAGGCACCGCGGCTGCCGGGCGACATCGCCGAGGCGACCGAGCAGGTGCACATGCTCGCCGGCGTCACCCCCGAGGCGACCACGCCTCAGCTCGGCGAGCGCGGCGCGTGGCTCGACCGGCTCGCGCACTTCAAGCTCAGCCACACGCCGTCGAACGGCGCCGAGCTGCAGTCGGAGCTCCTCGTGCCGCGCACGCACGCGGTGGGGGCGATCGAGGCCGTCCGCGCGCTCGCCGACGAGGTCGCGCCGCTCGTGCAGGTGATGGAGATCCGCTCGATGCGCGCCGACGACCTCTGGCTGAGCCCTGCCTCCGGCCACGACGCGATCGGCCTGCACTTCACGTGGCACCAGCGCCAGGCCGAGGTCGAGACCGTCGTGGCGAAGCTCGAGAAGGCCCTCGAGCCGTGGGGCGCGCGCCCGCACTGGGGCAAGCTCACGCGACTCGACGCCGACATGCTCCGGTCGGTCTGGCCGCGCCTGGGCGACTTCGCGGAGCTCGCGCGGCGTTTCGACCCCGAGGGGAAGCTGCGCAATCCGTTCCTGGACCGGGTGCTCGCCGCAGCGGGCTGAGCCGTTGGCTACGCGAGCGCGTCGACGATCGGACGGAACTTCACGCGCGTCTCGAGCAGCTCGGCCTCGGGCTGGCTGCCCGCGACGATGCCCCCGCCCGCGTGCGCGGTGACCGGGCGGTGCGCCCCCTCGGGTGCGCCGATCTGGGCGCAGCGCAGCGCGATCGCCCATTCGCCGTCGCCGTCGCCGTCCACCCAGCCGACGGGCCCGGCGTAGCGACCGCGGTCGAACGGCTCGATGCGCCGGATGGCGGCGATCGCGTCGGGCGTCGGGGTCCCGGCCACGGCGGCGGTCGGATGCAGCGCGCGCACCATGTCGAGAGCCGAGTCGCCGTTCGCGAGCGTGCCCTCGACATCCGTCGCGAGGTGCCACACATTCGGCAGCTTCAGGGCGAACGGCTGCTCGGCGGCGACGAGAGCCGACGTGTGGGGCTCGAGCGCCGTGAGTACGCTCTGGACCGCGTAGCGGTGCTCGTCGAGGTCCTTCGCGGTCGTCGCGAGCTCGGCGGTGATCGCCGTGTCCTCATCCGCGTTCGCGCCGCGCGGGCGGGTGCCGGCGAGCACGCGCGCCGTGACGGTGCCGCCCGAGACCGTGACGAGCGTCTCGGGGCTCGCCCCGATGATGCCGTCGACGGCATAGGCCCAGGTGTCGGGGTACCCCTCCGCGAGAGCGCGCACGAGCCGCCGCAGGTCGGCGTCGGCGGGCAGCGTGCCCGCGATGTCCCGCGCGATGACGACCTTCTCGACCTCGCCGGCGGCGATCGCCTCGAGTGCGGCGGCAACCGCCGCGGTGTGCCCTGCGGGGTCGAGCTCGCCGGGACCGAGCGTCGCCGACCAGTGCGGGCCGTACGCGAGCGGATCGGGGGCGGCCGGCTCCGGGCCATCCATCCGCGAGATGCGCGTCATCCACGCGCGGCCGCCGCGGCGCCCCACGACGATGCTCGGCACGATGAGCGTGCTCGGCGCGAGCGAGGTCTCGTCGAACGCGAACGCCCCGAACGCGACGAGTCCCGTTCCCGGCAGGCGGACGGCGTCGTCCACCTCGGCCGCGGCCGAGATCGCGCGCCACACGTCGGCGATCGCCTCGAGCCGGCCGTCCTCTCCGACGTCGATCCGCAGCACCTCGGCTCCGGATCCGATCATCCCCTCGCCGCGGCGCATCCAGACGAGCGGGTCCTCGGCGGAGGCGAGCAGCAGCGGATCCTCGGGGGCGTCGATGGGGCGCGTCACCGCGCGCAGGCGCGGCAGGGAGAGCGGGTCGGGCACGGCCTCCAGCCTAGGGACTCACGCTGAGCGCACGTCGTGCGCGTCTACACTCGGCAGGGTGAGCGCCGACCGACCCGCCGTGGGAACCCGACTGCTCTTCCGCTGGCGCAAGTGGGACGGCTCTCCGCACTGGGTGCACGAGTGCGTGTATCTCGGGTCGGACGACTGGGGCGACTGGTTCGGCCAGCTCCCGGGGTGGCGCAGCGCGCGCCCCGGTCGCGATGTCGTCCTCGACGCCGCGTGCATCACGCTCCTCCCCGCGGGCGAGGCCACGTGGACGCTCACGCGGAACGCGGCGCCGTCGCTCACGCGCGTTTACATCGATCTCGCGTGGGATGCGCGCTGGGATGGCCCTGAGCCGACGGCGATCGACATGGACCTCGACGTCGTGCACCGCCTCGACGACCGCGGCATCTACGTCGACGACCGTGACGAGTGGGACGAGCACCGTGCGCACTACGGCTATCCCGCCGACGTGCAGGAGGAGCTCGAGGCCCGCACGCTCGTCCTCGAGCGGGAGGTGCGCGCCGACGTCGCGCCGTTCGACGATGCCACCGCCGACCGCTGGTTCGGGGTGCTGCACGACCTAGACTCGACAGGGTGAGCGCCGCACCGAAGGAACCCAACCGCGCCGACCTCGGCAAGGACCCCGCGAGCGTCGCGGGGATGTTCGATCAGGTCGCTGCGCGCTACGACCTCACCAACGTCGCGATGACGTTCGGGAACGACGCGCTCTGGCGCGCGGCGACGACCCGCACGGTCGCGCCTCGGCCGGGGGAGCGCATCCTCGACCTGGCGGCGGGCACCGGCTCGTCGTCCGCGTCGCTCGCGCGCAGCGGCGCCGAGGTCGTCGCCGCCGACTTCTCGCCCGGCATGCTCGCCGAGGGGCGCCGGCGGCACGGCGACATCCGCAATCTCACCTTCGTGCAGGCGGACGCCACCGACCTGCCCTTCGATGACGACGAGTTCGACGCCGTCACGATGTCGTACGGGCTCCGCAACGTCGACCGCCCCAAGAAGGCGATCGCCGAGCTCTTCCGCGTGACGAAGCCGGGCGGACGGCTCGTCATCAACGAGTTCTCGACCCCGCCCGGGCGGCTGTTCGGAAAGCTCTATCGCTTCTACGGCGACAACGTGCTGCCGCGGGTCGCGCGCCTCGTCGGATCGAACGGCGAGGCCTACGACTACCTCAACGAGTCGATCCGGCACTGGCCGGACCAGGCGACGCTCGCGACGTGGATCCGCGAGGCGGGCTGGGTCGACGTGCGCTACCGCAACCTGAGCTTCGGCATCGTCGCCCTGCACCGCGGGGTCAAGCCGACGGGCGAGGCCGCGCCCGGAGATGTCTCGGCCTGAAGGCACCGTGAGCGCCGGTGCGGGCCGGGCAGGTAGGCTGGGCAGGTGACTCCGAGCCCCTCCGCGCCGGGTTCGCAGCTGGCGAGCCGATTCGGTCTGAGCGACCGCGTGTTCGCCGGACCCGTCGCCCGGCGCCTCGCGGCGAAGATCGAGGAGGGCCTCGAGCAGGTCGAGAGCGAGCTCGCCGTCGAGCTCAAGGCCGCCGACCCGCTCGTCGACGCGATGAGCCGGTACCTCTACGAGGCCGGCGGCAAGCGCGTCCGCCCGATGCTCGTCCTGCTCACCGCTCAGCTCGGCCAGGGGGCGACGCAGCCGGTCATCGAGGCCGCCAAGGCCCTCGAGCTCATGCACCTCGGGTCGCTCTATCACGACGACGTCATGGACGGCGCCGACCGGCGTCGCGGCGTCGCGGCCGCGCACCAGGTGTGGGGCAACAGCGTCGCCATCCTCACGGGAGACCTGCTCCTGTCCCGCGCGAGCGTGATCATGTCGCGCAACGGCGAGGAGGCCATGCGCATCCAGTCGCAGACGTTCGAGCGCCTCGTCCTCGGGCAGATGCACGAGACGCTCGGAGCGCAGCCGGGCGACGACCCGATCGAGTTCTACATCGGCGTGCTCGCCGACAAGACGGGCTCGCTCATCGCCGCGGCCGCCCAGGCCGGAGCGTACTTCTCGGGGGCCGACGAGAAGTACGGCGAGCCCCTGCGCGTGTACGGCGAGAAGGTGGGCGTCGCGTTCCAGCTCGCGGACGACGTGATCGACCTCTCGGCGAACCCCGACGACACGGGCAAGGTGCCGGGGACGGATCTGCGCGCCGGCGTGCCGACGATGCCCTACCTCCTCCTGTCGCGTCGCGATGACGACGCGTCGCGCGGCCTCCTCGCGCGCATCGACGAGGGAGTCGCGCGCATCGCCGACGGCGCCGACCCCGCGATCCTCGACGGGCCGCTCGCGGAGCTCCGCGACCACCCGGTGACCGAGGCCACCCGCGAGCTGTCGCTCGAATGGACCAGGGGCGCCATCGCGGCGCTCGACGCGCTCCCGCGCGGCGCCGTCCGCGAGGCGCTCACGCGCTTCGCGGAGAGTCTCGCCATCCGCTCCAGCTGACGCCCGCCTCCGCGGTGCCGAACGAAGGGACCGATATGACCCAGCTCCGTCTCGCCATCGTGGGCGCAGGCCCGGCCGGCATCTACGCAGCGGACATCCTGCTGAAGACCGAGCGCAGCTTCGACGTGTCGATCGACCTGTTCGAGCAGCTCCCCGCGCCCTACGGCCTCGTCCGCTACGGCGTCGCGCCCGATCATCCGCGCATCAAGGGCGTCGTCGGCGCCCTCCGCGAGGTGCTCGACCGCGGCGACATCCGCATCTTCGGCAACGTGCGCTTCGGCGAGGACCTCACGCTCGACGACCTCAAGCGCCACTACCACGCCGTGCTGTTCGCGACCGGCGCGGTGCGCGACGCCGACCTCGCGATCCCCGGCATCGACGCCGACGGCTCGTTCGGCGCCGCCGACTTCGTGAGCTGGTTCGACGGGCACCCGGATGTCCCGCGCACGTGGCCGCTCACGGCGTCGTCGGTGGGCGTGATCGGCAACGGCAACGTGGCCCTCGACATCTCGCGCATGCTCGCCAAGCACGCCGAGGACCTGCTGCCCACCGAGATCCCGGACAACGTCTACGAGGTGCTCGCGGCATCGCCCGTCACCGATGTGCACGTGTTCGGCCGCCGAGGCCCCGCGCAGGTGAAGTTCACGCCGCTCGAGCTGCGCGAGCTCGGCGAGCTGCGCGACGTGGACATGGTCGTGTACGACGAGGACTTCGACTACGACGAGGCGTCGAAGGCCGCCGTCGCGTCGAACAAGCAGGTCAAGGTCATCGACCGCGTCCTCCAGGAATGGCGCACCCTCCCGGGTGCGAACGGGGCCGGGGGAACCGCCTCGCGTCGTCTGCACCTGCACTTCTGGGCGCGCCCCGTCGAGGTGAAGACCGATGAGCAGGGCCGTGTCGCCGCCCTCGTGTACGAGCGGACGCGACCGGATGGCCACGGCGGCGTCATCGGGACAGGCGAGATGCGCGAGGTGCCGATGGGGCAGCTCTACCGCGCCGTGGGGTACTTCGGATCGCCCCTGCCCGGCGTGCCGTTCGACGAGAAGCACGGGGTCATCCCGAACCACGAGGGTCAGGTGCTGCACGAGGACTCGAACGAGCGCGTGCCCGGGCTGTACGCGACCGGCTGGATCAAGCGCGGCCCTGTCGGCCTCATCGGGCACACGAAGTCCGACGCGATGGAGACCGTGCAGCACATCGTGAACGATCAGGGCTCGTGGTGGCAGCCGGAGGACCCGTCGGCCGACGCCATCCCCGCGCTCCTCGCCGAGCGCGGCGTCATCTGGACCGACCTCGAGGGGTGGCATCGGCTCGACGCGCACGAGATCGCGCTGGGCCAGCCGCACGGCCGCGCGCGCATCAAGGTCGTCCCGCGCGACGAGATGGTGCGGATCTCGCGCGACTGACGGCCCGAGCGCCGGGTCGGCTCAGTCGCGCGGGCGCGACGTCGACGAGCGCACGACGAGCTCGAACGGCAGCGGGATGTCCGCGAGCGGCTCGGAGCCGTCGCGCGGCTCGAGCTGCTCGAGCAGGATGTCCACCGCGCGCGCTCCCTGCTTCCGCGGGAACTGCGCGACCGTCGTGAGCCCGAAGAACTCGGCCTGGTCGTGGTCGTCGATTCCCACGACAGAGACGTCGTGGGGCACGGCGAGCCCGAGGTCGCGGGCCGCGAGGATGGCGCCGATCGCCATCTCGTCGGAGGCCGCGAAGATCGCCGTCGGACGGCTGCGCGGGGGAGCGCCGAGGAGCTGCTTGGCCGCGTGGTACCCGCCCTGCACCGTGAAGTCGGCGTTCGCCACGAGGTCGGGGTCGAACGGGATGCCCGCCTCGTCGAGCGCCGCCTCGTACCCGTGACGGCGCTGGACAGGCAGGTGGAAGTCGGAGTCGAACTCCGGTCGGCCGCCGAGGTGGCCGATCCGCGTGTGCCCGAGCCCCGCGAGGTGCTCGGTCGCGAGCTTGGCGACCGCGACGTCGTCGATGGCGAGCGTGCGCACCCCCGGGATGGGCCCGCCGACGCCGACGATGGGCTTGCCGAGCGCGTGCAGGCGGGCGACCTCGTCCTCCGTGAGCTCGAGCGACACGGCGATCACGGCGTCGACGCGCTGGCGCAGGAGGAAGTGCTCGAAGACGCTCGCGCGCTCCTCTCCGCCGCCGGAGAGGTTGTAGAGCGTCACGTCGTAGCCCGCCCGGAGGAGCGCCTGCTGAGCGCCCTCGAGCACGGAGGCGAAGTACCACCGGTTGAGGAACGGCAGCACGACGCCGACGTTGCGCGTGCGCCCGCTCGCGAGGCTCGAGGCGTTCGATGAGACGACGTACCCGAGCGCGTCGGCCGCCGCGAGGACGGCCTCCTTCGCCGCCGCCGACACGTGGCCGCGGCCGGAGAGGGCGCGCGAGACCGTGGCGGTCGAGACGCCTGCGCGCTGGGCGACCTCGGCGATGCTCACGGAATGCACGCGTTCATCGTAGGAGACGCGGGGCATCCCGCGTCATCCTGCGATGAACCAGGCGGCCGTGTCGACGGGGACGACGCCCTCGCCGAGCGGCCCGCTCGCGCACAGGACCCGCATGCCCTCGGGTGCGGGGACATCCTCGGATCCCGTGTTCGCGATCACCGTCACACGCCCGTTGCGGAACGCGAGGACGTGCGTCGGCCATCCGTCGACCCACTCGAGGTCGCCGCTCGCGAGGGATTCCTCGCGGCGCAGCCGCAGGAGGTCGCGGTAGAGCGAGAGCGTCGACGCGGGATCGTCGCGCTGGACGTCGCGCGCGAGCGCCCGCCACTCGGCCGGCTGGGGGAGCCACGACGCCCCGGTCGCGCTGAAGCCGAACGCCGGCGCGCCGGCCTCCCACGGGATGGGAACGCGGCACCCGTCGCGGCCGTAGCGCTCGCCGTTCGTGCGGAACCAGGTCGGGTCCTGGCGGGCTTCATCGGGAAGCTCGATCGCCTCGGGGAGCCCGAGCTCCTCGCCCTGGTAGATGTAGGCGCTTCCCGGCAGCGCGAACATGACGGTCGTCGCCGCTCGGGCGCGGCGGAGGCCGACGACGGGGTCGGGCTTGCCCGGGGAGAGCGGGCCGATGCCGTGGCCCTGCGGGCTGTCGGCGCCCAGCGCGAGTCGCGAGGCGTGCCGGATGACGTCGTGGTTCGACAGGACCCACGTCGCGGGCGCGCCGACGGCCGGGAAGGCCTCGAGCGAGTCGGCGATGACCGTGCGCAGGGCCGCGGCGTCCCACTCGGTCATCATGTACGGGAAGTTGAAGGCCTGGTGCATCTCATCGGGGCGCACCCACAGCGCGGTCTCGCGCGCGGTCGGACGCCACGCCTCGGCGCACAGCGCGCGGTCGCCGTCGTACTCCTCGAGCAGCGCGCGCCACTCGCGGTACACCTCGTGGACGCCGGGGCGCCCCCAGTAGGGCACGTCGTCCTCGGCCTCGCCGCCCATCGAGTCGGCGTCCTCGGGCTGGATGTAGTCGGGGAGCCCGTCCTCCTTGATGAGGCCGTGCGCGACGTCGACGCGGAAGCCGTCGACGCCCCGGTCGAGCCAGAAGCGCAGGATGTCGAGGAACTCGTCGCGCACCTCGCGCTGCGTCCAGTCGAAGTCGGGTTGGCTCGAGTCGAAGAGGTGCAGGTACCACTGACCGGGAGAGCCGTCCGCCTCGGTGACGCGCGTCCACGCGGGGCCGCCGAAGATCGACTGCCAGTTGTTCGGCGGCTCGTGGCCGCCCGGGCCGCGGCCGTCGCGGAACAGGTAGCGTGCGCGCTCGCGGCTGCCGGGCGCGGCGGTCAGCGCCTCCTGGAACCAGACGTGCTGGTCGGAGGAGTGGTTCGGCACGAGGTCGATGATGACCCGGATGCCCCGGGCGTGCGCGGCCTCGAGCATCGCGTCGAAGTCGGCCAGCGTCCCGAAGAGCGGATCGACGTCGCGGTAGTCGGTCACGTCGTAGCCCGCGTCGCGCTGGGGCGAGGTCATGAACGGCGAGAGCCAGATCGCGTCGATGCCCAGCTCGGCGAGCGCGTCCATGCGCGACGTCACGCCCGCGAGGTCGCCGACGCCGTCGCCCGAGGCGTCGGCGAACGAGCGCGGGTAGATCTGGTAGATCGCGGCGGTGCGCCACCATTCAGGGGTCATGGTCGCCCACTCTAGAGGATTTCGGCGTCGGTTGTAAGCGTTTGCAGTTCATGGGCGCGTGACTCGCCCCGCGATTCGTATCGAATCGGTCACGCCCGCAGATTCGCGGTTTTCAAATCGGTGCTCGACGGTGTATACCTGTAAACGCTTGCACAGTTGCGGGCTCATCAACCAGGAGGACACACCAATGAAGGTGAACAGCAGGGGACGCTTCGCGGCCGTCGTCGCGATGGCCGGCGTGACGGCACTCGGGCTCGCGGGTTGTGCGAGCGACAGCGCGAACGAAGGCGCTTCGGGCGGCGGAGACGCCGAGGCGCCCTCGTCGACGCTCACCGTGTGGGTCGACGCCGAGCGCGTCGACGCGCTGCAGGCGGTGGCGGACGCGTACACCGAGAAGAGCGGCGTCGAGGTCGAGCTCGTCGGCAAGGACAACGCGACGATCAAGGACGACTTCATCCAGCAGGTGCCGACCGGTGAGGGCCCCGACATCACGATGGGCGCGCACGACTGGCTCGGCGAGCTCGCGACGAACGGCGTCGTGGCGCCTCTCGAGCTGGGCGACGCCGCGGGCGACTTCCTCGACGTCGCCGTCGAGGCCTCGACGTACGACGGCACCGTCTACATGCTCCCGTACGCGGTCGAGAACATCGCGATGCTGCGCAACGCCGAGCTCGTCCCCGAGGCCGCGACGAGCTTCGACGACATGATCGCGAAGGGCCAGGCCGCCGGCCTCGAGACCCCGTTCGTCGTCGAGCAGGGCGCGGAGGGCAACCCGTACCACCTCTACCCGTTCCAGACCGCGTTCGGCGCTCCCGTCTTCGGCACGAACGAGAACGGCTACGACGCGACCGACCTGCAGCTGGGCAACGCCGGCGGCGAGGAGTTCGCGACGTGGCTCGGCGAGCAGGGCGGCAAGGGCGCGTTCAACACCGACATCGACGGCGACATCGCCAAGCAGGCGTTCCTCGACGGCACGGCGGCCTTCTGGCTGACCGGCCCGTGGAACGTCGGCGCAGCGGTCGACGCGGGCATCGACGTCGTGATCGACCCCGTCCCGAGCCCGACCGATCAGCCGGCATCGCCCTTCGCGGGCGTGAAGGGCTTCTTCGTGTCGGCCGAGTCGGACGACAAGGTCGCCGCGAACGACTTCCTCGTGAACTACCTCGGCAGCGAGGAGGCGCAGCTCGCGCTCTTCGAGGCCGGCAACATCCTCCCCGCGCTCTCGTCGGCCGCGGAGACCGCCTCGAGCGACCCGATCATCGGCGGCTTCGCGACCGTCGGCGCGGAGGCCGTGCCGATGCCCGCGATCCCCGAGATGGGCGCCGTGTGGCAGTACTGGGGCATCGCGGAGGCCGAGATCATCAACGGCGCCGACCCCGTCGCGACGTGGCAGAAGCTCGCCGCCGACGTGCAGGCCGCGATCGGCTGACGCACCCGCTCGGATCGCGGACGCGGGCGGGCCGCCCCCTCGACGGGGGCGTCCCCGCCCGCGGCCGCGGACCGTCCGAGCGCACCGCAGCGGTCCGCCCGCCCTGGCGACCGGCCGCTGACCCCACGAGACAGCGATAGGAACCCATGACCGACACCCTCTCCGGCGCCGAGACGGCGACCGAAGACCCGAAGCCCACGGCGCGCCAGCGGCGCGCGCGGTCGATCGCCGACCAGGCCGGCGGCGGACTGGCCTCCGTGATCGTGAAGATCGCGGCCCTCGCGATCGTCGACGCGATCGCCGTCTACGCGGCTCTCGTGCTGTTCGGCCACGAGCAGTGGATCGTCCTCGCGGCGGTCGTGCTCGTGGCGGGAATCGTCAACTGGGTCTACTTCTCCCGCCGCGCGCTCGCGGCGAAGTACCTCGCGCCCGGCCTCATCTTCCTGTGCCTGTTCCAGGTCTTCGTGCTCGTGTACACGGGCTACGTCGCCTTCACGAACTACGGCACGGGCCACAACGGCTCGAAGGAGCAGGCCGTCGCCGCGCTCATGGCCTCGGCCCTCGAGCGCGTGCCCGACTCCGCGAGCTACCCGATCACGGTGGTCGAGTCCGGAGGCGAGATCGGCCTCCTCGTCACCACGCCCGACGGCGAGGCCCTCCTGGGGACCGCCGAGCAGCCCCTCGCGCCGGTCGACGCCGGCTTCGACGGCGACAAGGCCGTGTCGGCGCCCGGCTGGACGACGCTGCAGTTCGCCGACGTGCTCGAGCGCACCGACCAGATCACCGAGCTCGCCGTGCCGTTCTCGGACGACCCGAACGACGGCGCCCTCCGCACCCCCGACGGGACGAGCGCGTACCTCTACACCTCGACGCTCGAGTACGACGAGGCGGCCGGCACGCTCACCGACCTCCGCAGCGGCACCGTCTACTCCGATCTCGGCACCGGCGCGTTCACGGCGCCCGACGGCACCGAGATCCTTCCCGGGTGGCAGGTGACGGTCGGCTTCGACAACTTCATCCGCGCCGTCACGGACGCGCGCCTCGCGAGCCCGCTCGTCTACGTCACGATCTGGACGTTCGCGTTCGCGCTCATCTCGGTCGCGTCGACGTTCTTCCTCGGCCTCTTCCTCGCGATCGCGTTCAACAACGCGCGCATGCGGGGGCGCCGCACCTACCGCGTGCTCATGATCCTCCCGTATGCGGTGCCGTCGTTCCTGTCGGCGCTCGTGTGGGCGGGCATGATGAACCAGAGCTTCGGGTTCCTCAACGAGGTGATCTTCGGCGGCGCCGACATCCCGTGGCTGACCGACCCCGTGCTCGCGAAGGTGTCGGTGCTCATCGTGAACCTCTGGCTCGGCTTCCCCTACATGTTCCTCGTGTGCACGGGAGCGCTGCAGGCCATCCCCGAGGAGCTCCAGGAGGCCGCGACCGTCGACGGCGCGAAGCCGTGGGCCGTGTTCCGGCTCATCAAGCTGCCGCTCCTGCTCGTGAGCGTGGCGCCTCTGCTCATCGCGTCGTTCGCGTTCAACTTCAACAACTTCAACATCGTCTACATGCTCACGAACGGCGGTCCGCGCGACAGCGAGGCGCCGATCCCGGTCGGCCACACCGACCTGCTGATCTCGATGGTCTACAAGGTCGCCTTCACGGGGCAGACCCGCGACTACGGGCTCGCGAGCGCGTACTCGATCATCATCTTCATCATCGTGGCGGTCATCTCCGTGATCGCGTTCCGCCGCACCAAGTCCCTCGAGGAGCTGAACGGATGACCGCCTCACTCGACACCGTCGCCATCACCGGCGGCAGCCGCGGCGCGTACGCGCCCCGCCGGCGCGGCTTCGGGCGCTGGTTCGCCGACACCGGATGGCGCCACCTCGTCGGCGTCGTCATGGTCGCGTTCTCGCTCCTGCCGATCGTCTTCGTCATCTCGAGCTCGCTGAACCCGAACGGCACCCTCACCGGCTCGAACGCGCTCTTCTCGAAGATCGGCATCGACAGCTACGTGCGGATCCTGAGCGACCCGAAGGTGCCGTTCGTGGCCTGGTTCGGCAACACGCTCATCATCGCGGGCATCACCGCCGTCGCGACCGTGTTCCTGGGCGGGCTCGCGGCGTACGCGTTCTCGCGCATGCGGTTCGCGGGCCGCCGGTTCGGGCTCATCGCGATCGTCGTCGTGCAGATGTTCCCGCAGCTGCTCGCGGTCGTCGCGATCTTCCTCCTCATGAGCGCGATCAGCGACTGGTTCCCCGCGATCGGCCTGAACACCCGCATCGGGCTCATCCTCGTCTACCTCGGCGGCGCGCTCGGCGTGAACACGTACCTCATGTACGGGTTCTTCAACACGATCCCGCAGTCGATCGACGAGGCTGCCAAGATCGACGGCGCAGGGCATGCGCGCGTGTTCTTCACGATCATCCTGCCGCTCGTGGCGCCCATCCTCGCGGTCGTCGCGCTGCTGTCGTTCATCGCCTCCGTGAACGAGTACGTGGTCGCGTCGGTGCTGCTCATCGACACGGACGTGCAGACGCTCGCGGTCGGCCTCACGAAGCTCGTGTCGAACCCGCGCTACGCCGACTGGAGCGCGTTCTCGGCGGGTGCCGTGATCGCCGCGCTGCCCGTCGTGGCGCTGTTCCTCTTCCTCCAGAAGTACATCGTCGGAGGACTGACCGCGGGCGCCGTGAAGTAGGCCGCACCGCTCGTCGAGGGGCTCGCGCTGGGGCGCGGGCCCCTCGACGTGTCTGCGGTCCCGCGCCTGCGAGCAGCCCTGCGGGACATATTGCAGGAGTTCCTTCGGGGTGCGGATGGCTGCGCCCCGGATTCCTGCGGGTCGCGGTGCGCGCGGGGCCGGGATCTCCTGCGTTCTGTCCCGCGACTGAGTGAGCGACAGAGCCCCGGCCATCCGCACGCGAGCGGCCCTGCGGGACATATTGCAGGAGTTCCTTCGGGGTGCGGATGGCTGCGCCCCGGATTCCTGCGGGTCGCGGTGCGCGCGGGGCCGGGATCTCCTGC
>NZ_BSEJ01000020.1 GCF_027921765.1 Microbacterium barkeri
GGTCGTTCAGCACGCGCGTCACCGCGGACTCGAGCGCGACCTGCGTGGGCCATCCTGCGACGTTCGCGGACTCGCGCAGATCGCCCGACGCGATGAGATACGCCGTCTTCGGGGCGAGCGCGGGCCGCGTGGACGGTTCAGGGAATGCGTAGGACATGGGGCTCCTTCAGCGGTGCGTCGCGATGACGCGGTCGATCTCGGCGAGGGCGGCGGCGTCCGGCTCGTCGAGGGCCATGCGGCAGCGGCCATCCGCGACCCCCATCGCGCGGTAGGCGGCCTTCATGCGCGGCATGTCGCCGCCGATGACCGACACCACGTCGTCGACGGCGGCCTGCGCACGGGCGATCGCGTCCGCATCACCGGAGTCGGCAGCGGCTGCGAGTGCGCGGAACGGCTTGGGCAGCACCGACGAGACTCCGGACACCACGCCCTGAGCGCCGACCTCTCCGGCCGCGACGAGGTCGCGATCCGCTCCCGTGTAGATGACGAAGTCCGCGGGCACCGCCGCGCGATAGGCCGCGATCTGCTCGAGGGAGAGCTCGCTGGCCTTGATCCCGACCACGTTGGGCAGCTCGGCGAGTCGGGCCAGAAGCTCTGGCGAGACGGGGTTCCCCGTGCGGGCCGGATACGCGTAGACGTACAGCTGCCCGTCGCCGACCGCCTCGGAGATGGCGGCGAAGTACGCGAACAGACCGGCCTCCGACGAGGGGAGGTAGTAGGGGGTGACCGCGGCGAACTCGCGGGCACCCAGGCGGCGGGCGATCTGCACGCGGCGGACCGCCTCGAACGCGCTGGTCGCCCCGACGTGCACGACGACGCGCATGGCGTGGGCGAGATCCGCCAGCGCGGCCTCGACGAGCTCGGCGAACTCGGCGTCGTCGACGGCCGGGAACTCGCCCGTCGTCCCGAGGACGAAAGCCCCTTCGTTCCCCGACTCCGCGACGTAGCGGAAGATCGCGCGGCTCCCCTCGAGGTCGAGTCGGCCGTCCGCGAGGAACGAGGTCGGCACGGCGGTGAGGATGTCTCGGCGGGTCATGAACGGGGCTCCTTGCGGTTCTTTCGCGCCGTGCGCTCGTGCGCAGGGTCGGCTTCGTCGTTGCGGATGGTCGATGTGAGCAGATCCGGGCGCGCACGCAGCTCGTCGTGCGCCTCCTCGATCTCGGCGACGGTGTCCTCGCTGAGGACCGATTCGGCGAAGGACCGACGCTGCTCGGGCGATCGCCGCGCGTTGCGGACGACCGGCACGATGATCGAGGCGATCGCGAGAGCGATGAGCACGAGTGCGATCGGGCTGACCACGCTGAAGAACGGCTCGGTCGGGAGGATCGCCAGCGTGCGAGCGAGATTCTGCTCTGCGAGGGGGCCGAGAAGAAGGCCGAGCACCACGGGGCCTGCGGGGATCTCGAGGCGCTTGAAGGCGAGCCCGACGACACCGAACACGAGCATCTGGATGACGGCCGAGAGGCTGTTCGACGTGGCGTAGGTCCCGATGATGCAGAACACGAGGATGCCGCTCCACAGATAGGGCCGCGGGATGTCCAGGAGCTTCACCATCCCGCGCATGCGCACGAGGCTCAGCGCCAGGGAGAGCACCGTCGCGACGATCATGATCGTCGCGATCGAGACGACGAGCTCCGGGCGTTCGGCGAAGAGCGTGGGCCCCGGGGTGATGCCCCAGATGATCATCGAGCCGATCATGACGGCCATGACCGAGTCGCCCGGGATGCCGAGCGCCATGGTGGTCGTGAGGGACCCGCCGAGAGTCGCGCTCGAGGCGGTGTCCGAAGCCGCGACTCCCTCGATCGATCCCTTGCCGAACATCTCGGGGTGCCGCGAGACCGCGCGCGCTCGTTCCCATCCGATGAGACCGGCGATGTCGCCGCCTGCCGCGGGAACCAGACCCACACCGAGGCCGACCGCGCCGCTCACGGCGACCGCTCGCCCGGTCTGCCGCAGCTCGCGGCCGTTCGGGAACCAGCGCCCGAGCGACGAGATGGGACGCACCTTCGATGCGTGATGCGTGAGCAGCTGATCGAGCAGTTCCGCGATGCCGAAGAGCCCGATGATGACGGCGATGAAGTTAAGGCCCTCCGACAGCTCGAGCACTCCGAAGGTGAAGCGCTGGTCCGCCGTCGCGGCATAGGTGCCCACGGTTCCGAGCATGAGCCCGATCAGGCCCGCGAGGATCCCCTTCATCATGGACTTCGACGAGATGCCGATCATGATCGCGATGCCGAACACCACCAGGGCGAACAGCTCGGGCGAGCGGAAGTGGTTCCTGGCCAGCGTCGCGATCGGCACGGCGAGTGCGGCGAAGAGGATGACGGAGGCGAGGATCCCGACCGCGCTGACGATCGCCGAGATGGTCAGGGCGAGCCCCGCTCTTCCCTGTTTCGCCATGGGGTATCCGTCGAGCGTGGTCGCCACCGACGCGGGTGTGCCGGGCGTGTTCACGAGAATGGCCGGCACCCGGTCGCCGAAGTTCGCGGCGACGTAGATGGTGAGCAGGACCGCGAGTCCCTGGACAGGGTCGAGCGTCATGGTGAACCCGGCGGCGAGCGCGACGGCCATCGTCGCGGTGATGCCGGGGAACGCTCCGACCAGGAAGCCGAGGAGGAGTCCCACGCACATGTACAGGAGGACGGAGATGTCCATGAGGGACGACAGGCCCTCGATCAGCGGGTTCATAGCGGGATCCTCAACAGCAGGCCGAAGACGACGTAGACGAAGGCCGTCACCGCGACGGGATAGACGATGAGTCCGATCAGGCGCCGCTGTCCGAAGAGCAGCAGCAGGGCGACCAGGTAGATCGCCGCCGCGATCGGGAACAGCTGGATGCGGTACCCGAATGCGATCACATCGGAGAACGACCAGAGAGCGAGGAACCCGCCCGAGACGAGCAGCGTGAGCACGACCCTGAGCGGGCCGCCGACGGCGACGCGCTCCAGGTCGCTCCTCGTCGACGGCGGTCGGGTGATCGCGATCGCGACGAGCACGAGCGAGACGACGATTCCGAGGACGCCGAGGACGAGCGGCCAGGTGCGCGCGTCCATCTGACCGGGCACTTCGCGCCGCAGCTCGATCTGCAGCCCCAGCGCGAAGTAGACCACGCAGAAGACCAGGGCGGTGCCTGCGAAAGCGATCTCGAGTGCTCGAGAGGGGCGGGGCGTTGTGCCCGGCTCCGCCTCAGCGTCGACGTTCATCAGCCGAGCAGCTCCTGGAAGCGAGTGAACTGCTCGTCGACGAAGGTCGTGAACTCCGCGGAGTCGCGGTACACCACGAGGTTGCCCGAGCTCTTCTGGAAGTCCTGGTAGGACTCGGTCTCGACCGCCTCCGCGATCGCGGACTCGAGGGTGTCGTGCACGTCGTCAGGAAGCCCTGCGGGGGCGTAGATCCCACCCCAGCCGCCGAACTCGATCTCCTCGCCGATCGCCTCCGCGACCGTCGGGACGTCGGGCAGGTCGGGATGACGCTCGTCGTGCATGATGGCGAGGATCCGGACCGACTCAGCCTGAGCGAGAGCCTCGCCGACTCCGGAGACCGCGGCCACGACCTCACCCGATGCAGCGGCGCTCACCGCCGTCGCGCCGCCGTCGTACGCGACCGGAGTGAACTGGGCCCCCGTCGCGTCGCCGAGGCCGAGAGTGGCGGCCTCCCAGATCGAGCCGGCGCCGGAATTGGCAACCGTCAGCGCGCCGGACTCACCCTGCGCGATGAGATCCTCGAGCGTCTCGATGCCGCTGTCAGCGCTGACCGAGATGACGCCGGGCGCGAGCATGATCTGTCCGAGGAGGTCGTAGTTCTCCGGGAGCACGTCTGCGTTCTGGGTCGTGTTCAGCATGGAGATCTCGACCGGACCGAAGCCGATGACATAGCCGTCGGGCTCCTGCTCGGCGACGTACTCCATCGCCAGCGCTCCGGATGCCCCGGGCATGTTCTCGGGGATCACGCTGACGCCGAGGATCTTCTCGAGCTCCGTCGCGAGCGCGCGCGATGAGAGGTCGGAGCCGCCTCCCGCGTCAGCCTGGATGATGAGGCGGATGTCCTCTTCGGGATAGGACGAGCTGTCGCCGCCCTCAGCCACCGGCGTGCAGGCAGCCAGCGCGGTCGCGGCCAGGCCTGCCGCCGCGAACGCTGCGGTGAAACGGATGTACCGGGGCATCATTGCTCCTCTCGGCGCGGAACCGACGGGCTCTGTCGGCTGAGCCGAGTCTTGCACGTTTACTGTTAACAGTCAACGTTGACCGCGCTCAGATCATCCGAGGAGAGTCAGCGCCGAGCGACGAGCTCCAGCCGCATGCGCTCCTCCGCGCCTCGCAGATGCTCGATGAGCTCCGCCTCGGCGGCGGCTCGATCACCGGAGCGCAGCACGTCATACAAGCGCCGGTGCGCCTCGGACGACTCGTGCAGGTCGTCGTCGTGGTTGATCGTCACGTCGAGCAGAGCGGCGAACGTCGGCTCGTACTGACGCCAGGTCGCGAGAAGACGCGGATGCCGCGCCATCTCGTAGAAGAGCGAATGGAACTCGACGTCGGCCTTCTGGAAGGCGGGATGATCGCCCTCATCGGCTGCGACAGCCATCCGCTCGACGCATTGCCAGACGCGGCGCCACGGCTCGTCGTCCGTCACATCCATCGCGCGCTGAACGGCGAGCCGCTCGAGCGCGCCCCGCAGGCTGTAGAGCTGCTCGACGTCATCGGCCGACAGCCCGAGGATGTAGATGCCCCTCGGGCGCCGCACCTCGACGAGGCCCTCGTAGCTCAGCTGCGAAACGGCGTCGCGCACCGGCCCGCGGCTCACCTGGAACTCCTCGGCGACACCCTCCTCCGTCAGGCGGTCGCCGGCCTGGAGCTCGCCGCGCACGATGCGCTGCCGGATGATGTCCGCGACCTGCGTTCCGAGCGATACGCCGCGCTCGACCTTGTCCCGCATCGTGCCTCCCTGAACGTCGTTGACTGTCAACAGAGTACGCCCAGAACGCGGCCGCGCCACCTCGGGTGACGCGACCGCGGCGAGTCAGCGACCGGAGGCGACGAGCACGTCCCTCTCGAGGCGGGCGTACGAGGCCTCCATGCCGTCGGCCATCCCGGTCGCGAGGATCATGTCGCGCGTCCCCTTGTCGGGGTACTCGATGAGGAGCGTGATGAGGGTCGCGCCATCCTCTTCGTACAGGTTGAGGTCGTTGAGCGTCTCGGGCCCTTCGGTGCCCTTCATGCGCTCCGTCGTGACAGCGCGCCGCGGAGCCTCGACGAGGAGCGCCTCCCCCTCGAAGCCGAAGGCCTCGCCCTCGGTCTCGCCGACCGGCGCCCACGACGTGCTGTGCCGGTCACCGGGAGCGAGCGCGACGACGCACTCGGTCATCTCCCACCCGTCGGGACCGAGCATCCACTGCCGCAGCAGGTCGGGGTCGTGATGGGCCCGCCACACGAGCTCCCGCGGGCCCTCCACGAGGCGCGTGATCCGCACGTGGGTGTCGTCGAGCTCCTCGACGCGTGTCCCCTTCCCCTGCGCGTAGGCGCGCAGGTCCTGGAGCACGGCATCCAGCTGGGCCATGGCCATCCGCGTGCCCTCGATCGCGCCCATCTCGACGACCTGCTCGAGCGCCTCGATCGAGTCGAAGTGGCTCGTGGTGACCATCCGCGTGCCGTCGCCCGCTTCCTCGAAGGAGAACGTCATGCGCAAGGAGGGAAAGCCCTCGAGCGGACGGCCCTCGTCGTCGACGAACCGGTCGATCACCGCGAACCCCCGCGGCTCGTCGATCTCGAGGAACTCCCACGACCCCGAGGAGCGCTCGCCGCGCGGGCCGGCCATCGTGTACTGCGCCATTCCCCCGACCGTGTGGTCGAAGGCCGTGAACGTCGCAGGCCAGCCGGGAGGACCCCAGAAGCGCTCGAGCTGGCGCGGGTCGGCGTAGGCGCTCCACACGCGCTCGATGGGCGCTGCGAAGTCTGCGACGACGGTCATCGTGAGACTCTCGGCGTCGGTGGTGACATCGGTGACGGGCATGTCAATCTCCTGATCCAGTGGTGTCGTGCGGTTCGGCCAGCAGGTCGTCGAGGCGCGCGATGCGGGCGCGCCACAGCTGCTCGTATCGGCCCAGAAGGGCCCTGGCGCGCGCGATCATCTCGGGGTTCGCGCGGACGAGCCGCTCGCGCCCCTCCGCGCGCTTGACGATGAGCCGCGCCTCTTCGAGCACGGCCACGTGCTTCTGGACCGCGGCGAACGACATGTCGTAGTCGCGGGCCAGTGCGGAGACGGACTGCTCGCGCTCGATCGTCCGACGCAGGATGTCGCGCCGCGTCGCCGCCGCCAGTGCGTGGAAGACACGATCGATCTCCGTCTCGCTCAACTCCATTTGTGCAACCATTTGGTTGTACGTTAGAGCTGCAGAGGGCGCGTGTCAAGGGGTGCCGGCCGCGATCAGAGCGGGTATGCGCCGGGGAGGGTGTCGACGGTGATCCAGCGCAGATCGGTGAACTCCGCGATGCCGGCCTCGCCGCCGAAGCGGCCGTAGCCTGAGTCGCCGACGCCGCCGAAGGGCATGTGGGCCTCGTCGTGCACGGTGGCGCCGTTTATGTGGCACATCCCGGCGTGAAGCCGCTGCGCCACGGCGAAGGCGGTCGCGATGTCGCGCGTGAACACGGAGGAGCTGAGCCCGTACGCCGTGTCGTTGGCGATGCGCACGGCATCTTCGAGGTCGCGAGCCCGGATGACGGAGACGACGGGGCCGAAGCTCTCCTCGCCGTAGACCCGCATGTCCGCGGTGACGCCATCGAGCACCGTGGCGGGCATGAGGCGCCCGTCGCCGACACCGCCTGCCGCGACGGTCGCGCCGCGCTCGGCCGCATCCTCGACGAGGCCCCGAACGTGATCCGCGGCTTTGTCCGACACGAGCGCTCCCAGCGGATGGTCGCCAGCGCGAGGATCGCCGGCCGTGAGCGCCGCCGCCGCGGCGGCGAAGCGGGACACGAACTCGTCGGCGACCGCGTCGACCACGATGATGCGCTCCGTCGACATGCAGATCTGGCCCTGGTTCATGAACGCGCCGAAGCGGGCGGCTGTGACCGCCTCGTCGATGTCGGCGTCCTCCAGCACGATGAACGGCGCCTTGCCGCCGAGCTCCAGCAGGGCCGGCTTCAGGTTCGCCGCGGCGCGCTGCGCGATGACGCGCCCCACAGCCGTCGATCCGGTGAAGTTGACCCGCCGGACGGCCGGCTCGTCGATCAGCGCTCCGACGACCTCGGCGGCCTCAGCCGGGTCGTTCGTCACGAGCATGAGGATGCCCTCTGGCGCCCCGGAGCGGCGGAACGCCTCGACGATGAGCCCGTGCGTGCGGGGGCAGAGCTCGGAGGCCTTCAGCACCACGGTGTTGCCGCACGCGAGCGGGGTCGCGATCGCCCGCACCCCCAGGATGATGGGCGCGTTCCAGGGAGCGATGCCGAGCACGACCCCCGCGGGCACCCGCAGCGACATCGCGAGCGCCCCCGGCTTGTCGGAGGGGATGGTCCGCCCCTGCACGGCTGTGGTCAGGGCTGCCGCCTCCCGCAGCATGTCTGCCGCCAGCCCGATGTTGAACTGAGCCCACCCGAGCGTGGCGCCGAGCTCATCCTGCATGGCGTCGATGATCTCCGGCGCCATCGCGACGAGCTCGTCGGCAGCGGCGGACAGCACGGCCCGGCGTGCGCCGGGCCCCTGCGCCGACCACAGCGGGAACGCGGCGGCTGCGTCAGCGACAGCCTGGCGGGCGTCGGCGATCGAGGATTCGGATGCGGTCGTCATGTGGAGAATCCTCCCGCACGGAGCCGCCCGAGTCGATGGCTATCCCAGCACCTCCACACCGAACCCGGCGACGACCGCGCGCACCTCGTCGAGGTAGCGCTGCGCCTGCTCCGTCAGCGGGATCGCGGCGTGATCGATCCACCCGATCTCGATGCGCTCGTCGACGTCGAGCGGGATCGCGACGATCTCCGGATCGAGCTCGTCGCTGATGATGCCGGTCGAGATCGTGTACCCGCCGAGGCCGATCATGAGGTTGAAGATCGTCGCCCGATCGGAGACCCGGATCTCGCGCCTGCTCGACATGGTGGAGAGGATCTCCTCGGCGAAGTAGAAGGAGTTGTCCGCCCCCTGGTCGAAGGTGAGTCGCGGCAGATCCTCGAGGTCGGCGAGGGTCGCGCGCTTCCGGGAGGCGAGCGGGTTGCGCCGTGAGATGAAGATGTGCGGCTCGGCGAGGAACAGCGGATGGAACGCAAGCCCGGAGTCGCGGAGCAGCTTGTCGATCACCTTCCGGTTGAAGTCGTTCCGGTAGAGGATGCCGATCTCGCTGCGGAGCGTGCGGACATCCTCGATGATGTCGCCCGTCCGGGTCTCCCGCAGGGAGAACTCGTACTCGGCCGCCCCGCTCGCCTGGACCATCCGCACGAACGCGTCGACCGCGAACGAGTAGTGCTGCGCCGAGATGCCGAGCAGACGCCGCGACGGGGGCCGGTCGAGGTAGCGCTGCTCGAGGAGCTCCACCTGCTCGACGACCTGCCTCGCATAGCCGAGGAACTCCGCCCCGTCGAGGGTGAGCGTCACGCCGCGTGCGGAGCGCACGAGGAGCGTGCGCCCCACGCGCGCCTCGAGCTCCTTCATCGCCGCCGACATCGTCGGCTGCGCGACGTAGAGCAGGTCGGCGGCACCCGAGATCGAGCCCTCGGCGGCGACCTCGATGAAGTAGCGGAGCTGCTGCAGCGTGAGACCGCTCGTTCCCTGTGCCATAGCCAAAGACTATATGGAGGGATAGCGTCGTCTTCTTACCCGATATCGCCCGAATCCCGGCACGATGGAGGCTCCGACGACCGAGGATCGACCCGACCCTCATCACCCCTGGATTGGCCCATGGCGAGCGCATTCGAGTTCAGCATCACGACCACCCCCTTCGACGAGGACTACACGCCATCGGAGAGCTCCCGGATCACGACCAACTTCGCCAACCTCGCGCGCGGCGAGCGCCGTCAGGAGAACCTCCGCAGCACCCTGACGATGATCGACCGGCGGTTCAACGACCTCGCGCACTGGGACAACCCGACCCGCGACCGCTACACCCTCGAACTCGAGATCGTCTCCGTGCAGCTGCGCACGTCGGCGGATGACGAGGCTCAGCCGTTCCCGCTGCTGGAGGTCCTCGACACGCGGATCATCGACCGGCACACGGGCGCCCGCCACCACGGGATCGTCGGCAACAACTTCTCGTCCTACATCCGCGACTACGACTTCAGCGTCGTCCTGCCCGCGGCGAAGGATGGCACGGGCGCGCCCGCGCTCCCCCGCGACTTCGGCGTCCTGCATGGCAGGCTCTTCCAGCACTTCCTCGACTCGGATGTCTACCGGCAGCGCTTCCCGCAGGCGCCCGTCATCTGCATCAGCGTCTCGACGAGCAAGACCTACCACCAGACCGGCAACAGCCACCCCGTCCTCGGCGTCGAGTACCAGCAGGACGAGCACTCCCTGACCGACGAGTACTTCGGCAAGATGGGGCTCCGGGTGCGCTACTTCATGCCGCGCGGAAGCGTCGCGCCGCTCGCGTTCTACTTCCGCGGCGACCTGCTGAACGACTACTCGAACCTGCAGCTCATCAGCACGATCAGCACGATGGAGACGTTCCAGAAGATCTACCGCCCCGAGATCTACAACGCGAACTCCGCCGCCGCCGCCGTGTACCGCCCGAGCCTGGGCGCGCAGGACTTCTCGCGGACGCAGATCTCCTACGACCGCGAGGAGCGCAGCCAGCTCGCCGTCACGCAGGGGAAGTACGCGCAGGAGCACTTCATCGAGCCGAACCGCGAGCTGCTGGAGCAGTGGACCGCCGGCGACCCCGTTCTCGTCGCATGACCCCCGGAGGACCATCCATGACCCCCGCGCTCCTGCCGACCTCGATCGTCGGCAGCCTTCCCAAGCCGTCGTGGCTCGCCGAGCCGGAGACGCTCTGGTCCCCCTGGAAGCTCGAGGGCGCCGCGCTGATCGAGGGCAAGCAGGATGCGATGCGCATCGCCGTCCAGGAGCAGACGCGCCGCGGCATCGACATCATCGGCGACGGTGAGCAGACGCGCCAGCACTTCGTGACGACGTTCATCGAGCACCTCGACGGCGTCGACTTCGCGCAGCGCAGAACCGTGCGCATCCGCGACCGCTACGACGCGAGCGTTCCGACGGTCGTCGGCGCGGTGCACCGCGAGCGCCCCGTCTTCGTCGACGACGCGGCGTTCCTCCGTGCGAGCACCGACCGCCCGATCAAGTGGACGCTGCCGGGCCCGATGACGATGGTCGACACGCTCTACGACGCCCACTACCGCAGTCGCGAGAAGCTGGCGTGGGAGTTCGCGACCATCCTCAACCAGGAGGCCAGGGAGCTCGAGGCCGCGGGCGTCGACATCATCCAGTTCGACGAGCCCGCCTTCAACGTCTTCCTCGACGAGGTCAAGGACTGGGGCGTGGCCGCCCTCGAGCGCGCGTGCGAGGGGCTGCGCGCCGAGACCGCCGTGCACATCTGCTACGGCTACGGGATCAAGGCGAACACCGACTGGAAGGCGACGCTCGGCTCGCAGTGGCGCCACTACGAGGAGTCGTTCCCGCTTCTGCAGCGGTCGGCCGTCGACATCGTCTCGCTCGAGTGCCACCACTCCCGCGTCCCGCTCGAGCTCGTCGAGCTCGTCCGCGGCAAGAAGGTCATGCTCGGCGCGATCGACGTCGCGGACACGACGGTCGAGACCCCCGAGGAGGTCGCCGACACCCTCCGCCGTGCGCTCGCCTATGTCGACGCGGACAAGCTCGTGCCCAGCACGAACTGCGGCATGGCGCCGTTCCCCCGGGAGGTCGCGCTGCGCAAGCTCAGCGCGCTCAGCGCGGGCGCGGCCATCCTGCGCGAGGAGCTGGCCGATGCGCGCGTCTGAGGCGTCGCCCGCCGACGCACCCGCCGAGACCCCGCGTCACGGCTTCGCGCCGTCGCTGTCGCCCGACGACTTCAAGTCCCTCTTCCGGGGGCACCCCGGGGGCGTCACCGTCATCACGGCGGATGCCGGTGACGGGCCCGTCGCCCTGACGGCGACCTCGGTCGCGTCGGTGAGCGCCGAGCCCCCGCTCCTGGTGTTCTCGATCTCGGCGCTGTCGTCGGCGTCGGACGTCCTCTCGCGCGCCGAGACGGTCGTCGTGCACTTCCTCGACGCGCACGATCTGGAGGTGGCGAAGCTCGGCGCCGCGAGCGGTGTCGACCGCTTCGCCCAGGAGCACTCGTGGACGCGCCTCGCCACGGGCGAGCCCGTGTACGAGGGCGTGCGCGCGTGGGTGCGCTGCGCCGTCATCGACCGGATGGATGCGGGCACGTCGACGGTCGTCGCGGCCCACGCACTGCAGTCGCACATCGAGCGCGACATCCACCCGGGCGACGCCGGCGACGCGCTGGTCTATCACAACCGCACGTGGCACCGCCTCGGCGAGCACTCGCGCATCGAGCCCTGACGGGCGCGCACGCCTGCGGCGTCAGTCGGTGGGACGCCAGAGCACCACGTCGGTCTGCCGGCGCACGCGGGTGCCCGCGCGCAGCGTCACGACTGCGCCGTTCGCGCTCGTCACGAACACGCGCGCGCCCGGACGCTGCTCGCGCTCGGCGCGCAGCTCGCGCTCGAGCTCCCGGACACGGCCGCGCAGCTCCTGCACCTCGTTCTCCATGTGCAGGATGCGCTCGATGACGGCGAGGCGCACACCCTCGGACGACAGCCGCGCGACCTCGCGCAGCTGCTCGATGTCGCGCAGCGAGTAGCGCCGCGATCCGCCGCGCGTGCGCCCGGGGACGACGAGGCCCATGCGGTCGTACTGCCGCAGGGTCTGCGGGTGCATGGCGGCGAGCTCGGCAGCCGCCGCGATGGGGAAGATCGGCGCATCGGGGTCGATGTCGGCCGGGTCGACCGGGATCGGCATGGTGCTCACCTCCTGAAGGTGTCGGGGGCGGATGGCGGCAGCGGGCTACTGCTTCGCCTTCGCCATCATCTCAGCGCGGGGGTTCTCCTTCGGCTCGGCCTCGCGGTAGGCGAGGAGCGCCTCGCGCGCGGCGTCGTCGAGATGCGACGGCACAGCCACCTGCACCTCGGCGAGGAGATCGCCTGTGCCCTTGCTGGACGCGATGCCGCGTCCCTTGACGCGGAGCACGCGGCCGGAGGGCGTGCCCGGGGCGACACGCAGCTTCACGGGGTCTCCGCCGAGCGTCGGAACCTCGATGGTCGCGCCGAACACCGCCTCGGTGAACGTGATCGGAACGGTCACGCGGACGTTCAGGCCGTCGCGCGCGAAGACGGGGTGCGATCGGACCGCGACCTCGACGACGATGTCGCCGCTCTCGCCTCCGTCCGGCGAGGGACGCCCGCGCCCGCGCAGGCGGATCTTCTGGCCATCCGCGACGCCCGCGGGGATCTTGACCTTGAACGGCTTGCCGTCCTCGCCCTGGAGCGTGATGGTCTCGCCCTTGGCGGCCGTCGTGAAGTCGATCGTCGTGCGCGCACGCACGTCGGCGCCGCGCTGGGGGCCGCCGAAGCCGCGGTACCCACCCGTCGACTGCCCGAAGCGGCCGGAGCCGAAGCCTCCGCCCCCGCCGGAGAACATCGAGAAGATGTCGTCGAAGTCGCCGGGGGACGCCGTGCGCTGCTGCGTGAACCGGCTGAAGACGTCGTCGAACCCGCCGCCAGCGCCGCCGGGCGCGGTGAACCGCGCGCCCGAGCCCATCGCGCGCAGCTCGTCGTACTCGTTGCGCTGCTCGGGGTCGGAGAGCACCGAGTACGCCTCGCTGATCTCCTTGAACCGCGACTCCGCAGCCGCGTCGCCCGGGTTCGAGTCAGGGTGGTACCTGCGCGCGAGCTTGCGGTAGGTCTTCTTCAGATCCGCGTCGCTCACGTTCTTGTCGACGCCGAGGATCTTGTAGAAGTCCTTGTCGAACCAGTCCTGACTGGCCATCTGCACCTTCTTCTTGCGAATGCTCTACGCGTGATCCGGAAAGCGGTCGGCCCCGCCGCAGCGGGGCCGACCGGGAGTCATTCCGCCGGGACGGCGACGACGACCTTGGCGGGGCGCAGCTCGACGTCGCCCAGCAGGTAGCCGACCTCGACGACCTCGAGGATCGTGCTCTCCGTCGTGCCGGGGACCGGCTGCTGGAAGATCGCCTCGTGACGCTGCGGGTCGAACGTCTCGCCGGTCGCGCCGAACGCGACGACGCCCAGGCGCTCGGCGACGCCGCGCACCTTGGCAGCGACAGCCGAGAACGGGCTGCCCTCGGCGAGGTCGCCGTGCTTCTCGGCCCGGTCGAGGTCGTCGAGCACGGGGAGGAGGCCCTTCACGGCCTCGCCCCTCGCGCGGGAGATCTCGATCTCGCGCTGCTCCTCGGTGCGGCGACGGTAGTTCGCGTACTCCGCCTGGAGGCGCTTGAGGTCGTGCAGGAGCTGCGTCTCGTAGTCGCTCTTCTCCGCCTCCGCCGCCTCGTCGGTCTGCTCGGCGCCGAGGATGTCGTCGACGGTCAGGCCGTCGCCCTCCTCCGCGGTCTCAGCCGGCTGCGCCGCGGGGTCGGAAGCGGCGACCTCCGACCCCTCGGCGTCCGGCTGGACCTCGTCGCCGTCGGGCTGCTCGCCCTGGGGCTCCTCGAAGTCCTTGTCCGTCATCAGCTCTTCTTCTCGTCCTCGTCGTCCACGACCTCGGCGTCGATGACGTCCTCATCCGCCGAGCTCTGCTCGCCGGCCGGGGCGTCCTGCGGCGCCTGCTCCTGCGCGGCCTGAGCCTGCTGGTAGATCGCCTCGCCGAGCTTGGTCTGGCTCTCGTTGAGCTTCTCGAACGCGGCCTTCACGGCGTCGTCGTCCTCGCCCGCGAGCGCGGTCTTGAGCGCGTCGACGTCGGCCTTGACCGAGTCCTTCACGTCGGCGGGGAGCTTGTCGTCGTTCTCCGAGATGAGCTTCTCGATCGAGTACGCGAGCGTCTCGGCCTGGTTGCGGACATCCGCGGCCTCGCGGCGCTTCTTGTCCTCGGCCGCGTGCTCCTCGGCGTCGCGGACCATCCGCTCGATGTCCTCCTTCGAGAGCGACGAGCCGCCCGTGATGGTCATCGACTGCTCCTTGCCCGTGCCCTTGTCCTTGGCGGACACGTGCACGATGCCGTTCGCGTCGATGTCGAACGTGACCTCGACCTGCGGCACGCCGCGGGGCGCCGGCGCGATGCCGGTGAGCTCGAAGGTGCCGAGCGGCTTGTTGTCGCGGGTGAACTCGCGCTCGCCCTGGAAGACCTGGATGGCCACCGACGGCTGGTTGTCGTCCGCGGTCGTGAAGGTCTCGCTGCGCTTGGTCGGGATGGCCGTGTTGCGCTCGATGAGCTTGGTCATCACGCCGCCCTTGGTCTCGATGCCGAGGCTCAGCGGGGTGACGTCGATGAGGAGGACGTCCTTGCGCTCGCCCTTCAGCACGCCCGCCTGGATGGCGGCGCCGACGGCGACGACCTCGTCCGGGTTGACGCCCTTGTTGGGCTCCTGGTTCGTCTCGCTCTTCACGAGCTCGCTGACCGCGGGCATGCGGGTCGAGCCGCCGACGAGCACGACGTGCGCGATGTCGGAGACCTTGATGCCCGCCTCGCGGATGACATCCTGGAACGGCTTCTTCGTGCGCTCGAGGAGGTCCTTCGTGAGGTCCTCGAACTTCGCGCGCGAGATCGTCTCGGACAGCGACACGGGGCCGTTCTCCGTGAGCGACAGGTACGGCAGGTTGACGCTCGTCGACGTCGAGCTCGAGAGCTCCTTCTTCGCCTGCTCGGCGGCCTCCTTGAGGCGCTGCAGGGCGATCTTGTCGTTCGAGACGTCGACGCCCGTGGAGTCCTTGAACTGCTTGATGAGGTAGTCGACGAGGCGCTGGTCCCAGTCGTCGCCGCCGAGGCGGTTGTCGCCCGCCGTGGCACGCACCTGGATGGTCGAGAAGTCGTCGTCCTTGCCCACCTCGAGCAGCGAGACGTCGAAGGTTCCGCCGCCGAGGTCGAAGACGAGGATGAGCTCGTCCTCCTTGCCCTTGTCGAGGCCGTACGCGAGGGCGGCGGCCGTGGGCTCGTTGATGATGCGCAGGACGTTGAGGCCCGCGATCTCGCCGGCCTCCTTCGTGGCCTGGCGCTCGGCGTCGTTGAAGTACGCGGGCACGGTGATGACGGCGTCGGTCACCGTGTCGCCCAGGTACTGCTCGGCGTCGCGCTTCAGCTTCTGGAGGATGCGCGCCGAGATCTCCTGCGGCGTGTACGACTTGTCGTCCACCTTGAACGTCCAGTCGGTGCCCATGTGGCGCTTGACCGACGCGAGGGTGCGGTCGACGTTGGTGACGGCCTGGCGCTTCGCGGTCTCGCCGACGAGCACCTCGCCGTCCTTGGTGAACGCGACGACCGACGGGGTCGTGCGGAAGCCCTCGGCGTTGGCGATGACCTTCGGCTCGCCGCCCTCGAGGACCGAGACGACCGAGTTGGTCGTCCCGAGGTCGATACCCACAGCACGTGCCATGTTGCTTCTCCTTCTGTCGCTGCCTGAAGTCTGCGCGCGATCTTGAGTCGCGCTGACTCAAGCGTACGGCGACAGCCGGGGGAAGTCAAGAAACTTGATACAGCCCGACTCAACTTCACCCCGCGCCCTCGAGACTAGCGCCGGTCATCGAGACCGGTGTAGCGGGCGTCCGAGACTAGCGCCGGTCGTCGAGACCGGTGTCGGGAACACAGGTCTCGACGCCGGACACTAGTCTCAGCGGGAGAACGGGCGGCAGACGGCGCGACGGCGCGCCACCGCGCGTTCACCGAGGAGGCCTAGCGTGACCGACATGCCCGAGCCCGCCCGCCCCTCCGCGCCGCCCGCGGCCGCCGACACCGCCGCGCTGACCGTGATGGGGCTCGAGCTCCCTCAGCGCGCTCCCGCATCGCGCGGCACCGTCTTCGCCTGGGCGCTCTGGGACTGGGCGACCCAGCCGTTCAACACGGTCATCCTCACGTTCATCTTCACGGCGCTCTACCTGACGACAGACGCCTTCCTTCCGCCCGATGTGCAGGGTCTCGCCGACGAGGACCCGGTCAAGGTCGCGGCTCTCGCCGACCTCGCGTCGGGCCTCGGATGGGGCACCACGGTCGCGGGCCTCCTCATCCTCCTGCTCGCCCCGGTTCTCGGACAGCAGGCGGATGCCGCGGGCCGGCAGAAGCTGTGGCTCGCGATCGGCACGGGGGCGCTCATCGTCTGCATGCTCGGCCTGTGGTTCGTCGAGCCCACCCCCACCCTGTTCTGGCTGGGGGTCGCGCTGATCTCAGCGGGCATGGTGTTCGGCGAGATCGCGGCCGTCAACTCCAACGCCATCCTCGTCGGCATCGCGACGCCGAAGACGATCGGGCGCATCTCGGGCCTCGGCTGGGGGTTCGGGTACCTCGGCGGCATCGTCGCCCTCGCTCTCGTCATCGTCTTCTACCTGGGCGACTGGTTCGGGCTCTCATCGGAGGGCGGCCTCCCGTTCCGCGTCATCGCGGTCGGCTGCGCGCTGTGGACGATCGCGTTCGCCATCCCGATCTTCGTGAAGGTGCCCGAGCCCTCGCTCGGGCGCCCCGAGCGCCGCGTGGGCTTCGTGCAGTCGTACGCGCTGCTCGTGAAGGATGTCGCCGGCCTCTACCGCTCCCCCGCCACGCGCCCGACCTTCTGGTTCCTCCTCGCGAGCGCGGTCTTCCGCGACGGCCTCGCCGGGGTGTTCACGTTCGGCGCGGTGATCGCCGCGACCGTCTTCGGCTTCGGCACGCTCGAGCTCATGATCTTCGGCGTCGCCGCGAACGTCATCGCGGGCGTCTCGACGATCATCTCGGGTCGCCTCGACGACCGGTTCGGGCCCAAGCGCATCATCCTCTTCTCGCTCGGCGCGATGACCCTCGCGGGGCTCGCGGTCTTCGCACTCGCCGATGCCGGGCGCACCGTGTTCTGGATCGGCGGGCTCATCCTGTGCGTGTTCGTCGGACCGGCCCAGGCGGCGTCGAGGTCGTTCCTCGCCCGGGTCACGCCCGCGGGCCGCGAGGGCGAGATCTTCGGCCTCTACGCGACGACGGGGCGCGCCGCGAGCTGGATGGCCTCGGCCGCGTGGGCGCTCCTCATCACCGTCACGCACCAGACGACGTTCGGCATCCTCGGCCTCGTGCTCGTCCTCCTGCTCGGATTCCTCCTGCTGCTGCCCGTGAAGGCCGCGCGGTGATCAGGGGCGGGTAGCGTCGGGAGCATGCCCCGCACCGCCCGCCGTCGCATCGTGTTCCTCGACATCGACGGGACGATCCTCGACCACGACGGGACCATCCCGCCCTCGACGCCCGATGCCATCCGCCGCGCTCGCGCCAACGGCCATCTCGTGCTGCTCGCGACGGGGCGGACGCCCTACGAGGTCGACGTGCAGGTGACCGACATCGGGTTCGACGGCATCGTCGCGGGCGCCGGCGCCTTCGTCGAGTACGACGGCGAGTGGATCGTCGAGCGCCTCATGCCCGAGGCGTCCTGCCGGAGGCTGCGCGAGGAGTTCGACGCGCTCGGGCTGGACTACGTGCTCCAGGGGCGCGAGTACTTCTATGCCACCGCGGGCATGCAGCGGCACCTGCGCCGTCAGCTCGGCGTCTCGGATGGCGAGGGCGTCTCGGATCGCGGGCTCGGCCGGTACCTCGGCGAGATCCCGCCGCTGCGCCACGACCGCACGGCGAAGGCCGTGTTCTCGGGCGACGACCTCGGGGCCTACGACGCCGTGCAGCGTGCCGTGGGCGCCGAGTTCACGGTCATCACGGGCACGATCCCCGGCATGGGCACGGCGAGCGGCGAGGTGTCGATGCCCGCGGTGACGAAGGGCAGCGCGATCCGCGAGCTGGTCGATCGGATCGGGATGGACCTCGCCGACGCGATCGCGATCGGCGACAACAACAACGATCTCGAGATGCTCGAGCTCGCGGGTGTCGGCATCGCGATGGGCAACGGCACGCTGCAGGCGAAGGAGGCGGCCGACGAGGTGACCGCTCCGATCGACGAGGACGGCCTCGCGAAGGCCTTCGCGCGGCACGGTCTCCTCTGACGCAGACGGAATAGGGGCGCGCCGACGGCGGTTCACGCCGGTGTGACGCTGCTGACCTCGCTCCCCGCACTGCGCGACGGCGATGCGCTCGAGCGCCTGCTGTCGTCGCTCGAGTGGGAGGTGCGCAGCACCGACCGGCTCCGCATCGAGCGGGAGATCGCCCTCGGCGCGGGCGATGCCGCGCTCGTGTACGTGCTCGAGGGGGCACTGGCCCTGCCGCCGCGCGCCTACGACTGCGGCGCGCGCGACGGAGCGCCGCCGACCGAGCTCGTCGCGGGCGACACGCTTCTCTCCCTGGGCCGCGAGCCGATGCGGATCCGCGGCGACGGAGCCTTCGTGATCGTCTCGCGGCTGAGCGCATCCGAGTCCGTCCAGCGGCAGCTCGCGATCGTGCCGGATCTCGTGTCGGTCAGCGGGTTCTCGCGCATCGAGCCCGCCGCCGCGGCGCTCGCAGCCCACCTCGGCCTCCCCGCGGTGACGAGCGCGTACGCCGGGGCGGCTCCCGTGATCTGCCGCCTCATGGCGACGACGCTCGCTCTCGCGACGCTGCGCGCGTGGGCCGTCGCCGGCTGCGCACCCGACGGATGGCCCGCGCGCACCGCGGATCCGTTCCTCGCGCGCGTGATCGAGGCCATCCACGCAGAGCCCGGGCGCGACTGGACGGTCGAGCGGATGGCCGCGATCGCGGCCATGTCTCGCTCGGTCTTCGCCGAGCGGTTCCGCTCGGTCGTCGGACAGTCGCCGCTCGGATACCTGACGGAGGTGCGCATGGCGGCCGCGCAGGACCTGCTCGCGGGCGGTGCCGGGGTCTCCGAGGTCTCCCGCCGCCTCGGCTACGCGTCGGACGAGGGCTTCAGCCGCGCGTTCCGGCGCCACACGGGTGTCACGCCGTCGACGTGGCGTGCGCGAGCGCTCGTCCGCGCGTAGCCGCGACCGGCCCTACCGGCGACCGGCGAGGCCGAGCGCTCGTCCGCGCGTAGCCCCGGCCGGCGTGACCGGCGCTCGCGGTCGCCGCCGCGCGCCGAGCGCCGACGCTTGCCCCGAGCGGCCGCCATCCGTCTTCCTGAGCGGCCGCAAGCGGCAAGCGCCCGCGGTTCCGCGCCGACGCTTGCCCCAAGCGGCCGCCATCCCAACCCCAGAGCGGCCCCGAGTGGCAAGCACCCGCGCCCCGGACGCACACCGCGTCCCGGACCGAGTCCGCGCCCCGGACGGGGTCCGCGTCTACCGGCGACCGGCGAGGCCGAACAGCAGTGCGCCGAGGGCGACCGCGACGGCTCCCGTGATGTAGGCCGCGTCGACCCCCGCGGCGTCGACGAGCACCCCGCCGATACCGGCCGCGAGCATGATCGCGAGCTGGAATCCCGCGACGACCAGGCCTCCGCCGGCCTCGAGTCGGTCGGGCAGGCGGCGGCCGATCCAGGCGTTCAGCACGATGAGCCACGCCGAGAACGCGACACCCCACACGACCACGGCGACGCCGACGACCGAGAGCGAGGTCGGCCACAGGATGACCGCGACGATCGGCGCGCCGACGAGCACCGGCACGGCAGCCGAGAGCAGGCCGAGGTGGCGGTCGACGATCACGCCGGTGACGACGTTGCCGACGAGCCCGCCGACGCCGAAGAGGGCGAGGAGGAGCACGATCGCCCCCTCGTCGAGCGGCGTGCGCTGGGGGCCCTCCGTGATCCGCTCGAGCGCGAGCCGGATGTAGGTGTACGCGGTGAAGTGGCCGAGAACCGTGAGCACGTGGCCGGCGAGGCCCAGTGCGATCCCGGGCCGGCGGAGGGTGCTGCCGAGGATGGCGAGGCTCGCTGCGCTCTGCGCCGGCACCTTCGGCAGGAGCACGCGGAGCGCGACGGCGACGGCGGCCGTGACGACGGCAGCGCCCGCGAAGACGGCGCGCCAGTCGGCGAACGTGCTGAGGAGCACGCCGAGCGGAACCCCGAGCACTGTCGCCAGGGAGGTCCCGGCGGTCGTGAACATGACCGCGCGCCCGAGCCGCTCCGGGCCGGCGATGCGCGAGGCCACCGTGAGCGACATCGACCAGAACCCGCTGAGCGCCGCGCCGAGCAGGACCCGCGACGCGAGCACGATGCCCAGGGACGGCGCGAGCGCGACGAGCAGGTTCGACACGGCGGCCGCGACCGCGAGCCACACGAGCAGGTCCCTGCGGTCGAGGCGCGGCACGAGGAGGCCGATCGTCGGGGCGACGAGGAATCCGACGAGGGCGGTCACGGTGACCGCCTGTCCCGCCTGGCCCGCCGTCACACCGAGGTCGCGCGCGAACTCGGTGAGCACGCCGTTCGGAAGGAACTCCGCGGTCACGAGCACGAAGCTCATGACCATCATCGTCACGAGCGCGCCGTAGCGGAGGCGCTCGCGCGGAGGTGAGAGGCGTTCGTCGACGGTCGGAAGCGAGGCGGTGTTCGTCATGCCCTCCAGCGTCGCGGAGCCCGGCGCTCGCTGCCCGACCGCGCGTCCGGGCCATCCGACCGATCGTCCGCATCCGCGTGGATGAGCGGAACGACGCACCGAATGGGCACCTCATGGGCAGAACTCCCCATCGCGGTTCTACAGAATGTCATTTCTGTGAAACACCTGGGTCTCTAGGTTGGGTTCATCCGTCTGCGCACGGCGACGACGCCGTGTCGCAGGCATCCGGGCGCCGACCTCGCGGTCGACGCGTGAAACCTGGAGGAAGAGTGAAGTCACGCACCGCATGCGCACTGGGAGCAGCGATCCTGCTCGCCGGGGCGCTCGCACCGACGGCCGCCACCGCGGCACCGAGCGACACCGACACGGCTCCGCCGCTCGACCCGACCGTCCCCGCACAGCAGGACGACCGCCCCGATCCGCTCGCCGAGAAGCGCACGGCGGAGAAGATGCGGGCGGCTGAGCTGGTCGCGACCGGCCAGGCCGAGGTCACCGAGCGCGGCAAGGGGAAGAACAAGACCCGCGTCGTGGAGATCGCCCCCGATGACTGGGTGGAGTACGGCGTCGAGGAGACGGCCCAGCTGTTCTCGATCCTCGTGGAGTTCGGCGACACCCCCGACGAGCGGTTCCCCGAGGCCCCGGCCGCGGGTCCGCTGCACAACGAGATCCCGGAGCCCGCCGCCGACGACAACTCGACCTACTGGGAGGAGGACTTCTCGCGCGAGCACTTCCTCGAGATGTTCTTCACAGGCCTCGAGGATCAGGGCGGGGAGTCGTTCCGCGGCGTCTACGACGAGATGTCGTCCGGCCGCTTCGACCTGCAGGGCGACGTGTCCGACTGGGTCACCGTGCCGTACGCGGAGGCGTCGTACGGGCAGACCGAGTCGCAGGACGACATGACGCGCTTCATCCAGGACTCCGCGGACGCCTGGTACGCCGACCAGCTCGCACAGGGCAAGACGCACGACGAGATCGTGGCGTACCTCCAGACGTTCGACGTGTGGGACCGGTACGACCTCGACGGCGACGGCATCACGAACGAGCCCGACGGCTACATCGACCACTTCCAGGCGATCCACGCCGGCGAGGGCGAGGAGGCGGGCGCTCCCGAGTGGGCGATCTGGTCGCACCGCTGGGCGGCGAACCAGGCAGGCCTCGGCGTCGACGGACCGGCCGACCACCCGAAGGCGGGCGGCGTCCGCATCGGCGACACGGACATCTGGATCCGCGACTACACGACCGAGCCCGAGAACGGCGGCCTCGGCGTCTTCGCCCATGAGTTCGGGCACGACCTGGGCCTTCCCGACTACTACGACACCGACGGCGGCGACAACGGCACCGCCTTCTGGACGCTGATGAGCTCGGGCTCGTGGCTCGGGCACGGCGACGGCACGATCGGCACGACCCCGAACCACATGGGCGCGACCGAGAAGCTGTTCCTCGGCTGGCTCGACTACGAGACGGTCGAGGCGGGCGAGTCGGCGACCGTCGATCTCGGACCGGCCTTCCACGCGACGACGCGCCCGCAGGCCGTGATCGTCAACCTGCCTCCCGGCGAGCAGTTCGTCGAGACCGGGCCCGCGGCATCCGGCACGAAGTACTTCTTCTCGGGCAGCGGCGCCGGGCTCGACAGCACCGTCACGAGCCCTGCGTTCGAGGTGCCGGCAGGCGCCGCGCTGACCGCACAGGTCGACTACGACATCGAAGCCGACTGGGACTACGCGTACGTCGAGATCTCGACCGACGCAGGGGCCAGCTGGACGCCGCTCGCGACCGACCACTCGACGACCGAGGACCCGAACGGGGCGAACCTCGGCAACGGCATCACGGGCGCGACCGAGGGCTGGACGGCCCTCACCGCCGATCTGGGGGCCTACGCGGGGCAGACCGCGCAGATCCGCTTCCGGTACGTCACCGACGGCGCGGTCAACAACCCCGGCTTCAAGGTCGACGACCTCGCCGTGGGCGACGCGCTGTCGACCGACGTCGAGGACGGCGCAGCGGACTGGGAGCGCGCCGGCTTCGAGCTCATCGAGGACGGCGGGTACACCGTGCAGTACGACCACCGCTACATCGCGGAGAACCGCGTGTACGGCGGCTACGACGCGACGCTCGCCGAGGGCCCGTACAACTTCGGCTGGTCGCAGACCAACCCGAACCGGGTCGAGCACTTCCCGTTCCAGGACGGCCTGCTCATCTGGTACGTGAACGGGCTCTACGAGGACAACAACACCTCGGCGCACCCGGGCGGCGGCCAGGCCCTGCCGGTCGATGCGCGTGCGCAGGCGCTGACCTGGACGGACGGGACGATCGCGCGCAACCGCATCCAGACGTTCGACGCGACGTTCGGGCTCGACAAGACCGACAAGCTGTCGCTGCACCGCGAGACCGAGGAGGGCATGACCACCCTCGAGCTCAAGAAGCAGAAGCCGGTGTCGCTCTTCGACGACTCCGACCCGTACGCCTACTACGACGAGGCCAACCCGCAGAACTCGGTCATCGTCGGCGGAACGGGCACGACCATCCAGGTCGTGGGCGCTGACCGACGCGAGGGCACGATGACCCTCGAGGTCAACGCCGGGTCCTGACGACGGCACGACACCGAGGCCGGGTCGCCCCTCCGGGCGGCCCGGCCTCTCCGTGTCAGCGGGGCGCCTTCTTCTCCTTGGGAGGCAGGGCGAGTGTGCGCGCGACGGACTCGCGGATCCACTCGTCGAGCTGCTCGTCCGTCGGCGACCGCACCCCTGCGAACCCCGTCATCGTGCGCGTCCCCATCTGCATCTCATGCGCTCCCCGCGCGAGCGCGTCGGCCATCCCGTCTCGCCCGACGGGGATCATGAGCTCGTCGCGCGTGATGCCCGCGACCATGTGCCCGCGAAGCGTCCAGCAGAGTCCGCCGAACATCCGGATCTCGACCGCGTCAGCGGGGACGAACGCCCGGATCCGGTCGGCGAGCTCGTCGTCGTATGCCATGCGCACACGGTAGCCCTCCGCGAGACCAGAGCGCAGGAGATTCTCATCCGAGCGGGAGCGGCGGATCGCGTGCCAGCGGAGCCCGGGCCGGCTCAGCCCTGCGGACGGCGCGGGTCGGGCCACGCGTCGGCGAAGCGACCCAGGAGGTCCGCGAGCTGCGCGCGCTCTTCGGCGGTGAAGCCGGCCAGTGCCTGCTCGACGGCCTCCGTGCGCGCGCCGTGCGTGCGCGCCGCGATCGCGCGGCCCTCGTCGGTGAGCGCGATGAGCGTCCGACGTGCATCGGCAGGATCGGCCTCCCGACGAGCATGTCCCGATTCCACGACGGCCTGCACGAGCCGGCTCGCGCGAGGCTGATCGACGCCGAGGCGCTCGCCGATCTGCCCGACCGACAGCGGACCATCCGCCGTGGCGAGGATCTCCAGCAGCCGCAGACGTGCGATCGAGCGCCCGAACGGACCGCGCGGGTGATCGCCGTGCGGACCGCCGTGCCCATGGTGCGCACCGAGCGGACCGCCGTGCGGCCCGGCGTGGGGGCCTCCGAACGGGCCGCCGTGAAGCGGATGCCCGTGCTCGAACGGCCCCTCCCCGCCGCGGCGCCCGAGCCGCAGCCGCGCGAGGGCGGCGGCGATGCGGGCTGCGGGATCGGTCGGCTCTGCCACCCCTCTAAAGTACATGACACTTGACATGGAGATCCGATGCATGTCATCCTGCATATACATGCACGATGACATTGATTTGGAGACCTCCATGACCACCGACACCACACACCGCACCCCGCAGGACGACGGCCGCCCCCTCGGCTTCTGGCTGAAGGCCGTCGACTCCCTGCTCTCCCAGCAGATCGACGCCGCGCTCGAGAGCGAGGGCATCGACCACCGCGACTGGCGGCTGCTGAACGCACTCGCGGGCACGGTCGACGCGCCGGGTCTGCACGACCGACTCGCCCGCAAGCCCCACCGCGTCACGATGCTCGCCGAGCACGGATGGGTCGAGCTCGTCGACGGCGAATGGACACTGACCGACGAGGGGCGCACGACGCTCGATCGGCTCGCGCCCCGGGTCGCCGCCGTGCGCGAGCGCGTCGCCGCCGCCGTCTCTCCCGAGGACTTCGCCACGACCCTCGCCTCACTCGAGGCCATCGCCCGCGAGCTCGGCTGGGAGGAGGGCAAGCCCCTGCCCCGCCGCAAGCGTCCCCGCGGCCGACACGGCCACGGCCCGCACGGCCACGGCTTCGGCCCGCACGGCCACGGCTTCGGGCCCCACGGGTTCGGGCCCCACGGCCACGGCTTCGGGCCCCACCGCTTCGGCGCGCGCGGCTTCCACCACGGCCACCGCGACGCGTCGTGACGCGTTCTCCCTGCACACGGGCGGTCTCGGCCCCGGACCGTAGGCTCGAGTCATGAGCTTCGCCGAGACCTGCCCGTGCGGGAGCGGGCGGCCGTATCCGTCGTGCTGCGGCGCCCTCCACTCCGGCGCGCGCCTCGCGGAGACCCCGGAAGAGCTCATGCGCTCGCGGTACAGCGCCTTCGCGAAGGGCGATGTCGACTACCTCGCGCGCACCTGGCACCCGCGCACGCGCCCCGCCGACCTCGCGCTCGACGACAGCACGATGTGGACGCGCCTCGAGATCCTCGAGGCCGCGGGCGACGAGGTCGCGTTCGTCGCGCACTTCACGACGGCGGATGGCCCTGGCCGGCTCGAGGAGCGCTCCCGTTTCGCGCGCCGCGGCGGCCGCTGGGTCTACGTCGACGGCGACGTCGCCGGCTGAGTCACGCGCCGCTCCAGCCGCGCACGCGGTGCAGCCGCGCCGTCTTCGGGTAGGAGCCGCCGCGCCCGCCGACCTCGAACAGGTCGACGAGCAGGAACAGGGGGCAGTCGGGGGCCTGCGGGATCCGGCGCACGACCACGCCCTCGCATCCGATGACGGTCTCGCCCGCGCCCCAGATCGCGGTCCACGTGTGCGGTCTCGCGGCGTCGAACGGCAGCGTCACCTCGGCCATGTCGGTGCGCAGCCCCGGGTCGCCGTGGGCCTTGATGCCCGTGCGGGCGACAGTCGATGACCCCACAGCCTCCGCGTCGATCTCGAAGATGCAGATCTCGCCCGCGTCCTCTGCGCGCTCATGCTCCGTCCCGACGAGCCACGCGGCGAGCATCGCGCCCTCATCCGTGCTCGCACTCACGGTGATGTCGACGCGGCCCGAGCGCGGCGCCCACAGCAGGCGCGCGGGTGTCTCGGTTCGAACCGAGAGGCCATCGGGGCGATGCCGATGCGTGCCGCGCGTCGACCCGAGCGGCCCCGAGAAGACCCCGGTCTGCAGATTCGAGACGCGCAGCGGGGCGTCCTCGGGGCGCCAGTCGAGCTGGGCCTCATCGATCCGGAGGCGCAGGCTATCCGCGGCGACGTCGAACCGCGCCGCGGAGCGGTCGGGCGTCGTCCAGTGCGGCAGGTAGTGCGCGACCCAGAGCGCGGGATCGGGGCCGTCGGCGAAGTCGTCCTCGACGTCGGGGCGACGCGACGGAGGAGGCAGCAGGGGGTCGCGCATCACGGCGCGACCTTAGCGCGAGCGGGCGACATCGGGTTCATCCGCCTTCGGCATACCGCGTCGCAGCCTCGGCGACCTGCCGCTGGTAGTCATCGGTGTCGTTGTACGAGCGGATGGCGCCGATCCAGGCCTCGGGCGAATCGAGCGTCCCGTGCGCCTGGCAGAGGTAGCGCGCGGCCGTCGCCGCGGCGTCGTCGATGTCGTGCGGGTCCGTGCGGCCGTCGCCGTCGGCATCGACGGCCCAGATGGCCCAGGTCTCCGGGATGAACTGCAGGGGCCCGACCGCGCGATCCCAGACCGCGTCCCCGTCGAGAGCGCCGCCGTCGGTGTCGGGGATGGCCATGGTGCGGTTCGTGCCGTCGAGCGGGATACCGATGATCGCCGGGCGGGCGACACCGTCGCCGTCCACGGCTCCGCCCTCGAGCGCCCCGTGCCGGCTCTCGACCCATCCGATGCCGGCGAGCGTGTTCCATCCGACCGCGCAGCCGTAGGTCGCCCGCGCGCCGAGGTCGGCCGCCCCGTATGCCGCGAGCGCGCGTTCGGGGATCCCCTGCGACGCGGCCGTCGCCGTGAGCCACTCGGCGTCGACCGCGACGCCGTCCGACGACGGCGTCGCGAGCGCGGCGGCCGAGGTGGGTGCGGGCCGAGTGGGCTCCGCGGGCCGCACAGCCAGGGCGATCAGCCCGACGAGCACGCCCGCACCCACGACGCCGCTCACGACGACCGCGGCGGCCTGCGTCGTGCTCCTCCGGCGCCTGCTCACGCCCTCAGCGTGCCGCAGTCTCCTGACGGTCCGCCCGGCGCCCGCCGTGCGGTCACGCCGGCGCGCGCTTCGCGGCGGCGATGTGGCCGAGCTGCCGCCAGACGAGCAGCAGCGTGATGCCGGCGCCGCCGAACGCGAACCACCACGGGGCGGTCAGGCCCCACAGCTGCGCGATCACGCCGCCCAGCGCCTGGCCCACGACCATCCCGCCGAACACGCACACCATGTTCAGCGAGCTCGCGCGCCCCTGGAGCTCGTTCGGCACCACCCGCTGGCGCACCGTCGTCGAGATCGTGCCCCACACGAACGCGTACGCGCCGAACACTCCCATGATGACGAGCGCGAGCCATCCCTCGGTCGTGAGCGCGAAGGCGAGGTGCATGACCACCTCGAGCGACAGGCACACGCGCATGAGCGTGGCGAACGAGACATGCCGCTCGAGCCATCCGAACGCCATCGTCGAGAGCAGACCGCCCGCGGCGGATGCCGTCGTGAGCATCCCGTAGCCGACGGCGCCCATGTGCAGGTGCTCGGTCGCGTAGAGGACGAGCACGCCCCACGGCGCCGCCCACGTGATGTTGAAGACGAGGATGACGATCGCGAGCGTGCGCATGGGCGGGTTGCGCCAGGTCCACCGCAGGCCCTCCGCGATGTCGCGGCGCACGGGCGGATGGCCGCCCTCGCGCGGCGGGAGCGGCGGGAGGGCGATGCGCGAGACGAGGAGGATCGCGAGCAGGACGCAGACGATCTGCGCGGCGAACGGCCAGGCGGAGCCGGCGGCGAAGAGGAACGCGCCGAGGGGCGGCCCCGCGAACTGGTTCGCGACGAGGTAGCCGCCCTGCATGCGCGCGTTGCCGATGCCGAGGTCGTCGTGGTCGACGAGCATCGGCAGCAGCGTGCTGCTCGCGGAGTCGGCGAAGACCTCGGCGACCCCGTAGGCGAACATCGTGACGAGCACGATCCCGATGTTCACCGCGCCGGTGACGATGAACACGCAGAGCATCGCCACGACCAGCGCGCGGAGCGCGTTCGCGATCATGACGAGCGTGCGGCGGTCGAATCGGTCGGCGATCGCGCCGGCGTGCAGGCCGAACAGCAGCCACGGCAGGTACTGCAGCAGTGCCGCCGAGGCCACGAGGAACGGGGAGTCGGTCAGCGACGCGACGAGCAGCGGCCCTGCCGCGAGCGCGATGCCGTCGCCGATGTTGCTCGTCCACGACGACGCGAGGAGCCATCGGAAGTCGCGCCCCATCCGCCGCGGCGCGACGATCTCACCCAGTGATGCCACGAGAGTCGATCCTGGCACCGATCGGCGACATGCGGGGCGCCTTCCTACGATGGGGCCATGGCCTGGCAGACGAAGCGCACGCGCACCGTGTACGAGAACCCGTGGATCCGCGTGCGGGAGGACGAGGTCGCCCGGCCGGACGGCGGCGAGGGCATCTACGGCGTCGTCGAGCTGCGGCATCCGGCGGTCTTCGTCGTGGCGCTCGACGAGGAGGACCGCGTGCTGCTCGTCGAGGTCGACCGCTACACGGTCGGACGATCGTGGGAGGTCGTCGCGGGCGGCAGCGACGGCGAGCCGGCCGAGCAGGCCGCGCGTCGAGAGCTGCTCGAGGAGAGCGGGCTCGAGGCGGCCGAGTGGATCGAGGTGGGGCGGATGAACGCACTCAACGGCATCTGCGTCGCCCCCGAGACGGTGTTCGTCGCCCGCGGGCTCACGTCCGCTCGCGACGCGGCCGCGCATCAGGCCGAGGAGGGCATCACCGCCTCGCGGTGGGTGCCGCTCGACGAGGCGCTGCGGATGTCCGTGTCCGGGGAGATCTCAGACGGCGAGTCGATCGCCGCGCTCGCGATGGCGGCGGTGCATCTGAAGCGGCTGTAGGTCAGGCCCCGCTCGCGCCCGCGTCGCTCACCGACACGTCCGTCCGGTGGAAGTTCTGGAACGAGCGGGAGGCGGTCGGCCCGCGCTGCCCCTGGTAGCGGTTGCCGTAGGGGCCCGAGCCGTAGGCGTTCTCGGCCGCCGAGGTCAGCTGGAAGAAGCAGAGCTGGCCGATCTTCATGCCCGGCCAGAGCTTGATCGGCAGCGTCGCGACGTTCGCGAGCTCGAGCGTGACATGGCCGGTGAAGCCCGGGTCGATGAAGCCCGCCGTCGAGTGGGTGATGAGGCCGAGGCGGCCGAGCGACGACTTGCCCTCGAGACGGGCCGCGATGTCATCCGGGAGCGTGACCTGCTCGAACGTCGCGCCGAGCGCGAACTCGCCGGGGTGCAGGATGAACGGCTCGTCGGGCTTGACCTCGATGAGGCGGGTGAGCTCGGGCTGGTCCTCCGCGGGGTCGATGAAGGGGTACTTGTGGTTGTCGAAGAGACGGAAGTACCGGTCGAGGCGCACGTCGACGCTCGAGGGCTGCACCATCGCGAGATCGAGCGGGTCGAGCCTGATGCGGTCGGCGTCGAGCTGGGCCTTGATGTCGCGATCCGAGAGCAGCACGGTGCCAGCGTAGTCGGCCGCGGCCATCCGCCTCAGTGCGCGTAGCGCGAGACGCTGTCGATGCGGAACGTGACGCCATCCGGGACCGCCCCGTACAGCGTGACGTCGGCCGCGCCCGTCTCACCCGGCGCGATGTCGGCGGACCAGGCGATCGACGTCGCCGCCTCCGACCCGTCGGGGTTCAGGGCGGTGATGTCGATCGCGTACTCCATCGGCACATCGGCGGAGTTCCGGACGCTCACGGGCAGGACGGGCTCGTCGCCGTCGAGCCTCAGCTCGCCGAGGGTCACGTCCTGCGCGAGGTCGTAGAGGCCGACGACCTCGAGCTCGACGACGTCGAACCGCGCGGAGTCGATGCCGGCGAGGTCGTAGTACGACTCGAAGCCCTCGGGATCGGGCACGGCGAGCGAGACGAGGAGCACGTCGCCGGTCTCGACCGGGCGCCCCTCGGGGTCGACGATGACCGTCTGGTTGTCGCCGACGTACTCGTACGCGGTCGCGGGCTGCCGTGCGCTCAGCGTGACGAGGTGCGCGGCGGCGTCGGCGGGCACGTCAGCCTCGGGTGTGTCCGGGGCGAGGATCTCCGCGTACGCGACGAACCCCTCGCCCACGTGCGCTTCGGGGGCATCCAGGATGGCCGCGAGCCGGGCCGCGTCGACGGGAGGGAACTCGGATGGCTGCGGCGCGGGCGGGGCGGATGGCTCGGCATCGGCATCCTCGGACGGCACGACGGGCTCGGGCTCGTCCGGCGCGCCGCTGATCCACGTCTCGACGGTCTCCACGACGACCGGCCACAGCCCGAAGAGCCGTGTCTCGAACGCCGCCAACACGATCACGACGAGGATCGGGAGGACGAGCCACCCGCGTCCCCGCCGTCGGGGTCGGGAGGCCTGCGGGGTCGGCGCGCGCCGCCCGCGACGGCGCATCTCGTCGAGAGGCGGGATGACGTAGGGCCCCTGATGCCCTTCGGGCACCGAGGTGAAGGTCTCGGTGTACCGGTCGTCGCGTCCCATGAAGCCGACGCTACTTGCTGTCGGGGGATCCCGGGGCGCCCGCAGCCCCTGTTATGCTGACGGAGTCGCGTGCTCCACGCGCGCGGGGCTGTAGTTCAATGGCAGAACTTCTGCTTCCCAAGCAGACAGCGCGGGTTCGATTCCCGTCAGCCCCTCCACAAGGTCATCCTGCGTCGATGCCGCTCACGCGATGTCGCCGAGCACCACGGCCACGGCTTCCGCGATCTGCACGCGGCTCTCCTCAGCCGTCGGCTCCGCGTCGAGCCCGAGCAGCCGGCGCCGATGGCGTTCCCCGAGAAGGAGCGAGAACAGCAGCGGCGCGGACTCGGGCGAGCCTCCGGCGTCGACCAGGTGCTTCGCGAGGAAGGCCTGCGCCACGGCGGGGCCGTTCGCGTAGAACTCCTTCGCGAGTTCCGGGAACGAGACTGCGGCGGCGATGACGACGCGGTGCAGGGCGACGGCCTGGTCGGTCATCAGGGAGCGATGGACCGCTTCCGCAGCCTGAACCAGGTCGGACGGCTCGCTCTCCGGTTCCGTGTACCGGTGCTGCCGCCGGACGACGGCGCAGAAGAGGGCGCTCTTGTCGCCGATCGACTCGTACAGAGTCCGCTTGGCGATGCCGGCCGTTCCGGCGACCGCATCGAGTGAGACCGCTTCGTATCCGCGCGAGAGGAAGAGCTCGGTCGCGACCTCCAGCACACGCTCCTGACGCTTCGCGCGCTCATCCGCCGTGGGCCGCCCTCGCTTGCTCGCCATGAGGGCACGGTACCATAATGACACGACAGCGTTTCATTACAGCAGGAGGCGTGGCGACCGTGGACGTGATCTGCCATGTGGCGATAGAGGACGACTGGGAGATGAGCCGGGGGTTCGGCCAGTACGAGGTCTCCAAGCGCGGCGTCCCCCTCGACGACGCGGGCTATGTCCGCGCGACGACCCCGGAACGCGTGGCCGAGGTGGTGCGCGACGGCTATGCGGACCTGTCGCTCCCGCTTCTGCGCATCGATCTGAGCCTGGCGGGACTGGAGCGCGCGGGGGTCCCGGTCGAGTGGCACGACGGCGACCCTCGCGTGGTCGGTCCGATCCCGATGGACCCTGACGTCGTCGTCGGCGAGGAGCCTCTGAAGCCCTGAGCGCGCGCCTCACCCCGCCAGGTGCGCCCACCGCGGCGCCAGCTCGCGCCAGGGGCCGACGGCCGCGACCTCGCCGTCGGACAGCACGACCACGCGATCCGCTCGGGCCAGCGCGGCACGCTTGGAAGTCGCGCCGATGACGGTCGCACCGCGATCGCGCAGCGCCTGCCAGAGCTCGATCTCCGTGCGCGCATCGAGCGCAGACGACACGTCGTCCGCGAGCAGGAGCTCGGCGTCGGCCGCGAGCGCCCGCGCGAGCGCGAGCCGCTGCACCTGCCCGCCCGACAGGCGCACCCCGCGGTGCCCGACGAGCGCGTGGGCGCCGCCCGCCTCGCGGACGTCCTCGCTGAGCCGGGCGCTGTCGATCGGGCCGTCGACGTCGCGCTCGTGATCGAGGCGCACGTTGTCGGCGAAGGTGCCGCTGAGGACGCGCGGCACCTGGGCGACATGCGCGACCTGGCCGGGGCGGAGGAACTCCTGCGCATCGGCGATCTCGACGCCGTTCCACCGGATCTCGCCCGTGTGCTCCATGAGCCCCGCGAGCGCCGCGAGCAGGCTCGACTTGCCCGATCCGACCTGCCCGAGGAGCAGGACCAGCTCGCCTCGGCGCACCTCGAGATCGACATCCGTCACGCCGAGCGTGCCGTCGTCGTGCACCGCGCTCACCCCGCGCAGCTCGAGCGCCTGCAGCGGCGCGCGACCCGTCGCGGGCGGCTCGGGCGCGGTTCCCGCGACGAGGTCGACGCCGGGCACCGGATCGACGAGGTCGACGCCGCCCGCGAAGCGCGCGGTGGCCTGCTGCCAGCTGCGCGTGCCCGGCGCCTCGGTGACCACCGCTCCCGCGACGACGCCGAACCATCCGAAGCCCGTGACCGCGTTCGCGACCAGGAGGGTGGTCGCGAGATCCCAGACGCCGGAGAGGAATGCCGCCCATGCGGCCACCGCTCCGATGTGCAGGGCGACGATCGGGACGCCGTCGAGGACGGCCTGCACGCGGTGCTCGAAGATCGCCGCGCGCACGCGGCCGCTGTCGACCTCCTGGAGATGACGGTGCACCTCTGGCGTGCGGGCGGCGAGCTTGACCGTGCGCGCGGCATCGAGAGCCGAGACGAGGGAGCGCCCGAATCGCGCGCGGGCAGCCGAGGAGCGAGTCGCCGAGCGACCGGCGATCGGCCGGCCGACCGCGGCCGCGAGCGCGGAGACCACCATGACCGCGAGCAGCACGCCGCCCGCGAGCCAGGAGCGCGAGACGAGCGCCGTGACCGCGGCGATGACCAGGCCGTTCACGAAGTCGACCCAGCGGTCGGCGTACATGACGTAGCGGTCGGCGTCCATCGCGCGCGCGACGATCTCGCCCGCGGGAGTCGTCGGCAGCCGGTGCTGGCGGGTCTGGCCGTACATGACGCGCATGCGGACGCGCAGCAGGTTCTCGACCCACCAGCTCGGGTAGAGGTAGATCGCCCGACCCAGCGCGAGCGGGCTGATGAGCATCAGCACCACGAGCCCGATGAGAAGGGCCGACGGCAGCTCGCCCGCCTGAAGCGCCTCCACGATCCGCCCCCAGAGGAAGCCGGTCAGCGCGCCCTGCGCCGCGGCGAGCGCCGACACGAGGAAGAGCGCCGCGCCCGCGATGCCCCACTGGGGCCGGACGAACAGCACATGCAGGATGCCGCGCGCGAGCGACGGCCCATCGCCGGGCTCCGAGAGCGCGGGCGGAGTGCCGGTGCGGCGCCGCGTGCCCACGCTGGCCCCGGCGTCGGGAGCCGCCGCCGGGGCATCCGCCTCCGCGCCATCCGGCTGCGCGTCGGGCGCGGCGTCGTCGATCTGACCGTCGGACGCTGCCGCCTCGCGCAGGCGGCGGAAGGGGCCGTCCGCTGCCGCGAGAGCTTCGCGCGGCCCCTGCTGGACGATGCGCCCATGGTCGAGAACGGCGACGAGGTCGGCGCGCTCGATCGTCGTGAGGCGGTGCGCGACGAGCACGCCCGTCCGCCCCCGCAGCAGCCGCTCTGACGCCGCGACCACGCGCGCCTCGGTGAGCGGGTCCATCCGCGCCGTCGCCTCGTCGAGGACGACCACCTGGACGTGGCGGACGAGCAGGCGCGCGAAGGCGACGAGCTGCTCCTCGCCGGCGGAGAGCGCGGTTCCGCCCGGCCCGAGCGCGGTGTCGAGCCCGTCGGGCAGGCCGGCGACCCAGTCGGCGATGCCGAGCTCCGCGACGGCCGCCTCGATCTCGCGCCGGTCGACCGGCGCGAACAGAGCGATGTTCTCCGCGAGCGTGCCCGACAGGATCTCGGTGCGCTGCGTCACGACGCCGACGGCGGCGCGCAGCCTCTGCAGATCCAGGTCGCGCACATCGACGCCGCCCAGCAGCACCGTGCCGCGCGGCGGCTCCTGCGCGCGCGAGATCAGCGCGGCGAGCGTCGACTTGCCCGACCCCGTCCGCCCCACGAGCGCCACGGTCTGCCCGGCCGGCACATCGAGCGACACCCCGGCGAGGGCGAACGCGCCCTCCTCATAGGCGAAGTCGAGGTCGCGCACCTCCAGCCCGACCTGGCCGGGCGGCACGTCGAGTCCACCCACCGGCTCGGGCTCCACCTCGAGCATCTGCCGGATGCGGATGAGCGCGCCGATGCCCTCCTGGATGTCCGGCAGGTGGTGGACGAGGTTCGACACCGACCCGACGAGCAGGGCCGTCGCGAGGAAGAGCGTGACGAGCTGCTCCACGGGGAGGCTGCCGCCGAAGGCGAGCACCGCTCCGGTCACCGCGACGCCGCCCAGCAGGGCGTGCAGCAGCACCTCCGCCCGGTTGATGAGCCGCATCTCGAGGCCCGTCAGCGTGCGGAGCCGCGCGTGCACGACGGCCGAGATCTGCGCGAGGCGCCGCACCGCGAACGCCTGGCCGAGGCTCGTGCGGAGGTCGTTCCGCGCGGCGACCGCCTCCTCGAACGCGGCGGCGTGGTCGGTCCACGCCTCCTCCTCCGCGACCTTGCGCAGGGCGATCTCGCGCAGCAGCGGGCGGGCGACGAGCGCCACGATCACACCGAGGACGGGGAAGAGGATCCACGCGGGCCACCACGTCGTGCTCGCCACGATCCACAGCGGCACGACGCCGACGAGGGTCCGCCCGGCTCCCCACAGCTGACGCCGCACGAGCGAGCCGACCGCGCGCGTATCGTCGTCGACGCGGTCGAGCACCTCGCCCACCGCCTGCTCCGACAGCACCGCCAGCGGCTGGCTCATCGCGGCCGTGAGCAGATCGCCGCGCAGGCGCCCCTCGGCGCGGTCGACGACGCCCGCCCACAGCACCTGGCCGACGCTGTCGACGACCGCGCCGCCGACGACGCACAGGGCGAAGAGGAGGAGCGCGTCCACCGTGGGGTCGCCCGAGAGGCGCCCCGCGATCACGGTCCCCGCGGCCTGGCCGGTCGTGCCCGCGACGAGCAGGACGATCGCGGCGAACGCAGCGGGCCCGCCCAGCCGACGCCAGCCCAGTCGGCGCCAGGCGGGGCGCTCGGATGCGCTCCGCGCCGCGTCAGCGGGACGACGGGGGCCGGAGGGCGCGGGAGAATCGGGAGAGGCTGCGTCGGACATCATCGCCAACGCTACGGGCAACGACCGACAGGCGGGCGCTGCCGGGGGCAAGGACAAGGGGTCCTGCCAACCTCATGGCAACTCGGTTGACACGTCCGCGCAACGTGTGAAAATTCGGCGGCATTTTTTACACGTTACGGTCACGTCGTCGTAGGCTTTCCACATGACATGGTCGCCTTCGGAGCCGTACAACGCGCTTCCGCTGCTCCCGCCGAACGCGGAGATCGAGACGAAGGCGGTCCTCCGCGACACGATCCGCGCCCGCGCCGCACTTGCAAGCCTGAACGAAGCGGCGAAGCGGATGCCCAATCCGCTCGTGCTCGTGAACTCGATCTCGCTCCTCGAGGCGCAGGCGAGCTCGGAGATCGAGAATATCGTCACCACGACCGACGACCTCTTCCGATATGCGCACGACCCCGCGGCAGCCGCCAGCCCGGACACCAAGGAGACTCTGAGCTACCGCGCTGCCCTGTTCGCCGGTCTGGAGATCATCGCCCGGCGCCCCCTGTCCGCCTCAACCGCCATCGAGGTCTGCACAACCATCCACAGGCGGGAGATGGATGTCCGGACTCTTCCTGGCACCTACATCGGGAACCCCGCAACGCACGAGGCGATCTACACTCCCCCCGTCGGAGAAGGCGTCATCCGCGACAAGCTCTCGAACTGGTCTGAGTACCTCCACCGAGATGATGAGATCGACCCGCTCGTGCGGATGGCGATCTCGCACTACCAGTTCGAGGCCATTCACCCCTTCGAGGACGGCAACGGCCGCACAGGCCGCATCCTCAACGTCCTCTACCTGGTGCAAGCGGGGCTCCTCGACGCTCCGATTCTCTATCTGTCCCGCTACATCATCCGGAACAAGAACGACTACTACCGCCTTCTCCTCGCGGTCACCCAGGACGGCGCGTGGGAGGACTGGGTGCGGTTCATGCTGCGCGGACTCGAGCAGACCGCACAGGAGACACTGGGCAAGATCGACGAGATCCAGTCGCTGCAGGAGGCGGTGCGCCAGGAGATCCGCGATCTGACCACTGCCGGCAGAAACTCCGACCTGCTCGACGTGCTCTTCGAGAATCCCTACGCACGCATCGCGAACGTGATCGACCGGTGCGGTGTCTCCCGCCCCACCGCGGCCTCGTGGTTGAACGCGCTCGTCGCGGGCGGCGTCCTCCGAGATCTGCGGCTCGGCCGGGATCGTCTCTTCATCAACGCGCGCTTCCTGGACATCCTCGCGCGCAGCACGCCGCCCCCGCGATCTGCGGAGGTGCTCTTCTGACCGGTCTCCTATTACGCGCGGTTCCGACCACCGCCGCCGCGCGCCCTACGCTGAGTCGGTGACCAAGACACTGCGCGCCCTCTCGGGCCTCGCCGGCGCGATCGCCCTGCTCGCCCTGGCATCCTGTGCAAGCCCCGCATCCGAGGAGCCGGCCGAGTCGGCACCGGCCGAGACCCCTGCGGCCGAGACGGTCGTCGACGGCGCGTGCGCCGACGACGAGGGGATCACGCTCATCGTCGACAGCACCGCGCTCGAGGGCGGCGAGCGCAGCGAGCGCTGCGTCCTCGCGGACGAGCCGCAGGTCGCGGCCGACGTCCTGGCCGAGGCCGGCGTCGAGACCGAGGGCACGGAGGAGTACGGCGACGAGGTGCTCTGCCGCGTGGACGGCCTGCCGTCGGCGACCGAGCCGGTCGGCTCGACCGAGGACCCGGCGTACGTCGAGGAGTGCGCGTCGATGCCCGCCGCGTTCGCCTACTGGTCGATCTGGATCCAGCCCGCCGACGGCGAGTGGGGGTACGCGATGGAGGGCCTGTCGACCCAGGAGGTCGCACCGGGCGAGAGCCTCGAGCTCCTCTTCACGCTGGACGGCGCACCCGCGGCACCGTGACCACGCGATCCGCGGCGGTGAGGACCGCGGCCGTCGTGGCCGCGGGCTTCATCGTCGTCCGGATCGTCTACCGCATCCTCTTCCACGGCGCCGACGGCGACGGCGCCGTGCTCTGGGCGCTGCCCGAGCTGCGCCTCCCGCCGCCCTTCGCGCATGTGCGCCTGCTCGGCGAGGTCACGGCGGATGGCCTGGCGGACGCCGCGCTGAGCGCGGTTCCGATCGCGCTCGTCATCCTCGGGATCGGCGTGCTCACGGCGCTCGTCGACGTGCCGCGCCTCCTCGCGCACGGCGCGCGCGGGCGCTTCCTCGGCGGAATCTGCCGCGCCCTCGCCATCGCGTGGGCCACCGTTCCCTCTCTCGCCGACGCTGTCCGCGCCGCGCGGTTCGCCCAGCGACTGCGGGACGAGCGGAACGCCGCGCGCCTCCTCGCGCCCGTGCTCGAGCGCGCCCTCGAGCGCGCGACCGCGCTGAGCGCGGCACTCGAGCTCCGCGGCTACGCGGGCCGGCCATCCCCCGCGGCACGCGCCGAGACGGCCGTCCTGCTCGATGGCGTCCGCGCGGGGTTCGGCCCCGTCGAGGTCGTGCGCGTCGATGCGCTCTCGCTGCCGCGGGCATCCGTCGTCTGCCTCTCGGGGCCGACCGGCGCCGGCAAGTCGACGCTCCTGCGGCTCATCGCGGGGCTCCACACGCACGTCGACGGCGGATGGATGGCGGGACGCGCGGAGGTCGTCGGCCGCGACCGCAGCGCGGTGCCGCCGCGCGACCTCGCGCGAGACATCGGCGTCGTGCTGCAGCAGCCCCGGCAGGCGTTCGCGGCGGCTCGCGTGGCCGACGAGATCGGCTTCACCCTCGAGCTGCGCGGCGTCTCCGCAGCGGACCGTCGCAAGAAGGTCGCCGACGTCGCGGAGCGGATGGGCATCGCGCACCTCCTCGAGCGCCCCGTCCGCGGGCTCTCGGCGGGCGAGGCGACCCTCGTCGCCCTCGCATCGGCCATCGTCGACGACCCGGCGCTCCTCCTCGTCGACGAGCCGCTCGCCGACCTCGACGCCGACTTCCGCGGCCGGATCGTCGCGCTCCTCGACGCGCTCGCCCATCGCGACGGCATGTGCGTCGTCGTCGCCGAGCACCGGATGGCCGAGCTCGCGTCGATGGCCGACCTCTCGCTGCGGATCGAGGATGGGACGGCGGGGCCTGCCGACCTCCCTTCCGGCCCCGAGCGAAGCAGAGCGCCGCGCCGCACGCCGCCGCCCGCAGGCGTCGTGGCCCTCGCGGCCCACGACGTCACCGTGCGACGCGGGACGCGCATCGCCGTCGACGAGGCGAGCCTCGAGCTGCACGCGGGCGAGGTGCTCGTGCTGACCGGTCCCAACGGGGCGGGCAAGTCGAGCCTCCTCGAGGCGCTCGCGACCGGAGCGCCCGGGGTCGCGGTCGCGGGCGGCGCGCGCCGCGGCGTCGCGCTCGTCCCCGATGCGTCCGACGACCTCCTCCTGCGCGACACGGTCGCCGCGGAATGCCGGGCGGCCGACCGGCGCTTCCGCCCCGCCCAGCCCACCGCCGAACGGCTCGCGGCGTTCCTCGGCCTCGAGCCGGAGGGGCCGGCGTTCGCGCGCATCCTCCGCACACACCCGCGAGACCTCTCCGCGGGGCAGCGGCGCTGCCTGGCCATCGCCCTCCAGACCGCACGCAGCCCGAGGGCGCTGCTCATCGACGAGCCGACGCGCGGACTCGATCCCGCGGCCCGCGCGCTCGTCGCACGCGCCGTGCTCGCCGAGGCTGACGCCGGCGTGGGCGTGCTGCTCGCGACGCACGACGCGGCGTTCGCGGAGCTCGTCGCGGACCGCCGGCTGGCGATCGCGGACGGGCGCGTGGGTGCGCCGGGGAGGGAGGGGGACGGCGTTTCGGCTCACGGCGTTTCGACTCGCTCCGCTCGCTCAACGACCGGGGGCAGGTCGCTGCGCTCCCCGAACGAACCGACTCGCTCCGCTCGCTCAACGACCGGGGGCAGGGCGCTCGCGGAGGGAGCCGGCAACCTCGCGCTGCTCGCACTCGCCAACCTCGTCGCAGCGGGGGCCTTCCTGTGGCCCCTCTTCGCGAGCGCCCTCCCGACCGAGGCCCAGGCCGCCGTCCCGTACGTGGCGGTCGCCGTCGCGCCGCTCGCGGTCATCGCCGTGCTCGCCCTCCTCGACGGCTCGGTGCGCTCCGCCCACACGCTCGCGCACCTGGCCGTCCTCGGCGCCGTGGGCGCGGCCATCCGCATCGTCGGGACGGGCGTCGGCGGCGTCGAGGCCCTGTTCGTGCTGCTCATCCTCGCGGGCCGCGTGCTCGGGGCGCGCTTCGGCCTGCTGCTGGGCGCCGTGTCGATCGGGATGTCGGCGCTGCTCTGGGGAGGCGTCGGCCCGTGGCTGCCGTTCCAGATGTTCGCGTGCGGATGGGTCGCGGCGGGGGCGGGGCTCCTCCCCCGCCGCGTGCGCGGCCGGGTCGAGATCGCGATGCTGTGCGTCTACGGGGTCGCGGCGTCGTACGCCTTCGGGCTCATCATGAACATGTGGTTCTGGCCGTTCGCGGTCGGGGCGGGCACGGGAGCGTCCTACGCGCCCGGGGCGCCGCTCGCCGAGAACCTCGCGAGTTTCCTCGTGTACTCGCTCGTGACCTCCACGCTGAGCTGGGACACGCTGCGGGCGATCACGACCGTCGTCGGGCTCGCCCTCGTCGGCACCGCGTGCCTGCGCGCGCTGCGGCGGGCGAAGCCGGCCGTCACACCGAGAAGTACTTCGCTTCCGGGTGGTGGAAGACGAACGCGTCCGTCGACTGCTCGGGATGCAGCTGCAGCTCCTCGCTGAGCTCGACGCCCATCCGCTCGGGCCGCAGCAGCTCGACGACCTTGCGGCGGTCCTCCATGTCGGGGCACGCGGGATAGCCGAGGGAGAAGCGCGCCCCGCGGTACTCGAGCTTGAACAGCCCCTCGGTGCTCGTCGGGTCCTCGGCCGAGAACCCCAGCTCGTCGCGGATGCGCGCATGCCAGAACTCGGCGAGCGCCTCGGTGAGCTGCATGACGAGGCCGTTCAGCTCGTAGTAGTCGCGGTACCGGTTCTCGGCGAACATCCGCGCGGTCACCTCGTCGATCCTCGCGCCCGCGGTCACGAGCTGCACGGGCAGCACGTCGACCTCGCCCGATGCGCGTGCGCGCACGAAGTCAGACAGGCACAGGTGCCGATCACGGCGCTGGCGCGGGAAGTGGAAGCGCAGCCGGTCGGAGCCGACCGACCCGCCCGAGCCTCCGTCGGGCGCGAGCAGCCCCGCGCGGCCGATGCGGCCATCCGGATCTTCTCCGTGATGGAGCACGACGAGGTCGTCGCCCTCCGAGACGACGGGGAAGTACCCGTACGCGACCGACGGATCGAGCATGCCCTCCGCGAGGATGCGGTCGAGCCAGTACCGCAGGCGCGGCCGGCCCTCGCGCTCGACGAGCTGTTCGTACGACAGTCCGTCGTCGCCGCGACCGGGCTTCAGCCCCCACTGGCCCATGAAGGTCGCGCGCTCGTCGAGGAAGGCCGCGAAGTCAGCCAGCGCGATGCCGCGCACGATTCGCGTGCCCCAGAACGGCGGCGCCGGCACGGGGTTGTCGGCCGCGACGTCGGAGCGCTCGGGCATGCTCTCCGGCTCGGTGAGCGTGAGAGCGGCGCCCTTGCGGTGGATGCGCTTCTTGAGGGGCGGGAGGCCCACCTCGTCGGGCGAGGCGCCGCGCGCGATCGCGACGAGCGGCTCCATGAGGGCGAGGCCCTCGAACGCGTCCTTCGCATAGCGCACCTCGCCCTCGAACAGGCTCGCGAGGTCGTCCTCGACATAGGCGCGCGTGAGCGCCGCACCGCCGAGGATGACCGGCCAGCGCCTCGCAAGGCCCCGCGCCTGCAGCTCCTCGAGGTTCTCCTTCATGACGACCGTCGACTTCACGAGCAGGCCGCTCATGCCGATCACGTCGGCGTCGTGCTCCTCGGCCGCGGCGATGATGTCGGCGATCGGCTGCTTGATGCCGAGGTTGATCACCTCGTACCCGTTGTTCGTGAGGATGATGTCGACGAGGTTCTTGCCGATGTCGTGCACGTCTCCGCGCACGGTCGCGAGGACGATGCGGCCCTTGCCCGCGTCGTCGCTCTTCTCCATGTGCGGCTCGAGCAGCGCGACGGCGGTCTTCATGACCTCGGCCGACTGCAGCACGAACGGCAGCTGCATCTGGCCCGACCCGAAGCGCTCGCCGACGACCTTCATGCCCTCGAGCAGGTGGTCGTTGATGATGCCGAGTGCGGTCATCCCCTCGGCGCGCGCGAGGTCGAGGTCCTCCTCGAGCCCCTTGAGCTCGCCGTCGATGATCCGCCGCTGGAGCCGCTCTCCCGTGGGCAGCGCGGCGAGCTCGGCCGCGCGCTGGTCGCGGAGGGCGGCGCTGTCGACGCCCGCGAAGAGGTCGAGCATGCGGGCGAGCGGGTCGTAGGTCAGGGTGCCGTCGGCGTCGTACGCGCGGCGGTCCCAGACGAGATCGAGCGCGACCTGGCGCTGCTCCTCCGGGATCGACGCGAGCGGCACGATCTTCGCGGCGTCGATGATGCCCGAGTCGAGACCCGCCTGCGACGCCTCGTGCAGGAACACCGAGTTCAGCACCGAGCGGGCGGCCGGGTTGAGCCCGAACGAGACGTTCGAGACGCCCAGCGTCGTGTGGATGCCGGGGTACTTCGCGACGAGGGCGCGGATGGCCTCGATCGTCTCGATCGCATCGCGCCGGGTCTCCTCCTGGCCGGTCGCGATCGGGAAGGTGAGGCAGTCGACGATGATGTCGGAGACCTTCATGCCCCACTCGCCGACGAGCTCGTCGACGAGGCGCGAGGCGATGCGGAGCTTGTCCTCCGCGGTGCGCGCCTGCCCCTGCTCGTCGATCGTGAGCGCGATCACGGCCGCGCCGTGCTCCTTGACGAGCGGCATGATGCGCCCGAAGCGCGAGGTCGGGCCGTCGCCGTCCTCGTAGTTGACCGAGTTCACGACAGGGCGACCGCCGATGAGCTCGAGACCGGCCTGGATGACGGCGGGCTCGGTCGAGTCGACGACGAGCGGCAGGGTGGAGGCCGAGGCGAAGCGCGAGACGATCTCGCGGATGTCGGCGACGCCATCGCGCCCGACGTAGTCGACGCACACGTCGAGCAGGTGCGCGCCGACGCGGATCTGCGAGCGCGCGATCTCGACGCAGTCGTCCCACCGGCCCTCGAGCATCGCCTCGCGGAACGCCTTCGACCCGTTGGCGTTCGTGCGCTCGCCGATCGCGAGGTACGACGCGTCCTGATCGAAGGGCACGTGCTGATAGAGCGAGGCGACGCCGGGCTCGATCTGCGCCGACCGCTCGGCGGCGGATGCCCCGCGCAGCCGGTCGACGACGGCCTGCATGTGCTCGGGCGTCGTGCCGCAGCACCCGCCGACGAGGCCGAGGCCGAACTCGCGCACGAACTGCTCGTGCGCCGTGGCGAGCTCGGCGGGCGTGAGGGGGTAGTGCGCGCCATCGGCCGTGAGCACGGGAAGGCCGGCGTTCGGCATGCACATGACCGTGACGGGCGAGTGCTTGGAGAGGTGCCGCAGGTGCTCGCTCATCTCCTGCGGCCCCGTCGCGCAGTTCAGGCCGATCGCGTCGACGCCGAGCGGCGCGAGAGCCGTGAGCGCGGCGCCGATCTCCGAGCCCATGAGCATGGTGCCGGTCGTCTCGACGGTCACCTCGACGAAGATCGGCAGGCGGATGCCGCGGGCGACGATCGCCTGCTTGCACGCGTTCACGGCGGCCTTCGTCTGGAGCAGGTCCTGCGACGTCTCGATGAGGAGGGCGTCGGCGCCGCCGTCGATCAGGCCCTCGGCCTGCTGCGCGAAGGTCTCCTTGAGGTGCGCGTAGGTCGTGTGCCCGAGCGAGGGCAGCTTCGTGCCCGGCCCCATCGACCCGAGGACCCAGCGCATCCGGCCATCCGCCGCCTCCGCCGCATCCACCCGCTCGCGCGCGATGCGGGCGCCCGCCTCGGCGAGCTCGTGGATGCGGTCGTCGATGTCGTAGTCGGAGAGGTTCGACCAGTTGGCGCCGAAGGTGTTCGTCTCGATCGCGTCGATGCCGGTCGCGAGGTAGTCGTCGTGGATGCGGCCGACCATGTCGGGGCGCGAGACGTTGAGGATCTCGTTGCACCCCTCGAGCCCCTGGTAGTCGTCGAGCGTCGGCTCGTACCGCTGCAGCATCGTGCCCATCGCGCCGTCGGCGATGACGACGCGCGTCGCGAGCGCGTCGCGCAGCGCCTGCGCGCGGGGCGCGTACGGGATCCCGTCGATGTCGAGGGGGTGGCGGAGCGAGGGGGTCGGCACGGGGTCGATCTTAGGGCGCGGGCGCAGGCCAGACCGTTGACAGCTCGACCGACGACGTGGTGAAAGTCCTTTAACCGAAACAGGCATTCCATATTATGGAACTTTCGTCATCCCTCTCCCCTGACGACGATGTCGAGGAAAGGAAGGACCAGTCCGGCAGCAGCTGAGCCCTTGACCGCAGACGCTGTCAACGGGTTCCGCCGAGACCGCCCGCTTCTGTGGGATGGACGCATGCATCGCATCGCCTCGCTCACCGGCACGGTCCTGAAGGCGCTCTTCTCGGGACTCGTGCGCGTGCGCCATCCGCGCCCCGTGCATCCCCATGGCGTCGCGCTCACGGGCGAGATGCGATGGCTCGGCCCGAGCGGCTCTGGGATCGCGTGGGTCGACGAGCCGCCGAGCGGCCCGCAGCGCGTGTCGGCCCGAGCATCGCGCTCGATCGGCGTGCCCGCGCCCCTGCCCGACGTGATCGGCCTCGCGCTCCGCGTGGACGATGAACGCGGCCCCGTGCACCTCGCGCTGGCGTCGACGGGGCGTGGGCCCGTCTCCCGCTGGCTGCTCATGACCCATCGGTCGCCCTCGTCGGCATGGCTGAGCACCTTCCTCCCCTACACGGGCTCCCGGGGCTCTCTGCTGCTCGCCGCGCGGCCGCTCGCGCCGAGCGATCTGCCGAGCGAGCCATCCGCCCTGGCCGCCGCCCTGCGCGAGACGCCCTGGCGCCTGCTCCTGCACGTCGCCACCCCGACCGGACGCTGGCATCCCTTCGCCGAGCTCACCCTCTGGCACGAGACCGGCGCGCTCGACACGTCAGAGCGCATCGACGTGGGCGCGCACATTCCGCCGGGCGCGACGGTGGGGTCATGGATCCACGCGATCCGCGACCCGTCGTACCGCGAGGTCCAGGCGCGGACGTCCGGCGAGCCGAGCGGTCGGCCTCAGCCGGACGGGTGACCCGCCCTCCTCAGAGCTCCTCGTCGAGGCCCAGCTCGTGCGCGACCTCGACGGCCCGCCGCCGCGCGTCCCCCTCGAGCGCGCGGAGCGGTCGCGGCAGCGGGTCATCCGCCGTGAGACCGAGATGACCCGCGAGCGCGGCGACGACGCGCAGGCTCCCGTGGGCGCGGAAGAGCTGCCACAGCGGCTCGAGGCGCTCGGAGGCAGCCGCCGCGGCGGCGTGATCGCCGCGGCGGGCCGGCTCGGCCATCGCCATCGCCGCCTGCGGGAAGAAGCCGCCCACGACCGAGTACCAGACGGCGCAGCCGGCGGCGAGGCCCGCGGCGGCGAGCGGGTCGACGGAGATGCCGACACTCACGCTCTCCGGGATGCGCCCCCGCAGAGCCCGGACGCGCTCCCGGGCGGCGAGCGGCTCGGCCGGCACGCCGGGGATCTTGATCGAGGCGATGTGCGGCAGCGCCGCCACGCGCTCGAGGAGATCGTCGGTGAAGGCGAAGCCGGTCGTCGTCGGGTTGTCGTAGACGACCACGGGCACCGACACCTCGGCCGTCACCGCCTCGAAGAGAGCGAAGACCTCGTCGTGGGTCAGAGGCTGGTAGCTCAGCGCGGGCAGGAGCAGACCCGCCGCTCCCGCCTCCTGCGCGTCCGCGGCGAGCGCGCGTACCTCGCTCGCCCGCAGCGCGCCGATCCCGACCAGCACGGGCTTCTCGCCCGCGCGCTCGACCGCGATGCGCGCCGCCTCCGCACGCTCGGAGCGCGACAGGTACGGGGAGCAGCCTGTCGAGCCGAGCGCGGTGATCGTGTCGACCTCGCTGCGCGCCAGGCGCTCCACGAGGCCCGCGTACGCGGCGTAGTCGAGCACGTCGTCGCGCAGCGGCGTGAGCGGGAACGCGCTCACGCCCGTGAATGCCTCAGAGGTCATAGGTGCACCATAGTGCACTGGCGGGGCGGGTGCCAGCGTCAGCGAGCACCCGCGGCCCGGGCCAGACGTGCGGCCGCCCGGACGCCGTCGCGCCACGGCTCGCCGTGACCGGGCAGCATGAGCGGCGCCTCGACCTGCGCGAGCGCGTCGAGCGAGGCGAGCGCAGCCCTGCTGTCGGCCGTCGCGGCGTTCGCGACGAGGCGCGGCCCGGTCTCGGCCGTGTACGGGTCGAGCGTGACGATCGCGTCGCCCGAGAAGAGGATCCCGATGTCGTCGAAGAGAAGCGCGCAGTGCCCGTCGGTGTGCCCCGGCGTCCACAGCGGCACGGGCGATCCCGGCACATCGAGCGGATGGCCGTTCGCGAGCGACGCGCGAGCGGTCACGCCGCGCACGCCGAGCGCTCCGCGCAGGACCATGTCGCCGAGCACGGGGAGCGCCTTCGGATACCGGGCGAGGTACGGCGGCCGGTCGCGCTCGGGGCGGTAGAGGTACGGATGGCGCGCGAGGCGTCGATCCCGCGCGTGGACGTGCACGGGCGTCTCGTGCGCGCGCTGCAGCCGCCGGGCGATCCCGACGTGATCGAAATGGCCGTGCGTGAGAACCACGGCGTCGATGTCGGCCGGTGTCGCGCGGAGGTGGCCGAGCACTTCCCGGAGCGCGCCCCACGTGCCGGGCAGACCCGCGTCGACGAGGGTCATGCCGTCGGGGCGCACGACGAGATAGCAGTTCACGTGCGCGACATCGAGCCGGTGGACCCCCTCGGCCACCACGCTCCAGGATCTCGATCGATCGCGCATGAGAGCACCCTGCGTCCGCGTCGCCGCGTCCGCCAGGGGCTTGCCGTGCGCCGATCGGATGGCACCGACGGGAGGAACCGATGGCAGCACGCGAGCGGCCATCTCCCTGCGCCGTGAGCGGCGGATGGCGGCGGTCGCGCGCGTGAGGAGAAGTGGACCGCTCGTCAACCCCATTAAACCCGCGCCGGAGCAGAGCATAGCCTCGGGTCCACGAAGAGAGCACTCCATCATGCGACCAGCCGAGGCACACATGCGCACAGCACTGACCGGAGAGATCGACGTCGACGCGCCTCCCGGGGAGGTGTACGCACGCTGGAGGGACGTCGAGGGGTTCCCCGAATTCGTCGAGCTCGTGGAATCCGTCCGCCGCGTGGACGACATCCGCTCGTTCTGGACGGTGCGGCTCGGGCGGACGCCGCAGACGTTCTACGCCGACATCGTCGACGACGTGCCCGAACGGCGCATCTGCTGGCAGAGCACCGACGGCGCGCTCCACTCCGGACGCGTCGAGTTCGCGCCGCGCGACGGCGGCACCCATGTCGCGCTCGAGACGACCTGGGATGCTCCCGATCCGTTCGCCGCGATCGGCCTGCCGCTCGACCTCGACCACGACCTCGCACAGCGTGACCTCGAACGCTTCAAGCGCCTCGTCGAGGAGCGCAACCGCGCCGCCCACTGAGGACTCACGCCGGGTCGTCCTCCGGCGGGTACCAGACGCGCTCGCCCTCGACGCGCGCGAACGACGTGAGCGTGTGCGGCCGGGACGCGGTCGGGCTCATGATGTCGACGACCTCGATCCCGCGCACGAGCAGCGCGTCGCCCACGAGCGAGCGGTGGCAGCGCCACGGAACCGCCTCGGCGCACATGATCGCGGTCCGCTGCCGCTCCGCGAGGCGGATGAGCTCGTCCACGCCGCGCGCGAACGGCTCGGTCTGCATGTAGTCGGCGTACGCGCGGAAGCTGCGGTTGCGCCAGGCTCCGTTGATCGACTCCTCGCCGACCCGCGTGTAGCGACGCCCGCCGAGGTCCTCAAGGCGCCGGTACATCAACCCCGCGTCCTCGAGCGCGCGCGGAAGCTCGTCGCGCCCGAACTGCGGATTGCGCCGTGACCCCACGACCGAGCGGATGTCGCACACGAGCTCGATCCCGCTCGCGGCGAGCATCGCGAGGAACTCCTCGATCGGCCGGTTGGAGTGCCCGACCGTGAACACACGGTCGTCGTCAGCGGAAGCATCCTCTGCAGTATGTCGCGGTTCAGGTCGTGACGGGCACGTACATCACGACGTGGAGGTCGGAGGCGTCGGATGGCACGAGCCGATGGTGCTCGAACGCGAGCAGACCCGCCTCGCGATGGCGGAACATCCGCCGCCGCGACGCGAAGCGCAGGATCTCGAGCTCGGCCCACTGGACGCGGAAATCATCGCTCGCCTCGCGCAGCCGCTCGACGATCGCGCGATGCCGCGGGGTGGCGAGGCGCACCCCGGCCTCGGCGCGGAACTCCGCGAGGAACCGCCGGCTGTCGCGCTCCCAGTCGGGCAGCATCTCGCGCAGCTCGGGGTCGGTGTAGACGAGCCACAGCAGGTTGCGGTCGGCATCGTCGAGGGTCGCGATCCGCGGGTACAGCCACGCGTACCGGGCGTTCCATCCGGCGATCGCCCAGTCCGTCGCGACGATGAATGCGGGAAAGTCGAGGGCGTCGACGAGCCGCTGAAGATGGTCGGGCACCGCCTCGCGCTCGGGCGCGGGCTCGGCTGACTCCTGCTCGGCGAGCGCGAAGACGTACTCCGTCTCGACCGAGGTCAGCCCGAGCACGCGCGCGACGGCGGCGAGCACCTGGCGGGAGACGTTGATGTCGCGCCCCTGCTCGAGCCACGTGTACCAGGACCCGCTCACGCCGGCGAGCGTCGCGACCTCCTCGCGGGTGAGACCGGCGTCGCCGCGGCGGGCAGTCAACGGCAGCCCCAGGGCGGAGCGGCTCGTCGTGCGACGGCGCGCGAGAAGGAATTCGCCGAGCTGCTCGCGACGAGGAGTGCGCGGCCGGATCACGCTTTGATGGTACTGCGAGTACCGGTACTGACCGCATCTCCCGCTTCTTCCTGCGACGTGCGGAGATGGGAGCATGCCCGCACTCCGCTCTCGCACCATCACGCACGGCCGCAACATGGCCGGCGCCCGCGCACTGCTGCGCGCCGCCGGCGTCCCCGGCGCCGACATCGGCCGGAAGCCGATCATCGCGGTCGCCAACTCGTTCACCGAGTTCGTGCCCGGCCACACGCACCTCGCGCCTGTGGGCCGCATCGTCTCCGACGCGATCACCGCCGCGGGCGGGGTGCCGCGCGAGTTCAACACGATCGCGGTCGACGACGGCATCGCCATGGGCCACGGCGGCATGCTCTACTCGCTGCCGTCTCGCGACCTCATCGCCGACTCGGTCGAGTACATGGTGAACGCGCACTGCGCCGACGCCCTCGTGTGCATCTCGAACTGCGACAAGATCACGCCCGGGATGCTGCTGGCCGCTCTGCGCCTCAACATCCCGACCGTCTTCGTCTCGGGCGGGCCCATGGAGGCCGGCCGCGCGACGCTCGTCGACGGCACCGTGCGCACCCTCGATCTCGTCGACGCGATCTCGGAGGCCGTGAACGAGAACGTCTCTGACGCAGACATCCAGCGCATCGAGGAGTCGGCCTGCCCCACCTGCGGATCGTGCTCGGGGATGTTCACGGCGAACTCGATGAACTGCCTCACGGAGGCGATCGGCCTCTCGCTCCCGGGCAACGGCTCGGTGCTCGCGACCCACACCGCGCGCCGCGCGCTCTACGAGAAGGCCGGCTCGCTGGTCGTCGACATCACGCGCCGCTACTACGACGAGGACGACGCCTCGGTCCTCCCGCGCAGCATCGCGACGCCTGCCGCATTCGGCAACGCGATGGCGCTCGACATCGCGATGGGCGGGTCGACGAACACGATCCTGCACCTGCTCGCGGCCGCGCACGAGGCCGGCGTCGCGTTCGGGCTCGATGAGATCGACGAGGTCTCGCGCCGCGTGCCGTGTCTCGCGAAGGTCGCGCCGAACGTCGCGAACGGCCGGACCTACTACATGGAGGATGTGCACCGCGCGGGCGGCATCCCCGCGCTCCTCGGCGAGCTGCGCCGCGGCGGGCTCCTCGACGAGAACGTGCACACGGTGCACGCGCAGACGCTGGGCGCCTGGCTCGACGAGTGGGATGTCCGCGGCGGCTCCGCGAGCGACGAGGCCGTCGAGCTGTGGCACGCGGCGCCCGGCGGGCGCCGCTCGGCGACGGCCTTCTCGCAGTCCGAGCGCTGGGCGGCGCTCGACCTCGACGCCGAGGGCGGCTGCATCCGCGACGTCGCGCACGCGTACTCGAAGGACGGCGGCCTCGCGGTCCTGCGCGGCAACATCGCCGTCGACGGCGCGGTCGTGAAGACCGCGGGCGTCGACCCGTCGATCTGGACGTTCTCGGGCCCCGCGGTCGTGTGCGAGTCGCAGGACGAGGCGGTGCAGAAGATCCTCGCGAAGGAGGTCGCGGAGGGCGACGTCGTCGTGATCCGCTACGAGGGCCCCAAGGGGGGCCCTGGCATGCAGGAGATGCTGTACCCGACGTCGTTCCTCAAGGGGCGCGGCCTCGGCAAGAGCTGCGCGCTCATCACCGACGGCCGCTTCTCGGGTGGCACGTCGGGTCTCTCGATCGGACACGTCTCCCCCGAGGCCGCGGCGGGCGGGCTCATCGCGCTCGTGGAGGACGGCGACATCATCTCGATCGACATCCCCACGCGCGCGATCTCGCTCGACGTCGCACCCGAGGAGCTCGAGCGCCGTCGCGCTGCGCTCGAGGCGGGCGGGGGCTACCGGCCGAAGAACCGCGTCCGCGAGGTCTCGCCCGCGCTGCGCGCCTACGCGGCCTTCGCGCAGTCGGCCGACAAGGGCGCTGTCCGGATCGTCCCCGAGATCTGATCGGGGCATCCGGATGCGAGAGGATGGTCGGGTGCTGCGCCCCGCTCAGACCGACGACGCCCCGGCCATCCTCGCGCTGCGCGATGCGCTCGCGCGCTGGCATCTCTCGCGCGGCATCCGCCAGTGGACGCCCGGGCAGGTGCCGCTCGCCGAGATCCAGGCGCAGATCGCGGTTGGCCAGTGGCACGTCCTCGATGATCGCGACGGGATCGAGGCGACCGTGCGGGTGCTCGACGACGACCCGCTCTTCTGGCCCGACGCCGAGGGAGACGACGCCGGATACATCCACGGCCTCATGGTCGCGCGGTCGCGCGCGGGCGAGGGCCTCGGCGGGCGCGTCCTCGCGTTCGCCGAGGGGATGATCCGCTCACGAGGGTGGGCCGCGGCGCGGCTCGACTGCGTCGCGTCGAACGCGGATCTGCGCGGCTACTACGAGGGCCGAGGGTACGTCTTCCAGGGCGTCCGCGAGTTCCCGCCGGACATCGGGCGGGTGCCGGCCGCGCTCTTCGAGAAGCCGCTCGACTGAGGATCGTGGGCGGAGTCCCCCGCTCCCCCGCTCGGTGAGAAGGGGCGTCCGCCCACGATCGGCCGTCAGGAGGGGATCGCCACCGTGAGCTGGCGCATCCGCTCGCGCTGCGACGCCGCCTCGGCATGCTCGACATGGAAGCAGTCGGCGTGCGCCGCACGGAGCGCCGCCATCACCTCGCGCGAGACGTCGAGGCGATCCACGGGCTGCGCGCCCTGGGGGAACGCCCGCACATCGTCGAAGTCGTTGTCATCGAGCAGCAGCAGGAAGTAGGGCGGGATGCCCTCGGGCGTCGCGAGCGGAACCAGGGCGTACCCCGTGGCGCCCGTGTCGGCGAGGACGGTCGCGAAGCGCTGCGAGACGATCGGCGCGACGGGCGTGCTCGACCAGAGGATGTCGCCGAGGCGGCCGCCGCGCTCGAACGCGAGTCGCAGCGGCGGGAGCGACGCGATGTCGCCGGCGGCGAGGACCTCGTCGATCGCGCGCCCGTCTGGCAGCTCCCACCAGCGCTCGTCGTCCCATCCGTCCCAGGCGATGAGAGCCCAGGCGTCGTCATCCGCGCAGCAGCCCTCGATGACCTCGCGGCCCGCGTAGCCGCGGCGGCCGCCGATCTGCTTGAGCACGGGTCACCGCCCCGTCGGACGGTGGTAGCCGTCGGTCAACGGCGGGAAATGCGGGATGGGCACTGGCCGCTGCGACGGGTGCCTCCCGTTCGCGGCGCCGGCACGGCGGAAACCGTCGCGTCTGTGGGGGTCTGCGTTCTGCAGGGGTTCGATCATGGTGCACGTCCTCGTCTGTCGTGTGGTCTTCGTCGATCACGCGATGTCGCACTCCCGGGTGCGAGGGCAACGCCGGCGGCGCGAGTGCGCCGCCGGCGTTGAGGAGGCCTCTTACTTGAAGGCGTCCTTGACGTTCTCTCCGGCCTTCTTGAGCTTCGCGCCGAACTGGTCGGCCTCGCCCTCGGCCTCGAGCTCTTCGTTGTCCGTGGCCTTGCCGGTGGCTTCCTTCGCCTTGCCCGCGATGTCCTGCCCGGCGTTCTCGATCTTGTCGTCGAGTCCCATGGGGCCTCCTCTCGTCGTGCCTTCGGTCGTGCAGACCATTCGACTACACGCGACGGGCAGGCAGAACGGGGTTGACAGAGCGAGGAGGAGAAGGCAGGGGCCCTGCGCGCCTCTCATCGCTCGTATCTCTTTACGAATCTGGAGTTATCCACAGGTCTGGATTGTTCGGTGGAATGTCCGATGGGGTGGGTAGTGTGGGGGTATGTCGAGGACGATGCCGCGGGAGGATGCGGGGGTGGGCTGGGAGCCCACTCCGGCGGAGGTCGCGGTGACGCGTTCGGCGGTGGAGCGGGCGCGTCGGGCGCGGGCTTTGCGGGCGGAGGCGGATGCGCTGGAGA
>NZ_BSEJ01000021.1 GCF_027921765.1 Microbacterium barkeri
TCCGACGCGCTTCCCGCGCCACCTTGTCGATCGCCAAGTGCGTGCTTCCTTTCGTAAGGAGAACCAGCACCCCTTACACACACCATTTGACACGCTCCCGGTTCCCGGGCTGCTCGCGCCCGGCCCCGGGGTGCGAGAAGGACCATGTCCGGGAGTACTCCCGCGGCGGGCCGACGAGCGCGGAGAACCTCGAGGCCCTGTGCCGGCCGCACCACTACCTGCGGCACCACACGAGGTGGTCTCCGCGGGCGCTCGAGGACGGCGGCATCGAGTGGACCAGCCCGCTCGGGCACGTGTACGTCACCGAGCCCGAACCCCGAAGACGACACCACGCCATCCACGACCCCCAGCCCCCACCCGAACCCCCACCCTTCTGAACCGTCCCCGGTTCTCTGCCGCTCCTATGCGGGTGCCAGCACCGGGTGGGATGGCGTTTCGAGGTCAGCGTAGTGGACGGCTTCGAACTCCTCGGGAGGGACGTCCCCGAGCGTGGAGTGCAGGCGTCGATGGTTGTACCAGTCGACCCATTCGGCGGTGACCCATTCCACGTCGTCGACGGTCCGCAGCGGCCCGTTGCGGAATGGGGAGTCGTCGCGGATGGCTTCGTTCTTGAACAGCCCGATCGTCGACTCGGCGAGGGCGTTGTCGTAGGCGTCGCCGATCGACCCGATGGACGCGGCTATGCCCTCGAGGGCGAGGGTCTCGGCGAAGCTGATCGAGGTGAACTGGCTGCCGGCGTCGGAGTGGTGCACGAGCCCGTCACCGGCGGGGTGACCGGCACGGTCGCGCCGCCAGAGACCCATCCGCAGCGCGGTGGTCACCAGCGGGGTCGTCTTGCTCGTGCTGGCATACCAGCCCACGATCGTCCGGGAGAAGCAGTCGATCACGAAGGCCACGTAGACGAACCCGGCCCAGGTGCGCACATACGTGAAGTCCGCGACCCAACGCCGATTGGGTGCCTCGGCGGAGAAGTCCCGCTCCAGCAGGTCCGGCGCGCGCTGCGCGTTCCGATCTGGGATCGTCGTCCGCACGCGCTTGCCTCGCACGAGCCCGCCTATGCCGAGTTGCCGCATCAGCCGGTCCACGCGCCGCTTCGACACGGCCAGACCGCGTCGCCGCAGGAGCGCGGTCATCTTCCGCCGGCCATACATCGACTCCGGCGTCGCCTTCCCGTTCTCGTCGACGCGAGCGGCGAGGATCGCGTCGATCACCGCCGCGTCCTCCAGATCGCGGTTGCTGGGCTGGGCAGTCTTCCAGGACCGATAGGTTCGCGCGGCGACCTGCACGCCCTGCTCCCGCAGGACATCGCAGATCGACTCGACCGCGCAGCCCTTGGCGCGCTGCTCGTCGATGAACGAGACGATCAGCGCTTTCGGGGGTCGAGCTCCCCGGCGAAGAAAACCGCCGCGTCCCGCAGGATCGCGTTGGCCTCACGCAGCTCGCGGTTCTCGCGCTCGAGCTTGCGGATCCGCTCCGACTCGGTCGTGCTGACCCCCTGCCGGTCGCCGGCGTCGACCTGCGCCTGCCGCACCCACCGGCGCAAGCTCTCAGCGCCGAAACCGAGCCGCTTCGACACCGTCTCACACGCGGTCGTGAGGTTCGGGTACTCATCGAGGTGATCGAGCACGAGCCGGATAGCGCGCTGCTTCGTCTCCTCCGGAATCCTCTTCGGCATGATCATCATCTTCCTTCCAGACTCGAAAGGAAGCGGCATCAAACCGGGGACGGTTCATTCTGAGACACCCAGCCCCCACCATCCGCCACGCGCGCCTTTGCGTGGGTAGCCCGGATCTGCTGTGCTGGGCGGATGGCGATCACCCTCATGCGACCCACGCTGGAGCTGTTCGACAGCTGGTCGGCCGCGATCGACGAGTTCGGCGGCGTGCATGTGGATGGGTCGGGGCTGACGCCGCCGACGTCGGGAGACCGGGCGACGTGCGAGAAGCTCGTCGCCAAGGCCGCGGAGATCGCGGACACCTCGCGCGTCCTCCCGGGCGGTCTCGTGCACAACGACCTCTACTGGATCGTCGACGAGGGCGAGGTCGTGGGCTTCGTGTCGTTCCGGCATGCTCTGAACGACTACCTGCGCCGGGTCGGCGGGCACATCGGCTATTCGGTCCGCCCCTCCCGCCGACGGCGTGGCTACGCGTCGCGGGGGCTCGCTCTCGCGCTCGAGCGTGCGCGCGAGATCGGCCTCGATCGGGTGATGCTCACGTGCGATGACGACAACGTGGGCTCCGCGCGGACGATCGAGGGCGCCGGGGGAGTGCTCGAGGATGTCTCGGATCAGTCGGCGCACGGCCATCCGCTGCTGCGCCGGTACTGGATCGAGCTGTAAGGCGGAGTAGGCGGGTTTCGGTGACCTTCTTCGCCCCCGATGGCGGCTTCGACTTCGACGTGGTCGATTTCGTGACCTCGGACACGCATTTCGGGCACGCTCGCATCAGCGAGCTGGCAGGGCGGCCCTTCGACGCGGTCGAGACGATGGATGCAGAGCTCGTCCGGCGGTGGAATGACGCCGTCGCTCCGAACGCGGTTGTGCTGCACCTCGGGGATGTCGCGCTCGGCCCGATCGAGCAGAGCCTCGAACTCACGCGCAGGTTGCACGGACGCCGTTGGCTCGTGCCGGGCAACCACGACCGCGTCTCATCGGCGACGCAGACGAAGCGGGCGATCGAGCGCTTCCGGCCGATCTACGAGGACGCGGGCTGGACGGTGCTTCCAGAGCTGCTGATCGGGGAACGTCATGGACGGCCGCTGCTCGCATCGCATTATCCGTATCGCGGCGACTCGACGGAGACCGAGCGCCATGGGAGGCACCGCCCGGTGGACGAGGGGCTGCCCCTGATCCATGGCCACACTCACGCTCGCGATCGCGGCGCGGATGGCCGCCAGTTCCATGTCGGGGTCGATGCCTTCGGCTTCGCGCCCATCCCGTTCTCCGTCGTCGACGCGTGGCTGGACTCGCTCGAGCGCCTGTGAGAGACGCGTCGCACGCCGGGTGCGCTTGAATCATCGGATGACCGGCGCACACAAGCGGTACGACGCGGCGCGACGAGACCGTGCGCTATCACGAGGAGCTCTATACATCGAAGGCACTCGGAGAGCCCGGATCGTGGCTGGCCAGGCCGCACCGCCTTCTCGCTGATGCCCTTGCTCATCTACCGTGTCGCGGACCGGTCATCGCCTACGATCTCGGCGCAGTCCGTTCTCTCCTGAACCGCATCGAGGCCGCACTCCGGCCAGGTGGCGTGGCCGCGATCGCGATCGTCGCGGACCGTTTTGAGGTCACCGAAGACGGCCGCCGCAGACCCGCCCTCCTGGAGAGCGAGATCTCGAGCCGAGACGCTGACCGTCTGCTTCGCGAGGTCTTTGGCGGTTATGACGTCATCAAGACGGAGCGGAAGCCCACCGAGGTCGCCGAGACACGTGACGGCGAACGCTATGCGCTGCGGTCCACCCTCGTTTCCCGGCTCGCGGTCAAGCCGAGGGGTAGCGAGGGATCGTGACCGGCCGGAGCAGCGCGTTTCGTCTCGCTCCGCTCGCTCAACGACCGGGGGAGGAACTGGCCCTCAACGTCCGGAGGTGGAACCCGCCCTCAACGACCGGGGAGGAGCCCGCCCTCAACGACCGGGGAGGAGCCCGCCCTCAACGACCGGGGGAGGAACTGGCCCTCAACGCCCGGGGCGGAACCCGCCCTCACCAGGGCAAAGCAAAACCCCCGCGATGTAGAAGCTACGCGAGGGTTTCTGGGGTGATTGTAACGATCACCCTTGTGGCTCCGACGGGCGTCGATCCCGTGACCTCACGATTTTCAGTCGTGCGCTCTACCAACTGAGCTACAGAGCCGAGCTGCAGATAACTGCCGCTTCCTAGACGAAAGGCCTTCTCGAAAGAAGGCCCGTCGCTTGGAGCGACCCTGACGGGACTTGAACCCGCGACCTCCGCCGTGACAGGGCGGCACGCTAACCAACTGCGCTACAGGGCCATGAATGTGCTTTCGCACACGATTTTCAATTGTATCAGCTTGAGTGACCCCAACGGGATTCGAACCCGTGCTACCGCCGTGAAAGGGCGGCGTCCTAGGCCGCTAAACGATGGGGCCGCGGTGTGAACCCGGGGCTCACGCTTGCCGACGATCAAGCATACGCAGACGCTCTCCGAAAATCCAAACCGCGCCCGCGCGCCGGGCGTGCCGCGCCGCCGATCCGGGTGAGGATGGCTCTGTTCCGCGCCCCGAAGCGGATCTTTCATAGTGCCAGAAGTGAACGATGTTGCTACTGTTGCGGATGTGATTGGCTGGAGAAGGGTGTGATGGAAGCCGAGAAGAATCTCGCGGAAGAGTGCGGCTGTGCGCCCACCGCCGCTGAGCGACGCATTCTCTGGAACCCCATCTCGCGGCGCAACGCCCTCGTGATGGGCGCGCTCGGCGTCGCCGCCATCGGCGCGGCGACCGCCACGAGCCCCTTCGGCCCCGGTGTCTCCGGCGCGTTCGCCGCGTCGTACAACCCCGACGACTACCCCTCGTGGGAGGACGTCGAGGCAGCCCGCAACAACGAGGCCGCCAAGGCGGCCGAGGTGCAGCGCATCGAGGGCCTCATCGCCGGTCTCAAGCAGCGCGTCGCCGAGACCCAGGCGGCCGCAAAGGCCGCGGCCGACGCCTACTACGCCGCACAGCAGGCCTTCTACGAGGCGGCCTACCGCGCCGACGAGCTCCAGAAGCAGGCTGACGAGCAGGCCGAGAAGGCTGATGCCGCCGCGCTGACCGCGGCCCGCCTCGCCGCGCAGCTCTCGCGCTCGGGCGGAGACGACACCTCGCTCGAGCTCCTCTTCGCCGGCTCGGCCGAGAACGCCGACCAGCTCCTCACGCAGCTCGGCCAGATGGACAAGCTCATCGAGCGCAACGAGTCCGTCTACGCCGAGGCCGCGTCGGCACGCGACTCCGCGCAGTCCCTGAGCGATCAGGCCGAGGTGGCCCGCGCCGAGCGCGACCGCCTGCAGAAGATCGCCGAGGAGAAGATGGTCGCCGCCCAGGAGGCGCAGCAGGCCGCCGAGGCCGCGCTCGCCGACCAGGAGGAGAACCTCATCACCCTCGAGGCGCAACTCGCGGCCCTCAAGGACACGACGAGCAAGACCGTCCAGGAGTACCAGGAGGGCGTCGAGGCCAAGCGGAAGTACGAGGAGCAGCTCCGCCGCGAGGCCGAGGAGCGCGCCCGCAAGGAGGCCGAGCGGCAGCGCGAGCTCCTCCGCCAGCAGCAGCTCGAGCAGCAGCGCCAGCTCGAGCAGCAGCAGCAGCAACAGCAGCAGAACAGCGGCGGTGGCGGCGGCGGCGGTGGTGGAGGCGGCGGCCAGCAGGCACCCGCCGACAATGGCGGCGGGGGCGGCACGACCCAGCCCGGAACGGGCGGATGGGTGCGCCCCAACAACGGCACGCGCACGTCGGGCTACGGCCCGCGCTACCAGATCTGCGGCTCGAGCTACTGCTCGTCGTCCTTCCACGCGGGGGTCGACCTCGCCGCCGGCTGCGGTGCGGGCATCTACGCGGCGCACTCGGGCACGGTCGTCTACGCCGGCTACAACGGCGGCTACGGCAACTACATCCATATCGACAACGGCGACGGCACGGGCACGGGCTACGCCCACATCGTCGACGGCGGCGTCCTCGTCGGCTACGGACAGTGGGTCGAGGCCGGCCAGCTCATCGCGCTCGAGGGCAACACGGGCAACTCGTTCGGCTGCCACCTCCACTTCGAGGTCTACGTCAACGGCGCGACGGTGAACCCGATCGACTTCATGGCGGCGCGCGGCATCTGGGTCTGACCGCCGGACACGCGAAGGGCGCCTGCCGGCCGGCAGGCCCCCTTCGCGTATCCGCAGCGCGGGATCAGGAGCGGGAGTCGGGCAGCTCGCCCTCGCCCTGCGTGCGCGTCTGGCCCTCGTGCTCCTCGAAGCGCTCGAACGCCTCCTTGACGAGGCGCTCGGCCTCGGCGGCGTTCGCCCACTCGTCGACCTTGACCCACTTGTTGGGCTCGAGGTCCTTGTAGTGCTCGAAGAAGTGCTCGATCTCCTTGCGGGTGTACTCCGGGAGGTCGTCGACGTCCTGGATGTGGTCCCAGCGCGGGTCCTTCGCGAGCACGGCCACGACCTTGTCGTCGCCACCGGCCTCGTCGCTCATCTTGAGCACGGCCACGGGGCGGACCTTGGCGCTCACGCCCGGGTAGATCGCGTGGTCGAGCAGCACGAGCACGTCGAGCGGGTCGCCGTCCTCGCCGAGGGTGTTGTCGAAGAACCCGTAGTCGGTCGGGTAGCCGAAGGTCGTGTAGAGCACGCGGTCGAGGTACACGCGCCCCGTGCCGTGGTCGACCTCGTACTTCACGCGGCTGCCGCGCGGGATCTCGATGACTGCGTCGTACGCGCCCATGCGAGTGGTGTCCTCTCGTAAGGAAATCTGACGTCAGCAAGCGTAGCCGCGCCCGCGAGCCGCGACGAAGCGGGGTGCGCGAGGAGGGCGATCCGCCGCGGGCGGACTACCGTTGACGCGTGCTCGATCCCGCCATCGCCGCCGTCCGCCTCGCCGTGCGCACCGCGCTCGCTCCGCTGGAGGGGTCGGCCGCGACCGTCCTCGTCGCCCTGTCCGGCGGCGCCGACTCGCTCGCGCTCGCAGCGGCGGCCGCCTTCGAGGCCCCGCGGCTCGGCCTCCGCGTCGCGAGCGTCACGGTCGATCACGGGCTGCAGGACGGGTCGGCGGAGGTCGCCGCGCGAGCCGCCGAGCAGGCGCGGATGGCCGGGGTGGCGGATGCCCGGATCGTGCGCGTCGAGGTGGTCGCGGAGGGCGGGCCCGAGGCCGCGGCCCGCACGGCGCGCTACGCGGCCCTGCGCGAGGCTGCGGCGGAGACCGGCGCCGTCGCCGTGCTCCTCGGCCACACCCTCGACGACCAGGCCGAGACCGTCCTCCTCGGGCTCGCGCGCGGCGCGGGCGCCGGGAGCCTCGCGGGCATGGCGCCGCGCCGCGACGAGCGCGGACTGGCCTGGATCCGCCCGCTCCTGGCCATCCGACGCGAGCAGACCCACGGCTTCTGCGAGGCCTCGGGGCTCGAGCCGTGGCACGATCCGCACAACGCCGACGCGCGCTTCTCCCGCGTGCGGGTGCGGCGCGCGGTCCTCCCCGTGCTCGAGGCCGAGCTGGGCCCCGGCGTCGCGCTCGCGCTCGCCCGGACGGCCGAGCAGCTGCGGGAGGACAACGAGGCCTTCGCCGAGATGATCGACGAGACGATCGAGGACATCGTCGAGCACATCGAAGCGGGCATCGCGATCTCGGTGTCCGCGCTCGCCGCCAACCCGCCCGCGCTCCGGCACCGGATCATCCGCCATGTCGCGCAGAGCGAGTTCGGCGCGAGCCTCACGCGCACGCAGACCCTCGAGGTCGCGCGGCTCGTCTCCGACTGGCAGGGCCAGGGGCCGATCGACCTCCCGGGCTTCGTCGCCGACCGGCGCGGAGCGCTCATCGCGTTCACGGCCCGCAGCACGGAGCAGGGGAGCGAGGAGCAGGGGAGCGCGGGGTGAGCGGACCGCGCGACACCGAGCCGCTCCCGGTCGGGCCGGCGCTCGCGTTCGCGGCAGGCCTCGCGCGGACGACGGGCGGGGCCTTCGTCGCCTCGGGGATCGTCTTCGTCGTCGTGCTCGTCACGGGCATCATCGGCGAGGAGGCGTACTCCCTCCCGTCGGTGTTCGACGCGATGCTCCGCGCGCTCATGGGCGGCGTCCTCGTCGTCACGGGCGCCGCGCTCCTCGTCGAGCTGCTCCGCGGCATCGCCGAGCGGAGGATGCGGCTGCGCGCGGCCGAGCGCCGGCACGCACAGCCGACCGCGCCGCGCGTGCCGGTCGTCGAGGCGCGGCGCCTCCGCGAGGATCCGTACGGCGGCATCATGGTGCTCGCCTGGTTCGCCGTCGTCCTCGGCCCCGTCACGGCGCTCGTCGACCTCGTCTCGGGCTTCGACTACGACGGCATCGCCCTGCTCGCCGGAGTGGGGATCACCCTCGCCGCGGTCGGGCTCTTCGCGCTGCGCGGCTGGCTCGGCCGGCGCTGGGAAGCGCGGGCGAAGCGCCTGCCGGGGCCCGGCGGCGGCGCGCGGATGGCCCATCCGCGGCCCGCAGGCGCGAAGCGGCGCGAAGGGCGGTGGGCCGCAGCGGGCTTCGCGCTGCAGCTCGGCGCCTACGTGTTCTTCGCCGGCGTCCTGCTGCGTCAGCCGTGCCGCGACTGCGACCCCGTCGACTACGGCGGCGGCCCGATCGAGGGCGTCATCGATGCGCTGGTGAGCGTCGGCGGGGTGCTGATCCTCATCCCGATCGCCCTCCTGCTGCTCTCGACGGTCCCGTTCCTCGTCCGCACCGCGGTCCTCGAGCGGCGGACGCTCCGGGCCGCGCGCGAGGACGCCCTCTCGCCATCCGCGGACGTCGACGCGCAGCTGACCGGAGCCGGCGCGCTCTCGCACCTCGCGTCGGGCCTCACCGTGACCGGCTTCCTGCTCGTCATCCTCGGCGCGACCCCGTGGACCGTGCTCGCGAACGACTCGGCGGGCGACGACGACATCGCGGCGCTCGCGGCCTTCCAGCCGCTCCTCGCCCCCGGCTGGGCGCTCATCGCCGCCGGGCTCGCGGTGGGCATCGCCGGGGTCGTCGAGACGCGTGCGCGCAGGGCCGCGATCCACCGCGCGCTCCCGCAATACGACGTCGGGGTCGCAGCGGAGGAGTCGTAGGATGGCCTCCATGCGTGCTGCCGACATCTCCGGTGACCTCGACCGCGTTCTCGTGACCGAGGAGGAGATCCAGGCCAAGCTCCGCGAGCTCGCCGCGCAGGTCGAGAAGGACTACGAGGGCAAGAAGCTCCTCCTCGTCGGCGTGCTCAAGGGTGCCGTCATGGTGATGGCCGACTTCATGCGCTGCCTCACGCGCGAGGTCGTCATGGACTGGATGGCGGTGTCGAGCTACGGCACGAGCACGAAGTCGAGCGGCGTCGTGCAGATCCGGAAGGACCTCGACACCGACCTCGAGGGCTACCACGTGCTCATCGTCGAGGACATCATCGACTCCGGCCTCACCCTCAGCTGGCTGCTCAGCAACTTCGCCTCGCGCGGCGCCGAGTCGATCGAGGTGCTCGCGCTCCTGCGCAAGCCCGACGCGGCCAAGGTCGAGATCGACTGCCGCTACCTCGGGTTCGACATCCCCAACGAGTTCGTGGTCGGCTACGGCCTCGACTACGCCGAGCACTACCGCAACCTGCGCGACGTCGCCGTGCTCGCGCCGCACGTCTACGCCTGACGTACGCCGTGGGCGAATCCCAGTCGGCGCATAGACGCGCCGGGGTAGCCTGAGACGACTACGCGCTCGTCGCGTCGACGGGAGGAAGTCACCCCAGGTATGGACGTCAAGAAGCTCACTCGCAACCCGCTGATCTACATCCTGCTGGTCGGCGTGCTGCTGATCGTCGGGTTCTCGCTCGTGTCCAACCTGGGCGCCCCGCGCCAGGTGTCCACGCAGGAGGGGCTCGAGCTGCTGGACGGCGACACCGTCAGCAAGGTGCTCATCACGGATGGCGACCAGCGCGTCGACATGACCCTCACGAAGGCCTACGAGGGCGCCACGGACGTGCAGTTCTACTACGTCTCGGCGCGTGCCGAGGAGGTCGTCGACGCGGTCGAGGCGGCGGCTCCCGCCGACGGCTACGACGACGCCGTGCCGCGCGCGACGATCTGGGACAGCCTGCTGTCGCTGGCCATCCCGATCCTCCTGCTCGGCCTGCTCTTCTGGTTCCTCATGTCGAGCGCCCAGGGCGGCGGTCGCGGCGTCATGCAGTTCGGCAAGTCGCGCGCGAAGCTCATGAGCAAGGAGCACCCCGACGTCACGTTCGGCGACGTCGCGGGCGCCGACGAGGCCATCGAGGAGCTCCAGGAGATCAAGGAGTTCCTCAAGGACCCGGCGCGCTTCCAGGCGGTGGGCGCGCGCATCCCGAAGGGCGTGCTGCTGTACGGCCCTCCCGGCACCGGCAAGACGCTGCTCGCGCGCGCGGTCGCGGGCGAGGCGGGCGTGCCGTTCTACTCGATCTCGGGCTCGGACTTCGTCGAGATGTTCGTCGGCGTCGGCGCGAGCCGCGTGCGCGACCTCTTCAACCAGGCCAAGGAGAACTCGCCGGCGATCATCTTCATCGACGAGATCGACGCCGTCGGCCGGCACCGCGGCGCCGGCATGGGCGGAGGCCACGACGAGCGCGAGCAGACGCTCAACCAGATGCTCGTCGAGATGGACGGCTTCGACCCCAAGGTCAACGTCATCGTCATCGCGGCGACGAACCGCCCCGACATCCTCGACCCGGCCCTGCTGCGCCCCGGCCGCTTCGACCGCCAGATCGGCGTGGACGCGCCCGACCTCAAGGGCCGCCTGCGGATCCTCCAGGTGCACAGCCGCGGCAAGCCGCTCGCCGACAACGTCGACCTCGAGGTCGTCGCGCGCAAGACGCCCGGCTTCACGGGCGCCGACCTCGCGAACGTGCTCAACGAGGCGGCCCTCCTCACGGCGCGCTCGAACGCCCAGCTCATCGACGACCGCGCGATGGACGAGGCGATCGACCGCGTCATCGCGGGCCCCCAGCGCCGCACGCGCGTCATGAAGGACAAGGAGAAGCTCATCACGGCGTACCACGAGGGCGGCCACGCTCTCGCCGCCGCGGCGATGAACCACTCCGACCCCGTCACGAAGATCACGATCCTGCCGCGCGGCAAGGCCCTCGGCTACACGATGGTGCTGCCCCTCGAGGACAAGTACTCCGTGACGCGCAACGAGCTCCAGGACCAGCTCGCGTACGCCATGGGCGGCCGCGTCGCCGAGGAGATCGTCTTCCACGACCCCACGACCGGCGCATCCAACGACATCGAGAAGGCGACGAGCATCGCCCGCAAGATGGTCACGGAGTACGGCATGACGACCGCCGTCGGCCCCGTCAAGCTCGGCAGCGGCAGCGGCGAGGTCTTCATGGGCCGCGACATGGGTCACGGCCGCGACTACTCGGAGCGCATCGCCGAGCACATCGACGAGGAGGTGCGCGCGCTCATCGAGCTCGCGCACAACGAGGCGTACGAGGTGCTCAACGCGAACCGCGACATCCTCGACAAGCTCGCCCTGGCCCTCCTCGAGCACGAGACGCTCGATCACGTCCAGATCGAGGAGATCTTCAAGGACATCAAGAAGCTGCCCGAGCGCCCCCAGTGGCTCTCGTCGAGCGATCGACCGGTGTCGGCGCTGCCGCCCATCGATGTCCCGCGCAAGCGCCAGCACGACGGGATCGCCGCGTCGACGACGGCCGAGAGCTCGCCGTCGCAGCCCGCGACCCGGCCGGCGTCCGGTCACGCGCGGCCCGCGACGGCCTGAGGACGCGACGCGTGACCGTCGATCGGGAGCGCGTCGCGGCGCTCACCCGCGAGCTGCTCGTCGCGATCGGGGAGGACCCCGATCGCGCGGGTCTGCGGCAGACCCCGCAGCGCGTCGCCGACGCGTACGCCGAGTTCTTCGCGGGCGTGGGCCAGGACGCCGCCGAGCCCCTCGCGCACACCATCAGCGTCAGCCGCGGCCCCGCGCCGGACACGCTCCCGTCTGGCGCGGTCCTGCTCCGGGGCGTGCGCTTCCGCTCGGTCTGCGAGCACCATCTGCTGCCGTTCATCGGGCACGCCCATATCGCGTACCTCCCCGGTGAGCAGGTGGTCGGCCTCGGCGCGCTGCCGAAGGTCGTCGACGTGCTCGCCGCGCGCCCGCAGGTGCAGGAGCGGCTCGGCGAGCAGATCGCCGACACGATCGCGGGCTCGCTCGACACCCGCGGCGTCGTCGTCGTGCTCGACGCCGTCCACCAGTGCGTGACGATGCGCGGCGGCCGTCAGAGCGACAGCTCGACGGTGACGGTGGCGGCCCGCGGAGAGCTCGCCGAGCCCGCGGCGCGGGGCGAGATCGTGTCGCTCATCGCGCTCGGGGGCGGAATCGCCCACGAGGACCTCGCATGACCTCCATCTGGGGCATCGTCAACGTCACGCCGGACTCGTTCTCGGATGGCGGCGCCCACTACGCGGCCGACGACGCGATCGCGCACGGCCGGCTTCTGCGCGAGGGCGGCGCGACCGTGCTCGACGTCGGCGGCGAGTCGACCCGTCCCGGCGCGGAGCCGGTGGGCGCGGAGGTCGAGATCGCGCGCATCCTGCCCGTCATCCGCACCCTCGCGGCCGACGGCGCCACCGTGAGCGTCGACACCTACCGCGCCGCCACCGCCGAGGCCGCGATCGACGCAGGGGCCGCGATCGTCAACGACGTCTCGGGCGGCCTGGCCGATCCGGCGATCCTCGATGTCGTCGCCGAGCGGGGCGTCGACATCGCCCTCGGCCACTGGCGCGGCCCGTCATCCGACATGTACGCGCAGGCGACCTACACGCACATCGGCCGCGAGGTCGCCGACGAGCTCTCGGCGCGCGCGGAGGCCGCGATCGCCGCGGGCGTCGCGCGCGAGCGGGTCATCCTCGACCCGGGCATCGGGTTCGCGAAGCGCGGCGAGCAGAACTGGGCGCTCCTGCGGGAGCTCGACGCGATCGTCGGCCTCGGGTACCGGGTGCTCGTCGGGACATCGCGCAAGCGGTTCCTCGCCTCGGCGCTCGGCGAGGAGACGACCCTCGAGCGGCGGGATCTCGCGACAGCGGTCACGAGCGTGCTCGCCGTGCAGGCCGGTGCGTGGGGCGTGCGCGTGCACGACGCGGCGGCGACCCGCGACGCGCTCGCGGTCGCACGGGAATGGAAGGGCTGAGGGATGAATCCATTCGACATGATCGAGCTCCGCGGGCTCACCGCGTTCGGGCGCCACGGCGTCTACGAGGCCGAGCGCGCGGAGGGGCAGGACTTCACCGTCGACCTGCGGCTGCACGTCGACACCGCCCGTGCCGCCGAGACCGACGACATCGCCGACACCGTGCACTACGGCGAGCTCGCCGAGAAGGTCGTCGCGATCGTCGAGGGCGAGCCGGTCGATCTCATCGAGACGCTCGCGCACCGCATCGCCGACGCGGTGCTCGAGGACGAGCGCGTGCACGGCGTCCTCGTCACCGTGCACAAGCCGCACGCGCCCATCCGCGCGCGCTTCTCGGATGTCTCGGTCACGGTGCACCGCCTGCGTCAGGAGCGCGCATGACCGCCGGCCGCCGCCCCGACCCGCCGCTGCGCCCCCTCGCGGCGCCGCCCGCGCCTCGCCGCCGTGAGCCCGTGACCGCCGTCGTCGCGCTCGGCGCGAACCTCGGCGACCGCGCGGCAACCCTCGCCGCCGCCGTGCGCGAGCTCGACCGGCTGCCGCTCACGGATCGGGTGGTCTGCTCCTCCGCCCACGAGTCCGTCGCCGTCACGCTGGACGGCCCCGATGCCGAGGCGCCGGCGTACCTCAACGCGGTGGCCCTCGTGACGACGCGCCTCGCGCCGAGCGTGCTCCTCGGGTTCCTGCACGCGATCGAGGAGCGGCACGGGCGTGTGCGCCGCGAGCGCTGGGGCGACCGGACCCTCGACCTTGACCTCGTGGCCTACGGCGACGTCGTCTCCGACGACCCCCGGCTCACCATCCCGCACCCGCGGGCAGCCGAGCGCGACTTCGTGCTCGGCCCGTGGCTCGAGGTCGACCCCGACGCCGAGCTCCCTGGTGCCGGACGCGTCGACGCCCTCCTCGCGCGACTCCGCGGAGCCGCGCCGTGAGGCGGACGAGCCTCCTCGCGCTCCTCGTCGCCGCCCTGCTGGGCGGAGGCGGCGGCTTCCTGCTCGACCACCTCCTCACCTCGTCGGGGCGCTCGACCTTCGCGCCCTCGCTCATGCTGCCCGTGCTCCTCGTGCTCCTGGGCGCCCTGTGCCTCGCGCTCGCGTGGCCCGTGCGCCGCTCGGTGCGCGACCCCGACGCACCGCGCATCGACCCGTTCCGCGCACTGCGGATCGCGATGCTCTCGAAGTCGGCGAGCATCGTGGGGGCCGCGGTCACGGGCGCGGCGCTCGGCCTCCTCCTGTACGGCGCGACGCGTCCTGTGGCCCCCGCGCTAGGGTCGTTGGGGACGACCATCGCGAGCGCGATCGCGGGCGCACTGCTCGTGGGCGCGGCGCTGCTCGCAGAGCATTTCTGCACGCTGCCGAAGGATCCAGATGAGCGACAGCCCGACGACACCCCAGCCGGACTCGAACCAGACTGACCCCCAGACCCCGGCCCCGCTCACGCGCGCCGAGGCGCGCGCGGCCGCAGCCGCGCCATCCGCAACCGCACCGGCCGCAGCCGTGCCATCCGCACCCGCGCCGGAGGCACCCGCCGGACCCGCACAGCCCGAGGTGCTCGACGCCGGCACCTTCACCGCGATCCGCGAGCCCCGCGGCGCCGGCCGACTCGCTCTCGACGGGGCGTGGCATCAGATCTCGCCCAAGTACGTCGTGTCTCAGCTCGTGCAGAACGCGATCTTCCTCGCGATCGTGTGGGCCGCGGCTTTCGTCGTGGCCGAGGTCGCGCGCCTGGGCATGTGGGCGTGGATCGTCGCGGGTGCGATCACGGTCGTCACGCTCCTGACCCTGATCGTGCTGCCGCGGCAGGCGCGCGCGCTCGGGTACATGCTGCGCGACGACGACATCGTGTTCCGCAAGGGCATCCTGTGGCAGCGGATGGTCGCGGTGCCCTACGGCCGCATGCAGCTCGTCGACATCACGCACGGGCCCATGGACCGCGCGTTCGGCATCGCCAAGCTCAAGATGGTGACCGCCGCCGCGACCACGGGCGTGGAGATCCCCGGGATCAGCCAGGCGGCGGCCGAGGCGCTGCGCGACACGCTCATCGAGGTCGCCGAGACCCGCAGGACCGGGCTGTGACCGGTCAGCCTCCCAGCGCGGCGGAGACGGCCGAGGCGCCCGTCCTGCCCGGCGGCGGTTCGTCGTCGCTCGCCGACGGCGCCTGGCACCGGCTCCACCCGCTCACGCCCCTGTTCAAGGGCGGGCTCGTGCTGCTCATCGTCGCGGGCATCGCGATCGGGAATGCGCGCGACCGGATCATCTTCTGGGTCGTCTCCCTCTTCACCCCCGAGGAGGCGCACGTCGAGGACTACGCGGGAGGGGCCCCCTTCGACTGGGTGCTCGCGAACAACCTCATCCTCGTGGCGCTCCTCGCCCTTGTGGGCGTGCTCGCGGTGCTCGTCCTCGCGTTCTGGCTCGTCTGGAGGTTCCAGCAGTTCCGGATCACCGACGAGCACGTCGAGGTGCGCAAGGGCATCGTGTTCCGCTCGCACCGGCGGGCCCCGCTCGACCGCGTGCAGGGCGTGAACCTCACGCGCCCGTTCCCCGCGCGCCTCATCGGGATGGCCAAGCTCGAGGTCGTCGGCGCGGGCACCGACGCGAACGTCGCCCTCGAGTACCTCGCCACCCCGCGCGCGGAGGCCGTGCGCGCCGACATCCTCCGCCTCGCCTCGGGAGCGCGGGCCGCGCGGGAGGCTGCGCGCACCGGGCAGCCGGCGCCGCGCACCAGTGCGCGCGGACAGCTCGTCGGGCACCTCAACGACGGCGTGAGCGGCCTCATCGAGGGGGTCGACCTCTCCGACGTCGCGCCCGAGAGCGTCGTCAAGATCCCCACGGGCCGCCTCATCGGCTCGCAGGTGATCAGCGGCGTGCTGTGGCTGGTGTTCTTCGGCCTCCTGTTCGCCGTCGTCATGGCCTTCCTGCTCCCGATCGCCCTGGCCGACGGCGAGGGGCACATCGTGCTCCTCGGCGCGGGCCTCGGCACCGGCATCCCGCTCGTCCTCACGGCGGTCGCGATCACGTGGGCGCAGATCTCGAAGTCGCTGCGCTACGCGATCGCCCCGACGCCCGACGGTGTCCGCATCACCTACGGCCTGCTCACCACGGTCACCGAGACGCTCCCTCCGGGCCGCATCTTCGCGGTCGAGGTCTCGCAGTCGCTCCTGTGGCGGCCGTTCGGATGGTGGACCATCAAGATCAACCGGATGTCCGGCAAGAGCGCCGCGCAGCAGCAGTCGGGCAGCGCGCAGCAGTTCAACGTCGTCCTGCCGGTCGGCAAGCGCGCCGACGTCGAGCGCGTGCTCGCGCTCATCCTCCCCGACGCCCCGGTCGAGGATCTCCCGCTCGTCTGGGAGCACGGCATCCTCGGCCCGATCGAGGGCGACCCGTACCGCACGATGCCCGCGCGCGCCTGGTGGCGCCGCCCGGTCTCGTGGCGGCGCCACGGATACGCGATCACCGACTTCGGGCTCCTGCTGCGGCGTGGGCGCGTCTGGCGCAAGCTCGCGATCTTCCCCCTCGCGCGGCTCCAGGGCGTCTCGATCGCGCAGGGCCCCGTCGACCGCCTGCAGCGCGTCGCATGGGGGCAGGCGCACACGGTCGCCGGGCCCATCTCCGGCCAGGTCGTCGGCCTCGAGCGCGACGACGCCATCGCGCTCCTGCAGCGCGCGAGCCGCGGGGCGGTCGAGGCGGCATCGCGCGATCACACGCATCGCTGGGGCGAGAGGTAGGGGGCGTGCGACGAGACGGACGTCTGGGGGTCGGCATCATCGGGGCCGGTCGGGTCGGGCCCGTGATCGGCGCCGCGCTCGCGGGCGCGGGCCACGCCATCACCGGCATCACCGGCGGATCCGACGACGATCGCGCGTCGGCCGTGCTGCCCGACGTGCCGGTGCTCGACCCGCTCGAGGTGGTGCGCCGGTCGGAGCTCGTGGTCCTGGCCGTTCCGCGCGCGGAGCTGCCCGGCCTCGTGCAGGGGCTCGCCGACATCGGCGCGTGGCAGATGGGGCAGCTCGTCCTGCACACGGACGCGTCGTTCGGCATCGAGGTGCTCCGCCCCGCGGCCGAGAAGGGCGCCATCCCGCTCGCCGTGCATCCCGCGATGGCGTTCACCGGGACGACGATCGACCTCCGTCAGCTCGCCGCCTCGTACGCCGCCGTCACGGCGCCGCCCGCCGTGCTGCCGATCGCGCAGGCGCTCGCGGTCGAGCTCGGCTGCGAGCCCGTCGTCGTCGCGGAGGACGACCGGCCCGCCTACGCCGAGGCGATCGAGACGGCGTCGGCGTTCTCGCGTCAGATCGTGCACCAGGCCACGGGCCTGCTCCGGGGGATCGGCGTCGAGAACCCGGGCGGCTACCTCTCCGCGCTCGTGCGCTCGACGGTCGACCAGGCGCTCACCGAGGCGACCCCGGCCATCCCCGATCTGCCGCCCGAGGACTGAGCCCGCCCGCAGGGAGCGCCGAGGCCTGCTGACTAGACTTGACGGCAGACTTTCCTGAGGAGCTTTTGCATGTCTGAGACGCCCGCCGAGAACGCCCCCGAGACCGAGGAGGACGTGTTCGAGCAGAAGGCGGTGCGCCTCGCCAAGCGCGAGCGCCTGATCGCCGAGCGCGCCTCCGCCGCGGGCGGCGCCTACCCGGTCACCGTGCCCGTCACGACGACGATCCCGGCGCTGCGCGCGGAGTACGGCGACCTCGAGCCGGGCGCTGAGACGGGCGTGACCGCGGGCGTGGCCGGCCGCGTCGTGTTCAGCCGCAACACGGGCAAGCTCTGCTTCGCGAGCCTGCAGTCGGGCGATGGATCGCGGATCCAGGCGATGGTCTCCCTCGCGAACGTCGGCGACGAGTCGCTCGCGCGCTGGAAGGAGCTCGTCGACCTCGGCGACCACGTGTTCGTGACGGGCGAGGTCATCTCGAGTCGCCGCGGAGAGCTCTCGATCATGGTGACGGACTGGCAGATCGCCGCCAAGGCCGTGCTGCCGCTGCCGAACATGTACACGGAGCTCAGCGAGGAGAGCCGCGTCCGCAGCCGGTTCCTCGACCTCATCGTGCGGGATCAGGCGCGCACGACCGTGCGGGCACGCGCCAAGGTGAACGCGAGTCTGCGCGCCACCTTCGAGCAGCACGACTTCGTCGAGGTCGAGACGCCCATGCTGCAGGTGCAGCCGGGCGGCGCGACCGCGCGCCCGTTCATCACGCACTCGAACGCGTTCGACACCGAGCTGTACATGCGCATCGCGCCCGAGCTCTACCTCAAGCGCGCGGTCGTCGGCGGCATCGACCGGGTGTTCGAGATCAACCGCAACTTCCGGAACGAGGGCGCCGACTCGACCCACAGCCCCGAGTTCGCGATGCTCGAGGCGTACCAGGCGTACACCGACTACAACGGCATCGCCGACCTCACGCAGGAGCTCATCCAGAACGCCGCGATCGCGGTCGCCGGCGACACGAAGGTGACGTGGGCCGACGGCACCGAGTACGACCTCGGCGGGCAGTGGGACCGCGTGCCCATGTACCCCTCGCTCTCGGAGGCCGCGGGCGTCGAGATCACGCCTGAGACCTCGCTCGACGAGCTCGTGAAGCTCGCCGAGGCGAACGGCGTGGACGTGCCCCCGCACGCGACCCACGGCAAGCTCGTCGAGGAGCTCTGGGAGCACTTCGTCAAGCAGCACCTGACGCGCCCGACGTTCGTGATGGACTTCCCCGTCGACACGAGCCCCCTCGTCCGCGAGCACCGCACGACACCCGGCGTCGTCGAGAAGTGGGATCTCTACGTGCGCGGCTTCGAGCTCGCGACCGGCTACTCCGAGCTCGTCGACCCGGTCATCCAGCGAGAGCGCTTCGTCGAGCAGGCGAAGCTCGCCGACCGCGGCGACGACGAGGCCATGCGCATCGACGAGGAGTTCCTCCGCGCGCTCGAGCACGGCATGCCGCCGACCGGCGGGATGGGCATGGGGATCGACCGCCTGCTCATGGCGATCACGGGGCTCGGCATCCGCGAGACCATCCTCTTCCCGCTCGTCAAGTAGCGTCACGGGCGCTCGAACGCCCACGGCGGCAGGTAGCTCGCCTCGAGCATCGACGCGATGATGCTCGCGAGGCCGTGCTCGGGGTCGATCTCGGCCACGAGGGCGACGTAGCGGGCCGCGTGCGTCGCCCGGCCGAGCGCCCAGCTCAGCCAGGCCGCCGCGACGAGCGGGCCCACGCGCGCCTCGCGGGGTGCGGCCGCCGCGAGCCTGCGGACGAGTTCGAGCGCGCGCTCGAGCCGATCGGCGTCGGGTCGCGGGCCCTCGCCCATGAGGCGGACGGGGCCCGTCGGCTCGGCCCGGTGCCCCGCCCGCCAGCGCTCGTTGAAGGCCAGCGTCTCGTACCCCTCCTCGATGTCGGCGCTCCACTGCGAGAGCGCGACGTCGCGGAAGAACGGGCGGTTGAGCGCCCACGCGACCGCGCCGGCGAGGTACGGCTCGAGGGCCTCGACGTCCCATGCCAGGCTCTCCTCGAACACCTCGGGGATCTGCCCGAGGAGGCATGCCGTCGCGAGCGCGCGCGGATGGATGCCGGCGATGCCGCTCTCGTCGCCGTCGCTGCCGAGGGCCGCGCACGCGCGGTCGATCTCGGCGAGCGCGCGGCCCAGGCGCTCCTTCTCGGCGAGGTCGCACGCGGGCAGCTCGGCGCCGTCGCCCTGATCGGCCCGCACGGGTGTCGGCTCGACGCCCTCGGGCAGCGCGCCCTCGAACGCGATCTCGTCGAGAGGGCGCCCGTGCTCGGGCGAGGGGTCGTCGAGGTACGAGCCCCAGCCGTCAGCCGCGACGCACAGCGCGTCGACGACCTCGACACCGCAGTGGTCGGCGCGCTCGCGGAGGTAGCCCATGAACCCCTCGAACGCGATCGCGCCGTCTCGGTCGACGAACGGGTCATCGGTGTACACGACCGCAGCGAAGCGCCCGGCGTCGGGCAGGCGGCACACGATGCCGAGCGCGGTCGCGGCGACCTCTCCCCACGCCTCCTCGTCCTGCGGGAGATCGAGCCGCGCGACGCCGGCGGTGCGCCCGTCGACGATGGGGACCACGACGAGGCTGAGGCGCGGCACGTAGCCGCACACGTGGGGGAGGACCGAGAGGAACTTCTGCGCGGATCGCGCGGGGATGATCGTCGTCATGCTCTGAGGCTCGCGCGCCGGGTGGTCGCGGACCCCGATCAGCCGGGTGCTGTGGAGGCCAGGACGGAGCGCCGCGACGCTGTGCACGCGGCGTCGATCCGCTCACGCCCGGGTTTCTCTCGACCACGCCTCGTAGGATGGGCCCGTGGACAGTTTCTGGGTGGCGGCGCTGTGGTCGCTCGCGCCCACCGTGGCGATCGCAATCGTGTTCTGGCTCATCCTCCGGAACATCCTTCGATTCGACCGCACCGAGCGCCGCACGTACGCCGCGATCGAGGCCGAGGAGCGCGCCAAGCGCGGACTCCCGCCGCGCGCGGACGGCGAAGCGGGCTAACGCCCGGCCGCGAGGCCTGTCAAGGCACTCCCGCGCAGACCGCGTGCGCGCGACCCTGGAGGCCATGTTCATCGGCTACCACGCGTCGCACGAGCAGCTCGCGCCGAGCGAGCTGCTGTCGTCCGTCCAGCTTGCCGAGCGCGTCGGCTTCCACGGCGCCATGTGCTCCGACCATCTCGCGCCGTGGGGCGTCGCGCAGGGGCACTCGGGGTACGCGTGGTCGTGGCTCGGCGCCGCGCTCGCGCTCACGCGCTTCGGCTTCGGCGTCGTCACGGCGCCGGGTCAGCGCTACCACCCTGCCGTCGCCGCGCAGGCGATCGCGACCCTCGCCGAGATGTTCCCCGGGCGGTTCTGGGCCGCTCTCGGCAGCGGCGAGCTCGTGAACGAGCACGTCACGGGCGATCCGTGGCCCGAGAAGGGCGAGCGCGATCGGCGTCTCGACGAGAGCGCGTCGGTCATCCGCCGCCTCCTGCACGGGGAGCGCGTCGACCACGACGGCGCCGTCCGCGTGCACGACGCACGCGTGTGGAGCCTGCCCACCGCGCCGCCCCTGCTCGTCGGGGCCGCGATCTCCCCCGGCACAGCCGAGCGGGTCGCCGCCTGGGCGGATGGCCTCATCACGACGGGCACGGACGCATCGGCGCTCGCAGACGCGATCGGCGCCTACCGCGCGGCCGGAGGGCGCGGCGAGGTGAGCCTCCAGGTGCACGTGAGCATCGCGCGGACCGCCGACGACGCGGCGGCGCTCGCGCGCGACCAGTGGCGTCATGGGGCCGTGACGCGCGTCTCGCCCTGGGATGTCGCGCAGCCCGAGGACTTCGACCGGCTCGCGGCGGAGTCCGACGCCGACCCCGCCGAGTCGGTCATCGCGGGGGCCGAGCCGCACGAGATCGCCGACCGGGTGCGCGCGCTGTGCGCCGGCGTCGACCGTGTCTACCTGCACCACATCGGGAAGGATCAGCGGCGGTTCGTGGAGGAGGACGCCCCCGCGCTCATCGCCGCGCTGGAGGAGGGCTCATGAGGCGGGAGAACATCGCGGACCTCTGGTGGCGGTCGTCGGTCATCTACTGCCTCGACGTCGAGACGTTCCTCGACGCGGATGGAGATGGCACGGGCGACCTGCAGGGGCTCGCCCGCGCGGTCGACTACATCGCCGACCTCGGGGCGGACGTCATCTGGCTCATGCCGTTCTACCCGACGCCGAACCGCGACGACGGCTACGACGTCACCGACTTCTACGGGGTCGACGCGCGCTACGGCACGCACGGCGACCTGCTCGAGGTCATCCGGCTCGCGCACGATCGCGGGATCCGCGTGATCGTCGACCTCGTCGTGAACCACACCTCCGACGAGCACCCGTGGTTCCAGTCCGCGCGCAGCTCCCGGACGTCGCCCTACCGCGACTTCTACGTGTGGCGCGACGAGAAGCCCGAGAACGACGCCAACACGGTGTTCCCGGGCGAGGAGTCGAGCATGTGGGAGTGGGAGCCGCGCACGCGGCAGTACTTCCTGCACAGCTTCTACCGCCATCAGCCCGACCTGAACTTCGGGAACCCGCGCGTGCGCGACGAGATCGCGAAGGCGATCGCGTTCTGGCTGAGTCTCGGGATCGACGGCTTCCGCGTCGACGCGGTCCCGTTCCTCATCGACGTGCCGCACGAGGGCGTCGCCGATCCGCACGAGTACCTGCGCGACATCAAGCGCTTCCTGCGGCGGCGCTCGCCGCAGGCCGTCCTCCTCGGCGAGGTCGGTCTCGATCACGCGGGCCAGGAGCCGTACTTCGGGGCCGGAGGCGACGAGCTCGATCTGCAGTTCGACTTCGAGACGAACGTCGCGATGTACCTCGCGCTCGTCCGCGAGGATCCCGAGCCGATCGTCCGCGCCATCCGGAGTCGCATGGCGCCCTCCTCCGATGTCGGCTGGGCGATCTTCCTCCGCAACCACGACGAGCTCTCGCTCGAGCTGCTCGCCGAGGACGAGCGCGCCGAGGTGTTCGATGCGCTCGCGCCCGACGAGGATCAGCGGGTGTACGGGCGCGGCATCGTGCGGCGGCTCCCGCCCATGCTCGGCGGCGATCCGCGGCGCGTGCGACTCGCGTACAGCCTGATGTTCTCGCTGCCCGGAGCGACCGCGCTGCTCTACGGCGAGGAGATCGGGATGGGCGAGAACCCCGCGCTCGAGAAGCGCCGGGCCGTGCGCACGCCCATGCAGTGGACCGCGCAGGGCGGCTTCTCGACGGCGGAGGCGGCCGAGCTCGTCGCGCCGTTCCCCGAGGGCGGCTACGCACCCGAGCACGTGAACGTCGCCGATCAGCGGCGCGATCCCACCTCGCTCCATCGCTTCATGCGGGCGATCATCGCGGCGTACCGGGCGACGCCCGCGATCTCGTGGGGCGCGTTCGAGGTGCTCGAGCACGACGCGCCGTCCGTCCTCGTCCACCGGATGCGCTCCGACGTGGGCGACGCGCTCTTCGCGCACAATCTCGGCGGAAGCCCGGCGACCGTGCGGATCCGCCTCGACGAGGCCGACGACGCGGTGCTCATCGACCTGCACGGCGAGAGCGCGCCGCTCGAGGTGAGCGACCCCCTCGAGCTCGCGCTCGACGGCTACGGGTACCGGTGGTTCCGGCTGCGCAGGGAGTCCGACATCGGCCCCGACGAGGCGGGGCCGACCGTGCGCGGGCACGCACCCTGAGCGCAGGGGCGCCCCGCACCCGCGGGGAGGAGCGGGCACGGGGCGGATGGCGTCAGAGCGAGATCTGCTCGACCGTCTCCCCGGTCTCGACGGGGGCCAGCGCGAGCGCGATGTCGGCCTGGCTGACGATGCCGACGAGGAGGTGGTCCTCGATGACGGGGAGCCTGCGCACCTGGTGGTCCTGCATGAGCGTGAGCGCGTCGCGGATGTCCTGATCCGCGTCGACCGTCACGGGCTTGCCCTCGGCGAGCTCTCCCGCGGTCGTCGTGGCCGGGTCCGCTCCCTTCGCGAGGCCCTTCACGACGATGTCCCGGTCGGTCAGCATGCCCTTGAGCTTGCCGTCGTCGCCGCAGATCGGCAGCGAGCCGACGTCGAGGTCGGCCAGCAGCCGCGCCGCCTCGGTGAGGGACTCGTGTTCGCCGACGCAGCGCGGCGACGGGGTCATGATGTCGCGTGCCGTGGTCATGATGTCTCCTCTCTCTTCTCATTCCGTGTTCGCGGGCGACGATACGAGGCGCGAGAGCGCCGGGCAGGGCGGTTGACAGATCCGGATCGCGTGATCTCGCGACGAGCATCCCGCGCCGCCCGCGCGCAACCCCCTGTCGCGGGCCCGCGGCCGCGGATACTGTCGCGCCATGACCGTCACACTGACCGGCCTCGCGACCGTCGTGCCGCCGACCGTGCTCCATCAGGACGAGGTGAGGGAGGTGTTCGCGGCGCAGCCGGGGCTCACCCGCCTCTCGCAGCGGATCGTCAGCACGTCGTTCGGCGTCTCGGGCATCGAGCGCCGCTACACCGTTCTCACCGAGCTCGGCGACCGCACGGCCGAGCCGGGCGCCGAGCGCCGCTTCTACGACCCGACCACGGGCGAGCTCGCCTCTCCCGGCACGAAGCTGCGCAACGACATCTACGCGGTCGAGGCGAGCCGTCTCTACGTCGAGGCCGGCCGCGCCGCGCTCGCGCAGCAGGAGGACTTCTCGGCCGAGGATGTCACGCACGTCATCACGGTGTCGTGCACGGGGTTCTACGCGCCCGGGCCCGACTTCGTCGTGGCGCGCGATCTGGGCCTCCCGGCCGACGTCCAGCGCTTCCACCTGGGCTTCATGGGCTGCTACGCGTCCCTCCCCGCGCTGCGGCTCGCGAGCCAGCTCGCGCAGGCCGACCCCGACGCCGTCGTCCTCGTGATCAGCGTCGAGCTGTGCACGCTGCACCTGCGGACCTCGAACGACCCCGACACCATCGTCGCGACCTCGCTCTTCGGCGACGGAGCCGGGGCGGCGCTCGTCACCTCCCGCCCCGTCTCGGCCCACGAGCCCGGCTTCGAGCTCGAGCGCTTCGCGTCGCGCGTCGCGCCCGAGGGCGAGAGCGACATGGCGTGGCGCATCGGCGACCACGGCTTCGAGATGGTCCTCTCCAACGCGGTCCCCGCGATCCTCGGGCAGCACGTGACGGGAGCCGTGCGTCCGCTCTTCGCACCCGAGCCCCGTCTCGAGCGCGCTCTCGACGAGCGGCGGGCGAGCGAGGCCATCCCGCACTGGGCCATCCATCCCGGCGGCCGGAGCATCCTCGACAAGGTCGAGTCGGCGCTCGAGCTGAGCGAGGCGCAGCTGCTGCCCGCGCGCGCCACGCTGCGCGACTTCGGCAACATGTCGAGCGCCACCGTGCTCTTCGTGCTCCGGCACATCCTCGACTCGCCCGCCGCATCGGCCGGCGAGCGCGTCGTCGCGATGGCGTTCGGCCCCGGCCTCACGGTCGAGTCGGCGCTGCTCACCCTGCGGGGCTCGTGATGCCGGGGCGGCTCGCCGTGCGCGACGCCGTCGCGACCGAGCGGATGGACGACCCGCACTGCGACCCGGAGCGGCTCGCGCGGACCTACGCGCGCTTCGGCCTCGTCAACGCGGTCGTCGCGTCGCCGCGAGCGACGTACCGCCGCTGGATCGCGCCGCGCCTGAGGCAGGGCGACGTGCGCCTCCTCGACATCGGCACGGGCGGGGCCGACTTCCCTCGCGCGGTGTGCCGATGGGCTCGCCGCGAGCGCGGCCGGCTCGACGTGCTCGCGATCGACCCCGACCCGCGCGCGTTCGCGTTCGCGGCGCGTGGTCCTCGGGGGCGCGGGCTGCGAGTGCGGCAGATGGATGCGGCGGCCGTGATCGCGACCGGTGAGCGCTTCGACGTGGTCGTGTCCAACCACGTGCTCCACCACCTCTCCGACGCGGAGGTCACCGCGCTCCTCGATGAGTCCGCGCAGCTGCTGCGACCGGGCGGCGTCGCCGTCCACCGCGACATCGAGCGCTCGCGGGGTGCGTACCTCGCGTTCTGGATCGGGACGCTGCCCTTCGTGCCGTTCGTCCTGCGGGGCACGTTCCTGCGCGAGGACGGTCTCACATCGATCCGCCGCAGCCGGACGGCGCGCGAGCTCGCGCAGCTCGTCCCGACGGGCTGGCGCGTGGAGAGGGGATGGCCCGCGCGCGTCGAGGCGGTGCGCGAGGCATGACGCGCGTGCACGACGCCGCGATCGTCGGCGCGGGGCCGGTGGGCCTGCTCGTCGCCGCGTTGCTCGCGCAGGGGGGCGCCGACGTCGTCGTCCTCGAGCGGGCGCAGGCGCCCTCCGCCAGCACGCGCGCGATCGGCATCCATCCGCCCGGGCTCGCGGCGCTCGACGCGGCGGGCGTCGGCGACCGCGTCCGCGGCGAGGCGGCGCTCGTGCGCGGCGGCGAGGCGCTCCGCGACGGCCGGATGCTCGGCGCGCTCGCGTTCGACGAGCCCGTCCGCACCCTCCCTCAGCACCGCACGGAGGCCCTCCTCGTGCAGCGCCTGCGCGCGCTCGACCCCGGCGCGCTCCGTCGCGGCGAGAGCGTGCGGGGCCTGCGCTCCGTCGCGGACGGCGTCGAGCTGCGGACGGATGACGGCATCGTGCGCGCCCGTGCCGTCGTCGGCGCCGACGGCACGCGCAGCGCGGTCCGCACGGCCGCGGGGATCGGGTGGGAGCGCCGCGATCCCGACACGCGGTGGGTCATGGGCGACGCCGACGACACGACGGGGCAGCCCGAGACGGCGCTCCTCCACCTCGAGCGCGAGGGCGTCGTGGAGTCGTTCCCGCTCCCGGGCGGCCGACGCCGATGGGTCCTGCGCGTCGACGACGACACGGGCCCGGAGACGGCGGCGGGCTTCGCGGCCCTCGTGCGCGAGCGCATCGGCGTCGACCTCGAGGGGCTGGAGGAGCCGAGCCGATTCGCCGCGCGGCAGCGGATGGCGCGCGCGTTCGCGCGGGGACGGATCGCGCTCGTGGGCGATGCGGCGCACGAGATCAGCCCGATCGGCGGGCAGGGGATGAATCTCGGATGGCTCGACGCGCTCGCGCTCGCCGAGGCCTTCGCCGCGGCCCGCGCGCGGGGAGCCGAGGGGGAGGAGCCCTGGGCCGGCTGGGCGGAGGAGCGCAGGGCCGCCGCGCGCCGCGCGATGCGCCGAGCCCGCTTCAACATGGCGATGGGCGCGCCCCGCGCCGGCGCGGCGCTCGCGGTGCGCGACGTCGCTGTGCGCGCGCTCTCATCCGCGCCCTTCCGCGGAGCGCTCAGCGCGGCCTTCACGATGCGCGGACTTTGACGCGGCGGCGCGGTGTCAACCCCCTGCCGCGGGTGCGCCGCGCGCGGTTGCCTGGGGGAACGGCAATCACAGCAGCAGAGGAGACACAAGAATGAGCGACAGAACCGTGAACAGGGTCCGATACGCCGGCACGGCCATCCAGAAGGCCGCGCTCGTGTTCGGCATCGTGTTCCTGCTCGTCGGCATCGCCGGGTTCATCCCCGGGATCACGACGGGGACCGACCAGCTCGAATTCGCCACGCACACGTCCGGCGCGATGCTGCTGGGGATCTTCCAGGTGTCGGTCCTGCACAACCTCGTCCACGTCATGTTCGGCGTCGCCGGGCTCGCGCTCGCCGGGTCGGCGCCGGGGTCGAAGGGCTACCTCATCGTGGGCGGCGCGCTGTACGCGGTGCTCTGGGTGTACGGCCTCGTCGTGCCGCACGACCACGCGGCGAACTTCGTCCCCCTCAACGCAGCGGACAACTGGCTCCACCTCGTCCTCGCGGTGGCGATGATCGCGCTCGGCGTCTTCCTCGGGCGGGACGCGCGCAACCGGATCTGATGTCCAGGCACGCGCGAGCCGCCGTCCGCCGTGCGCGGGCGGCGGCTCGCGCGCTGTGCGCGGGGCTCGCCATCGGCGCGCTCCTCGCGGCGCCCGGATGCGGCCTGCGCGTTCCGGAGGACCCCGACGGCACGCTCGACCGCGTGATCGCGGACGGCGTGCTCGAGGTCGGGGCGACGGACGAGGAGGGCCTCGTCGAGGAGGGGCCGGGCGGCGCGGCGGAAGGGCCCCTCGCCGACCTCGCGGAGGGGTTCGCCGACGAGGTCGGGGCGCGCGTGGAGTGGACATGGGCGAGCGAGGAGTCCCTCGTGGGCCTGCTCGAGCGCGGGAGCATCGACCTCGCGGTCGGCGGCTTCACCGATCAGACGCCGTGGGTCGACCGGGTCGGCGTCACGCGCGGCTACCCCGGCGTGCCGGGCGCCGAGGGGCGGTCGATCGTCATGCTCGTCCCGCTTGGCGAGAACCGGCTCCTGTCGGCGCTCGAGAGCCACCTCGACGAGAAGGTCGGCGGATGAGCGAGACCTGGCGGCGCTTCGGCCGCGCCGACCTGCCGGATGAGCAGCGCGGCGCGCTGCGCAGCGCCGTCCGCTGGGAGATCTTCACGATCTGCTACACGACGGTCACGATCGCCCTCGTCGCCCTCGTGGTCGGCAACTCGCAGGCCATGCGGACCGCGTGGATCGAGGACATGCTGTCCCTCATCCCCCAGCTCGCCTTCCTCGTCGCCCTGCCGTTCGTGCGCAGCGCGCCCTCGCGCCGGTACCCCTTCGGCAAGCACCGCGCGATGGGCGTGGGCCACCTCGTGGCGGGCGTCGCCCTGCTCACGGTCGGCTTGAACCTCGCGGTCGAGGCAGTCGTCGGGCTCGCCTCTCAGGAGCATCCGACCATCGGCACGGTGCGGCTCTTCGGCCACACCGTCTGGCTCGGCTGGCTCATGGTGGCCGTGATGGTCGTCATCGTCGTCGGCCCGGTCTTCCTCTACGGCCCGGCCAAGGCGCGCCTCGCGCCTGTGCTCCACAACAAGCTGCTGTACGCCGACGCCGACATGGCGAAGGCCGACTGGCACACGAACGCGGCGTCGATCGTCGGCGTGCTCGGCGTCGGCATCGGCATCTGGTGGCTGGACGGCGCCGCGGCCCTCTTCATCTCCGTCGGCATCGTGTGGGACGGCGTGCGCAACACCCGCTCCGCGGTCGTCGACCTCATGGACCGCCGCGCGCTCACCTACGACGACGCGGCCCCGCATCCGCTCGCGGCCGCGGCCGTGACGCGGCTGCGCTCCCTGCGCTGGATCGAGGACGCCGCCGTGCGCATGCGCGACCAGGGGCAGGTCCTCCACATCGAGGCCTTCGTCATCCCGCGTCGCGGCCGGGTCGCCGTCGACCGGCTCGTGCGCGCGTCGCAGGCCGTGGCGGCGCTCGACTGGAAGATCCGCGACGTGCAGGTCATCCCCGTCGACGTGCTCCCCGAGGAAGCCGACCCGGCGCGCTGAGTCGGCGCGGCGCGGGGCTCGGTCCCCGCTTCGCTAGGCTGGCGGGGACGAGGAGGATGCCGATGGACTGGTGGGCGAATTCCGCGTTCTGGTTCGGTGTCTACACGGTCGTCGACATCATCGTCCGCATCCTCGCGCTCGTCGTCGTGCCCGGCAACCGCAAGCCGACCTCGGCGATGGCGTGGCTGCTCGCGATCTTCCTCCTGCCGATCCCGGGCATGCTGCTCTTCCTCCTCATCGGCAACCCGCGTCTGCCGCGCAAGCGCCGCAGGATGCAGACCGAGATCAACGCCGTGCTGCGCGAGGCGAACGAGCACCTCGAGCGCGGGACGCTGCGGCCGCACGAGCCGGAGTGGTTCACGTCCCTCGTCCGCATGAACCGTGAGCTCGGCGCCCTTCCGCTCTCGGGTGACAACGGCGTGCGCCTCGTCACGGGATACCAGGAGAGCCTCGACGAGATGGCCGAGGCCATCCGCTCGGCCCGGCGCTACGTGCACGTGGAGTTCTACATCCTCAAGTCGGACCGGTCGACGGAGAACTTCTTCCGCGCGCTCGAGGAGGCGTGCGCGCGCGGCATCCCCGTGCGCGTGCTCATGGACCACTGGGCGAACCTCTCCAAGCCGCTGCATCGCCGGACGCGCGACCGCCTCGAGCGGATGGGCGCGGACTGGCACTACCTCCTTCCGCTGCGGCCGCTTCACGGCCGCTGGCAGCGCCCCGACCTGCGCAACCACCGCAAGCTGCTCATCGTCGACGGCGAGGTCGCGTACCTCGGCTCCCAGAACGTCACGGACGCGAGCTACAACGTGCGCGCGAACATCAAGCGCGGCCTGCAGTGGGTCGACCTCATGGTGCGGCTCGACGGGCCCGTCGTCTCGAGCGTCGACGCGGTCTTCCTGAGCGACTACTACAGCGAGACCGGCGAGACGCCGGCGGGCGTCGACCTGCGCGAGATGGACGCCGGGTCGGGCGACCTCGACTGCCAGGTGGTGCCCTCGGGACCCGGGTTCGAGGTCGAGAACAACCTGCGCCTGTTCCTCGGGCTCATGTACGCGGCGCAGGAGAAGATCATCATGATCAGCCCGTACTTCGTCCCCGACGAGGCGCTCATGCTCGCCGTCAGCGCGGCGGTCTCGCGGGGCGTCCGGGTCGAGCTCTTCGTGTCGGAGATCAGCGACCAGGCGATGGTGTTCCACGCGCAGCGGAGCTACTACGAGGCGCTGCTGCGGGCCGGCGTGCGGATCTACCTCTTCCCGCCGCCGTACATCCTGCACACGAAGACGCTCTCGATCGACGACGAGGTCGCCGTCATCGGATCGAGCAACATGGACATGCGCTCGTTCGGCCTCAACTTCGAGGTCTCGCTGCTCGTGCGCGGCGAGGAGTTCGTGCAGCAGCTGCGCCGCGTGGAGGACGACTACCGCGACCGCAGCACGCGGCTCTCGCTCGTGGACTGGGTGCGCCGGCCGTTCGGGAGCCGGGTGCTCGACAACCTCGCGCGGCTCACGTCGGCGCTGCAGTGATCGGTCAGAGCCGGTCGGTCGGGTGCCCCTTCGGCACGGCCATGAGCAGGGCGCCCTTCTCGATGCGGCAGTAGACGCGCGTCGCCTCGCCGAACTCGTCGCCGTCGAGCTCGACCGGCTGCACGTCGACCGACGCGGTCTCGATCCCCTCGCCGCGCAGGAACCGCACCGACGTGTCCCTGCGTCGCTCGACGACGCGGCGGCCGAGCCGAGAGCGCCGCAGGACGGAGTTGTCCCACCACACCTTGCGGAAGACCCCGAGCCATCCGAAGGGGCCGGATGGCTGGATGATCGCGATGTCGAGCTGGCCGTCGGCGACCGAGGCGCCGGGGATGAGCTCGATGCCGGCCGGGAGCGCGCCGCAGTTCGCGAAGAGGACGCTCTGCACCTTGGCCGCGTGGAGGCGGCCGCCGTCGAGCTGGTACACGACGCGGAACGGCTCGGCGCCCGGGAGGGACCGCGCGGCGCCGTCGACGTAGGCGACCCAGCCGACCTGCTTCTTCAGCTTCGCGTTCGTGTTGGCGATCATCGCCGCATCGAGGCCGATGCCCGCCATCACGACGAAGGCGTGGTCCTCGACGGCGCCGTCGGGGCGGCGCAGCCGCGCGATGCCCAGGTCGATCGCGACCGTGTCGCCGTCGACCGCGGCCCGCACCATCTCTGCCGGGTCGGCGAGGGGGAGACGGAGGTTGCGCGCGAGGAGGTTGCCCGTGCCGCTCGGGACGATCGCGAGCCGCACCCCCGTCCCGTTCATCGCCTCGGCGACCGCGCGCACCGTGCCGTCGCCGCCCGCGACGAGCACGGCCGAGACGCCCTCCCTGAGCGCCCGTCGCGTCGCCTCCTGCCCCGGATCCTCGATCGTCGTCTCGAAGATGAGCGGCGGAAGCCATCCCGCCTCGTGGGAGACGAGCGCGACCGCCGACCGGAGGGCGTCGGACGAGGCGACCTTGACCGGGTTGTAGACCAGCGCGGCCCGCTGCGCGGAGGCGGCGGGGGCGGTCATGGTCACACTCTAAGTGGGGGCGGCGAGCCCGGGCGCGCCCCGCGCCTAGACTCGTAGGGTGATCGACCCCGTACTCCTCCGCGAAGACCCCGAGCTCATCAAGCGTTCTCAGGTCGCGCGCGGCAGCTCGCCCGACACGGTCGACGCGGCCCTCGCCGCCGACGCGGCGCGCCGTGCGGCGATCACCGCGTTCGAGGAGCTGCGCGCCGAGCAGAACGCGTTCGGCAAGACCGTCGCGAAGGCCCCCAAGGACGAGAAGGCCGCGCTCGTGGCGCAGGCCAAGGAGCTCGCGGACCGTGTGAAGGCCGCCCAGGCCGCCGCGAACGACGCCGAGGCCGCGTTCCGCTCGGCGATGGACGCGATCCAGAACGTCGTCATCGAGGGCGTGCCGGAAGGCGGCGAGGACGACTTCGTCGAGCTGCGCCGCGTGGGCGAGATCCCCGCGTTCGACTTCGAGCCGCTCGATCACCTGGCGCTCGGCGAGAAGCTCGGCGCGATCGACATGGAGCGCGGCGCGAAGGTCTCGGGTGCGCGCTTCTACTTCCTCACGGGCATCGGCGCGCGCCTCGAGCTGGCGCTCATGAACTACGCGCTGAACACCGCCCTCGAGCACGGGTTCACGCCGATGATCACGCCGACCCTCGTGCGGCCCGACATCATGGCGGGCACGGGCTTCCTCGGCGCCCACGCCGACGAGATCTACCGTCTCGAGGAGGACGACCTCTACCTCGTGGGCACGAGCGAGGTCGCGCTCGCCGGATACCACAAGGACGAGATCCTCGACCTGCAGGGCGGTCCGATCCGCTACGCCGGATGGTCCACGTGCTACCGCCGCGAGGCGGGCTCGCACGGCAAGGACACCCGCGGGATCATCCGCGTCCACCAGTTCAACAAGCTCGAGATGTTCGTCTACACGGCGCCCGAGGACGCGGAGGCCGAGCACGAGCGCCTGCTCGCGCTCGAGGAGCAGATGCTCACCTCGCTCGGCCTCGCGTATCGCGTCATCGACGTGGCGGCGGGCGACCTCGGCTCGAGCGCCGCGCGCAAGTTCGACACCGAGGCCTGGGTGCCGACGCAGGGCGCGTACCGCGAGCTGACGTCGACGTCGAACTGCACGACCTATCAGGCGCGACGTCTCGACATCCGCCACCGCCCCGAGGGCGGCCGCACGCAGCACGTCGCGACGCTGAACGGCACGCTCGCGACGACCCGCTGGATCGTCGCACTGCTCGAGACGCACCAGCGCGCCGACGGCTCGGTCGTCGTGCCCGAGCCGCTGCGCCCCTACCTCGGCGGCCTCGAGGTCATGGAGCCGATCGCGTGACGATCCCCGCGCCCGAGGAGGAGCGCCTCTTCATCGCGCTCGACATCGACGGAACGGTGCTGCTCGAGGACGGCTCGTACAGCCCCGGCGTCGAGGAGGCGGTCGCCGAGGCCGCCGAGCGCGGGCACCTCGTGACGCTCGCGACCGGGCGCAGCTGGGAGTCGACCCATCCCGTGATGACGCATCTCGGCATCCTGCCGCCGTACGTCGTGTGCGCGAACGGGGCGACGATCATGTCGCGCGACCCCGATGACCCGACCGGGTACATTCGCCACACGATCGAGACGTTCGATGCGACCGAGGCCCTGCGGTTCATCCGCGAGCACCTCCCCGGCGCGAATTACATGGTCGAGCTCGCCGACGGCACGCGCCTCTTCACGGAGTACATGGACGACTGGGACCTCAACCGTCCCGGCGCGCGCCACGTCGCGTTCGACGAGATGCTCGGCCTGCAGGTGACCCGCGTGGTCGTCGTCTCTCCCGAGCACGACGGCGACGAGTTCAACGCGTTCGTCGAGCGGATGGGGCTGCAGCAGGTGACCTACTCGGTCGGCTGGTCCGCGTGGCTCGACATCGCGCCGCAGGGCGTCAACAAGGCGACAGCGCTCGAGAAGGTGCGCGAGTGGCTCGAGGTCGACCCCTCGCGCGTCGTCGCGATGGGCGACGGCCGCAACGACATCGAGATGCTCACCTGGGCGCACGAGGGCGGCGGTCGCGGCATCGCGATGGGCCAGGCGCCGGACGAGGTGCAGGAGTGCGCGACGCAGCTGACCCTGCCCGTCGAGGGCGGGGGAGTGGCCGCCGCGCTCTCGGAGCTGGGCGCCGCGACGTCCACGATCGCGTGAGGCGCTGACAGGGCTCGCCCAGGGACCGCGTCGACAATAGCGGGAAGGCCGGTCGACTAGACTCGACGCCAGTCCGCGCGCGAGCGGGGGCACGGAGGGTTGTCCGAGCGGCCGAAGGATCCGGTCTTGAAAACCGGTGGGCAGCAATGTCCCGTGGGTTCGAATCCCACACCCTCCGCAGAGCGGGGCGCGCGCCCCGAGGTCGGAGCACCGTTCGTCCCAGCCCGAGAGGACTCGAGTGAGCGAGACCCCGAAGCACACCGTGCGGCGCACGATCGCCCGCCACGGGCAGCTCTCCTCGCCCGGACCGGTGCAGCAGCTGCTGCGCGTGCTCGGCGTCGCCCTCGCCGTCGTGATCGTGAGCGCGTTCGGCGTGGTCGGCTACGCCGCGTACGACTTCGGCGCGACCTTCAGCGCGGACGCGGTCGTGCTCGAGGGGCAGGAGGCCGCCCCGCCGGACATCGGCGAGCTCGACAACAAGGGCGTGAACATCCTCTTCGCGGGTCTCGACGCGTGCGAGGAGGAGTACAAGCAGTACTTCGGGAACGGTCGATGCCCTGAAGGGTCTGAGTACGACCCCGAGTCGCGGGAGCAGGTGCTGAACGACGTCAACATGCTCGTGCACATCTCGCCCGAGCCGCGTCGCGTGACGGTCGTGAGCTTCCCCCGCGACCTCATGGTCGAGGGGCCGGAGTGCACCGACCCGCAGGGCGACGTCGCCTCCGCGCTCTCGCGCACGCAGCTCAACGAGGCGTACTACCGCGGCGACCTCGGCTGCATCGTGAAGACGATCGAGGAGCTGTCGGGCCAGACGATCGACTACGGCGCGACCGTGACGTGGGGTGGCGTGATCGAGATCACGAACGCGATCGGCGGCGTCGACGTGTGCGTCGGCGGAGAGGGCATCTACGACGAGCACACGGGCCTCGAGATCCCGCCGTCGGAGAAGTACACGCTCGTGGGCGTCGAGGCCCTGCAGTTCCTCCGCACGCGCTACGGCGTGGGCGGCAGCGACCTCAACCGCATCAGCAACCAGCAGGTGTACATGTCGGCGCTCGCGCGCAAGCTCACGAGCGAGGAGGTGCTGTCCAATCCCAGCACGCTGCTCACGCTCGCGCGCACGACGCTCGAGAACGTCGACCCGTCGTCGAGCCTGACGAACCCGGTCACGCTCGTGCAGATCGCGATGGCCGCGAAGGACGTGCCTCTGCAGGACTTCACGTTCGTGCAGTACCCGGTCGTCGACGACCCGTACGACAGCAACCGCGTCGCTCCGGACTACGCCTCGGCCGAGGCGCTGTGGGCGGCCCTCGAGCAGAACGTCCCGCTGCAGATCACGGGCGACACCGGCGGCGGCGCCATCCTCGCGGAGGGCGAGGAGGGAGCGGAGACCCCCGCTCCCGAGGACACGCAGGCGCCCGTCGAGACCACGACGCCCGAGACGCCCTCGATGACGGAGACGCCGGCCCCGACCGACACCCCGGCGAGTGGCGAGCTGAGCGCCAACGTGCACGGCTCCGACGCGAGCCAGGTCACCTGCTCCAACGGCGTCGGCTGAGCCGGACACGCGGATGGCGCAGCGGCGGGGCACGATCGCGCAGCACGGGCTGCTGCGGACGCCAGGGCCGATGCGGCAGCTCGTCCGAGTGCTCGGCGTCGCGCTCACGGTCGCGCTCGTCAGCGGCGCGGGTGTCGCCGCCTACGCGGCGTGGGACTTCTCCTCGGCGTGGAGCGAGGACGCCGTGGTGCTCGACGGGCAGGAATCGGCGCCGCCCGACATCGGAGCACTCGACGACGAGGGCGTGAACATCCTCTTCGCCGGGCTCGACGCGTGCGAGGAGGAGACGAAGCATCTCTTCCCGGGGCGGTGCGACCCACGCGTGACGTACGACGAGACCACGCGCGCGAGCGCCCTCAACGACGTCAACCTGGTGATGCACATCTCGCCGGAGCCGCGCAGGGTCACCGTCATCAGCTTCCCTCGCGACCTCATGCTCAGCGCGCCCGAGTGCTCTCTCCCTGAGGGCGGCACCGCGCCCGCTGTCGATCGCATCCAGCTCAACGAGCTCTACCAGCGGGGCGACATCCCGTGCGTCGCGAACGCGCTCTCGGCGCTGTCGGGGCTGCAGATCGACTACGCGGCGTCGATCACGTGGGGCGGCGTGATCGAGATCACGAATGCGATCGGCGGCGTCGAGGTGTGCGTCGGCGGCAAGGGCATCTACGACGAGAAGAACACGGGTCTGGCGCTCGCACCCGGTCAGCACACCCTCGTCGGACAGCAGGCGCTCGAGTTCCTGCGCACGCGCGAGGGCGTCGGCGACGGGAGCGATCTCGGCCGCATCGGCAACCAGCAGGTGTACATGACCGCGCTCGTCCGCACACTCATGAGCGACGCGGTGCTGCGCGACGCCGGGAGGGTCCTCTCGCTCGCGCGGACGACGCTGGAGAGCGTGCGTCCGTCATCGAGCCTCACCGACCCCGTGAAGCTCGCGCAGATCGGGATGGCCGCGGCGGACGTCCCGCTCTCCGACTTCACCTTCGTCCAGTACCCGGTCGTCGACGACCTGTACAACAGCAACCGCGTCGCGCCCGACGAGGCGTCCGCAGAGGCGCTGTGGACGGCGCTCGCGCAGAACGTCCCGCTCGAGATCACGGGTGACACGGGCGGCGGCGCCGTCCTCGCCGAGGGCGAGGAGACGCCTGTTCCGGAGGAGACGCCCGCATCCGGGGCGCCCTCGGCCGCGCCGACGCCCGCCCCCGCCGGCACACCGGCGAGCGGGGAGCTGGGTGCGAACGTGCGCGGGTCGGATGCGAGCCAGGTCACCTGCTCGAACGGGCGGGGCGTGCTCTGAGCCGCGGTTCGCAGCACCCCCTCGGACCCGTTAGGATGGTCTACGTGTCTGCGTGCAGGCACCTGGAGACGTCGCATAGTCAGGCCTAGTGCACCACCCTGCTAAGGTGGAGTCCCCTTTAAGGGGACCGAGGGTTCAAATCCCTCCGTCTCCGCCAGAGAAACCCCCTCGCGACGAGGGGGTTTCGTCTTCTCCGCACCTCCGATGCCACAGCCCGGTGACCCTGTCAACCGAGTGCGCCCGGCGACCCGCGCGCGTAGCGTCGCACGTAATCCCACCTCGAGACGACGGAGGAGCACATGCAGGAGACGCCGCACGCGACCGATGAGGACCTCGCCCGCATCGCCGGGATTGTGAAATCCGCCAAGATCGGGCTGCTCACGACCACCAGTCCCGAGGGGCAGCTCCACAGCCGCCCGCTCGCCGCGCAGGACGTCGAGTTCGACGGCGACCTCTGGTTCTTCACCCAGGACCCGAGCGAGAAGGTGCGCGACATCGCCGTGCACCCCGCCGTGAACGTCGCGTTCGAATCGGGCAAGGGCTACCTCTCGGTCGCCGGCACCGCGGAGGTCGTGCACGACCGGGCGAAGGTGGACGAGTACTGGACCCCCGCGGTCGAAGCCTGGTTCCACGAAGGGCGGGAGGATCCGACCGTCGCGCTCATCCGCGTGCGCGCAGAGTCCGCCGAGTACTGGGCGACGGATGAGCCCGGCATCGTGTCGGCGTTCAAGATCGCGAAGGCCGTCGTGACGCGCACGCAGCCCGACGTCGGCGAGAACCGCGCCGTCGAACTCTGAATCGAGAGGAGCACATCATGGCGGATGCCCAGAGCCAGCCCGAGGAGAGCGTCGACGAGGAGGCGGCCGACACCATCCTGGACGACCCCAGCACGGAGAAGGACCCGGGTGAGGAGCCCAAGGCGCCTCAGCCGCAGGAGGGGGAGCCGAGCCACCACGCGGTCGGCATCGGCGTCATCGACGCGGAGATCCCGGGCGAGGAGGAGTAGTCCTCACCACGCGGCTCGGCGCCCCACGGCGGCGAGCCGCGTGAGCGCGTCGGCGGGATGTCTCAGCAGGGCGCGAGACTCGGCGGACGAGGTCAGCACCTCGACGATGCGCTGCGCCGAGCGCACGTGCGACCGCCGGTAGCCGGCGATGTAGTGCGGGTCGACCTCCCACGTCACCTCGTCGCCCGAGGTGACCGTGAGGACGACCGGATACCGCTCGACCTCGCCCAGCGGGCTGACGTCGCCGAGCACGGCGAGCAGCAGCGAGCCGACCGTCTCCTGCATTCCTGGCCACGGCCAGATCGTGGTGGGCGGGCTGAAGCGCAGGGCGCGGATGTCCGACCATCGCAGCACGGCCCTCGGCGCGTCTCCGACGCACTCCGCGACTCCGTCCGCGCGGAGCCGGACGTGGCGCGCGGCGACGTCGCCGATCGCGAGGCCGTCGGGGGTCGCGGTGAGGGGGCCGTGTCGAGACGCCATGCGTCGATCCTCACACGGCCCCCGCCGCCGCCGCCGATGTCAGGGGAGGTCCTCGACCTCCACCCGGTCGTCATCGTCCTCCGCATCGTCGCGCCCGGGGCCGCGAATGGCATCGGGCGGCACCTCGCCGTCGCTCGAGCCGAGCCCGGGCGCGCCCTCGTCGGGGAGTCGGCCGGGGTCGCTCACAGCGTTCTCCCGCGCGAGGTCGGAATCGGACGTCTTCTTCTCTTCTGCGCTCATGTCGAGATCCTCGCGCGGACGGGCGGATGGCGCGAGGGCGTTGACAAGCTCGGGATGCGCGGCGACGCCTTCGCGCTATCGCCAGACGGCCCGCGGCGCAAGGGGATGACGTCGCCCGGTCGCCTCCCGCAGGGTGGAGAGGACCCGACGAGGAGGACACCATGGGCAGGGAAGACGAGATCAAGCGCCAGGAGGACGAGGGCGAGTACACCGACGTCGAGGAGCCGGACGGCGAGCGACGGCCCGACCGGGTCATCGAGGAGCCCGGTCAGTACACCGACGTCGACCGCGACGAAGAGGTCTGAGCGGTCGGCATGACGGCGCCCGGAGCGAGCAGGTCGACACGTCGGGCGCCGCACCGCGTGCACCGGACGTAGAGGACGACGCCCTCGGACGTCGGATGGCGCGACTCGGTGCGCCATCCGTGCTCGCACGTGCGCGCGGTCGCGAGGTCGACGAGGTGCTGGCTGCGCGGGGAGGTCATGCGACCAGCGTGATGTAATGCTCTTATGCATCTCAACCCTTACGGCGAGTACGCGGTGCTCCTCGCGGCGTCGCTCGCGAACGCATGGCCGCACGATCGCGCGGGCATCGAGAGCCGCACGCGCGACTTCGGGATGACGATGCCGTTTCCCGAGCGCCCCGATGACCACGCCGCGACGCGCGCGGTGATCGACCGCTGGCTCGCCGTGGTCGACGCGGATTCGCCGGATGAGCGCGCACGTCTGCTGAACGAGCTCATGAAGGAGGCGACCGCGTACCCGCGTCTGACCGACCATGACGGCGAGGGATGGCACCTCCACTACCGCGACGACGACCAGTCGCTCGCGCACGTGCTGCTCGCCGTCATCTCCGTCGGGACCGCTCTGCACCTGACGAGCCGCGGGATGACCCGGCTCGGGCGGTGCGCCGCGGGCCGCGCGCCCGGCGATCCGTGCCGCAACGTCGTCGTCGACATCACCCGGAACGGCCGGCAGCGCTACTGCTCCGTCCGCTGTGCGAACCGCGACGCCGTGCGCCGCCATCGCGCCCGGCTCCGGTGAGCGTCGAGGCTACTTCTTGCCGTTGCCCTGGCCGCCGTTCCCGCCGCCCTGATTCCCGCCGCCCTGATTCCCGTTGCCCTGGCCGCCGTTGCCCTGGCTGCCGTTCCCGCCGCCTTGATTCCCGTTGCCCTCACTCCCGTTGCCCTCGCCCTCATCGCCGTCGCCACCGTCGCCGGCGCCGTCCTCGGCAGGCGGGTCTGACGGGAGGACAACCGGCTCCTCGCTCGGAGTCGGCGTCGGAGACGGCTCGGCGAGCCGCTCGAGGTCGGCGCGGACGGCGTCGATCGCCTCCCGGATGGCGACGGCGCGCGCCGCGTCGATCCGCCCGTCCACAAGGGCCTCGTCGACGTCGGCCTCGAGCCTGTCGAGAGAGGCGAGCGCCCCCGCGGCGTCGCCGTCCGCGGCCTGCTCGGCGACGGTCGCCACGGCGTCCTGGAACGCGGCGGTCGGGGTGTCGGAAGGCGCACAGCCGGTCAGGACGACGGCTGCGACGATCAGGGTGGGGAGTAGGAGGCGCCTCATGGCGTGACCGCCTCCATGAGGTCGTCGAGATGGCCGCGCAGGGGCTCGTCGAGCGCGGGCAGGGCGGGCGGCACGGGTTCCTCCTGCGGGAACATCGTCGGCGCGCCGAGCGCCAGCGCGAGCGCGATCAGGGCGACCGCCGTCATCACCGCGACCATCGCGAGGATGCGCCGAGGGCGCCGGCGCGGAGCCGCGGCCGGCGGCTGAAGCGTGCCCAGCGGGATCGCGGCGGTCGGCGCAGGGCGGGACGGCAGGGGCGCGGTCGCCTGCGCGACGGGGAACGGCCGCGTCTCCTGCTCGTGGACGGCGGCCGACCGCGGCGTGAGCGGCTCGCTCGGGTCGGCCGCGATCTCCCGCGCGGCCGCGGCGACCTCGCGCGCCGTGGGGCGCCGCGCCGGGTCGCGGTAGGTCATCGCGGTGAGCAGGACGCGCCATCGCGGATCGAGCTCGTCGGGCATCTCCGGCTCGCCCGCGATGCGCGAGGCGAACAGCTCCTGCGCCGTGCCCGAGGGGAAGGGGTGGCGGCCGATGAGGAGCTCGAGCAGCATGAGCCCGAGCGAGTAGATGTCGGATGCGGGGGCCGGCTGCATGCCGCGGACCTGCTCAGGGGAGAGGTACGCGGCCGTCCCGATCGTCGTTCCCGGCGTCGTGATGCGGCTCGAGTCGAGCAGGTAGGCGATCCCGAAGTCGGCCAGCGTCGCCGCGCTCGTGATACCCGGCAGCTTCGGCGCCCGCATGAGCACGTTCGACGGCTTCACGTCGCGGTGGACGATGCCGGCGTCATGGACGACGGCGAGCGCGTCGGCGAGCGCGACCGCGGTCTCGGCGACCTCCCGCCCCGAGAGCGGGGCTGCGGCCATCCGATCGCGCAGGGTCGGGCCTTCGACGTACTCCATCACGAGGTACGGATGGTCGTCCTCGTCGACATGCGCGTCGAACAGCGTGACGAGGGACGGATGGTTCAGGGCTGCGAGCAGGCGGGTCTCCGCGAGCCGACGCTGTCGCGACTGCGGATCATCCGGCATCGGGCGGAAGAGCTTGACGGCGACGTCGCGGCCGAGCAGCTCATCGCGCGCGCGGTAGACGGTGGCCATGCCGCCGGCGCCCACGCGCGCGATGAGCCGATAGCGGCCGTCGAGCACCTCTCCCGTGACGGGCTCGTCGAGGAGGTCGGACATGCGCGCTCAGGCGAGCGGCTCTCCGTTGTCCGTCGTCCGCCGCGTCGTGATCTGCTCGCCGCTGGCCGGGTCGACCGCCGTGCGCTGAGTGGAGACGGCGCTGCGGCGACGGAGCATGAGGACGAGGCTGATGAGGAAGACGACGGCACCGGCAGCCATGAGGATGTACCCGATGAGGGTGAGGTCGACCGCTCCGCCGAGGTCCACGTTGATGGCGAAAGCGATGATCGCGCCGATCGCGATGAGGGCGATTCCGGATCCGATTCCCATGGTCGTGCTCCTTCCAGGCGCTGGGCCCTGCGGCCGCTGACGGACGGGCTCGGGTGGCTCGTCACCGCGTCAGCGGGTTCCTTCAGGTGTACCGTCCGCGTCGTCCTGGCGTCTCGCGGTTGACACGGCGGCGACGGGACGGTAGCCGTGCACGCCGGGCATCAGTCCTCGACGGTCGACGGCGGCGTGCCGAGCTTCTCGAGCTCGGGCCAGAACTCGTCCGGCACGTGCGTCGCGCAGAGCTCCTCGAGCTCGGCGATGCGCTCGGGCCGGCCGACTCCGACGACCGTCGAGTGGACGCCGGGATGCCGCAGGGAGAAGTGGAGGGCGGCGGCCGGGACCGAGAGCTTCCATTCCGCGCAGAGCTCGCGCACCCGGGCGAGCCACGCGAGCAGATCGGCGGGCGCCTCGCGATACGCGTAGCTCGTCGACGTTCCGGCGAGAAGCCCGCCGCCGAACGGCGCGGCGTTGAAGACGCCCATGCCGCGCTCGTTGGCCTCCGCGATGAGCTCCTCGGCGCTGCGGTCGACGATCGTCATGCGGTTGTGGGTGAGGACGGCGTCGAAGATGCCCGTCCCGACATACGCCTTCTCGAGGCTGATCTCGCCGACGGCGATGCCGATCGCCCCGGCCAGACCCTGCTCGCGCAGCTCGATCATCCCCTGGACAGCTCCGCCGGGCGCGAGCGCCTCCTCCACCGTGACGGCCCACGGGTCGTGGAGGTGCACGAGCGGGAACCGCTCGAGCCCGAGCTTCTCGACGCTCTCCTCGAAGGAGCGCCACACGCGGTCGCGGTCGAATCGTCCGTCCTTCCCGACGTCGACCTTCGTGACGATGCTGTGGCCATCCGCGAGCCCGCCTCGGGCATCCAACGCCCGCCCGAGCACCCGCTCGCTCTCGCCGCCCGCGTAGTTGTTCGATGTGTCGACGACCGCGAAGCGGGAGGACAGCATCGCCTCGGCGACCTCGAGCGGGTCGGAGGCCGAGCGCTGCGGATCGCCCAGCGACGAGGCGCCGAGCGTCACGGGGCTCACGACGAGAGGAGTCGCGCCGAGCGGGCGAGGGTCGAGCACGGATGACATGGGGCCTCCATCGGTCGCAGGTGTCCCCACCAGCATGGCGCACGGGTCCGCGGATGTCTGCCGCCCACAATGGACTCGTGCCCATCATCGACAACGCCGTCTACGTCGACGGGCGGCGCATCGCCGACCCGGCGAGCCTCGACCAGACCTTCGAGTACATGCGCGACCAGAAGGGGATGGGCTGGATCGGCCTGCTGCGCCCGACCGACGACGAGCTGATGACCGTCGCGGCCGAGTTCGAGCTGCACGCGCTCGCCGTGGAGGATGCGCGCAAGGGGCACCAGCGCGCGAAGCTCGAGCGCTACGGCGACACGCTCTTCCTCGTGCTGCGGCCCGCCTGGTACATCGACGAGACCGAGACGGTCGAGTTCGGCGAGCTGCACGTGTTCGTCGGGCCGGACTTCGTGCTCACGGTCCGTCACGGCGAGGCTCCCGACCTCTCGCGCGTCCGGCAGCGGATGGAGGCCGATCCGGCTCTCCTCGCGCGCGGGACCGAGGCCGTGCTCTACGCCATCCTCGACGAGGTGGTCGATCAGTACACCCCGGTCATGCGCGGCGTCGAGAACGACATCGACGAGATCGAGGACGCGCTCTTCACCGACACCGCGACATCCCTCTCCCGCCGGATCTACGAGCTGTCCGGCGAGGTGATCGCATTCCAGCGCGGCACGCAGCCGCTCGACGGCATGCTCGCCGGCCTGCTGCGCGGAGGCGAGAAGTACGGTGTCGACCTCGAGCTGCAGCGCCTGCTGCGCGACGTGCACGATCATGTGCTGCGTCTCAACGACCGCATCGCGTCCTTCCGGGCCATCCTCGACAACGCGCTCACGGTGCACGCGACGATCGTCACGCAGCGGCAGACCGAGACGTCGCTGCAGCAGAACGAGCAGGTCAAGAAGATCTCGGGGTGGGCTGCGATCCTCTTCGGCCCGACGCTCATCGGCGGCATCTACGGCATGAACTTCGATCACATGCCCGAACTCCACTGGGCGTGGGGATACCCGCTCGCCCTCGCGCTCATGGCGGCGACGAGCGTCACCCTGTGGGCGCTGTTCAAGTGGCGGAAGTGGATGTGAGGACGACCGTGGCGTGCGGCTCGAGCCGCAGCGTGTCGCCGCACTGGAACCTCGCGATGCCGTCCGTGCCCACGTGGACATGCTCGCCGGATCCGCCGGACATGCCGGTGCCCGACAGATCGAGCTCGATGGGCTCATCCCACTTGCTGACCAGGAGCAGCGACCTCCTGCCGTCGGGGCGCATCAGGCCCTGCGCGTGCAGACGCGCGTCGGGGAATCCGGGGTAGCCCGTCGACGTCGGCACCGCGCGATCTCCCGGAGCGAAGTGGCGCAGGAGGAGCTGCGTCACGGCATACCGGGCGTTCGGCTCGCCGGTCTCCCAGTCGAGGAGCGACGTGCCGGGGATCATGCCGGGGTAGTCCATGAACTCCGCGATGCCGAGCAGGTCGATCCCCATGGGCAGCAGCCGCGCCCAGAGGTAGGCGTGGACCGACCCGCTGAGGGCCCAGTAGAACGCCGGGATCTGCGGAGCGGGGTTCATGATGTCAGCCGGGTACGTCCCGATCTCATTGAGGAACATCCGCGCGCCCGGCGCCAGGCGCCGCGCGATGGACTGGATGTACGCCACGCTCTCCACGAAGGCATCGGCCTGCGCGAAGAAGGTGCTGCGCCACGTGCTCGGGTCGGCGTTGCCTTCCGGCCCGAACGGGTTGACGATCTCCGGCGACGCATAGAAGTGGCACGAGAAGGCGTCGATGGGGATGCCGTCCTGGTGATTCGCGGCGTCGAGGAAGTGCCAGAAGTACTCGGGGTCGTGGTGCACGTGACTGAGGGACAGGCCGATGAACTTCATCTCGGGGTCCAGGGGCTGCAGCCGCTCGACCACGGCGTCGTACAGCCGGGTGTAGACCTCGGGCGGCATGCGCCGGTTGAGGTCGGGCTCGCAGAGCACCTCCCAGTACGCGAAGCGGTATCTGTGGCCCGACTCGTGCCAGCGGCCGAGCTCGTCGGTGAAGCCTCCCGCGATGTACCAGCTGGCGAGTCGGAAGAAGTAGTCCGCGACCTCGGCGAGCGTCTCGTCGCGGAAGTCCGATCCCTGCTCGTACTGCCAGTGGATCTCGTCGGGGTCGCGCGAGACCACGACGTCCTCGGCGCCCTCGAACATCCAGTGCGGGATGGTCGCGAAGTTCGCGACGACCGGTCGCCCCTCGGCCGCGGCCATGAAGTCCTCGACGAACGGATCGAGGTGCGAGAAGTCCCATGAGGTGGTCGTCTCGGTGGGCGGCTCCAGGGCGGGCACGGAGAGCACCGGATGCGAGAACCAGGGGAGGAAGCGCGCGCAGTCGGCCTTCAGATCGCGGAGAGCCGCGAACGCGCGATCGTGGATCGGCGACTCGCGGCGGAGGGGCGGTGCGGCCCAGAGGTGCGTGGTGAGAACCGTCTGGTTGACGTGGAACGCGCCATCCCACGACACCGTGACGGGTACGGCGATGCTGCCGGCGTCGGGCGACACGGGCGGGGTCTGCTCTGCGGACATGAGGCTCCTCGAGAGTTTGATACGTGCGTCTTATACGTATGTATAGCACGCCCGTACAGGGTGCGCCGTATGCTCGAGGAATGGGGCAACGTGAAGCGCTTCTCGCGGGAGCGAAGCAGTGCCTGGTCGAGCGCGGGTACGCGCACACCACGGCGCGCGACATCGTGGGCGTCACTGGGGCCAATCTCGCTGCGATCGGATATCACTTCGGCTCGAAGGACGCTCTGCTCAACGCCGCCGTCATCGAGACCTTCGAGGAGTGGGGCGATGCCGTCGCCAGCAGTGTGACCGCCGACCTCGACGGCGGCCCGGGGCGACGCCTCGAGCACTTCCTCGCCGGTCTGCTCGCGGCGGCGCCGGGTAAGCGCAGCGTCCTCGTCGCCAGCGTTCAGGCCTACGCCCAGGCGGAGTTCGCCGAGGAGGTCCGCAGGCAGCTTCTCCGCATCTATGCGGAGAGCCGCCGCGACCTCGCCGCGCTCGTGCTGGAGGTCGACCGGGACGAGGTCTCCGCGGACGACGCCCGCACCGTGGGTTCGCTTGCGCTCGCCCTCATCAACGGCGTGATGCTGCAGTGGATGCTGGACCCCTCGGCCACTCCGTCGGCGGAGGAGCTGTCGCGTGCGATCCGGGCGGTCGCGGCGTAGGTCCGGTCGACGGTCGCGTCGGTTGCATGGCCATCGTCTTTATCTCCGAATGTGGAGTTATCCACAGTTTGGGATTGTTCGGTGGAATGTCCGATGGGGTGGGTAGTGTGGGGGTATGTCGAGGACGATGCCGCGGGAGGATGCGGGGGTG
>NZ_BSEJ01000022.1 GCF_027921765.1 Microbacterium barkeri
GCCTGGCTGCACTTCTACAATCACCACAGGCCCCACACTGCGACCGGGAAGCTCCCGCCCATCAGCCGGATCTCAAACAACCTGGCTGGGCAGTACAGCTAGCGCGCGTCGCGGCGAGCTTCAACCCCACGACAGCGCGCCCTCCGACGTGCGACCGTGAGGAGATGAATCACAGGTGGCAGCAGCTCGACGCCGAGTTCCGACGCGAATGGACGGGGCACCCCGTCGACGAGATCGAACCGCACGCGCGGAAGATGGTCGACCGGCTCAGCCCCGGGGTCTCGTCGGAGCTCGCGCGCGCCTACGCGATCTCGGTCTCGGAGGGCCGCCCGTTCGGCCTGGAGTGAGCCCCGCTCACCTCACCACGGCAGCGGGCGCTCCGGCTCGCGCTCGCTGTCGTCGGGGAGGTCGGGCAGCTCGTACCCGCCGGCCCTGATGCACAGCCACCGCAGCTGCCCATCCGATTCGGGGTGCGCGCGCCACGTGCGCCAGACGCCCTGCCCCACCCGGACGATCGTCCCGGGGCCGACGTCGACGACGTCGTCGTCGAGCCCCATCTGACCGCGCCCCTCGAGGAACACGTAGACCTCTTCGACGCGCGCATGGCGGTGCCAGTAGCCCGCCTGCTCCCCGGGCTCCAGCGCGTTCGCCGTGAGCCCGATGTACTGCATCGCGAGCTCGAAGTCGACCACGCGCCGTCCGTCGCGCGAGCTGTCGGGGCGGAAGCCGCCGAAGTGGTCGCGCCACTGGTCGAGGCCGCCGATCTCGCTCACCTGGTAGTCGCTCATGCCGCCACTCTAAGAGCGCCCGAGCGCACCGGGCTCTGCCCGCGCGCCGTTATCCAGCCGTGATGTATCAGATGCCGCGCTGGCCTCTCCTCCCCTGTGACGGGAGGCGCCGGCGAGCGCACGTCTCCCGGATGTCCACGGCGAGGCGCAGCGGGGAGACGCGATGTATTCCGGTATCGGGGAGCAGGGGTCCACATCCGCCACGAGGACACCCGGCTCGCGCATGCGCCGTGGCGGAGGACACCGGTGACCGTGCTCGAGCGGGCGCTCGTCCTCGCGCCGAGCAGCCGTCTCGTCTCCCCCTCGCGGGCGAGCCGCGAAGCCGCTCCCGCGATCCGCACGCCCCGCATGGCCCCCTCGCTCGAGCGGAGACGGCGCCTCGAGCGCCGCCACACGGCGCGCGTGCTGCTCTCCGACGCCGGCGTCGTGGCCCTCGCGGCGCTCGTCGCCGGAGCCGTCTCCTCGACCGGCCCGTCGACCGCCACGACGCTCGCCGCACGCGGCACCCTCGCCCCGTCCTCCGCGGTCGTCGCCCCCGCGCTCCCCGTGCTCTTCGCGGTCGCGCTCGGCCTCTTCTGGTGGATCGGCCTCGCCATCGCGGCACCGCGGAGCATCCACGACACGCGCGGCCGCGAGCTCGCGCGGGTCGCCGCCGTCACGCTCGACGTCTTCGGGCTCCTCGGCCTCGGCCTGGTCGTGACCGGCGCCCCCGCGATCTGCGCGCAGCTGTTCGTCGCGGCGCCGATCGGGCTCGCCGGCCTCCTCGCCGCCCGCACCATCTGGCGACGCCGGCTCACGGCCGAGCGCGCCGCGGGCCTGCGTGTCTCGCGCGCCCTCGTCACCGGCCGCCCCTCCGACGTCGCGCGCGTGTCGTCGACGATCACCGGAAGCGACGCCTCGGGATACCGCGTCGTCGGCGCCGTGGAGTTCGACGAGGCGCCGCGCACGCAGGCGGCCGCGATGCACATCGCGCAGGAGGCGGCTCGACGCGACGCGGACGCCGTGATCGTCGCGAGCACGGCCGCCTCGGACGCCGACTTCGTGAAGCGCCTCGGCTGGTGCCTCGAGGGCACGGCCGCCGAGCTCATCGTCGCGAACGGCGTTATGGACGTCGCGCGGGCCCGGATGTCGCTGGACGCGGTGGGCGGGCTCCCCCTCGTCCGCCTCCGGATGCCGGAGTACGACGGCGGCGCCCTCGTCCTCAAACGGGCGTTCGACATCGTCGTCTCGACGGTCGCGCTCGCGGGCATCGCGCTGATCACCCCCGTCATCGCGCTCGCGATCGCTCTCGACTCCCCGGGCCCTGTCTTCTTCACGCAGGAGCGCGTGGGGCGCGACGGGCGCACGTTCCGGCTCGTGAAGTTCCGGTCGATGCGAACGACCGCGGAGGCCGAGCTCGCGCAGCTGCGCGCGCAGAACGAGGGCGCCGGCCCACTGTTCAAGCTGCGCCGCGATCCGCGCGTCACGCGCGTCGGCCGCTTCCTGCGGCACTACTCGCTCGACGAGCTGCCGCAGTTCTGGAACGTGCTCGTCGGCGACATGAGCGTCGTCGGGCCGCGCCCGCCGCTTCCGAGCGAGGTCCTCGCGTACGACGACGCGACCGTGCGGCGGCTCTACGTGAAGCCCGGGATCACGGGTCCCTGGCAGATCGGCGGGCGCAGCGACCTGTCCTGGCAGGAGAGCGTCCGGATCGACCTCGGCTATGTCGAGAACTGGTCACTCCAGGACGACATCTCGATCATGTGGCGCACCGTCAGGGTGATGGTCCGCCCGAAAGGAGCGTACTGATGTCCGTCATCCTCCCCGGCCACGCGCTGCCGGTCCCCTCGTTCGCCCGCGCCGCAGCGCTCAGCCGGCCGGCGGCGGCCGAGCAGGGCATCGGGCTCGGCGAAGCCCGCATCGTGGACGGCGTCCCCGTGCAGTCGCTCACCATGGCCGCCCTCGTCGACGCGATCGTCGCCATGACGCGCACGACGGGCGTCGACGTCCTCGTCGGCGTGAACGCGCACGTCGTGAACCTCGCGCGCCACGACGCGACGCTGCGCCGATTCCTCGCGACGACGACGATGAACTACGCCGACGGGCAGTCCGTCGTCTGGGCGACGCGCCTGCTGGGCGCGGCGCTGCCCGAGCGGGTCGCGACCACGGATCTCGCCGCTCCGCTGCTCGCGGCCGCCGCGCGCGACCGGCTGCCCGTGTACTTCTTCGGCGCACGCCCGGGAGTGGCGGCGGGCGCGGCCGAGCGGATGGCGCAGGAGCTGCCGGGCCTCGCGATCCGCACGAGCCACGGGTACATCCCCGACGAGGAGTCGGATGCCCTCATCCGCGACATCCGCGAGCACGGCACCCGGATCCTCTTCGTCGGGCTCGGCGACCCCGTGCAGGAGCGCTGGGTCGAGCGGCACCGCGATCAGCTGCCGCCGGTCGTCCTGACCTGCGGCGGGCTCTTCGACTGGCTGAGCGGCACGCATCGCCGGGCGCCGCAGTGGATGATCCGCGCCGGTCTCGAGTGGCTGTGGCGGCTGGGCCTCGAGCCGCGCCGGCTCGCGCGCCGCTATCTCGCGGGGAACCCCGCATTCGTCGCCGCCGTCGTCCGCCAGCGTCTCGCCGAGGCCTCGCGGCGCCCGACCCGCATCGCGCACCACCGGGCAGCATGAGCACCGTCGCCGCATCCGACCGCGCCGCCCTCGCCCGGGGCAGCGCGCTGAGCTTCGCCGGGTCCGCGGCGAGCGCCGTCCTCGGACTCGCGCTCGTCGTGCTGCTCGGCCGGCTACTCGGCGACGTCGGTGCGGGGATCGTGCTGCAGGTGATCGCGCTCTTCACGATCGCACTCGGGTTCGCCCGGTGGGGCGCCGACTCCGCCGCGCTGTGGATCCTGCCCCGCCTCGCCGACGGCGAGCGCGGCGCCATCCGCCCCGCGCTCGCGCACCTCATCGCCGTCGCGGGGCTCGGCGGAGCGGTCGGCGCGGTCGCGCTGACCCTCGGCGCCGCGCTTCTCGACGGCCCCGTGGCCGCGGCGCTTCCCGCGGCCGCATGGTGTCTCCCTCTCGCGGCGATGATGCTGACCGCGCTCGCCGGGGAGCGAGCGCTCGGCGGGGTCGGCCCCTACGTCGCGATCGGCGGCGTCGGGCTCCCGGCGCTGCGGCCGGCGGCCGTCGCCCTCGCCGTCGCCGCAGGGGGCGGCGTCGTCGCCGCGAGCCTCGCGTGGGCCGCGCCCGCAGCCCTCGCCCTCGCGGCGGCCCTGCTCGTCCTCCGCCGGCGGGTCGACGCGCTCGGCGTCGAGCCGATGACCGCGAGCGCGTTCCGGGCGTCCGGTCTCCCGCGGCGCCTGCGCCGCTACGCGCTCCCCCGTGTCGTGTCGGAGTTCCTGTCGCAGCTGCTCATCTGGCTCGACGTGCTCATCGTCGGCGCCATCGCCGGCCCAGCCGCTGCCGGGGTCTACGGCGCCGCCACGCGGATCGCGTCCGCCGGATCGCTCGTGGACTCCGCCATCCGCGTGGTCGTCTCGCCCGTCTTCAGCCGCCTGCTGCACCGTCGCGACCACACGGCCCTCGCCGACCTCTTCCGCGCCGCGACGACCTGGCTCGTGCTCTTCAGCGCACCGCTCTACCTGCTCCTGGCCGTGTTCTCGCCGCTCGCCCTGTCGCTGCTCGGGCCATCCTTCGAGGAGGGCGCCGTCGCGCTCGCCGCCCTCTGCCTCGGGTCGGTCGTGACCTTCCTCGCCGGCAGCGTCCACTCGGTGCTCCTCATGAGCGGCCGCAGCGGTCTCGCCGCGGCGAACAAGGCGATCGCGGTCACGGCCGACGTCGCGCTCCTGCTCGTGCTCGTCCCGCTCTGGGGCGTCACCGGGGCCGCCGTCGCGTGGGCCGCAGCCTGCCTCCTCGACGCGATCCTCGCGACCATCCAGGTGCACCGCGTCCTCGCGCTGCCCCTGCCGCTCGCGGCGGGGGTGCGCCCGCTGCTCATCGCGCTCTCGACCGTGGGGGCCGCCGCCCTCGGCGCCCGGCTGCTGCTCGGCGCGACCTGGCTCGGCCTCGCCGTCGCCGCCGTCCTCGGCGGCGGCGCCCTTCTCACCTGGGCGCGGCTCGCCCCGCGCTCCCTTCACCTCGACGCCTTCGCCGATCTCGCTCGGATCCGGCGGAGCACCACAGGAGACCCCTCATGAGTCCATATCGCTCCCGGCTGTCCGCGACCGTGGCCGGCTCGGTCGCCGGCGCCGCCACCCTGCTCGTCGCGATCGGCGCCGCGCTCCTCGCGGGCGCCGTCGCGAACGCCGACCCCGGTGACGAGGGGGCCCCGCCCTCTCCGACGCCCACGGCATCCGCGACCCCGACGCCCACCGCATCCGCGACGCCGGTCGCGACCGAGGAGCCGCCGCGGCGCGACCGCCCCGCTCCGCCCGCGACGACCCGTCCTGCTCCCGAGCCGGATCGCGACGAGCATGCGGAGGGGCGCGGCCGCTTCGGCGATCGGGATCTCGAGAAGGGCCCGGCCGAGGAGCTCGTGGAGGAGGTGCTCACCCCGCCCGACGCGGAGGATGCGGCCCGCCCCGGCGATCTCGAGGCGCTCCTCGCCGACGTGACCGCCGGCGCCTACCGCGCCGAGCTCGAGGCCCAGTGGCTCGAGCTCTCGGCGAACGGATGGTCGTACGTCGGAGAGTCCCAGGTCGTCGGGCTCGAGATCCTCGCGCTCGACGAGGAGGCCGAGCCGGCCACCGCGCAGGTGAAGGCCTGCATCGACGCGAGCGGCCTCGAGCTCGTCGACGCCGACGGCGAGCGGATCGGCTCCGAGAAGGACACCCACCCGCGGGCCGCTCACCTCTTCGACCTCGTCTACGAGGACGGCACGTGGCGCGTCCTCTCCCGCTCGTTCCCCGACGACCCCGCGTGCTGAAGAAGGGCCCGCTCATGACACTCCGCACCCGCATCGCGGCGGTCGCCGCGATCGCCCTCATCGCGACACTGGCCGCTCCGATCCCCGCGACGGCCGCCGATCCGACGCTGCCCGCCCCCGACGGGCGCACCGAGGCGACGGCCGCGGCCTCCTGCTGGGAGGTCGCGCAGGTCGACCCCGACGCCCCGAGCGGCGTCTACTGGCTCGCGACCCCCGCCATGGGCTCCGCGCAGCAGTTCTACTGCGACCAGCAGACGGATGGCGGCGGCTGGGTCCTCGTGGGGCGCGGACGCCAGGGATGGTCCGAGTCCATCCTCGGCTCCGGGACGCCCGCGCAGGTGCGCGAGCCCGCGACGGGCACCGCGGCGTTCACGCCCCGGCAGCTGCCCGGCGCCCTCATCGACCAGCTCAACAACGACCAGCCGATCGGCGCCCTCGCCGACGGCATCCGCCTCGTCCGCGCCGCGAACGCGGCCGGGACGTCCTGGCAGGACACGCGCTTCCGCCTCACCAGCCCGCGCGACGAGTGGACGTGGGAGTTCAACAACCAGCAGCGCGTGGGGTCGTTCCGGATCGGCAACCGCAACGGCACCGGCGGGACGACGAGCAACTTCGGCAACGACAACGGCCTCATCCGCGTGCGCACCATCACCGGCTCCGCCGAGGGCTGGGCGATGGGATTCGGGTACGGCTCCGACATCAAGGGCGCACCCGACGGCACGAGCTACCTGTGGTCGCCGAGCACGAGCGCGGGCTACGCCCGGCCGTTCACGCAGGTCTTCATCCGACCGAAGCTCCTGAGCGCGGATGTCTTCGCACCGGTCCCGGCCGGCGGCACGCCCGCGACGGCCGGCACGGCGGTCGCGGAGGCCTTCGCGCAGACCCAGCCGTGGGGTGTCGCCGGCCTCGGCGCCGGCCCATCGACCCTCGAGGGCAGCAACGAGGTGTCGGCCTTCACCGAGAACGTCGACCGCGTCTTCGTGGGCGGCAACTTCACGAAGGTGCAGCGCTCGGCCGGCGGCTCGGGCGCGGTCGAGCAGGCGTATCTCGCGGCATTCGAGCGCGACACGGGCACCTGGATCTCGACCTTCCGCCCGGTGTTCGACAACCAGGTGAAGGCCCTCGCGCCGCTCCCGGGCGGGCGCATCGCCGTCGGCGGCTACTTCTCGACCGTGAACGGCGAGAGTCACCCCGGCCTCGTCGTGCTCGACGCGACGACGGGCGCCGTGGACGCCTCGTTCACGGGCGCCCTGCTGAACTTCCTCTCCGGCGGCGTGCCCGTCGTGCGCACCCTCGACGTGCAGGGCGACTGGCTGTACGTGGGCGGGTCCTTCACCCATGCCAAGGCCGCGACCGGCGCTCAGGTCTATGCACGCAACACCGTGCGGTTCTCGATCGAGAGCAGCGTGCCCGACGCGTGGAACCCCGAGTTCAACGGAACCGTCATCAGCCTCGACGCCTCGGCTCACGGCGACCGCGTGTACGCGGCCGGGTTCTTCAGCCAGTCGAAGGGGCGCCCCGCCGACAAGGCCGCTGTGCTGTCGACCGCCGATGAGTCGCTCACGCCGTGGCCGGTCGTGTTCTCCAATCGCACGAGCGGCCGCCAGGGCTACCAGCAGGCCGTGCTCGAGGTCGGAGATCGGGTCTGGCTCGGCGGCTCCGAGCACTCGCTCATGAGCTACCGCCGCGACACGATGGAGATGGCGAGCTCGAACATCACGCTCGCCGGCGGGGACTTCCAGGCGATCGCGTCCGACGGCGAGACCGTGTACGCCGGCTGCCACTGCTTCGGCACGAACTACGAGGGCGCGACCGTGTGGCCCGGCATCGGGACGGCGTGGACCGGCGCGCACGCGATCTACGGCAGCGGCGCCTGGAGCGCCGAGAGCGGCGAGTACCTCGAGTCGTTCAACGGCATCCTCAACACGCGCGCCGGCGCCGGCGCCTGGGCCCTCTTCGTCGACTCGCGCGGCACGCTCTGGCAGGGCGGCGACTACAGCTACTCGACCCGCGCGGGCTATGTGCGCCAGTGGTCGGGCGGCTTCGTGCGCCACGCCCCCTCCGACGTCACGAGCCCGTCGACGCCGGGCGCGTTCAAGGCCGTCAGGACGGCCGAGGGCGTGAACCTCACGTGGACGGCGGCGACGGACGACCGCGCCGTGACCGCCTACCAGGTGCTGCGGGCCGATCGCGTGGTGGCGACCGTCGGCGGGACGTCGGCGGCTCTCCCGCCCGCTCCCGACGGCACGCTCTACGCCGTGCGCGCCGTGGACGCGGCCGGGAACCGCTCGGCGAGCACCCCGGCCGTCCCCGCCGAGGCGGCTCCCGGGCCCGATCCGGCCTCGCCGACGCTCATCGACGCCGGCTCGACCTGGGCGACGCTCTGGTCGACCGCCGCGCCGCCGTCCGACTGGGCTGCTCCCGAGTTCGACGACGGCTCCTGGCTCAGCGGCGCGGCTCCCGTCGGTTGGGGGACGTCGGACATCGCGACCGCCCTCGACACCTCGCTGTCGCCTCGCCCGCTCACGAGCTACCACCGGCACGACATCGACCTCCCGGGCGGCGCGGTCGCGCTGCGCTTCTCGGTCCGGGTCGACGACGGGGTCGTCGTCTACGTGAACGGGGCGGAAGTGCTCCGCAGGAACATCGACCCCGGCCCGGTCACCGCGAGCACCTACGCCAACACCGCGGTCTCGGGCACGACAGCGATGGCGCAGCCGTACGTGGCGGAGATCCCCGCGACCGCCTTCCGCACGGGGGCCAACACGATCGCGGTCGAGGTCCACTCCAACTACCGGACCGCGAACAGCCACAGCTTCGAGATGACGGTGACGGCGCCATGAGCACCCAGACGGCATCGGCGCGGCCCGCGCGCGCCCTCCGCACCTCGCGCACCGCCCTCGCGCAGGCGCAGAAGAGCGGCGCCGGGGTCCCCGCGTACACGCGCTGGATCAATCGCCGCCTCGCGCGCGGCGTCGCAGCCGCTGCCGTGAGGATCGGGATGACGCCGAACGCGGTCACGCTGCTCAGCGCAGCGATGTCGGCGGCGGGCATCGCCGTGATCGCGGCCGCCCCGCCGTCCGCGGGCTCGGGCGTCGCCGCCGCCGTGCTCCTGGCGGCGGGATACGTCCTCGACTCGGCGGACGGCCAGGTCGCCCGCCTCAGCGGGGCGTCGAGCCCGGCCGGCGAATGGCTCGATCACGTCGTCGACGCGATCCGCTCCCCGGCGATCCACCTGGGCGTCGCGGTCGGATGCTTCGTGCACCGCCCTCAGGACGTCTGGCTGATGGGAGTCGCGCTCGGCTTCGCGCTCCTGACGTCGGGCCAGTTCATGAGCCAGATCCTCGCGGAGCAGCTCGCGTCGCGTCACGGCCGCTCGGTCTCGGAGCCGAGCGGCGTCGCCAAGTCGGTCGCGCTCATCCCGACCGACCCCGGCACGCTGTGCTGGGCCTTCGCGCTGTGGGGAGCGCACGCGGCCTTCGCCGCGGTCTACGGCCTCCTCTTCATCGCGAACCTCATCCATGCGGGCATCTCGATGCGCCGCAAGCACCGCCGTCTGAGGTGACGGCTTCACCGGGGGAAGCACGATGTCCGACACCGCACACACCACGACACTCGGTCTCGATCACTACGCTCGCGTGCTGCGCAGGCAGTGGCGCCTCGTCGTCGCCGCGATCGCGATCGGGGCGATCGCCGCGATCGCCTACCTGCTCGTCGCCCCGCAGCGCATCACGGCGACGACCGATGTCAACCTCTCCGTCATCACGACGGATCCCTTCAATCCGCAGCGCGCGGCGTCGGGTCTGCTGGACGACGCCACCGAGGCCGCGATCGCCCGCTCCTACGTCGTGGCCGAGCGCGCGGCGGCCCTGCTCGGCGACGCCGACGCGACGCGCGAGATCCACGACACCGTCGACGTCACGATCTCGGAGGGCGGCACGATCGCCCACGTCTCCGCGACGGCCGCGACGCGCGCGCTCGCGATCGAGCGGGCGGACTCCGTCGCGGCCGCCTACCTCGCCTACCGCAGCGAGCAGGCCGAGAGCCGGCTCGACGTCATGGTCTCGGGGCTCAGCACGCGCATCGACGAGCTCGACGCGCAGCTGGCCGAGGCGAACGCGGCGATCGCGGATGCGGGATCCGGCGCCGCGCAGGCGACGAGCGACCGCGAGCAGATCCTCCTCGAGCTCGAGGGCCTGCTGTCGCAGCGGAACGCGCTGCAGAGCGTCGACACCTCGGGCGGCAGCGTGCTGACGGGAGCCGCCGACAACCCGATCGACTCGGCACCGCCGCGCTACACGACGGCCGCGACCGGGATCGGGATCGGCGCGATCGTCGGCATCCTGCTGGCCTTCCTCCGCGAGCCCTTCGACGGGCGCCTGCGCAGCGGAGCCGAGATCACGCGCGCGCTCGGCGCGCGCGTGCTCGCCACGCTCCGCACGCCGCACCCCCGGACGCCCCTCGAGGCGCCGGACGCCGAGGCGATGCGCATCGCACGCGAGCGCATGCTCGCCGACCTCCCCGCCGGGGCGCGGGCGGTCGCGGTGCTCGACGACACGTCGTCGGAGGGGGCCGTCGCGACGGGGCTGGCGATGGCGACCGCGCAGAGCGGGTTCGCCGTGCGGCTCGTGCTCCCCCATCCTTCCGAGCGGCGCCTCGCGGTCCTCCGGTCGGCCGGAGCGGCGCCCCGGGCCGCCGTGCCCGGGCTCAGCGTCCGCTTCGGGCGCGCGGACCTGCACGGCGAGGCGCGCACCGCCGAGGCGCGGGTCGCCGTCGAGTCCGCGCCCGAGGGGACGCTCGTCATGCTCGCGGTCCCGGTCTCGGCCGGCACGGCCGACCTGCTCGCCGCGCTGCGCCTGGCCGACGCGGTGGTCGTCGTGCTGCAGGAGGGCGCGAGCCGCCGCACCACAGCCGCCGCCCTGCGCGACGAGTCCGCGACCGCGGGGGTGCCCCTCATCGGCGCCGTCGTCGTCCCCCGCGAGCGGCGGCGATCACGGCGCCGCGCAGGCCGACGGGAGGTCGCGCCCGCGGCCGACGAGACGCCCGCTCGCGAGGAGTACGCCGATGCGGTCTGACACGGCGTTCGCCCCGGCTCCCGCGCGGCCGACCGCTGCGGAGGCTCGCGGCGACCTGCCTCGCTGGCCGATCACCTCGATGTTCGCGGCGTTCCCCCTCTGGTGGGCGCTCGGGATGGCCGAGATGGCGTGGATCCCGCTCGCCGCGGCCATGGCGGTGCTCCTGATCCGCCGCGGCGACGTCCGCGCGCCGCGGGGCTTCGGGATCTGGCTGCTGTTCCTCGCGCTCGTCGCGGTGTCGGTGATCGGGATCGACACCCCCGGCCGGCTCATCGGGTTCGTCTACCGCGCCCTGCAGTACATCTCGATCACGATCGCCTTCCTCTACGTCTACAACGCGCGCCGCACGATCACGCTCGACTGGCTGCTCGGCATGCTCACGCTGTTCTGGCTCTTCGTCGTGGCAGGCGGATGGCTCGGCGTGATCGCGCCCGAGTTCTCCTTCCGGACCCCGCTCGGCTACGTGCTCCCCCGCGGCCTCCAGAGCAACGAGCTCGTGGGCGAGATGGTCGTGCGGCGGGCGACGCAGTGGAACCCGGACGCCTGGACGGTCCTCGATCCGCGCCCGGCCGCTCCGTTCCTCTATACGAACGGCTGGGGCAACGCGTACTCGATGCTCCTCCCGCTCGTCATCTCGTACGTGGCGCGCATCCCCCGGGACCTCCGGTTCCTCGGCCTCCTCGTCGCGATCCCGCTTTCGTTCGTCCCCGCGTTCCTCACCCTCAATCGCGGGATGTTCATCGGGCTCGGCGTCGCGGCGGTCTACGGGGGCCTCATCCTCCTCGCCTCCGGTCGCGTCCGCGCCGTCGCGGGCCTCGCGGCGGCGTGCGCCGTGGGCCTCGCCGCCGCCGCGGTGCTCGACGTCGGAGACCGGCTCCTCGGGCGCGTCGAGTCGAGCTCGTCGACCGAGGACCGTGCGGACCTCTACCAGGAGACGCTCGTGCGGACCCTCCAGTCCCCGGTCTTCGGCTACGGGGCGCCGCGCCCGTCGTGGACGGAGGGCGCGCCATCCGCGGGCACGCAGGGTCACGTGTGGATGGTGATGTTCTCGCACGGCCTGCCCGCGCTCGCGATCTTCCTCCTCGCCCTCCTCTGGCTCGCGTGGTCGACGCGTCATGTGCGCAGGCGGATGACCGCTGTCCACGTCGTGCAGGTGGTGCTCCTCGTCGAGGTCTTCTACTACGGCGTGCTCCCGCACGGGCTCGTGCTGGCCCTCCTCCCGGCGGCCGCCGCCCTTCCCCACGACACCGCTCTCGAGAGGCCGTCCTCATGAACCCCCGCGTCACCGTCGTCATCGCCACCCGCGACCGCCCCGAGCTCCTGCGGCGGGCCGTGCGCTCCGTGCTCGCTCAGGACACGGCGCACCCGCTCGAGATCGTCGTGGTCTTCGACGGATGCGCGGTCGATCCGCTCGCCGACCTCCCGCGCGGTCGCCACCTCGTGCGGACGATCGCGAACGACCGGACGCCCGGACTCGCGGGCGGTCGGAACACAGGGATCCTCGCGGCCGAGGCGCCGATCATCGCCTTCTGCGACGACGACGACGAATGGGCGCCCGGGAAGCTCGAGGCGCAGCTGCCGCTCCTCGAGGACCCCGACGTCGTCATCGCCGCCACCGGCATCCGCATCCTCTCGGCGGGAGGCGCGCACGACCGCCTCCCGCCCGAGCGGGTCGCACTCGCGGACCTCCTCCGCTCGCGCATCACCGAGCTGCACCCGTCCTCCTTCCTCCTGCGCACGGCCGATGCGCGAGGGGGCCTGGGTCTCGTCGACGAGGAGCTGCCCGCGTGCTACGGCGAGGACTACGACCTGCTGCTGCGCGCGGCCAAGATCGGCCGCATCGCCGCGGTCGCGGCTCCGCTGACGATCATCCACTGGGACCGGCCGTCGTACTTCAGCGAGCGCTGGCGCGGCATCGCCGACGGCCTCAGCTACCTGCTCGACAAGCACCCCGAGTTCGCCCGATCCGCGCGCGGCCGGGCGCGGATCGAGGGTCAGATCGCCTTCGCGCACGGAGCGCTCGGCGCGCTCGCCCCCGCCCGGCGATGGGCTCGGGCGGCCATCCGCCACGACCTCCTGCAGCCGCGCGCGTACCTCGCGATGTGCGTCGGCCTCCACCTCGTGTCGGGCGGGCGCGTCGTCTCGGCTCTGAATGCGCGCGGACGGGGGATGTGACATGCCGCGACTCTCCGTGCTCATGCCGGCGTTCGACGCGGCGCCGACGATCGACCGCGCCGTGCGGTCGACGCTGCGCGACCTGCCCGCCGACGCCGAGCTCGTCGTGCAGGACGACGGATCATCCGACGGCACGCTCGCGGCGCTCGAGCGCATCGACGATCCGCGCCTGCGCGTGCTGACGGGCCCGAATCGCGGCGTCGCCCGGGCGCTGAACGCCCTGCTGGATGCCTCAGCGAGCGAGTTCGTCGCGCGGATGGACGCCGACGACGTCGTCCTCCCCGGCCGCTTCCGCCGGCAGCTGCGGGCCCTGAAGACCGCGGACGCCGTCTTCACGACCGTCGCCTCCTGGCACGGAGCCGGGGTGCCCCGCCCGCCCTGGCCGTCCGGCATCGGGACCGCGTCCTTCCCGTTCCATCTCCTCCTGACGAACCCCGTCGCCCACTCGACCATGGCCGCTCGGCGCTCCGCGGTCGAGGCCGTTCGCGGCTACCGCGTCGTCCCGAGCGAGGACTACGACCTGTGGCTGCGGCTCGCCTCGTCGGGCGCTCGTCTGCGTCGTCTCGCGGCCCCGTCCCTTCTCTACCGCGTGCATCCGGGGCAGGTCACGTCCGCCGAGGGCTGGCGCCTGCGGTCGTGGAACGACGAGCGCACGCAGGCCGCCTTCGCGGAGCTGTCGGCTCGCGTGCTCGGCGCCCCGCTCCCGCGCCTCACGGCCCTCGCGGTCGCTCCGCTGCCCGCGGAGGAGAAGGCCGCATGCCTCGACGAGTTCGAGCGGCGGTTCCGCTGTGCGGCGTCGCGGCTCCGGCCGGCGGATCGCGCCGCGGTGCTGCGGCGCCTCGCGCGGCGCGCGGCCTGGTGCCGCGAGCGGATCCGCGCCGCCGCGGACGAGCGAGCGGAGGCAGCGTCATGAGCGCCGCGCGCGATCGCCTCCGCGCGGCGCTCCAGGCTGACCGGGCGGCGAACGCGCGGTACCCGAAGAGCCGGTTCGTGCTCGGCTGGCTGCGCCGCTGCCAGCGCTGGCAGGGCAGCCGTCGGCCCCTCGGCCGCGCGATCTACCTCGCGCACGCCGCGGGATACAAGCTCGTGACGGAGTGGATCATGGGCATCGAGATCCCCCCGACGACCCGCGTCGAACCCGGACTCCGACTGCGTCACGGCATCGGCGTCGTCGTGAACCCCGCGACCGTGATCGGCCGCAACGTGATGCTCCGCCACGGTGTGACGCTCGGCAATCGCCGCACGCCGCATGACTGCCCCGTGATCGAGGACGACGTCGAGCTCGGGGTCGGAGCCGTCGTCATCGGCGCGATCACGGTCGGCCGGGGCGCGCGGATCGGCCCCTACGCCGTGGTCGTCAAAGACGTGCCGGCCGGCGGCGTCGTGCGCTCGCCGCGGTCCGAGCTCGTTACCGAGTCGTGATGTATCAGCCGCCGCGGTCCGCGCTCTTCCCCAGTATGCGATCCGTTGAGAGCTCACGGGCACTGCCGCCGTCTGGGGCGGTCCGCGCGGTGCCCGTGGCCCCCGGCCGAGCGGCCCCAGACCCCGATGCCGATGCCGAACCCCCGGCGACGTCCGCATCGGTCGCCTCGGCCGTCCCGGCCGAGCCATGGGAGAGATCCGAGCTCTCTCCCATCGCCCCGGTGGTGCGCCCCCTGCGCCACCGGGGCACCTCCCGCCGTCCCGCCCGCGGGAAGGCGCCCGCATGACGCGCATCGGCTACGCGGCCGGCGCGTTCGACCTCTTCCACGTCGGCCACCTCAACCTCCTCCGCCACGCCAAGGAGAACTGCGACGTCCTCATCGCGGGCGTCGTGAGCGACGAGATGCTCCGCGCCGTGAAGGGCATCCGCTCGGTCGTGCCCACCGCCGAGCGCGCGGAGATCGTCCGGAGCATCCGGTACGTCGACGACGTCCACGTCGAGACGGTGCCGGACAAGCTCGATGTGTGGCGCGAGGTCGGCTTCACCCACTTCTTCAAGGGCGACGACTGGCGGGGCACCGAGAAGGGCCTCCGCCTCGAGCGCGAGTTCGGCGCCGTCGGCGTCGAGGTCGTGTACTTCCCCTACACCGCGCACACCTCGAGCACCGCGCTGCGGCGCGCGCTCGACGCCCTCGCGCCGGCCCTTCCCGTCGCGCGGTGACTCAGAAGCCCGAGCCGTAGCAGACGAAGGGCGCGACGTGCCCGGTCTGGGCCGTCGCCCGCATGAGCGCCTCGGCAGGGTCGAGCCCGCCGACGAGCCCTTCGTGCATCGCGCCCAGCAGCTCGCAGGCGACGTCGTCGGCCACGGTCACCGGGGCCGCGATGACGCAGTGCGACCCCGCGTGCAGCCACGCCCTCGCCATCCCGACCGCCTCCTCGCCCCACAGCGCCGATGAGCGGCCGAGCTCGCACGCCGACAGCACGACGACGGCGGGCGGGCGCGCGATCGCGTCGATGTCGTAGCCGAACAGCGTGCCGTCCGCGAGCTCGAATCCGGACAGGAGCGGCGAATCCGGCGAGTGCCGCCCGTGCGCGACGACGTGGAGCACATCGACGCCCTCCGCGAGAGCCGTCACGTGCTCGATCCGCGACGCGTCGCCCGTGAGAATGCGCGCAGGGCCCCCGGCGCGCCGCCAGGCCCGCGCACCCGTGTCCGCCTCCTCGTCGCCGCGCGCGACGCCCGGACCCACGACGAACCCGGCCGAGGAGAGCGGCACCGAGCCGCGCGTGGCGACCCAGCGCGATGCCGAGCGGACGTGCGTCACGACCCGGCCGCGCAGCGCCGGCAGCATGCCCCACGGCGTTCCGCGCAGCTCGCCCGGCGCCGTCACGACGACCCTCCTCGGGTCTCCCGCGGCGCGCACGGCTTCCTCGACGAGTGCGCGCGACAGGCACGACAGCCGGGCCTCGAGCGACTCGCGGATGAGCCGGCTTCCGGGCCCCGTGCGCGTCGCCGCGGCCGCGTTGAGCTCGCTGTACAGACCGCGGCGGAGGTCGCGCACGCGCCCCCACGGGATGTCGATGAGCGAGGGCGCTCCGCGCCCGGGCACGACGAGGCACGTGAGCCGGCCCCGGACGTACACGTACGTGAGGAGGGCGGTGTCGCCGTCGAGCGCCGACCGCAGCTCGTCGAGGGAGACCACGGGAGGGCCGTCCGTCGAGGCCGTCGCGACCCACTGACGCTCGCTGATCCGCTGGCGCAGGGACGCCACGCGCGGGTCGGCGACCCAGTCCGACGAGGCGAGCTCGGCGCGCAGCGCACGCAGCTGCGCGAGGTCGGCCGCGTGCTCGGCGTCCTGCGGAGGGCGCACGGGCGAGACCTGCTGGCTGAAGTGGCGCGTGTACTCCGACCAGCGGAAGACCGTGTCGGGGCGGCCGGAGCGCACGCTCGCGGCGAGGCCCTCGATGAAGATCCCCGATCCGTGCACGGCCGTCGACGAGAGCACCTCGAGCGACCCGAACGACCGCTGCCAGGCCGACACCTCGTGGAGGCCCGCCTCGGCGTGCCGGCGGGCGTCCGCGTCGCGCCCGAGGGCCGCCGAGCGGGCGGCCCTCGCCTCGTGGGCGAGCACGCGGACGGACAGCGGGTCGTCGGGATGCAGGCGGGCCGCGCGCGACGGCGGCCGCCCCGTGCGCGCGAGGGCCGCATCGAGCACGTAGCGGAGCGCGCGGGCCTCGACGCGGAACCCGAAGCGCGACAGCCGCCGCGCGACGCGCGCGCACTCCTCCTCGAGCGCCGAGGGGACGGGCTTCGCCGACGTGCGGTCGGCCGTGGGCGCGAGGAGCGCCCGCAGCCGGACGCCCTCCGCTCGCACCTCCCAGGACGCGCTGCCGAGCCCGCGGAAGCGCCGACTGGCGCGGAGCGCGACCCGGGCGGCGCGACCCGGCTCGTAGCCGAGCAGGGTCTGCGCGAGCTGGAGCTCGGCCTCGCCGCGCGCCTGCTGCATGCGCGCCCGGCCGAACGCCTGGGCGACCTGCTCGAGCAGAGCGGCCGACTCGCGCAGCTGACCCGATTCCCGGAGGACCTCGGCGCGATCGAGGTCGGAGATCGCCGCGGCGACGGCGGAGTCGCGCGCGATCTCCGCGCGCGCGACGGTCATCTCGCTGAGCGCGAGCACGAGGTCCCCCGCGAGGAGCGCCGTGTACCCGAGATTGTGGCGGGCCTGCGCTTCGCCGCCGCGGTCGCCGAGGTCCGCGAAGAGCGCGGCCGCCGCCCGGAACGCGTCGGCGCTCTCGCCGAGCCGTCGGCGCTGCAGAAGCGCGACGCCGCGATTCAGGACGACGTTGGCGCGCGAGGCGGGGCTGTCGATGAGCGCGACGGCCCGTTCGAAGAGCGGGAGGGCGGCGTCGACGTCGCCCCGGTGCAGGAGCAGCGTCGCCAGCTGACCGGAGATGATGCCGCGGGTCTCCTCCGGCAGCATCGGGAAGCGCAGGGCGGTGCGGCAGAGCAGCTCCGCCCCGTCCGGATCGCCGAGCTGCCCGAGCGCGTAGGCCAGCGACGCGCTGATCCGCGCGCGCAGGACATCGTCGTCGGCGGCCTCGAGGGCGCGCACGAGAAGCCGCCTCGCGGTGCGCAGCCGCTTCGCGTTGGCGGCGTCGACTCCCCGGCGGAGGAGCTCCGCGACGGGAAGCTCCGGGCGCGAGGCCACGTCATCCCCCTGACCGGTCCCGGGCGGCGAGCAGCTCGAGCGCGGCCGCCGTGGCCGCGCGGCTCTCGGCGCATGCATCGCCCGCCGCGCGGATGCCGGCCGCGGGCCATCCGAGCTGCGCGGCGATCGTCGCGGCGGCGAACGGGGCAGCGAACGACGTGCCGCTCCACACCGCGAAGCTCCCGAGGTAGCACTCGGGCGCGATCGTCTCCCGGCGCCGCTCGAAGCGGTCATCGCGCGACGACGCCTGCCGCCCGCCCTCGAACGCCGGCATCGTGCTCACCACCGCGGCGCCCGGTGCGTACACGCGCACCCACGGCCCCACGTTCGAGAAGAGCGCGACAGCGGCACCGCTCGGGTTCAGCGCGCCGACCGACACGTGCTCCGCCCCGTCATCGGGCTCGATGCCGTTGTCGCCGCCCGGCCACGGCCAGAGCGACGCAGGGAACGGCGGTCGGTCGATCGCGTCGTTGCCCGCGGAGCACACGACCGCGCAGCCGAGCTCGCGCGCCCTGCGCAGGAGCTCGAAGAGCACGGTCGAGAAGAGCCCGTCCTCCGGGGTCTCGTGGTAGTAGCCGAGCGACAGGCTGAGCACGTCGATCGCGCGTCCGCCCTCCCGCCCCGCGCGGTACCGCGCGAGCAGCTCGACGAGCCCCGCGAGGGTGTCGAGGAGAGCGCTCTCGTCGACGACGCCGAGGGCGTTCGCGACCCGCACGGAGAGGATGTCGGCCTCCGGGGCGACCTGCCGGACGATCCCGGCGATGAAGGTGCCGTGCCCGGCGACCGGATCGATCTCCCCGTCCAGCTGGCCGTAGAGGTCGGGGAACCGCTCGGGGTCGGCGTCGTCCGTGAGTCCGAGCGGCGCTCCGTCGAGCTCGACGCGCCGCGTGACGATGTCGTCGGGCAGCCAGTCGTGCGCGCCGCACCCCGTGTCGAGGATCGCGACGACGGGTCGCCGTCGGCCGCGCGGCGGCTTCCCCTCGCGCGTGGGCCCGGCTCCGAGGCGCGCGACGGGCTGCCGCCCGCCGTGCCCCGCTTCGGCGTACTGGTCAGCGCCATGCGGGTTGGTGCGCGTGAACGGGTTCGTCCGCGTGAAGGGATTCGTGCGCGTGAACGGATTGACGCCGACGGGGTCGATCGCGACGACGTGGTCGAGCGCGACGTCGCGCAGTCGGCCTCGAGAGAGGCGTCGCGCCCGCTGCAGGACGCGCCACGCGTCGGGCGCCACGGGCGCCTCCCCCCGCGACGGCCCGTCGGGCGCGACGAGCTGCGCGCGCAGCATCCCGAGGCCCGGCAGCAGCGGGGTCGGCTCCTCCGCCTCGCCGAGCGCGTCGCCGCGCAGCGATTCGGGGACGACCTGCCACCCGAACGAGGCAGCGGCCTCGCGGACGAGGCGGAGTCCGTCGACCGCCTCCGCGTCGTCGTCGCGTCGCGCGATCAGGAGCCGGTCGGGAACGTACGCGGTCGGGAACGCGCGCACGCCGTCGACGGGCTCGACCGCCGGGTCGAGGACCCGCCCGACCGGGATCGATCCCGCGGCGCGATCACGCCACGACCATCCGTCGGGCTGGGATGTGGTCCGGCTGTCGTCGGGCATCGCGCACCTCCCCGGGCACTCGGCCAGGGGAGCACCGCTTGCGCGTATTCTGCCCCAGAACCGCCGTCACGGGAAGATCGACCTCACATGTCGAACCAGGGGGTCGCGACCTCCCGGAGACCCTCCTCCTGCCGCACGACCATCCGCACCTGCGCGCGCCCCGCGGCCACGCCCTCGAACGAGAAGCGGCCGTCGCCGACCGTGTCGGCGGCCCACTCGGCGTCGTCCTGCGCGAGGCGCGCCGCGAGCACCGCAGGACGGGACCATCCGTCGATCCGGCGCGCGCCGCCATCCGTCGGCGACACGTGCAGCAGCACCTCGGCGTCGTCGTCCGCGAACTGGAGCGTGCGGCGCTCGTCACCCGCCCGCACGGCGGCCTGCGCGCCGTCGACGAGCGAGAGCAGCGCGAACTCGCGCGAGAGGTCGTCGACGGCCACGGCCGCGATCATGCGGTCGGCAAGTCCTGCGGGGACGGGGTCGGCCTGCTCCCAGGACGCGCGCAGCGCGTCGAGGAGCTCGCGGTCCTCTGCTCCCCCGACGTGGTCGTTCACGATCGTCCCTCGTCTCGTATATCGGGATTCAATCTGGCTCGAAGCTTAGCGAGGCAGCGCTGCCTCGTGGGTCCGATGCTCCCCACCGGCATGCGCAGGTCGGCGGCGATCTGGGCGTAGTCGGGTCGGTCCTCGAAGGCGACGATCCGCAGCAGCCGCTGGCACCGCTCGTCGAGCGCGCGCACGGCCAGCCACAGGCGGTCGGCCGTGTCGGCCTCGGCGACGTCGTCCTCGGCCGCGCGGCGCGACGGGAGCCGCGCCTCGAGCAGGTCGTCGTCGGTCGGATCGGCGCGACGGTCCGCGCGCGCGACGCGCCACGCCTCGCGGCGCGCGGTCACGCGCAGCCATCCGGAGACCGCGTCGGCGCTCGCGATCGTGTCGTGCTTGCGGACGAGCGTGAGCCACGTCGTCTGGATGACGTCCTCCGCCGCCGCCCGACGCAGGCCGTACGCGCGGACGACGTGCCACAGCACGGGGGTCATGATGCGCACCAGCTCGTCGATCGCCTGCGGGTCGCCGCTGCGCCAGCGCGCGAAGTGCGCGGCCGCCTGCTCCCAGCGCGCCGCGCCGTGGGCGTCGGCGACGTCGTCCGCGTCATCCGCGGGCGACAGGGAGAGATCGTCCATGTCAGACACATTGTGTCCATACCTGCGACGAGGCGTGCAACACGCGGCGTGATACGTGATGCAGTCGATACCGAGGCGCTGCCCAGGCGGCGCTCAGGGCGTCTGCCCGGGCAGCGGCGTCTCGGCGGAGCGCGGCGACCTCAGCACGAGGACGACGACGATCGCCACGAGGATGACCGCGCTCAGCACGAGCGATCCGATCGCGGAGTGGTGCGGCGGCCAGAAGCAGATCCACCAGGGCGCGGCCGTCACGACGAGGGTCAGCACGGCGATCGCGATGCACGGCGCCAGCACGCCGGCGTCCTCGAGGGCCTCGATGATGGCGTTGGCCGACGCGAGCAGGCTCTCGCCGAGCGCTCCGCGCTCGGCGAGCCAGTACACCTGCACGACCGAGAGGCCGAGCGCGTGCATGAGCGTGGTGCGCCGGGTGCGGCCGGCACCCCGCGAGGCGCGCAGCCACTGCGCCACCATCGCGACGCGCATGATGACGTAGCCGACCACGGGGATCGTGAAGCCGCCGTGGAAGGCGGGGCCCACCCCGGCCGCGAGCACGAGCACGCCGCCCATCTGCACGATCGTGAGCACGCGGTACAGCCAGTCGTCGGCGTCGAACGACGTCGAAGAACAGCTCGAGGGTTCACACGCGACAGACTACGCGCGGGTCAGAGCTCGCTCCCCGGCACGGCGAAGGTGTCGCACGCGCGCTCTCCGCGCTCGTACCCGGTCTGGAACCACCGCATGCGCTGCTCGCTCGAGCCGTGGCTCCAGCTGTCGGGGTTGACGACGCCGCCGGACTCCTGCTGGATGTGGTCGTCGCCCACCGCGGAGGCGGCGTCCATCGCGTCGGCGAGCTGCCCGCGGGTGGGCGCCTCGAGGTACGGGACGCCGTTCTCGTCGACCTGCTCGGTCATCGCGCCCACCCAGGCGCCCGCGAAGCAGTCGGCCTGCAGCTCGGTGCGCACGCCGTCGCTCTCGGGCCCGGTTCCGCCGCCCTGATGCTCCTGCAGCACGCCCGTGAGGTTCTGCACGTGGTGCCCGTACTCGTGCGCGAGCACGTACAGCTGCGCGAGGTCGCCCGCCTGCGCGTCGTAGCGCTCGCGCAGCAGGGAGAAGAACGTCGGGTCGATGTAGACCGTCTCGTCGGGCGGGCAGTAGAACGGCCCCGTCGCGTTCGACGCGGTGCCGCACGAGGTCTCGGTCTGCCCGTCCACGATGATGAGCTCGGGCTCGCGGTACCCCTCGAGGGCACCGGCCCAGAACTGGTCGAGCGCGAGCGATCCGGCCGCGAGCCGGCAGTCGTCGTTCTCGTTCGCGTCCTCGCCCGTCTCGCAGTCCGAGATGGCCGTCTCCTGGCCGGAGCCGCCGGGTGCGCCGGCGTCGGGCGACAGCAGCCCGAGCACCGACCCGAAGTCGCCGCCCGTGAGCAGTCCGACGACGAGCACGCCGAGCAGGCCGAGGCCGCCGATCCCGCCGCCCGCGATCGCCGCGGTCCGTCCTCGACGCCGTGCGCCGTGCCCGCTCACATCCGCGTTCTCGTTGAACGTCATGACGCCCACGGTACCGCTCCCGACCGGCGTCCTCACGGCCTGCTCGCCTACCCTGGATCCGTGCCCGCCAAGATCCTCCTCTACTACCTCTTCACGCCGATCGCCGACCCCGAGGCCATCCGCCTCTGGCAGCGCGACCTGTGCGAGCTGCTGGGGCTGCGGGGCCGGATCCTCCTGTCGGAGCACGGCATCAATGGCACGGTCGGCGGCGACATGCAGGCGCTCAAGCGCTACGTCCGCAAGACGAAGGACTACGCGCCCTTCAAGGGCATCGACTTCAAGTGGTCGTCGGGGTCGGGCCTCGACGCGGAGGGCCGCAGCCTCGACTTCCCGCGGATGTCGGTCAAGGTGCGCGACGAGATCGTGTCGTTCGGCGCGCCCGGCGAGCTGCGGGTCGACGAGAACGGCGTCGTGGGCGGCGGCACGCACCTCACACCGGGTGCCCTGCACAAGCTCGTCGAGGAGCGCGGCGACGAGGTGGTGTTCTTCGACGGCCGCAACGCGTTCGAGGCGGCGATCGGCCGTTTCCGGAATGCCATCGTGCCGGATGTCGCCACGACGCGCGACTTCATCGCGGAGCTCGACTCGGGGCGCTACGACGACCTCAAGGGGCGGCCCGTCGTGACCTACTGCACGGGCGGCATCCGGTGCGAGGTGCTCTCGAGCCTCATGACGGCGCGCGGCTTCGGCGAGGTGTACCAGCTCGACGGCGGCATCGTCCGCTACGGAGAGACCTTCGGCAACGCGGGCCTGTGGGAGGGATCGCTCTACGTCTTCGACGGCCGTGAGTCGATGACGTTCGGCGACGGCGCGGCGGTGATCTCGCGCTGCGCCGCATGCGAGAGCCCCACCGACCGGATGGTCGACTGCGTCGACGAGACCTGCCAGGTCCGCGTCGTCCTGTGCGCGGGCTGCGGCGACGTGCACCCGTGCGGGCGCCACGCGGCCGTCGCCGCGTAGCGCCCGCCGGGGCGGATGGCTCCGCGCCGCCTCAGGACAGGCGCGCGAGCAGGGCGCGCGCGATATGTCGGGGGTGGGGTCTACCTTGCGGCACATGATCACACGCAGCGAATCCCCCGAGCAGGGACGGGATGCCTACGTCCCCGGCGAGCAGACATCACGCGGCAGGACGGCCGTCTACATCGTCTCCCTCGGTGTCCTGAGCACATTCGTGTTCGCGTGGCCCACTCTGGTCGTCGTCGCGGCGACCAGTTCGTGGGAGCAGGCGTGGTCGATCCTGTCGACCGTGGCGAGGGGCTTCATCACTCCGTCGTTCGTCGCGCTCGCCCTCACAGGCCCCGCGATCATCACCCTTCGGCTTCGCTTTGAAAGCCAACTCCGACGGGGACTCATCGACCAGCATGCCCTGGACGAGCGCCGCCGCTGCGACAACCTCGTCACCGCTCTCGCCATCGCCGCTGTCGCGCTGGCGACAGCGGGGCAACTCGGCGCATACACGCGTCTGTCGACCGTGGGAAGCGGTGTCGTGATGCTGGTGCTCGCAGCAGGGAGCGTGCTCTTCGCGGCGGGCATCGGCTTCCCCTTCGTCCCGGATGCGCGCGAGCAGGTGGAGAACCTTCGCACGCAATACCGTGCTCGGCGCCAGGTGCTGGAGGAGCTTGACGGCCGAGAGCTGCCGACTCGACGGCGCGCGCTCGTCATCCTCGTCTCCTGGTGCTCACTGCTCCTCCTCGGCGTTCCCGCGGCGTTCTCGATCTGGCTGTCGCTGGGCGATGCCTCGGCATCCTGGACGACGACTGTCATCGGGACCATCGTCGTGCTCTCGCTCGTCAGCACCTACGGCATCGCCTGGTCGTCGTCGGCGCTCGGCCCCTCCCGGGTCGACCGCGTTTCACGGGTTGCGGGAAAGATCATCGCCGGTGGAGGCTGGTTTCCGCTCGCTGTGTTCGAAGGCTGGTTCTGGCTCTCGACGGGGGATCGAGTTTGGGCCGTCTACAGCATCGCCTTCGCTCTGATCGGCGCCGTTTCCGTCTGGCTCGCGCGGTCGAGTGCCCGTTCGCCGTGGACGGTTCGAGCGGCCGTCGCCGCCCTTCTCGAACCCGGTCTCCGAAGCCGGGCGGATTCGCTGCACGACCGGATCTGCGCGCTGCAGAACGACATCGCCCGTGTCGAACTCGAGCGTGAGTCCCGGCTGCCGCTGCTCGTCGCGCGCATTCTCCCGCTCTTCCCGCGCAAGATGCGCGACGCGCTGTCGCACGCCGTCACATCCGCCCTCGCGTGAACGGAGCGGTCTCGCGCGCCCGCTAGCGTTGTCTGCATGCACGATCCCACCCCCACGGAAGTTCTCGACGCCGTCGGGCGACTGGAAGCGGAGCAGGAGATCCCCGAGCAGATGCGCGCCGACGTGCGCCTGCTGGGCTCCCTCCTCGGCCAGGTGCTTCGCGAGAGCGGCTCGGCCGGCCTGTTCGACGACGTCGAGCGCCTGCGCGTCGCGACCATCCACGCGTACACGGACCCCAGCCCCGAGGCCTTCGACCGCGCCGTCCGGATCGCCGACTCGTTCTCGATCCAGCGGGCAGACGAGGTCGCACGGGCGTTCACGTGCTACTTCCACCTCGTGAACCTCGCCGAGGAGCACCACCGCGTGCGCGTGCTCCGCGAGCGCGACGGCCAGCCCGAGCGCGACCCGCGCGGCACGATCGCCGGCGCGTTCGCCGAGCTCGCCGGCGAGATCGGCGAGGACGCGGCGCGCGAGCGCCTGCAGGCGCTGCGCTTCCACCCCGTCTTCACGGCCCACCCGACCGAGGCCCGCCGCCGCGCGGTCTCGACGAGCATCCGCCGCCTGTCGGCCCTCGTCGACGAGCTCGGCGCCGCACCCGAGGGCGGCTCGGCCGCGCAGCGCACGCAGCGCCTCATGCTCGAGGAGATCGACACCCTGTGGCGCACCGCGCCCATCCGCCCCGAGAAGCCGTCGCCGACCGACGAGGTGCGCGCGGTCATGGCAGTCTTCGACGACACGCTCTTCACGGCCGTCCCCGAGATGTACCGCCGCGTCGACGACGCCATCCACGGCGGCGTCGACGGCGACCGGCCACCCGTCGTGCGCCCGTTCGTCCGCGTGGGCAGCTGGGTCGGCGGCGACCGCGACGGCAACCCGTTCGTCACGGCCAAGGTGAGCCGCAAGGCCGCCGCGATCGCGAGCGAGCACGTGCTCCTCGGCCTCGAGCGCGCCGCGCAGCGCGTGGGCCGCGGGCTCACGCTCGACGCGACCTCCACGCCGCCGAGCGACGAGCTGCTCGCGCTCTGGGAGCGCCTGCGCAGCGCCGACGAGGACGCCGCCGCCGAAATCGCCAAGCGCTCCCCCAACGAGCCGCACCGGCGCATCCTCCTCCTTATCGCGCGCCGGATCACGGCGACCCGCACGCGCGACGCCGACCTGGCATACCGCGACCCCGAGCACCTGCTCGCCGACCTGCGGATCGTGCAGACGTCGCTGGCCGACGCGGGCGCCGCGCGTCAGGCGTACGGCAGCCTGCAGCACCTCATCTGGCAGGTGGAGACCTACGGCTTCCACCTCGCCGAGCTCGAGGTGCGCCAGCACTCGGCCGTGCACGCGAAGGTCCTCGCCGAGCTCGACGCGGGCGGCCCGCGCAGCGAGCTGGCCGAGGAGGTCCTCGAGGTCTTCCGCGCGATCGCGTTCATCCAGGAGCGCTTCGGGCCGCGCGCGGCCGGCCGCTACATCGTGTCGTTCACGCAGTCCGCCGACGACCTCGCCAACGTGCACCGCCTCGCGCGCTACGCAGTCGGCGACGCGGGGCCCGCGCCCGTGCTCGACGTCATCCCCCTCTTCGAGACGTTCGCCGACCTGCAGGCCGCGCCGCGCATCCTCGCCGAGATCGTCGAGCACCCCGAGTTCGCGTCGCGCCTCGACGCGACCGGCCGTCGCCTCGAGGTCATGCTCGGCTACTCCGACTCGTCGAAGGACGTCGGCCCCGTCGCGGCGAACCTCGCCCTGTACGAGGCGCAGGCGGCGATCGCCGCGTGGGCGCAGGAGAACCGCATCGAGCTCACGCTCTTCCACGGCCGCGGCGGCGCGCTCGGCCGCGGCGGCGGCCCCGCGAACAGCGCGATCCTCGCGCAGCCGCCGCACTCGGTCGACGGCCGCTTCAAGCTCACCGAGCAGGGCGAGGTCATCTTCGCCCGCTACGGCGACCCCGACATCGCGATGCGCCACATCGACCAGGTCGCCGCGGCCATCCTCACGGCGGGCGCGCCCTCGAACGAGGACCGCAACCGCACGGCCGCCGAGCGGTACGCCGACATCGCGCAGGTCATGGAGACGACGTCGCGCGCGCGGTTCTTCGACCTCGTGAAGGCCCCGGGCTTCGCGCCGTGGTTCGCCACCGTGACACCCATGGAGGAGATCGGGCTGCTCGCGCTCGGCTCGCGCCCGGCCCGCCGCGGGCTCTCGGTCGAGTCGCTCGAGGACCTCCGCGCCATCCCGTGGGTGTTCGCGTGGACGCAGGCGCGCATCAACCTCGCCGGATGGTTCGGGCTCGGCACCGCGCTCGAGTCGGTCGGCGACGAGGAGCGGCTGCGGGCCGCCTACGCCGAGTGGCCGCTCTTCCGCACGATGATCGACAACGTCGCGATGAGCCTCGCGAAGGCAGACGACCGGATCGCCCGCCAGTACCTCGCCCTCGGCGACCGCGACGACCTCGCCGCGCTCGTCATGGACGAGATGGCGCTCACGCGCTCGTGGGTCGTGCGGATCGTGGGCGGCGACGGGCTCCTCGCGAACAAGCCCGTGCTCCAGCGCGCGGTCAAGCTCCGCAGCCCGTACGTCGACGCGCTCTCGCTCCTGCAGCTGCGCGCCCTCCGCGCGCTGCGCGAGACGCCGGCGGGCGGGAACGCCGACCCCGAGCAGCAGCGCCTCCTGCTCCTGTCGGTCTCGGGCGTCGCGGCCGGTCTGCAGAACACCGGCTGATCCCGCCCTCTCTCCCCTGCGTGTCTCATTCGGCGCGGGAATGCCCCCGGCTTTCCCGCGCCGAGTGAGACACGCACAGGGGGGCGTCTATTCTGAGCGGATGGCGAGGAGGGCGATGCGGGCCACCATGAAGGACGTGGCGGCGCTCGCCGGAGTGTCGCCGAAGACCGTCTCCAACGTCGTGACGGGCACGGTCTTCGTCCGCCCCGAGACGACCGAGCGGGTCGAGAGGGCGATGGCCGAGCTCGACTTCGTGCCCAACCTCAGTGCGCGCGGCCTCCGCAACGGCCGCTCGGGCACGATCGCGGTCGCGCTGCCGGATCTCGCGACCGCGTTCTCGGCCGAGCTGCTCGACAGCATCCTCGACGTCGCCCACGAGCGCGGCTTCGCGGTCCAGATCGAGGAGACGGCCGCCGAGCCCGGCCGCGAGTACGAGCTCATCTCGCGCGCCCGCGCGCACCTCATCGACGGGCTCATCCTCAACCCGATCCGCCTCGAGGACAGCGCGGTCGAGCACGCCGATCACCTGCCTCCCGTCGTGCTCATCGGCGAAGTCGAGCAGCACGTCACCGACCGCGTGTTCGTCGACAGCCTCGCGGCCTCGCGCGAGATCACCCGCCACCTCCTCGAGCGCGGCGCGCGCCGGATCGCGGCCGTCGGGGGCGACGACGCGTCGGAGATCGCGACCGCCACGAGCCGGCTGCGGCTCGCCGGCTACCGCGAGGCGCTCGCCGACGCGGGGATCCCCCTCGATCCCGCGCTCGAGGTCAACCGCTTCCCCTGGACGATGGCGGCCGGCGCGGCCGGCATCGACGAGCTCGTCGCGCGCGGGACCCCGTTCGACGCCGTCGTCGCGTTCACCGACTCGATCGCGATCGGCGCGCTGCACGCCCTGCACGCGCACGGGCTCCGCGTCCCCGACGACGTGCTCGTCGCGGGGTTCGACGACGTCGAGCCCGCGCGCTTCGCGACCCCCGCCCTGACGACCATCCGCTTCGACCGAGGCGCCTTCGCGCGGGAGGCCGTCACGCTGCTCGAGAGCCGGATGTCCGACCGGTCGCACGCGCCGCGCGCCGTGCAGGTCGCTCACGAGCTCATCGTCCGCGCGAGCACCGATCGGTCGTGAGCGGCTCGCCTCCGCACGCCTCTTGCGCATCCATTACATCGATGTAATGATGGCGTCGTCTCTGTCAGACGGTCACGAAGGAGTGGCGATGGCATCACCACCGGTCCACATCACGCGGCGCCAGCTCTTCGCGGGCGCCGCGGCTCTCGCGGGGACGGCGCTCATCGCCGGCTGCACCCCGGCGAGCGCCGCCCGCGGCGCGCAGCAGCTGCAGTTCTGGCACCTGCTCTCCGGCGGCGACGGCGTCACGATGTCGGGCCTCCTCGACGGCGTCAACGCCGCGCAGGAGGAGTACCGCATCCGCCCCACCGTCCTCGCGTGGGGCTCGCCGTACTACACCAAGCTCGCCATGGCGGCGACGGGCGGGCGCGCGCCCGAGGTCGCGGTCATGCACGCCACGCGCGTGGCGGGCTACGCGCCGGGCGGCCTGCTCGACCCGTGGGACGTCGACCGGCTCGCCGAGCTCGGCGTCGACGAGAGCACCTTCCCCGCGCCGATCTGGGAGAAGGGCTTCGCGGGCGGCGAGCTCTACAGCGTCGCGCTCGACGCGCACCCGTTCATCCTCATGTTCAACACCGACATCTGCGACGCCGCCGGCGTGCTCGACAGCGACGGGCGACTCCTGCCGACGTCGTCGCCCGAGGAGTTCCTCGAGCTCACGCGGGCCGTGGCCGGATCGTCGGAGAGCCACGGCCTCTCGTACGGGTACCTCGGCGACGGCGCCCAGATGTGGCGCCTCTTCTACACCCTCTACACGCAGCACGGGCTCGCGATGGAGCTGCCCGAGGGCGGGAAGAGCGTGCTCGACCAGGATGCGGCCGTCGAGTCGCTCACGCTCATGCAGAGCCTGCTGGACGGCGAGATCGCCGCCCCGCAGAACGACTACCAGTCGGCCGTCGCCGAGTTCGCGACCGGCCGCAGCGGCATGTTCCTCACGGGCGTGTGGGAGCTGCGGACCATGCAGAACGCGGGCATCCCGTTCGACGCGACGACCATCCCCACGCTCTACGGCACCGACTCCGTGTACGCCGACTCGCACTCGTTCGTGCTGCCGCACCAGACGAGCCCCGACCCCGTCAAGCGCGACCTCACCTACCGGTTCGTCGCCGACATCCTCAAGGGCTCGTTCGACTGGGCGGGGGCGGGCCACATCCCCGCCTACCTGCCGATCACGGAGTCGCCCGACTACGCCGATCTCGTCCCCCAGGCGCACTACGCGAATGCGGCCGAGAACGTCGCATACGACCCGCCCGCGTGGTTCACCGGCTCGGGGTCGAACTTCCAGGGCGACTTCGGCGCGTCCGTGCAGGACGTGCTCCTCAGCGGCGGCGACCCCGCCGCCGCCATCGCGGCCTTCCAGGCGCGCGTCGACAGCATGCTCTCCAAGCCGAACCCGGCCGACCCCGAGGGGACGTGGCAGTCATGACGACCGCAGCTCCCACCACCCGCACGATCGTCACCGGCGGCGCCCAGCGCGGCGGACGCCGTCACGTCGGAGCCCAGCGCAGTGAGCAGCTCGTGAGCTGGGTCTTCCTCGCGCCGTTCCTCATCGCGTTCGCGCTCTTCCTCGTGTGGCCGATCCTCCACGGCATCTACCTGAGCTTCACGAACCAGTCCCTGACCGGCGCGGGCGGCGACCTCGTCGGCTTCGCGAACTACGCCGAGGCCCTCGCCGACCCCGTCATGTGGCGCTCGCTCGGGAACACCCTCTGGTTCACGGTGCTCTCGACCGTTCCCCTCGTCGTCATCGCGCTCGTCATGGCGGTGCTCGTCGACCGCGGCATCCCCGGCCAGTGGCTGTGGCGGCTGTCGTTCTTCATGCCGTTCCTCCTCGCCTCGACCGTCATCTCGCAGATCTGGGTGTGGATCTTCAACCCGCAGATCGGCGCGGCCAACAACATCCTCGAGGCGCTCGGGCTCGCCCCCATCGCGTGGCTGCAGAACCCCGACACGAACATGATCGCGATCGTCATCGCGACCGTGTGGTGGACGGTCGGGTTCAACTTCCTGCTCTACCTCGCGGCCCTCCAGAACATCCCCGCCCAGCAGTACGAGGCCGCGTCGCTCGACGGCGCGGGGCCGTGGCGCCAGCTCTGGTCGATCACGATCCCGCAGCTCGGGCCCGCGACCGTCCTCATCGTGATGCTGCAGATCCTCGCGTCGCTCAAGCTGTTCGACCAGGCGTATCAGATGCTCGGCGGCGTCGCGAGCGACACCACGCGCTCCATCGTGCAGTACATGTACGAGGCCGGCTTCGTCGGCTACCGCTTCGGCTACTCGGCAGCCATCTCCTACGTGTTCTTCGCGCTCATCGTCATCATCGGCGTCGCCCAGGCGGCGATCATGTCCCGTGGTGCCGCCGCCGCGCGCAGGAAGGAGCAGCGATGACCACCGTCACGCAGACCCTCGTCACCCCCTCCACCGCGCGCCGCGCCGAGCGCAAGCCCGGGGCCCGGCGGTTCGGCCCCCTGCGGATCGTCGCGTTCGCGGTGCTCCTGCTCCTCGCGATCGGATGGCTGCTGCCGTTCCTGTGGGCGGTCGCGACCGCGTTCAAGACCGAGACCGACGCCGCATCGGGCGACCCCTCGTGGATCGGGCCGAGCGGCCCCACGACCGACGCGTTCACGGCCATCCTCTCGCAGGGCAACGTGTGGATCTGGGCTTTCAACAGCCTCTGGACGTCGGCCGCCGTGACGGCCATCACGCTCGCGATCTCCGCGATGGCCGCCTACGCGTTCTCGCGGCTCGACTTCACCGGGCGGCGCTGGCTCTACGTGGCCGTCATCGCCGCGATCGTCGTGCCGCCGCAGGCGCTCATCATCCCGCTGTTCTACGAGATGCTCGCGTTCAACATGATCGACACGCACTGGGGCCTCATCCTGCCGCAGGTCGTCGCCCCGGCGATGGTGTTCATCCTCAAGCAGTTCTTCGACGCCGTGCCGATCGAGCTCGAGGACGCCGCCCGCGTGGACGGCGCGAGCCGCTTCCGCGTGTTCTGGTCGATCGTGCTCCCGCTGTCGCGGCCCATCCTCGCGTCGGTCGCGATCTTCGTGTTCATCGGCGCGTGGAACAACTTCCTCTGGCCGTTCCTCGTCATCAACGACACGACGCTCATGACGCTGCCGGTCGGCCTGCAGACCGTCATCAGCGCCTACGGCGTGCAGTACGCGCAGGTGATGGCGCAGGCCGTGCTCGCCGCGCTGCCGCTCATCATCGTGTTCCTCATCTTCCAGAAGCAGATCGTCAAGGGCGTCGCGACCACCGGCTTCGGCGGCCAGTGACACCCGGAACCAGGAGAGAAATGACCCGCGCCCGCATCACCATCGACCGCGACTTCACGATCGCCGACGTGCCGCGCCGGCTCTTCGGATCGTTCGTCGAGCACATGGGACGCTGCGTCTACACCGGCATCTTCGAGCCCGGCCACCCGCAGGCCGACGAGCGGGGCTTCCGGCGCGACGTGCTGCAGCTCGTGAAGGAGCTGGGGCCGACCGTCGTCCGCTACCCCGGAGGCAACTTCGTCTCGGGCTACCTGTGGGAGGACGGCGTCGGGCCGGTCGACCAGCGCCCGCGCCGGCTGGACGGCGCATGGCACACGATCGAGACCAACGCCTTCGGCCTGCACGAGTTCGTCGAGTGGGCGGGCGAGGCGGGCGTCGAGGTCATGGAGGCCGTGAACCTCGGCACCCGCGGCGTCGAGGAGGCGCGCGCGCTCGTCGAGTACGCGAACCACCCCGGCGGCACCTACTGGTCGGACCTGCGCCGCCGCAACGGCGCGGCCGACCCGTTCGACATCCGCCTGTGGTGCCTCGGCAACGAGCTCGACGGGCCGTGGCAGATCGGCCACAAGACCGCGCACGAGTACGGCCGCCTCGCGCAGGAGACGGCGAAGGCGATGCGCCTGGTCGACCCGACGATCGAGCTCGTCGCGGTGGGATCGTCGAACCGGCAGATGCCGACCTTCGGCACGTGGGAGCACACCGTGCTCACGCACGCGTACGAGGAGGTCGACTACATCTCGATGCACGCGTACTACCAGGAGCGCGACGGCGACGCCGCGTCGTTCCTGGCCGAGGGCGTCGACATGGACGCGTTCATCGACGGCGTGATCGCGACGATCGACGCCGTGAAGGCCGCGGGCAAGCACCGCAAGCAGGTCGACATCTCGTTCGACGAGTGGAACGTCTGGGACCAGGACCGGTACAACGACCACGAGGCGCGCGAGATCGAGGCGGCGGGATGGCGCGAGCACCCGCGCCTCATCGAGGACACGTACGACGTCGCCGACGCGGTCGTCGTCGGCACCCTGCTGCACAGCCTGCTGCGACACGGCGACCGCGTGCGCATCGCCAACCAGGCCCAGCTCGTCAACGTCATCGCGCCGATCCGCTCGGAGGAGGGCGGGCCCGCGTGGCGCCAGTCGATCTTCTGGCCGTTCGCGCGGATGGCGCGTCTCGCGCAGGGGCGGATCCTGCGGCTCGCGGTCGACTCGTCGCAGACGAGCACGCGCAAGTTCGGCGACGTCGACGCGATCGACGCGGCCGCGACGTGGGACGAGGCGAGCGGGACGATCGCGCTGTTCGTCGCGAACCGCTCGCTCGAGGAGGCCGGCGACGTCACGGTCGACCTGCGCGGGCTCGCGGCCACGGCCATCCGCTCGGCCGAGGTGCTGACCGTGCCCGAGGGCGGCGACCGGCGCTCCGCGAACGTGGCCGACGATCAGGACCGCGTGGGGCTCGTCCCCCTGCGCGACGCGGGCATCGCCGACGGCGCCGTGCGCGCCACCCTGCCGCCGATGTCGTGGGCGGTCATCGTCCTCGACGCCGCGACGGCCTGATCCGACGCGTCACCCGCGGTCGAGCCACGCCAGGATGCGCTCGGCCGCGGGGGCGCCGTCGCGGATCATCGTCTCGTGCCCGTGGCCGGGGATCTCGATCGAGGTCGCATCGGGCACGAGCTCCGCGACGCGGCGCACCCACACGGGCGGGCAGACGACGTCGTTCGCGCCCCGCACGACGAGCGTGCGCGAGCGGATGCGCTCGTACGCTTCCTCGGGGCGATGCGACAGCATCGCCTTCATCTTGCGCCGCAGGTTCGGGCCCGCCCGCAGGTACTCCCTCGCACCGAGCACGAGCACCTTGAGGCTCTCGCCGAGGAGGTCGCGCCCGAGCCGCAGCAGCTGGGGGACGGCGCGGCGCGCCTCGGAGTCGACGGTCGGGGCGACGAGGACGACCGGCCCCGCGAGATCCGGGTGGCGGGCCGCGATCTCGGCGACGACCTGCGTGCCCATCGAGTGCCCGATGAGGACCGGGCGCTCGAGACGGCGATCGCGGATGAACGCCGCGACGAGGTCGGCGACGCGCTCGATCGACGGCGTCCGCGGCGGCTCGGGCGCCTCCCCGTATCCGGGCTGGTCGATCGCGATCGCCCGCCCGCGCTCGGCGAGGTGGACGGCGACGTCGGCGAAGACGCGGCGGCCCATGCCGATCCCGTGCACGAGGAGGAAGACGGGCTCGCCCGCTCCGCGCTCCTCGGCGACGAGGGTCGCGCCCTGCCACGTGAAGCGCGAGATCCGGCCGTCCTCGGGCGCCCCCGCCAGCTCGTCGATCACGTCATCCGCGGCCTCCGCCGCGTCCTCGAGCGCACCCATCCTCTCAGCCTACGATCGCGCGGATCCCGCGCCCCGCAGCGCGCGTAACCTGGAAGGCATGACGACTTCCGCCACCAACGAGATCACCATGTTCGGCGCCGAGTGGTGCCGCGACTGCCGCCGCACCAAGGCGCAGCTCGACGAGCTCGGCGTCGCGTACACGTACGTCGACCTCGAGGCCGAGCCCGCGGCCGCCGAGGTCGCCAAGGAGATCTCGGGACGCACGAACATCCCGGTCGTGGTCTACCCCGACGCGACCCACCACGTCGAGCCGTCGAACGCCGACGTCGAGGCGAAGCTCAAGGAGCTCGCCCTCATCTGAGGCCCTCGCGCGATCAGGCGTCGTGGAGGTGCTTCTGGCCGTGGCCGAGCACCTTCACGACGACGCCGCGGCGCGAGAGCTCGGCGATCGTGCGCACCTCCTCCGCCGCGTCGCGGCCCAGCGCGTGCACGCTCGCGACGACGACGACATCGCCCGACTTCAGGCGCGAGAAGAGGCGCTGCAGGCGCTCCTCCCATGACTCGAGGATGTCGGGCGCGGGGTGCCGGAAGCCCTCGATCGGCACGCCGAAGCGCGTGAGGTCCTCGCGCTGCTGGATCACCGACGGCATGTCGTCGCGCTGCACGACGAGGCCCACGAGACGCGATCCCGCAGGACGCGCCTGCCACCATCCGCCGTCCCGCTGGAGCTCGACGAAGCACTTCGGGCACTCCGAAGCCTGATGGATCTCGGTCTCGGCGGTGTCTGCGTGGCTCATGGTGCTCCTCCACGTCCATTGTGCCGTGCCCGCAGCGCGGATGCCCACCCCCGGCGCGCCGGTCAGCCGCCGACGCACGCGACGGCGGGCTCGGAGCTCGTCCCGCTCGCGCGCCGGAGCACCACCTCGACGCACGTCTCGCCCTCCGCGGCCGGCACGGTCACCGTCGGCTCGACGGTCCGCTCGTAGTCCGGCTCGCCGGCGACGCTCGCGATGGTCCAGAGGTAGCTGTCGCCCTCCTCCGGCTCGGGGTTCGTCCAGGTGAACACGACCTCGTCGCCCCGCACGGCGCCCTGGAGGTCGGCGACGGACGGGACGGCGACGATCGGGTCCTGCGGCGCGACCGTCTGCGCCGGCGTGTCCTCCGGCTCGGGCTCGGCGAGCAGCGCGGGCAGCCCGAAGCCGATGACGGCGACCGCGGCGAGCGCGATCACGCCGACCGACACCCACCATCCCCACCGACCCCGCCGCGGCGCCTCGGCCGCGATCTCGCGGCGCGGGATGGTCGACTCGGGAGCCGACGCGGGCACGGGAGGGCGGATGACCGTGGCGTCGTCGGGATGGATGTTGCGGGCCCCGCGCACGACGGTCGCCTCGTCCTGCGCGCCCCGGCGGATGGTCTCTGCCGACGCCGGGCGCGGCGACGTCGCCACGTCGGCGGCGTCGGGGGCGATGCTCATGACGGCGCGGACGCGCGTGAGGCCGCCGTCCTCGTCCTCGTCGCGGTCGCCCCTGGCGCCCTCGTCGATGATGTCGATCGGTGTGACCGCGTGCGCGAGCTCGATCTGCACCTTCTGCAGCGCGCGCGCGAAGGCGAGCGCACTCGTGTGGCGGTCGGCCGGATCCTTGGCCATCGCGCGCTCGAGCACGCTCTGGAGCGCCTCCGGCACGTCCGGCCGATCGAGCGGCGGCAGCGGCATCCGCTCGATCCGGTCGATGAGGTCGGCGCTCGCGTTGCTCTGGCCCGCGACCTCGAACGGCGAGCGGCCCGCAAGCAGCGTGTAGACGGTCGCGCCGAGCTGGTACACGTCGGAGCGCGGGCCGCTGCGCGCGACGTCGCCGAACGACTCGGGCGGCGACCAGGGGATCGACATGCCGGTCGTCTCGGTCGGCCCGTGCGCGGTCGCGGCGATGCCGAAGTCGGTCAGCGCGGGCCGCCCGTACTCGGTCACGAGGATGTTCGCGGGCTTGATGTCGCGGTGGAGCACGCCCGCGCGGTGCGCGGTCTCGACGGCCGCGGCGATCGGGATGCCCACGCGCAGCGCCTCCGCGACCGAGAACGGCTCGCGTCGGTACCGCACCTGCAGGTTCGCGCCGGGGCAGTACTCCATGACGAGGTAGGGCCGGCCGTCGTCCGAGACGCCGGCCTGCAGGATCGTGACGATCGCGGGATGGCTCGAGAGCATCGCCATGGTGTTCGCCTCGGCCGTGAACTGGCCGGCGGTCGCGCCCATCCGATCGGGCAGGAGGACCTTGATCGCGACCTGGCGACGCGGGAGCTCCTGCTCGTACCGGTACACGTCGGCGAAGCCGCCCGACCCGAGCAGCTCGATGCACTGGAAGCCCGGGATGCGCGGCGGAGGGGCGGGCGGCCGGCGCTGGTTCACGGCAGGTCCTCGAACGCGAAGGAGACGCCGTCGCCGAGATCGACGACGTCGCCCGTCACGACCACCGTGTGCTCGCCCGGGTGGAGCTGCACGGGCTCCTCCCCGCCGCGCAGGAGCGTCGTGCCGTTCGTCGAGTGGAGGTCGACGACGACGACGCTGTCTGCGTCGGGGATGACCTCGACATGACTGCGCGAGATGTCGAGCGACGGGCTCTCGACCGAGACGAGGTGCGGCAGCTCGGCGCCGGTCGATCGGGTCGCGCGCGGACGGCGCCCGATCACGATCGGACGATCGAGCGCGACGGCCTCGCCGCTCGAGAGGCGGATGCGGGCGCGGGCCGCCCGCGTGGGAGCGGCCGAGCGCTCGCCGCGCGGGATGGTCGTGCCGTCGTGGTCCCCGCGCAGGCGCCGGAGGTCGGCGGCCGAGATCGTCGCGCCGTCGTGGTCGCCGAGACCGTCTCCCGTCGGGGCGATCGTGTCGGCCGCCGCCTCGCGCTGATCGCCGGCCGTCATGCCCGTCGACCCCCCACCGGCTCGCGCGGCCGCGTGTCGGCGTCGATGTCGCGGGTGCCCGTGTCTCCGTCGTGCCATGCGACGTGCACGGCGTCGACGACGATCACGGAGACGTTGTCCCGGCCGCCGCGCGCGACGGCCGCCTCGACCAGTCGGCTGGCTGCGGTCTGCGGGTCGTCCTCGGCGCTCAGGATGGCCGCGATCTGGTCGCGCCCGACCTCGCGCGGCAGGCCATCCGAGCAGATGAGCAGGCGGTCGCCGCGGCTCGCCGGGAGCATCCAGAAGTCCACCCGCTCGCTGCTGCCCGCTCCCAGGGCGCGCGTGATGACGTTGCGGCGCGGGTCGCGCTCGGCGTCGGCCTCGGCGAGGCGCCCCGAGTCGACGAGCTCCTGCACGAGCGAGTGGTCGACGCTGATCTGCTCGAGGCGGTCGCCCGCGAGCCGGTAGGTGCGCGAGTCGCCGATGTTGAGCGCGAGCCAGTAGCCCGCTCCGCGCACGTCGACGATGACGACTCCCGACAGAGTCGTCCCCGCGCCCGTCTCGCGGGATGACGAGAACGCGTCGATGCGCCGACGGGCGGCCTCGACGGCCTCGCGCACCTCGTCGACCGTGAGGTGATCGCGTCCGACGAGGTCCGCGAACGCGGCCACCGCCATCCGCGACGCCACCTCGCCCGCGTCGTGCCCGCCCATCCCGTCTGCGACGAGGAACACCGGGGCGGACGCGAGCAGCGCGTCCTCGTTGATCGCCCGGCGCCGGCCGGTGTCCGTCGCGGCGCCGACCGCGACCGTGATCGGCGCGGTCATGCGGGCGCCCCGTAGGTCGCCGTCCGGTCGCCCATCTCGAGCACGTCGCCCTCGACGAGCGGCGTGCGCTCGCCGGGCACGACGTCGATGCGGTCGCCGCCGCGGACGATGACGACGCCGTTGGTCGAGTGGCGGTCGGTGATCCACGCGCCGTCGCCGTCGACGTCGAGCGCGAAGTGCGTCTTCGACAGCGAGAGGCTCTCGTCGCGCACGGCGACGGTCTCGCCCTCCCCCGCGGGGTTCCGGCCGAAGAGCGTGAAGCCGTCGACCGTGTGCACGGCGCCGTCGTCCCACACGAGCGTCGCGGTCGGCCGCGGCGGCTCGCGGCGCACGACGATCGTGTCATCGAGAAGGGGGTCGTACCCGTCGTGCGCGTCGCCTCCCGGCACGATCGTGTCGTCGGAGACCTCGTCCGCCGGGGCCGGGGCGGGGGCGGGCGCCGGGGTGGGCGCCGGGGCGGGCGCCGGGGCCGGGGCGGGGGCGGGCGCCGGCGGGTCCTGCGTGATGCCGGGAACGTACGCGATCACGCCGAGAGTGGCACTCGGCTCCGAGCGTGGTGGCGGGGGCGGCGTCGCGGGCGCGGGAGGAGCCACTGGAGCGGAACCGCCCCCCACGCGCGGGGGTGCGGGCGGAGCCGCAGGAGGCGCGGGGGGCATCGGCGGACGCGGGGGGATGGCCGGGGCGGCGGCCGGCGCGGCAGGCGCGGCAACAGGGGCGGCGGCCGGAGCGACGGGCGGAGCCGGCGGACGCGGCGGCACGGCGACGG
>NZ_BSEJ01000023.1 GCF_027921765.1 Microbacterium barkeri
TGTTCGACGAGGGCTGCATGGGCATGTACAACGCCATCTTCGACGACGAGCTGCTGAACCCGACCGGCATCTACAAGGAGCGTCTGTCGCAGTCCGCCCTGTACGCCGAGATGCTGACGGTGCCGGACGCGGAAGCCGACGCCGCCCGCGACTGGCTGGTCGACCGCGGAATGACGTTCCGCTTCGGCAGCGATGAGGCGACCGAGCTCACCGAGTCGCAGGTGCGCTGGCAGATGAAGATGTACATCGCGGCCCTGCGCATCGCCGATGACTTCGGCTTGGACGCCGTGGGCATCCAGTACCAGCAGGGCCTGAAGGACCTGGTTCCGGCATCCGATCTCGCCGAAGGCGTGCTCAACTCCACCGAGCGCCCACCGGTGTTCTCGCGCGACGGTCAGCGCGAGCTCTTCGCAGGCCGCGCATTCCCGCACTTCAACGAGGCCGACGAGGGCGTCGCCGTCGATGCGCTCGTGACCGACCGGGTCTGGACGGCGATGGGACTCGTGCCCGACAACACGCTCCACGACGTCCGCTGGGGCGAGGACTACGAGGGCGACTTCGTCTGGGTCTATGAGATCTCGGGCTCGGTTCCCGGGTCGCACCTGGGCGGATGGCACAAGGCGGAGGGATGGCGCCAGGACCCGGTGTTCTTCCCGGCCGGCGGGTCGACCATCAACGGCGTCTCGAAGCCGGGAGAGGTCGTGCTCTCGCGAGTGTTCATCGCCGACGGCGTCCTTCAGGCTGACATCTTCCGGGGCACCGTCATCGAGCTGCCGGAGGAAGAGACTCAGCGCCGCAAGGACGCCACCAACCCGGAATGGCCGATCGCGCACGTCGTGCTTCACGACGTCAGTCGCGACCAGTTCATGGCGCGGCACAAGGCGAACCACGCGCAGCTCGTCTACGCGCCCGATGCCGAGACCGCCGACAAGGCGCTGATCGCGAAGGCCGCGATGTTCGACCGCATGGGCATCGCGGTGAACCTCGTCGGCCGCGTCAGCGGCCTCTGAGCAGCGCATGCTGAGCGGGAGGAGCGTCGTGCCCACCGATTCCGAAGGCCGCGAATGGACCGAGGCCGTCGTCGACGGACGCTGGCTGCGGCCAGCGCCCGTCGACGGCCCTCGCGAACCGCGCTGGGGCCACCCAGACGGGATGCAGCTCGGGCTGCATCCGCTGCGCGGCCCGCGGGGTCTGCTGCGGATCTTCACGCCGTACCTCGGCCAACCGCGCGACCGGCTGCTGAACTTCATCGCGGTCGAGCCGGTCCCTGCCGGACAGACCGAGCGCGGGTTCTCCGAGCTCGAGCGCAGCCGGCTGGACGACGCGCCGGGCCTGCGCATGTGGACGGCTGATGACCCGGCCGACGCGACGCCCCGAGACCCGCGCGAGCCGTCGCGCGGCACGGTGGCGGTCGTCGACGGCGTCGAGACGCTGGCGATCGACGTCCTCGTCGAGCCGTTCGCGAACGGGGCGGACGTGTGGGTTCGCGCGGTGTTCCGGGCCGACCGGCCGCATGAGCTGACCGTCGCGGCGTATCGCCGCGAGTCCTCGGTGGCACTCGAGACCTGCGTGCTCACGGCGACGATGGGCAACTGGGCGCGCCTGCGCACCCTGCGCCTCGCTGGAGGCCGCGCCGCGACGGCGAGGAGCCTGTGGCCGGATTACCGCGACATCCATTTCGCCGACCACGCCGTGTTCGGGATGGACGAGCTGGCGCGCGACGGATCGGACATCGTCGTCTCGGCGCTCCCGGACGAGACCGAGCCGCATCGGGCCGAGTACGCCCCGGGCACCAGAGAGCACTGGCACTACGTCGGCGAGCGCGCCGTCCAGACATGGCGCGCGGCCGATCCCGATCCGCGACTGGTCGCCCAGGTGAACGGACGCCACACCTACTGGATGAGCGACGCGCCGATCCCGGGCGGAATCGCGTTCGAGAACTTCGAGCTCGTCGAGCCGTTCCGGCAGGGGCGGGCATTCACGTTCCAGGTCGAGCCGCTGGGGCCCTGACAGAGATACGCCGTAGCACCGTCGGGGAAGCCCTGTCAATCGGATGGAAGCCCCCGGCCTCGCGGATCTACCGTTCGAGCACCGACGGAAGGAGCTGTCATGGCCGACGAACTGCCTCCCATCCGGGAGTGGTGGTCGCACCTCGCGGCCGAGGCGAAGGAGTTCCTCCTGGAGTACCCGGCGGCGCCGCTGGTCGGCACCGTCCGGCAGGAGGTCTCGAACGCATCGGGCGTGCTGGTCGAGGACGGGACGAAGCTCAGCGATGAGGACGTCCAGTTCATCCGCAGCGAGGCGGGCGCCGCAGCCTGACGGCAGCGCTCGCGTCAGGAGGCGCCCGGCGACCGAGGCCGCCGGGCGCCTCCGCGCGTCACCCCTTCACACCGCCGGCGACGACGCCCTCCACGATGTGCCGCTGGGCGAGGAAGAAGAGGATGATCATCGGCACCGTCGTGATGACGCTCGCCGTGACGAGGATCTCCCAGTGCCACTCGCCGCCGAAGCCGAAGGCGTCGACGAGCGCCTTGAGACCGCGCGGGATGGTGAAGGTCGCCGAGTCGCGGAGGTAGATGAGCGCGCGCATGAGGTCGGTCCACACCGCCTGCACCTCGAAGACCAGCGTGACCGCGATGGCGGGGCGCGACAGCGGCATCGCGATGCGCCAGAACAGCTGCCACGCGTTCGCCCCGTCGACGCGAGCGGCGTCGAAGAGATCGCGCGGGAGCGACAGCATGAACTGGCGCAGGAGGAAGATGTAGAACGCGCTGCCGAACAGATTGTGCGCCCACATCGGGGTGAGCGTGCCGACCTGCCCGAGCGCGTTCCAGATGAGGAACGTCGGGATCATCGTCACCGCCCCGGGGAGCATCATCGAGCCGAGGACGAGTGCGAAGAGCACGCCGCGGCCGCGGAAGCGGTAGTACGCGAAGCCCCACGCGACCATCGCGCTCGAGAGCGTCACCGCCGTCGCGGCGAGCACCGTGACGACCGCGGTGTTGAGCAGCCACAGCGCGACCGGCGCCTCCTGCCAGACCTGCACGTAGTTGTCCCACGTGAAGGTCCGGGGGATGAGCCGGTTGTCGAACACCTCGCCGCGCGGCTTGAACGACGCGCTCACGAGCCAGGCGAACGGGTAGGCGAACACGATCCCGGCCGCGACGAGCGCGATCCAGGTCGCCCAGCGCCCGACGCGGACCCGGAGCCCGGCGGTCATCGCGCACCTCCCTCGTAGTACACGAGGCGGCGCGAGACGATCACCTGGACGGCCGTCACCACCATGACGATGAGGAACAGCAGCCACGCGAGCGCCGACGCGTATCCCATGTGGAGGAACTCGAACGCCTGCTGGAACAGGTAGATGACGTAGAACAGCGCGGCATCGTTGGCGTAGGTCGTGTTGCCCGCGCCGAAGAACGCCGTGTACGCCTCGTCGAAGGTCTGCAGCCCCGCGATCGTGTTCACGACGACGACGAAGAACAGCGCGGGGCTGATCATCGGCAGGGTCACGCTCGTGAGCCTGCGCCACGCGCCCGCCCCGTCGAGCCGCGCCGACTCGTACAGCTCCTCGGGGACGCCGCGCAGCGCCGCGAGCAGGATGAGCACCGACGAGCCGACGGTCCACAGGCTCATGATGACGAGGCCCGGCTTCACCCACGAGCCGTCCGTCGTCCACGACGGTCCGTCGATGCCGACGGCGCCGAGCGCGGAGTTGAACAGCCCGCTCTGCCCGTTGAAGAGCAGGAGGAACAGGATGCCCACGGCGACCGGAGGGGTCATCTTCGGGAGGAAGAAGACCGTGCGGAAGAAGCCGGATGCCCGCCCCGCGCGCTGCAGCAGGACGGCGAGCACGAGCGACACGATCACGTAGGCCGGCACCTGGACGGCCGTGAAGTACAGCGTATTGCCGAGCGCGAGCGAGACCTTCGGGTCCGAGAACAGCTCGGCGTAGTTGTCGAACCCGACGAACGACGGATCGTTGATGACGTCGTAGTCCGTCAGCGACAGGTAGGCGCTGTAGAGGATGGGCCAGGCGGTGAAGACGGCGAAGCCGATGATCCAGGGACTGAGGAAGAGCAGAGCCGCGCGCGTCTCGCGCGCCCTCACGACCCCTCCTCGACCTTGGCCCAGGCCTCGTCGAGCGCCTCCTGGGCGGTCTCCTGGGCGCGGGTGAGCGCATCGGCCGCCTCCGCGTCGCCCGACAGCACGTCGTTGATCGCGTCGTTGAGCGCGGCCTCGAACTCCGCGTCGGCGGGGTTCGCCGGCAGGGTGAAGGTGTGCTCGTTGGCCTCGTACACGGCCTCGACCGCGCTGTCCCACGGCTCCCCGCCCGAGGTCACCATCTCGCGGATCTGCTCGTCGGCCTCGGCGTTGCCGGTGAGGATGCCCGTGAACGGCTTGCCCTCCTCCTCGCGGAGGTCGAGGCGAGCCTCGGCAGCCGCGATCCAGGCGTCGACCGACGTCATGGCGCGCGCCCAGCGGCACGCGGCCTCGGGGTTCTCGGCGCCGGACGGGATCGCCCAGGCAGAGCCGGACGCGTAGGCGATCGGCTCGCCCTCGTGGTCGCGGACCGTGTCGAAGACCATCGGCGCGTCCGGGGAGACGTCGTTGAGCACGTTGACGTACCACTGCTCCATCGGCATCGCGCCGAGGACGCCCGTCGCGAACTGGTTGCCCTCGCCGAAGAAGTCGGCGGAGTCGCGCAGCGCCTTGACGTCGCCGAAGCCGCCCTGCGCGTCGTAGATGCCGACGGCCCACTCGAGCGCCTCGATCGCCGCGGGATCGTCGAGGTTCGCCTCGCGGCCATCCTCGCTGAGCAGCTCGACGCCGTTGGCACGCGCCCAGAGCGGGAAGAACTCGGGCAGCTTGCTGTCGACGCCGATCACCGAGAGCGAGCCGTCGCGCTGCATGAGCGCCTCGTTGGCGGCGGACATGGCTTCCCAGTCCGAGCCGTTCACGTCGTCGACCGTCAGCCCCGCCTCCTCGAGGAGGTCGGCGTTCGCCATCGTGATCTGCACGGTGTTGAACTCGGGCACGCCGTAGACCTCGCCGCCCAGCGTCACCTGCTCGAGCGCGGGCTCGACGAACGCGTCGGCGTCGATGCCCTCGCCTTCGAAGCAGCTGCCGAGGGGGAGGATGGCGCCGCGTGCGGCGAGCGATCCGATCTGGTCGCGGTTGGCGTAGATGAGGTCGGGCGGGGACCCCGTCGCGGTGGCGGACAGGAACTGCTGCAGGTCGAGCTCGCCCTCCGTGAGCTTCACCTCGACGCCGTCCCCGAGCTGCTGCTCGGCGAAGTCCATGCGCGAGGTCGCGACCTCGTCGACGCCCGAGAAGCCCATGACCGAGAGCTCGCCGTCGAGGGTCGCGTCGGAGGAGTACTCGGCGTCGCCGGCGCCGCTCTGGCCGCCCGTGCCGACGGCGCATCCCGAGAGCGTCACGAGCGCCGCCGCGCCCACGGCGGTCGTGACGAGAAGCGGATGGGCGTGCCTTCGTGTGCGCATGATGCGGCTCCTTCGCGATCGGCCCGGTCGGGGCCACTTCCTCCTCGGGTGCTGCGGCACCCGGACGGTGCCGAGGCTAGGAGCGGGCCGGGGCGCGGGGTACCGGCTTGACAGAAGCGCTTCCATGGCGTTGACCGCGCATCGCGCGCATTAGCAGGGCGCGCGGTGCCCTGGCAAGCGGCTGGGCGGGAGCGGCGACCGCCCCTAGCGTCGAAGGCAGCCGGCACGGGCCGGTCGTCGACAGAAGGAGGACGCATGAGCCAGGTCAACCTCGAGACGCCCGAGGACCTGCTGCGGCTGCAGCTGCGCACCGCGCTGACGATGGAGGACGACTCGCTTGCCGCACTCGGCGAGCTCGCGGAGGCGGCGGCGTCGCCCGATGTGAAGAAGCTGTTCCGGCATCACGCCGACGAGACGAAGCAGCAGATCGAGAACCTGAAGAAGGTCTTCCAGCTGCTCGAGGTGCCGGAGTCGACCGCCGCGTCCCCCAGCACGAAGGGCATCAGCAAGCAGGCCGAGTCGCTCATCGCGAAGACGGCGAAGCCGCTGCGCGACCAGGTGACCCTCTCGGCCGCGCTCGGGAACGAGCACTACGAGATGGCCGCCTACCAGTCGCTCATCATCCCCGTCACCGCGCTCGGGGCATCCGATGCGCTCAAGCTGCTCGAGGAGAACCGGGAGCAGGAGGTGCACACGAGCGAGGAGCTCGCGACGCGCCTCAAGGAGCTCGTGTCCTGAGAGCGTGAGGGGCGCGGGCGCCGGACGGCTGTGTGAGAGCCTCCGGCGCCCGTCGCCGTCTCCGCGGGGTCACCGCTCGGTGACGACGCCCGCCTCGACGTGCCAGCGCCGCTCGGTGCGCACGTTCTCGAGCATCCGGCGATCGTGCGTGACGAGGAGCAGGGTGCCCTCGTACCCGTCCAATGCCTGCTCGAGCTGCTCGATCGCGGGCAGGTCGAGGTGGTTCGTCGGCTCGTCGAGGACGAGGAGGTTCACCCCGACCGCCTGGAGCACCGCGAGGCCCGCACGGGTGCGCTCTCCGGGGGACAGATCCCCGACGGGCCGCGACACGTGGTCGGCGCGCAGACCGAACTTGGCGAGCAGGGTGCGCACCTCGGCCGGGGTGAGCGCGGGGACGATCTCCTCGAAGCGCCGAGCGAGCGGCGTCGCCCCGGCCAGCAGCGAGCGCGCCTGGTCGATCTCGCCGATCCGCACGCTCGCGCCGAGGCTCGCCGAGCCCTCGTCGGGAGCGATCCTCCCGAGCAGCGCGGCGAGGAGCGTCGACTTGCCCGCGCCGTTCGGCCCGGTGATGCCGATGCGGTCGCCCGCGTCGACCTGCAGCGACACCGGACCGAGGGCGAAGTCGCCGCGCCGGAACACGGCTCCGGTCAGCGTCGAGACGACCGTGCTCGAGCGTGGCGCGGCGCCGATCGTGAACTGCAGCTGCCATTCCTTGCGCGGCTCCTCGACCTCCTCGAGTCGCGCGATCCGGCTCTCCATCTGCCGCACCTTCTGCGCCTGCTTCTCCGACGACTCCGTCGACGCCCTGCGACGCAGCTTGTCGCTGTCGGGCGCCTTGCGGAGCGCGTTCCGCACGCCCTGGCTCGACCACTCCCGCTGCACGCGCGCGCGGGCGACGAGGTCGGCCTTCTTCTCGGCGAACTCGTCGTACGCCTCGCGGGCATGACGGCGCGCGACCTCGCGCTCCTCGAGGTAGGCGTCGTACCCGCCGCCGAAGACGCGGTTCGACGACTGTGCGAGGTCGAGCTCGAGCACGCGCGTGACGCAGCGGGAGAGGAACTCTCGGTCGTGGCTCACGAGCACGACGCCCCCGCGGACCCCCTTCACGAACGCCTCGAGACGCGCGAGGCCGTCGAGATCGAGATCGTTCGTCGGCTCGTCGAGCAGCACGAGGTCGAAGCGCGAGAGCAGGAGCGCCGCGAGGCCCACCCGCGCGGCCTGACCGCCGGAGAGGGAGGTCATCGGGGTGCGGCCGGCCGCCTCGCCGTCCAGCTCGAGACCGAGGTCGGCGAGGACTGCGGGGATGCGCTCGTCGAGGTCGGCCGCCCCGCTCGCGAGCCAGCGATCGAGCGCCGACGCGTACGCGTCTGCGGGGTCGACGCACGAAGGATGGGCGGCCGGGTCGGCGAGCGCCGCCGCCGCGGACTCGAGCTCCGCGCTCGCCGCCTGGCACCCCGTGCGCCGCGCGAGGTACGCCGCGACGCTCTCGCCCTCGACGCGCTCGTGCTCCTGCGGCAGGTAGCCCACGAACGCGTCGGCGGGAGAGAGCGACACCGTGCCGGCCTGCGGCTCGAGCACACCGCCGAGGATGCGCAGCAGCGTCGACTTGCCCGCTCCGTTCACGCCGACGACCCCGACCACATCGCCCGGGGACACCGTGAGGTCCACCCCCGAGAAGAGCGTCCGGTGGCCGTATCCGCCGGCGATCCCGCCGGTCACGAGGGTCGCGGTCATCCGGCCATCCTCTCAGACCGCGCTCGCACGGCCCTTGGAGGAGCGCGTCACTCCGACTCGATCGACGACTCCGCGTGCGGCGCTCCGACGGGCTTCGACTCGGCGGACCCGCGCTGGCGGAGGTAGATGGAGAAGGCGACCATGCAGCCGACCGCGAGGAACTCGGACTGCCAGTTCTGCAGCGTCCGGTTCCAGAACTCCGGCCCCGCGACGTACGCGAGCCAGGTCATCGCGGGCTCGCCGTGCTGCGCGGCCTCGTCGTTCGCGACCACGAGCCCGCCGAGCGACTGCGCGAACCAGGAGAGCACGAAGATCGCGCCCATGACGATGAGCATGGAGTTGCCGTACAGCGTCTGGCGCCAGTCACGCAGCTTCGCCCAGGCGGGGGAGTCCGCCCGAGCGTGCTCTCCCACGAGCTGCTCCTCGTCGGAGCCGGGGCCCTCGTCGTCGGGGCGCTTGGACTCGGGCGAGCCGCGCTGGATGAGCCACACGGTCGCGAGGATGAAGAGGAAGAACTGCAGGAACTCGCTCTGCCAGTTCTCGGTGACGTCGACGAGGAACGCCGACGACGTGACGAACTCGCCGAGCGGGATCTCGGGCTGGCCGTGGCGGACGAGCTCCTCGTTGTTGTTCGCGTGGCCCACGAACGCCTGCCCGACGAGGGTCGCGACGAAGATCGCGAGGAAGAAGAGCGACAGCGCGTTGTCGCGGATGAAGCGCGGCATGGACCCCTCCTCAGCGGCCGGTCAGCGGAAGGATGATCATGACCGCGAGTCCGACCGCGACGATCGAGAACCAGGACCAGAAGACGACGCGCATCCCGACGGTCTCGTCGTCATCGGATGCGCCCTTGACCTGTGCTGACATGCCGTCACCCTAAGGCGCTTCTCCTCCGCGCGGGAAGGAGATTGACGGCCCGCGACGCGCCCGGCTAGGGCCGGGTGGGTGCCGCGCACCCAGCCGATACATCGCGAGCCCCGTGGCGTCAACCCGGGTGCCTGGTCAGGAGGCCCTGCCTAGCCTGGCTAGCGACGGGGCGGCGACCTGGGGACGGAGCCGCCGGGAGGAGGCACCATGGCCACATCACTGAGCGCAGAGATCGACGTGGAGGCGCCGCTCGAAGAGGTCTACAACCAGTGGACCCAGATCGAGACCTTCCCGGAGTACCTCGGCGCGGTGAGATCCGTCCGCCAGATCGACGAGGTGCGCTCGCGCTGGTCGGTGACGATCGGCGGATTCACGGAGGATTTCTACGCTGACATCGTCGATCAGGTGCCGGACGACCACATCGTCTGGCAGAGCACCGACGGGATCTTCCACGTCGGGCGGGTCGACTTCGCGCCCATCGAGAACGGCACGCGTGTGACGCTCCGCATGGTCTGGGAGCCGGAGGGGATGCTCGAGTCGTTCGGCGCCGCCATCGGCGTCGACTCCGCGCAGGCGCAGCGGGACCTCGAGCGGTTCAAGGAGTTCATGGAGGCGCGCGGCACCGCGACGGGCGGGTGGCGCGGGGAGGTGCACCGGAATCGGCCCGGGCCGGCCGACGCGATCTGACTCCCCGTGACGAAGCCGTGATTTTCGACGCCTGTACCGGTTAGAGTCGCTTCGTGGGCAAATTCATCTACGGACTGGGCGGCGACTCCGTCGAAATGGACGACCGTACCCTTGCGCATCTGCGCATCGTGGTCATGAACAAGCTCCGCCGTTCCGAGCCCTTCATGTTCGACGCTTCCCTGGGCGAGGGCACGGGGCGTCGCAGCTTCTGGCTGCACCCCGCGGTGCCCCTGCAGTTCCAGTTCTCGGGCGGGCGCTCGCCGCGGCTCAACCGGGTCTGGCTGGATGAGCTCATGAAGGCCGCGAGCGGGCCGTCGGGGCTCACGATCATGCCCGAGCCGGCGGAGCCGGCCGAGGCGCCCGGAGGCGACCCGCTCTGACCCGTCAGCCGTGCGTCGGCGGCTCCTCGACGAGCTGGATGCCGCCGAGCGCGTTGGCCGAGACGGCGAGGTCCTCGAGCCACTGGCGGTCGAGCTCGGGGGCGACGGGCTCCTCGAACTCGAAGCGCAGCGGGATCGCAGGGTGCACCCAGATGGTGCTGCGGCCCTCGGGCTCGCCCTCGCGGTGGCGCCACGAGACGGAGAAGCTCTCGTCGCGGCGCAGCTTGCTGATGATCACGACCTTGAGGTGAGCGAGAGCACGGTCTTCGACGGAGATCGGCGTCGCGGATGCGCCGTAGTAGAGAGTGCCCATGAGGCCAGGCTAACGCCGCGCCCGGGTGCTCCAGGCGGATCTCACAGGGATCCCATAGCGCGCGACCCTAGCGTGGGGCTCATGAGCTCGATCCCCGTCGACGAGGACATGCTGGAGCACGCTCGCTCGCTCCGCGATGAGATGCAGCGCTTCCTCAACGAGTACCGCTTCGGGATGCGCGAGATCGAGACGAAGCTCTCCATCCTCCGCGAGGACTTCGAGCACCAGCACGCCTACAACCCGATCGAGCACGTCTCGAGCCGCCTCAAGTCGATGGACAGCATCGCCGAGAAGGCCGACCGCAAGGGCATCGAGCCGACGATCGAGGCCATCCGCGCGAGCATCCTCGACATCGCGGGTGTCCGCGTCACCTGCAGCTTCGTGACCGACGCGTACCGGCTCTTCGAGCTGCTCGTGAGCCAGGACGACATCAGCGTGCGCGAGGTCAAGGACTACATCGCCCACCCGAAGGCGAACGGCTACAAGAGCCTCCACGCGATCGTCGAGGTGCCGGTGTTCCTGTCGACGGGCATGGTGTCGGTTCCCGTCGAGGTGCAGTTCCGCACGATCGCGATGGACTTCTGGGCGAGCCTCGAGCACAAGATCTACTACAAGTACGACAAGCAGGTGCCGGCGCGGCTCATCGACAGCCTGCGTGACGCGGCCGTCACGGCCGCCGAGCTCGACGACCGGATGGAGCGCCTGCACCGTGAGCTGCACGGCGAGCGCCCGGCCCCGATCGCGCCGCTGTCGATCCTCCCGCGCTCCGGCGGCGACGGGCCGACCGCCGCGTAGCGGACTATCTTGGGGCGGATGGACGACCTCCGCTCGCTGCTCGCCGACGCGCGCGACCGTCTTCGCGGCATCCCCCGCGAGGGTCTCGGGCAGCTGCGCGAGCCGGGGCGCCTGCGCGGAGCGCTCGGCGCGCGCCCGCGGATCGTGCGGGTCGGCGAAGGATGGCATCTCGGCGTCCTCCTGCTGACCGGCGACGGGCTCATCGCGACGGGCGAGATCCTGCGCGCCGCCGAGGAGGTGCGCCGCGGCTACGCGGCCGAGTCGCAGCGGCGGCGCGCGGAGCTGCGGGCGATGGCGTTCCGCGGCGGGTTCGCCGAGGGGGAGACGCTCCACCTCGGATGGTCCGCGATCGACGTCGACGCGGTCGCCGACGGCGGGGCGGATGGCCCGCTGTCGTGGCAGGACGGCGTGCTCAGCGTGCGCTGGTCGCCCGCGGGCTTCCTCCGCCCGCTGGCTCCCTACCTCGATGAGCAGATCGACCTGCTCACGGCGCCTCGCACCTGACCCGGGGTCTGTCAACCCCCGGAATCGGGGTCGGAGCGCTCGTTAGCGTGGGCAGATGACCCCCTCGTCTCCCGCGCACGCGAACCGCAGCGACGTCGTCCGCCAGGTCGCCGTCGTGGCCGCGACGTGCCTCATGATCGCCGCGGCGATGGTCGGCGCAGGGCTCTTCGGCGGGACGCCCGTCCAGGATCTCCAGGGCGGCGCGCTCGATGTGGACGGCTCGTACCTCGCCCCCGCGCGCCCGGCGTTCTCCATCTGGTCGGCGATCTACATCGGCCTCGTCGCGTATGCCGCGTGGCAGGCGCTTCCGCAGCAGCGGGCAGACGTCCGCCAGCGTGCGATGGGCTGGTGGGTCGCGGCGTCGGAGGTGCTCAACGGGCTGTGGCTGCTCGCGGCGCAGTTCGCCGACCTGCCCACGACCGTCGCGGTGATCTTCGCGCTCGCGGGAGTGCTCGCCCTGGCCTTCCATCGCGCCGTCCGCACAGCGCGGGAGGGCCTGCTGCCCGCGCTTCTCATCGACGGCGTCACGGGCCTCCACCTCGGCTGGGTCACGATCGCAGCGGTCGCGAACACGGCCGCGTGGCTCACCCGGACGGCACCGGAGGAGTGGGCCGACGCGGCCGCCGTCGCGGGCGTCGTCGCGCTCGCGGTGATCGCGATCATCGCCGTCGGCATCGGGTGGCGGGGCCGCGGCCGCCTGGCGCCCGCCCTCGCGCTCGCCTGGGGGCTCTCGTGGCTCGCCGTCGCACGGCTCTCGGGCGAGCCGGCGAGCACCGCGATCGGCGTGACGGCAGCCGCAGTCGCGGTGATCGCGCTCGGCGCGACGCTCGCCTTCCGGTTCTCGCGGAGGGCGGCGTCGTGACGACCTCAGCGGGAGGAGTTCGCCGTGCGCCCGCGGATGATGCCGACGAAGTCCTGGATGTCCGCGGAGTCGCGGTCGCGCCGCCACGCGAAGACGACCGACGAGACCGGGCCGCCGACGAGCGGCCGGTACGTCACGTCGCGCCGGTGGTGCAGCCGGGCGAGGGACATCGGCACGATCGCGATGCCGACGCCCGTGGCGACCGTCGCGATCGCATCCGCGGTCGTCTCGATCGTGTCGAAGCGCGGGGGCACGGTGGCGGGGAGGTCGAACGGGCCGAGCACATCGTCGCCCGGCACGATGAGCACCGAGCCGTCGAGGTCGGACGCCTCGAGCTCGTCGACGACCGTGAGGTCGGACTCGCTCGACATGACGACGACCGGCACCTCGTCGTACAGCGCGATGACGTGGAGGCCGTCGTCATCGATCGGGCGTCGCGCGATCGCGGCGTCGACGCGGCCGTCGTCGAGAGCCGTGCGCTGCTCCGCGACCTCGAGCGGCACGAGCTCGAGGGCGACCTCGGGCCGGCGGCTGCTCCAGCGGTCCACCCAGCGACCGGGAGTCGCGCCGGGCACGGCGCCGAGACGGAAGGTGCGGGGCGCTTCCGGCTCCGGGGCGGGCGCCGTCTTCGGGGCGGGCGCCGTCTTCGGGGCGGGGGGCGTGCGCCCGGGAGCGCGTCCGCCTGTGGACCGGCCGCGCGCACCGCCGCGGGCGGCGCCGCCGCGGCGAGGTGCCGATCCCTTCCCGTGCGCCATGCCGCAAGCCTACGCGGACCGACCCCGCGAGGCGATCTGACCATCCGATTCCGCCGATCAACACCAGAATGCCCCCGTCGAGCCGGGTGCATCGAGCAGCAGCGAAAGCGTCCATTCAGGGGAATACCTGCCGGGACGCCGGCGTTGTCGCAGATGTCCGGCCTCGCCCGGGGCCGCAGAAGGGCATCGTGGGAAAGAACTACGTCGACATCGAGAATGACCACGGCGAACTGCTGCGCTATCGCAAGCACGTGAACGGACGTGGACTGATCGCCACAGGAGCGAAGGTCCATCCGGACGCGCGTGTGGAAGCGGGCGCTTATGTCGAACCGGGGGCGCGGATCTCCGCGGGCGCGCGCGTCGCGCGCGGCGCGTGGATCGACGCCAACGCGCTCATCGGGCCGAAGGCGACGATCGAGGTCGGGGCGCACATCGGCCCCGGCGCCATGATCGGCGCGAACGCCCACATCGGCGTGCGCACGACCGTGGGAGAGGGCGCGCGGGTCGCGCCCGGCTCCCGCATCGGCGACGACGAGAGCATCCGGGACGGCGCAGCCGTCGCCACCGACCGCAAGGGCTTCCTGCTCGCCGCATGAGGCCGCACGGCCCCGGCTCAGCCGGGGCCGTCTCGCTGTCAGCAGGCGCAGGACGGCGCGGCGACCGGCGCGACGAGCGGATCGGCCGCGCGGACGACCGGGCCGTCGGCGCTCTCGACGGGATAGCCCTCGCGCGCCCAGTACTCGAAGCCGCCGATCATGAGGCGCACGTCGTAGCCGAGCTGCGCGAACGCGAGCGCGGCCTTGTCTCCGCCGTTGCAGCCCGGGCTCCAGCAGTACACGACGACCGGAGTGCCGTGCGGGATCTCGGCCGAAGCTCGCGCGGCGATCTCGCGCGTGGGCAGGTGGATCGCGCCGACCGCATGACCCTGATCCCAGGCGGCCTGCGAGCGGGTGTCGACGAGGGCGAACGCGGCGCCCTCCTGCTGGTCGGCGAAGACGTCGGACGGGTCGGTCTCGAAGGAGAGCTTCGCGCGGAAGTGGGCGGCGGCTGCGGAGTTCGTCATGGCACGCACGCTATCGGCGAGCCGGATGGCCGCCGCGCGATCCGCTCGCATCTGGCAGGATCACGCCGCTGATCGGCCGTCGTCGGCCTCGGGCTGGCAGCGCGGGCACCAGTACACGCGGCGCTCGCGGGTGGGGTCGGGCCCCATCGCGGTCTTGCGGATGGGCGTCCCGCAGCGACGGCACGGCTGCCGGTCGCGCCCGTAGACCCACATCGCCCGGCCGGGCCGCGCATCCCCCGTGAACGAGCGCGTGCGCTGATCGACGTTGCGCCGGATGGTCCGCGCGCCGAGCGCGACGAGGGCCGCGGTGTCGACCTCGGACATCGGGCGCGTGGGGGCGATGCCGCGCAGGAAGAGCAGCTCGTTCACGTACTCCGTGCCGAACCCGGCGACGTTGCGCTGGTCGAGGAGCGCGACGTGCGCCGCGCGTGTGTCGGCGGCGAGGCGCCGCGCGGCCTCGTCCGGGTCCCAGTCGGGGGCGAGCGGGTCGGGTCCGAGGTAGCCGACCGCCGCCTCCTCGTCGCGCGTGAGCAGCAGCTCGACGATGCCGAGCTCGAATCCGACCGTCTCGACGCCGGGTGCCGAGACGATCGCGCGCGCCTGGTAGGCCGGGCGGCGCCAGCGGGCGCCCTGCGCGTACACATGCCACTCGCCCTCCATCCGCAGGTGCGTGTGCAGCGTGTGCTCGCCGATGCGGTGGAGGAGGTGCTTGCCGCGCGCGACGACCTCGTGCACGGTCTCGCCGCGCAGGTCGGCGGTCGCCGCCTGCGGCACACGGAGGTCGAACCGCGTGACCACGCGGCCGGCGAGGGCGGCGTGCAGTCGACGCGCCGCGCGGTGGACGGTGTCGCCCTCGGGCATCAGCCGCGCTCCCGGCGCAGCGTGAGGCCCTTCGTCGACTCGACGAAACCCGCCGCGCGCAGAGACCGGCCGAGCGTCGTCCCGAAGACGAACTCGCCGTTGACCTGCTCGACGGTGAGGGTCTCCAGCCGCCGCGATCGTGCGGTCGCGACGAGGTCGCGGCACGCCGCGGCGAGCACCTCTTCGTCGTCGGCGAACTGGAGCACCGTGCGTCCGCCGCGCTCGAGGTACAGGACGAGGGCGCCGTCGACGAGCACGACGAGGCCGCCCGCCTTGCGGCCCGGGCGGTGCTTGACGGCCTCGAGCGCGGGCCATCCGAGTGCCGCGCCGTAGGGGTTCGCGGGGTCGGTCGCCGCGAGGGTGAGCGCGCGCAGGGGAGCGGGCTCGGGCACGGCGGCGAACTGGCGCAGCCGGTCGATCGTCGAGGACGCCGCGAACTGCGCCGCGCCGAGCTGCTCGATGAGGTAGCCGCGTCGGCAGTGGCCGGCCTGCTCGAAGCCGGCGAGGATGCGGTAGACCTGCGCGAAGCCGCCCGGCACCTGCTCGCTCTGCACCGATCCGCGCGTGACGACGCCGTAGCGGTCGAGGAGGAGCGACGCGCTCGCGGTGGCGCGCGCCGCGGCATCCGGCTCGGGCCGGGGGACGAGCGACCAGCGTCCGCCGAGCGCGGGCGGCCGCGGCGGCGCCGACGTCGTCGGGCGGAAGGTCGCTCCTCGGTACATCCGCGCGCGGGGGGTGCGGCGCGCGACCTTGTGGCTCTGCGAGCCGCCGCCGAGGAGCGTGCGCAGCGGCGCGAACGTGTCGTTCGTCACGCGCCCCGTCCAGACGAGGTTCCAGAGCGCCTCCACGACCGACTGCTCGTTCTCGGCTCCCGTCGCCTCGCGCAGCTGGCTCGCGAAGTAGGCGCCTCCGCCCGCGAGCGCGGCGACGAGCTGCGCCTCGAGCGAGCCCTCGGCGAGCTCGCCGTCGACGTCGGGGACCGTGAACGAGGCCGCGTCTGCGGGGTGCAGCGCGATCCATCCGTCTCGCCCCGGCAGGGATCCGTGCCCCGACCAGACGACCTCTCCGGTCGCGGTGAGCTCGTCGAGCATGGACGGCGCGTAGTCGCGCACGCGCGAGGGCAGGACGAGCGATTCCCAGGCGCTCGCCGGGATGGGGACGCCGGCGAGCTGGTCGACGACCGCGACGACGCCGTCGATCCCCTCGAGCGGGCGCACGATGTGCTGCCAGTCGGGGAGGAAGCGCGCGTAGGCGTCGGGCGCGACCGGCTCGACGCTTCCGCGCAGCGCCGCGAGCGAGCGCATCCGGATGCGCCGCAGCGCCTCCGCATCGCACCACTCCACCTCGTCGGACAGCGGCACGCCGTCGCGCTCGGGCAGGAAGAACCCGCTGGACAGCCGACCCTGCGCCTCGAGTCGCTGCAGCGTGTGGCGCGCGACCGCAGCGCCGACACCGAGACGCGTCGCGACGGCGTCGGTCGTGAAGGGCCCGTGTGTGCGCGCATACCGCGACACGAGGTCGGCGAGCGGATCGGCGACCGGCTCGAGGAAGGCGACCGGGATGCCGACGGGGAGCGCGGTGCCCAGCCCGTCGCGGAGGCGCCCGGCATCCTCGATCGCCGCGAAGCGGTCGGCTCCCGCGATCTGCACGCGGATGGCGCGACGCGCGTCGACGAGGGCGGCGAGGTGCGCGGGCGCGTCGGCGGCGTCCTCCAGGCGCGCGGCGACCTCGTCGGCCGCGAGCGGACCCAGCACGCGCAGCAGGTCGGCCGTGCCCTCCACGCCGTGCGCGCGGCGGTCGGGCGCGAGCCGCTGCGCCTCGGCCTCGTACTGCGCGAGCACGTCGGGGTCGAGCAGCTCGCGCATCTCGACCTTGCCGAGCAGCTCGCTCAGGAGCGCGGGGTCGACGGACAGCGCGGCGGCGCGCCGCTCGGCGAGCGGGGAGTCGCCCTCGTACATGAACGCGCCGACGTAGCCGAAGAGCAGATCGCGCGCGAAGGGCGACGGCTGCGACGGCTCGGTCTCGATGAGCCGGATGCGCCGCTCGCCGATCCCGCGCGCGACGCGGAGCAGCGCGGGCAGGTCGTAGACATCCTGGAGGACCTCGCGGAGGGTCTCGAGGATGATCGGGAAGGTCGGGTGGCGCTTGGCCACCTCGAGCAGCGCAGCCGAGCGCTGGCGCTGCTGCCACAGGGGCATGCGCTTGCCCGGGTTGAGGCGCGGCATGAGGAGCGCGCGGGCTGCGCACTCGCGGAACCGCGACGCGAAGAGCGCGGAGCCGCCGACCTCGTCGGTCACGATCTGCTCGAGCTCGTCGGGGTCGAACACGAACAGCTCGGCGCCGGGCGGCTCGGATTCGGTGTCGGGGATGCGGGCGATGATGCCGTCGTCGCTCGCGACGGCGGATCCCTCGACGCCGAGACGCTCGCGGATGCGCGCGTTGACGGCAAGGGCCCACGGCGAGTGCACGTGCATGCCGTAGGGGGAATGCAGGATGATCCGCCAGTCGCCGACCTCGTCGCGCCCGCGCTCGACGGTCAGCGTGCGGTCGGTCGGCAGCGTTCCGGTCGCCTCGCGCTGCTCGGCGAGGTACGCGAGGAGGTTGCCGCGCGCCTTCTCGTCGAGGCCGGCCTCGATGAGGCGCTGCTCCGCGCGGTCGGCGGGAGCGCTCGTGATCTCGCGCGAGAAGCGGCCGAGGGCCTCGCCGAGCTCGGCGGGGCGGCCCAGCCCGTCTCCGTGCCAGAACGGGACCTTGCCGGGCTGGCCGAACGCGGGCAGCACGTTGACGCGGTCGTGCGTGATCTCGACGATGCGCCAGCTCGTCGTCCCCAGCGTGAAGACGTCGTTCACGCGCGACTCGTAGACCATCTCCTCGTCGAGCTCGCCGACGCGCGCGTTGCGGGTCTCGCCCGCGATGAAGACCCCGAACAGCCCGCGGTCGGGGATCGTCCCGCCGCTCGTGACGGCGAGGCGCTGCGAGCCGGGGCGCCCGGCGATCGTGCCGGCGTCGCGGTCCCACACGACGCGGGGCCGCAGCTCGGCGAACTCGTCGGAGGGGTAGCGGCCGGCGAGCAGGTCGAGCGTCGCCTCGAACGCGCTGCGCGGCAGGGTGCGGAACGGGGCGCTGCGCCGGACGATCTCGTACCACCGCTCGACCTCGATCTCGCCGAGCGCGGAGGCCGCGACCGTCTGCTGGGCGAGGATGTCGAGCGGGTTCTGCGGGACGGCGATCGCCTCGATCTGGCCGTGGAGCATCCGCTCGGTGACGATCGCGGTGTGCAGCACGTCGCCGCGATGCTTCGGGAACAGCGCGGCGCGGCTGATCTCGCCGACCTGGTGGCCCGCGCGGCCGACCCGCTGGAGGCCGCTCGCGGCGCTCGGCGGCGCCTCGACCTGGATGACGAGGTCGACCGCGCCCATGTCGATGCCGAGCTCGAGGCTGCTCGTCGCGACGACGCACCGCAGCGCACCCGACTTGAGCTCCTCCTCGACGACGGCGCGCTGCTCCTTCGAGACGGACCCGTGGTGGGCCTTGGCGAGCACGGGCTCGGCGCCCGCCGTCTGGCCGGCCTGGGCCATCATCGCGGCGGGGACGGCGGGATCGGGCAGGTCGAGGCCCAGCCGCTCGGCGTAGATCTCGTTGAGGCGGCCCGTCAGGCGCTCGGCGAGACGCCGCGAGTTGGCGAAGACGATCGTCGAGCGGTGCGCGAGCACGCGGTCGACGATCGCCTCCTCGACGTGCGGCCAGACCGACCCGGTGATCTCGGTGGTCTCGGGCAGGAACCAGTCCTCGCCGTCCTCGCCCTGCTCGGCGCCGGATGGCGGCGCGCTGCCCGCGGCCGGCGGCGGGTTCTGCATGTCGTCGATCGGCACCGTGACCGACAGCTCGAAGGTCTTCGACGCCTTCGGCGCGACGATCTCGACGGGGGCCGACCCGCCGAGGAACCGCGCGACCTCGTCGATGGGGCGCACGGTCGCCGACAGCCCGATGCGCTGCGCCGGCCGCTCGAGCAGCTCGTCGAGACGCTCGAGGCTCACCGCGAGGTGCGCGCCGCGCTTGGTCGCCGCGACGGCGTGGACCTCGTCGACGATCACGGTGTGCACGCCGCGCAGGGTCTCCCGCGCCTGGCTCGTGAGCATGAGGTAGAGCGACTCGGGCGTGGTGATGAGGATGTCCGGCGGGTGCCGGACGAGCCGCTGCCGGTCGGCCGACGGGGTGTCGCCCGAGCGCACCCCCACGCTCACGGTCGGCGCCTCGATCCCGAGACGCCGCGCGGCCTGCGCGATGCCGACGAGCGGCGAGCGCAGGTTGCGCTCGACGTCGACGCCGAGGGCCTTGAGCGGCGAGACGTAGAGGATGCGCGTGCGCTCGGCGTCATCCTGCGCCTTCTCGCGGAACACCTGGTCGATCGCCCACAGGAACGACGACAGGGTCTTGCCGGAGCCCGTGGGCGCGACGACGAGGGCATGCCGGCCCTTCGAGACGGCGTCCCACGCGCCGCGCTGGGCATCGGTCGGCGCCGCGAACGCGCCGCGGAACCACTCCCGCGTTGCCTCGCCGAACCGATCGAGCACATCCACGCAACCATCCTCTCCCGGACCGCCGACATCCGGCTCGGTCGATCGCGGTCTGGTTCACCCGACCCGGAGCAGGAAGATCCGCCCATCGCAGGACGGATCCTGACGGATCGTCCTTCTCTCGGCGGATTCTCCTGCTCCCACGGCGACGCGGGAGCGGGCGGAAGAGCCGGATATCGGTGTCATCGGAATTGCGCGGTGTCGGCGGACACCGATATGTCTAAGGAGCGCGATCGCGCACCACGAGGGGGGAATCACATGACCATGAACGACCATCCGCCGTCCTCGGACGACGTCCAGCCCGAGCCGCCGGTTCCGCCGGTCGAGCCGGAGCCCGCGCCGGCCCCGCCCGTTGAACCGGCTCCCGAGCCGCCGGTCGAGCCCGGCCAGCCCGAGCCGCCCGTCAAGCCCGGCCCGCCTCATCCGCCGGCGCCGCCCGTCCCGCCGCTGCCGCCTCAGCCCGGACCGCCGGAGCCGCCGCAGGCCGCGTCGCCCGACGGCGCCGCGCCCGCCGCACCCGCGGCGGTCCTCCCGTCGCTGCGCCCGACACAGCTGCCGCGCACCCTTCTCATCGGCGCGCTCACGACCGCGGGGATCGCCCTCGGCACGACGATCGTCGCCGGCCTCCTGCTCGCCCTCGCCGCGATCGCGCCCCTCGCCGACGCGTTCGAGAGCATGGGCGGCTCGAGCGCCTCGCCGGACGCCGGCGCTGGCGTGCTCATCGGCTTCGTCTTCGTGTGCGCCGGACTCGTCCTGGGCGGCGAGATCAGCGTGCAGCTGGGCGGATCCGCTGGCATGTTCAGCGCGTCCGGCGGCGGATCCGCATGGGTCTTCCCGCTCGTCCTCACCCTCGCGGTCCTCGTCGTGACCGCGTGGTGGTCGTGGCGTCTCGAACGCCGCGATCCGCAGCAGACCGTGTGGCATCGGCTCATCGCGAGCGCCGCGGCGGGACTCGCCGCGTCGCTCGTCCTGCTCCTGCTCGTCGCGATTCTGTCGCCGCGGGTCGAGGAGGCGGGATCATCCTTCCTGCTGACGAGCGCGGGCTTCCGGCTCGTCGCTGTCGGCACGGTCCTCCTCACCGCGGCCGGCTTCCTCGGTCGCGAGCTCGGGCGCCGCACCGCGCAGGGCGAAGGCCCGGTGGCGGCCATCCGCCGGAACGTCGAGGCGCTTCCGGCGATCGTCCGCGAGCCGCTCGTGGTCGCGACGATCTTCGCGGTGGTGTTCACCCCGCTCGCGATCATCGGCGGCGCGATCTGGCTCGTCCAGCAGGACATGGCCGGCGCCATCCCGCTCCTTCTCGTCCTCTGCCTGAACGTCGCCGCGGCCCTCGCGGTGATCGCCCAGCTGGGCGGCATCGAGGCGAGCGCCGGCACGAGCGGCTTCGGCGGCGTGAGCGAGCTCTACACGGTGTTCGGCGCGGGGCAGTGGTGGCTGTGGCTCGCCGTGCTCGTCGCGCTCGTCACGGCGGTCCTCGCCGCGGTGCGCATCGGAGTGCGGCGGCCGCGCGGCGCGCAGGTCGACCTCGCGCGGATGTGGCAGCTGCCGGCTGGCGCGCTGATCGGATGGATCGTGTTCGCGCTGCTGCTGTTCGGCGCGTCGGCCGCGGGGGCAGGCAGCATGATGTTCTTCTCCGGCGAGGGGACGGTCGCCCTGTCGATCGCGTGGTGGTCGCTGCTCGTCCTCCTCGTGTGGGCCGCCGCGATCTCGTTCGGGGCGCAGGTGCTGCCGGCGCTCGTGTACGGGCTCTCGCCTCGCCTGCTCGAGGTCATCGGCGGGCGCGCGGCCGTCGCGACCTGGCTCTCCGGGGGCGCGCCGGCGCCGGTTGCGGGCGGCCCTGCCGGCGAGGCCGCGGTGACGACTCCGGCCGCGCCGTCGGCGCCGCCGGCTCCGATGAGCCCGCGCACGAAGAAGGCGCTCGCGTGGACGGGCGGGGCCGTGGCCCTGGTGGCGGTGCTCGGCGTCGGCGCGGCCGTCGCGCTGTCGGTCGTGAACGCCGGCCGGGGGCCCGCCGCCGCTGTCGCGCAGTACGTCGGCCTCATCGCCGACGGACAGGCGGAGGCCGCGAGTGCGCTCGTCGACCCGAACGTCTCGAACGCCGAGCGCGCGTTCCTCACCGACGAGGTGCTGTCGGCCGCGGCGGAGCGCATCTCCGACGTCGAGGTCGCGGATGGTGCGGGCGAGGGAGACGTGCGATACATCGACGTGACCTACCGTCTCGACGGCGTCGAGCAGAGCGCGTCGCTCGAGGTGGAGCGTCTCGACAACGAGTGGCTCGTGCTCGAGCGCTGGCGCGTCGCGACACCGCTGCTGACCGAGGTCTTCGTGTACGCCGACGGCGGCGGCGCGCGGATCGGCGGCGTGGACGTGCCGTTCGACGAGTCCGGACAGGCGACCGTCGCGGTGTATCCGGGCGCGTACGACGTCGAGCCCGCCTCGTCGGCGTTCTTCGAGGCCGTTCCGGTGCGCGTGATCGCGGCAGGTCCGGCGGGCTTCGAGGGCGGCGCCGCAGAGATCGACTTCCGCCCGACGTCGGCGCTCCAGGACGAGGTCGACGCGCAGGTGAAGGCGCTCCTCGACGGATGCGCCGAGCAGACGGTCGGGCAGCCCGAGGACTGCCCGTTCCAGGTGTACGTGTATCCGGACGACACCCCGGTGACGTGGAGCATCGCGACGTACCCGTCGATCGAGATCGCGGAGGACGGCACGTACTTCACCGCCTCGGAGGGCGTCGCCGAGGCGACCTACATCGACTCCGGTTTCTTCTCAGACGACGAGGAGGTCACGGAGGAGCGCGACATCTCCTTCAGCGGCGGCATCGAGATCGACGGCGACGCCGTGACGGTCACCTCCGACGGCTACTGGTGGTGACCGGGTGACGGCGGCGGCCTGCGCCGCCGCCGTCACCTCTCCGGTCGCCCGTCAGGCGACCGGGGCCAGCTCGCGCTCCGACAGCCGGCCGTCGCGCAGCTCGAGCACCGCATCGGGAGCGAGCCGCGCGAGGAAGGACTCGTCGTGGCTCACGATGAGCACCGCGCCCCGGTAGGCGCGGAGCGCATCGAGCAGCTGCTCGGCCGTGTCGATGTCGAGGTTGTTGGTCGGCTCGTCGAGCACGAGCAGCTGCGGCGGCGGATCCGCCAGCAGCATCCGCGCGAGCGCCACGCGGAAGCGCTCGCCGCCCGAGAGGGTCCGCACCGGGCGCTCGACGGTCGCTCCGCGCAGGAGGAACCGCGCGAGGCGGTTCCGCAGCTCGCGGTCGGGTGTGTCCGGCGCGGCCGCGCGCACGGCGTCGAGCACCGACGCCTCCTCGACGAGACCGTCGACCCGCTGCGGCAGGTACCCGACGTGTTCGACGTGGAGCTCGGCGTGCAGGCCCGCGCCGAGCGGTGCCTGCTCGGCGTCTGGCGTCGGAGCGGCCTCGTCGCACCACGCGACCGGAAGGCCGAGCAGCCTCCGCAGCAGCGTCGACTTGCCCGCGCCGTTCGGCCCGGTCAGGGCGATGCGCTCGGGACCCTGCACGACCCACGACCGCTCGCCGTCGCCGATCGTCGCGACGCGGCGCCCGGCGGCCACACCCGGATCGGGCAGGTCGATGCGCACCGCGTCGTCGTCGCGCAGGCGCCGTTCCGCGGCCTCGTGCGCCTCCCGGGCCGCCGACTCCTTCTCGCGCATCTCGGTGCTGAGACGACCTGCTGACACCTCAGCGGCCATCCGCCGGCCGTGCGAGACGATCTTCGGGACGCGCTTCTCGGCCTCGGCCTTCCGCGCGGTGCGTGCGCGGCGGGCGAGCTTGACCTCGGATTCGATGCGCTGGCGCTTCTCCTTCCTGAGCGCCTTGTCCGCGTCGCGCTCGGCCTGCGCGGCGGCCTCCTGCTCCGCGTCGAGCCACGCTCGCCACGCGGAGTAGGGGCCACCGAACACGCTGAGCTCGTCGCGGTACAGCTCGGCGGTGTCGTCCATGAGCTCGAGCAGCTCGAGATCGTGCGACACGACGACGAGCGCGCCGCGCCATCCCCGCACCATGTCGTGCAGCCGGAGGCGCGCGTCGCGGTCGAGGTTGTTGGTCGGCTCGTCGAGCAGGGTGATCGCAGCGGAGCGCAGGCGGATGCCCGCGATCGCCACGAGGACGGCCTCGCCTCCCGAGAGGCTCCCGACCGTGCGGTCGAGCGCCTCGGGCGGGAGCCCGGCGTCGGCGAGCGCGGCGTGCGCGCGCGACTCGATGTCCCAGTCGTCTCCGACGGCGTCGAAGTGGGCCGGGTCGACGTCGCCCGACTCGATCGCGCGCAGCGCGGCGAGCGGACGGGCGATGCCGAGGAGCTCGGCGACCGGGCGGTCGACATCGAGTGTGAGTCGCTGCGGGAGGTAGGCGATGTCCCCGGTGCGGACGATGTGGCCGCTGGTCGGGGTCAGCTCGCCGGCCGCGAGCCGCAGCAGCGTGGACTTGCCGGATCCGTTCCGGCCGACGAGGCCCGTGCGTCCGTCGCCGAACGTGCCGGACACGTCCGACAGGGCGACCGAGCCGTCAGGCCAGATGAAGGAAAGGTGATCGAGAGTGAGAGCGGGCATGAGGGACCTCCGGTGTGCGAGTGTGCGGATGCACTGACACCGGACGCTCGCCGAAGGACTTCGGCGGACGGCTCTAGGCGGGTCCGAGAGAAGGGCCGGCCCGGTTGTTCCGAGGGAGAACGGCGAGCGTCGACGGTTCAGCGCGTGAGCGCGTGAGCGTCGATCAGCTTCAACGGATTCTCCAGACCTCGGGGACAGGACCCGACCACTGTACACACTCCGTCGCGGGCGCGCCAGGGTCGGCGTCAGATCCGCTTCTCGAGGAACACCCTCAGGTCGTCGAGCTCGGCCGGCGACACGGCGTGCCCGAGGCCGGGGTAGATGCGCCCGGCGAGGTCGGCGTGAGCGGGCAGCCAGTCGGTCGTGTGCACGATGAGCCCCTCCGGGATGACCGTGTCGTGCGTCCCGCGGCCCCAGAAGACGGGAGGGCGCCGCTCGGCGAGCGCCGCGTCTCCCTCGAGCTCGCCCGGGGTGACGTAGCCCGAGAGATTCGCGCAGAACGCGAAGCGCTCGGGGGCGAGCCGCATGGCCTGCAGCGAGATCGCGCCGCCCTGCGAGAAGCCGATGAGACCCACGATGGCATCCGGCCCGAGCGCCGCGTCCACCCACTCGAGGAAGCGGCGGGCGGCCTCGGTCGTGCGCTCGGGCGAGCGGCCCTCGAGGCCCTCGATCGGGTACCAGGAGTAGCCCGGCTGCGGCCACGGCATCCCGAGCGGGGCGCGGACCGCCGCGTACACGAAGGCGTCGGGCAGCATCGTCGAGAGCCCGAAGAGGTCGCTCTCGTCGGCGCCGTAGCCGTGCAGCAGCACGATCACGGGCCGGCCGTCGGGCTCTCCTGACCAGCGCACGACGGCGTCGTCCAGAGCAGGCGTCGCTTCCATGGTCTCCATCGTGACGCACGTCGGCGACATCCGGGGTAGAAAGGACGCATGCCGGTCCGCACGCCTGACCCCGATCCCGAAGAGCTCCCCGAGGAGCCGCAGCTGCCATCCGACCTGGGTGCGAGCGGGATCGGCGCGGTGCCGGGAGGCTCGTCGAACCCGGGCTGGCTGAGCGAGTTCGAGCTCGAGGCCGTGCGCCGCCGCCTTCCGATGCTCTACGTCGAGGCCATCCCGGTGCGCACGGATGGCGTGGGCCAGGTGACCGACGTCGGGATCCTCCTGCGGGCCTCGAGCATGGGCGAGATCAAGCGCACGATCGTCTCCGGCCGCGTCCGCTACGGCGAGACGGTGCGCGACGCGCTGTTCCGGCATCTCGAGAACGACCTCGGGCCGATGGCGTTCCCGCTGCTGCCGCCGCAGCCGACGCCCTTCACGGTCGCGGAGTACTTCCCGATCCCGGGCGTCACGGCATTCCACGACGACCGTCAGCACGCCGTGTCGCTCGCGTTCGTCGTTCCCGTGACGGGCACGTGCGAGCCGCGGCAGGATGCGCTCGAGGTCACGTGGCTCACGCCCGACGAGGCGGCCTCGGACGCGCTCGCCGCGGAGATGGAGGGCGGGCGCGGCTCGCTCATCCGGATGGCCCTGGCGTCGGTCGGCGCCCTCCGCTGAGCCCCGCGGCGACCGGATGTGTCGCCGTATGACGCGCTGTGTTACGGCCGTGCGTAATGTCCTACCTCGACGGTGGGGAAAGCCCCTAGCGTCGTCGGCATGCAGACACTCGTGCTCCTCGCCCTGATCGGCCTCGCAGGCTTCGCAGCTCAGCTCGTCGACGGCGCCCTGGGCATGGCGTACGGTGTCACGTCAACGACCCTGCTGCTCACGATCGGCGCAGCGCCGGCGGCGGCCAGCGCCTCCGTGCACCTCGCGGAGATCGGCACGACGCTCGCGTCGGGCATCTCGCACTGGCGCTTCGGGAACGTCGACTGGAAGACCGTCTTCAAGATCGGCGTGCCCGGCGCGCTCGGCGCCTTCGCGGGCGCGACGTTCCTCTCGGGCCTGTCGACCGAGGCGGCCGCGCCGCTCACGTCGGGCATCCTCCTGGCCCTCGGCACCTACATCCTCATCCGCTTCACCGTGCAGGGCCTTCCGAAGCGCCGCAGCGACAAGCCGCTCCCGCTCGCGTTCCTCGCGCCGCTCGGCATCGTCGGGGGCTTCCTCGACGCCTCGGGCGGCGGCGGATGGGGCCCGGTCGGCACGCCGGCGCTCCTCTCGAGCGGCCGCCTCGAGCCGCGCAAGGTCATCGGCACGATCGACACGAGCGAGTTCCTCGTCGCGATCGCAGCATCGCTCGGCTTCCTCCTCGGCCTCGGCTCCGCGGGCTTCGATTTCGGCTGGGTGCTCGCGCTCCTCGCGGGCGGCGTCGCGGCCGCGCCCCTCGCCGCGTGGCTCGTGCGCAAGCTGCCGCCGCGCATCCTCGGGTCCCTCGTCGGCGGGATCATCGTCCTGACCAACACCCGGACCATCCTGCGCAGCCTTGAGGTGGGCGACGCGACGGTGAACCTCGCGCTCGTCGGGATCGCCGTCGTGTGGGCCGCGGCGGTCGCCTGGTCGGTGCGCGCTCACCTCATCGCGCGTCGCGCCGAGAGGGCCGACGCGGAGGCGCCGGCCGCGCAGCCCGCGCTCGTCGCCGACTAGACCGGATCTCTAGGGGCTCTGCCAGGCGGCCGGGTCCTCGGTCAGCGCGGCGACGTCGGCCGGCAGCCGGTCGTCGGCGAGGTCGGCGAGGCTCGTCCCCTCGAGCACGCTGCGCACGTTCGCGCGCAGCGCGACCCACAGCTGCAGGAGCGCGCCCTCCTCGGCCATGTCGGATGGCCGCTGATCGCGGACGAAGACGAGAGGGCCATCCACGGCGCGGATGACGTCGGCCACGGTCACCTCGGCCGCCGGGCGGGCCAGCTCGTAGCCGCCGCCGGCGCCGCGACGGCTCGACACGATCCCGGCCCGCACGAGGGACGTCAGGATGCCCTCGAGGAACTTCGCGGGGATGCCCTCGTCCGATGCGATCGTCGGCGAGGCGAGGCGCTCGGTCGCGCGTGCGAGCAGCACGCACGCGCGCACGGCGTATTCGGCACGAGCGGAGATGCGCATCCCTCGATCATGGCACGGGGTCCGGTGCTCTCCGTCCGGTGTCGGCGGTGGCGGTGGCGGTGGTGGTGGTGGCGGTGGTGGTGCGGCTGTTGGTGCCGGTGGCTGTCCGGGTCGCAGTTGGCGTCGGTATTTGGCCGTTTGGGGCCGCGAACTGCGACCTGGCGGTGGCCGTGGCTGTTCGGGTCGCAGTTGGCGTCGGTATTTGGCCGTTTGGGGCCGCGAAGTGCGACTTGGCGGTGCCGGTGGTGTGGGCGTTCGGTTGCGGTGGGTGTCGGGGGTGGCCGTGGCTGTTCAGGTCGCAGTTGGCGTCGGTATTTGGCCGTTTGAGGCCGCGAAGTGCGACCTGGGGGTGCCGGTGGCTGTTCGGGTCGCAGTTGGCGCCGGTATTCGGTCGTTTGGGGCCGCGAACTGCGACCTGGCCAGCGGAGGGGTGGCCACCGGAGGATGACCACCAGAGCTTGTCAAGTTGTGTGTGTAAGGAGTTGGGTCCTCGGGGTCAGAGGTAGGGCTCGATGCGCTCGGGGTAGACGAGGGCGAGTTGTTCGAGGGC
>NZ_BSEJ01000024.1 GCF_027921765.1 Microbacterium barkeri
TACTGCAAGGGGGACCTTGTGGGAGAGTAGGACACCGCCGGACTTAACCTGAACGAAAGGCCACCCAACGCCGGGTGGCCTTTCGTGCATCACACGGGCATCACCCGAACACCGCGTGGGCCACGGAGAAGATCACGAGGCCCGCGAGCGCCCCCACGACGGTTCCGTTGAGGCGGATGTACTGCAGGTCGCGGCCCACGAGCAGCTCGATCTTCTCGGTCGTCTCCTCGGCGTCCCACTTCTCGACCGTGTCGGTGATGATCGACGCGATGTCGTGGCGGTAGCGCTCGACGAGGAATCCTGCCGCGTCCACCACCCATCCGTCGACGCGACGCTGGATGGCGCGATCGGAGCTCAGGCGTCCGCCGATCTCGATGAGCGCCTCGCGCATCCGCGTGCGCAGCGCGCTGCGCTCGTCGCCGAGCGAGACGATGAGGCCGTTCTTCGCGGTCTCCCATGCGCTTCCGGCGAGCTCTCGGACGCGCGGGCTGTCGAACACGGCGACCTTCGCGCCCTCGAGCTTCGCGCGGGTCTCCGCGTCGTGCTGCAGGCTGTCAGCGAGACGCGCGAGATAGCGGTCGATCGCCTTCCTGGCGGGATGGGCGCCATCCGCTCGCACGGCATCGACGAAGGTCACGGTCTCGTTGTAGAGCGCGCCGTCGACGACGCGGTGGGCGAGCGAGGGCACCCAGGAGGGAAGCCTCCGGGATACGAGGCCCGCGAAGGCGTCGCGGTTGTCGGCGAGCCAGCTCGAGAGGCTGTCCGCCGCGAGATCCACGGCGGCGTGGTGCGCTCCCGTCTCCACGATGCGCTCGAGCCACACGCCGGCGGGCGTGCCCCACTCCGGCTCGATGAGGTGCTCGCGGGCGAGCGCCGCCACGAGGTCCTGCACGTCGTCGTCGCTCAGCGCCCGCAGCACGCCCTGCGCCATCGCCGCGCCCTCGGAGGACACCCGCTCGGCGTGCGCGGGCTGCGCGAGCCAGGCGCCGAGGCGCTCCGAGATGCGCGCCGACTGCAGCTTGCCGCGGACGACGGGTGAGGAGAGGAAGTTCGTCTCGACGAACTCCCCGAGCGAGCGCCCGATCTCGTCCTTCCGCGACGGGATGATCGCGGTGTGGGGGATGGGGAGGCCGAGCGGACGCCGGAACAGCGCGGTGACAGCGAACCAGTCGGCGAGTGCGCCGACCATCCCGCCCTCCGCCGCCGCGCGCAGGTAGGTGAGCGCCGGGACGGACTCCTGCAGCGCGAAGCCCAGCACGAAGAGGGCGGCCATGAGGAGGAGAGCGCCGAGGGCGACGGCCTTCATCCGACGCAGCGAGGCGAGGCGCTCGCGGTCAGCGGGGGACAGCAGCTCAGTCGGTGTGCGCGGCATGGCTCGATCCTCGCATGCGGGTCCGGAGGCCGGACGAGCTGTGCCCGCACCCTGCTGCGCGCGGTACGCTGGCGCGGTGATCGACGACATCCAGAAGCGTGCCCTGCACCGCACGCGCATCCTCGAGGGGCAGCTGCGCGGTCTCGGTCGCATGATCGAGGACGAGGACTACTGCATGGACATCATCACGCAGTCCCGGGCCATCCAGCGGTCGCTCGAATCGCTCAACAGGCTTCTCCTCGAGAACCACCTGCGCACGCATGTCACGCACATGTTCGAGAGCGGAGGCGACCACCGCGAGCAGGCCGTCGCCGAGCTCCTGCGCGCCTTCGACTTCGACGGGAAGTGACCCGCTCTACGGGAGGGTCTGGACCGGCTCGGTGTCGGGGATCGGAGACGCGTCCCGGCCGCGCAGATCCGGGAAGCCGCGCACGCACACGATCGCGACGATGAGCCCGAGCACGATGAAGCCGAGGGCGGTCATCATGGCGCCGCGCGGCCCGATGCCGTCGATCATGAAGCCGGCGATCGCCGAGCCGAGCGCGGCGCCGATGAGCTGGCCGGTGTTGATCCATCCGTAGGCCTCGGCCGTCTCGCTGAACTTCACACTCGCCGAGGTGATGGCGAACGACATCGCGAGCACGGGGGCGATGCCGAGCCCCGCGATGACAAGCGATCCGCCCAGCCACCACGCGTCCAGGGAGACGAGCGTGAGACCCATGCCGACCGCGATGATCGCGTAGCGGCGGGCCATGGACCACGGCGACATCGGGAGGTTGCCGAAGGCCAGGCCGCCCACGAAGCTCCCGACGGCGAAGACCGCGAGGATGAAGCCCGACTCGACCGCGCCCTCGCCGAACGACGCGACGACGCCCGCCTCCGCCGCGGCGCACGCGCCGATGAGGAGGAAGCCGAGCACGGTGGTCAGCACGACGGTCGGCCCGCGGAGCACGCGTCCGAACGAGCGCCGGCTGCGGGGGATGCGCACGCGTCCGAGCTCGGGGGAGAGGATGAACCACGTGCCTCCCGCGATCGTGAAGCCCACGATCATGACCAGGCCCACGACGGTCGAGATCTGCGTCGACACGAAGGTGATGAGCACGGGGCCTGCGATCCAGATGATCTCCTGCAGCGACGCGTCGAGCGAGTACAGGGCGGTCAGCTGCGACGCGTTGACCATCTTCGGGTAGATGGTGCGGACGGCCGACTGCACGGGAGGCGACGCGAGACCGGCGATGAGGCCGAAGAGGATGGTCACGGGCAGCGGCGCGGGCACGAGCGCGAGCGCCGCGATGGCGGCGGACGTGACGAGCGTCGTGAGGGCGAGGACGCGCCGCATGCCCCAGCGGCCCATCCAGCGGCTCGTCACGGGTCCGGCGACGGCCTGGCCGATCGACACGGCGGCGAGCACGGTGCCGGCCGCGCCGTAGGAGTGGTGGGTGTGCTCGACGTGGAGGAGAACGGCGAGTGCGACCATCCCTCCCGGGAAGCGCGCGGCCAGCTGAGCCGCGATGATGCGGCCGACGCCGGGCGTGCGCAGCAGATCACGATAGCCAGACACGCCTCTCACGCTATCCCGTCGGGATGGGGGCGAGGCGCGCCGCGGACGACACGCCGAGACACGCCGAAGGAGCTTCTCCACAGGACGTCGGATGTCGGTGGCCGGGCGTAGCTTCGCGCCTGTGGAGAACCTCCGCCGAGAGGTGCGAGAACCGCGTGATCCGGGCATTTTCGAGGGTGCTCGGGCGTTGTATCCCTGTGGAGGCGTCGGTGGATGGAGCTGTGGTGAACGGTGGAAAATCACACGGATGTAACTACTAGCCCTTGTGGTGCCCCCGAACGTCGGCACCCATATGTAGTATTGAGAGCCCGGCAGGGGTATGCCGGCCGAACACGGATCTGAGGGGAAAGACATGGCGATCACGGTCTACACCAAGCCTTCGTGCGTGCAGTGCAACGCGACCTACCGCGCACTCGACGCGAAGGGCATCGAGTACCAGGTCACCGACCTCTCGCAGGACGCTGACGCGCTCGAGCAGGTCAAGGCCCTCGGCTACATGCAGGCGCCGGTCGTCGTGACCGACGAGGACCACTGGTCGGGCTTCCGTCCCGACAAGATCGACGAGCTCGCCGCCCGTCTGGTCTGAACCGGGAGCGCGGGAGTGATGTCCCCATGACCGCGACGCTCTCGGCCACGACGGCGCCCCTGCTCGTGTACTTCTCGAGCGTGTCGGGCAACACGGCGCGATTCATCGAGAAGCTCGAGCGGCACTCGGAGGGCATCCGATCCGTCCGCATCCCGCTGCACTCGTGGGAGGCGCCCCTCCTCGTCGACGAGCCCTTCGTGCTCGTGACCCCCACCTACGGCGGGGGCCAAGGACGCGGCGAGGAGAAGGGCGCCGTCCCCAAGCAGGTCATCCGTTTCCTCAACGACGAGCGGAACAGACGACACATCCGCGGTGTGATCGCCGCGGGCAACACCAACTTCGGCGATGCGTTCTGCCTCGCCGGCGACATCATCAGCCGCAAGTGCCACGTGCCGCACTTGTACCGGCTCGAACTGTTCGGCACGCCCGAGGACGTCGACCGCGTGAGCGACGGATTGGAACGATGGTGGAAGCGACAGCACTGACAGAAGCGGACTTCAAGCACAACGTGAAGTTCGACGGCATGGACTACCACGCCCTCAACGCCATGCTCAACCTGTACGACGCGGACGGGAAGATCCAGTTCGACGCCGACAAGCGGGCGGCGCGGGAGTACTTCCTGCAGCACGTGAACCAGAACACGGTGTTCTTCCACTCGCTCAAGGAGCGCCTGGACTACCTCGTGGAGAAGGAGTACTACGAGGGCTCGGTCATCGAGAAGTACCCGTTCGAGTTCATCGAGAAGCTCAACGCCTTCGCGTACGGCAAGAAGTTCCGCTTCGAGACGTTCCTCGGCGCCTTCAAGTACTACACGAGCTACACGCTCAAGACGTTCGACGGCAAGCGCTACCTCGAGCGCTTCGAGGACCGCGTCGTCATGACCGCCCTCGCCCTCGCGGACGGCGACCAGGACCTCGCGTGGAAGCTCGTGGACGAGATCATCTCGGGTCGCTTCCAGCCTGCGACGCCGACGTTCCTCAACGCCGGCAAGGCGCAGCGCGGCGAGCTCGTCAGCTGCTTCCTCCTGCGCATCGAGGACAACATGGAGTCGATCGCGCGCGGCATCAACTCGGCCCTGCAGCTCTCGAAGCGCGGTGGCGGCGTCGCGCTCCTCCTCTCGAACATCCGCGAGGCCGGTGCGCCGATCAAGCAGATCGAGAACCAGTCGAGCGGCATCATCCCGGTCATGAAGCTGCTCGAGGACTCGTTCAGCTACGCCAACCAGCTCGGCGCGCGTCAGGGCGCCGGCGCGGTGTACCTGTCGGCTCACCACCCCGACATCATGAAGTTCCTCGACACCAAGCGCGAGAACGCGGACGAGAAGATCCGCATCAAGACGCTGTCGCTGGGTGTCGTCGTGCCCGACATCACGTTCGAGCTCGCGCGCAACGACGAGGACATGTACCTGTTCTCGCCCTACGACGTCGAGCGCGTCTACGGCGTGCCGTTCGGCGACATCGCGGTGACCGAGAAGTACCGCGAGATGGTCGACGACCCGCGCATCAAGAAGACGAAGATCAACGCGCGCAAGTTCTTCCAGACGCTCGCCGAGATCCAGTTCGAGTCGGGCTACCCGTACATCATGTTCGAGGACACGGTGAACCGGGCGAACCCGATCAAGGGCCGGATCAACATGTCGAACCTCTGCAGCGAGATCCTGCAGGTGAACACGCCGACGACGCTCAACGAGGACCTCTCGTACGACCAGATCGGCAAGGACATCTCCTGCAACCTCGGGTCGCTCAACATCGCGCTCGCGATGGACTCGCCCGACTTCGGCCAGACGGTCGAGACCTCGATCCGCGCGCTCACCGCGGTCAGCGACCAGAGCCACATCCGCTCGGTTCGATCGATCGAGGACGGCAACGACCGCTCGCACGCGATCGGCCTCGGCCAGATGAACCTGCACGGCTACCTCGCTCGCGAGCGCGTGTTCTACGGCTCGGAAGAGGGCATCGACTTCACGAACATCTACTTCTACACGGTGCTGTTCCACGCTCTCCGGGCGTCGAACAAGCTCGCCATCGAGCGCGGCCAGGCGTTCGACGGCTTCGAGGAGTCGAAGTACGCCACGGGCGAGTTCTTCGACAAGTACATCGAGCAGGAGTGGGTGCCGCAGACGGAGAAGGTGAAGGAGCTCTTCGCGAACCACCACATCCCGACGCAGCAGGACTGGGTCGAGCTCAAGGAGTCCATCCAGAAGCACGGCATCTACAACCAGAACCTGCAGGCGGTGCCGCCGACCGGCTCGATCTCGTACATCAACAACTCGACGTCGTCGATCCATCCGATCGCGTCGAAGATCGAGATCCGCAAGGAAGGCAAGCTCGGTCGCGTCTACTACCCGGCGCCGTTCATGACGAACGACAACCTGGAGTACTACCAGGACGCGTACGAGATCGGCTACGAGAAGGTCATCGACACCTACGCCGCCGCGACGCAGCACGTCGACCAGGGCCTGTCGCTCACGCTGTTCTTCAAGGACACGGCGACCACGCGCGACATCAACAAGGCGCAGATCTACGCATGGCGCAAGGGCATCAAGACGATCTACTACATCCGACTCCGTCAGATGGCCCTCGAGGGCACCGAGCTCGACATGTGCGTCAGCTGCACGCTCTGACGGCGAAGAAAGAGGAACGAAGAGGATGACCGAGAAGCTGCAGCTTCTGGACCACGTCCAGGCGATCAACTGGAATCGCATCGAGGACGAGAAGGACGTGGAGGTGTGGAACCGCCTCACGGGCAACTTCTGGCTGCCGGAGAAGGTGCCGCTCTCCAACGACATCCAGTCGTGGAACACGCTCACCGAGCACGAGCAGCTGCTGACCATGCGCGTGTTCACGGGTCTGACGCTGCTCGACACGGTGCAGGCGACGGTCGGCGCCGTCTCGCTCATCCCCGACGCGGTGACGCCGCACGAGGAGGCCGTCTACACGAACATCGCGTTCATGGAGTCGGTGCACGCGAAGAGCTACTCGTCGATCTTCTCGACGCTGTGCTCGACGCAGGAGATCGACGAGGCCTTCCGGTGGTCGGTGGAGAACCCCAACCTCCAGAAGAAGGCCCAGATCATCATGGAGTACTACCGGGGCGATGAGCCGCTCAAGCGCAAGGTCGCCTCGACCCTGCTCGAGAGCTTCCTCTTCTACTCGGGCTTCTACCTCCCGATGCACTGGTCCAGCCGCGCGAAGCTCACCAACACGGCCGACCTCATCCGCCTCATCATCCGCGACGAGGCCGTGCACGGCTACTACATCGGCTACAAGTTCCAGAAGGGGCTCGAGAAGGTCGACGAGGCCAAGCAGGCCGAGATCAAGGACTACACGTTCTCGCTGCTCTACGAGCTCTACGACAACGAGGTGCAGTACACGCAGGACCTCTACGACTCCGTGGGCCTCACGGAGGACGTCAAGAAGTTCCTGCATTACAACGCGAACAAGGCGCTCATGAACCTCGGCTACGAGGCGATGTTCCCGTCGACCGTGACCGACGTGAACCCCGCGATCCTGTCGGCCCTCTCGCCGAACGCCGACGAGAACCACGACTTCTTCTCGGGGTCGGGCTCGTCGTACGTGATCGGCAAGGCCGTCGCGACCGAGGACGACGACTGGGACTTCTGACCTCCCGATTCTGACTCCGGCCCGAAACGGCTGGTGAGAGGCCCGGAACCGCAGGAATCTGCGGATCTGGGCCTCTCTTGTGCCTTCTCTCAGCATCCGGAATTCGGCTTCGATGCGCCAGCGGGGTCGTGCCACTTCGTGCCACTGAGTGCGCCGGCATTCGCAGAAAAGGCCCGATCAGTAGGTGTTCCGCGCGTCCCAGCGTCCGCAGTGGCACGGAGTGGCACGCGTGTCCACGAGAGTCCGCTCGTGACCACGGGAGGGCATGATGAGCACCCAGCGAACCAACGGGACGTCGCCGGTTCGACGGGAGGCCTGGGGCAGCCTTCGCAAGCTTCCCTCGGGCCGATGGCAAGCGCGCTACCCTGCTCCAGACGGCGAGACCTACACCGCGCGAACCGAGGACGACAAGCCACTCACGTTCCTCACGAAGACGGATGCGCGCGCGTGGCTCGCCAGCGTGCAGACCCGGATCGCACGTCACGAGTGGGAGGCGCCGGCCACGCTCGCCGCGCGACGCCGGGCAGAGGCTGATCCATGGGCGCGGTGGCCACGAGCGCCGACAACTCACTGGCCGAGAGCGTCAACGCCGCGCTCAAGCGGGAGCTCCTCGAAGGCACTGCGGCGTTCCCGGACCAGGCCACCGCCTACCGGGCGGTGTTCCGATGGGCGCACCGCTACAACACCCGAAGGCGCCACTCAGCGATCGGCCAGATCACACCGAACAGCTACGAGAACGCCCACGACGCCGCGAGGTCAGCTACCCTCGCGGAAGCGGCATAACCGAACCGACACAGTGTCCACGATCGAGGGTCAAGGCCCGAAGAGAAGGCGGTCGCGCTCGTGCTCGCACAGATCTTGCTTTTCGCGAAATGGAATGACAGACAGGTAGGACTCAGTGGCCGAGCCTGACACGATCATGGATGACAGGCAGCGACGGATCCTCGCCGCGCTGCAGGACAAGCGTGCGGAGCTAGCCAACTTTTATCGAACCGCGTTGAGGTTGCTCAGCGGCGAGCTCGAAGTATTCGATCCGCGCACGCGTGTTGCTTTCATTGGACACTGCATGCGGGAGGTCATGAATCGTGTACTTGGCGCGCTGGGCCGGCCAACCGCCCCTCGGTTCAAGCCTTCCTCCGGCGACCAAGTAAAGGCACTCCCAGACCTTCTCGCAAGGTTTCCGGAACTCGAGCTCGACCGCGACGGCGACTCGGTCCCAGTGCCCCAAGAAGTCGCCGCTGCGATGGACATGCTGTTCAAGGCGGCGATCCACGAGAAGCGCCGGATCAGGGACGATGTTGCTGCACTGATCACCGACGATGACAACGCAAGTCACGTTGCCGTGACGCAGTGGATTCAGTCGCGGGATTATTTCGTGAAGTGGGCACATCTCCACGAGCGCGATGTAGCGGAGTCAGACTTGCCAAGTGACGACGAGATGTGGGGACACGTCGGTGTCTTCGAGGAGTTGCTTGACGGAGTCATTACGGCCTTCTTCGCTTCTTTGCACGCGATCGAGGATCTGATTAGCGAAATCAACGCCACGGAGGAGGGGATCGATGCCTAGCTTCCGTGCTCCAACTCCAGAGCAGGTGCGCGCGGCCTTGCTCAAGATCCCGACGTTTCAACTTCGACGGGCCTTCTACGAGCGACTCGAAAATCCGCTCTGGGTTCGTCCCCTTCTCGATGCGGGGGCGTTCACGAACCCGCCGGAGCCGGAGTCAACCGGCGACGGGTACCTCCGTGACACGTACTGGCCAGAAGTTTCCTTCCTAACTCGGATCGCGCCACAAGCGCCCGACGACGTCGTGGATGTGTTGCTGCGGCTGCAGGAGAGTAACAACGGTTGGGTTCGCCGCGCCGTGTTTGAGATCGGATCTCAGATCCCGACCGACTCAAGCGTTCGACTGGAACCACTCATCAAGGCTTGGGCGCCGACGGGATTCGGTTGGAGGACTGATCCGCGGTCCCTCGTGTCGCTTTCGATCAATTTGCTCGAAGGCGGTCAGCCTCGTCTTGGTCGCTGGCTCGCCAACACCTTGTTCGAGCCTCGCCCAAGCGACGACAGCAAGTCCATCCGGAAGCCTGAGCTTCTCCTCGAGGAGTACTGGTATGAAGAGGAACTTCCTCGGATGGTTCCAGCGCTCGGCGAGAATGCGCTCAAAGCGCTCGTCGGCTGGCTAACGGCTTATGTCAAGGCTTCCGGTCATGCCTCGGGCGATCACGACTTCAGCGCGATGGACCGGTCGTCGATTGACTCGCGTGGCGACCACACGGATCGCCCAGAGGATGCGCTCATCGATGCCGTCCGCGACGTTGCGGTTCGGTCGCTGCGCACGGATCCGACCGGAACGCTGAACGTTCTGCTGCGCGGCGGCGTGAAGCTGTTGAGGAAGATCGCCATCTACGTTGTGGCCGAGGCGATTCGTCAGGAACTCGAGGCGGGAGGCGACGTCGCGGCCCTTATTGACGCGGCGAAGCAATTGCTTGAAGAGCCGGAATCAGACGATGAATACCTTCGCGTCGAGTATGCACAACTGGCACGAGCCGCCGCTCGGGCAGAACCGGCTGCGACGTCTGTCGTAACTCCGTTCCTCGCGAGAGCATTCGAGGTCGACCTTGCCTGGATGCGAGAGCGACTTCCGCGCCCAGAGAGTCTCACTGATCCAGAGTGGGAAGAGAGCGTTCAAGGAAGAGCCCAGCGGTACCGGCACAGTTGGCTTTCGGCGATCGGGCACGACGCTTTGCCGGCAGACTTGCGCGAAGAGCTTGCCAAACTTGACGAAGCACACGGCCCAATCGACGACCCGCTCGAACCGATGGGTCGAGTCACCAGTTGGAGCGGCCCCAACCCCCACACGAGCCAGGACGCAATGGCCGCGATGGCGCCAGCGGAACTGGTTGTTCACCTCGCGAGCTGGCACGACAAGGGCGATGGCTGGGGACCGGAACCGTCGCATGAAGGCCAAGGCAGAGCCCTTTCGGGTCTTCTGACGACCAACCCGCTGGCGCTGAGGGGCGTTCGTCAGCTTGGGAATCAGCTTCGCCCGACCTACCTGCGCGCGATCTTGCAGGGTTGGGAAGCGGCGACCAAAGCTGATCTCGAGCTCGATTGGGCGCAGGTTGCCGAGCTAGTAGAGCACGTGCTCGATCACCCGCTACCTTCTCCTTTTCCGGTTGAAGGCGGCGACTTCGACGACGACAAGGACTACAGCGGTGCGAAAGACGCGGCTATTGGCTTGCTCGAGGAGCTGCTCAAGAAGCGAGGTTCGATCGTAGTTCCGGACGAATATGAGGAGCGGTTCGCGAGGCTTCTGATCGATCGATCGGGTGACGAAGACGCCTGGGCCAACTACGACTCCTACAGCCACGAGGGTTCCGGGTGGGATCCGCTCAATATGTCGCTCAATTGGCAGTGGCCAAGCAGGGTGCGAGCGCTCATCGTCGCCGCGACCAGCGCGGTGAACTCGCCATGGCAGGACGACGCACTTACGGCGATCGAGGCCGAGGCGTCACGCGTCGACCAGCACGGTGCGGGCCGAGCTGCACTCGGCGAGGGACTCGGCAGACTGCTGAACGCAGCACCTGACTGGATCAAGACCCACCTCGACGATCTGGTCGGCACTCGCGCAGGCATCTCGGTCGAGCAGCAGATCGTCCTAACCACAGCGATGGCAACACATCGCTACAACCGCGCCATGTACGAACTTCTGACGCCCGCGATGCTTGCGGCGATTGACGTCGGCGACGCGCTCGTTGCTGGCTGGAAGGAAGAGTCCGACCCACTGCCACGCATTGGCGAGTGGGTCATCGATGCGTTCGTCTTCGGGCACATAGATGCAGAGGATCCGGTCTTCGATGCCTTCTTCTCCAAAGCCAGCCCGGAGGTTCGCGGTGACGCTCTAGGCAAGATCGCATGGTCCTTCTTCCGTGCGTCCTCGGTAGATGGTCCGATTCGTGATAGATTCGCAACTCTTTGGGACGACCGCATTCGTCACGTTCGCGAGCACCCCAGCGACAGCAAGGAGCTCGAGGGCATCTATTGGCTCGCTAAGAGAAACTCGTTCTCGTCAGAGTGGTGGCTTCCCCGCCTGCGTGAAGCACTCGAACTCGAACCCACAATCGCGACCGAGCGATACATTATCGGAAAGGAACTGGCGCAGGCATCAACGACCGACCCGGCAGCTGCGCTCGCTGTGCTGAAACTCCTTCTGGGCCGGCGGCGCGAAGACGGCGGATCAGCATTCGACCTGAGTCGGCACGCGATTCCCGTCGTCATCGCGAACGCCATGATGTCGCCGGATGAGGACCTGAAAAGCCAAGCCGAGGCATACATGAACGAACTTGGCGCCCAAGGGAACCACTCCCTTGAAGGCCAAGTTCAGGCTGTCCTCGACGGCAGAGTGAGCGTCGATGACGTAGATGATTAGGGCTGGCCTGTGCCAGCCGCGAGCAGAAGCTCGTTCGGGTACGTCTATCGCGGAGTGCCTGCTGGGGATCCGAGCGCACGTCGACGCTCCGCTTGCGGGCAGTGCGCGAAAAGGGATCCGATGTGACGTCGGTCGCAATCCCTCAAAGGCGATGGCCAGTGATCCGCCGGGTCGCCCTGGGGTGGGTGGGTGGTCACCACTCCGGACGTGGGACAGATCGAGGGGCTTCCTCGGCCACCGGCACAAAGCGGCGGAGCAACGACACGTAGCCGAAGTGATGGTTGTAGGTGAGCGCGTATGGCGAGGCGTCGTCGCGGAGGACGCGATCCGTAGCGGCTTGCGGAATCTCGTCGTAGACGTAGCCGTTCACCAGTGCGGCGTCTCGCGTCTCCTCGCCGCAGTCCCATTGGGCCAGGTGACGCGCGGCAGTCTCCGGCCCGTGCCTATCGATCAGGTCGAGCACTTCGTCGGCCTCTTGGCCCTGCAAGAACACGACGCTCATCCAGCGCATACCTTCCGTCGCGTCGGTGCCAGCGACCGGTCCAGCTCCTGCGGTGGTGCCATTTCTCATGATGCGCTCCCTATCTACCTATGAGGTGCGCGTGGCGTACACGTCGTCTGGGAGGCGCCCGTGGTCGTCATCAGCGGGGTCGGTTACGCTGGCCTTGGCGTGGCTCAAACCTGACAGTTGAAGCGATTCGGGTGCGAGTGGCATGCAGACCGCACGGAGAGCGCGCCGACCTAGATTTTCTGCGTAGTTCCGCGGGTTGCGACGAGAACTGGGACTTCTAGATCCCGTACATGCCAAGAGGGCGGCTCCTTCGGGAGCCGCCCTCTTCGCGTCTGCCTCTCAGCGTCGGACGAGGAACACGTCGACCTCGTCCTCGCTGTCGAGCGCGAATCCCATCCGCTCGTAGAGCCGACGTGCGGGGCTGCCCTGCAGCACGTTGAGCCGGAAGGGCCCCGCGCCGTCGAGCGCCGCCGTGAGCACCGCCGTCCCGATTCCGCGCCCCTGCAGGTGCGGCGACAGGTAGAAGTGCTCGATCCACGTGCCGTCGGCGGATGGCCGGATCGTGACGGTTCCGGAGTCGGCTCCGTCGACGACGATCACCTTTGTGAGAGCGGGATCGAAGGCGGCGAGGAAGCGCGTGCGCACACGCTCCGGGTCGTAGCGGCCGAGGCGCTCGAGGTCGGCGCGGAGCACGTCGGCTCGCAGTTCGGCGATCCACGCGGCGTCCGACGCGACGGCGGGGCGGAGGGTCCAGCGCATCCCCTCAGGGTAGGGGAGTGCGTCCGGGGACAGCCGAGGCGATCGGCCCGATGGTCGATGAGAGCATTCCCTTCGCGGTCGCGACGCTCGTCGTCGACGGCGGTGACGTCATCCTCACGCGCCAGTACCGGTATCCGCTCGACCGGTGGATCTACGACCTTCCGGGTGGCTCCGGCGCCGCGACCGAGTCGCCGAGCGCTGCCGCGCGCCGCGAGCTCGAGGAGGAGATCGGTCTCACGCCCCGTGCACTGAGGCACCTGCATACGTTCGGCGTCAATCCCGGGCGCTCCGCGTGGCCCGTCCACCTCTTCTTCTGCGATGCCTGGACGTCGGTCGGACCCGCGGGCGTGTCCAACCCGTCCGAGGAGGTGCGCCTCGTCCGCATGGCGCTGCACGAGCTCGACACGGCGATCGCGAGCGGCGAGATCGTCGACCCCTCCCTGATCGTGGCCCGCGCGTGTGCGGCCGCGAGCGGCCCGACGACATCCCCTCCTCGCAGCGAAGCGTGTCGGTGACGCCTCGTACCCTGGAAGGCGTGCTCGTGGGTGTGATCAGACGAAACGACAGCGGCAAGCTCGAGGCCGAGGCGGAGACGCAGGCGGAGGTCCGTGAGGCACTCGAGGCGCAGGTCCCGGCGGGGCACGTCCTCACGGACGCGACGGTCGCCATGGCCAAGCGCTCGACGCGGATCAGCGCGGTGGGCGTGTACCGCAGCACCGAGATCGCGGAGATCGAGGCCGACGACATGGCGAGTCTCGAGGCGAAGGTGCCCGAGGGATGGTCGCTCCTGTCGGTGCGCCGCCTCTGAGCCCACCTGCCGCGAAGGCGCCGCCCGCGAGACCTGCGGGCGGCGCCTTCGCGTCGAGGAGGGCCTCAGCCCAGCGGAACCGAGCCGACGAGGATGCCGACGGCGAGCATGATGAGCGAGACGACCGTCGCGCGCCACAGCACCTTCTTGTGGTGATCGCCGAGGTTGACGTTGGCAAGCGACACGAGCAGCAGGATGGCCGGCACGAGCGGGCTCTGCAGGTGGACCGGCTGCCCGATCACGGATGCGCGGGCCATCTCGGCGGGGGAGATGCCGTATGTCGCCGCGCTCTCGGCGAGGATCGGCAGGATGCCGTAGTAGAACGCGTCGTTCGACATGAAGAACGTCATGGGGATCGACAGCAGACCTGTGATCACGGCGAAGAACGGGCCGAGCGCGGGCGGGACGATGTCGACGACCCAGTCGGCCATGGCCGTGACCATGCCCGTGCCATCCAGCACGCCGACGAGCACGCCCGCCGCGAGCACCATCGAGACGACGCCCACGATGCTGGGCGCGTGCGCGACGATCTCGGCGCTCTGCTCCTTGAGCTTCGGGAAGTTCAGGATGAGCGCGATGCCCGTGCCGATCATGAAGACGAACGCGAGGGGCAGGACGTCCATGACGAGCAGGACCATGACCGCGACCGTGAGCGCGAGGTTGAACCAGATGAGCTTCGGGCGCAGGGTGGGACGGTCGGGGCTGAGCATCGTGTCGGCCATCGCCGTATCGCGCTCGTCCTCGGCGATCACGGCGGGCGCCGCGAGGCCCGATCCCTTCACCGTGAGGACGTTCGTCGTGCCGAGCACGGCACGCGCGCCGGGCGTTCCGACGCCCGACCGCAGCCGCGGAACGCGCATGCCGAAGCGTCCTGCTCGCGTGCTGCCGCCATCCGCCTGCGCCTCGTCGAGTCCGGTGAGGCTGAGCTTGCCGAGGCGGCGGCGCTCCGAGAGCCCGAGCAGCCAGGACAGGCCGAGCGCCACGGCGAGACCCACGGCGAGCGAGGGGATCATCGGGACGAAGACGTCGGTCGGCTGGAGCCCGAGTGCGGTCGCCGCGCGCACGGTCGGACCGCCCCACGGCACGATGTTGAGCGTGCCGTTCATGAGGCCCGCGACGCACGTGAGGACGACCGGGCTCATCCCGAGACGCAGGTAGAGCGGGAGCATCGCCGACGTCGTGATGATGAAGGTCGTGGAGCCGTCGCCGTCGAGCGAGACGGCGCCGGCCAGGAGCGCCGTGCCGAGCACCACCTTCGCGGGGTCGTCGCCGAGGGCGCGGGTGATGAAGCGGATGAGCGGATCGAACAGGCCGACGTCGATCATGATGCCGAAGTACATGATCGCGAACATGAGCAGCGCGGCCGTCGGCGCCATGTCGCCGATGGCCGAGATGACCATGTCGCCGAGGCCGAGTCCGGCGCCCGCGAAGAGCCCGAAGATCGTGGGCACGAGGATGAGCGCGACCATGGGCGTGAGCCGCTTGGTCATGATGAGCACCATGAACGCGAGGATCATGGTGAAACCGAGGATGACGAGCATGTGACGTCCTTGTCGTCGTGTCGCAGCGCGTCGTCGCGTGCGGCGGTGGAGCGTACGCGGCGACGATACGGAATTGGCTCGGCGCACGAGGGGATGCGCGCATTGCGCAGGGATCTGCGCGTTGAGTCGGTTGTGCGCATTCTGCTCACGCGGCGCGGAGAGGATACTCGACCTATGCGGTTCACGACGCGGGTGTTCGCGATGCAGCTCATCGCCGCCGCGGTCGTCATCGCGGTGTGCGTCTCGGCGTTCGCGCTGCTCGGGATCGGCCAGCTGCGCGACGAGGCGGAGTCGACGGCGCTCGCGGTCGCGCGGACGGTCGCGAGCGACCCTCAGGTGCGGGCGGATGTCGCGTCGTACGCGGGGCGGGAATCGCTGGATGGCGAAGCGCTCGCCGAAGGCGCGCTGCAGGACTATGCGGCCGAGATCGTCGAGCGCACGGAGACGCTCTTCGTCGTCATCGCGAACGACCTCGGCCTCCGGCTCGCGCACCCGGATCCTGCGCTGCTCGGCGAGCGGGTGAGCACCGATTTCACACGGGTGATCGCAGGAGAAGAGGTCGTCGCGTGGGAGCGCGGGACCCTCGGCGAGTCGGTGCGCGCGAAGGTGCCCGTCCGCTCTCCGGATGGCGAGGCGATCGTGGGCGAGGTGAGCGTCGGCTTCGCGCCCGCTCGCGTCTTCGCGGATGCTCCTCTGCTCGTGGCGCTCTTCGTCGCGATCGCGGTGGTCGCCCTCGCGGTCGCGGCGCTCGTGTCGACCCTCATCCGCCGGCGGCTCGAGCGGCTGACGCGCGGCGTGCAGCCGGAGGAGCTCGGCGGTCTGCTGCAGAGCCGCGCCGCCATCCTCGAGGGCGTGCACGACGGGGTGCTCGCGGTATCGGACGATGGCCGCGTGCGCGCGGCGAACGAGGCCGCCCTCGAGATCGTCGGGGACGCGCAGGCGGTCGGGCGCCGCCTCGAAGAGCTCGATCTGCCGCCGCGGCTGCGGGCCGCGCTCACACGGGCGCTCGACGGCGAGGCATTCGTGACCGGCGAGCTCGTGCTCGCCGACCGTGTCGCCTACGTCGAGGTGCGGCGGGTCCGGCACGAGGGGCGCTCGCTCGGCGTCGTCGCCGTGCTGCGGGATCGGACCGATGTCGTCGCGCTCGCGGAGCGCCTCGATGCCGTGCGGGCCGCGACGAACGCCATGCGCGCGCAGCGCCACGAGTTCGCGAACCGGGTGCATGCGGTTCGCGGCATGCTCGCGGCAGGGCGCATCGACGAGGCGCAGGGTCTGCTCGGCGAGTTCGCGGATCGCGGCGCTCTGCCGGAGGAGGCCGGGATCGACGTCGCGGATCCGTTCCTGCGATCCTTCCTCGCGGCCAAGCGGGTCGAAGCGGGGGAGCGGGGCGTCGAGCTGCGGATCGGGGCCGACACCTTCCTCGTCGGGGCGGTCGCCGAGCCAGAGGACGTCGCCGCGGTGCTGGGCAACCTCGTCGACAACGCCGTCACAGCCGCCGCGGCCGGAGCGGAGCCCCGGTGGGTCGAGGTATCGCTCCTCGATGCGGGGGAAGAGCTCGCGGTGACGGTCGTCGACTCCGGGCCGGGCGTCGACGATCCCGAGAGCGTGTTCGAGCGGGCGCGGGCGGCCGAGGACGACGTATCGTCGCGCGTGCACGGCCGCGGGATCGGGCTGCCCCTCGCTCGGCGCTTCACCAGGCGGCGCGGCGGCGAGCTGTGGCTGGCCGAGGCGCGCGGCGTCGGGCATGGCGCTGTGTTCGCGGCGCGTCTGCCCGGCGTCATGCGTTCGCGAACGGCCGACGAAGGGGAGGATGGGATGACGGCAGAGGGGGACGCGACGTGACCGGCGACATCCGAGTGCTCATCGTCGACGACGACTTCCGCGTGAGCGGCATCCATCGGGACATCGTGGCGGCGCGCGCCGGCTTCGAGGCGCTCCCGCCCGTGCGCGACGCGTCGTCGGCGCGCACGGCCATCCGCGACCTCCGTCCGGATCTGCTGCTCCTCGACGTCTACCTGCCGGATGGCGATGGCATCGAGATCGGGCGGGAGTCCGGCATCGATCGCTTCGTGCTGAGCGCGGCCGACGACGTGCCCACCATCCGCCGCGCGCTCGGCTCCGGTGCGCTGCACTACCTCGTGAAGCCCTTCGATCCGCGGGCGCTGCAGGACCGGCTCGATCGGTACGCCCGGTTCCGCAACCTCCTCTCCTCGGGAAGCGCGACGCAGGAGACGATCGACCGCGCGATGGCCGTGCTGCACGGGGGAGCGGCGACGACGCCCGCCCGCGCCGGCACGCAGCAGCTCATCCTCGACGCGCTCGCCGAGGGGGAGGCCTCGAGCGTCGAGCTCGCCGAGCGCGTGGGGGTCTCGCGCGCGACCGCGCAGCGGCATCTCGCAGAGCTCGCGGCCCGCGGCGCCGTGGAGGTGGCGCTGCAGTACGGATCGGCCGGGCGTCCTGAGCACCGATATCGCGTGAGCTGAGTCCTCCGTCGTCTGGTGCGCTGTCCTCTGGTGTGCCTGTCGTTTGGTGTGCCTGTCGCCTGGTGTGCTGTCGTTTGGTGCGCTGGGTGGATGTCGGTGGTGTGTGCTAGCGCTCGTCGCAGAAACATCCCGATCAGGGGAAGAAAAGTATTGCGCTCGATCGCATCGATGTTCTATGCTGGATGCATGGCGAAGGAGCCAGGATTCGAACCTCTCTTCCCGGGCGCGGCGGTCCGGGACGCGCTGACGCGGCTGGACGGCCTGGCCGAGGGCGTGCGTGAGGTGACGGACGCGGACCTGATCGCGCTCGCGGGGGAGGTCGAGCACCTCGGGCGCACGCTCGATGCGCTGCGCACCCGGGTCGCGGGAGAGGTCGATGCCCGCTCCCGCCGCGGTGACGACGACCCGCTCGCGGGCCGGTACGGGTGCCGCACCGGGCTCGAGCTGCTCGAACGGCTCACCGGGGCGTCGAACCGGGAGCTGCGCGGGCGGGTGCGGCTGGATGAGGCCACCCGCACCCGCACCGCCCTGACCGGGCAGGACCTCGATCCCCGGTGCGTGCACGTGGCCGCCGGGCTCGCGTCCGGGCTGCTCGGTGTGGAAGCGGCCGCGGGGATCGTGAAGGCCGTCGACACCGCCCGCCGCGGCGGCGGGCACCCCGACCGGGTCGAGCTCATGGAACGCCACCTCGTCGCCCTCGCCACCGGCACCATCACCCCCGACACCGACCCCGACACGGACCCGGGTATGGACACGGGCGTTGCCGACACGGACGCGGCCGACGCGGACACGGCCCACGCGGGCGCGGCCGACGCGGGCGCGGAGGCGGACACGATGGCGGGGCGGGATCCGCTGGAGGAGCTCGCGCCGGTCCCGCCGCTGTCGGTGGTGAACGTGCACGCGCAGGCGTGGATCGACGTGCTCACCGCCGACG
>NZ_BSEJ01000025.1 GCF_027921765.1 Microbacterium barkeri
CTGCACTTCTACAATCACCACAGGCCCCACACTGCGACCGGGAAGCTCCCGCCCATCAGCCGGATCTCAAACAACCTGGCTGGGCAGTACAGCTAGCTCTGGCGCTCCTCGGCCGCGGCCTCGTGGTGGCGGATGACCTCGGCGACGACGAAGTTGAACCACTTCTCGGCGAACTCGGGGTCGAGGTGCGCAGCCTCGGCGAGCGCGCGCAGCCGCGCGACCTGCTGCTCCTCGCGCTTCGGGTCGGACGCCGGGAGGGCGTGCTCGGCCTTGAGGCGGCCGACCTGCTGCGTGCAGCGGAAGCGCTCGGCGAGCATGTAGACGAGCGCGGCGTCGATGTTGTCGATGCTGGCGCGCAGGCGCAGCAGCTCGGCGTGGGCTTCCTCGTCGTTCAGGCTCATGCCATCGAGGGTACCGGCCCTCAGCGCGTGGGCAGGAGGTGCGTCGGCGTCGCCAGCGGCAGGCGGTGCCGCGGCCGGGAGGGCACGCCCGTGCGCGTGTCGAGCGGGAGCGAGACGATCTCGCTCGACCCCTGGCCCGCGACGAGCAGGGCGTCGCGCCCGACGAAGTGGTGCCGTGGCGTCACGACGCCCGCCTCGACGAGCGCGACCTGATCGAGCGAGCCGCCGTCGCCTCGCACCCTCAGCACGGCGAGCGTGTCGCTGCCGCGCAGGCCCGCGTAGAGGAACTCGCCGTCGCGCGAGCGGGCGAGCTCGGCGCCGGTGTCGCCGGCGAGCGATGCGCCCGACGCGGGCGATCCGCCGCGCAGCGCCCAGCGGCCATCCCGATCGCGCCCGAGCACGAAGACCTCGCCCGAGAACTCGGTGAGCACGTAGAGGTATCCGCTCGGGTGCAGCACCATGTGCCGCGGCCCGGTGCCGAACGGGAGCACGACCTCGTGGTGCGGCGCGAGCCCGCGCGCCGAGTGCCGCCAGAAGCGCACGAGGTCGTAGCCGAGGTCGGTCGTCGCGACGAGCCCGCCGGGCAGGAAGAGCGCCGAATGCGCGCGCGACGGCCGGGGCTCGGATGGCGCGCGGCCGCCCGCCTCCGGGTCGCCATCCGCGGGGCGCGCGTCTCGGAGGAGCGTCTCGAGGCCGCCGTCGTCGTTGCGCTTCGCGAGGAGGTCGCGCACGGCGGGGTCGTCGAACGGGTCGGACGCGCCCTGGCCGAGCGCGGCGAGGAGGCCTGCCAGCCCGTCGTCCTCCGTGTTCCCCGCGAGCACCGAGGCGATCCGGCTCGGGTCGGCGTCGCCCTCGACGAGCGCGCGCAGGTCCATCGCGCCCTCCCATGACGGCTGCGCGCTCTGCTCGCCCGCGAGGAGGGCCGCGATGTCGGTCGGCTCGGCGCCCTGCGCCAGGAGGTCCTTCACGTCCACCGTGCCCTCGCCCTCGAGCGCGGCGCTGAGGTCGGGCTCGGGTGCCGCGGCATACGGGTCGGCGGCCGCTGCGCCGAGCGTCGGCGCCGCGAGCGTTCCGTCCGCACGCAGCGGGACGTGCACGACCCGTCCATCGCCCCAGCACGACGCGATGAGGTGCGAGCCGTCGGCCGCGACCGCGAGATGGCACACCGCGGCTCCCGCCTCGACGGCGTCGCCGTGCGGTGCGAGCGCGACCTCCCCCGTCCGCGCGAACGCGGCGATCCGGCCGTCCGCCTCGAGCGCGGCGTAGACGACGTCGCGGGTCGGGTGAGCGGCGAGCCACGACGCCGATTCGGCGCGCGCGGCGAGGCCGCGGTCGGCGAGCATGCCTCCGGCGAGCGGCGACTCCGCCTCCCCCGCCGTGATGAGCGAGATGCCCTCGGACTCCCCGCCCTGCGCGGGGCCCCAGCCGCCGATCCAGAACTTCATGTGGCCATCCTCTCGCGCCGGGGCGCACCTCCCCGCCGCCGGACCGGTGACGCACGGGCTACGCCGGCCCGCGGGTCGCCGTGCGGATGCGGTAGAGGCTCGTCGTCGCCGTGATGAAGAGCTCGTCGCGGTCGGCGCCGCCGAAGCACACGTTCGACACGACCTCGGGCACGGCGATGAAGGCCGACTCGCGGCCGTCGGGCTCGTACACGTGCACGCCGTCGCCGGCCGACGACCACACGCGGCCGTCGACGTCGACCGCGATGCCGTCGGAGTGGCCCACGGCCGGTGCCGCGAAGCGACGGCCGCTCCCCACCGCGACGCCCTGCACGTCGTAGGCGTGGATCGCCGGAGCGGCACCCGTGTCGGTCACGTAGAGGACCGCGCCGTCGGGCGAGAACGCGATGCCATTGGGGCGGTCGAGGTCGCGGACGACGGGCGCGAGCGTGCCGTCGGGACCGAGCCGGAACACCCAGCACGCCCCGTACTCGCGCTCGCCCGGGTGCCCCTCGAGCGGCTGCGTGATGCCGTAGTCCGGGTCCGTGAACCAGTACGCGCCGTCCGCGGCGATGGCGACGTCGTTCGGGGAGTTGAGCCGCACGCCGTCGTACCCGTCCGCGAGAGCCGACACCGTGCCATCCGCCCGCTCCCGCTCGAGCCGCCGACGGCCGTGCGAGCACTGCACGACGCTGCCGTCCCGATCGAGCGCGCGCCCGTTCGTGAACTCGACGCCCGTGCGGTGCTCGGTCGCGTCGCCGGTTGCCGCATCCCACCGGAGGATGCGGTCGCCCGGGATGTCGCTCCAGCGCACGCAGCCCTCGTCGGGGATCCACAGCGGCCCCTCGCACCACGTTCCGCCCGTCCAGAGCCGCTCGAGCGCGGCGCCGGCGGCGATCACGCGCTCAGATGAGGTCGTGGCGCACGATCACCTGGTCGCGGCCCGGGCCGACGCCGATGACCGAGATGCGCGTGCCGCTCATCTCCTCGAGCGCGAGCACGTAGTCCTGCGCGGTCTGCGGCAGGTCTTCGAACGTGCGCGCCGACGAGATGTCCTCGCTCCAGCCCGCGTAGTGCTCGAGGATCGGCGTCGCGTGGTGGAAGTCGCTCTGGTTGACCGGCACCTCGTCGAAGCGCTCGCCGTTCACGTCGTATGCGACGCACACGGGGATCTTCTCGAGCCCGGTGAGGATGTCGAGCTTCGTGAGGACGAGGTCGGTGATGCCGTTGATGCGGGTCGCGTAGCGCGTGATGGGGGCGTCGTACCAGCCGACCCGGCGCGGACGCCCGGTCGTCGTGCCGAACTCGAAGCCCGCCGCACGCAGCCAGTCGCCCTGCTCGTCGAAGAGCTCGGTCGGGAACGGGCCCGACCCGACGCGCGTCGTGTAGGCCTTGACGATGCCGACGATGCGGTCGAGGCGGCCGGGGCCGACGCCCGATCCGGTCGCGGCGCCGCCCGCGGTCGCCGACGACGACGTCACGAACGGGTAGGTGCCGTGGTCGATGTCGAGCATGGTGGCCTGGCCGCCCTCGAACACCACGACCTCGCCCGCGTCGAGCGCCTTGTTGAGGAGGAGGCCGGTGTCGCACACCATCGGGCGCAGGCGCTCGGCGTACGACAGGAGGTCCTCGACGATCTCGTCGCACGTGATGCCGCGCCGGTTGAAGACCTTCACGAGCAGGTGGTTCTTCTGCTCGAGCGCGCCCTCGACCTTCTGGCGGAGGATGCTCTCGTCGAACAGGTCCTGCACGCGGATGCCGACGCGGTTGATCTTGTCGGCATACGCGGGGCCGATGCCGCGCCCGGTCGTGCCGATCTGGCGCTTGCCGAGGAAGCGCTCGGTGACCTTGTCGAGCGTGCGGTGGTACTGCGTGATGATGTGCGCGTTCGCGCTCACGCGGAGCTTCGAGACGTCGATGCCGCGCGCCGAGAGCGCGTCGAGCTCGGCGAAGAGCACCTCGAGGTCGATGACGACGCCGTTGCCGATGACGGGGTTCACACCGGGGCTCAGGATGCCGGAGGGCAGGAGGTGCAGGGCGTACTTCTCGTCGCCGATGACGACGGTGTGCCCGGCGTTGTTGCCGCCGTTGAACTTGACGACCCAGTCGGTCCGCTCGCCGAGCAGATCGGTCGCCTTGCCCTTGCCCTCGTCGCCCCACTGGACGCCCACGATCACGATGCCCGGCATGGAATACCCCCTGATGGGTCGTTGTGCCCGGATGCCCGGAACGGCTCCCGGCGGAGGCGTGCGTGTGCCGCGGCGCTCTCCCTGGCCATCCTATCGGGGGCGCTCCGCGGCGCCCGCTGAGCTGCCACGGGGCGTCATCGGCCTCGGGATTGCCAGCGTTCTCCGATACCGTCGAGGGGATGCGCATGTGGAACCTCCCTCTCCAGCCGGCGCGGATGGCGGCGGCGCGATGAGCGCGCGCCTCGGGCTGCAGACGGCTCAGCTTCTGCAGGAGATGATCCGCAACGCGGCGGTGAACGACGGCCGCCCGGACTCGGGCCACGAGATCCGCCAGGTGCGCACCCTGCAGAGCTTCTTCGAGGGATCCGGGCTCGACGGCGTCGTCGTCGAGCCGCACCCAGGCCGCGGGAGCCTCATCATCCGCATCCCGGGCACCGACCCGCACGCGCCGTCCCTCGCCCTGCTCGGGCACACCGACGTCGTGCCCGTCGAGGAGGCCGGCTGGGAGCGCGATCCGTTCGGCGGCGAGATCGTCGACGGCGTGCTGTGGGGCCGCGGCGCGATCGACATGCTCAATCTCACGGCGGCCTACGCCGTCGTGACGCGGGAGATCGCACGGCAGCGGTTCCGCCCGCGCGGCGACCTCGTCTTCGCCGCCGTCGCCGACGAGGAGAACGGCGGCCACTACGGCGCCGGCTGGCTCACCGAGCACCGGCTCGACCTCATCGACGCCGACTACGTGCTGACCGAGTCGGGCGGCGCCCCCGCGGGCGGCAAGCCCGCGATCGGCATCATGATCGGCGAGAAGGGCCAGGCGCCGCGCACGCTGCGCGTCACGGGCGTCCCGGGCCACGGATCGGCCCCGTGGGGATCGCGCAACGCCGCCGTCATCGCGGCCGAGGCCGTCGCGCGCATCGCGCGGTTCCGCACGCCGACCGTGATCACGCCGCAGTGGCACGCGTACGCGGACGCGCTCGAGCTCGACGCGGAGACGACCGCGAAGCTGCAGGATCCCGAGCGCCTCTACGAGGGCCTGCCCGCGACCGGTCTGCTGCAGGGGTTCGCGCACGCGTCGACGCACACGACCATCTCGCCGAACGTCGTGCACGCGGGCGACAAGCTCAACGTGATCCCCGGCGAGGCGACCGTGCGCCTCGACATCCGCGTCCTCCCCGACGTCGACGCGGCGGATGTCGACGGCTATCTGCGCGAGGCGCTCGGCGACCTGCTCGAGAACGTCCGCATCGAGGGCGACGAGTTCGTGCAGTCGACCGTCTCGCCCACCGACACTCCTCTCTTCGACGTGCTGCGCGGGGCGGTCCGCCGCGCGCGCCCCGACGCCGACCTGCTGCCGATGCTCGCCGCAGGCGGCACGGACGGGCGCTTCTACCGGCTGCGCGGCGTGCCGGCCTACGGCTTCGGCGTGCTCAGCGACCGCTGGGACTACGGCAAGTTCCGCACCCTCTTCCACGGGCACAACGAGCGCATCGATCTCGAGTCGCTCGACCTCACGGTGGACGCGATCGACCACGTCGTGCGCGAGTTCCTCGGGCGCGATCACGGCGTGCGCGTGAAGCGCTGAGCGCACCGGCATCTCCGTTCGGTCGCGCCTGCGCGCGGAGGTGCGCTGTTGTTTGGTGTGCTGTCGTCTGGTGCGCTGGGCCGATGTCGGTGGTGTGTGCTAGCGCTCGTCGCAGAAACATCCCGATCAGAGGAAGAAAAGTCTTGCACTTGGCGGATATGTGTTCTAGTCTGGGAGCATGGCGAAGGGGCCAGGATTCGAACCTCTCTTCCCGGGCGCGGCGGTCCGGGACGCGCTGACGGGGCTGGAAGGGCTGGCCGAGGGCGTGCGCGGGGTGACGGACGCGGACCTGATCGCGTTCGCGGGGGAGGTCGAGCACCTCGGGCGCACGCTCGATGCGCTGCGCACCCGGGTCGCGGGAGAGATCGATGCCCGCTCCCGCCGCGGTGACGACGACCCGCTCGCGGGCCGGTACGGGTGCCGCACCGGGCTCGAACTGCTCGAACGGCTCACCGGGGCGTCGAACCGGGAGCTGCGCGGGCGGGTGCGGCTGGATGAAGCCACCCGCACCCGCACCGCCCTGACCGGGGAGGACCTCGATCCCCGGTGCGTGCACGTGGCCGCCGGGCTCGCGTCCGGACTGCTCGGCCCGGAAGCGGCCGCGGGGATCGTGAAGGCCGTCGACACCGCCCGCCGCGGCGGCGGGCACCCCGACCGGGTCGAGCTCATGGAACGCCACCTCGTCGCC
>NZ_BSEJ01000026.1:0-1831 GCF_027921765.1 Microbacterium barkeri
CGGCGGGAGTCGTGGGGCTGGGTGCGTCTGATCCTTGAGAACTCAACAGCGTGCACTTGTCAAATGCCAAATTATCCTCGTCCAGCTTCGGCTGGTTGAGAATTCCTTTGGATCAAATTTTATGGTTGTCAGTTTTTGGCATCCTTTTTGGTCATGATTGAACTCGCAGGTGCCTGTCCCGTTTTCCCGGGTGGGTGTCTGCTTCTGTTTTTTACGGAGAGTTTGATCCTGGCTCAGGATGAACGCTGGCGGCGTGCTTAACACATGCAAGTCGAACGATGAAGCCCAGCTTGCTGGGTGGATTAGTGGCGAACGGGTGAGTAACACGTGAGCAACCTGCCCCTGACTCTGGGATAACAGCCGGAAACGGTTGCTAATACCGGATATGCATCATGGCCGCATGGTCTGTGGTGGGAAAGATTTTTCGGTTGGGGATGGGCTCGCGGCCTATCAGCTTGTTGGTGAGGTAGTGGCTCACCAAGGCGTCGACGGGTAGCCGGCCTGAGAGGGTGACCGGCCACACTGGGACTGAGACACGGCCCAGACTCCTACGGGAGGCAGCAGTGGGGAATATTGCACAATGGGCGGAAGCCTGATGCAGCAACGCCGCGTGAGGGATGACGGCCTTCGGGTTGTAAACCTCTTTTAGCAGGGAAGAAGCGTAAGTGACGGTACCTGCAGAAAAAGCGCCGGCTAACTACGTGCCAGCAGCCGCGGTAATACGTAGGGCGCAAGCGTTATCCGGAATTATTGGGCGTAAAGAGCTCGTAGGCGGTTTGTCGCGTCTGCTGTGAAAACCCGAGGCTCAACCTCGGGCCTGCAGTGGGTACGGGCAGACTAGAGTGCGGTAGGGGAGATTGGAATTCCTGGTGTAGCGGTGGAATGCGCAGATATCAGGAGGAACACCGATGGCGAAGGCAGATCTCTGGGCCGTTACTGACGCTGAGGAGCGAAAGGGTGGGGAGCAAACAGGCTTAGATACCCTGGTAGTCCACCCCGTAAACGTTGGGAACTAGTTGTGGGGGCCTTTCCACGGTCTCCGTGACGCAGCTAACGCATTAAGTTCCCCGCCTGGGGAGTACGGCCGCAAGGCTAAAACTCAAAGGAATTGACGGGGACCCGCACAAGCGGCGGAGCATGCGGATTAATTCGATGCAACGCGAAGAACCTTACCAAGGCTTGACATACACCGGAAACGTCTGGAAACAGTCGCCCCTTTTTGGTCGGTGTACAGGTGGTGCATGGTTGTCGTCAGCTCGTGTCGTGAGATGTTGGGTTAAGTCCCGCAACGAGCGCAACCCTCGTTCTATGTTGCCAGCACGTTATGGTGGGAACTCATGGGATACTGCCGGGGTCAACTCGGAGGAAGGTGGGGATGACGTCAAATCATCATGCCCCTTATGTCTTGGGCTTCACGCATGCTACAATGGCCGGTACAAAGGGCTGCAATACCGTGAGGTGGAGCGAATCCCAAAAAGCCGGTCCCAGTTCGGATTGAGGTCTGCAACTCGACCTCATGAAGTCGGAGTCGCTAGTAATCGCAGATCAGCAACGCTGCGGTGAATACGTTCCCGGGTCTTGTACACACCGCCCGTCAAGTCATGAAAGTCGGTAACACCTGAAGCCGGTGGCCTAACCCCTTGTGGGAGGGAGCTGTCGAAGGTGGGATCGGTAATTAGGACTAAGTCGTAACAAGGTAGCCGTACCGGAAGGTGCGGCTGGATCACCTCCTTTCTAAGGAGCATCTCGAGCCCTTCGGGGTTCGCAGAGGCCCGTTTCGAGACGGATGTTCTCGACGGGTTGCTCATGGGTGGAACATTTGACAAGGCGC
>NZ_BSEJ01000026.1:1927-5268 GCF_027921765.1 Microbacterium barkeri
TGCTGGCTCATGTGATTTCAAGTCTTTAAGAGCAAACGGTGGATGCCTTGGCATCTGGAGCCGAAGAAGGACGTAGCAATCTGCGATAAGCCTTGGGGAGCCGATAAGCGGGCTGTGATCCGAGGATTTCCGAATGGGGAAACCCCGCCAGGCGGCGTGCTGACCTGGTGACTCCCGTCTGAATATATAGGGCGGGTAGAGGGAACGTGGGGAAGTGAAACATCTCAGTACCCACAGGAAGAGAAAACAACAGTGATTCCGTGAGTAGTGGCGAGCGAAAGCGGATGAGGCTAAACCGGATCGTGTGTGATAGCCGGCAGGTGTTGCACGTTCGGGGTTGTGGGACCATTCTGAGACCGCTGCCGCAGGTCTCGGTGGTACAGGTGCGTATAGACGAACGGTTTTGAATGGCCGGCCAGAGCGGGTGGTAGCCCCGTAGTCGACATGCGTTGCCTGCCGCGAGTGGTATCCCAAGTAGCACGGGGCCCGTGAAATCCCGTGTGAATCTGCCAGGACCACCTGGTAAGCCTAAATACTCCCAGATGACCGATAGCGGACAAGTACCGTGAGGGAAAGGTGAAAAGTACCCCGGGAGGGGAGTGAAATAGTACCTGAAACCGTTTGCTTACAAACCGTCGGAGCCTCCTTGTTGGGGTGACGGCGTGCCTTTTGAAGAATGAGCCTGCGAGTTAGTGATACGTGGCGAGGTTAACCCGTGTGGGGCAGCCGTAGCGAAAGCGAGTCTGAATAGGGCGAGTCAGTCGCGTGTCCTAGACCCGAAGCGAAGTGATCTATCCATGGCCAGGCTGAAGCGACGGTAAGACGTCGTGGAGGGCCGAACCCACTTAGGTTGAAAACTGAGGGGATGAGCTGTGGATAGGGGTGAAAGGCCAATCAAACTTCGTGATAGCTGGTTCTCTCCGAAATGCATTTAGGTGCAGCGTTGCGTGTTTCTTGCCGGAGGTAGAGCTACTGGATGGCCGATGGGCCCTACAAGGTTACTGACGTCAGCCAAACTCCGAATGCCGGTAAGTGAGAGCGCAGCAGTGAGACGGTGGGGGATAAGCTTCATCGTCGAGAGGGAAACAACCCAGACCACCATCTAAGGTCCCTAAGCGCGTGCTAAGTGGGAAAGGATGTGGAGTTGCTCAGACAACCAGGAGGTTGGCTTAGAAGCAGCCACCCTTGAAAGAGTGCGTAATAGCTCACTGGTCAAGTGATTCCGCGCCGACAATGTAACGGGGCTCAAGCACGCCACCGAAGTTGTGGCATTGACATTTTTGGTAGGCCTTCGTGGTCCAGCCGTGTTGATGGGTAGGAGAGCGTCGTGTGGGCGGTGAAGCGGCGGAGTGATCCAGCCGTGGAGGCCACACGAGTGAGAATGCAGGCATGAGTAGCGAAAGACGTGTGAGAAACACGTCCTCCGGAAGACCAAGGGTTCCAGGGTCAAGCTAATCTTCCCTGGGTAAGTCGGGACCTAAGGCGAGGCCGACAGGCGTAGTCGATGGACAACGGGTTGATATTCCCGTACCGGCGAAGAACCGCCCCAATCAATCCAGTGGTGCTAAGCGCCCAAAGCCAGACATCGCCGCCTTCGGGTGGCACCGTCTGGTGGAGCGCGCGACCCCATGCTGGTGCGGTTAGCGTATTAACAGGTGTGACGCAGGAAGGTAGCCCAAGCCAGGCGATGGTTGTCCTGGTCCAAGCATGTAGGCCGAGCCATAGGCAAATCCGTGGCTCATGTGGCTGAGATGTGATGGGGATGAAAAGTGGGTGATCCTATGCTGCCGAGAAAAGCATCGACGCGAGGTTCTAGCCGCCCGTACCCCAAACCGACTCAGGTGGTCAGGTAGAGAATACCGAGGAGATCGAGATAATCGTGGTTAAGGAACTCGGCAAAATGCCCCCGTAACTTCGGGAGAAGGGGGGCCCAGCGCGTATTAGAACTTGCTTCGAAAGCGTGTGTGGGCCGCAGAGACCAGTGGGTAGCGACTGTTTATTAAAAACACAGGTCCGTGCGAAGTCGCAAGACGATGTATACGGACTGACGCCTGCCCGGTGCCGGAAGGTTAAGAGGACCGGTCAGCCGCAAGGCGAAGCTGAGAATTTAAGCCCCGGTAAACGGCGGTGGTAACTATAACCATCCTAAGGTAGCGAAATTCCTTGTCGGGTAAGTTCCGACCTGCACGAATGGCGTAACGACTTCCCAACTGTCTCAACCACGAACTCGGCGAAATTGCATTACGAGTAAAGATGCTCGTTACGCGCAGCAGGACGGAAAGACCCCGTGACCTTTACTACAGCTTGGTATTGGTGTTCGGTGTGGCTTGTGTAGGATAGGTGGGAGACTGTGAAGCAGTGACGCCAGTCATTGTGGAGTCGTTGTTGAAATACCACTCTGGTCACTCTGGATATCTAACTTCGGACCGTGATCCGGTTCAGGGACAGTGCCTGGTGGGTAGTTTAACTGGGGCGGTTGCCTCCCAAAGAGTAACGGAGGCGCCCAAAGGTTCCCTCAACCTGGTTGGCAATCAGGTGGCGAGTGTAAGTGCACAAGGGAGCTTGACTGTGAGACTGACAGGTCGAGCAGGGACGAAAGTCGGGACTAGTGATCCGGCAGTGGCTTGTGGAAGCGCTGTCGCTCAACGGATAAAAGGTACCTCGGGGATAACAGGCTGATCTTGCCCAAGAGTCCATATCGACGGCATGGTTTGGCACCTCGATGTCGGCTCGTCGCATCCTGGGGCTGGAGTAGGTCCCAAGGGTTGGGCTGTTCGCCCATTAAAGCGGTACGCGAGCTGGGTTTAGAACGTCGTGAGACAGTTCGGTCCCTATCCGCTGCGCGCGTAGGAAGTTTGAGAGGATCTGACCCTAGTACGAGAGGACCGGGTTGGACGAACCTCTGGTGTGCCAGTTGTCCTGCCAAGGGCACCGCTGGTTGGCTACGTTCGGGATGGATAACCGCTGAAAGCATCTAAGCGGGAAGCCGGCCTCAAGATGAGACTTCCATCACCTTCGGGTGGAGAGGCTCCCAGCAGACTACTGGGTTGATAGGCCAGACGTGGAAGCCCAGCAATGGGTGCAGCTGACTGGTACTAATAAGCCGATGACTTGATAACACACCGTCTCCTGCGGTGCTCGCGTCCACTTTGTGGTTCCCGATGTACGGGCACCAAAAAACTTTCATAGAGAAAGCTTGATGTCGAACACATCACCAGATGTTTCGGCGGTCATAGCGAGAGGGAAACGCCCGGCCACATTCCGAACCCGGAAGCTAAGCCTCTCAGCGCCGATGGTACTGCAAGGGGGACCTTGTGGGAGAGTAGGACACCGCCGGACTT
>NZ_BSEJ01000027.1 GCF_027921765.1 Microbacterium barkeri
GCCCTCGAACAACTCGCCCTCGTCTACCCCGAGCGCATCGAGCCCTACCTCTGACCCCGAGGACCCAACTCCTTACACACACAACTTGACAAGCTCGGAACCGGCAGCACTCGTCCCGCAGCTCGACCAGACGACGGATCGCCGCGGTCGGCTGATAGTGATCGACGGTCAGCAGAGCACCGGTGTCGGGGTTCTGGAAGATCCGCTCCCACCCCGGCGCATACCGCGCGAGCCGGCGGGCGGTCTCGGCCGGGACCGGCCCGTACCCCGCCAGCATCGCCGGCCCGTCATCCAGCCCGACCAGACTCGTCACCGGCACCGTCACCGCGACCGCCCCGCGCACCCCCGACAGCCGCTCCGGATCCCCGTCGACCGGATACCCCGTCGGCGCCCCCGTCAGAAGAAGGTTCCCCGCCAGATCCGCCCGCCGCTGCGTGCGCGTCACCCGCACCCGCTCCGCCTCCCGAGCCCCCTCCCGCTCCCCCGGCGCGCACCGCCCCGGAAACAGCCCCGCATCCCGCACCGCCAGCCCCGGATCGACCACCGGGTCCGGGGCGCCGCCAGGCACCCGCACCGCGCCCTGGTCGATCCGGTTCCCGTCCCGATCCACCCGGAACCCCAACCCGTCCCTCGTCACCCCCACCGCCGCATCCGCCGCATCCCGCGCCAGCCGCGCCGCGTCCTGCGCTTCCCGGTCCGCGCGGCGCTCATCGGCCTCGACCAGACGCGCCATCTGATCCAGCCGGTCCGCGACCGCCGCGATCACCGACGCCTCGTCCCGCATCACGAACTCACCCAGCCCACCCGGCAGAGCCCGCGTCCACGTTCCCCGCTTCTCCCGCACCGCCGCCTGACCCTCCGCCACCGGAACCGGATGCAGCACCGCCGCGAGCTCGCTCGCGAACACCCGCAGCTGCCGCGGCGTGGCCTCCTCCGCGAACCCCAGCACCCGCCCCAGGAACTCCCCCAGCACCGCATCCGGCAGCCCCTGCGCGACCTCCCGGATCACATCCGCATGCTTGCGCGTGATCCGCCCCGCCGACAGCGCCGCCCGCACCTGAGGCAACCGCGCCTCCAGCAGCTCCGCGTCCGCCATCCGCGCCTCCACCTCCCCCACCGACACATGCAACGCCACCGCGAGCTCAGCCGCGACCGCCCGCCACGGGAACGCGAACTCCGAATCCGACCCCGACCGCTCCATCTGCGCCCGCGCCACCCGCGCCGCCACCGCGAACGCCTGCACCTCCGCCGCCGCAGCCGACGCCACCGCCCGCCGGAAACCCGTCAACGTCTCCCGCACATTCGACAGCACCCACCGCTCCTCCACCGTCGCATCCCACGACAGCGGATCCACAAACCGCGGCTTCCTGCTCGTCACACCCCCATCATCAACCCCACCACCGACATTCGAACGGGATGGCGGAAGAGGTGATCCCGAGAATCCGACCCCGCATGTCGGGGTGCCTCGGCGGCTCGTCGGAGGCCCCAGCCGCGCTCGGTCAGCGGCGAGGCGGCGAGGCGGCGAGGCGCCTAGGCGTCGAGAAACAGGAACAAGCCGCGGCAGGACTGCCCGGCCCCCTGGTCACTCCGGCGGCAGAGTCACCGTCGGCAGCGGCATCGGGGTGACCGGCGTGTGCGTCTGCGACGGCGATGGCGACGGGGTGGACGGCTCGCTCGTCTTCGGGGATGGCGCGGGCTCGCTCGTCTCGGGGGATGGCGCCGGCTCGGTGGGCGGCGGGCTCGTCGCGGGCGGCTGCGTCGTGGGAGGCGGCGTCGTCGCGGGCGGCTGCGTGGGCGGCGGGCTCGTGGGAGGCGGCGTCGTCGCGGGCGGCGGGCTCGTCGGAGGCGGCGTCGTCGCGGGGGGCTGGGTCGTCGGCGGCGGTGTCGTCGGCGGCGTGCTCGGCTTCGGCGTCTCGCTCGGCTTCTCCGAGGGCTGCGGGTTCTCCGACGGCTTCGGCGGCTCGCTCGACTGCGGGCTCTCGGCGGGCTGCGGGTTCTGCGATGCGCGCGGGTCAGGAGCCCACGGCTTGATGTCGACTGGCTCGCCGGCCCCGTCGAGGTAGCGACGCGGGTCGACCGGGACGCCGTTCACGTGCACCTCGAAGTGGAGGTGGTTCCCGAAGCTGCGACCGGTGTTGCCCACGAGGCCGATGGGATCGCCCGCCTCGACCCAGTCGCCCTCCTCGACCACGCGGCTCCCGTGCGTCATGTGCCCGTAGAGCGTGCGCACGCCGTTGACGTGCTGGATCATGACCGCGACGCCGTAGCCGTAGTGGCTCTCGCTCGAGAGCACGACGATGCCAGGAGCGGCCGCGCCGATGGGCGTGCCGCCCGGCGCCGCGATGTCCATGCCCATGTGGCGACCGTTGCGTGCCCCGAACTGGTCGGTGAGCACGGGGTTCGCGATCGGCCACAGGAAGGTGTCGAGGGACGCGAGCTTGCCGTCGTCCCCGAGGCGCGAGAGGTCGACGTCGATGCCCGCGGCGATCGCCGCGCGGATGAGCTTCTCGCGCGCCTCGCGCCGCAGCTTCGTCACCTCGTCGACGGTCGTCGCGCCGTAGTCGCTTCCGGCGAGCGCGGGCACCTCGATCGCGCCGGCCTCGGCGAACGCCGCCGCCTCATCCGAGAGGCCCGCGGTCGGCGACTCGGGGCGCTCGAGGTCGTCGGACACCTCGCCGTCGTCGACCGCGATCGAGACCGCCGCGACCGGCTCGCTCTCGGGCGGCGCGCCGGCCGCCGCGAGGGCGCCGGCTCCGGTGGCCGCGGCGACGAGGGCCGCCACGATGACGCTCGCGTGCGCGGCGCGCGTCGAGCGCACCCGCGTCGCGGATGCGTCGTTCGACTCGCCGTCGGAAGTGTCCTGCTGCATGTTTCCCCCGCGCCTATACTGACCGGTTCTCGTCGCAGACGGAAGACCCGCGGCGAGATCGGCCGTGCGGGGTGCCCGCGCACCTCCTTCAGCTGCGGGCCATCCGATGCGAGGATGGCCCGCATGAGGCGGGTCAGGGTGGTCGTCGAGGGCGTCGTCCAGGGCGTCGGATTCCGGTGGAGCACGGCGCGTCAGGCAGAGCGCAGGGATGTCGTCGGCTGGGTCCGCAACGCGGGCGCGGATCGCGTCGAGGCCGAGCTCGAGGGCGGCTCCGACGCCGTCGACGCGGTCGTCGACTGGATGCGGCAGGGGCCGACCGGCTCCCGCGTGGACGACATCGCGATCGAGGAGATCGCCCCGACGGGCGCGACCGCGTTCGAGCTGCGCCCCTCGGTCTGAGCTACTCGACGAACGTGACGTCGACCTGGATCTCGGCAGCGATCCGCTCGAGGTCGGCGACGACGTCGGCGAGGTCGACGTCGTCGGGCACCCGCAGCTCCGCCGTCGCCTCGAACAGGCGCCCGCCCGCCATGGCCGCGTCGCGCGCCTCGGTCGCCATCGACTCGATGCTCAGCGAGCGGGCGCGCAGGGCAGAGGAGATCTCGCGCACGATGCCCGGACGATCGTGCCCCAGCACCTGGAGCGTGACGCTGCGACCGCGCGGCGCGTGCACCTCCTCGGCGGCGCGCACGACCACGGTGAGCAGCCCTTCGAGACCCTTCAGTCCCTCGCGGAGCGCGTCGACGCGCTCGGGCGGCACCGAGACCTGGATCACGCCCGCGAACGTGCCGTCGAGCTCGGCGAGCCGGCTGTTCTCCCAGTTGGCGCCGTGGGCGTCGACGACGTCGGCGAGGGCCGCCACGAGGCCCTCGCGGTCGTCTCCGATGACGGTGAGGACGAGCGATGTCACGCTCCCCACCCTACTGAGCGGCCCCGCCGCGCGCAGTCCCCGCTAGCTGTACTGCTCAGGGACGTTGTTTGATCTGGCTTCCCTGATGTGACGAGAACCTCCCGGCAGAGTGGAGCTGCTACCGCATCCGCTCTGAA
>NZ_BSEJ01000028.1 GCF_027921765.1 Microbacterium barkeri
TGGTACCGTAGCGATTGGTGGGGCCGTAATACCCCGCTGCAAGTCGCTTGGCGCAGTACACCGTCAGAGAGTCCAGCCAGCTGGCACGGTCGTTATGCGCTGCCGCTGTCTGCTTCAGAATGCGCGTATCAAACTCAGCATTGAAAATAACCAGCGGGCGCCGGCCGATATGGTGCTGCAGCTGCTGCGCAATATCGGGCCACGATGGCGCACTGACCAGATCATCGTCACTGATGGAAGGTGCGAACAAGTTCCTGATATGAGATCATCCTATTCATCCGGAGCGCATCCCAGAGGGACATCATGAGCCATCAACTCACCTTCGCCGATAGTGAATTCAGCACTAAGCGCCGTCAGACCCGAAAAGAGATTTTCCTCTCCCGCATGGAGCAGATTCTGCCATGGCAAAACATGGTGGAAGTCATCGAGCCGTTTTATCCCAAGGCGGGCAATGGCCGACGGCCCTATCCGCTGGAGACCATGCTGCGTATTCACTGCATGCAGCATTGGTACAACCTGAGCGACGGTGCCATGGAAGATGCCCTGTACGAAATCGCCTCCATGCGCCTGTTTGCCCGATTATCCCTGGATAGCGCCCTGCCGGATCGCACCACCATCATGAATTTCCGCCACCTGCTCGAGCAGCATCAACTGGCCCGTCAATTGTTCAAGACCATCAATCGCTGGCTGGCCGAAGCAGGCGTCATGATGACCCAAGGCACTTTGGTGGATGCCACCATCATTGAGGCACCCAGCTCTACCAAGAACAAAGAGCAGCAACGCGATCCGGAGATGCATCAGACCAAGAAAGGCAATCAGTGGCACTTTGGCATGAAGGCCCACATTGGTGTCGATGCCAAGAGTGGCCTGACCCACAGCCTAGTCACCACCGCGGCCAACGAGCATGACCTCAATCAGCTGGGTAATCTGCTTCATGGAGAGGAGCAATTTGTCTCAGCCGATGCCGGCTACCAAGGAGCGCCACAGCGCGAGGAGCTGGCCGAGGTGGATGTGGACTGGCTGATCGCCGAGCGTCCCGGCAAGGTAAAAACCTTGAAGCAGCATCCGCGCAAGAACAAAACGGCCATCAACATCGAATACATGAAAGCCAGCATCCGTGCCAGGGTGGAGCACCCGTTTCGCATCATCAAGCGGCAGTTCGGCTTCGTGAAAGCCAGATACAAAGGGCTGCTGAAAAACGATAACCAACTGGCGATGTTATTCACCCTGGCCAACCTGTTTCGGGTGGACCAAATGATACGTCAGTGGGAGAGATCTCAGTAAAAACCGGAAATAACGCCAGAAATGGTGGAAAAAATAGCCTAAATAGGCTGATTCGATGTGTTTGCGGGAAAAAAATCGGCCCAGATCCGCGAAATTTTAATCAGCGAGTCAGCTTGGGAAGAAATGACCTGCTTATTCGCACCTTCCTTAGTGCATCGAGCTCGGTGATGTGCTTCACTTCATCGCCGATACGTACTGTGTTAATGCCTCTTCCCGTCATGATGATCCCCTCCGGCAATATCAGTTTCAGATTAACGCTGTTATGATGATGATTTAACTACACACTAAAGGCAATCTAACGTTTAATCATACCTCTGATAATAAAGAACATCATGGTTAATGAAAACACAATCAGAAGCCAGCCAAAGGGTTTGGCATCAAAAACAGTAGTGATGCAAT
>NZ_BSEJ01000029.1 GCF_027921765.1 Microbacterium barkeri
GAGCGTGTCAAATGGTGTGTGTAAGGGGTGCTGGTTCTCCTTACGAAAGGAAGCACGCACTTGGCGATCGACAAGGTGGCGCGGGAAGCGCGTCGGAAGTCTCAGGCGGAGGGCGCGCAGCGTCTGATCGAGTCCGGGATGCTGGATGAGCTGTTCGAGAAGATCGATTCGGGCGAGGTCCAGCTCGACGGGGATGGCGGGTTCGTTCAGCAGCTGATCAAGGCGGGCCTGGAGCGGGGGCTGCAGGCGGAGCTGACCTCTCATGTCGGCTATGAGAAGGGTGATCCTGAGGCGCGGCTTCACGAGAACTCGCGCAACGGGTCGTATCCGAAGACGGTGGGGACCACGGCTGGGGAGGTGGAGCTGCGGATCCCTCGGGACCGGAACGGGACGTTCGCGCCGCGTCTGGTGCCGGTCGGGACGCGGCGGCTGTCACAACTGGACGAGATGATCATCTCGCTCTACGCCGGCGGGATGACGGTGCGCGATATCGAGCACCATCTCGTCTCCACGCTCGGGGTGGACCTCAGTCATGAGACGGTCTCGAACATCACCGAGGAGATCGCCGAGGAGGTCCTGGCCTGGCAGACCCGGCCGCTGGAGGCGTTCTACCCGGTGATCTACCTCGACGCGCTCGTGGTCAAAGTCCGCGACGGCGGGCACGTGCGCAACAAGGCCGCGCACATCGCCGTGGGCGTCGACATGGACGGCATCAAGCACGTCCTGGGCATCTGGATCCAAGCGAGCGAGGGCGCGAGGTTCTGGGCCGGGGTCTGCGCGGAGCTCGCCAACCGCGGCGTCCGCGACGTCCTCATCGTCTGCTGCGACGGGCTCACCGGGTTCCCCGAGGCGATCGAAGCGACCTGGCCGGACTCGATGATCCAGACCTGCGTGGTCCACCTCATCCGCAACGCGATGCGGTTCGTCGCCTACGGGCAGCGCAAGGCCGTCGCCGCGGCGCTGAAGCCGATCTACCAGGCCCCGACCGCGGACGCCGCCCGCGCCGAGCTGGAGGCGTTCAAGGCCTCCGAGCTGGGGCGAGCGAACCCGCGATCGGCGCGGGTGTTCGAGGACGCGTGGGAACGGTTCACACCGTTCCTGGCGTTCCCGCCCGAGCTGCGCCGGGTGATCTACACCACCAACGCGATCGAGTCGCTGAACTTCCAACTGCGGAAGGTCATCAAGAACCGCGGCCACTTCCCCAACGACCAAGCCGTCGTGAAGCTCCTCTGGCTCGCGATCTGCGACATCGAGGACAAACGAGCCCGCGACCGCGCGTCTCGACGCAGCAAGAACCACAAAACCAGCGGACGCCTCGTCGAAGGTCAAGTCGTCACGAACTGGAAGAAGGCCCTCGAACAACTCGCCCTCGTCTACCCCGAGCGCATCGAGCCCTACCTCTGACCCCGAGGACCCAACTCCTTACACACACAACTTGACAAGCTC
>NZ_BSEJ01000030.1 GCF_027921765.1 Microbacterium barkeri
CATGAAGTTGAGTGTGATCGGTTGCGGGTATCTGGGTGCGGTGCATGCGGCGGCGATGGCGTCGCTGGGGCACGAGGTCGTCGGGATCGATGTCGATGAGGCCAAGATCGCCAAGCTCGCCGCGGGCGAGACGCCGTTCTTCGAGCCCGGGCTCGGGGAGATCCTCACCCAGGGGCTGGAATCGGGTCGCCTGTCGTTCACGACCGACATGTCCGCCGCCGCGGGCGCGCAGGTCCACTTCATCGCCGTGGGCACCCCGCAGCGCCACGACGGCACTGGCGCGGACATGACCTACGTCAACGCGTCCGTCGAGTCCCTCCTGCCCCACCTGCGCCCCGGCGACCTCGTCGCTGGCAAGTCGACCGTCCCGGTCGGCACCGCCAGCCGCCTGGCCGAGCTGATCGCCCCCACCGGCGCGCACCTGGCCTGGAACCCCGAGTTCCTCCGCGAGGGCTTCGCGGTCAAGGACACCATCGAGCCCGACCGGCTCGTGTACGGCGTCTCCGACACCACCGGCGCCGACGACACCGCCACCCTCGACGCCGTCTACCACACCGCGATCGCCGCGGGCACCCCCCGCCTGGTCACCGGATACGCCACCGCCGAGCTCGTCAAGGTCGCCGCCAACAGCTTCCTGGCCACCAAGATCAGCTTCATCAACGCGATGGCCGAGATCGCCGAGACCGTCGGCGCCGACGTCACCCAGCTCGCCGACGCGATCGGACACGACAACCGCATCGGACGCCGCTTCCTCAACGCCGGCGTCGGATTCGGCGGCGGCTGCCTGCCCAAGGACATCCGCGCCTTCACCGCCCGCGCCGAGGAACTCGGCAAGGGCGAATCCGTCGCGTTCCTCAAGCACGTCGACGAGATCAACCTCCGCCGCCGCCAGCGCGTGGTCGACCTCGCCGTGGACAGCTTCCCCGACCACATCAACGGCCACCGCGTCGCCGTCCTCGGCCTCGCGTTCAAGCCCGACAGCGACGACACCCGCGACTCCCCCGCCCTCGACGTCGCCGTCCGCCTCAAGGGCCTCGGCGCCGACGTCATCGCCTACGACCCCGAAGCGATCCCCAACGCCCGCCGCGCCCACCCCCAGCTCGCCTACGCCGACACCCTCGACGACGCCCTCACCGGCGCCGAGACCGTCGTCATCGCCACGGAATGGAAAGCCTTCCGCGACCTCGACCCCCACACCACCCGCGACAAGGTCGCCCGCCCCGTCGTCATCGACGGCCGCAACATCCTCACCCCCACCACCTGGCGCGACGCCGGCTGGACCTACCACGGCATGGGCCGCTGACATGACCCCCC
>NZ_BSEJ01000031.1 GCF_027921765.1 Microbacterium barkeri
CTTTCGGGGAGAACCAGCTATCTCCCGGTTTGATTGGCCTTTCACCCCCAGCCACAAGTCATCCGCTAATTTTTCAACATTAGTCGGTTCGGTCCTCCAGTTAGTGTTACCCAACCTTCAACCTGCCCATGGCTAGATCACCGGGTTTCGGGTCTATACCCTGCAACTTAACGCCCAGTTAAGACTCGGTTTCCCTGCGGCTCCCCTATACGGTTAACCTTGCTACAGAATATAAGTCGCTGACCCATTATACAAAAGGTACGCAGTCACACCCGAAGGTGCTCCCACTGCTTGTACGTACACGGTTTCAGGTTCTTTTTCACTCCCCTCGCCGGGGTTCTTTTCGCCTTTCCCTCACGGTACTGGTTCACTATCGGTCAGTCAGGAGTATTTAGCCTTGGAGGATGGTCCCCCCATATTCAGACAGGATACCACGTGTCCCGCCCTACTCTTCGAGTTCACAGCCTGTGCATTTTGGTGTACGGGACTATCACCCTGTACCGTCGGACTTTCCAGACCGTTCCACTAACACACAAGCTGATTCAGACTCTGGGCTGCTCCCCGTTCGCTCGCCGCTACTGGGGGAATCTCGGTTGATTTCTTTTCCTCGGGGTACTTAGATGTTTCAGTTCCCCCGGTTCGCCTCGTTAACCTATGTATTCAGTTAACGATAGTGCAACGAATTGCACTGGGTTTCCCCATTCGGACATCGCCGGTTATAACGGTTCATATCACCTTACCGACGCTTTTCGCAGATTAGCACGTCCTTCATCGCCTCTGACTGCCAGGGCATCCACCGTGTACGCTTAGTCGCTTAACCTCACAACCCGAAGATGTTTCACTTCTGATTGCGAAAATTTGAGAGACTCGAACACACATTAACTGTGTGTCGTTTCAATTTTCAGCTTGATCCAGATTTTTAAAGAGCAAATATCTCAAACATCACCCGAAGATGAGTTTTGAGATAGTTCGGCACGCGTCTTTCACTCACGAACCAGCAAGTGGCGTCCCCTAGGGGATTCGAACCCCTGTTACCGCCGTGAAAGGGCGGTGTCCTGGGCCTCTAGACGAAGGGGACTCACTACTACGCTTACACCTTTAATGAAAAAGCCCGTTGAGGCGCACATTCTACGCACCTGAACGGGCTCAATCCTGGCGGAGTGGACGGGACTCGAACCCGCGACCCCCGGCGTGACAGGCCGGTATTCTAACCGACTGAACTACCACTCCAGTCTTTCTATCCTGCCTGCGAGCGTCG
>NZ_BSEJ01000032.1 GCF_027921765.1 Microbacterium barkeri
CGGCAAGTCGTACACGAATCGCCGACGACTTGGATTCACCTTACAGAAAGTAATACTGCGTAATTTAATAACCCACAAATAACTGATATTAATGAGTTATCTTCAAAATTTTAATTTTGCGTGGGGTGTGGATATTTTTAGTGGTGAGGAGCGTTCAGAGATCTGGCGATTTTTGGGAAGGTTCAGGAACTCCCCGGAATGGCCGGAGAGGAAAACTGAAGCATGACGGGGTCAGGATTTTTTCCAGAATTTCCACCACGGAGAATGAACCTGTGGAGAGGGTTCGAGCTTGTGTTCCAGAAGCTGCATAGCCTGGCGAAGAGAATCGATATGTTCATCACGAGCTTTAACAGCCCCTTTAAGACCATCGTTTTCAGCTTCAAGCAAAGCAATTTTATGCTGTAAATCATGTAAACCAGAGATGTTAACCCCTGTAGCGCCTGCGTCACCTTTTACATCATGTTTTACAGTGTCGCCCCCACCATAAAGCGAGCCAAAAACCCTAATAAGCTCTGATGTATCAACAACTTTAGTATTTTTCCCATGCTTTACAACAGAGGTGTAACTTAGTTTCCCACTGTTAATCATCTTGTAAATTGTGGGGCGACTAACCTTAACAAGCCGAGCCGCTTCACTAATAGACACTCTGGCCATCAGTTTCCATCCTGTAATTCATCCAGTCCCGAAGACAGTGTACGGAAAAGATGCTCCGCATCATCGTGGAGTTTCTCACAAAGGTCGGCCTCTACATCAAGATCAAGCTCGTTAAGCTTCTCCAGCAGGAGCAGAGACTGATTCTGGATGAATTTAGCCATGTTCAGCGCTGTTTTCTGTTGTTTCGTCATAAGAGGCCTCAGAGCGTCAGTGCTCAGTGTAGGGATGTTCTCTTTTCCGCTTCCTCGCTCACTCAGTCGCTACGCTCCTGCCGTTCGGCTGCGGCGAGCGGCAGGAGCATGCGTATAAAAGCTCGAGAAAACCGAGCGATCGCGTGATGGGGAGAAGGAGAGGCCGCACAGCGGCCGTTTTTCCATAGGCTCCGCCCCCCTGACAAGCATCACGAAATCTGACGCTCAAATCAGTGGTGGCGAAACCCGACAGGACTATAAAGATACCAGGCGTTTCCCCCTGGTGGCTCCCTCGTGCGCTCTCCTGTTCCTGCC
>NZ_BSEJ01000033.1 GCF_027921765.1 Microbacterium barkeri
CTAGCTGTACTGCTCAGGGACGTTGTTTGATCTGGCTTCCCTGATGTGACGAGAACCTCCCGGCAGAGTGGAGCTGCTACCGCATCCGCTCTGAACCAGGGAGGTTCTCGTGTCTCACGCTAACGCGGCGCTGACCCCGCGCCAAAGGCTCCGCCTTGCCCAGAAGATCGTCGACGAGGAATGGACGATCGCCGCAGCAGCGGACTACTTCCGGGTGTCCTGGCCGACGGCGAAGAAGTGGGCTCTTCGCTACCTCGAGCTCGGCGAGGAGGGCATGGCCGACCGGTCGTCCCGGCCGCACACTCATCCGAACCGGACCGCGCGGCCCCTGGTGAAGAAGATCGTGCACTTGCGGATCCGCAGGCGCCTGGGCCCGGTTGAGATCGCGGGTCGGCTGGAGATGGCGTCGTCAACCGTTCACGCTGTGCTGAAGCGCTGCCGGTTGAATCGGCTCTCGCATATCGACGTGAAGACCGGTGAGCCGGCGCGTCGCTACGAGCACGAGACTCCGGGCGCTCTGATCCATGTCGACGTGAAGAAGCTCGGCAACATCCCCGACGGCGGCGGCTGGCGCTACGTCGGACGGTTCCAGGGTGACCGCAACCGAGCAGTCACGGCCAAGCGAACCGGCAAGCGAGGCATCGCCGGTGACATGGTCACCGGCACCGCCTACGTCCATACCGTCATCGACGACCACTCCCGCGTCGCCTACGCCGAGATCCACGACGACGAACGCGCCGAGACCGCGATCGGCGTCCTCCGCCGCGCGGTCTCCTGGTTCGCCGACCGCGGTGTCCGTGTCGAACGGGTCCTCTCCGACAATGGCTCCGCTTACCGATCACACGCTTGGCGGCACGCCTGCGCCGAGCTCGGCATCACGCCCAAGCGGACCCGTCCTTACCGGCCGCAGACCAACGGGAAGATCGAGCGCTTTCATCGCACCATGGCCGACGGTTGGGCCTACGTGAAGCACTACAACTCCGAGTCAGCCCGCCGCGCAGCCCTGCCAGCCTGGCTGCACTTCTACAATCACCACAGGCCCCACACTGCGACCGGGAAGCTCCCGCCCATCAGCCGGATCTCAAACAACCTGGCTGGGCAGTACA
>NZ_BSEJ01000034.1 GCF_027921765.1 Microbacterium barkeri
CTTTCCTCTTAACTATTGAAAGGATAACGATTATGGGTCTTAAGCCGGGTCCGAAACGAATTGCCGATTCAACAGGGGAACCTGATAAACGCCAGCGTGACAATAAAAAAACGCCGGGAAATACTGACAAATTGAAACCCAGCAAATCTTCAAAAAAATAAGTCAGTAGTTAAAAGCCCTCCGGGGCTTTTTTGTATCTGCCGTTCACGCTGATTAAACATAACACCCGTTGCCCGCACCGCCCCGGACGGGTTCGCCGCGAACGGGGTGGCAGTCAGGTAAAACCGGCAACAAACCACCCGATAAACCGCCCCGTTCGCGACAGATAAATTTTACCTGGCTGCATAGCCATGCAGCCAGGTGAATGACATCCGGTTTCAGCGTAAATGCCCGATGAGAACCCTGTTTTCCTGCATTTCAGCCCAGCGACGGACCGTCATAGCTTCGCTGCCGGGAACGCGCTTCCGTCAGTTCCTTTTCGTGCTGCCGTTGCTCGTGCGCCCGTTCTGCGGCCACGGCCATCTCATGACGCTGCACTACCGGCTCAAACGCTGCAGTTGCCCGCTCAAGCGTTCCACCTGCTGACTCAAGCGCGTCACGCGCTCGCTCAGCGCCGCGTTCTCCCGTTGCATAAGCCCTGACATTTTCCGCCATTCCCCGAAGGCGCTCTCCCACTCGTCCAGCCTTTTCGAGTAGTCCTGCTGTAGCTGCTCTAATGCGCTCAGCAACTGTTTTTCCAGCTCGGTCATCGGCACTTACTCCTTCACCAGTCTCAGCGCGTTCTGCTTCGACCGCCCGTTCCCGACCGTCCAGCTCTGCGTCCTGTCTACGGCCGTCCCCTTCGGCAGCACCAGAAAACGTCCGTTGCTGTCTTCCAGGTACGTCACGCCCCAGGTCTTCGCGTTCAGCTTCGACAGCGCTGCGTTCTGCCGGTCGATTTCGGCCAGATTTGACGCTATCAAGCTCCCCTGATACCACAACACCCCGCTCAGGCTGGCGAACAGCAGTCCTGACACCATCGTGATGGTCAGCCAT
>NZ_BSEJ01000035.1 GCF_027921765.1 Microbacterium barkeri
AGCGACGTTATGTGAATATTGAAATGAGCATTCCAAAGAAAGGAAGTAGAAAAATTATCGTGGGCGAAAATGAGTTTTTGTGGCTCATTAGGTCAAAACGGCACTGTTGCAAATAGTCGGTGGTGATAAACTTATCATCCCCTTTTGCTGATGGAGCTGCACATGAACCCATTCAAAGGCCGGCATTTTCAGCGTGACATCATTCTGTGGGCCGTACGCTGGTACTGCAAATACGGCATCAGTTACCGTGAGCTGCAGGAGATGCTGGCTGAACGCGGAGTGAATGTCGATCACTCCACGATTTACCGCTGGGTTCAGCGTTATGCGCCTGAAATGGAAAAACGGCTGCGCTGGTACTGGCGTAACCCTTCCGATCTTTGCCCGTGGCACATGGATGAAACCTACGTGAAGGTCAATGGCCGCTGGGCGTATCTGTACCGGGCCGTCGACAGCCGGGGCCGCACTGTCGATTTTTATCTCTCCTCCCGTCGTAACAGCAAAGCTGCATACCGGTTTCTGGGTAAAATCCTCAACAACGTGAAGAAGTGGCAGATCCCGCGATTCATCAACACGGATAAAGCGCCCGCCTATGGTCGCGCGCTTGCTCTGCTCAAACGCGAAGGCCGGTGCCCGTCTGACGTTGAACACCGACAGATTAAGTACCGGAACAACGTGATTGAATGCGATCATGGCAAACTGAAACGGATAATCGGCGCCACGCTGGGATTTAAATCCATGAAGACGGCTTACGCCACCATCAAAGGTATTGAGGTGATGCGTGCACTACGCAAAGGCCAGGCCTCAGCATTTTATTATGGTGATCCCCTGGGCGAAATGCGCCTGGTAAGCAGAGTTTTTGAAATGTAAGGCCTTTGAATAAGACAAAAGGCTGCCTCATCGCTAACTTTGCAACAGTGCCAAATTTTTTACCCAAAACCCGGTAAAAAATTTTGCGTTCTGCCCAGGACAGGTGCGTCAGGCCGTGGCAGTGATGCCCCTTGCGGCGAAGGTTCTCAAACAGGTGATGGTGAATAC
>NZ_BSEJ01000036.1 GCF_027921765.1 Microbacterium barkeri
GACGCGCTTCCCGCGCCACCTTGTCGATCGCCAAGTGCGTGCTTCCTTTCGTAAGGAGAACCAGCACCCCTTACACACACCATTTGACACGCTCGACGGTGAGCAGCGCCCCGGTGTCGGGATGGCAGAACACCCGCTCCCACCCCGCCGCGTTCCCCGCGAGCTTGCGGGCCGTGTCCGCGTCGATCGGCCCGTACCCGGCCAGGAACCCCGGCTCATCATCCAACCCCGCCAGCGTCGTCGCCGCGACCGTGACCTGCACCACCGCCCGCACCCGCGACAGCACCCGATCCACATCCCCCACCAAGCCCCGCGCCGGCGGCGGAGCGCCGCGTGCGGACGCCGTGTTCGAAGGGTCAGCGTCGCCAGTGCCGGGCGGATCAGCTCCCGTGTCGGTCCGGTCGGGCGATCCCGCAGCACCCGAGACACGGGAACCCACGTCCACGCCGAGGTCGTCCGCGTCGGGCCTCGCGTCGTCGTCCTCGGTGCCCGCATCGGGGGCCGCCGAGTCCGTGTCCGCGGTCGCATCCGCGGCGTCCACGTTCACGTCGTCCACATCCGGTGTCACCGCGTCCGGCGCAGGCTCCGTCGTGCCCGTTCCGGCGTCCGTGGTGTCCGTGGCGTCCGCGCCCGCCGCGCCGGGCTCCGTCGCGCCCGCGTCGGGCTCCGTCGACCCCGTCGTGTCCGTGTCGGTGGTTGACCAGGGGGCGGGGGTGTCGTCCGGGTCGCCGCACAGGGCGGACAGGACCTCCACGGCGAGGTCCGACGCGATCTGCGTCGCCGTCCGCGCCCCCTCCCCACCCTCACCGACCCGCTCCGAATCCTCGAACCGCACACCCGACCCACCAGCCGCGCCCGCATCCGCGGCGCCCTCACCCGCACCCGCA
>NZ_BSEJ01000037.1 GCF_027921765.1 Microbacterium barkeri
TCGGACCTCGCCGTGGAGGTCCTGTCCGCCCTGTGCAGCGACCCGGACGACAACCCCGCCCCCTGGAGCATAGACACGAACGCAGACGGCACGGACGCGACGGATGTCGGCGATGCGGACGCGGGCGCGACGGGGTCGACGGAGCCCTCCGCGGGTTCGACGGCTCCCGGCGCGGCTGGCGCGGACCCCGCGGACGCGGGAACGGGCACGACGGCGCCCGAAGCGGATGCCGCGGGTGCGACCGCGGACACGGACTGGGCGGCCCCCGATGCGGGCACCGAGGACGACGGGACGGAATCCGATCCGCCCGGCACGGCCGACGCTGACCACGCGCGAGGTCCCGGAGCCTCACCCCCGGACGGATCGCCTCCGGACGTGGATCCTCCCCGTGGGGCGCCGCCGTCGGTGCGGGGCTTGACGGGGGATCTGGACCGGGTGCTGTCGCGGGTGCGGGCGGTGGTGCAGGTCACCGTCGCGGCCACGACACTGGCGGGGCTGGATGACGAGCCGGGGTTCCTGGCCGGGTACGGGCCGATCGACGCGGACACCGCCCGCAAGCTCGCGGGGAACGCGGCCGGGTGGGAGCGGGTGTTCTGCCACCCCGACACCGGGGCGCTGCTCACCGTCGACCGGTACACCCCCACGGCCGCGCAGAAGCGGTACCTCCTCGCCCGCGACGAACGCTGCCGCACCCCCGGGTGCCGCAACCTCGCGATCACCGCCGACCTGGACCACACCATCCCGTACGCCCAGGGCGGTGTCACGGACGTGGGCAATCTCGCCTGCCTGTGCGAGGGGTGCCACCAGGACAAGCACCACACGCCCTGGCAGGTCAGGCAGCTCGGCGACGGGGTCCTGGAATGGACCAGCCCCGCCGGATACA
>NZ_BSEJ01000038.1 GCF_027921765.1 Microbacterium barkeri
ACCGCTGCTGCCAAACATATACCTCCACTACGTCTTCGATCTGTGGGCGCATCAGTGGCGACGTCGCTATGCCACAGGCAATGTGGTAATGGTCAGATACGCCGATGACATCGTCATCGGGTTCGACAAACGATACGATGCCCGGCGCTTCCGTATAGCCATGCAGCGCAGACTGAGGGAGTTCGGACTCACGGTTCACCCGGAGAAAACCCGTCTGATGGAGTTCGGCCGCTTCGCTGCCGAAAACCGTGCCATCAGGGGAAAAGGCAAACCAGAAACGTTCAACTTCCTCGGGTTCACGCACATCAGCGGGAAAGATCGCAACGGCAGGTTCATGCTGATACGAAAGACCCGCCGGGATCGGATGACGGCAACTCTGAAAGCCATCAAAGACGGTCTGCGAAGGCGCTGGCATTACTCAATCCCCGAACAGGGAAAATGGCTCAGGAGAGTGGTTCAGGGATACCTGAACTATCACTCGGTACCGGGCAACTTCCCCACCATGCAGAAGTTCAGGACACACGTAACAAACCTCTGGCGCCGGGCGCTCAGGCGCAGGAGCCAGAAGGATGATACGACCTGGACGAAAGCAAACAAACTGGCAGCCGCATGGCTACCAAGGGTTCGGGTTCTTCATCCATGGCCTGTGGAGCGGTTCACCGCCAGACACCCGAGGCAGGAGCCCGGTGCGTAAATCGCGCACGCCGGGATCTGTGCGGGGGGTATCCGGTAACGGGTATCCCTACCGCGACATCAGTAAAAAAACATGAGATCTTCCCATGACAGATAAAACCAAACTGGTTGCTATCTCACGAACCGATGACATGAGCGCTCTGGATGCACTCAAGCTGTTGCGGTTTCG
>NZ_BSEJ01000039.1 GCF_027921765.1 Microbacterium barkeri
AATGATGATGTTAAAACATTAGATTGCTCTGGTGACGGTTATGAGTCAATTTTAAAACATTACGAATCATTAGAATTATCAGGTGAATTCTTATTGTTTTTTAAAAAAATAAGAAGTGCCATTTCTGTTTATAATAGAGAATACGAGTTCTGCACTGGTGACCTAGAACCATCTTTGCAGGCTATTGTTCAGTTGATTAGGTATGCCCCTGAACTTGCTGCAAAAAAAGACGCTCAGATTTACTTTGATAAAAAATCAGAGTGTTTTGGGCTTATATATAAACAAACTAAGAAAAGCAAAGGCACGCTAAATTTAATAGTGAAAACAAATAACGAGATTATTTTTTCCTTTGTTAGAAAAGTTTCTGGAGTGGTTAAGGTTACAGGTAGGGCATATATTGGCGATAGCCTTGATAACTCCATTGCTATCAAATCATTATTTAAAATGATGGAGTGGTGATGACTGTGTTATCAACTTTAAATAACCTCAAATCAATCCCTTGTATTAATGCATTTACGGGCAGAGCAAATAATTCATATTTATGGCGTTATGTTATGGAAGATCATAAAGATGAGTTTGGCGCTACAACTATTAAGTGTTTTTATCTTAGGGAGGAAATTTCAGAGGATTATGTGTCTATTTATCATTCAAATAAAGATTATTATGAAGGAATGGTAAGGGATGTACATAAAAGAATCCCTGTAGGGAAAACCAAACCTGCCATATATCTCTCATTTGATGCAGCGGAAGTGATCGAGCAAGTTAACAAACCAGATAAATGTATTGATATAAAGGACGAAGGTTACCCTCACTTGGGTTTGTGGTATTTATTTG
>NZ_BSEJ01000040.1 GCF_027921765.1 Microbacterium barkeri
TGCAATGCAATTAATCCATTTTTGTTTACATCTGAGTATTTGGATAAAAAACGTAATGAAGTGTTAACTCTCCCTTGAAGCCTAACAATTGGGAGTGCTGCCTTGTATATTTCCTTCTCCGTTAAATACCGTTTAAAAAACATAATTCTCCGCCTCCGTATAGCGTGCCTATTTTATTTCGTCGTAAAACTTAGCTCTGAAATATTCCTTTAGAACCATCATGTCATTAATAATTGAATCTATCTCATCCATTTTTTCTTGGTATTCTTTTAATGGTGAAGGGAGCGGTAACTCAATATTTGAAAAGTGATTGGCGAGATAGGGATCAAGGTTTCTCATCCATTCAGGCTTTTCGCCAATGCGTTCTTCAACTGAAAGTGAACCTGATAATCTCTGGTTAATAAGATCACTTAGACTCATTTTGGTTTTATTCGAAAGCCGTTGTAAGGATTGCTTTAATCCTATATCTAGCATGATATTTGTTCTTTCTCTCATTACCCCCCCTTGCTATTGCGTTTTTTGTTGCGCACAAAGCTACCATTGCGCATTAAGAAACGCAATAAAAAAGGAGGGAGGGAGTGGTTTGTACATGATGTGCAGTGCGCTGAGGGCATCAGTGGCGGGTGTTTTTCCGTGGGATGGATGGAGCTCCGGGGATAACAGAACTGACGATCATTTAAAGGATCTTCTTGAGATCCTTTTTTTCTGCGCGTAATCTCTTGCACTGTAAACGAAAAAACCGCCTGGGGAGGCGGTTTGTTCGAAGGGTAAGTCAATTGGGGA
>NZ_BSEJ01000041.1 GCF_027921765.1 Microbacterium barkeri
TTTTTGTGCCGGGTGGCGGCTGTGCCTGACCCGCCCTACATGCGGGATGGGACTGCGGGCCCGGCAATCTCGTAGGCCCGCGCAAGCGTCAGCGCCGCCGGGCAATGGCTACGAGTAGGGAGCCGTTTTTGTGCCGGGTGGCGACTGCGCCTGACCTGGCCTACATTCGTGATAGGCCTGCGGGCCCCGGTAAGCGCAGCGCCACCGGGGAGACATACCGGCACGCTGGCCGGACGACAGAAACGCAAAAAGCCCATCCGGCAGGATGGGCTCTTCACTTGTTTGATGCCTGGCAGTTCCCTACTCTCACATGGGGAGACCCCACACTACCATCGGCGCTACGGCGTTTCACTTCTGAGTTCGGCATGGGGTCAGGTGGGACCACCGCGCTAGTGCCGCCAGGCAAATTCTGTTTTATCAACACGTTTCACCAACGTATCGATTAATCTGAATCAGAGCTGAAAATTCTCTCAAATCTGCCAAAACATCTTCGGCGTTGTAAGGTTAAGCCTCACGGTTCATTAGTACCGGTTAGCTCAACGCATCGCTGCGCTTACACACCCGGCCTATCAACGTCGTCGTCTTCAACGTTCCTTCAGGAGACTTAAAGTCTCAGGGAGAACTCATCTCGGGGCAAGTTTCGTGCTTAGATGCTTTCAGCACTTATCTCTTCCGCATTTAGCTACCGGGCAGTGCCATTGGCATGACAACCCGAACACCAGTGATGCGTCCACTCCGGTCCTCTCGTACTAGGAGCAGCCCCCCTCAATTCTCCAGCGCCC
>NZ_BSEJ01000042.1 GCF_027921765.1 Microbacterium barkeri
TGGGAGCCCACTCCGGCGGAGGTCGCGGTGACGCGTTCGGCGGTGGAGCGGGCGCGTCGGGCGCGGGCTTTGCGGGCGGAGGCGGATGCGCTGGAGATTGAGGCGCTGGCTGAGGCGGGGGAGGTCGCGCGGGCGCAGTTGGCGAGGTCGGGGGCGGTCTCGTCGCGGTATGACTTCCCGTTCCGGGCGATGGCGGGGGAGTTCGCGGCGGCTCTGGGGGAGTCGAAGGGGCGGATGCAGACCCGGATCTCGGATGCGATGGTGTTGGTGGGGTCGTTCCCGGAGACGTTCGCGGCGCTGGAGGGTGCGCGGATCACGGGTCGGCACGCGGGCGTGATCCGGCAGGTCGGGATGCGGCTGCCGGATGGGCTGCGGGAGGTGTTCGAGGCCGCGGCCGTCGGGTACGCGGAGGGTGCGACGCCGTTCGAGACGCGGGTGTTCGCGGAGGCTCTCGCGGAGAGGCTGGATCCGCGGTCGTTCTCGGATCGGCATCGGTCGGCGATGGCGCGGCGGGGTGTGTGGGTGAAGGTGCTCCCGGATGGGACGCAGGCGCTGGAGATCGTGGGCGAGGCGACCCGGATCCAGGCGATCGCCCGGGCCCTGCGCCAGCACGCGCGGGACCTGGCCCGGCAGGAACGCCGCACCGCCGAAACCACCACCGCCGCGGGCGCCGGCAGCGGTGCGGGTGCGGGTGAGGGCGCCGCGGATGCGGGCGCGGCTGGTGGGTCGGGTGTGCGGTTCGAGGATTCGGAGCGGGTCGGTGAGGGTGGGGAGGGG
>NZ_BSEJ01000043.1 GCF_027921765.1 Microbacterium barkeri
CTGATCGTGAAAGCCGTCGCCACCGCCCGCCGCGGCGCGCCCGCCTCCGAGGCCGACAAGCTCGAGGTCATGGAGCGGCACCTCGTCGGGATCGCCACCGGCGCGATCGCGACCGACCTGGACGAGACCGCACCCCCAGCCGAGGCCACCTCGCCGTTCCCGGACGGCACGGCCGCGGCCGTGCCGTGGAACGTCGTGAAAGCCCACGCGGACGCGTGGGTGGACGTCCTCACCGCGGACGGCCTCCCGCCCGACCCCGAACGCCCCATCCGCAACCGCACCCTCACCCTCACACCCCTGCCCGACGGGGCCTTCCGCGTCAACGGCACCCTCGTCCCCGAAGCCGGCGCCCTCCTGCAGAACCTCCTCTCCGCCCACACCAACCCCGCCCGCAACGTCACCTTCACCGAAACCACAAGCCACGACGACGACGACGCGGGCGACGGGCCGGACGGCACGGGCAACGCGGCGAGCCCTGCCGGTGCCGGCGACTCGAGCATCGCGGCCGCAGGAGACTGCGCGGCAGGCGCAGCTGCGAGCGGCGGCGCGGACACGGATGGCGATGGCGGGTTCTTCGACGGGATCGACACCGAGACCCGCAACGACACAGACCCGTGGGGACCAGACGAGATCATCCACGACCCCCGCACCCCCGGACAGAAACGCCACGACGCGTTCTTCGCGATGATCCAGGCCGCCTCACGCGCCGCCGAGACCCCCACCCTCGGCGGCGCCGCCCCCACCGTCATGATCC
>NZ_BSEJ01000044.1 GCF_027921765.1 Microbacterium barkeri
CCCGTAGGAGTCTGGACCGTGTCTCAGTTCCAGTGTGGCTGGTCATCCTCTCAGACCAGCTAGGGATCGTCGCCTAGGTGAGCCGTTACCCCACCTACTAGCTAATCCCATCTGGGCACATCTGATGGCATGAGGCCCGAAGGTCCCCCACTTTGGTCTTGCGACGTTATGCGGTATTAGCTACCGTTTCCAGTAGTTATCCCCCTCCATCAGGCAGTTTCCCAGACATTACTCACCCGTCCGCCGCTCGTCACCCGAGAGCAAGCTCTCTGTGCTACCGCTCGACTTGCATGTGTTAGGCCTGCCGCCAGCGTTCAATCTGAGCCATGATCAAACTCTTCAATTTAAGTTTGATGCTCAAAGAATTAAACTTTGTAATGAATTACGTGTTCACTCTTGAGACTTGGTATTCATTTTTCGTCCGAGGACGTTAAGAATCCATGTCACTTTGAGTGCCCACACAGATTGTCTGATAAATTGTTAAAGAGCAGTGCCGCTTCGTTTTCGCTGCGGCGCGGGGTGTGCATATTACGCTTTCCCGCTGCAGAGTCAAGCATTTATTTTTGCTTTTCTCTGCGAGGTTCTCACCGGAACCCCGCTGACCCGGCGGCTTGTTTGCCGTTGTTCCGTGTCAGTGGAGGCGCATTATAGGGAGTAATTCTGAGGTGACAAGGGGAAATGCAAAAAAAGTTTTCAACCGTCTCTTTTTTCAACAATGCGGCGAGGAATGTCGCAAAAAACCGCCGTTT
>NZ_BSEJ01000045.1 GCF_027921765.1 Microbacterium barkeri
TTTCTGGCCGCGCAATGGAGAACCCGGTCGCCGTTTTCAATACGCTGATCGACGCGCTGGCCAGAACTGAATTGCACCCCATCATGGTAGACGCAGATGCTAACGATCTGCTGGTCGACCTGGCAGAACTGGCGATGAAGCGCCGCGAAGAAATGGGCCTGCCGGCATGGCTGCAAATTCACGTTATCGAATTGCCGGTCGACGTTCGCAACCGCGAAACGGGCGAACCTATCCGCGTATTTTACACCGAGAAAGATCGCATCATGACCGAGGTGATTAAAGCGGTGGAACTCGGTGAAAAAATCATGCTGGCGACCGATAGCTCAACTTTCGCAGAAGACGTTACCGCCACGCTGCGCCAGCGCTACCCGGAGAAAAAATTCCTCTGCGTAAACCAGAAGAGCAAGCCGGAACCCGAGGTTGAAGAATTCACCAATAAACCGAAGAAGATGGTGAAGAAGTACGACGGCCTGATTTATAGCCCGTCGATATCCTCCGGCGTCTCCATCGAGCAAAAGCATTTCGACCGCCATTTCGGCATGTTCTGCGGCGAAGTGGTCCCCAGCGATGCGATCCAGATGCTGCGCCGCGACCGCACAGCCAAAGAGTTCATCATTGGCTTTGACAAGGTTCGCGCACGACGCGAAACCGATCCGCAAAAAATTGAGCGTGCGTTTGTCCAGGCATTGCTGGCCACTGCCGGCATGAACGG
>NZ_BSEJ01000046.1 GCF_027921765.1 Microbacterium barkeri
CTGCTAACGCCAACATTACCTCGCTGAAATCCGCTGTACGGGCCGGAAACGCATCAGGCGGGGATTTAATTCCCAACCCGACGTTTGACCCGGCGTATGACCAGATGGGGTTCAGCGTGGTAGCCACAACGGCTGAGGAGGTCCCGCCGGGCTGCCCGTATGGTTATGCGGCCCGAATTGCCAGCCGGGATCACCATCCTAACTTTGCCGCGTTCCCGGCCACGCTTAACCATGTGATTGAGATCAGCGCACTGGTTGCCTGCGGCGCCGGCACGGCGAATTTTAATCTGTATGTTGGCACCGCCGGTCGGCCAGATACGAGCACCGGTGCGCCACTCATGGCGGGGGGCGGGAAATCACCCTCCGCGACCTGGCAGAGAACCACCTGGCGCTTCAAGGTCACGCAGGCGATGGTGGACAGGGGTTATATCCGCCCGTTCCTGCAGATCTCGCAGAACAGCCCGTATGGCACCGTATGGTTCGTTACGGACTGGCATATGCGAAATGTGACAGCGGCGCAAAAGGTACAGGATACTGCGGATGCCACGGCGGCGGCGGTTGACTCCCTGACCACCACCGTGACGCAACAGGGTAATCTGCTGACCTCGACCGGCAACCGGACAACCCAGCTGGAAAACGGGCTGGCAACCACCAATGCCGCAGTGGCCAAAAAGGCTGATGCGACAGCGGTGCAGGAT
>NZ_BSEJ01000047.1 GCF_027921765.1 Microbacterium barkeri
AGCCGGGCCTCGCAATCCCGAATATCCAAACGACGCACAACACGCGCCAGCGTGTTTTTTTGTGCATATGCCTGCGCATACCCGAATTATGGTGGCTCAGGCGGGGCAGCCTTTTGGCTGGCCGGTTTCGTTTGGGCCGGTATTGCGAACCCCGTCTGGGCTACCACCTCTCAAGAGATTCGCAACTCTGGTGGTAGCACCCATAACCAAACTGGAGTGCGCACCATGTTCAAATTCAAGTTCGCGGCGATCTGCCGTACCGATAAAAAATCCCATATTCATCATCTGTCCACCATCGCCTCATCCCTACGAGAAGCCCGTCGCCAGTTCGCCAGCCGTTTTGTTCTCGTTCTGTCAGCCCGTATCCGGGTTAGCGGGGTGGCCGCATGAATCAGGTGCAGCTAAACACCCAGGGCCTGCTTGAGTCGATTGAGGAGCGCCTGGCGCAGATAGAAGCGCTGGTTTCCTCGGCCCACCGTACGATCTCCAGCTATGAAGCTTCACTGTATATGCAGGAGGCGGCGGAATTACTCCAGGTTGCCCGTGAGCTGGTGCAAGACGCCCGTAACTGCTCCTCCTCTCTGTCCGCGGAGCTGACTGCGAGGGAGGCCAAATGAACGCACTCTCTGTTTTCTCGTTTCAGGAAAACCACCCCGTGCGGGTGGTTCTGGTTAATGGCGAACCGT
>NZ_BSEJ01000048.1 GCF_027921765.1 Microbacterium barkeri
GAAGCGCACTGGCGGCCATAGCGCCCAGCCGTGAGTCGCCAGCTGGTGCTGCAGCCAGGGATCCTGATAGTCGGCGGCGGTGGCGAACGCGCCGCCGAAGGTTTGCTCAGTGTAGTTTTTTAACACCGGGACGTACAGCTGGCCCCGGTACTGCACCAGCAGCGGGCGGTCGTTGGCCAGCAGCTCGGCGCCCAGGCTGCATAGGAAGAGAATTAAAAACAGCCACAGCGACCAGTAGCCGCGACGGTTGTGGCGAAAGCGCGCCCAGCGGGCCTGATTAACGGGACTGAAGAAAGACATTAGCGGCCCTCAAAATCAATGCGCGGGTCGACCAGCGTATAGCTGATATCGCTGACGATATTCAGCAGCAGGCCAATCAGAGTGAAAATATAGAGCGTGCCAAACATCACCGGATAGTCGCGGGAGACCGTCGCTTCATAGCACAGCAGACCCAGGCCGTTTAGCGAGAACATCACTTCGATCAGCAACGAGCCGGTAAAGAACATACTGATAAAGGTGGCCGGGAAGCCGGCGATCACCAGCAGCATGGCGTTACGGAACACGTGTCCCCAGAGGATCTGTTTCTCACCAACGCCTTTGGCGCGGGCGGTGACCACATACTGTTTGCGGATCTCGTCGAGGAAGCTGTTTTTGGTCAGCATAGTCAGCG
>NZ_BSEJ01000049.1 GCF_027921765.1 Microbacterium barkeri
GCGGACTGCGACAGACGCTCCTTGTAGATGCCGGTCGGGTTCAGCAGCTCGTCGTCGAAGATGGCGTTGTACATGCCCATGCAGCCCTCGTCGAACACGCCGATGATCGCCTTGTCCGCGAGCAGCTGATCGCCCAGCGCGCGACCGAGCTCGACCTCGGGGGTGTCGGGAAGCGCCGGGAGCGCGCGGACGTGCGAGGCGTCGTGCGTGATGCGACCGGTCTCGATCCACTCGCGGATCCCGCTCCGAAACCACTCGTCCTGGAAGTCGGCCGACCAGATCGTGGCGTAGTCCTTGCCCATCTTCGTCAGGCCCGCGTTGAGGCCCAGGAGCCCGACGAGGCCCGGCCAGTCGCCCGCGAAGTTCGCGACCGTCAGGACCGGCCCGCGATGCGTGCGGAGACCGGCCAGGACGTGGTGCGAGTACTGCCACACCGCCTCCGCGACGATGAGCGGCGCGTCGACCGGGATCGCCTTGAACACCTCGAGGCCCATCCGCTGGCTCGAGATGAACCCGTGACCCGTCGCGGGATCGACGTCGTTGGCGCGGATCACCTGCCACCCCAGGTCGTTCAGCACGCGCGTCACCGCGGACTCGAGCGCGACCTGCGTGGGCCATCCTGCGACGTTCGCGGACTCGCGCAGATCGCCCGACGCGATGAG
>NZ_BSEJ01000050.1 GCF_027921765.1 Microbacterium barkeri
TTTGTCGACCGGAGGCTGTTCTCCAGCGAGGTGGTCCGCGTGCCGATGCTGCTGAGCGTATCGCCCTGCTGGCTAACCGTGGTGGTCAGTGAATCCACCGCTTTTGCGGTCGCATCTGCGGTTTTCTGCGCACTGTTCGCCGCCGTCACGTTGCGCATATGCCAGTCGGCAGCGTACCAGACGGTGCCGAACGGGCTGGACTGATTAACCTGCAGGAACGGTCGCAGGAAGTTCGTGTCAGCCGGCACAGTAAAGCGCCAGGTGGTTCGTTTCCACGCGGAGGTGGTCTTAGTGTTGCCCCCGGACGCTCTCGCCCCGATACCGCCGGTGGCGGTGGTGGCCCGACCGATATAGAAATTAAAGTCGGCGCTGCCTGTACCACACGCTACCAGAGCAGACATTTCGAAAACGTCGCCCGGTGTCACGGCGATGTTGTTGATTTTTGGCACATGGTCTCGCCCGGCCAGCCGGACGGCATACCTGAACGGGCAGTCAGCCGGCACACCATCGGCGGTGGTCTCCACCACGTCATAACCCATACGGTCATACGCCGGATCAAATGAAGGGTTTGGAATGTAATCATCCCCGGCAGCATTCCCGGCGTTCACCGCTGCCGTCAGGCTGACGCTGTTGCTGTTGGCTGCCGTG
>NZ_BSEJ01000051.1 GCF_027921765.1 Microbacterium barkeri
AAAGAAATGAAGGTGGCGTGGTTGTTCCTCTTTAGCGAAAACCGTCTTGACGTCATCAAGTGTGACCTAGTACTCTTCTTGAAAAAGAAAAACCGCCTTTGCGGGGCGGTTTTTCTTAGGTTCTAAGAGTTTGCGGCTCTATGAACCAAGGTAACTGGCTAGTTAGAGGAGCGCAGTAACCAAAATCGTTCTTTCAGTTTAGCCTTAACTGGCACATAACTTCAAGACTAACTCCTCTAAATCAGTTACCAGTGGCTGCTGCCAGTGGCGCTTCGTCGTGTCTTTCCGGGTTGGACTCAAGTTGATAGTTACCGGAAAAGACGCAGCAGTCGGACTGAACGGGGGGTTCGTGCATACAGTCCAGCTTGGAGCGAACTGCCTACCCGGAACTGAGTGTCAGGCGTGGAATGAGATAAACGCGGCCATAACAGCGGAATGACACCGGTAAACCGAATGGCAGGAACAGGAGAGCGCACGAGGGAGCCATCAGGGGGAAACGCCTGATATCTTTATAGTCCTGTCGGGTTTCGCCACCACTGATTTGAGCGTCAGCTTCTGTGATGCTTGTCAGGGGGGCGGAGCCTATGGAAAAACGGCCGCTAAGCGGCCTTTCCTTTTCCCCGTCACGCGACCGCTCGGTT
>NZ_BSEJ01000052.1 GCF_027921765.1 Microbacterium barkeri
TTTATATCAGTAGTTTACGTTCTATAAATTTCGTTTTTTTAATTTTATTTATACAGATCCGACTCTATGACGACTCGTCATAGAGTCCCCGGCGAGTCGTCATAGAGTCGGTAACGACTCAGGACTATAAAAACAATAAGTTAACAACGACCCGACTCTAGACCCGACTCCCCGTTTGGTTGTTTTTTAGACGTGACGACTCTGGGTACGACTCTAGTGAAGAGTCGCCGGTGAATCGTGTGGTGAGTCGTCCGGCGACTTGCCATAACGTGATTGCCGGCCGTCGACGAACCCGATTCCTGAACGTGCTGAAAACCGGTTTTCCGGCTGCGCCGGCAACGCTTCACGGCCACGCAATAAATTGCGTCCCCGTTCACCGTTTTCGGATGGGAAGAACGCCGGAAACAGGACTTACCCTGGCTGAATGGCGTGAATTTTCGCGCTATGCACTTGCGTGCATACTCATGCATGCCGTAAAAACAGAGCCTGCGCGTTTCTGGCGGGTTTTCGGGTGGTTTGTTGCCTGTTTTACCGGTTTCCCGTCAGAAACGCCCTGAGGGCCTCTCAGGTGGTGCTGATAACGGATGTTATGGTAAATACAGGTGAGCGGGATAAACC
>NZ_BSEJ01000053.1 GCF_027921765.1 Microbacterium barkeri
GACCATTCGTGCTGGGCCACTACGATTGCTGGGGCCTGGTGATGAGCTATTTTCGGCAAACCCACGGCATCGAGCTGCACGATTACCGCGTTGATTATCCGTGGTGGGAAAATGAGTATCCGGACAATTTTTATCAGGACTGCTGGTATGAATGCGGGTTCCGTGAGTTTGATGGTCCACCGCAACCGGGTGACATGGTGATCATGCAGGTGCAGGCGGATAAGTGGAACCACGCCGGGATTCTTCTGGAAGGGAACCTGCTGCTGCATCACCTGTATGGCCATCTCAGCAAGCGCGTGCCGTATGGAGCGTTCTGGTTAGACCGAACGATGAAAATCGTTCGATACCATTCTCTGTGTTAATCTTTTGTGGCATTTGAATTAAAAACAAAAGGGACAAAGAGATGAAAAAAATTGCACTAGCTTTAGTGATTGTGGGAATTAGTGGGTGTGCGACTAAACCAGTAACAAATGAACAGGCACAAAATATACCCGCCAAGCAAATATTAGACTCATCGTTTTTCTCTAAAAAAGAAGGTACGGGCGAAGTTATTATAAAGCGGGACTCTGGTGTTATGGGAAGCGCTTGTATGACGCGAGTATATCTTGATGGAAAA
>NZ_BSEJ01000054.1 GCF_027921765.1 Microbacterium barkeri
GGTCCACTGAATCGCTTCCTGAGCGGTGGTCGCCGGACCGGAGATGTCATAGCCATATTTAGCCGCCATCTCTTTGATCTGGCCCAGTGCGCGGTGTTGTTCAGCGATTTCTTCACGCAGACGGATGGTCGCTTCCAGGTCTTCGCCGCTTTCCAGTTTCGCTTGCAGAGAGTTGAACTGGGCGAATTTGTCTTTCATCAGGAAGTCGATACCGTACAGCGCAACGCGACGGTAGTCACCGATGATACGACCACGACCGTAAGCATCCGGCAGACCCGTCAGCACGCCGGATTTACGGCAGCGCAGGATGTCCGGGGTATAGACGTCGAAAACGCCCTGGTTGTGAGTTTTACGGTACTCTGTGAAGATTTTTTTCAGCATCGGGTCCAGCTCGCGATTATACGCTTTGCAGGAACCTTCAACCATTTTGATACCACCGAACGGGATGATCGCACGTTTCAGCGGCGCTTCGGTCTGCAGACCAACGATTTTTTCCAGACCTTTCTCGATATAGCCCGCGTCGTGAGAGGTGATGGTGGAAGCCAGGGCAGTGTCAAAATCAACAGGCGCGTGAGTGCGGTTTTCCTGTTTTACACCT
>NZ_BSEJ01000055.1 GCF_027921765.1 Microbacterium barkeri
GGTGTAGAGTCTCTGAAAATCACTCAAGCAGGCATAAACAAAGCTGTACAACAAAGCCCTCACGCAGATGAAATAAAAAATATTGCGCAGGCAATAGGACGCAAAGGACCTGAGTACATCGAAGGATTAATTAGAAACCCATGGGGGAAGAAAAATGATAATCCACTAATATTTATAATGAGCATTGAAGAAAGTATAAAAGAAACCCTTAACTCAGGTTATATGTTATATAGAGTAGCTCCCATAACTGAGGGTGAAGCAGCTGCTTTCATGGATGTTCTTAAACAATTATTATTATTTGAGGATAATTTTCGCCTTTTTGGTAGAGACTTGGTTTATAAAATAGAAAAATTAAAAATCAGATAACAAAGTATGGTGAACGAAAAATGAAAGAGAGGATAGTGAAATGTGTAATACCAAGATTCTCAACTATGTATTGGTTAATTGCGTTCCTAGCATTTATATTCCCCGGTCGATCTTTTGCTGACGGTTACACCGCTTACTACCGATGTAATGGTACTCAGGAAGCATCTCTTACTGTTAAAGATAACAAACTAAGTATGGTTGTAGGTCTTTCTAAGTTTAATAGGCAACT
>NZ_BSEJ01000056.1 GCF_027921765.1 Microbacterium barkeri
AAAGACCATATCTGCCAGGTGCGGCAGGTTAATTAATTTCGTTGTCATGTTGTCTTCCAGGTCATCCCGCGCGGCGGGAAATAATCAGGCTCTGGCCAGAAGGGTTTCGATTTCGGCCAGCTGTTTCGCTGTCGGCGACTTATCGCCAGGAAGGATCTTCGCGCTGTCGACCATATTGAGCGGTGTCAGGTATTTGTCCCCGCCAGCAATTGGCGGCAGATTCTCCATACGCCGGATATCGTTAGTGGATAGCCATCCCCACTGGCGGCCCAGCGCATACGATTCATAGCGTGACTTCTGGTCGCCTCGCAGCAGCCCGGAAACGTTGAACTCGATGTACAAATCGCGGCGTTCGCTGGGCAGAAGCAGATCGCGCTGCAGCGCACCCTCATGGCGTTTCAGCCAGGCCAGCAGCGTATACATCACGAACTGCAGGCCCTGGTGCTCGATATTGTTGTTGGTCGCTTTCGCCAGCATCTGCACCATATGTGGCGGGATTTTATAGAGCCGGCAGACCTCTTCCACGCCCCACTGCCGCGACTGTAGCAGCTGCGCCTTTTCGTTATCCTGCGACAGTTGTTTGT
>NZ_BSEJ01000057.1 GCF_027921765.1 Microbacterium barkeri
CATACTCCCGCCGCGCCTTATGGCTCAGCCCCACAAAACGCATTCGGCCGGCCCAGAGTTCAGCCAGACCGAAAAACAGGCCGATAACCAGAAAAAAACCGGCCAGACTGTAATACTCCCGGTACAGCCAGCTGACCCACGGGTAAATCTGCCGGGCCAGCTCCGGGATATGCCACTGCCAGGCAAGCGAATCCGTATTAAACATGCAATCTCTCTCCTTCAGTCGACGGGGGTACCGGCGTGATGCGCAGCCCCCGCTGCACAAGCCGCGGACATGCCCCAAGGCATGGCGGCGGCGGTCACGTCCGTGGTGATTGCGTTCAGCTTTCACCGCGGAGGCCAGCCTCTTTCCGCCCCATGCGGAAAAGGCGCAGCCCCGGAGGAACAACGAGCACGCCCCAGCGTGTGAGAGGAAAAGGCGGCACCCCAGTGCGGTCTTTTCCGGTGTTCCGGCCCCCGTCAGAGTTCGCCATAGCGAGCGGCTGACCACCCGCAAAATCAGGAGCAGCTTTGCTGCTTCGTCAGGTGCGTCCAGCACCGTGGATTTTTGTGGGTGGTCAGGCGTGAGCC
>NZ_BSEJ01000058.1 GCF_027921765.1 Microbacterium barkeri
CCACCGGAAAGTGGCTGGTTAACCATTTTTCGGCGGTGGCATGATTCAGATTCAGGTGTAACCAGATAAACGCCTTGTCATCGGCGAGCGCCTGATAGCGGGCGCAGACCTCGCCAGAGGCGATCGGCTGCGGGGGGCGCTGTTCATGAAACAAATAGCCATGCACCAGGCCGGAAACTTCACTATCAAAATCGGGCTTTAACATCTTCGCGGTGACGTCTTGATTCATGGCTCCCTCAGGACAGGCACTGGCACCGTTGATGCCCGAATAGTGCCATCTTTCGCTATTTTCCGCGGGCTGGCAAGGTTAATAATCTGGTCATAAAACAGTAACCTGGCTGACATATGACGGCCAGTATCACGCTTCATCCCCTCGCCGCGCAGGCGATGCGATGGAAGCGAACAGAAGGTCTTCTTGCCTTTATGCTCAGGTGGTTATTAAAATAAATTTGATTATCCTCAAAACTTTTTTAGGCAGAAAGCGGTATTAATTTGCGCGCTTAATCATTGCTTTCACCCAGGTTTATTGAGGAGGAGACCATGAAAACCTATGACCGTAAT
>NZ_BSEJ01000059.1 GCF_027921765.1 Microbacterium barkeri
GATAGCGCCAGAACTCGCCCAGCTCACCTTTGAGCGGCTTCCCTGACTGGCGAGGATCGGCAGCAACTGCAATGCGTAAACTCATAAAATCCACAATCCGTCGTGCGTTCTGTTTGTCCATCTTGCGTAACGATTTGAGCGCCCGATCGGAATAGTTAATCGTCCAGACCAAGTGACTTCCTCACGTCTTCAGACGAATGCACTGCTTCATCACCACGGCGAACGCGTGCAGCAGTTTCTGCTGAAAGATAATAATCCTCCAGGTCTTCCAGATGCGCCAGTATTGCTTCCCGCGCATAAAACGTCTTTGTTCTGCCGGTTTGCTTCGCCAGCGAGTCCAGACGGGACTCAATCTCATCAGATAACCGGATAGCAAGCATATAAACCTCCCGAACACCATTTGCTATACATGTATATCAACAGTACCACAATCAACGTAAAAGAACAAAAAATAATCTTGTTAGCCCCTCTTGATAATCCGTAACGCGGTCAATATATCTAGCTTGAGGGCTTTCCTCTTAACTATTGAAAGGATAACGATTATGGGTCTTAAGCC
>NZ_BSEJ01000060.1 GCF_027921765.1 Microbacterium barkeri
ACTGCTGGATCTGCGCGCCGTCGAGCCAGACGTGGCCGCTGGCGGGCGTCATCAGGCGACTGAGGGTGCGCAATAGCGTCGACTTGCCGCAGCCGTTGGGGCCGATAATGGCGGTGAAGTGACCGTCAGGGATGGTCACGTTCAGCGACTCGGCGATGGTCTTGTTCACGTAGGCCAGGGTTAACTGCTCGCCGCGCAAACGGGAGGGGACAGCACTCATTTTTTGCGGGACTCCTGAATCAACAATGCAATAAGGTAAATACCGCCGAGGCTGACGGTTAACACGCCAACCGGCAGCTGCCACGGCATAAACAGCCGTTGGGCGCCGTAATCGGCCAGCGCCAGCAGCAGCGCGCCGCACAGGGCCGACTGGGTCAGTCCCCAGCGGGCCGTGCCGCTCAGGCGGCGGGCGATATGCGGCGCCACCAGCGCGATAAATGAGATCGGCCCGGCCAGCGCCGTCGAGGCGGCGGTGAGCACCACCGCCACCAGCATCAGCAGCAGGCGCGAACGCTCGACCTGCACCCCCAGCGCGCAGGCAGTATC
>NZ_BSEJ01000061.1 GCF_027921765.1 Microbacterium barkeri
TTCATTTTTTTTCATCCCCCGCCATTGCATGGCCCCCGGACACTCCGTAAAATCCCGCGCCTTAGCGCAATCCTCCATTTTTATGCGATTTCGCAAAATAAATATTCTGGAACAGCCATTTTCACCTCGGGAATGCAATGGAAAAGAAACTGGGCCTGAGCGCCCTGACCGCCCTGGTCCTTAGCTCAATGCTCGGCGCTGGCGTATTCAGTTTGCCGCAAAATATGGCTGCCGTGGCCAGCCCCTCCGCTCTGCTCATTGGCTGGGCCATCACCGGCGTCGGGATCCTGTTTCTCGCTTTCGCCATGCTGCTGTTGACCCGTATTCGTCCCGACCTCGACGGCGGGATCTTCACCTACGCTCGCGAAGGATTCGGCGAACTGATCGGCTTCTGCTCCGCCTGGGGATACTGGCTGTGCGCGGTGATCGCCAACGTCTCCTATCTGGTTATCGTCTTTTCGGCGCTCAGTTTTTTCACCGATACCCCTGAGCTGCGCCTGTTTGGCGATGGTAATACCTGGCAGTCTATCGTTG
>NZ_BSEJ01000062.1 GCF_027921765.1 Microbacterium barkeri
TCCAGATCCCCCTGCCAGCCGGCCGCCGAGTAGCGGACGTAAAGCAGCGCATGGCTCGGGGTGTAATCCTTCGCCTGCTGAATATCGACCGCGGCGCCGACGAACCAGTTGCTGGTCACCCGCCGCTCCACCAGCGCTCTGGCGGTGTAACCGAATCCATGGCTGCTGCTTCCCTCCTCCGTCAGCTCGCTGGCGCGCTGCCGGTAGTCGGACGGGATCAGGTTCAGCAGCGGATAGCGGGCTTGCGTCTGGGTGCGCGAATGGGACCATGACACCGACCCGCCGAGCTCCCAGGACCAGTTCTCGGTGCGCTGACGCCAGGTCACCGGCACGGCGAACGAGAGATACTCCTGTGGGCTGTAATAGCCGCCCTGGCCGAGGGTGTAGCCGCTGAGATCTTTGTCGTAGTGCCAGATCATATTGTTGAGGCCGACGGTGACGCGACGATTATTCTCGTTGATGACCTTGTAGTAGTACCCGGTCATCCAGCGCACGCGCCAGTTATCCGCCACGTTTTTACCGGTCAGCGAGT
>NZ_BSEJ01000063.1 GCF_027921765.1 Microbacterium barkeri
GTTATCAGTTCATTTATTACCTCAATAGCCCCTGTCATCAGTGGGTTCGTTCCGTTCCTGTTGTCATTAGCTGTTTTGGCAGGCTTCGTTGCTATTTGCATTATTGGCTGGAGGAAGTGAGATGATCCCTAATTGGGCTCCGATGTTCTCTTGGTGGGTTCATAACGGACTTATTCGGAAATTTAATTGGCGTAACGATGAGATCGGCAAACCATCAGCAAAGGTTGCCGCTCTTATGATTTACATAGCAATTACCATGAAATGCGCTGAAGAAGTTGGCATTCAGGAAGTGAAAATAACCTATACCCGGCTATCAGAAATGACAGGGATTAGTCGGCAGCTGATAAGAGAAGGTACAGCTATTTTAGTTAAGCTGGATATGATTGATGTTACGCGGATTGGTCGAAACAACACCTATAAACTGATAAGCAATAAAGAGCGTAGTGGATGGTGCAAGATACCTGCAAGAGCAATAACTACTGAAGGTGGCCATGCTATTACACCATTTGAAGATTTAAAGCTAAGCCGA
>NZ_BSEJ01000064.1 GCF_027921765.1 Microbacterium barkeri
TATCTGTTGCATCCATTACATGCTTTTTTCTCGAGCCTGATTCCAGTTTCTGGTTTGCCACCTGTTTACAATAACTGGTATTTTATCCAGTACTTTTACCGGGGTATCTTCAGCAAGGAGCACATCATGAGCGCACAGCACCCTACCGCAGCCAGAGGGATAGCCAGGGCCATTCGCCAGTTAACCGTGGGATATGTCAGAAAACGCCATGAGGACCGCAAAACGCGGGAGACGCGGCGCTACACCCGCCACGCGGCATTAAGCTTAAACGGCGACTGGCTGGAGCAGGCGGGGTTTCCGGTCGGCACGCAGGTCAGAGTCTCGGTGTCGCCCGGTAAATTAGTGATAGAGAATCTTGAGCTGGCAGCGCCGGGAACGGGGCTCCCTTCCGGCCAGTCGTGCGCCGGCGGAGAGCCCGGTTCGCCGCAGGGCTAGTCGTCCGCGGCCTCCAGCTGAGTAAAGCCGCCCTTGCCCTTCCAGCCTGCCAACTGCTGATACACCCGGGCAACGGCCTCTT
>NZ_BSEJ01000065.1 GCF_027921765.1 Microbacterium barkeri
ACTATCAGGAGACCGGCCGCGCCGGGCGTGATGGCCTGCCGGCGGAAGAGATGCTGTTTTACGATCCGGCGGATATGGCGTGGCTGCGCCGCTGTCTGGGAGAAAAACCCGCCGGGCCGCTACAGGATATCGAACGGCATAAGCTGAATGCGATGGGGGCGTTTGCCGAAGCGCAGACCTGTCGCCGTCTGGTGCTGCTGAACTATTTTGGCGAAGGGCGTCAGGAGCCGTGCGGCAACTGCGATATCTGTCTTGACCCGCCAAAGCAGTACGATGGCTTAATGGATGCGCGCAAGGCGCTTTCAACGATTTACCGGGTCAATCAACGTTTCGGGATGGGTTACGTGGTGGAGGTCCTGCGCGGGGCCAACAACCAGCGCATCCGAGAGATGGGCCACGATAAGCTGCCGGTTTACGGTATGGGCCGGGAGCAAAGTCACGAGCACTGGGTGAGCGTGATCCGCCAGCTGATCCACCTTGGGCTGGTGACGCAGAATATCGCCCAGCACTCCGCG
>NZ_BSEJ01000066.1 GCF_027921765.1 Microbacterium barkeri
GCGGGGCGGGATCCGCTGGAGGAGCTCGCGCCGGTCCCGCCGCTGTCGGTGGTGAACGTGCACGCGCAGGCGTGGATCGACGTGCTCACCGCCGACGGCACCGAGCCCGACCCCGACCGGCCCGAACGCGACCGCACCCTGAACCTCACACCCCTGCCCAGCGGAGCCTTCCGGGTCAACGGCACCCTCGTCCCCGAAGCCGGCGCCCTCCTGCAGAACCTCCTCTCCGCCCACACCAACCCCGCCCGCAACGTCACCTTCACCAAAACCCGCGGCGCGGGCGGCGGGCCGGACAGCGGGGGCGGAGACGTTGACGCGGGAGGGAATGCCGCGGACGGACCCGGACTCGACGACGGCATCGGAGCGGATGGCGCGGAGTTCGGTCCGGTCATGCCGGACACCCGCTCGCCGGCGCAGAAACGCCACGACGCGTTCTTCGCGATGATCCAGGCCGCCTCACGCGCCGCCGAGACCCCCACCCTCGGCGGCGCCGCCCCCACCGTCATGATCC
>NZ_BSEJ01000067.1 GCF_027921765.1 Microbacterium barkeri
GTTTCGTTACTGGAGGCGGAGGCGCACAGCATCCCGGTAGTCAACCAGCGGTTGACGGTGGTGCCGGCGTCGTTTTGCGCGATAAAGTTGGCGTCGCGGTCCTCTTTCATCAGCTTGGCGATGCGATCGAACGCTTCGTCCCAACTGATTTGCTGCCATTTATCGGAGCCTGGCGCGCGATATTCCGGGAATTTCAGGCGGCTTTCAGAATGGATAAAGTCCACCAGACCAGCCCCTTTCGGACAGAGCGCACCACGCTTGACCGGATGATCCGGATCGCCTTCGATATGGAAAATGGATGCTTTGGCGTTTTTCGCGCCGTCGCCGAGGCTATACATCAACAGCCCACAGCCGACAGAACAGTATGTGCAGGTGTTACGGGTTTCGCGCGTGCGCAGCAATTTGTACTGCCGTGTCTCCTCGAGCGCAGTTGCCGGGGCAAAGCCCAGCGCTACTGCCGTGTTTCTCGCCATACCGCCAGCGCAGATCTTAAAGAACTGCCT
>NZ_BSEJ01000068.1 GCF_027921765.1 Microbacterium barkeri
CTCCTGACTCAAAAGCATCGGGATATCCGTATATTTGCGTGTGTTGTACCCAAGGGATCCTTAGGTGGAAAGGACGTAATAACAGAATCTTTTTATCAGATATCGTCTCGTTTCGACATGTATTTGAGCCGATTACATTACCAAGGAGCAACATCTCGAGGGGTGGCCATTTTTGATAAATCGTCAACAGAGAAAAGTATTCAGTCTCTTGCTCGTACGTTTAAAGATACTGGATATGGATATGGAAAACTTCGTAACTTCTCTGAAGTGCCTTTGTTTTTGGATTCCAAGGCGTCAAGGTTGATTCAGCTTGCGGATCTTGTATCGTACTCAATTTTCAGGAAGTTTGAGCTCAATGATGATGAGTTCTACAAGATTATTGAGCATTCCTTTGACTACAATAATGGTAAAGTTCACGGACTTTACGTAGCTCACTAATTGAATCGCTGTGGATAGGTTGTCTCCGGGTCAGATGCCGCTGTAGCGACTATCTTCCATCGAT
>NZ_BSEJ01000069.1 GCF_027921765.1 Microbacterium barkeri
AGTTGACAGGTACGGCGAAACACCTATTTTTGTGATACACATCCCATTTAAAGAGAGTGATCTCCATCGCTTTCTGTTTTTTATTTCTTTAAATTTCATGGCGTTAAAAAATCGAGATATTCAGGCGTGCTGACCTTTCCTTTGCCATAAAAAGGAGGATTTAAGAAAAGAACGGAAACGTGATTAGTGCCACATTTTTTTCGTAGCAGAGGAAAATATTGGCAAATTTCGCAGAGACGGGAAGCGGAAAACAAAAACAAAAAAAGCGCCCTGAGGCGCTCTTTCGACAGTTGCTATACGCTTATTTGTTCAGTTCGGCAGTCATATGCACGCGGTTGCCGGTAAACGCTTCGGTGATTTTGTAAGACGAAGCGCCGGCAGCCTGCGCCTGTGCGGCGATTTTCGCTTCCGCGCCGTCCATTGTGGAGGCGGTTGCGGTCACGGTTTCAGCAGCGAAGGAAGCGAAAGAGGCGGCCATAGCGATTACTGCGACAAAAGTT